>NZ_JBIVNB010000001.1:0-327277 GCF_044753345.1 Kitasatospora sp. NPDC088391
CTCCGCGTCCGACAGATCACCACGTTCTCCCCGCCCCATGCCCGGAACAACGAGCAGATCAAGCGACAGTCACATGATCGGCCGGACAGCTCCTAAGCCCCCTGTCCCTCCCGTGCTTCCCCTGCCTCACCTGCTTCCCGTGCCTCCCGGCGGACGGCGACCAGGGCGGCGTCGTCCGGGAGGCGGCCGCCGACGTAGTGGAGCAGGTCGCGGCGCAACCCGTCGAGCAGGGCGGCGGGGGTGGCGGGCTGCGGGAGGCGGGCGGCGCGGGCGGCCAGCGGGTAGAAGGCGCCGGTGCGGTCCCGGGCCTCGGTGACGCCGTCGGTGTGCAGCAGCAGGGTGCTGCCGGGCGGGAAGGCGAACTCCTCGGTGCGGCGGTCGACGGGGCCGAGCGCGCTCATGCCGAGCGGCGGCGCGGTGCGGCGCAGCGGGAGGGCGCGGGTGCCGTCGGGGCCGAGGAGCAGGGGCGGCGGGTGTCCGCAGTCGGCGATCCGCAGGACCGGCCGCCGGTCGGGGAGGTCGAGGACGAGGGCGGTGACGAAGTTCTCGTGGACGTCCTGGCCGGTGTCGGCGGCGAGTTCGGCGAGGTGGCGGCGGTAGGACGCTTCGAGGGCGTGGGCGAGTTCGGCGGGGTCCTCGTGCCGGTGGGCGAGTTCGCGGAAGGCGCCGAGCAGGGCGGCGGCGTCGCCGACGGCGTCGAGTCCCTTGCCGCGGACGTCGCCGATCAGCAGGCGGGTGGCTCCGTCGGCGCGGACCAGGGCGTAGAGGTCGCCGCCGACCTTCGCCCCGTCGGCGGCGGCGAGGTAGCGGGCGGCGAGGCGCAGCGGTCCGGCCCGGTCGGGGAGCGGGCGGATCAGGACGCGTTGGACGGTGTCGGAGACGGCGCGGACCTGGTCGAGTTCGCGGCCGTGGCGTTCGCGGACCCGGCAGTAGGCGACCAGGGCGCCGGTGAGCAGGGCGAGGGCGGCGAGCTGGGCCTCGTGGTTGGGGGTGAACAGGCCGCCGTGCAGGACGGCGACGACCGCCTGGGCGAGGACGGCGAGGAGGCCGATCAGGGCGGTGGTGCGGCTGCCGGCGAAGGACGGGGTGAGGGCGGGGGCGATCACCAGCAGCGGGCCGAGGTGGATGTCCGGGGAGAGCGAGGTGTCGACGACCGAGATCAGCACGATCAGGGCGAGCGGCACGAGCACCATGAGGTGCCCGGCGCGCCACTCGCCGCGCAGCCCCGCCAGCTTCCGCCGTACTCCCATCCGACCACCATGCATCGTGCGGGCGGCGGACCACGAACGGCCACGCCCGGGGCACGCTGCGCACAGGGCCTATGGCGCTGTGTGACCGCCGGGTCCTACCATCGCGCCATGGCCACCACCCTCACGCCCGCCGAGGCGGACAAGATCCTCGCCGACCACTTCGCCCCCTGGGTCCAGGACCTGGGGCTGACGGTCGTGGAGACCGGTGAGCGCCACGCGGTGCTCCGGCTGCCCTGGTCGGACCGGCTGGCCCGGGACGGGGGCGGGCTGTCCGGCCAGGCGATGATGGCCGCGGCGGACACCGCGACGGTGGTGGCGGTGTCGGCGGCGCTGGGCGGCTTCGCCCCGATGACGACCGTCCAGCTGTCGACCACCTTCCAGCGCCCGGCCCGGGACACCGATCTGCTGGTCACCGCCCGGCTGACCAAGCTGGGCCGCCGGATGGCCTTCGCCGAGATCGTGCTGGCCACCCCGCAGGCCCCGGACGACCCGGTCGCCCACGCCACCACGGTGTACGCCTTCCCCGGCTGATCCGGCGCCGGTTCTCCCGGGGCGGCGGGAAAGCGCTTCCCGGTTGTCGCCCGGGCGTCCCTCCCCCGGCGGGAAAGCGCTTCCCCGTTGCTTCCGGGCGGCCTCGCGCCCAACGGGAAACCGCTTTCCACCCTCCCTCCGACTGCCCTCCGCCCAAAGGGAAGCCGCTTCCCCCTCTCCCCCGACCGCCCCGCGCCCAACGGGAAACCGCTTTCCATCTCCGCCCGGACAGCTCCGCACCCCAACGGGAAATCGCTTTCCGTCCCCGCCCCGGCCCGGCTACCGTCCGGTTCCGGCGGCGAACAGGGCGGAGGGGGACCGGTGTCGCGGGTGCTGGTGGTGGGTGACGTGCACGGTGAGTTCCTGCTGCTCGCGGAGCGGGTGGCGGCGGTGCGGGCGGCGTACGGCCCGTTGGACGCGGTGCTCGCGGTGGGCGATGTGGAGGCCAATCGGGACGAGGTGGACGCGGCGGGGGTGCACGGTCCGGCGAAGTACCGCAGGCTCGGCGATTTCCCGTTCGTGGCGACGGGTGAACTTGCGCTGGGCGCGCCGCTGTTCTTCATCGGCGGCAATCACGAGCCGTGGCCGGCGTTGGACGCGGCGGGGCCCGGGGAGTGGGCGCCGGGGGTGCGGTTCCTGGGCCGGGCGGGGGTCACCGAGGTGGCGGGGCTGCGGGTGGCGTTCCTCTCGGGCATCCACTCCGCGCGAGTGACGGACGCGGCGCGGCCGGTGCGCACGTCGGTCCGCGACCGCACCTACTACACGGCGGCCGAGGTGGCCCGCCTGTCGGCCGAGGGACGGCGTGTCCCGGGCGGGGTGGACGTGCTGCTGACCCATGACTGGCCGGCCGGGCTGCTGCCGGCCGGGGCGCCGGGCGAGCGGCCGGTCGGGCGTCCCGAACTGCGTTCGCTGGTCGAGCGGTTGAGGCCGCGTCACCACTTCTGCGGCCACATGCACCGCCCGCTGGACGCCCGGATCGGTTCGACGACGGTCACCTGCCTGTCGATCCTGCGCGACCACCACGGCGGCGACAGCAACAGCAGTGACGCGCTGGCCCTGCTGGAGCGCTCGCCGGAGGGGGCGCTGCGGCTGATCCGCCCCGCCGGGTGAGGGCCCGTGGCCGGTCGGGCGCGCAACTGCCCGTCGCACGCCGGGTGTTCGCCCGTGCACACCCCTACCCCTCGGGGCGTACCGGGCAGTAGCCTCCCCTGGCCGATCCCTCGCCGTCCGGAGGCAACCACTCATGCACCCGTCCCGCCCGTCCCGTTCGTCCCGTCCGGCGCCGCTGCGTCGCACCCTGCTCTCCGCCGCGCTGACCGCCGTCGCACTGCTGGGCGCGGCCACCGTGCCCGCCGCCGCGGACGGGAACCAGGGCCAGGATCGGGGGCGGAGCGGGGCGCACCGCACCGCGTACTACCTGGCGCTGGGCGATTCGCTGGCGGCGGGCTACCAGTCCACGCCGGGCGGTGGGCACGTGGTGGGCCGGGGCTACGCGCAGGACCTGGCGGGAACGCTGGGTGCGCGGGCGGCGGCGGAGGGCCGACCGTTCGAGTTCACCGACCTGGGCTGCCCGGGCGAGACCACCGGCACCATGGCGGACGGCGGCTGCCCGTACCCGCACAGCTTCTCCGGTTCGCAACTGGCGGCGGCGGTGGCCTGGTTGAGGGCGCACCGGAACGACGAGACGCTGGTGACGATCGACATCGGCGCCAACGACGTGCAGCGGTGCGCGGCGGGCGGTTCGCTGGACCTGCCGTGCGCGCTCAAGGGCATCGACCAGGTCCGGACCGGTCTGGACCGCATCCTCGGCGAACTGCGGGCGGCGGCCGGTCCGCGGACCCGGATCGTGGGCATGGACCTGTACGACCCGTTCCTGGCGGTCTGGACGACCGGTGCGCAGGGGCGGGCGACGGCCACCGCGTCGGTGCCGCTGGCGGGCGCGCTGAACGCCGTGATCGGTGCGGTGGACGCCCGCCACGGGGTGCCGACCGCGAACGTGGCGGGCGCATTCTCGACGTACTCGTTCTTCCCGTCGGTGCCGCTGGGCGGGCAGCAGGTGCCGCTGAACGTGGCCCGGGTGCTGCAGTGGACCAACATGGCGCGCGGCGACATCCACGCCAACGACGCGGGCTACCGGGTGATCGCGGACGCCTTCCTCGCCGAACTGCCCCGGCAGTACCCGCGCTGACGAACCGTCGGCACCGCACCCGCCGGCACCGCACCCGTTGGCACCCCGTGCATCCGAGCCGCACCCGCCGGCACCGCACCCGTCCCGACCGTCCCCGCCGGAACGCCCGTGGTCAGCGAGCGGCGGGGGCGGTGGGGGTGGCGGGGGCGGTGACGGCGGTGACGAACTCGGCGAGGCGGTCCTGCGGGAGGCGGCGGGCGATGTCGGCCTCGCTGATCATCCCGACCAGTTCGTGCTCCGGGTGGTTGATCACGGGGAGGCGGCGGACCCGGTGCTGTTCCATGATGCGCAGGACCAGGTCGGTCTCCTCATCCTCCTCGATCACCATCGGGCGTCCGACGGCGAGTTCGAGGCAGCGCACGGTGTTCGGGTCGCGGCCCTCGGCGACGCACTTGAGGACGATGTCGCGGTCGGTCAGGATGCCGAGCAGCTTCTGCCGCTCGTCGCAGATCGGCAGCGCGCCGACGTCGCGTTCCCGCATGATCCGGGCGGCGTCGGCGAGGGTCTGCTCGCCGGTGACGCACTCCGCTCCCGGATGCATGATCTCTTTCGCGGTGGTCATGGCCGGACCTCCCGAGGTCGCTGTGTCCTGTGTCCGTTGCCGACTTCCATGCTCGCCCCGGGCCCGGGACGGTCGCCACCGGACGCCGCCGGACCGTCGTCGTACCACCGCCGCGCCACCGCCGTACCCGAACCCGGGGGGTGCCCGATGCGATCTCGAACGTTCTTGTCCGCCCTGTTCCTTGTCGTGGTGGTGGGAGCGGCCACGGGGTCCTCCCCCGTCGGTGCGGCGCCCCCGGTCGAGGGCGCGTCGACCCGGCGTGCCGCCGACGTGGCACGGGCCTGGCCGGGGTCGGCGAAGGAGCGGGCCTGGCTGGCCGAGTACTGGCCGTGGAACCTCCCGGAGCAGTGGCTGCCGCCGGGCGGGTTCCACGACGATGCCGACCGGCGGGCGTTCGAGGCCAGCCGGCTCACGCTGCGGGTGGCGCTGCCCGACGCCCCGGGCAGCGGGGAGGTCCGCTGGTCGGGCGGGGCGAGCCTGACACTGCCCCTGGTCCCGGCGGCGCGGGTCGCCGCGCGCCTGACCGCGGGCGGGCCCTGTACGGACTGCTCCGCTCCGCTGGTCATCGACGCGGTCCGCGCCGGTACCCGGCAGATCCTCACCAGCCGGTGGCAGGCGACCGTCCCGACCTGGGAGTTCAGCGTCGAGGGCTACTCCGGGCCGTTCGGCTACCCGGCGGTGGCCGCGACCGTGGCCGGCCCGGGGCGTCCGCCGGTCCCCGAGGCGGGCATGGGCGGGCTGGCCGCGGTCCACCGCTGGACGGCGACTTCGGCGGACGGGTCGACGGTCGGCGTGTCCGTCGCCCACGGGGCCTGCGACCAGGTGCTCCCGGGCGGGGTCTACGAGACGGACCGGGTGGTGGTGCTGATCGGCCGGACGACCGTGCGGTCGGGCAGTTGCGTCGACCTGCTGGTGGACACGCCCGTCGAGTACCGGCTCTCGCGCCCGCTCGGCGACCGGGTGCTGCTGGACGCCGCCACCGGTGACGCGATCACGGTCGAGCCGCCGCAGGCCGGTTGACGGCCGGGGCGGGGAGCCGCGGGAGCTCCGGCAGCTCCAACTGTTCGACGCCCTCGTCCGCCCCGGGCTCCACCGCCGAGGGTCCGGCCGTCGCAGGCCCGGCCCCCGCAGGCCCGGCCGCCGTCGCGCGGGCGGCCTCCGCGGTGGCGCGTTCGGTGGAGCTCTCCAGGAAGCGCAGCAGTTCGACCGGGAAGGGCAGCACCAGGGTGGAGTTCTTCTCGGCGGCGACCTCCACCACGGTCTGCAGCAGGCGCAGTTGGAGCGCGGCGGGGGTCTGCGCCATCACCTTCGCGGCCTCCGAGAGCCGGGCGGAGGCCTGGAACTCGCCGTCGGCGGTGATGATCCGGGCCCGCCGCTCCCGGTCGGCCTCGGCCTGCCGGGCCATCGAGCGCTTCATCGACTCGGGCAGTGCGACGTCCTTGATCTCGACCCGGTCGATCTGGATGCCCCAGCCCAACGCCGGGCTGTCCAGCATGAGTTCGAGCCCCTGGTTGATCGGCTCCCGGTTGGCGAGCAGGTCGTCCAGTTCGCTCTTGCCGATGATCGACCGCAGCGAGGTCTGGGCGACCTGGGACATCGCGAAGCCGTAGTCCTGCACGTTGACGATGGCTTTCACCGGGTCGACGACCTTGAAGTAGACCACCGCGTCGACCCGGACGGTCACGTTGTCCCGGGTGATGCCGTCCTGGGCGGGCACCGGCATGGTGACGATCTGGACGTTCACCCGGCGCATCCGGTCGGCGACCGGGACGATCCGGGCCAGGCCGGGGCCCCGCACCCCGTCCAGCACCCGGCCGAACCGGAACACCACGCCGAGTTGGTACTGCTGGACCATGCGCACGCTCAGGCCGGCGTAGACCGCCAGCACCACCAGCAGCGCAATCACCGCGTCGACCACGACCATCGCCGTCACCTCGCCCCGAGCACGCGGGCGCCGAGCCGGTGCCGGAACGGTCCGGAAGGATCCGGGGCGGCACCGCGGGCCCGTACCTCCACGCTACTCCGCCCGCCCCGCCTTGCGGCGCTCCCCGGCTGCCGGGTGCTCCGCCGTAGGATCGGCGGCATGCGACCGCCCGCACCGCCCGAACGTCCGGAACCGCTCGAACCACCCGCGCCGCTCGAAGGGCCCGAATCACCGCTCCGGCAGCTCGAACAGGTGCACGGCCTGGCGGGGCTGGACGCGCGGGTGGTGGACTGCCGGGCCTGTCCGCGGCTGGTCGAGTGGCGGGAGGAGACCGCCCGGGTCAAGCGCCGGTCGTTCCAGGACCAGGAGTACTGGGGGCGACCGATCCCCGGGTTCGGTCCGGCCGACGCGGGCCTGCTGCTGGTCGGGCTGGCCCCGGCCGCGCACGGCGGCAACCGGACGGGGCGGATCTTCACCGGCGACCCGTCCGGCGACCTGCTGTACGCCTCGCTGCACCGCCTCGGGCTGGCGAACCGCCCGCACTCGGTGTGGCGCGGCGACGGGCTGGAGCTGGCCGGTGTCAGGATCACCGATCCGGTGCGCTGCGCCCCGCCGGAGAACCGGCCGACCAACGCGGAGCGCGACACCTGCCGCCCGTGGATCGTCCGCGAGCTGGCGTACCTGCGGCCGACGGTGCGCGCCGTGGTCGCCCTCGGCGGTTTCGCCTGGCAGGCGGTGCTGCCGGCGCTGGCCGCCTCGGGGTGGCGAGTGCCGCGCCCGAAGCCGAAGTTCGGGCACGGGGCGCACGCCGTCCTGCCGGCCGCGGACGGCGGCGCGCCGCTGCACCTGTTCGGCTGCTTCCACGTCAGCCCGCGCAACACGTACACGGGGCGGCTCACTCCCGCCATGGTCGACGAACTGCTGCGCACCGCCGCCCTCGCGGCCGGCCTGGAGCCGACCGCGCCGCAGGAGCCGACCGCGCCGCGGGAGCCGTAGGAAGCCGCCGCCCGATGCCGACGGCACCCGTCCCGCGCGCGCGATGGGGTGGCGGTGGGGGCGTTCAGGCGCGGCGGAGGCGTTGGGGGCGGCGGGCGGCCTGTTCCCAGGTGGCGGGGAGGAGTTCGCGGGCGAAGGCGAGTTCGGCGGTCTGGCGGCCGTAGAGGGCGCCGTAGCCGAAGCCGCCGTCGGAGAGGGTGCGGACGGTGTCGCGGGCGACGACGGCGTCCTGGTGGCGGCCGAGGACGTCCTGGAGGACGCGCATCCGGTGGGTGAAGCCGCGGGCGGGGCGGCCGACGCTCTCGCCGGCGTAGCGGGCGCGTTTGGCGGCCTTGCGGGCGTCGTGCAGGGCGCGTTCGCGGGCGGGGCCGTCGGGGGCGCGGCGGGCGGCGGCGAGGCGTTCGGCGGTGCGGCGGTGTTCGCGGCGCAGGGTGCGGGTGAGTTCGGGGGCGGCGGGGCGGGCGGCGCGGGCGGTGAGGGGCGGGTCGGCGGCGAGGGCGGTGAGTTCGGCGAGCAGGCGGCGGAAGCGTTCGCCGTCGAGGGCGGCGAGCACCTGGGGGCGGGCTTCGCGGGCTTCGCGTTCGCTCCAGGTGGTGATCTCGGCGAGGACGCGGGCCCGGTCGGTGCCGTCGGGGAGTTCGCGGGCCTGGGCGAGCAGGCGGGTGCCGAGCACTTCGGCGTCCCGGGCCCGGCCGAGGGCGCGGCCGAGCCACTGGAGTTCGTCCTCGGTGCGGGTGCGGTCGCCGCGCAGGTGGCGCCGGTGGGTGCGCAGGGCGCTGCGGAGGCGGCGGGCGGCGACCCGCATCCGGTGGACGGCGTCGGGGCGGTCGGCGCGGACGTCGGGTTCGAGGGCCGCGAGGCGGGCGGTCTGGGTGCGCAGGCGCGCGGTGAGGACGTCCCCCGCGGTGCCGCCGATCCGGTGTCCCATCCGCTGCCACGTCCTTCCGTGCTTCCAGGGTAGGTCGGGTCCGCTCCGTTCCGGGGGCGCGCCGCGCCGGGCGGGTGGGCGCACTACGATGACGGGCGGTGAGGGGGTGGTGTCGTGGTGCGACCGGCGGCCGACGGGAGTGGCCGGGTCACGGCCTCGGGTACCCGGGCGGTGGGCCTGCACACGGGGGGCGGGGCGTTCACCGGGGTGGTCAGTACGGGCGACCACACCACGATCGTCCGGCTGCCGGCCGGGGCGGTGCGTCCGGTCGCCGAGGTGGCCGCGCCGCCGGGGTTGGCCGATCTGCCTTCGCGGCAGGCGGCGTTCGTCGGGCGGGAGCGCGAACTGGCCCTGCTGGACGCGGCGTTCGAGGTTCCGGGGGCGGCCGTGGTGCAGGCCGTGCACGGGCTGGGCGGGATCGGCAAGAGCGCGCTGGCGGCGGCCTGGGCGGAGCGGTGGGCGCGCGGCGGCCGCCCGGTGCGGTGGATCACGGCGGACGGCCCGGAGGCCCTGGAGGCGGGTCTGGCGGAGCTGGCGCGGGTGCTGCAGCCGGAGCTCTCGGCGCTGCCGCCGGAGCAGTTGGGCGAGCGGGCCGTGCAGTGGCTGGCGGCGCACGAGGACTGCCTGCTGGTGCTGGACAACGTGGAGGACCCGGGGGACGTGTCCCGGCTGCTGGGGCGCCTGCGGACCACCCGGGTGCTGATCACCACGCGGCGGGCCACGGGGTGGCACGACACGGCGACGGCCGTCCCGCTGGACGTGCTGGCCCCGGCGGAGTCGTACGACCTGCTGGCGCGGATCGCCGGGGCGGCCGCGGCGGCCGACGGGGGCGCCGAACTGTGCGCGGAGCTGGGGCAGTTGCCGCTGGCGGTGGAGCAGGCGGGCGCGTACGTCGCGCAGAGCGGGACCACGGCCCGCCGGTACCTGGAGCTGTTGGCCGCGTACCCGGCCGAGATGTACCACCGGACGGGCGAGGGGCGTGACGGCGCCCGCACCACGGCCCTGGTCTGGCGGCTGACCCTGGACCGGCTGGCCGGCACCCCGCTCGCCGTCGAGGTCCTGCGGGTCCTCGCCTGGTACGCGCCGGAGCGGGTGCCCCGCTCGCTGCTGGGCCCGCTCGGCACGCCGCTGGAGGTCGACGACGCGATCGGCCGGCTGGCGGCGTACAGCATGCTCCGGACCGCCCCGGACGGCACCCTGACGGTGCATCGCCTGCTCCAGTCGCTGGCCCGCACCCCGGACCCGGCGGACCCGCACCGGCAGCCGGGGGACGTCGTGGCGGCGCGGGACCGGGCCGTCGGGCTGCTCGACCTGGCCGCTCCCGATCCGAACGACCCGACGGCCTGGTCGGTCTGGCGGGCCCTGCTGCCGCACGTCGAGGCGCTCGTCCGCCACGCGCCGGCGGAGGCGGACGGCGATTCCCTCGACAACCTGGTCAACCGGAGCGGTGTCGTCCTGCTGCACCACGGCCGGCTCGAACAGGCGATCGCCCACTTCGAGCGCTCGGCCGCCGGCTTCGCGCGACGCCACGGGGCGGACCATCCGGACGGTCTCACCGCTCGGGCCAATCTCGCCACCGCCCTGCTGGAGACCGGGGCCGTCGAGCAGGCCGTCCTGCTGCTGGAGGCGGCGCTGGACGAGCTGCGCGGCGCGGGCCGGGAGGGCGTGCAGCTGCTCGACGCCCGCTCGCTGCTGGCCCGGGCCTGTCTGCGGGCGGGGGACTCCGCGCGGGCCGTCCGGCTGTTCGAGGAGCTGCTGGCCGACGAACTGCGGCTGCTCGACCCCGACGATCTGCGGATCGGCTACTGCCGCGATCACCTGGCGTCCGCCCTCAAGGAGGCGGGCCGGCTCGCGGAGGCGATCGTCCTGCTGGAGCAGGCGGTGCGGGACGCGGTCCGGGTGCTGGGCGCCGACCATCCGGAGACGCTGAACGCCCGGGTCGACCTGGCGAGCGCGCACAGCTCGGCCGGCCGGGCGGCGCAGGCCGTCCCGGTGATCGAACAGGCGCTGGCGGACTGCGTGCGGACGATGGGCGCCGATCACCCGCACGCCCTCAGGATCGGGCACAACCTGGCGAGCGCGCACCTCGATGCCGGGAACGCGGCCGTGGCCGTGTCGATGTTCCGCACGGTGCTGGACGATCACCTGCGGGTCTTCGGCGAGCGCCATCCGCACACCTTCCGGAGCCGGATCGGCCTCGCCGTCGCCGAGTGCTGGGCCGGGCAGCGGCTGCGGGCCGCCCGGATGCTGCGGGGCGTCCTGGCCGACGCCCGGGCGGAGTGGGGCGACCGCCATCCGCTGGTGGTCGAGGCCGCCCGGCTGCTGGTGGCCATGCGCAACGCCTGACCCGGCGGACGGGGGCGGCTCCGGCGGGGCGGTTCCGGCGGGGTGGCTCCGGCGGGCGGTCCCGGCGGGGCGGTTCCGTCACCGGGCCTTCGGGGTGAGGCCGATCGACGCCAGCCAGGCGAGTTGGCGGCCGGGGGTGGAGCCGTGGCCGCCGCCGTGGTCGCCGAAGTTCCAGGTTTCGATGGCGGCGGGGCCGGCGTAGCGGTGGTAGGCGGCGAAGACGGTGGAGGGCGGGCAGACCGGGTCCATCAGGCCGACGCCGAACAGGGCGGGGGCGGTGGCGCGGGGTGCGAAGTGGACGCCGTCGAAGTGGTCGAGGGTGGCGAGGGTCTGTTCCTCCTTCTCGCGGCTGTGCCAGCGCAGGTACTTGGCGATCTCGGGGTAGGGGCCGTCCCCGGTGATCCGGACGGCGCGGCGGAAGTGGCAGAGGAAGGGGACGTCGGCGAGCAGGGCGGCGACCCGGTCGGGGGCGAGGGCGGCAGTGGCGAGGGCGAGGCCGCCGCCCTGGCTGGCGCCGGAGACGATCGCGCGGGCGGGGTCGGTGCCGGGCAGGTGCGGGAGGGCGTCGAGGGCGCGGACGCAGTCGGTGATCAGGCGGCGGTAGTAGTAGGTCGCCGGGGATTCGATGCCGCGGGTCATGAAGCCCTCGGCCCACTGGGTGCCGTCGCCCTCGCCGCGGTCGGGGGTGTCGTGGCCCTGGCCCCGGCTGTCGACGACGAGGTGGGCGTAGCCGGCGGCGGGCGGCACGAGGTGGTCGGTGGGCAGGGCGCGGCCGCAGGTGTAGCCGAGGTACTTGACGACGACGGGCAGCGGTGCGGTGGTGCCGCGGGGCAGCAGCAGCCAGGCGGCGACGGGTTCGCCGTTCCAGCCGGGGAAGCGGACGTCGTGGACGTCGAAGGCGGTGAGGCGGGTGTCGGTACGGAGTTCGGCGGTGACGGGGCCGGTGCGGGCGCGGGCGGTGGCGAGGGTGTCGGCCCAGAACGCGTCGAATCCGGCGGGTTCGGTGAACTCGGGCCGGTAGGCGAGGAGTTCGTCGAGGTCGAGGTCGGTGAGCGGCACGGCGGTTCAGCTCCGGTCGGGTTCGGGGCGGGCGGGTCCGGGGTGCGCGGGAACGGGGCGGACGGGGGCGGGGTGTGCGGCGCGCAGGTCGAGGTGGACGAGGGTGGGGTGTCCGGCGCGCAGGTCGAGGTGGAGCGGGGGGCGGTGCGGGTCGGTGCCGAGGTGGACGGTGGCGCTGCGGTCGGTGTCGGCGGTCAGCGTCGCGGAGACCTGATGTGTCGTCAGGTCCCAGGAGAGCGTGGTGAGTTCGATCCGGCAGCGGGTGCGCAGGCCGTGGACGGTGCCGCGGGTCAGCCGGGCGGGCGGGGCGGGGAGCAGGACGAGGCGGTCGGGGGTGGAGTGCAGGAGTGCCTCGATCAGGACGCCGGGGAGGGTGTGGGCGGCGTCGGCGTTGTAGACGTCGAGGCGGGGGTAGTGCGAGCTCATCAGGGAGGGGTGGAAGAACGCGCCGTCGAGGACGGCGTCGAGGGCTTCGCCGAGCAGGGCGGCGTCGCCGAGGCGGGCGGCGATCAGGGCGCGGTGCAGGTGGCCGTGGGCGGAGTGGTTCTCGCTGCCGCGCAGGCGCAGTGCGCGGTGGGCGGCGCGGGCGAGGGCGGGGGTGTCGAGGGGGTTGATGTCGCCGAGCGGCCAGACCGGGTGCAGGTGGCTGAGGTGGCGGTGCTGCTGCCGGTCGGGGGCGGCGGGCCAGGCCCATTCGGCGAGTGCGCCTTCGGAGTTGAGCAGGTAGGGGGGCAGCCGGTCGGCGAGCGCGTGGTGGCCGGTGGCGGTGAGGGTGTGGCGGGCGGCGGCGAGGTCCATGGCGGCGTTGACGGTGATCGGGCTGTCGGCGCCGGCGGGGGTGTTCTCGGGCGAGTAGGAGGGGACGTACTGGAGGCGGCCGTCGGGGCCGGTGCGGGTGAGGAAGGCGCGGTAGAAGTCGGCGGTCTCGTGCAGGGCGGGGCGGACCAGGGTGTCGGCGAGCGCGGTGTCGCCGGTGGTGTCGACGTGGTCGAGCAGGGGTTGCAGCAGCCAGTGCGCGCCGGCGGTCCACAGGTGCAGCGGGTGGTCCTCGCTGTAGTGGTAGGCGTGGCCGGTGCGGCCGTCGGTGTGGGCGGGGGCGACCAGGCCGGGGAGGCCGAACAGGCGGCGGGCGTTGCTCCGCCAGTCGTCCAACTGCCGTGCGACGAAGGCGGCGTGGGCGTGGCTGACTTCGGGGAGGGCGGCCGTGGTGGCGGCGGCGATCTGCAGGTTGAGGTTGGCGTCGCAGGTGAGGGCGCCGCTCCAGGCGGTGTCCCAGGAGCCGGTCCACAGGCCGGTGAGCCGGGGCGGCAGGACGCCCGCGGAGCTGAGCAGGTGGTGGCGCCCGGCGTCGAACAGCCGCTCCAGCAGGGCGAGTCGGTGGGTGTCGGGGTCGGCGAGCAGCGCGGAGCCGGGCAGTGCGCGGTGCTCCTCGGGGGCGTGCAGGTCGAGGTCGACCCGGTCGTAGGCGGGGGTGTGCCGGGCGGTGTGCCGGTCCAGCAGTTCGGGGTACGGGAGGTCGGGGAGCGGGGGCGGTTCCGGGTCCTCCCAGGGGTGGACCCGGGTGAGCAGCAGGACTTCGGCGCAGCCCTCGGCGTGCACGGCGTCCTGCTCGGTGCGCAGGGTGCCGCCGGTGGCGCGGACGTGGGTCCAGCAGGTGTAGCCGTGGCCGGAGCCGCCGGGGTGGCGGACGTCGGTGCGCAGCACGGCGCCGCCGGGTTCGGTCGCGGCGGCGGTGTCGACGGCCAGGTCCTGCGGGGCGGCGTCGAGTTGCCAGTGGTGGGTCAGTCGGACGGTGCCGGTGCGGACTTCGCGGTGGACGATCAGGTCGTCGGCGCGCGAGGCGAAGGTGTCGGCGCGGTGGCCGTCCCAGCGGGTGGTGGCCACGCCGGTGCGGTGGTCGATCTCGCGCCGGTAGGCGGCGGGGATGACGGGGGCGGCGGCGGGGGCGGCGGGGACGGCGGCGGTGCGGCGCAGGCGGAGGGCGAGGGCGGGGTGGAAGGGGCGGACCCACTGGAGCGGTCCGGTGACGTGGCGGGCGACGGCGGCGCGGGCCCGGCCGGTCAGCACGGCGTCCCGCAGGTGTTCCAACTCCCCGGCGAGGTCGGGGGCGAGGGCGTGCTCGCCGCCGTTGGGGCGCAGCAGCAGGTGGTGGTTGACGACGATCAGTTCTTCGCCGGTGCGGCCGTGCACCATGGCGCCGTGGGTGCCGTTGCCGGTGAGGTAGGCGTCCTCCCAGCGGGTGGCCGGGGCGGGTTCCCAACTTCCGCGTCGGCGCGGGCCGTTCACGGGGCGGCCGGGCGCAGGACGGCGGCGCCGTGGCGCTCCAGGGCGACGGTGGCGGCGAGGCGGTGCCCGGTCAGCAGGTCGTCCCAGTGCCCGGGTACTTCGCACTTCGCCTGCTCGGGGCCGTGGTTGAGCAGGAACAGCAGTTCGCCGCGGCGGACGGCCTCGACTCCGGCGGGCAGTCCCTCGACGGTCGGGCGCAGTCCGGCCGCGCGGGCGGCGCGGGTCAGCAGGGCGCGCAGGGCGTCGGGTTCGGGGCGGGTGGAGAGGTACCAGGCGGCGCCCGCGCCGTACGCGTGCCGGGTGACGGCGGGGAGTCCGGCGAGGTCGCCGTCCGCGTAGCGGGCTACGGTCTCGGCCCCGGCGGTCTCCAACTCCTCGGCCCACAGCGAGCTTGGGAAGTCCTCGGTGCCGGTGCACCGCAGGGTCTCGCCCTCGTTCAGCGGCCACCACTGGTGGACGGCGGCGAGGCCGAGGACGTCGAGCAGTCGGGCGTCGACGCCGCCGGGGCGGATGCGGTCCTGGTGGTCGGCGACGCCGGTGAACCAGCCGCAGACCAGGGTGCCGCCGGTGCGGACGTAGTGGGCGAGGTTGTCGAGGGCGGTGTCGGTGAGCAGGTAGAGCGAGGGGATGACGACCATCCGGTAGCGGGTGAGGTCGGCGGCGGGGTGGGCCAGGTCGGTGGTGTGGTTGGCCTCCCAGAGGGCGCGGTGCCAGGCGGTGACGTTCTCCCGGTAGTCGAGCAACTCGGAGGGGCGGCCGGGTTGTTCGCCCGCCCACCAGGCGTCCCAGTCGTGCAGCAGGGCGGTGTCGGCGGGGACGGGGGCGCCGGCGACGGCGGGGCCGAGCCGGTCGAGGTCGGCGCCGAGGGCGGCGGCCTCGCGGTACACCCGGTTGCGGGGGCCGGAGTGCGGGAGCATCGCGGAGTGGAACTTCTCGGCGCCCTGCCGGGACTGGCGCCACTGGAAGAAGCAGACGGCGTCGGCGCCGCGGGCGACGGCCTGCAGCGACCACAGGCGCATCAGCCCGGCGGGCTTGGGGCGGTTGACGGGGCGCCAGTTGACGGCGCCGGCGGCCTGTTCCATCAGCATCCAGGGGCCGCCGGCCAGCGAGCGGGCGAGGTCCTGGACGAGGGCGCCGTGCTGGGCGCCGAGGGCGTCGGCGGGGTCGGGGTAGATGTCGAGCGCGACGACGTCCTGTTCCTTCGCCCAGGCCCAGCCGTCCTGGCCGCGCCAGAACGGCATGTGGTTGGTGGTGACGGGGACGGCGGGGCTGTGCCGGGCGACGACGGCGTGTTCGGCGGTGTAGCACTCCAGCAGGGCGTCGGAGGTGAAGCGGGCGAAGTCGAGCAGCTGGGCGGGGTTGCGGATGTACTGGGCCTGGCGGGGCGGCAGGATCTCGTCCCAGTCGGCGTAGTGCTGGCTCCAGAAGGCGGTGCCCCAGGCGGAGTTGAGTCCGTCGAGGGTGCCGTGGCGGTCGCGCAGCCAGCGCCGGAAGTGCGCGGCGGTGGCGTCGCACCAGCAGTGCGTGCCGTACTCGTTGTTGATGTGCCACATGACGAGCGCGGGGTGGGCGCCGTAGCGGGCGGCGAGTTGTTCGGTGATCGCGGCGGCGTGGCGGCGGTAGGTCGGGGAGGAGGGGCAGAACTGGTTGCGGGAGCCGTACCAGACGGTGGTGCCGTTCTCGGCCCGCGGCAGGGTCTCGGGGTGGAGGTGGCCGAGCCACGGGGGCGGGGAGGCGGTGGGGGTGGCCAGGACGACGCCGATGCCGTGGGCGTGCAGCAGGTCGAGCAGGCGGTCGAGCCAGCCGAACTCGTAGGCGCCGGGGGTGGGTTCGAGTCGGGCCCAGGAGAAGACGCCGACGGTGACGGTGGTGACGCCGGCCTGCCGCATCAGGCGGACGTCCTCCTGCCAGGTCTCCTCGGGCCACTGTTCGGGGTTGTAGTCGGCGCCGTAGAGGAGGCGGCCGCGGGTGGCGTCGTGCAGGTCGGGCATGGGGTGTTCCTGTCCGTTCAGTCGCCCCGGCCGAGGGGCTGGAGTTCGAACCAGTCGAAGTGCGCGGTGCCGCGGGCGGCGTAGAGGCCGATGACGCGGCCGGTGAAGCCGCCGGCCGCCTCGGTGGTGAGGTAGCGGCCGTCGAGGGTGGCGAGCGGCTCGAAGGCGCCGTCGGGCTGTTCGAAGCCGAGGGCGAGGGCGTCGGGGCCGGTGCGCGGGCCGCGCTCGGCGGCGGGGGCGGTCTCGACCCGCAGCACCACGTCGTGGTGCGGGAGTGCGCGTTCGGCGGCGACGGTGGCCCGTCCGCCGAGGTGGGTGGTGACCCGGACGTGGCGGCCGTCGGCCTCGACGGTGTAGGCGTGTTCGTCGTCGAGGCGGACGGCGAGGCCGCCGGTGCCGGTGGCGGTGTCGACCCGGGTGCGGGCGCGGACGGCGTGCTGCTGCTGGCGCAGGCCGGTGAAGGTGTCGTCGAGGTGGCCGTCGCGGGCGTGCAGGGTGAGCGAGCCGGGGCGCTGTCCGGTGGTGACGCGGTCGGCGGGGCGGTCGCGGACCGAGAGCCACTGCGGGGGCAGCGGGCCGTCGAAGTCTTCGCGGGTCGGCTCGGCCGGCCAGGGGTGCGACTCCCATGGAAGGTCGGGGAGTTCGACGGGCACTTCGTCGATGACGGGCCAGTCGTCGACCCAGCGGACCGGGGCGAGGAAGGTCTCGCGGCCGAGCGGGTGCCAGCCGGGGGTGCCGCCGCGCGGGCGGACGCCGAGCAGCAGGGCCCACCAGCTGCCGTCGGGGCCCTGGACCAGGTCGGCGTGGCCGGTGTTCTGGATCGGGCTGCGGCGTCCGGCGTGGGTGAGCAGCGGGTTGTCCGGGCAGGGCTCGAACGGGCCGTCGGGGCGGCGGGAGCGGGCGACGGAGACGCTGTGGGCGCGTTCGGTGCCGCCCTCGGCGATCAGCAGGTACCACCGGTCGCCGATCCGGTACAGGTGCGGGGCCTCGGGGGCCTGCCGGGTGCCGGACCACAGCGGGCGGGGCTCCTCCAGGGCCTTTCCGCTCGCCGGGTCGATCCGCAGTTGAGCGATCCCGGCGACGGTGCAGTAACAGGTGCCGTCCTCGTCCCAGGCGAGGTCGGGGTCGATGCCGGGGACGTCGGGGAGGCGGACCGGCGCGGACCAGGGGCCGGCCGGGTCCTCGGCGGTGACCAGCAGGGTGCCGGTGCCGACCTCGGTGGTGATCAGGTGGAACCGGCCGTCGTGGTGGCGGAGCGTCGGGGCGTAGACGCCGCCGGAGGACGGGGTGCCGGGCGGCAGCGGCAGGTCGGCGAGGGCGTTGCCGATCTGCCGCCAGTGCACCAGGTCGCGGCTGTGCAGGATCGGCACGCCGGGGTGGTACTCGAAGCTGGAGCAGGCGAGGTAGTAGTCCGGGCCGACCCGGCAGACGCTGGGGTCGGGGTGGAAGCCGGGTAGCACCGGATTGGTCGCCGGCATGGGGGGCTACCTCCTTCGGGCGAACGGGGCGGGCGGGGCCGGTGGGGCCGCGGCCGTCGGGACGGGGGCGAGCGGGGCGAGCGGGGCAAGCAGCGGACCGCTGCTCTGCCGGGGCGTCAGGACGGGGGCGAGCAGGACGAGTTCGTCCTCGGGGCCGGTGCCGCGTTCGGCGGCGGCGATCCGGCGCATCACCTGGTCGACGGCGACCCGGCCGAGTTCCTGGGCGGGTCCGGTGACGGCGGTGAGGCCGGGGGCGTACTGCTCGGCGAGCTGTTCGGGGCAGAGCGCGACCACCGAGGCGTCCTCGGGGACGGTGCGTCCGCTGGTGGGCAGGAGTTGCAGCAGCGGGCCGATGGCGTTCTCGTTCTGCACGACGAAGCCGGTGGTGTCGGGGCGGTCGGCGAGGACCCGGGCCAGGGTGCCGGCCGTGGATTCGTAGGTGCCCTCGCAAGGGCGGTGGAGGAATCTCAGGCCGCGTTCGCGGGCGCGCTCCCGGAAGCCGGTCAGGGTGCGTTCGGCGTAGCCGGCGTGGCGGTGGTAGACGGCGGGCGCGTAGCCGATGAAGGCGATGTCGCGGTGGCCGAGGTCGGCGAGGTGGTCGGCGCACAGCGCGCCGGCGGCGGCGAAGTCGTGGTCGACGCAGGAGAGTCCGGCGGGGTCGGCGGGCAGGCCGATGGTGGCGGCCTGGATGCCCTGGTCGCGCAGGACCGGGATGCGTTCGTCGTCGAGTTCGACGTCCATCAGGATGACGCCGTCGGCGAGGCCGCTGGCGGCGACCCGGCGGACCCCGTCGGGGCCCTCGTCGTTGGTGATCAGCAGCACGTCGTAGCCGTGCTGACGGGCCGCCATGGTGACCGAGACGGCGATCTCCATCATGATCGGCACGTAGACGTCGGTGCGCAGCGGCACGACGAGGGCGATGATGTGGGAGCGCCGTCCGGCGAGCGCGCGGGCGCCGGCGTTGGGGTGGTAGCCGAGTTCCTCGACGGCGTGCTGGACGCGGCGGCGGGTGGCCTCCGAGATCGAGCGCTTGCCGCTGAGCACGTAGCTGACGGTGCTGGGCGAGACGCCCGCGTGCCGGGCGACGTCGGCGAGAGTCACCATGGGTTCGGTTCCTGCTTTCCTGGTCGGTGGGGTGTGCGGCCCCGGTGGCCTCAGGTTACTGACGCCTGGTCGTGCGTTGTTCCCGCTCCGGATCGTGCGTTGTTCCCGCCCGGTTCAGCCCTTGACGGCGCCGGTCAGCACGCCGGTGCGGAAGTGCTTCTGCATGAACGGGTAGACCATGAGCAGCGGCACCAGGGTGAGGACCACGACGGCCATCTGCAGGGTGAGCGGCGCGGTCTGCGCGTTGGCGGCCCCGAAGCCGGAGTTGACGGAGCCGGGCAGCCCGTTGCCGCGGTTGACGTAGGTCAGCAGCACGTACTGCAGCGGCCACTTCTCGGCCGAGGTCGGCATGTAGAGCATCACGTTGAAGAACGAGTTCCAGTAGCCGACCGCGTAGAACAGCGCGATGACGGCGGTGACGGCCCGGGAGGTGGGCAGCACCACGGACCACAGGATCCGCCAGTCGCCGGCGCCGTCGAGCCGGGCGGCGTCGATCAGGTCGGCGGAGGTGGTGGAGTAGAACGAGCGCAGCACCAGGATGTTGAACACCGAGACGGCGCTGGGCAGGATCAGCGACCACCACCGGTCGTAGCCGCCGAGTCCGGTGACCACCAGGAAGCTCGGGATCAGGCCGCCGCTGACGAACATGGTGACGATCAGCAGGGTCAGGATCGGCCGGTGCGCGAAGGACTCGGAGCGGGACAGGCCGTAGGCCGCCGTCACCGAGACGATCATGGACACCAGGGTGCCGACGACGGTGATGGCGAGGCTGACCATCAGGGCGGTGCGGACGGTGCCGTCGCCGAGCATCTGCCGGTAGGCGTCGAAGGTGATGCCGTCGGGCCGGACCACCAGCCCGCCGGCCCGGTTGACGGCACCGGGGGTGGAGATGCTGGTCAGTGCGATGATCCAGAGCGGGACGGCGACGGCGGCGATCACGCCGGCCAGGGTGATGCCCTTGGCGCCCTGGCCGATCGGGGTGGGCGGTTCCTCCCAGGGGGCCCGTCCGGCCCGGGCGCGGGGGCGGCCGGTCCGGGCCGGGCGGGGCTTGGCCGCGGTGGGCGCCGCGGTCGGGGCGTCCGCGCGGACGGTGGTGGGTGTCTGGCTCATCTGCGGTACAACCCGTCCTCGCCGAAGGCGTGTGCCAGTTTGTTGGCGCCCCAGATCAGCAGCAGCGAGATGACGCTCTTGAAGAGGCCGGCCGCGGCGCCGAAGCTGTAGTTGCCGGTGGCGATGCCGTAGTAGAAGGAGAAGGTGTCGAGTACGTCGGCGGCTTCGTGGCCGACCGCCTCGCGCTGGATCAGGAACTGCTCGAAGCCGACGGTCAGCGCGTTGCCCAGGCGCAGCACCAGCATCAGCACGATCACGCCGCGCAGGCCGGGCAGGGTGATGTGCCACATCCGGCGTCGGCGTCCGGCGCCGTCGACGGCGGCCGCCTCGTACAGGTCGGTGTTGATGGCGGCCAGTGCGGCGAGGAAGACGATGATGCCCCAGCCGGCCTCCTTCCAGATCGCCTGCGAGGTGACCAGGAGGGCGAAGGTGTGCGGGTCGGTGGTGATGTCCCAGGGGGCGATGTCGTTCTGCCGCAGGAAGTGGTTGAGGATTCCCGCGCCGCCGAGCATCTGCTGGAAGATCGTGATGGCCAGCACCCAGGAGAAGAAGTGCGGCAGGTAGACCACGGACTGGACGAAGTTGCGCAGCCGTTCGCTGAGCACCGTGTTGAGCAGCAGGGCCAGCGCGATCGGAACGGGGAAGAACAGCACCAGTTGGACCAGGCTGAGCCAGAGGGTGTTCTTCAGCGCTCCCCAGAACAGCGGGTCGTGGAAGAGCTGCTGGAACTGTGCGAGGCCGGCCCACTCGCTGTCGCGCACGCCGACCAGCGGGTCGTAGTACTGGAACGCGGTGACCAGGCCGAACAGCGGCGCGTAGTTGAAGACCAGCAGCAGGACCACGGCCGGGACGGTCATCAGCAGCAGCGTCCTGTCCCGCCGCAGCCTGACCCGCCAGTTCAGCCGGACGGCACCGTTCTTCCCGGCGGCCCCCCTGCCCGGGCCGCTCTTGCCCCGCTCCGATCGCGCTGTGCTCACTGACCCGTTCCGTACTTGCTCAGGACGTTGTCGGTCATCCACTGCTTGAGGCGGTCGCCGCCGTTCGTCCTCCAGGTCGAGATGGCGGCCTGGACGTCGGAGACCTTCTTCTTGCCGTGGTAGCAGTCCTTGATCGCGTCCTCGACGGCCTGCGCGGTGTCGATGGTGGCGATGTTCTGCGGCATCGAGATGTTCATGTTCCAGAACAGCGGCTTGTACAGGTACTTGACGTTGGCGGCCTGGAAGGCGGCGATGTCCTTGGCGACCTGGTCGGCGCCGGGGCTGGAGATGACCGAGGAGGGGCTGGCCAGGAACGGGTAGGTCTGCGCCTGGACGTCCTTCTTGCCCTCGTCGTTGAAGGTCGGCACGCCGTTGACCCGGGTGTGGTGGACGCCCTCGACGCCGAAGTTGACCATCGTGTACTCGGCGGTGCCGTACGGCGCGGCCAGGTAGTTGGCGACGGCGAGCAGCTCCTCGATCTGCTCGGGCTTGAGCTTGGCGTTCAGGTAGCTCATCAGGCTGGTGGAGGAGCCCATGAACAGCTTGGGCGTGCCGCCGGCCTTCGAGGTGAGGAAGGTGAACGAGCCGCGCCGGAAGCCGGGGGTCGCGGCGGTGCCGGACAGGCTGTCGGCGAGGTTCCAGGCGCCGGTGCCGCCGCCCTGGATCAGGGTCTTGCCCGCGTAGAAGCGGGTGTTGGCGTCGGCGTTGTTGCCGGCGACGGCGTCGGGGTGCAGGTAGCCGGCGGTGGCGAGCCTGTAGTGCCAGTCGAGGGCTTCGAGCAGCTCGGGGGTCTCGTACTTGTGGACGAGCTTGCCGTCGGCGAGCTTCCACCTGTTGGGGACGTCGAAGAACGGGAAGAGGTAGGTCCACACGTCGTCGAAGGCCCAGGTGCCGGCCTTCTCGTCGGTGAGCTCCTTGCCCAGACTCATCAGGTCGTCGAGGGTCTTCACCTGGTCCGCGGTGATGCCCCGGGCCTCGAAGAGGTCGCGGCGGTAGAAGGTGGTGCCCGCGATGGAGAAGCCGGTGGAGAAGGAGGGGATGCCGTAGAGCTTGTCGCCCCAGATGCCCGCCTGCCAGGCCCCGGTGGGGATGGCGGCCAGGTTCGGGTACTTGCCGATCCTGTCGCCGGCCAGGAAGGGGGTGAGGTCGGCGAACTGGGAGGCGGCGAGCTCGCCGACGTTGAAGTTGGGGTTCCACCAGGTCGGGAGCTGGATCCAGTCCGGCAGCTTCTTGGCCGCGGTCATGGTCGGGATGATGGTGGCGTAGTTGTTGCCGTCGGCCGGCTTCATCTCCAGGGTGACGCCGAGGGCCTTGTTCATCGCGGTGTAGAACGAGTTGCCCGCGGGCGGGACGGTGCCCCACAGCGGGGTGACGGCCGAGTAGCTGCCGCCCTTGCCGGGCACGCCGTTGACCGTGGCCACCGGGCCGGCCGGGTAGGTGAGGAAGGCCGGGTCGGTCACCGCGCCGTCCGTGCCGGGGACCGAGGGGATGTCGGGGGTCACGGAGGTGCTGGCGGCGAAGGCCGGCAGGGCCGACTTGACGCCGTCGGCGGAGTTGGCGCCGGTCCTGTGCTTCGAGCCACCGCCCCCGCAGGCGGCCAGCAGGGGGGTCATCGCCGCTGCTCCGGCGACGGAGACGGCGGCGGTGACGAAGGATCTGCGGTTCAGCTCGGTTCTCATGGTGGGGAGGCCCTTCCGCGGCGCCCTGCGCTGGGCGCTGTCGAAGCGCTTGACTGTCGAAGCGCTTGATGTTGCGGCGACACTAACGACGCGTTTCCGGTTAGACAAGTGCCTGGACAAATTCATTTCCCCCGTAGCCAGGGGGAGTTGACAGGGTTCATGCTTCATGTCAGCGTCGATTCGCTTCGACGACCAACCGCACCGCACCATCATCCTGGGGTGAGCCCGTTGAGTTCCCCGTCCCCGTCCGCCGCCGAGACCCCGGCCGAGCGGTACCCGTTCCATAATTCCGCGCTTCCGTTGGACAAGCGCGTCGACGACCTGTTGTCCAGGCTCTCCCCCGCCGAGCGCCTGGCGATGCTCCACCAGTACGCCCCCGCCGTGCCCCGCCTGGGCATCGGCGCCTTCCGCACCGGAGCGGAGGCCCTGCACGGCGTCTCCTGGCTCGGCGTCGCCACCGCGTTCCCGCAGGCCGTCGGCCTCGGCGCGAGCTGGGACGAGGAGCTGGTCCGCGAGGTCGCCGAGGCGGTCTCGACCGAGCTGCGCGCCTTCCACCACCACCGCCCGGCCGCCATCGCCCCCGACCGCGGCCCGAACAGCCTGCAGGCGTGGGCGCCGGTGCTGAACCTGCTGCGCGACCCGCGCTGGGGCCGCAACGAGGAGGGCTACTCCGAGGACCCGGTGCACACCGCCCGCCTCGGCGAGGCGTTCTGCCGCGGCCTCGCGGGCGACGACCCGACCTACCTGCGGGCCGCCCCGGTGCTCAAGCACTTCCTCGCCTACAACAACGAGGACGACCGCTGCACCACCTCCTCCGGCCTGCGCCCGCGCGTCCTGCACGAGTACGACCTGGCCGCGTTCCGGCCCGCGATCGCCTCCGGCGCGGCCACCGGCGTGATGGCCGCCTACAACCTGGTCAACGGGCGTCCCTGCCACGTCTCCCCGCTGCTGGCGACCGAGCTGCGGCGCTGGGCCGAGCCGACCGGCCGCGAGCTGTTCGTGGTCTCCGACGCCGAGGCCCCGTCCAACCTGGTCGACCCGGAGCGCTACTTCGACGACCACGCCGAGGGCCACGCCGCCGCGCTGAAGGCCGGCATCGACTCCTTCACCGACCACGGCGAGGACAGCGCGACCGTGATCGGCCGGCTGCGCGAGGCCCTGGAACGCGGCCTGGTCGACCAGGCCGACATCGACCTCGCGGTCCGCCGTCAGTTCGAACTCCGTTTCCGGATGGGCGAGTTCGATCCCGAGCTGGACCCGTACGCGACCATCGGCGCCGAGGTGGTCGACAGCGCCCCGCACCGCGCGCTGGCCCGCCGGGCCGCCGCCGCCTCCACCGTCCTGCTGAAGAACACCGGCCTGCTGCCGCTCACCGACCCGGCGAAGAAGATCGCCGTGATCGGCCCGCACGGCGACGCCCTGTTCGAGGACTGGTACTCCGGCACGCTGCCCTACGCGGTCACCGTCGCCGACGGCCTGCGCGCCCGACTCGCCCCCGCCGGAGGCGAGTTGACGGTGCACGAGGGCATCGACCGGGTCCTGCTGCGGGCCGCCTCCACCGGCGAACCGCTGAACGGCACCGCCTTCGACCTCGGCGACTGGGGCCTGGGCGTGCTCACCCTGCGCGCCACCGACAACGGGCGGTTCCTCTCCGTCAAGGAGGACGGCTCGCTGGTCGCCGACCGGGCCGTCGTCAAGAGCTGGGACGTGCACGAGACCTTCCGGCTGGTCGAGGCGTCCGACGCGGCCGAAGGCGGGGCCGACAGCACGGCCGAGGGCGGGACCGAGGGCGGGACCGAGGGCGGGACCGCGGGCGGCGCCGTGCTGCTGCAGTCCGTGCTGACCGGCAGGTACGCGGCCGCCGGCACCGACGGCGCCCTACGGGTCACCGCCGAGGACGCCGCCGGCGCCGAGCGCTTCTCCCGCGAACTGCTGCGCGACGGACGGGCGGAGGCCGTCGCCGCGGCCGCCGCCGCCGACCTCGCCGTGGTGGTGCTCGGCAACCACCCGCTGATCCACGGCCGCGAGACCGAGGACCGTCGGGGCCTGGCCCTGCCGCCCGCCCAGGAGGAACTGCTCAAGGAGGTCGCCGCCGTCCGCCCGGACACCGCGCTGATCGTGATGAGCAGCTACCCGTACGCCGTCGACTGGGCCGACGAGCACCTGCCCGCCGTCCTGTGGACCTCGCACGGCGGCCAGGAGACCGGCCACGCCCTCGCCGACGTCCTGTTCGGCGACGCCGACCCGGCCGGCCGGCTCCCGCAGACCTGGTACCGCGGCGACGACGAGCTGCCGCACCCGCTGGACTACGACATCGTCCAGGCCGGCTGGACGTACCAGTACCACCGGGCCGCGCCGCGCTACCCGTTCGGCCACGGCCTGTCCTACGGCGCCTTCCAGTACGGCGAGTTGGAGGTCGACGCGGCCACCGTCGGCCAGGACGGCGGCATCCGGGCCGCCCTGACCGTCAGCAACACCGGCAGCCGCCCCGGCACCGAGGTCGTGCAGCTGTACGTGCGCCCGCTGGAGGCCCGCTACCAGGCGCCGCGCCGCAAGCTGGCCGACTTCCGGAAGATCACCCTGGCGCCCGGCCGGAGCCGCCGCCTGGTCTTCGACCTCCCGGCCGCCGACCACCTGGCGCACTGGGACGTCGCCACCGGCGCGTTCACCGTCGACCCGGGCCGCTACCAGCTGCTCGCCGCGGCCTCCGCCGAGGACGTCCGCGCCACCGTCCAGGTCACCGTCGAGGGCCCGGCCCCCGCGCCGCGCACCGTCCTGGGCCGCCGCACCGCGGCCGCGGACTTCGACGCGCACCGGGACATCGCCCTGGTCGACGCCACCCGGGAGGCCGGCGACGCGGTCACCCCCGCCGGAACCGAGGCCGAACTCCTCTTCTCCACCGTCGAGTTGACCGGCGCCCGGGAAGTCTCGGCGGAGGTCGCGCTGGAGGGCGCAGCAGCCGGCGCCGAGGTGGAGTTCACCGCGGACGGGCAGGTGCTCGCCACCCTCACCGTCCCGCCGACCGGCGGCCGGTACGCCTGGACGACCGTCACGGCCACGCTGTCCGACCCGCCCCAGGGCGTGCACGACCTGCGGGTCATCCTGCGCGGGCCGCTCCGGCTCGCCGCCTTCACCGTCGCCTGAGCGACGACCGCCCGACCGCCCCGGGGAACGCGACCCGCTTCCGCCCCCGGGGCCGGGCGGGGCCGCGCCCACGCGCACCTGACCGCCGTGGGCGCGGCCCCGCCGCACCCTCCTCCCGGCCCACCCGCCGCTCCGCCCTCCTGCCCCTCCCCCGCGCGCCTTTGCCTGCCCTCCTCCTGCCTGCCCCGCCTCTCCCCTCCTCTCCCCGCCCTCCTCCCGCCCGCCCTTCCGCTTGGAGATCCCGCAATGAAGTTCACCGACGGCTACTGGCTGATGCGCCCGGGCGTGACCAACCGCTACGCCGCCGAGGTCGCCGACGTCCGGGCGGAGTCGGACCGGTTCACTCTCTGGGCCCCGCTGCGCCGGGTCACCGGACGGGCCGACACCCTCAACTCCCCCTTGCTGACGGTGGATTGCCACTCCCCGGCGGAAGGGGTGATCGCCGTCCGGTTCACCCACCACGCCGGGTCGGTCCGCCCCGGCGGCGGCTTCGAACTGACGGGCCGTCAGAACGGCGCGGGCACGGTGGTTCGGGACGGCTCCGCGGTCGAACTCCGGTCCGGCTCGCTGGTGTTGCGGGTGGACACCGAGGGCCCGTGGCGGGCCGAGTTCCGCTCCGACGGTGAGCCGGTCACCTCGCTCGGCGAGCGCGGCCTCGGCTTCGCCGTCGACGCCGAGGGCAGGCACCACATGGTGGCCCAACTGGCGCTCGGCGTCGGCGAGTCGGTGTACGGGCTGGGCGAGCGGTTCACCCCGTTCGTCAAGAACGGCCAGAGCGTGGACATCTGGCAGGCCGACGGCGGCACCAGCAGCGAACAGGCGTACAAGAACGTGCCGTTCCACCTGAGCAGCCGCGGTTACGGCGTGCTGGTCAACCACCCCGGGCGGGTCTCGTACGAGGTGGCCTCGGAGGCGGTCGGGCAGGTGCAGTTCAGCGTCGAGGACCAGTCGATGGAGTTCCTGGTCTTCCAGGGGCCCACCCCCAAGGAGGTGCTGAGCCGCTACACCGGCCTGCTCGGCCGCCCGGCCCTGCCGCCGGCCTGGGCACTGGGCCTGTGGCTGTCGACCTCCTTCACCACCGACTACGACGAGGCGACCGTCACCCGGTTCACCCGGGGCATGGCCGAGCGGGGCATCCCGCTGTCGGTCTTCCACTTCGACTGCTTCTGGATGCGCGGCTACCACTGGAGCGACTTCGTCTGGGACCCGGACACCTTCCCGGACCCGGCCGGCATGCTGGCCCGGCTCAAGGAGCAGGGCCTGAAGCTGTGCGTGTGGATCAACCCGTACCTGGCGCAGCGCTCCGAGCTGTTCGAGGAGGGCCTGCGCGAGGGCTACCTGGTGCGGCGCACCGACGGCACGGTCTGGCAGTGGGACCTGTGGCAGCCCGGCATGGCGCTGGTGGACTTCACCAACCCGGCGGCGGCCGCCTGGTTCACCGGGCGGCTGCGCCGGCTGCTCGACCAGGGCGTGGACTGCTTCAAGACCGACTTCGGCGAGCGGGTTCCCACCGACGTGGTGTGGCACGACGGCAACGACCCGGAGCAGATGCACAACCTGTACACCCAGCGGTACAACGAGGCCGTCTTCGAGCTGCTGCGCGAGGTGCGCGGCGAGGGCGAGGCGGTGCTGTTCGCCCGGTCGGCGACGGCGGGCGGGCAGCAGTTCCCGGTGCACTGGGGCGGGGACTGCGAGTCGACGTTCACGGCGATGGCGGATTCGCTGCGCGGCGGCCTGTCGCTGGGCCTGTCGGGGTTCGGGTTCTGGAGCCACGACATCGGCGGTTTCGAGGGCACCCCGAGCGAGGCGCTGTTCAAGCGCTGGGTGCAGTTCGGCCTGCTCTCCTCGCACAGCCGCCTGCACGGCTCCAAGTCGTACCGGGTGCCGTGGGACTACGGCGAGGAGGCGGTCGAGGTGACCCGCGCCTTCACCCGGCTCAAGCACCGCCTCGCCCCCTACCTCCAGCGGGCCGCCCAGCAGGCCCACCTGGACGGCACGCCGGTGATGCGGGCGATGCTGCTGGAGTTCCCGGCCGATCCGGCGGTGGCGGCGCTGGACCGGCAGTACCTGCTGGGCGGGGACCTGCTGGTGGCGCCGGTGTTCACCGAGGACGGCACGGTGGACTACTACGTGCCGGCCGGCGAGTGGACCAACCTGCTGACCGGGGAAGGGGTTTCGGGCCCGCGCTGGGTGCGCGAGCGGCACGGCTCCGCCACCCTGCCGCTGCTGGCCCGCCCGGACTCGGTGGTCCCGCTGGCCGCCGACGACAGCCGCCCGGTCTCCGACTGGGCCGACGGGGTGACGCTGCTGGTGCACGCCTTCGCCGACGGCGCGGTCACCGAGGTGCCGATCCCCGAGACCTCCGGGACCGGCACCGCCGCGACCTTCCTGGTCCGCCGCGCCGGCGACCGCCTGCGGGTGTCGACGGACAGCGCGAAGGCGTGGAACGTCCGCCTGGGCGGACGGCTGCACGCCTTCCCGGCGGGCACGGCGGAGGCCGAACTCGCCCTGTCCTGAGGACCGTCGGTCTCCCCTCGGGGCGGGGCCGGAACGGTTCCCGGAGCCGCCCCCGGAACCGTTCCCGGAGCCGCCCTCCGACCGGAGCCGTTCCCCGGCGGCCGGGCCCGGGGCACCTCTTCGGGGTCCGTTTCGCCGCAATGGCCCTGCCCGGGGAGACGGGGCCGGGCGGTGCGGCGTGTGGTGCGGATACGGATCAAGTCGGTTGCCGCGCCGCCCGATTGACCGGGGCCGGGCGGGGAGGGCGGCATTCGGGGGAATGTCCGGCCGCTCCGGAATGGCCGCGCCCGCAGGTGGTTACCGTCCCGTCGATTCCTTCGGCGGTCCCGGTCGACCGGCCGGGCCGCCGGGGAAGCGTCCCCCCGGCCGGGCCGCCACGGTCCCGGCCGGTTCCCCGAGGTGAGGAACTCCCTTGATCTCTGCCCGTCGTCTCGCCGCGCTCACCGCCCCCGCGCTCGCCGCCGGCCTGCTGCTGGCCCCGGCCGCGCACGCCGCGGCCCCGCGCACCGCGCCGTCGGCCTGTTCGCACTCCTGCCACAGCCACGCCCTCGGCCGGGTGGCGCACGCCGTCACCACCACCGGCTCGCCGGTGGTCGCGGACGTGCTCGCCGCCGACGGCCTCCCCGGTGGGGCCGTGCTGGACGTGTACGACGTCGACCACGGGACCGTCGTGGTGAACCCGGACTCGACGATCCGCTACACCCCGGCGCCCGGCTTCGTCGGCAAGGACTGCCTGTACTACACGGCCCGCACTCCGGGCGGCGTCATGTTCAAGCAGCAACTGAAGGTCGAGGTGCTGGCCGACAGCAGCAGCGTCACCGCGCTCGTCCCCGCCTCCACCACCCCCGGCACCCCCGTGACCGTGTCCGCCCTGGACGGCCGCGCCCCCGGCACCGTGCTGACCGCGGTCGACACCCCCGCCCACGGCAGCGCGGTCGAGGGCCCCGGCTCGACCGTCGTCTACACCCCCGAGGCGGGCTTCTCCGGCACCGACACCTTCCTGATCACCGTGCAGACCCCGGACGGCGGCTACGACGTCGAACAGGTCACCGTCCAGGTCGCCTGCCCCTGACCCGACCCCCGCGACGCCCGGCCCGGCCCCCGCCCACGGGGCCGGGCCGGGCGTCGCGGCATCGGGCCGGACGCTGCGCTGCCGGGCCGGGCGTCGCGGTACCGACGGTCCGTCAGGAGTCCTCGCCGGCGGGGCGGCCGAGCGGGAGCAGGTACTGGATCGGCTGGTCGAGGTCGTCCAGGGCCAGCAGTTCGTGGGCGAGGTCGTCGTGCAGGCCGCCGAGCGGGATGCTGCCCAGGCCGTAGGCGGGCGCGGTGAGCAGCAGGTTCTGGGCGAGGTGACCGGCTTCCAGCAGGCCCAGGCGCAGGGCGCGCAGGCCGTAGCGGTGGCGCAGCCGGGGCAGGTCGAGGTGGACGGCGAGGACGGCGGGGGCGTCGTCGACGCCGACCGCGTCGGGGTCGGCGAGCGGGCGGGAGAGGTAGGAGGAAAGCGCTTTCAGGTCGTCGAGCGCGGGGGCCGGGCCGATCCGGCGCAGGCTGCGGGTCTCGGGCAGGCAGTGGTAGGTGCCGGCGGGCAGGCCGTCGACGTCGAGGGCGAGCAGGCGGAGGTGGACGCTGTGCAGGGCGCCGCCGCTGGGGTAGGGGCGGCGGCCGGTGCCGGTCGGCGCGCAGGCGTGCCAGAGCAGGCCGCCGAGGGCGCCCGCGGTGAGAGGTCCGGTGAGGGCGCCGCGGGTGGAGCGGCGGGCGTGCAGTGCCGCGGCGAGGGTGACGGGCGGGAGCGGGTCGGCGGGCAGCGGGAGGTCGTCGGGGCGGGGCGGGACGGCCGGGGCGGGCGGGAGTTGCCGCAGTTCGGTGTCCTGGCCGCGGCCGATCTGGAACTTGCTGCGTTCCAGGTACTGGAGGTCGGCGGCGTGCGGGTCGTCGTCGGGGAAGAAGGTGAACGGCGGTTCGGTCTCCAGCAGGGTGCGGCCGGCCAGTCGGCAGACGGCGCGCTCCTCGTCGGGGCCGACGCCCAGGCGGTTGAACAGCATGTGGAGTTGGGAGGCCCAGACCCAGCCGAGCCGTTCGGGGTCGGCGGCGCGCATCCGGGCGGCGGCGTCGGAGACCCGGACCGACCAGTCCTGCAGCCAGGGGGCGGCGGTGCCCGCGTCGAGGGTGGTGCGCAGCGTGGCGGCGCGCCGGGCGAGGGTCGAACGCTGCTGTGCGTAGACCGAGTTGACGTTGCTGTGGACGGCGGCGCCGGGCAGTGGCCGGTATTCGGTGACCCAGCGCCAGGACGCGGCGTGCCGGCGCAGCCAGCGGGCGGCGGGCAGCGGGGCGAGGCCGAGGCCGTGGGCGGTGGCGTGGGCGAGGTCGAGGGCGACGGTGAGGCGGTCGCCGCCGGAGCGCAGGGCGCACAGGGCGTGCAGTGCGGTGCGGGTGGAGCGGGTGAAGACCTCCTCGGCGATCGGCAGCAGCCCCGCGCCGCCGTACCGTTCGGTCTCCGGCCGGTAGGGGACGGCGGTGACGGCGCCGCGGCCGTCCACCGGCAGGTCGGCCAACTCCGCGGCCAGTGCCTCGGGTTCGACCGTCCCGGCGCGGAACCGGATGCGCAGGTGCGGGCCGCCTTCGCCGTAGCGGATGAAGAACCAGTCCTCGGTCGAGATGTGACGGTCCATCAGCTGGGCGAGGTCCTCGACCAGGAAGGCGTCGGTGTCGGCGGTGGGCAGCGGCAGGGCGAGGTGCAGGCTGTGCCAGGCGGTGGCGGTGGCGGCCCGCGGGTGGTCGGTGGTCATCATGGCGGCCTTCCCGGGGCGGTCAGGGGAACGGGTGGGGGTGGAGCGGGAGTTCGGCGTGCCGCAGCGGTGCGGGGGTGCGGCCGAGGCGGTGCGGGACGTCGAGCAGGCGGGGCAGGCCGCGGGTGCGGCGGTTGGCGTGGCCGAAGGTCATCGGCAGCGTGCCGGGCACGATCACCTTGGCGGCGTGCAGGCCGAGCCGGTCGCGGATGCCGGGCTCGTCCTGTCGGACGGCGATCACTTCGAGGCCCTGCCGGGCGAGCCGATCGACGGTGTCGTCGAGCAGCCGTCCGAGGTCGTCGACGGGCTGCGGGGCGCCGGGCCAGCGCTGCTGCCAGGGGACCGGGGGCGGGCCCTGGAACAGGAACTCCAGCCGGTCGGCGGCCTCGGGGAGCGCGTTGACGCCGACGTGGTCGTCGAGCGAGACGACCAGTTCGGGGCGGTCGAGCAGGGTGCGCAGCCGGGCGGGGTCGCGCGGGCCGCCCTGTGCGGCGTCCCGGTGCGGGGCCTCCTGGACGTTGGTGACGACCTCGGCGACGGCGGAGCGGATCGCGGCCCGCGGGTCGTGGTGGGCGCCGGCGGCGAGGAACGCCCTGGGCGCGTCGGGGTGCCGTCCGGTGTAGCGGCAGACCGCGATCACGGCGGGGATGCCGAGGTCGTTGGTGGCGTCGAGCAGGGTGAGCCGGTGGCCGAGCAGCCGGGCCCGGTCGGCGAGCGCGGCGACCTCCGGGTCGTCCTCGGGGACGGCGACGGCGGGCAGCGGCGTCGCCGGGTACCAGGCCATCAGGAAGGCGTCCCGTTCGGCGACTTCGAACAGCCCGTAGAGCACGGCCTCCTCGGGGCTGTTGCCGAGCCCGCACCCGTTCGAGGACTCGTACACCACCCGGGTGCGGCCCGGCACGTCCCAGTACGCGACGTGCTCGGGCACGGCGACGGCCCGGCGGTGCGTCAGCGACCAGCCGTGCACCCAGTCGAGGTCCAGTTCGGGCGTGTACGGGACGGCGGCGACGCCGGGCTGCCCGGCCGGGGTCTCGTCGGGCAGGCCGAGCCGGACGGGGTCCAGCACGGCGTCCGCGCCCAGGGTCCGGGCCAGTTCGCGGGGGGAGCCGTGCAGCGCGGTGCGCCGGCCGAGCGGCCGCATCCCGGCCAGCCGTTCGACGGCTTCGAACAGGGCGACGCGTTCGCTGGTCCGGTAGTCGGCGGCCCGCCCGTAGCCGCCGTCGTCGAGCAGTCGCCCCTCGGTGACCCAGGCGGTGGTGAGCGCGAACGCCGAGTCCTCGGTGCGGAACAACCGCCGTACGGGGCCGAAGCGTTCGTCGGACAGTGCGGCGCGCATCCGCTCGCCGCCGCTCCCACCGCTCCCGTCACCACCGCTCCCGTCACCGCCGGTCCGGTCGTCGCCGGTCCGGTCGTCGCCGGTCCGGTCGTTGGGCCCGCGCAGCACCTGCGGGTCCGGCAGCGGGCGGGGCGTTCCCCCGGCCTCGATGTCGCGGTCGGCGGCGTCCTCGGGGAGCGGCGCGCAGACCGGGCACCCGCCGACGGGGCGGACCAGGTGGGTGGACCAGGTGGCCCGGTCGCCGTCGACCAGGTGGACGGTCGCCCCGTGCTCCGGGTCCTGCTCCGCCAGGAGCGCGGCGGCGAGCGCGGCCACCGCGGCGGAGAACGCGGGCGTCCCCGCCCCGCCGAGCGCCAGCGTCCCGCTCGGCCACGGCACCCGGCCGCCCGCGGTCGCCAGCCGCTGCCGCTCCACGCACACCAGGCACGCCCTCGACCCGGTCCCCAGCACCGGGCCCACCACGGTCAGCGCCCCGTCCTCCCGCACCGGCACCCACCGCACCGCCCGCCCGGACGCGGCCCGGCTCAGCCGCTCGGCCGTCTCCAGCGTCCACGCCGGAAGCCGGACGACCGCGGCCCCCTCGGACGAGGCCAACGCCTGCTCGACATCGAGCACGGGCAACGGCTCACCGCTCATCGCACACCTCCGACCCGGACCGCCCGAACTCGCCCACGCCCGACACCGCGACCACCGACGGCACCGCGCTCACCGCGCACCTCCCGGCACTCCCGGCACCAGCACCGTGAACCCGCAGCCCGCCAGCGCGGCCGCCGTCGGGCTGCCCGGCGCCGCCTCGGATTCGGTCCACGGGCCGGCGAGCTTCCGCAGGTCATCCTGCAACGCGCCTTCCCGCTCGGCCAGTTCGACCAGCCAGCGGTCGGTGTGACCGGCGTCGGCCCAGGCGGCGGGGCGCAGCCCGGTGGCGGCGAGGGGGGCGAGGGCGCCGCCGGGCGCGGTGCGGTGGGCGGGGGCCGGTCCGTGCGTCTCGGCGGTGCGGCGGGCCAGGGCCGCGAGGGCGGCGAAGGCGAGGGCGGCGGCGGGCGTGGCCTCGATCGCGCGGGCGCCCTCCGCCTCGGCCCACCAGACGTCCGTGCCGACAAGTCGACTGATCGTCAGTTCGGGGGCCCGGCCCAGGCTCCGGGTCAGCGCGGCGAGCCAGTGCGCGGTCTGCGGGTGGTCGAGGTGCTCGGCGCGCGGCGGCCGGGCCGGCTCGCGGGGCGCGGGGCGCGCGGACCTCCGCAGCGCCCTGCCGTACGCGTGCGCCGGGTCGGCACCGACCACCGCCCCGGCGGCCGTCCCCTCGGCGGCGAGCCCCAGTTCGGCGGCCCGGCAGGCGGCCTCCAGCCGGGCCAGGTCGGTACGGGGGGCACCGGCGAGCAGCGTCCCGGCGGGGGTCGCGCAGGACACCAGGGCGACCGGCAGTTGCGGCAGCCCGCCCGCCGAGGGCGCGTCCAGCACCCCCAGCCGCTCGTCACCGAGCGCGGCCACCCGGTGCAGCGCCTGTCCGAGGTCCGCGGGCGCGGCCGCCGGCTTCCCGGGCCCCGCCGCCCACGGGTGGTACGCGGCCCCGAACGGCCGCTCCCGCACCACCAGCACGGCCGGTCGGCCGACCGGCAGCCGCGGATCGTCCACCGTCTCCCCGGGGTCGGGCAGCCCCGCGACCGCGCACACCAAGCGCTGGCCCGCGGCGGCCCCGAGCATCGCCGCCAGCACCTCCCCGTCGAACCCGGGCCGGCTCCCGGTCGCGCCCGACTCTCCTTCGCCCGACACTCCTTCGTCCGGCGCTCCTTCGTCCGGCGCTCCTTCGCCGTCCGCCCGCAGCCGTGCGGCGAGCGCCGCCGCCTGTTCCCGTACCCGTTCCGGGTCGGTGGGCGCGGTGGCGAATCCTCCGCCCGGGTGGCGGCCCGCCGCGACGGCGGTTCCTCCGGCGGTGGCGATCACCAGGCCCGGGGGCAGGGCGGGGTCGGCGGACGTCCGGGCGGGCGCGGTGCCCGCGGCGGTGAGGGCCGTGGCGAGGGCGCGGGCCAGCGGATCGGCGGGGTCGGCGGCGGCGAGGACCGGGCGGGCGGCGGCGAGGGCGCGGACGGCGGCCTGCGGGTCGGCGGCCACCGCGCCGGGCCAGGGCGGGAGTTGGGCGTGGTCGGGGTGGTCGACCAGCAGGTCGTGCTCGCGCAGCCGGGCCGTCACGGTGGCCAGCGCCCGTTCCACGGCCGGGTCGAGTCCGGCGGCCGCGACCGGCGGGGTCTCGCCCAGCCGTTCCGCCAGGAGCTGCCACAGCCGGGGCAGGGCGCGGCTGCCCTCGAGGGTGACGGCCGCGCCGCGCCCGCGCAGGTGCAGGCCGTCGCGGAGCGGGGTGACGGCGACGCCGGGGCGCAGCCTCGGCCGGACGGGCCCGCCGCCGGGGGCGTTCACCGGACACGCTCCACGGCTTCGGTGACCTCGGCGACGCGGTCCTGCCAGTGGTGGCCGGTGAGGCCGGGGACGGTGCGGACCACCAGGTGCGCGGCCAGGTAGCGTTCGATCGGGCGGACGTCGCAGATCGCCAGCAGGCGGTAGAGGCCGTTGGTGGCGGCGCGGTGGATCAGGTAGTCGGGGCGGGTCCACATCGTGCCGTCGGGGTCGGAGCGGTGCAGCAGCAGGTGGAAGTCGCTGTAGCGGAGCCGCCGTTCGGGGTCCCAGCGGTTGGCGGTGGCGGGGTCGCCGAGTGCGGCGGCGCGGTCGCGGTACTCGGCGCGGCTGCCGCCGAGGTCGGCCCCGGCGGCGTGCCGGGCCCCGGCGAGCCGCCAGGCCGTCCGGGACCAGGCGGCCCAGTCCCGTTCGAAGCCGCGGGCGCCGCCGCCGGTGATCCGGCCGACCAGGGCGGTGACGGTCGGGCCGGAGCGGTCCCAGGTGCGGTCGAAGGCGGCGCGCAGGCGGCCGTCGGGGTCCTCGTGCAGGAGGAAGTCCTCCAGGTGCGAGAGGTAGGAGTAGTGGGCGCCGATCAGGCCGTCGGGGTGGGCGGCGGCGTGGGCGGCGAACGCGGCGGCGGCGAGGTGGACGCGGGCGGCCTCGGTGTCGCCGTGCCGGCCCAGGTACTCGGCGCCGGAGCCGAGCGCGGGGAGGCCGTGCTGCAGCAACTCGTCGCGCAGGGCGGTCGCTTCGACGCCGAGCAGGGCGTGCAGCGCGGCCGTGGCGGCGGGGTCGGCGGGGGTGGTGCGCACCGTGTTGTCGGGGGTGAGCGGGCCGTAGGGGGGTGCGACCAGTTCGGCGCGGCCGGCCGTCTCCGCCTCGGCGAGCAGCTGCGCCTCGCTCCGGTCGTCGGTCGACGGGTGGGCGGTGACCCAGCGGCGCAGCCGTACCGCGGCGTGCGCGGCGGCGGCCGCGGTGGCGTCGGCCGGTCCGGACAGCCGCAGCCGCAGGTGCGGTCCGAACCGCCAGTGCCGTTCCACCTGGGCGGTGAGCCCGTCGGCGGTGGCGGCCCGGGCCAGCGGCAGCACGGCCTCGCGCAGTGCCCGCGCCTTGATCGGCCGGTAGTACGTCAGCACCACGTCGTGCGCGCCGTTCATCGTCCGTTCCCCGTCCTCGCCACTGCGGCCAACTCCCTTTCCCGTAGCGCGTGTCCCGCCTGTCCGGCCTGTTCTTCCCGTTCTTCCTGTTCCGCCTGTTCGTTCCTTGGCTCTTGCCGGCCGGGTCTTCTCCCGTCCCGGGCCGGGCGGTGGCTCTCCAGCACGTACTCGACGGTGTGCGTGGCCTCGCTGTCGCCGCCGATCGCGGGCAGTGCCTCCTCCAGGACGGCGCCGTGCGGGTGGCGGGACAGCCAGCGGTCGAGGTGCAGCAGGTGCAGCGGGTTGCCGAGGTCGACGGGCTGCGGTTTGGCGGCCCGCAGGTGGGCGGCGAAGGCTTCGGCGGGGGCGCGGTCGTGGTCGGCGGGTGCGGGCACGGGGTGCAGGAAGACCTGTTCGGGCAGTCCGAGCCGGGCCCGCCAGCGGGCGACGGCCGCCGCCGGAACACCGGACGCCCTTTCGCCGTCGGCGAGTTCGGTGCGCAGCGCGGTCAGGACGGCGGGCGGCAGGTGCCAGCGGCGGCGGGCCAGCACGACGTGCCGGTGGCGCAGCCGGGGGGTGCGGTGCACGGTGCCGCCGGGTGCGGGCAGGGCGGTGCGGGGCAGCCAGGAGCGGAGGTCGACGACGCCGTTGGGGTGGTCGTTGAGCAGCGGTCCGAGCCGCTGCGGGAGCATGATCGGGGCCAGGAAGCCGAGGTAGAGCACGTCCAGGTGTTCGCCGGACGACCTTACCCGGAGCCGGAGTTGGTCGCTCGCGGGGTCGTGGACGAGGTCGAGGTCGGCCTCGGCGAGGGCGGTGCGGTGGCGGTCCGGGCCGATCTCCTCGGGCAGCAGCAGCGGGTGCAGGTTGGCGTTGAACCCGCCCACCGGCCGCAGTTGGGCCGCCCGGGCCCCGGGGCCCAGCCCGTCACGGATCTGCCGGGCCACCTCCCCGGCCCGGCCGCCGACCGCCCCGCTCCCGCCCGCGCCCGCGTGGGCGTCCGCGTCCAGGAAGCGGCTGGTGAACCGCCCCCACCCGCCGTAGACGTGGTTGACGCACAGCAGGCCCCCGGCCGCGTCCCGTTGGACGAACCAGGAGTAGCCGAGCGGGCGGGCGGCGGTCCAGTCGGGGAGCCGGTCGGCGAGGGCGCGCACCGCCCCGGCGGGCAGCACCAGTTCGCCGTCGGTCTCCTCGATCCCGGCGAACTCGGCTCGCAGGGAGGCGAGTTCTTCGGGTATCCGGCGCTCGGACCAGGCGTCGGCGGTGTCCGCGCCGAACTCCCAGGGGGCGGTGCAGACTCCGCCGACGCCGTACCGGGCGACGAAGCGGTCGCGGGCCGCCCGTCGCATCAGGTGGCCGTGGTCGAACAGTTCGGCGACCGCGCCGAGTTCGGCCAGGGCGGCGCGGTCGGCGGCGGACCCGACCGGGCCGACCGGGGCGGGGGCGTGGACGTCCTCGCCGAGCACCGTGAGCGGCGCGGCGTCGGCGGGGACGGGTCGGCCTGCTTCGGCCAGCAACTGCCGCCACTGCTCGGCGAGTTCGTCCAGTGCGGCGGGGCGGCGGGCGGCGGGTGCGTCCCGGAAGGCTCCGGTGGCGGTGTCGATCCGGCGGATGCGCCGCACCAACTCGGCGTCCTGCGGCCACTGTTCGAGCCAGTCGGCGAGGGCGGCGAGCGGCGCGGGGCGCTGCGGGTCGACGGGTTCGACGGGGACCAGCAGGTCGGCGTCGAGCAGTTGGTCCAGGAAGCGGCCGACGGCCGGGTCGCCGGCGGGCCGGCCGAGCGCCCCGGCCAGCCGGACGGCCAACCGGTCCGGGTGTTCGGGGTCCGCCACCAGTCTTTCCAGCAGGGCGAGTTCGGGGCGGGCGGCGAGCTCGATCCGCTCCTCCCGGGCCACCAGGTAGCGGCCACCGGCGAACACCGTCCGGGTCCGGGCGTACCCCACCCGGCCACCGCCCTCGGCCCTCGCGTCCCGGCCGCCCTCGGCCCCCGCGCCCCGGTCGGCGGCACTGGCCATCCGGTGCGGGAGCGAGCGCCTGCGCCGGGACAGGTCCAGCAGCGCCAGCACGAGGGCGCCGACCAGCGTCCGGTTCTCCCGCACCACGTTCCACAGGCCGTGGCCCGACTCGCCTTCCCCGTCGACCGGTTCGCCGCTCGACCAGCCGACCGAGGTGAACCAGGACAGCGGACTGGTCTTGCAGGTCGCCCGCAGGACGTGACGCAGCACGGCGGCCTCGCCCTTGGGGCGGCGGGCCGACGGGCCGCCGTCGGCGGTGGCGGTGACGGCGCGCAGCAGGTCGGCGCTGGTGGTGGCGACAGCCCGGGTGAAGGCCGGTTCGCGGCAGAGCGCGGCCAGCGCGGCCCGTTCGGCGGCGAGCGCGGGCGGGACGTCGACGGTGAGGGCGAGCAGCAGCTCCTGCCGCCGGGCGGCGCCCCGGAGCCACCGGGCGAGCCGGGGCAGCCGCTCGGGCAGGTCGCCGAGCCGGTCGGCGGGCAGCGGGCGCGGCGGCCGCCCGTTGTGCAGGTCGCGGCGGAGCGGGAGCACCACCCGGCGGTGGAACTCCTCGCCGTGGCCGGACCGGCTGGCGTACAGGTCGTCGGCGAGGAGCGGCCGAAGCTGCTCCAACTCGGCTTCCAGATCGCAGAGTTCGGTGAGCGCCGTGCGGACGGCGGCACTCTGCGCGGACTGGGCGGGCCGGGCGACGACGGTGGAGCGGACGAGCGCGTAGGGCGCGAGGACGGCCGGTGCGGCGGGCCGGGACCGGCGGTACGGGCGGGCGGGGCTGGACACGGCGGGCGAACACCTCCGGCGGTCGGACGGGACGAACAGGACTGGACCGGCAGGACCGGCAGGGGCGGCAGGACCGGCAGGGGCGGCAGGACCGGCAGGGGCGGAGCGGGGCACGGGAGCCCGGCGTGCCCGCGGTCGCGGGCGGTGCCGGGTTCCCGTGCCCCGCGTGGATCGGCGGGGGGCCGGATCAGCAGGGTCGGGTCACCGGAGCCGACTCAGTAGGGCATGGTCGGCGGGTGCGGGACTGCGCAGGACGAGGACCCGCAGGAGGTGGAGCTGGGGGCGCCGGACGCGCCGCCCTCGGGCAGGGCGACCGTGTCCCGCAGGGCGGTGACGGTCAGTTCGCCGAGGTCGAGGTCGTCGAGCGCGAGGCCGGTCGCGGCGAGCGTGTCGCCGAAGTGGTCGGCCATCGGGCCTCCGTTCGGTCGGGGCCGGCCCGTCCCGGGTGAGCGGGTCGGGCCGGCGTGCGAAGGATGGGCGGTACGCGGGTGCCCAGCGGCATCCGGGTCCGTGTCCGGTCCGGAGGTTCCGGCCGGACCGGACCCGGACGGGTCAGAGCTGCTGGGGCTGGGCGCAGGAGGACGAGCCCTGGCAGGAGCAGGAACCCCAGGAGGCACCGTTCTCGGGCAGCGCGACGGTGTCCCGCAGGGCGGTGACGGTCAGCTCGGCGAGGTCGAGGTCGTCGAGCGCGAGGTCGGTGGTGGCGGAGTGGTCGGTCATCGGATCTCCGTTCGGTCGGGGCCGGTCACGCCCGGGGCGGGCACGCCCGGCCGGCATGCGAAGCTGAAGCAGTATTCAGAGTCTAATCAGCACTCGAATACCTAGCAATACTCGAACTCAAAGTCGGGCTCACACTCGGACTCGGGCCCGAACTCGGGTCCGATCGGGTCAGAGCTCCTGCGGCTGGGCGCAGGAGGACGAGCCCTGGCAGGAGCAGGAACCCCAGGAGGCACCGTTCTCGGGCAGCGCGACGGTGTCGCGCAGGGCGGTGACGGTGAGTTCGCTGAGGTCGAGGTCCCGCAGGTCGAGAGCGGACTCGAACTCCACGGAACGGGACAGCTCGGACATGGCTACTCCTCTGGTGGGGTGGTGGACGTGCCGGGATGACTGCGGCATGCGTGCCCGCAGGTGGTGCGGCCGTGCCGGTGACCGGGCCCCCCTTGGTCGCGATCCGGGATTCCGATGTCCCCCGGACTTCGCGCCGACCCGTTGCCGAGTCTAGGGAGGAAGCACCCCCCGGGAGGACAGGGCCTCGACGGCTTGGCCGATTGCCCTCCGCCGCCGTCCACACCCCCGCACCGGCCTTCCCGCAGGCCGCACCCGCACTCCCCGGATCGCCGACCCCCGGCCGGCCCCCCGCAACGACCGAAAACCGACCCTGACTCAACAATCCCCAACTGGCCTTGTTGACAAGGAAGTTGACGGTTCGTCAGGGCACTGTCGGCCCGCCGTCGACGATCTCCCGGACCACTCCCCGAACCCCTGACGAAGAGCGGCGAAAACCTGTCGCCCGACACACCCCAGCCTGTCCTTCCCCACCCGGACGACCGCCGCCCGGCCGCTGCCCCGACCCGCCGAACCCACCGGTCGTCACGGACCCGGTGACCGTCACGGTCCCGGTGGCTGTCACGGTCCCGTCGCCGTACTAGGCTCCCCGGATGCCCGCACCCACCGAGTGGCCCGTCGCCGCCGAGATCAGCACCGCCGCGCTCCGCCTCGAACCCCTCCGGGTCGAGCACGCGGCGGAGGCCCACCCCCTGTTCGCCGACCCGCAGTTGCACGCCTTCACCGGCGGCACGCCCCGCACCCCGGCGGAACTCGCCGACGCCTACCGCCGCCAGGCCGTCGGCCACTCCCCCGACGGCTCGCAGGGCTGGCTCAACTGGATGCTCCGCCGCACCTCCGACGGCGTCCTGGTCGGCACCGTCCAGGCCACCCTCGAACGCCCCCTCCCCCACCCGGCGGCCCCGACCGCCGAACTCGCCTGGGTGGTGGGCACCGCCCACCAGGGCCACGGCCACGCCAAGGAGGCAGCCCGCGCCGTGGCAGCCTGGCTGCGCGCCCAGGGCGTCACCGACCTGATCGCCCACGTCCACCCCGAGCACCACGCCTCCGCGGCCGTGGCCCGCGCCCTCGGCCTGACCCCGACCGACACCCTGGTCGACGGCGAGATCCGCTGGCACTCCGCCCCGCGTGCCCACCACACCCCCGCCGACACCGCGCCCTGACCGAAGGACGTACGCAGGCACCGGACCGCCGCCGGGCCGCAACGACGGGCCCGGCGCCACCGGAAAGGGCCACCGGACCGGCACGAGCAGCACCACGCCCGTCCCGGCCGCCAGGGCCGCCCCTGCCGGGACAGGCGCGGGACGCCCACCCCGTGCCCGCCGAGGACGGTCCGGACCACCGGCCCCTTCCGGACCCCCAGGCCGACGGCGGCACCGGACGCCACCTGCCGACGGGGGAACGTGTCGACCCCGTACTCCCGGGCCGGGCCCGTCCCGCGCACGACGCGCAGGTGCCGGAGGCCCGCTTCGCCGTGCCGCCGCCGCCCTCCGGCAGGCGGCCCGCTCCTCGAAGGCTCCGAGGAGGACCGGCGGCAGGCCCACCAGGACGAAGGCGATGCGCACGCCCCGGCGTTCCCGTCCACCCGCACGTCCGCCCGCACGTCCGCCCGCACGTCCGCCCGCCCACTCGTCCGCCCGCCCACTCGTCCGCCCACCCACACGTCCGCCCCGCGCTCCTCCGGGCCGCCGCCAGGAACGCCCGCCCGGGGTGAGGGAGTTCACCGGACGCCCGGGCCCCGAGCCCCGGCGGCTCCCGCACACCGCGCGCCCCCGACCCCGGCGGCGGCCGTGACCTGAACGGACGCGGGGCGGTTGACGGTGCGTGAGCTCTTCTTCCTACGCCCGGGTGCTCGGCATCGGGCTGAACGCCCTGGTCCCGACCGGCAGCGCGGCCGCCCCGGCTCCCGAGGCCCCGCCCGCGGCCGTCCCCGCGCCCGCCGCCCCCGCCGCCGCGGGCCGCCGCGCCGCCGACCGGCTCCTGCAACTGCGCACCGTCGAGGTCCCGGTACCGGTGGCCGCCGCGGCGGCGGAACTCCTCGCCCTGCTGCTCGACCACCCCGACCCCGTCACCCGGGAGACCGCCCGCACCGTCCAGGGCCGCCTCCGCATGGCCGCCCGGATCGCCGGCACCGTGCTGTAGCCCCTGCCCGGCCCCGGCCCGCCCGGACACCGCTTCAACGCGCCGGACCGACCCCTTCCGGCAGGACGGCCACCACGAAGGCGACGGCCTCCTCCGGCGTCTCGAAACGCGCGAGCAACTCGCTCCGGTCCCGCACCCCGTAGTACCCCTCGTCGTGCGGCCGGACCATGGGCCCGACTCTCGTCGTGCTCCGGTTCGCCGTGCTGCTGGTGGAGAACCACAGGTTGAAGTGGCTGGTCACCGGCATCAGCCGACGGAGCACCGGCTGGGCGTACGCCGCCGCCAGCAGCGCGTGCACGCGCGGGAAGCGGTTCATCGGCGGCAGGTGGACGCCGTCGAGCCTGCGGCACCACTCCAACTCGACGACACCGAGCGGCTCCCGCTCGTGCGCGAGGGCCCAGGGGCGGAACCCGATGCACGGGGCGTGCCGCTCGGTCTCCTCCAGCCCCGCTCCACCCGTCCAGGCCAGCACCGCCCCGACCACCTCGGCCAGGTCGGCGGTCCGGCCGCCGGCCACCCGCAGGCCGTCCCTCTGCAGGTGCACCCACCAGGCCCGACGCTCCTCGTCGACCGGATGCACCACCACCCGGCGGCCGCGCCCCGCGTCGGCGTACGCCGCCGTGCCGCCCCGCCCCGCTTCCGACGCGGGCAGAACGACCCCGAGGCCCTCGGCCGCACGCCCCAGGCTCTCCCCGAGAGTCACACCACCGCCACCGCCCCCGTCACGCACGCCCGCCAGTATGCCGCCGCGCGGCATCGGCGGCCACGGCCGATCGGACGCCCCTCCTCCGCCCGGACTCCGCCCGGACTCCGCCCGGCCGACCGGCCACCCGCCCCGCTCAGTTCTCGTCGCGTCCCACCGCGCCCACCGTGTCCGCGGCTTCCGCCATCAGGTCACACACGTACCAACTTCCCGTCTCCCCGCCGATCTCGGCCGGGTCGGCGGGGCCGAGGAGGACGAAGCCCGCCTTGGCCAGCACCCGCCGGGAGGCGGCGTTGCCCTCGGCGACGGCCGCCCGCAGCGTGGTCAGGCCGTAGCGGCCGGGCGCCAGGCGGCACAGCTCGCGGACGGTCGCGGTGGCCAGGCCGCGCCCGGCGGCGCGCCGGGCGACCCGGTAGCCGAGAGTCGCCGTGCCGTCGACCAGGTCCATCAGGTTGAACCGGCCGAGCACCGAGCCGTCCTCGGCGAGGACCAGGTGGAAGGCGCTGATACCGGCCCGCTGCTCGTCCAGCAGGGCCCGGTGCCGGTCGGCGTAGTGGGCGAAGAACGCGTCGCCCCGGTCGGTGATCGAGGCCGCGAAGTAGGCGCGGTTCGCCCGTTCGAAGGCCAGCACGGCGGGCGCGTGCTCGGCCCGCAGCGGCACCAACTCGACCCGCCCCCAGGGCTGTTCGATCCCCTCGCCCGCGCCGCTCAGCATCCGAGGCTCACGGTGACCTCGTCGCCGGGGGCGAGCCCGAGCGGCGTGCGGACGGCGTTCTTGACGGGGAGCAGGAAGGTGCCGTCCCGCGGGATGAGCGAGGTGGTGAAGGCGGTGCCGCCGATCACCCCCCGGACCGGGACGACGCCCCAGCCGTAGCTGGTGCGGGCGGCGTGCTCGCGGACGTCGTCGGCCTCCTCGGCGGGCAGCGGCAGGAAGTAGTACGGCGACGGGCCCCGCCACTCGATCAGCCGGGCGCTGAAGGTGATCTCCATGACCCCCCATCATCCTCCCGCCCCACCACGGCCCCGCCCCGGCCCGCCCGCCCCGGCCCACCCGGCCTCAACGGGTCTCAACGGGCCCGCGGAACTGCCGCCGGAAATTCGTTGTACACCGTAGAAGTACTCCTCTACGGTGTAGAACGAACGGCCGACCGGCCGGTCGCGCCGTCCTGTCCGAGGAGTCCCTTTGTCACACCCCGTCGTTCCACCGAGCGCCCCCCACCCCCGCCGCTGGGTGATCCTGGCGGTGGTGTGCCTGGCCACCCTGGTGGTGCTGCTCGACAACACCGTGCTGAACGTGGCCGTCCCCTCGCTGACGGAGGATCTGGGCGCGGGCACGGCCGACGTCCAGTGGATGATCAACGCGTACGCCCTGGTGCAGTCGGGCCTGCTGCTGACGGCCGGGAGCCTGGCCGACCGGTACGGGCGCAAGCGGGCCCTGCTGCTGGGTCTGGCCCTGTTCGGGCTGGGGTCGGCGACGGCGGCGTTCGCCCAGTCCTCGGGGCAGCTGATCGCGGCCCGGGCCGGGATGGGCGTCGGCGGCGCGCTGCTGATGACGACCACGCTGGCCGTGGTGATGCAGGTGTTCCAGGGGCCCGAGGTGCCGAAGGCGATCGGGATCTGGGGGGCCGTCAGCTCGCTCGGCTTCGCGGGCGGCCCGCTGCTCGGCGGGGTGCTGCTGGCGCACTTCTGGTGGGGCTCGATCTTCCTGATCAACGTCCCGGTGGCGCTGCTCGGGCTGTTCGCGGTGACCCGCCTGCTGCCGGAGACCAAGGACCCGGCGGGTCGGCGGCCGGACGTGCCGGGCGCGGTGCTGTCCACCATCGGCATGGTCGGCGTGGTGTTCGCGATCATCTCCGGCCCGGCGGGCGGCTGGAGCTCCGGCCGGGTGCTGGTGGCGGGGGCGGTGGGCCTGGCGGCGCTGGCCGCCTTCGTGGCCTGGGAGCTGCGCACCCCGACCCCGATGCTGGACATGGCCTTCTTCCGCAATCGGCGCTTCAACGGCGCGGTCGCGGGCGGCGTCCTGGTCGCCTTCGGCATGGCGGGTTCGCTGTTCCTGCTCACGCAGTACCTGCAGCTGGTGCTCGGCTACGACCCGCTGGAGGCCGGCCTGCGGATGTCGCCGCTGGCCCTGGTGATCGTGGTGCTGAACCTGACGGGCGTCGGGGCCCGGCTGCTGCCGAAGCTCGGCTTCGCGGGGGCGGTCGCGGTCGGCATGACGCTGCTGGCGGGCGGCCTGGCGGTGATCGCCGAGTGGGGTTCGGGCGGGTACGGCGGGCTGCTGGCCGGCCTGCTGCTGATGGGCGCGGGCATCGCGGTGGCCAACCCGGCGATGGCCTCGGCCGTGATGGGCGCGATCCCGCCGGAGCGGGCGGGCGCGGGCGCCGGCGTGCAGGGCACCGTCACCGAGTTCGGCGGCGGCCTGGGCGTGGCGGTGCTGGGCGCGGTGCTCGGCTCCCGCTTCGTCGCGGGCCTGCCGGACGGCGTGCCGGCCGAGGCGGCGAAGTCGCTGCCGGAGGCGCTGGCCGCGGCCCCGGCGGGGGCGGCGCAGGCGGTCCGGAGCGCGTTCGCGCACGGCCTGACGGCCAGCCAGCTGATCGGCGCGGCGGCCGTCCTGCTCGGCGGCCTGCTCTCGGCGGCCCTGCTCCACCGCGCCGACCGGCCCACCACCGCGCCCGACACCGACGCCACCGCCGATGCCACCGTCGATGCCGCCCCCGGCGAGCAGCCCGGGGGCCGGACGGCGGAACCGGCCACCTCCTCCTGACGAACCGTCCGACCGGTCGCCCCGGGCCCGCGCACACCGCGCGGGCCCGGGGCCGTACGGTGGTGCCGCACCGTCGACCCCGTCGACCCCCGTCCCTGCACTCCCGCACTCCCGCACCCCCGTGCCCCCGTGCCCCCGCCCCCCGCGCCCCCTGCGCACCCCCGCCCGACCCGAGGATTGGAGCAGCGTGTCCGCCGAGCGCGCCTCACAGATCAAGAAGAGCGTGTGGCTCGCCCCGCCGCCCGTCCGCGGCCGCCGCTCCCCGCGGGCGGCGCGGGACGGCGCGGCCGGCGGCGCGGGCGCCCTGGACCGGGACGTGGTGGTCGCGGCGGCGGTGCGGCTGCTGGACGAGCAGGGCGAGGCGCGGTTCTCGATGCGGGCGCTGGCGGCGCGGCTCGACGTGACGCCGATGTCGCTGTACTGGTACGTCAGCGACAAGGACGACCTGCTGGAGCTGGCGCTGGACGTGGTGGCGGGCGAGATGGTGCTGCCGGAGGCGGGTGACGGCGCGTCTTGGCAGGCGGGGTTGCGGGCGCTGGCGGTGGCGTGGCGGGCGGCGATGCTGGCGCACCCGTGGGCGGTCCGGGTCTACGCGAACTACCTGAACATCGGCCCGAACTCGGTGCGCTTCTCGGCCCGGGCGGTGGAGGTGGCGCACGCCTCCCCGCTGTCGCCGCAGGACGCGACGGCGGCGCTGTCCGCGGTCTTCCAGTACACCTACGGGTTCACGGTCACGGAGGTGAACTGGGAGGAGAAGGCCACGGCGGCGGGCACCACGGTGGAGGGGTTGATGACGGAGATCACCGAGGCGGTGCTGGAGATCCCGGAGATCGCCGACTCGGGCGCCCTGGTGGAGCGCCCTCAGGAGGCCGACCTGGCGCGCCGCGAACGGGAGTTCCACCGCGCCCTGGACTGGCTGCTGGCCGGCATGACGGCCGCCCCGGCACCGTGAGCGCGGTGGGCACGGTGGGTTCGGCGGGCGGGGCGGGCGTCACGCGCACCGGGGGCGGCCCCCGGTCAGGTGAACTCCTGCTGGCAGCGCTCCAGCCAGTCGAGTTCGGCCTTCAGGTGCAGCACCTCGCCCTCGATCAGCAGCCGCGACACGCCGTGCTGGGCGGAGCCGTCGGCGCTGGCGTGCAGGCCGCGGAGCGCGGCCAGGCAGTGCGAGCGCTGGAGGTCGATGAGGGCGCGCGGCTCGGCCAGCCGGGTGTGCGGGCCGAGCACCAGTTTGAGGAAGAAGTCCTCCCGGACCTTGCCGCCCTCGGAGGGCCGGGCGAACCAGGCGGCAAGTTCGCGGCGGCCGTCCTCGGTCAGCGCGAAGACCCGCTTCGCGGGCCGCCGGTCCTGGGCGACCTCCTGGCCCTCGATCAGGCCGGACTTCTCCAGCCGGCCGAGCGTGATGTAGACCTGACCGTCGTTGGTCCGGGGGTAGCCGGGGCCGAACGCGGACTCCAGGGCGCGCCGGAGCTGGTAGCCGTGCGCGGGGCCGGTGGCGAGCAGAGCGAGCAGCGGTAGCCGCACTCCGGGGTGCCTCCTTCGAGGGGGGTGGCGGGGGAGCGCACTGCGCGGTCGGGCATCATCGGTCGTACGCCGGGCGGCGCTCCTGGGCGTTGGTCTACCCCGGTGCGCTCCCACTTATTCGCCCGGATTCGTCCCGGCTGATGGCACCCTGAGCCCCAGAAGGTGACATCTCCACCGGCAGGCTCCTGGACACACAGTTTGGCCTATACCTAACATCTAGGTATCCCCGAGGAACTGACGGTATGTCAGGCGGGGCCCGTGCCTGTCAGCGCGACCTCCCTCGCGCGCTCCCGTGAAGGTGACGCATGATCACGTCCGTCGTCCCCGGCGATCCGCCGCGCTCCTCCACCGTCCTTCCCGCCGAGCACCCGCTCCCGGAGGAACAGGCGGCACCGCCCGCCGCCGACGCGCTCTGGTGGCGCGACGCGGTGATCTACCAGGTGTACGTGCGCAGCTTCCAGGACTCGAACGGCGACGGGATCGGCGACCTGCCGGGCGTCCGGGCCCGGCTGCCGTACCTGAAGCGGCTCGGCGTGGACGGGGTGTGGCTGAACCCGTTCTACCCGTCGCCGCAGCACGACCACGGCTACGACGTGGCGGACTACAAGGGCGTCGACCCGATGTTCGGCACCCTGGAGGACTTCGACCTGCTGGTCGAGGACTGCCGCAAGCTGGGGCTGCGCCTGGTGCTGGACACCGTGCCCAACCACTGCTCGGCCGAGCACCCGTGGTTCCTGGAGGCGCTGACCGCCGCCCCGGGGTCCGCCGAGCGGGCCCGGTTCCACTTCGCCGACGGCCGGGGCGCGGACGGCGAGCTGCCGCCCAACAACTGGCGGGCGATGTTCGGCGGCCCGGCCTGGAGCCGGGTCACCGAGCCGGACGGCACGCCCGGCCAGTGGTACCTGCACATGTTCACCCCGGAGCAGCCGGACCTGAACTGGCGCAACCCGGAGGTGCCCGCCGAGTTCGAGAAGGTGCTGCGGTTCTGGCTGGACCGGGGCGTGGACGGTTTCCGGATCGACGTCGCGGCGGGCCTGTACAAGCATCCCGAACTGCCGGACTCGCCCGACCCGGAGGCCGACGAGCGGACCCGCGACTCGGTCAACCCGCTGGCCTGGAACCAGCCGGAGGTGCACGGGATCTGGCGGTCCTGGCGGGCGATCTGCGAGGAGTACACGGTCCGCGACGGGCGGCAGCGGCTGCTGGTCGGCGAGGCGTCCGTGCCGACGCCCGCCGAGCAGGCCAAGTACGTGCGCGGGGACGAGCTGCACCAGGCGTTCTTCTTCCACCTGCTGCACGCGCCGTGGGACGCCGGGCACTTCCACCAGGTGATCGACGCGGCGGTGCGCGACATCACCGCGACCGGCTCCACCGTCACCTGGGTGCTGAACAACCACGACCAGGTCCGCACCACGACCCGGTTCGGCAGCCCCGAGCGGGCCCGGGCGGCGGCGCTGCTGATGCTGTCGCTGCCGGGCGCGGCCTACCTGTACCAGGGCGAGGAGTTGGGGCTGCCGGAGGTCGACGACCTGCCGGACGAGGTGATCACCGACCCGATCTTCCACCGGACGGGCAGCCGCAAGGGCATCCGGGACGGCTGCCGCGTCCCGCTGCCGTGGGCGGGCAGCCGCGCCCCGTACGGGTTCAGCCCGGAGGGTTCGGCCCCGACCTGGCTGCCGCAGCCGGCCTCCTTCGCCCGGCACACGGCGGAGCGGGCGCTGGCCGACCAGACCTCGCCGTACCACCTGTACCGCGAGGCGCTGCACCTGCGCCGGCTGCTCCCCCAGCTCGGCGAGGGCACGCTGCGCTGGCTGGAGACCCCGCCGAACGTCCTCGCCTTCACCCGCGGCGACGGCCTCCTGGTCGCCACCAACTTCGGCACCGTCCCCGCCCCGGCCCCCGTCACCGGCACCCCCCTCCTCGCCTCCGGCCCCTGCCCGCCCGACACCCTCCCCCCGGCCACCACGGCCTGGTGGATCCAGCCCCGCCGCTGACCCACCGTCAGCACCGCCGCAGCCCTCCCCCGTTCTCCTGCCGGGGGAGGGCTGCGGCGTGTCGTCAGTCCTCGTCCGGGCCGATCTGGTCGCCGTTCTCGTCGTAGTACTCGCAGTCGTCGCCCTGCACGCGCGCGCCCAGGGCCTGCGCGACCGCGTGCATCCTGGCCCGGAAGCGGCGGCTCGGGTGTTTGACGGAGGCTTTCCCGTCCCGCCACCACATGCCTTCCCGGTAGCCCCGGTCGGGGTCGAACAGCTCGGCCCACCACTCGGTCTGCTCGCCCTCGCCGTACGCGACCAGCTCCAGTACCGGGTCGGCGGCCACGGCGGCCCGCCACTCCTCGAACCCGATCTCCGGCCCCTCCGGGTCGAACCAGTGGTGGCGGCGGCGGGTGATGTGGATGTCGTGGCCCATCCCCGGAGGGTAGGTGCCGCTCCCGACATCCGGTCGGCTACCGGGGCTGCCGGGGCTACCGGGCGAGCAGGTGGTCGAGGGCTTCGGTGAGGAAGCGGGTCGGGTCCGGGGGCGGGGTCTCGGCGCGGAGGGCGACGATCGCGTCGGGGCGGACCAGGAGGGCGCCGGTGGCGGGGAGCCAGGGGGCGCGGACCCGGTGGGCGGGGAGGCCGAGGGTGGTGGCGGCGGGGTGCCAGGGGGTGTCGGCGGGGCCGGTGAGCAGGGTCCAGCGGGCGGCGACCAGGTCGAGGGTGGAGGTGCCGTCGACCCGGGCGTGCGGGACGCGGGAGCCGGGGGTGCCGTCCAGGACCGCCGCCAGGTCCACCGTGGAGGGGAGTTGCGGGCGCGGGTCGAGGACGGCGGCCGAGTCGTAGCGCTGCCCGAGGTGCACGACGGGCGGGGCCCACGCGCCCGCGGCCGCCCGGGCCGCGTCGGCCTCCGGGCCGCGTCCCCAGTGCAGGCCCGGGTCGGCGAAGCGGAGCAGCGCCTGGTGCACGGTCGCCGCGGCGACCGGTTCGCGTTCCCGGGCGTAGCTGTCGAGCAGTCCGGGCCCGGCCTCGCCGCGGTGCACGGCGGCGAGTTTCCAGGCCAGGTTGTGGGCGTCGGCGAGGCCGGTGTTGAGGCCGAACGCGCCGATCGGCGCCACGGTGTGCGCGGCGTCGCCGACCAGGTGGACCCGGCCGGCGGTGAAGCGCTCGGCGAGCGCGCTGCGGGGCCGCCACGGGAGGACGCTGCGCACCTCGACGTCGAGTTCCGGGTCGCCGACGGCCGTGCGGACCAGGGCGGCGCAGCGCTCCGGGGTGAAGTCCTCGGGGCGTTCGCCGCGCCCGGTGTCGCAGGCGACGTGGAAGACCCAGTCCCGGGCGCCGTCGATGGTCACCAGCAGGCCGGACGCGCCGGGCACGGTGAGGGTGCAGGTGGCGAAGGAGGTGCCGCGCAGGTGGGGGCGGAGGTCGGCGCGGAACAGGATGTTGACCTTGGTGCCGCCGAGGTCGCCCGGCCCGGAGGTGCCGACGCCGAGCGCGGCCCGGACGGTGCTCTGCGCACCGTCGGCGGCGACCAGGTGCGCGCAGCGCAGCAGTCGGCGGCCGTCGGGGCCGGTCAGTTCGACGTCGACGCCGTCGGTGTCCTGGGCGAGGCCGGTCAGCCGGGTGGACCAGCGCAGGTCGGCGCCCCGGCGGGCCAGGTGGGCGGCGACCACGGCGTCCAGGCGGTCCTGGGCGCAGACGCCGCGCAGCCGGAACGGGGCGGGGTCGTCGGCGTCGGCGGGCGGGGCGGGCATCGGCACGGCCGTCACGTCGCCCGCGCCGAGTTCGACGACGGTGCGAGCCGCGGCCTTGCCCGCGCCGCCGCGGAGGTCGACGGCGGTGGCGTCGACGGAGGCGTCGAGGCCGAGTTCGCGGAGGATCTCGACGCTGCGCGCGCCGATGCCGGTGGCGCGCGGGTGGACCGAGGGGCCGGGGCGGCGTTCGACCAGCACGGGGGGCAGGCCGTGGTGGGCGAGCAGCGCGGCGGCGAGCAGTCCGACGCTCCCGCCGCCGACCACCAGCACCGGCACCTGCTCCCTCGCCCCGGTCTTCGGTCCCGACCGGGGCGGCGATCCTTCTGGATACAGCGTTTCCGTCATGGCTACAGCGTATCCAGAAGCTAGGATGGCGGGCAACGAGGAAAGGAACCGCCCCATGACCGACCCCACTCCGCCCCTGGTGTGGAGCAGGCCGCGTCCCGAACCGGCCCGGCGGGCGCCGGGGGTGGACCAGTACGTGGCCGCCGCGCTGGCCGTCGCCGACGCGGAGGGGCTGGCCGCGGTGTCGATGCGCCGGGTCGCGGGCGACCTCGGGTCGGGGACGGCCACCCTCTACCGCTACCTCACCAACCGCGACGAACTGCTGGACCTGATGGTCGACGCGGCGCAGGGCGAGCACCCGCTCCCCGAGCCCGGCGCGGACTGGCGCGCCAACCTGGCCGCGGTCGCGCACGCGCTGCGCGCGAGCCTGCTGGCCCACCCGTGGCTGCTGGAGGGCGAGTTGACGGGGCGTCCCTCGCTCGGCCCGCACGCGCTGCGCCGCTCCGAGTCGGCGCTGCGCGCGGCCGTCACGCTGACGCCCGACATCGCGGCGGCCTCGCGGGCGCTCGGCGTGGTGCGCGCGTACGTGCTCGGCTCGGTGGCGACCCAGCAGGCCGCCCGGAGCGCCGAGCGCCGCACCGGCCTGACCGAGGAGCAGTGGCAGCACAGCGTCGGCCCGTACGTCCGGCAGGTCATCGCGGCGGGCGAGCACCCGCTGATCGCCCGCCGGATCGCCGAGACCGACGAGCCGGACCCGGAGGCCGAGTTCGCCTTCGGCCTGGCCTGCGTCCTGGACGGCCTCGCCACCCGCACCGCCCGTTGAGCAGGCCCGGCTCGGTGCCCCGGCTCAGCGCAGCAGCGCCCGCAGCGCCTGCCGGAACACGATCCGCCCGACCCACGCGGTCGGGCGGTCGAGCAGCGCGGGCAGCGGGCCGAACCGCAGGTCCTCGCGCCAGCGCACCGCGGACCCGGTCCCGTCGCGCAGCGGCCGGACCTCGATCTCGGCCCAACCCGTCACCGCCCGGCCGCGCTTGACGAGCCGGCAGCGGCCGGGGCCGCCGTCCCGCGGCGGCTCCCACCGCACGACGTCCATCACGTCGTCGAACCCGAACCGGCCGATGCCCGTGCGGGCCACCAGGCGCCGTCCGTCCGCGTCCACGTCGAGCCGGGTGAACGGCACCGAGGCGCCGTGCCGGGGCCAGTCGGTGACCCGCCGCCACGTCTCCTCGACGTCCAGCGGGACGGCCTGCACGATCCGGAACTCGGTCACCCGCCGATGCTACCCACCGGTCGCGGTCGGCGGTACGGTGTGCCGTCGCGTCGCACGGGGGAAAGTCCGAGGTCCAGCCATGTCCGGGAAGCCGCAGGCCAAGAAATCGCCGTCGGGGGGACCGCGAGCCGGGAGGCCGCGCACCGCCGGGACGGACCGGACCAAGCACGGCCCCACCCCGAGGCGCGACGCGGGACGCGACCGGCCGGGGCGGCGTTCGGCCGCCCTCGCCGCCGCCCTGCTCGGCGCCCTGTTCGCACTGGCCGGGGTCGCGCTCGGGGTGGCCCTGACGGTGGCCGGGGCCATCGCCTCGGCGGAGATCCGCGACCGGCACCACCAACCCGTGCTGGGGATGACCGTCACCGAGTGCCGCACCACCGGCGAGTACCGGAACCTGACCCGCCACTGCCGGGGCACCGACCCCGCCGGGCGGCCGCTGACCTACGACGGCGCACCGGATTCCTACCGGCCCGGCACCGTCGCCGACGTCCACTGCGCCCCGGACGGCTCCTGCACCACCCTCGGCGTCGGCCGACACGCCGTCACCGCCCTGATCACCACCGGCGGCCCCCTCCTCGCCGGAGCCTGCCTCTGCGCCCTGACCGTCATTCTCACCCGCACCTTCGCCCCGACCCGCCTCCCCGCCCTCCGCCGCCCCACCCTGATCCGCCGCCTGACCGCCACCGCGGCCGCCGTCCTCACCCTCACCCTCACCGCCGACCTGCTCCTCCAACTCACCTGACGCCCCCGACGGCCCGTCACCTCGTCACGAGCCCGGCGCAGCCGCCCGCCGAGCAGTTGGCCCGACCCGTGGTTCCGCTCCTGGCGGGCCCCGACCGGCTGACCCTCGGGGGCGTCCCCGGCGGGTCGGCCTTCCCGTCCGGCCGGGGGCGGCCGATAGTGGGAGCGTGCGCCTCCCCGATGCCGTCCCGGGCCGCCGGGCCGTCCTGCTGGCCGGGCTCGGCTGCGCCCTGACGGCGTGTTCGTCCGGTGCGACGACCCCGCCGAGCACCCCGAGCACCCCGAGCACCCCCGGCGGTACTCCCAGCAGCCCCAGCAGCCCCAGCAGCCCCGTCGCCAGCCCGTCGCCCTTCCCCTCCCCCGCGGCCTGGCAGCCCGGCGCGGGCGAGTTGCGGCCGGACGTGAAGCTGCGGGCGGCGCAGCTGGTGGAGGCGGTCGGCGGGTGGCCGGCGGGCGGGCAGGGGGTGGCGGCGGCCCGGGCGCGGGTGGCGGCGCTGGGGCTGGACCCAGGGCTGGCCGAGCAGGGCGGCGCGCTGCTCGCGGACGCGCCGCGGGCGGCCCTGGAGGTGGTGTACGCGCAGTACGGCGGGCTGCTGGCGGATTCGGCGAGCGTGCTGGTGGTGTGTCGGCAGTGGCTGGCGGGCCCGGACGGCGCGGTGGTGTCGGCGGGCAGCACGGTCGACGTCCGGCTGTCCCGGGCGGCGCCCCGGTGGACCGTCACCGCCCTGCACCCGGCCGACCCGGGCGCGGCGGCGGCCGCGCTGCCGGACCCGGCGACCCGGGTGCTGGCCTCTCCGCGGATCGTGCTGCCCCCGGCGGGGGCGGCGGACGTCCGCTCGGGGCAGGTGCACGCGTCGGTGCTGGCGGCGATGCTGGCGCTGGCGGGGACGTACGCGTTCGAGCCGAGCGTGCTGCGCTCGGGCCACCCGCTGCTGGTGTTCGGCACCGACCGGCCCAGCGACCATCCGCAGGGGCGGGCCTTCGACACCTGGCGGATCGACGGGCACCCGGTGGTCGACCCGGCGACCCCGGCGGAGCTGGTGCGGTCCTTCATGCGGGACGCGGCGGCGGCCGGTTCGTACAACGTGGGCGGCCCGTACCTGCTCCCCGGCGGGGGGACGGCCAACCAGTTCTTCAGCGACGACACCCACCACGACCACGTCCACGCGGGCTTCCGCACCTGACCGTCGCGCCGGCGCTCCGTCGCCTTCCGGGGGACGGAGCGCCGGCGGGCGGCTCAGCAGGTGATGCTGCCCCTGCGCAGCGCGTGGCCGCCGGTGTTGCTGTCGTCGGACCAGTAGACGGGCTTGCTGCCGGCCGTGCACTCGCCCGCGCCGGCCAGGGTGAAGCCCTCGTTGTTGAGGTTCGGCATGCCGGTGGGGCGGTTGTGGACGGCGCTGAGGGCGAACGCGCCGGAGGCGTTGACCTTGAAGGTGCGCAGCTGGCCGGAGCAGGTGTCGTCACAGACCGCCCAGAGCCGGTTCGCCTGCGGCTCCCAGGACAGTTCCATCACGCCGGCCATGCCGCTGGCGACGGTGGCGACCTTGGTGAAACCGCCGGCCTCCAGCAGGACGTAGCCGTAGACGGTGCCGGTGCCCTCGACGCCGACGAAGAACACGCCGCCGGTGTGCGCGCCGTAGCGGGCCGGGTCGTAGGCGGCACCGGTGGCGGCGTCCTTGAAGCCGGCGCCGGTCAGGTAGCCGTCGGGCACCCAGGTGATGCCTTCCAGGCCGAGGTTGGCGCCGGTGGACGGCAGGTCGGGGGTGAGGTTCCACTCCCGGGTGGCGGTCAGCGTGCCGCCGCTGCCGGAGACGTCGTAGCGCAGCACGGAGAGCCGGCTGGTGGAGGAGGAGTCGGCGTTGCGCTCGCTGGAGACGTAGACGCCGCCGGCCGAGCCCGCGCCGGTGAGGGTGACGCCCTCGTCGTCGGGGGTGCCGCTGCCGCCGGGGAAGCGCAGGGCCTTGCCGCTGCCCCAGCCGTTGGCGGTGTCGGGCTTCCAGCCGCCGGAGCCGTTCGGGACGAGCCGCCACAGCTTGCCGGAGTTCTGCGCGCCCCAGAGCACGCCGCCCTCCAACTGGAGGCCGGAGAGGTCCTCGCCGAACACGTTCGCCGCGTCGGCGGTGGTCACGGCGGAGCTGCCGGGCCAGGCGACGGGGCTGGTCGAACCGCCGCCGCCGGAGCAGCTGTTGGCCTTGCCGAGGGTGAGCGCGGCGGCCTTGCCCCAGGCGCCGGTGCCGTCGGGGCAGCGCGACCAGGACGGGTCGGAGTGCGAGGTCCAGCTGTAGGAGTCGACCAGGGTGGTGCCGTCGGCCAGGTAGAGCCGGGCGCTGTCGGCGGAGCCGAGGCCGAAGCTGCCGTGCACGTCGAACGCCTTGTAGCCGCCGGGGGCGAGGGTGGTGCCGGAGGCGACCTTGTACTTGCTGCTGTTGTCGTTGTCCTTGAGGACCCAGCCGGACAGGTCGACCGTCGCGGTGCCCTTGTTGTACAGCTCGATCGAGTCGTCGACCGATCCGGTGGTCACCACTTCGTTGATCCGGATGTCGGCGGCCGGCGCGGCGGCGGCGGGGGGCGCGGTCAGGGCTCCCAGGGCGGCGGCCGGCAGGACGACGGCGGCCAGCAGCGGGGAGAGTCGACGACGCCACCTGGGGGCGCGCGGTTCGGTCACGGGTTCCGTCCCTCGGGTCGTGGGTGTGCGGAGCGGTGCCGACCAACGTTCCGGCCCCGCCCCAACGCGGCCTCACCGGGGCCTGTTCCCCCCGTGAACGCCGGGCGAATCCCCGGGCCCCGAACCGGTTTTCCGGCCCGGGCGGGAACCACCGCGCGGCCGTCCGCGTTCCAGGGCGGGAGGCAGCTGGGATGAGTACCCGTCAGAACGGCAGCGGCGCGCCCGAGCCGTCGGCGCCGTGGAACGAGATCGCCCCCGGGCTGTGGCTCGGCGGCCTGCACCGGACGGACGCCGCGGGGCGGCGCCTGCCGGTGGTGGTGGACGCGGAGTTCGACCTGGTGGTCAGCCTGTGCGCGGCGGCCGGTCACGGGCCCGCCCCGGGGCGGCCGCACCGGGTGCTGGCGCTGCCGGACGGGCCGTTGGACGCCTGGCAGTTGACGGCCGTGCAGTCGCTGTCCCGGACGGTCGCGGAGGCGGTGGTCTCGGGCCAGAGCGTGCTGGTGCGGGGCCGCACCGGCCGCAACCGCTCGGCGCTGGTCGCCGCGCAGGCCCTGGTCGAGCTGGGGTCGGCGCCGGACGAGGCGGTCCGCCTGGTCCGCGAGCGCCGCTCGCCCCTGGCGCTGCGGGACGGCCTGCTGGTGGACTACCTGGCGACCGGCCTGGAGACGGCGCGGCTGCTGGCCGCGCTGTCCCCGCCGCCGCCCTGAGCCCGAACACCCGTCGGCCCCGAACACCCGTCAGCCCCGTCCGCCCGGTCAACCCGGTCAGCCCCGGCGTCCCCCGCGTCCCCCGCGTTCCCGGTGGCGCAGGACGAGGAGCGCGCCCGCGCCGAGCGCGGCGGCGGCCGTGGCGGCGGTCAGCGGGAGGGTGGTGGCCGCGCCGCTCTCGGCGAGTTCGCCCCCGGGGCCGGTCGGACCGGTCGCGCTCGGGGTCGGCGCGGGCAGCGTCCGGGACGGGGTGGGCGCGGCGGTGCTGGCGCTGGGGCTCGGAGTCGGTGCCGCCGTGCTGGAGCTGGGCGAAGGGCTGGGGCTCGGGCTGGTGTCCTCGCAGGAGACGGTGGCGTCGAACGGCCGGTAGTGGAGTTCGCCGGCCCCTGCGGCGGCGCCGCCGACCAGCGGACCGGCCTCGTAGGCGCGGGCGATCACGTCGCCCTCGATGTTGGAGGCGTTGACGTCCTTCAGGTGCGCGCTCGGGGCGTAGACCGTGCCCTCCAGCGAGTCCCCGGCGACCATGGTGATCTCGGTGGCGTCGGGGAAGTCCCAGAGCACGTAGGGGACCTGCGGGCCGCTGATGCCGGGGGTGTTGGGGTTGTACCAGGCGTACACGCCGCCCTCGGCGGTGGTGTCGACGAGGACCACCAGCGGGGTGTCCCGGGTCGGCCGGTTCTGGAAGTTGATCTCGGCGAGGTCGTTCAGCTGGGCGCCCGTCAGGTGCAGCACGTTGGTGCGGCCCTGGACGAGGGTGAGGCGGCCGGTGGTGCCGGGGGCGAAGTCGGCGGGGAGCGGGCGTCCGGCGTCGTCGACCAGGGTGACGTTCTGCGGGCAGGCGGCCATCGCCCGGGCCCGCTCGCGGAAGGTCCGGAAGGCCGCGCCGAAGTCGATCAGCCCGGGCGCGGGGCCGACCGAGGCGACCGGCTGACGGGTGGTCAGCTCGATCCGGGGCACCGAGTCGTGGGCCGTGCCCGCGGCCACCACCTGGGTGTCGACCTGCGCGTTGTTGCTGTCAGTGGCGAGGACGGTGGAGCCCGTCAGGTCGCCGATCTTCAGGTAGCCGTCGCTCAGCACCTTGAGCACCCCGTCCGGGGAGCTGCCCGCGAAGTCGACCCGTCCGCCGACCAGCAGCGCGGCGGGCCGCGCGTCGCCCGGGGCGGTGAACGTCCCGGTGCTGTGCAGGCTGACGTTGTAGCCGGACCCGAAGGCGAGGTTCCCGCCGACGGCGACCGGCCCCTCCGCCTCGGTGCTGCCCAGTGTGGCGTCCTGCTCCACGAAGGCGTTGTAGCCGTGGTTCCCGGCGACCGGGTTCCCGATCACGGCCCGGCCCGACACCCTGGCGGCCCCGGCCGCGGGGGCGAGCAGGGCGAGCACGGGGGCGGCGGCGAGGCCGAGCGAGGCGGCGGCGAGCACGAGGGGGCGTGCGGACATAGCCGGGACACTAGGCAGGCGCGGCCCCCGATCCCGCCACGCCACGCGGCCCGTCCACCGTACGGCCGTACCCCGTCCGGCCCCACCGGCGCGTCCGCGACAGAACGGCCACCGGGCCCGCCCCGGGGTCGGGGCCACGGGCGACGGGGGACGCGACGGGTGCCGCGACCCCGCCCTCCGGCGAAGGACGGCTGGGAAGAGCCGGGAAGAGCCGGGAAGAAGAGCGACGGCAGCGGGTGGCGCCCGCGCCCTCCGACGGCCCGTCAGCGCCCGTCAGCGCCGGTCCGCGTCCGTCCGGCGCCTTATCGCAGGGTTACCTGGGCCTTATTCCTCCGCCCCGCCCGGGCCCGCCGCCGGGTGGGTGTCCCGGTCGGCGCGGTCCGGTCGGGCGGGTGGCGGGCGCGGGTGCCGGAAGGCCGATTCCGCTGGCCGGCGGGGTGGCCGGAGGGCTGACGCACCGCCAGGTCGGCTGTGCGGCAAGGGCCGTGGCGGGTGGCCGAATCCCGCCACCGGGCGACTGCCCCCACTTGGCCGACTCTTGTCAATTGGTATAGGCCAATCGTAGCCTTCGTTCCGCTCGCGGCGTGCCGGGTCCACGCCGCGCGGCCCCGGGGTCGCTCCCCGTGGCGCGGGCAGACGTGCCGCTTTTCCCCCACAGCCGGCCCGACTTTCCCCGAGGAGAACCATGTCCTGGTCCCGTCGCCTGCTCACCGCCTCCGCGGTGGGCGCGGGCGCCCTGGCCGTCACCGCCCTCACCGTCACCACCGCCGACGCGCACGGCGCGATGTTCGGTCCGCCCAGCCGTGTCGCGACCTGCTACGCGGAGGGGCCGGAGACCCCGAAGTCCCAGGTGTGCAAGGACCTGGTGGCCGACAGCGGCACCCAGCCGCTGTACGACTGGAACGAGGTCAACATCGCGAGCGCCAACGGGCAGAGCCAGCAGATCATCCCGGACGGCCACCTCTGCTCGGCCAACCGCGACAAGTACCGGGCCCTGGACTGGGCCCGCACCGACTGGCCGGCCACGGCGGTGACGGCCGGGGCGAAGACCTTCACCTTCCGGGTCACCGCGCCGCACCAGGGCACCATGAAGCTGTACCTGACCAACAGCGGCTACAACCCCACCAAGCCGCTGAAGTGGTCCGACCTGGACCTGGCCAACCCGATCGCCACGTACGCCACCGCCCGCACCTCGGACAACGGCTACTACAACGTCGGTGTGACGCTGCCGCAGCGCACCGGCCGCCAACTGGTCTACATGGTGTGGCAGCGCTCGGACAGCCCGGAGGCGTTCTACGGCTGCTCGGACGTCGACTTCGGCGGCACCCCGGCCACCGCCGCCGGCGCCGTCGCGCCGTTCGCGGCGACGAACCCGTCCGGCCCGTCCGAGGCGCAGATCGACGCGGGCGCGGCCCGCTCGACCGTCGCGCACCACGGCCACGGCGGCGACGTCGCCCTGAACGCCGCGAACACCGCCACCACCGTCGAGGCCGCGGACGCCGCGACCGGCGCGGGCGGCGGCGACGCCCTGCTGGTGCTGGCGGGCGCGGGGCTGCTCTCGGCCACCGCCTCGGGCGTGTTCCTGACCCGCCGGATGCGCGCCGCCGCCGTCGCGGCCTGACCCGACGACGGTCCGGCGACGGCCCATGGACGCCCGACCCCGGGGCCGGGGTCGGGCGGGCGGCGCGGCTCCCTCCCCCACGTCTTCGGGGGCCGCGCCCTCCGTCGTCCCTCCCGGGCGTCCGCCCGCACCTCCCGGCCCACTCGGGCCCGCTCGCGTCCGATCAGGCCCACTCGCGCCCTCCGATGCGTCAACTCCTGGCAAAACCGGCAGACTTCGGATTGACGTCCCGAATTGGTCTGGACCATCTTGGGTGCGCTCCCCGCACCCGAGCACGGCCCTCCCCATCCCCCACACACCTCAAGGAGGACCCGCCGATGAGGCGCGTCACCCTCTCGCTCGCCGCAGCCGCGGCACTGATCGCCGCCCCGCTGGGCGCCTCCGTCGCCGATGCCGCCGCTGCCGCCGACGCGGCCGGGGTCTCCGGACTGGTCGCCGACTACGCGGTCACCCAGAGCTGGTCGACCGGGTTCCAGGCGACCTACACCGTCACCAACCACACCAACGCCACCGTGAACAGCTGGTCGCTCTCCTTCGACCTGCCGCCCGGCGAGAGCGTCTCGGGCCTGTGGAACGGCGTGCTGACCTCCACCGCCACCCCCACCGGCACCCACTACACGGTGACCTCGCCGAGCTGGGCCTCGCCACTGGCCCCGGGCGCGGCCGCCCCCGCGGTCGGCTTCGGCGTCAGCACCGGCGCGGTGCAGACCGCGCCCGCCAACTGCACGATCAACAACCAGCCGTGCGCGGGCGCGCCCGCCGACACCGCCGCGCCGTCCGTGCCCGCGGGCCTGCGCTCCACCGGCACCGGACCGGGCAGCGTCACGCTCGGCTGGAGCGCCTCCACCGACAACACGGCGGTGGCGGGCTACCACGTCCGCGAGGGCTCCGCGGTGGTGGCGACCACCACCGGCACCTCGGCCACCGTGCGCGGCCTGCTCCCGGGCAGCAGCCACACCTTCACCGTCAGCGCCTTCGACGCGGCGGGCAACGAGTCCGCCAACTCCTCGGCGCTGACCGCCGTCGCGGGCACCGGCACCGCCGCCGGGACGGCCGCGCCGTACGTGGACATGGGCGCGTACCCGACGCCGAACCTGCCCGCGCTGGCCGCGGCCGGCGGGCTCAAGGAGTTCTCGCTGGCGTTCATCATCAACGGCGCCCAGCCGTGCACCGCCAGCTGGTTCGGCGCCTACGACCCGGCCACCGGCTGGGACAAGGCCGACATGGACGCGATCCGGGACGCCGGCGGCGACGTCCGCCCGTCCTTCGGCGGCGCCAACGGCACCGAACTCGCCCAGTCCTGCACCACGGTGGCCGCGCTGGCCGCGCAGTACCAGAAGGTCGTCGACGTCTACGCCCTCGACCGGGTCGACTTCGACATCGAGGGCACCGCCGTCACCGACCACGCCTCGGTCGACCGCCGCTCGGCCGCGCTCGCCCAGGTCCAGGCCGCGCAGCGGGCCAAGGGCCGCGACCTGAAGGTCAGCCTGACCCTGCCGGTGCTGCCCAGCGGCCTGACCACCGACGGCGTCTACATCCTGCAGTCCGCCAAGAACGCGGGCCTGGCCGTCGACCTGGTCAACGTGATGGCGATGGACTTCGGCGACTGGGCCGCCCCGAGCCCGGCCGGGAAGATGGGCGCCTACGCGATCCAGTCCGCGCAGTCCACCCAGGCGCAGATCCGCTCGGTCTGGACCGGCCTGACGGACGCCCAGGCGTACGCGATGGTCGGCGTCACCCCGATGCTCGGCCAGAACGACACCGCCTCCGAGGTGTTCGGCATCTCCGACGCCCAGCAGCTGCTCGCCTTCGCCCAGCAGAACCACCTCGGCGAGCTGGCCTTCTGGGAGATGACCCGGGACGCCAACGCCTGCACCGGCTCGCTGCCCAAGTGCACCAACATCCCGCAGACGCCGTACCAGTTCTCGAAGATCTTCGCGGCGTACAAGGGCTGATCCGGCCCGCACGCACGGCAGGGCCGTCCCGCGGTCGCGGGACGGCCCTGCCCGTCGGCGGCGACGGGCCACCGACGACGCGTCACACCGCCTGGGGCGCGTCCGCCTTGCGCGGGGCGGGGACGGCGCCGTCCCCGCCGGGCTCCTCGCCCTCGCCGTGCTCGGGGCGGCCGTGCATCGGCAGCAGGAAGATCGCGGCGAACACCACGACCAGCAGGCCGAGTTCGGTCCACAGCGTGATCTGCTCGGCACTGGCGAAGTCCGCCGTCTTGAGGCGCTCGAAGAACACCGTACCCAGGATGGCGCTGCCGAGGGCGGCGCCGAGCTGCTGGATGGACGTCAGGGTGCCGGAGGCCGAGCCCGTCTCGTGCGTCTCGACCGAGGCCAGCACCATGCCGAAGAACGGGGCCATCACCAGGCCCATGCCCAGGCCGGTGACGGCGAGCGCGGGCGTGGTCTGCCAGGGCGTCACGGTGGCGCCCTCGGCGTGCAGGGTGTACATCAGGGCGCCGACGCCGGCCAGCATCACCAGCAGGCCGGCGTGCATCACCCGGCGGCCGAACTTCTGCAGCGCCTGCGAGGCGATGAAGGCCACCACCATGCCGACCGAGGCCGGGATGCCCGCCAGGCCGGACTTCAGCGCGCTGTAGTGCAGGCCGAGCTGGGTGTAGAGGCTGAACGTCAGCCAGAAGCCGGTCATCGCGGTGAAGAAGATCAGGCCGAGCACCATGCCGCCGCTGAAGCCGCGCTTGGCGAACAGGCTCGGCTCGACCAGCGGGTCCGCCCCGGCGGCCTTGCGGCGCGCCTCGTACCAGCCGAACACGCCGAACACCGCGACGCCGACCGCGAGCAGCGCGAACGCCCACAGCGGCCAGTCGTGCTCGCGGCCCTGGACCAGCGGGTAGATCACGGTGGCCGCGCCGAGCGCCGCCAGCAGCGCGCCGAGCAGGTCGAGCCGGACGGTGGGGCCCTCGGCCCGCGCGGGCAGGAAGACCCGGCCGCCGATCAGGGCGAACAGGCCGAGCGGGATGTTGATCAGGAAGATCATCCGCCAGCCGGTGCCGCCGAAGTCGGCGTCGATCAGCCAGCCGGCCAGGATCGGGCCGCCGACCGTGGACAGGCCCATCACCGGGCCGAACATGCCGAACGCCGCGCCCTGCTCCTTCGGCGAGAAGATCTCCTTCATGATGCCGAGGCCCTGCGGCAGCATCACCGCGCCGAGCAGGCCCTGGGCGATCCGGGCGGCGATCAGCTGCCAGGGCTCCTGGGCCAGGCCGCAGGCCAGCGAGCCGAGCGTGAAGCCGGCCGCGCCGATCATGAACATCCGGCGGCGGCCGAAGATGTCGCCGAGCCGGCCGCCGGTGATCAGGCCGATCGCCATCGCCAGCGTGTAGGCCGCGCCGAGCCACTGGATGGTGGACTCGCCGCCGCCGATGTCGGCCCGGATCGCGGGCGCGGCGATGTTGGTGACCAGCGAGTCGAGCAGGTCCATCACCTCGGCGGCGAGGATGACGAACAGCGCGACCCAGCGCCAGCGGTAGGGTTCGGCCGCGCCTGCGGACGGCGGCGAGGTGGTGACCGCGTCGGTCATCGCAACTCCTGAGTGTGCCGGGCGCGGTGGACGGGGGCCGCGCGGTGAACGGTGTTTGCTCGGACGAACACTGTTCTACGAGTCGAGCAGCGTTCCCGTCAAACGGATTTACCCCGCCCCGACCCCGATCTTTCCCCGACCCCGACCCCGAGTCCCCTCCGGGGAACCCCCGGTCCGCCCCCGGGGCACCCGCTCCGACCAGCGCTCCAGCCGTTCTCCGGCCCGATCGCTTCGTACCCGCGTCGAACGCCGTTCGTCCGGAGTACGATGTTCGACGGTCGAACGTTCAGCGAAAGCAGGTGGCCCGCATGCCCGCGCAGATGCCCGCGATCCCGTGGCACAAGCCCCGCAAGGCGGACCCGCGGCAGCCGCTCAGCCGCTCGCTGATCGTGGAGACCGCCGTCCGCGTCCTGGACGCCGAGGGGCTGGCCGGGGTGACGATGCGTCGGGTGGCGCAGGAGCTGGGCACCGGCCCGGCCTCACTCTACGCGCACGTCTCCAACAAGGAGGAGCTCTTCGAACTCCTGCTGGAGCGGGTCGTCTCGGAGATCCGGCTGCCGCCGCGCCCCGAGCCCGAGCGCTGGAAGGAGCAGATCACCGAGATCTGCTTCGAGGCGCAGCGCGTGCTCACCTCGCACCGGGACGTCTCGCTGGTCTCGCTGGGCAGCATCCCGCTCGGCGAGAGCCAGTTGACCGTCACCGAGTTCCTGCTCGACCTGCTGCTCCGGGTCGGCCTGCCACCGCAGGTCGCCGCCTGGGCGCTGGACGGCCTGGGCCAGCTGATCGACACCGACGCCTACGAGTCCTCGGTCTACGCGGAGCGGATCGCCCGCGGCACCGGCATCCACGAGTACTTCGGGCAGTTGCACTCCTTCCTGGAGGCGCTGCCGACCGACCGCTTCCCGAACCTGCAGGGCATGGCCGACACCATGGTGTCGGGCGACGGGGACGAGCGCTACGCCTTCAAGGTCGAGGTGTTCCTGCGCGGCCTGGAGTCCTACCTCCCGGCCGGGCCGCCGGCCCGCGGGCGCGAGCGGGGCCGGGAGCGCGGGCGGGAACGCGGGCGCGAGCACGGCCGGGAGCACGGCCGCGAGCGGGGGCGGGAGCGCGGCCGGTCGGACTGATCCGTCCCGCGGGCGCTTTCGCACGTTCCGACGGTTCGTCGGCCACCCGACCCGGCCTCCCCTTGGACCTCTCTTGACCTGCGCTTTGTGCGCTCCGGCGCGGCCCTGCTGCGGCTCCCTCGCGGCTCCGGCGCGGCTCCGGCGGCAAGGGTTGACGGGGCACCGGCACAGGTCTATACCAGTGGGCAGTCACGTCAACCTCGGCTTGGTACCCGACCGTTGACCCTGGTGCGCACCCCCACTTCGCCCCGCGCGCACCCGGGCCGCCGTCCTCGCCGCCTCCCGGAGAGGTTCCCGATGGAACGCGCACTTCCCCCACACCCCGCCACCGCCCACCGCCCGGCCGACGCCCCGCCGGCCCGGCGCCCGCGCCGCGCCCTGGCGGTGGCCCTGTCCGTCTTCGGCCTGCTGGCCGGCGGCGTGGCCGCCGTCACCGCCTCCGGCCCGGCCAGCGCCGCCACCGCCGCGACCGGGCTCGGCAACAACTGGTACGCCTCGGCGCCCTACCTGATGCCGGAGGACAACAGCCCGCCGGACGCCGCGGCGGTGATGGACGCCACCGGCCAGAAGGCCTTCCAGCTGGCCTTCATCCTGGCCCAGGGCAGCAGTTGCAGCCCCGCCTGGGGCGGCACGTCCTCGATCGACACCGACACCGCGATGCCGGCCGTGATCCAGACGATCCGGAACAAGGGCGGCGACGTCTCGGTCTCGGTGGGCGGCTACGGCGGCACCAAGCTCGGCCAGACCTGCGGCACCCCGGAGGCGACCGCCGCCGGGTACCAGAAGGTGGTCACCAAGTACGGCCTCAAGGCGATCGACTTCGACCTGGAGGAGCCCGAGTACGAGAACACCGCCGCGATCCACAACGAGATCGGCGCGGCCCGCATCCTGCAGCAGAACAACCCGGGCCTCTACGTCTCGATCACCACGGCGGGCACCAACGCGGGCACCGGCTGGTTCGGCACCCAGATGCTGCTGGAGGCGAAGTCGCAGGGCTTCACCCCCGCCAACTACTCGATCATGCCGTTCGACGGCGGCTTCAACGGGGCGGCGGCGCAGACCGACGCGCTGGTGAAGTTCAACCAGATCCTGCAGAACACCTTCGGCTGGACCGAGGCCAACGCCTACGCGCACGAGGGCGTCTCGCTGATGAACGGCCGGACCGACGCCGCCGAGTACTTCCGGCAGGCCGACTTCCAGACCGTGCTGGACTTCGCCACCGCGCACAAGCTGGCCCGCTACACCTACTGGTCGGTCAACCGGGACCGCCAGTGCCCCGGCACGGTCGACCCGGGCCTGTCCGGCTCGTGCTCCAGCGTGGCGCAGAACGACTGGGACTTCACCAAGTACACGGTGAAGTTCGCCGGGGCCACCCCGCCCACCTCGCCCTCCCCGTCGCCGAGCACCAGCACGAGCACCGGCACCGGCACCTCGCCGAGCCCGTCCGGCGGCACCTGCTCGGCCGCCCCGAGCTGGAGCGCCACCACCACGTACGCGACCGCCGGCACCAAGGTCAACTGGAAGGGCCACTACTGGACCAACAAGTGGTGGACCGTCAACGAGGACCCGACGCTGAGCGGCCAGTGGGGCGTCTGGGCCGACAACGGCGCCTGCTGACCCCGCGCCCGTAGCACCGAACGGCGGACGGGCCGCCCCGGTCCCGGAGCGGGAAGCTCCGGTCCGGGACGGCCCGTCCCCTTGCGCCGTGGTCCGGCGGTGCGTCAGTTCACCGCCCGGCCGCGGTACTCCTCCGCGATCGCGCGGGTGCCGGGCAGGTCCGCGAGCGGTTCGCCGACCACCCGGGAGGCCAGCTCGGTGGCCAGCGCGATGACGTCCTCACGGAGCGCGGCCTCGGCCAGCACCGTGTCGGCGGCCAGTTGCACGTGCGCCTCGTCCACCAGCCGCTCGCGCTGCTGCTGGCCCTCGGCGCGCAGGGCGGCGACCAGGGCCGCGCCCTCCTCGGCGGCGGCCTGCCGGATCGCCGCCGCCTCGTGCCGGGCGGTGGCCAGTTCGGCCCGGAACTCGTCCCGGATGCGTTCCGCCTCGGCCCGGGCGGCCTCGGCCCGGGCCATGCCGCCGTCGGTGCGGTCGTGCCGTTCGGTCAGCGTGCGTTCGATGCGCGGCAGGAGCGCCTTGCCGAGCACGCCGAAGAGGAAGAAGAAAACGATCAGCCCGAGGATCAGCTCGGGGATGTTCGGCTCGAGAGGTCCCATACTCAGTATGCTATCCGATCACACGATCGGACCGTCATCCGGAGTACTCGTCAGCTTCCCTCCCCCGCAACGGAGTTGACCCCCCGGGAGCCCGCTTCCCGCCGGATCAGTCGCCCGTCACCCCGTCGACCAGCTCGCGCAGCAGGTCGGCGTGGCCGTTGTGGCGGGCGTACTCGGTGGTGACGTGCAGGTACGTCATCCGCAGCGACATCTCCTCGCGGTGCTCGGCCAGCAGCGCGTCCAGCGGGGCGCCCGCCACCGCCTCGTCCGCCAGGCGCTGCTCCTCCAGCAGGCGCAGGTACTCCTGCTCGGCCCGCTCGGGCTCCAGCAGGTCGAAGTCGGCGTCCTTGTGGCCCACCACGAAGTGCAGCGGCTCGACCGCCTCGGCGGCGAACCGGATCCGGAACCAGGTGCGCTCGACCTTCGCCAGGTGGCGCATCAGGCCGAGCAGCGAGAGCGAGCTGGTCGGCAGCGGGCGCAGCGCGAGCTGCTCCCCCGTCAGGCCCGCGCACTTGTGCAGGAAGGTGGCCCGGTGCCAGGCGAGGTACTCGGGCAGCAGCTCGGCCTCGGGCGCGGTGAGGGAGCCCTCGGGGCGGTCGGTGGCGGGGACGGTCCATGTCATGCGCCCGATCATGCCGAACGAACGGTCGGGCGCACCAGGGGATTTCGACTCCCGTTCCGATCACCTGCCCGCTCACCTGCCCGCCCCCGGGGGTGCTGCCGCGCCCGTCCGGGGAGTTGGTAGCATCCCGGTGAGCCGTGACTGGCGCGCTGGGATGGAAGTCACCATCGGGGAGCGGCTCCGTGCGGGTGCCCGTGTGCTCCGCCTGCTGTCGCCGTGCGCCTGGGCCGTCCGAATCGTCCGTTCCGTACGAGGAGACCGCCTTGGCCGAGTCCCGTTCCCTGCCCGCGTCCGCCCACAGCTCCGCCCACACCTTCGCCGGGCCCGCCGCCGACACCGCCTTCCGCAGCGCCCTGGACGTGGTGCGCGCCGTCGAGCCGCGGGTGGCGGCCGCGATCGGCGCCGAGATCGAGGACCAGCGCGCCTCGCTGAAGCTGATCGCCAGTGAGAACTACGCCTCCCCCGCCGTGCTGCTGGCGATGGGCAACTGGCTGAGCGACAAGTACGCCGAGGGCACCCCGGGCCGCCGCTTCTACGCGGGCTGCCGCAACGTCGACACGGTGGAGGAGCTGGCCGCCGAGCACGCCCGCGAGCTGTTCGGCGCGGAGCACGCGTACGTGCAGCCGCACTCGGGGATCGACGCCAACCTGGTCGCCTTCTGGGCGGTGCTCTCGCAGCGGGTGGAGAGCCCGGCGCTGCGGCGGGCCGGCGTGCGCAACGTCAACGATCTGAGCGAGCAGGACTGGGCGGAGCTCCGCCGCGAGCTGGGCAACCAGCGGATGCTCGGCATGTCGCTGGACTCCGGCGGCCACCTCACCCACGGCTTCCGGCCGAACATCTCCGGCAAGATGTTCGAGCAGCGCAGCTACGGCACCGACCCGGCGACCGGGCTGCTCGACTACGACGAGGTGCGCCGGATCGCCCTCGACTTCAGGCCGCTGATCCTGGTCGCCGGGTACTCGGCGTACCCGCGCCCGGTGAACTTCCGGAAGATGCGGGAGATCGCGGACGAGGTCGGCGCGACCCTGATGGTCGACATGGCGCACTTCGCGGGCCTGGTCGCGGGCAAGGTGCTGACCGGGGACTTCGACCCGGTCGCGCACGCGCAGATCGTCACGACCACCACCCACAAGTCGCTGCGCGGCCCGCGCGGCGGCATGGTGCTGTGCGCCTCGGAGCTGGCCGAGCACGTCGACCGGGGCTGCCCGCTGGTGCTCGGCGGCCCGCTCTCGCACGTGATGGCGGCGAAGGCGGTGGCCTTCGCGGAGGCCCGGCGCCCCGAGTTCCGGGTGTACGCCCGGCAGGTCGTCGACAACGCGCAGGCGCTGGCCGAGGGGCTGCTGCGGCGCGGGGCCCGGCTGGTGACCGGCGGCACCGACAACCACCTGGTGCTCGCCGACGTCTCCTCCTACGGCCTGACCGGCCGTCAGGCGGAGGCCGCGCTGCTGGACTCCGGCATCGTCACCAACCGCAACGCCGTCCCGCAGGACCCGAACGGCGCCTGGTACACCTCGGGCGTCCGGTTCGGCACCCCCGCGCTGACCACCCGCGGCCTGACCACCGCCGACTTCGACGAGGTCGCCGACCTGGTCCACACCGTCCTGGCGGGCACCGCCCCCGCCGGCTCCTCCAAGGCGCAGTACACCCTCGACCCCGCGCTGCGCGACGCCGTCGCCAAGCGCGCCGTCGACCTGCTCGCCCCCTACCCGCTCTACCCGGGCATCCCCGCCCTCGGCTGACCCCGCCCCTCCCCCGGCCCCCGCCCCGGTCTCCGCGGCCCGGGCCGGGGGCGGTCGCGCCCGTGCTACCGTCCCGTTCTTCCGAACTACCGTACACGAACTGTGGGTTGACGGTGTCGGACGCGGGGGACCACACAGTGCGGTGGGTGATCGGCCTGGTCCTGCTGCTGACCGTCGCGGGGGCGGGCAGCTGGGTGGTGCACCGGCTGACGGCCTAGGGGCCGCCGTTCGGCGACCCCCGGGCCTGCGCGGGCACCGACCTCCCGCTGGACCGCGCCCTCGCCGAGACCACCCTGCCGCTCCCCGCCGGGGCGGAGGACATCCACCACCTGGCCCGCCTCGACCCCGGCACCGGGCTCGTCAAGGTGGCCGTCTCCTTCCGCAGCGACCGCGCCACGATGACGGACTACCTGATCGGGCGCGGGCTGACCGCCGCCCAGGTCGCCGGCCTGGACGACGGGCCGTTCGAGCACGGCGACGTGCTGGAGTACCCGGGGCTGTGCGGCAGCCACGGGAAGCCCCCGGCCGTCGCCGTCCCGTTCCCCACCACCTACTCGGCCGCGGCGGGCGTGGCCCTCGAACTGGACGGCCGGTCGATCCGCGAGCACACCCCCCGTCCTGCTGACCATCTCCCGACCCGACCCCGACCGCACCGGGCCGACCCGGGCCGCCGGGGGCGCGGCCTAGGATGGCCCGCATGATCGTGGACGAACCGGCGACGGCGGCGGACGGGCCCGTTCCCGGCGTGCGCAACCTGCGGGACGCGGGCGGGGCCGGGGCGCTGCCGCGCGGGGTGCTCTACCGCTCGGCCGCGCTGGACGGGCTGACGCCCGCCGGGCTGCGGGCCCTGCACGGGCTGGGCGTCCGCACCGTGCTGGACCTGCGCAGCGGACCCGAACTCGCGGCCCGGCCGGACGCGCCGGGCACCGGCTCCCCGCTCTCCGGCCCCTTCGGTGCGGGCGGCGGCATCCGGTACCTGCACGTCCCGGTGTTCGCCGAGCAGCGCTGGCCGACCGAACCGGCCGAGCTGTACCCGCTGATGGCCGAGTCGGCGGGCCGCCCGGCGGCGGCCCTGGTCCGGCTGCTCGGGGCGGCCGACGGTGGTGCGGTGCTGGTGCACTGCGCCTCCGGCAAGGACCGCACCGGGGTGGTGGTCGCCCTGCTGCAGACCCTGCTGGGCGCGGACGAGCAGGAGGTGCTGGCCGACTTCCTGCGCTCCAACGCCGCACTCGGCCTGGCCCCGGGCGGCACCGACGGTACCAGCGGCGACGGCAGCGGCCCCGGCGCCGGTGGCGGCCACGCCCGCCGGCCGGTCGCCGCCGGGCTCCTGCGGCGCGCCCTGCTCTCCGTCCGGGCCCAGCACGGCACGCTCGACGCCCACCTGCGCGCCCACGGCGCGCGGCCCGCCGAACTCGCCGCGCTGCGGGCCCGGTTCGGCCAGGGGCCGGCCGCGCCCTGACCGGCCGAGCCCTGACCAACCGGCGGACGGCTCGGCGGGGCGGACCCCGGGACGGCTACCCTCCGTGCCGGTCGCCGTTCGGCACCCCCTCCCCCGCTGCTCTGGAGCAACGCGCATGTTCAAGGTCAACGAATACTTCGACGGCACGGTCAAGTCGATCGCCTTCACCTCGGCCGAGGGCCCGGCGACGGTGGGCGTGATGGCCCCGGGCGAGTACGAGTTCGGCACCGCCGCCCCGGAGACCATGCACGTGGTCAGCGGCGCCCTGACGGTGAAGCTGCCCGGCGCGGACGCCTGGGAGACCTTCGGCGCGGGCACCCGTTTCGACGTCCCCGGCGACAGCCGCTTCCAGCTGAAGGTCGAGGTCGACACCGCGTACCTCTGCGACTACCGCTGAGCCTCCGCGCCCGCCCGGGCCCGCCCTGACGGAACGTCAGCACCGGCCGGGCGCCGGGCGGGTCGACCCGGCGTCACACCCCGACCGCCGGAGCCGCCGGAGTCGCCGGGACGGCCGGGGCGGCCGGAGCAGGCACCGCCCCGGGTATCGGCTCGGGGGCCGGGACCGCCTGCGCGGGCAGGCGGCGGACGGCGGGCAGTGCCAGCAGGGCGAGGGCGAGCGGGACGGCGAGGACCGTCATCCCGAACAGGGTGGGCCGCAGGCCGAGGGTGTCGGAGAGCGGGCCGGCCAGCATGATGCCCACGGGCATCAGCGCCACCGCGATCAGGTTGTCGTAGGAGCTGACCCGGGACAGCACCCGCTCCGGTATGTGCACCTGCAGCGAGGTCTCCCACAGGACGTAGCAGAGGGCGACGCCGACGCCCGTGACGGCCTCCAGCGCGGCGATCACCGCGACCGGCGCGCCCGAGCCGATGATCAGCGCCTGGCAGGACGCCACCGCCAGCGCGGCGGCCATCACCACCATCGGCCGGGCCGGCCTCAGCCGGTAGGCGCACACGTCGCCGACGATCGAGCCGACGCCGAACGCGGCCGTCACCAGCGCCCAGGCCCCGGCACCGCCCCACTGGCGGTCGGCCAGCACCGGGCCCAGCACGAACACCGAGGGCAGCACCACCATGTGGTAGACCGCCATCGCCAGCATGCCCGACCAGACCCACGTCCGGCTGCGGACCTCCCGCCAGCCGACCCGCAGTTCGGCCAGGAACCCCGGCCGCTCCTCCGCCCCGGCCGCGCCGCCCCCGGCCACCGGGCCGAGCCGGGCCAGCACCAACGCGCTGGCCGCGAAGCTCACCGCGTCCACCGCCAGGGCCCCGCCGGGGCCGACCGAGGCCACCAGCACGGCCGCCAGCCCCGGCCCCAGCACCAGCCCGGCCGACTGCACGAAGCCGCGCAGCGCGTTCGCCTCGCGCAGCCGCTCGACGGGCACCAGCAGGGGCAGCAGGCCCATCGAGGCGGGCAGGAAGAAAGCCTCGGCGAGGCCGAACACGGCGGTCAGCGCCGCCATCGTCCAGACCCCGGCGTGGCCGGTGAGCAGCAGCACGGCGAGGACCGCCTGCACCACGCACCGCACGACGTCCGAGGCCAGCATGATCCACTGGCGGGGCAGCCGGTCCGCCCAGACGCCGCCGATCAGGGTGAACACCAGCAGGGGTATCAGCCCGGCCGAGACCACCAGCCCGACGTCGGCGGCCGAGCCGCCGATCGACACCACCGCGAACGGCAGCGCGACGAACGTCACCCGGTCGCCGAGCACCGACAACGACTGCCCGACGAACAGCCGGGCGAACTGCCGCTCGGCCCGGAGCACCTCCGGCACCAGCCCAGCCATGGACAACCTCCGTACACCACTGGTCACATCGAGCACCGCGATGCTAGAAGCTCCGACCACCCCTTGTCGCGTGATTTATCCGCAACGCCGTCAATGCCCGTTTTCCGGCGGCCCCGCGGGCCGGTCGCCCTTCCCCCCGAGCGGTCTGACGCACCGTCGGCGCACGGCACCGTCGCGCCCTCGGCGCACTCCCGTTACACCGTCACAGTCCGGGAACGGACGGCATCCTTCCCCTGTCCCGGGGCATCCGACCGCTGTCACAGTGAACCGGTCGCGGGCCGCGTGGGCCGGCGGGAACGGGGTCGAACCGATGAGAACACGTCTGGCCGCAGTACTGCTCGCCCTGACCCTGGCGGGCGGCACCACCGCCCTGGCCGCCGGCCCGGCCGCGGCCGCAGCGCGCCCCACCACGGTCACGGCCGCGGTCGCCGCCGGCACCGGCCAGCAGGCCCCGGCGGCGGGCGCCCAGGCCCAGGGCAGCACCGGGCAGCGGGAGCAGGCCCCGGTCCACCTCGCCAAGAGCAAGGACAAGAAAAAGAAGAAGAAGTCCAAGGGCGGCCTGATCGGCCTGATCCTCCTGGTGGTCGTGGTCGTCGCGGTGGTCGCCCTGGTGATCTGGCTGGTCCGCCGCAACAGCCGCCGCCCCTGACCACGGGCGCGCGCCCCCCGGTCAGCCCTTGAAGACCTGGTCCGCGGGCGGCGCGGCGGCTTCGACCTTCTGGTCGAAGCCGGTGAAGGTGAGCACCATCCGCCCCGCCCCGCTGTCCGCGGACAGCACCCGCGGGCTGCCCTCGGCAGCGATGGCGTACGTCACCGGTGTGCCGTCCTCGTCGGTCATCGTCACGAGGACGGCCGCGACCCCGCCGACCTGCCGGGTGCCCGCCTTGGCGAGGTCCCGGCCGGCGGTGCCGTCGGTGTTCAGGCCGACCTGCTTCTGGACCGCCATGCCGAGGTCGCAGAAGGAGACGAAGCTCTTGGGGTTGTTGTAGTTGTCCGCCGGGAGCCGGAGCCACTTGCCGGCCGCCGCCGCGGGGGCGGTCTGCGGGGCCGCCTTCACCAGGTCCGCGTCGGGCTTCAGCCACACCTCCGCACCGGCCCGGAGGATCTCTGCCGAGCCCTTGCCCTCGCTGCGGTAACTACCCGCGCAGCCCCGGGCGCTGTCCCCGGCGAACGTACCGGTGAGCGCACCCTCGGGGTGCCCCGGCATGGAAACCGTGTACGTCGTGCTCATCAACTGCTCACCGGCGGCCCGCGTCCGGGCCACGATCTCCCCCGCCGACAGGTCCTGCAGCGCGACCGCGGCGGACGCCGGGGCCGCCGGGGCAGCGCTCTTGTCCGGCTTCCCTCCGGACCCGCAGGCCGTCAGGCCCGACAGCCCGATCCCGACCAGCACGATCACGGCCGGCGGTCTCACCACGCGCACAACAACCTCCACAGTTCGTACAACCGTCGAGTGCGCAAGTCTGCCAGCACGCCGAAATCGTCCACCGCACCAGCTCCGACCTGGTTGTCCGACGGCCGCGCCCAGCCCCACCGCGTCCCGCGAACCCACCGACGCCGGCACGACCACCTGAGCCCCGCACCTCAGAACCGGCCGGTGTCGATCTCCAGGTCGAACGGCGCGGGCAACCGGACACCCCGCCCGAACGGATGCGGCCCGTCGACCTCCTCGTACCCCAGCCGCCCGGGCCCGGAGAAGACGGTGCACTCCCGCAACTGGCGATCCACCAGCAGGTAGACCGGTGCTCCGTACTGGCCGTACCGCCGCCGCTTGACCGTCCGGTCGGTCTCCCCGTTCGACGGCGAGGTGACCTCGACCACCAGCAGAGTCTGGTCCGGCAGGAGTGCCCCTTCGGTCTTCGCCGCCAACTCGGCCGGAACCACCGCCAGATCGGGAATGAACCAGTTCTCACTCCCGGGCAGGTCGAGGTTCCCCGAACCGGAGACCAGCCCCAACTCCTCCAGCCGCGGCGCGATCTGCCGACGCACCGCCTCGACGGCGCTCCCGCGCGCCCAGGACACCGACACAGGGGTGATGACCCCCTCGACGAGCTCCGTACGGTCCCAGGCGACGTGCTGGACCGCGTACTTCAGGGCCTGCTCCGGGTCGGCGACGTGGTAGTCCCGGGGGACGTGGGCTGCCGCACTCATCGCGCACCTCCGCTGCTCCGCTCCCTCCGATTCTCTTCCCCGGCCGTCGGCCCCGGTCACGCCGTCCGGGAAGTTCACCGTTTCGGGTCGGACCCGTGGCGCGGCTCCGTGCCGACGAGGCGTCAACAGGTCGTTCACACACCGGCCGGGCCAGGGCGTGACGGTTGCGTGATGTCAGCGCGACGCGCTTGTGATTGACGCGTTCGAGTGAATAGGGTTCCTCCCAGCCCGCACCGTCGGGCCCCGCGCGCGGACACGCCGAGCCCTGTCCACCGTGCTGCCGGGTCGACCACCACAACCCTTGGACAGGGGTGGGGGAACCAGGTTTGTTGCCGTCCCCGCGGCTCGGGGTGAAGTCGTCCGCACCGGTTCCGTCCGGCGCGCGGCGGCCGGACCTCCCTCCCGGTCCGAACCCGACAGCTCACCTCGCAGGCGTACGGAGAGGATCTCGCATGCTCTTCACGGGTTCGGGGCGCCACCGCCGGCAGAGCCAGGCGGAGAAGGCGGCCGAGCGCGCGATCGCCGCGGCCGGCGTGGCCGGTATCGGCATCGCCCTGCCGCTGCTCGCGGCCACCGGCGCGCACGCCGCGCCCAGCGCGGTCTGGGACCGGGTCGCCGACTGCGAAAGCGGCGGCAACTGGGGCGCGGACCAGGGCAACGGCCTGTACGGCGGCCTCCAGATCAACGCGCAGCGCTGGGCCGACTACGGCGGCACGTCCTACGCGCCGCTGCCGAGCACGGCCAGCCGCAGCCAGCAGATCGCCGTCGCCGAGCGCATCCTCGCCACCGAGGGCCCGTCGCCCTGGTCGGCCTGCGCCGACGGCGCGGGCCTGGACGTGGTCTCCGCGCCGGGCGTGGTGGACGACAACGACTCGGCGGACGAGACGGGTTCGCTGCGCGGGGCCCGGGGTGCCGCCGCCGTGAACACGGCCGCGGACGGCACGGTGCCGGGCAAGGCGGGCGCGCCGGTCTTCTCCGGCCTGCCGGGCTACGACCCGGTGTACAAGGTGTACTGGTACGAGAAGAACGGCGGCTGGTTCTGGACCGGCCACCAGAGCCTGTACGAGCGCTACATGCAGCTGACGCACCCTCAGCCGGTCGCGCCCTCCGCCACGCCGTCGCCGATCGTCCCGGTCGCCCCGGTCACCCCGGTGGCCCCGACCGACCCGACCGACCCGACCGGCACGCCGACCGCGCCGGTCTCCCCCACCGTCCCGGCCGACCCGAGCGCCCCGGCGCTCCCCGGCCTGCCGGTGGCCCCGACCGACCCGACCGGTACGCCGAGCCCGACGGCCCCGAGCACGGACGCCCCCGGGAACGGCGGCACCCCGGCCGCACCGTCCGACGCGCCGTCCGGCACCCCGTCCCCGGACGCCGGGGCCGCCGCCCCGGCGAGCACCGCCCCGGCGGCCCCGGCCCAGTCCCAGCCCGCGGCCCCCGCCCCGGCGGAGGCCGCGGCGCAGCCGAGCACCGCCCCCGCGCCCGCCGCGCCGTACACGGTGGGCCCGGGCGACACCCTGATCGGGATCGCCAAGAGCCACCAGGTGGACGGCGGCTGGTCCGAGCTCTACCGGACCAACCAGCAGCTGGTGGGCGAGGACCCGGACCTGATCAAGCCCGGCCAGGTGCTGAAGCTGGGCTGACGCCCTCGCGGACCGGCCGCCGTCACCCGGGGACGGCGGCCAGTCCGGTGCAGCCGCGCAGGCCGTCCCGCCGTTGCAGGGCGGCCTTCGCCGCGTCCCCGGTCTGCGGGACGGGGACGCCCCGGCCGTCGATGTGCGCGGGGGTGAAGGTCTCGCCGGTGACCTTGCCCTCGCGGGTGACGGTGAGGGTGGCGACGCCGGTCTCGTCGGAGGCGGTGTAGTCGGAGGTGCCGTACCAGAGGAAGTTGCCGTAGCCGTACGCCACGTAGGTGTTCCCGAGCATGCCGGAGCCGAGCATGGTGTGGGCGTGGGTGCCGACCACGGCGGTCGCGCCGGCGGCGGCGACCTTCTTGGCGATCCTGGTCTGGGCGGCGGTCGGGCAGGTCTTGCCCTCGTCGCCCCAGTGCAGGTAGACGAGGACCACCGGGGCCTGGGCCTTGGCGGCGGTGACGGCGCGCACCAGTGCGGCCTCGTCGAGGGCGGAGGCGATGCCGGGCTTGCGGTCGCCGGCCCGCCACTTCTGGTTGGTGAGGTCCTCGATCTGGCTGGCCGCCAGCACCGCGACCTTCACGCCGCGCACCGTGGTGACGTACGGCGCGTACGCCTCCTTGGCGTCCTTGCCGATGCCGATCACCGCGAGCGGGGCGGCGGCCTTGGCGGCGAGGGTGTCGGCGAGGCCGTCGGGGCCGTAGTCGACGGCGTGGTTGTTGGCCTGCGAGACCACGTCGACGCCGGCGTCCTTGAGGGCGGTCAGCGCCTCGGGGCCGGTCCGGAAGTTGTACAGCTTGGGTTCGGGCTTGCCCCGGGCGGTGATCGCGCTCTCCAGGTTGAGCACGGCGAGGTCGGCGGCGGACAGCGTCGCGGCGATCGGACCGAGCGCGGTCTCGGCGGCGGGCGCGGAGAGCCGGGCGGCCGAGCGTCCCTCGAAGTGGACGTCCCCGGCGAAGGCGACGGTGATGCTGCCGTCCGGCACGGGCGGTGCCGGCGGCACGGACGGCACCGGCGGTGCCGAGGTCCCGGCGGCCGTGGCCGCGGGCGCGGCCGCGTCCCCGGCGGGCGCCGATCCGGTGCAGCCGGTGGCGGCGGCAGCGAGCAGCAGGGCGGTGACGGCGGTGCCGACGGGTGCGCGACGCACGGTGATCCCCCGGTGGTTCGGTGACGCAGCACTCTAACCCCGCCACCGAACGACCCCCACGACCGGGCTGCCGCCGCTCCGGCTACGCGGGGGCGGAGGTGGAGGCGGGGGCGGAGTAGTCGTCGTAGAAGCCGCGGCCGGTCTTGACGCCGAGGTGTCCGGCGTCGACGTAGCTCCGGAGCAGTTCGCGCGGCCCCTCGGGGAGGTGCGGGTTCTCGGCGGCGTAGTGGTTCTCGATGTCGAGCGCGACGTCGAGGCCGACCTGGTCCATCATCCGGAACGGGCCAGCCTTCAGGCCCATGTTGATCTGCCACATCCGATCGACGTCCTGCGGGGTGGAGACGCCTTCGGCGACCACTGCCAGGGCCTCGCGCTTGATGGCGGCCCAGATGCGGTTGAAGATGAAGCCGGTCGACTCCTTGCGGGCCTCGAACGGGAAGACGCCGTACTTGGGCAGTTCCTCCTCCAGGAAGGCCAGCACCGCGGGGTCGGTCCTCCCGTCGGACATCAGGTCGACGGCGTTCTGCTGCGGCGGCATGTAGAAGTGCATGTTGACGACGCGTTCGACGTGGGTGACGCCGTCGACGAACTGGCTGGTCGGGTACGAGGAGGAGTTGCTGGCCAGGATCGCGTCGGGTTCCGCCTGCCGGTCGAGGTCGGCGAAGACCCGATTCTTCAGGTCGAGGTGCTCCGGGACAGCCTCCACGACCAGCCAGGCGTCGGCCACGGCGGCGGCCTGGTCGTCGTGGGCCGCGGCGGTGCCGGGTCGGCCGCCCTCGACGGTGGCGGCGACCTCGGCGATGTGCTCGGCGACGTAGGCGACGGCCTGTTCGGCGGCGGCGCGGCTCGGGTCGAAGATCCGGACTTCGCCGCCGCGGGTGGCGAACATCAGGGCGATCCGGCGTCCGAGGGTGCCCGCGCCGATCACGGTGACGGGGCGGGACTCGATGCCGGCGGGGAGGGTGAAGGCCATGGCGGCGCGTTTCCTTCCGGGGGTGCGGGGCGGGGACGGGCGGGTGGTCACGGGAGCAGGCACAGGCCGGTCAGCGGGACGCCGAGCGCGACGACCTCGCGCGGGGCCCGGCCGGCCGCGGGGCCGTCGGGGAGCGGGACCTCGCGGATGTGCCCGCCCAGGTCCGCGACGTAGGCGAGGCCGGCGGCACTGTCGACGGCGAGGCCGATCGCCTCGGCGAGGCCGATCGCCTCGGCGAAGCCGGCCGCCAGGATCTGCGGGGGCGTGCCGGGGGCGCCGGGGCCGGGCAGCGGTGCGCGGTTGAGCGTGTTGCCGTCGGGGGCGGCGCCCCGGTCGGTCCAGTAGAGGGTGTCGCCGTCGAGGTGCAGGTCGATCGGTTCGGGCAGGTGGTCCCAGAGCACCTCGACGTCGGTGCGGTGCTCGGCGCTCTGCCCGGCGGGGATCTCCAGGGCGGCCCGCAAGATGCGCCCCCGGCTGCCCTTGGCGGGGCCCTTCTGGTTCCAGTACAGGTGGCCGCGGGCCGGGTCGACGGCGATGCCGACGCATTCCCCCATGATCCCCTCGGCGGCGGGCGTGACCACGAGGTCGGTCGGACCGCTGCCGTCGGTGCCCACCCGGCTGATCCGGTGGCCCTCGCGGTCGCACCAGTACAGGCTGCCGGCGCCGCCGGTGGCGAGTTGCTTGCCGGTGGTCGTCGCCCCGGGCGGGAGGAGGTCGCGCGGCGGGCTTCCGGGGGTCCAGGCGTGCAGGCCGCCGTTGGGCCGGGAGAAGTCGTAGCCCTGCTCGCCCGGTGCGCGGGGGTCGGTGGCGGGCGCGCCCATCGTGGTCCAGTACACGGTGCCACCGGCCCGGACCACGCCGTCCGGGGCGGGTCCGGCGTCCTCGACCAGGGTGCGGACCCGGCCGTCCGCGGGGTCGACGGCCAGCACCCGGCCCGGGGCGAACTGCAGGGCCAGTAGGTGCTTGGGGGCGGGCCCGGCGGCGGTCACCTCCGGCCGCCTTCCGCGGCACCGGTCGGGGGCCCTTGCCGGGCGGCACCGGACGGCCGGGGCCCGGGAGGGGCCGGTGGCACCGGTGCCGACGATGGTCACGAGCGCCATGGAGGTCACCTCGGGAGGAGTCGGACGGGCTGCGGGGCCCGGTCCCGGCCCGCGGCCGGCACAGTTCCCAGCTCAGGGGCCGCCCGGTCGGACCACAAGCCGACGGGACCGAACGAGGGCGGGCCGACGGGACCGGACGCCGCCGGACGGCCCGTCAGCGGCCCAGGACCGCGCCGCCGTTGAGGCCGATGACCTGGCCGGTGAGGTAGCCCGCGGCCGGGGAGGCGATCCAGGCGACCGCCGAGGCGACGTCGGCGGGGGTGCCGGCCCGGCCCACCAGGGTGTCGGCGACCTTGGCCCGGTGGAAATCCTCGTTCCGGTCGGTGCCGAAGATCTCGGTGTCGGCGACGTAGCCGGGGGCGAGGACGTTCACCGTGATGCCGTCGGGGCCCAGTTGGCGGGCCAGGCCGAAGGCCCAGCCGTGCAGGGCGGCCTTGGCCGCGGCGTAGGCGCCCGCCGAGTGCGGGCCGGCGCCGCCGCGCTGCGCGGCGGCCGAGCTGATCATGACCAGGCGTCCGCCGGGGCGCCGCAGCTGCGGCAGGAGGGCGGTGGTGAGCAGGACGGCCGTCATCAGGTTGGTGTCGAGGTCGCGGCGCCAGGCGTCGGCGAGGGCCCGCAGGCCGGGGTCGGCGGGCGGGGTGATGATCGAGCCCGCGTTGTTGACCAGGACGTCCACCGGGCCGAGCCCGGCGATCGTGTCGGCGGCCCGGGCCACCTGGTCGGCGTCGGCCAGGTCGGCGGCCAGCGGCACCACCCGGGACGTGCCCAGTTCGGCGTCGATCTGTGCCGCGGCGCGTTGCAGGACGTCGGCGCGGCGGCCGAGCACCACCACCCGGTGGCCGTCGGCGGCCAGGGTGCGGGCGGTCTCCCGGCCGATCCCGGTCCCGCCGCCGGACACCACCGCGAGCCGTTCCCCCATGGTTCCCCCTCGTATTCCGATCCGTGTCCCGATGATCTTCGTGGGCATCGTACGGCCCAGGCGGCCTGGGCGGCCCGGGCGGCCCCAGGATGTTTGCGGCGCACACATCCCTCGCCTAATGTGGACACCGCATACATTCTCAGCCGAGGAAGAAGGCGGTCCGATGACCGGCGAGCTGTTCACGCCCCTGCCCCTGGCGTCCGGGGCCGTCCTGCCCAACCGGATCGCGAAGGCCGCGATGGAGGAGAACCTGGCCGGCCCCGGCCAGCTGCCCGACGGGCGGCTGGTCGAGCTGTACCGGCGCTGGGCGGCGGGCGGCACGGGACTGCTGATCACCGGCAACGTGATGGTGCACGCCGAGGCGCTGACCGGCCCGGCCGGCGTCGTGCTGGACGCGGCCGCGCCGACGGCGCCGTTCGCGGCCTGGGCGGCGGCCGCCAAGTCCGGCGGCGGGGCGGTCTGGATGCAGATCAACCACCCCGGCCGCCAGGTCGCCGCCGACATGCCCGGCGTCACCTGGGGACCGTCCGAGGTCGGCGTCGACCTGGGGCGGCACAGCGGCCGCTTCGGCCGCCCGAGCGCCATGACGGCCGATCAGATCGCCGACACCGTACGGCGCTTCGCCGTCACGGCCGCCCGCGCCGAGCAGGCCGGGTTCGACGGGGTGGAGATCCACGCCGCGCACGGCTACCTGCTGTCGCAGTTCCTCTCCCCGCTGGTCAACCGGCGCACCGACGCCTGGGGCGGGCCGCTGGAGAACCGGGCCCGGATGCTGCTGGACACCGTCCGGGCGGTCCGGGCGGCCGTCGCGCCGTCCTTCACCGTCGCCGTGAAGCTCAACTCGGCGGACTTCCAGCGCGGCGGCTTCGACGCCGAGGACGCCCGCCGGGTGATCGGGTGGCTGGCCCCGCTCGGCGTCGACCTGGTCGAGCTGTCCGGTGGCAGCTACGAGAGCCCGGCGATGACCGGCCGCGCCACCGACGGCCGCACCCGGGCCCGGGAGGCGTACTTCCTGGAACTGGCCCGGGAGCTGGTCGCCACCAGTCCGCTGCCGCTGATGCTCACCGGCGGCGTCACCCGCCGGGCCACCGCCGAGCAGGTGCTGGCCGAGGGGGTCGCGCTGGTCGGCCTGGGCACCGCGCTCGCCGTCACCCCCGACCTGCCCGCGCGCTGGCGGCGCGGCGACGAGGCGGAGCGCCGGCTGCGGCCGGTCGAGTGGCGGGACAAGCCGCTGGCCTCCGCCGCGAGCATGGCGCAGGTCCGCCACCAGCTGCGCCGGCTGGCCGGGGGCGGCGCGCCCCGCCCGGGCGTCCACCCGGCCGTCGCGCTGCTCGCCGAGCAGCTCCGGCAGCGCCGGGCGCTGCGCCGCTACCGCGGCTGGCTCGCCGCCCGCGCCTCCTGAGCGGCCGCACCCGCCCCGTCGGCCGTGGCAGGATGCCGTGGCACGTCGAACGAGGGCGCCGAGGAGGGGACGGGGATGGCGGAGTCGGACGTGGTCAGGTTCGCGGACCGGGAGCGGAGCGTCACGGTCGAGCTGGACCGGGCGGGGAAGGGCGGCCGACACGAGGGCGAACTCGTGATCGACACCGGCTTCGTCCGGGCCCGCCTGCCGGTCCACTTCACCGACGCCGACCTCGCGGACCTGGCCGCCTGGCTCGACCGGCGCGCCGCCGCCGAGGAGGACGGCACCCCGCCGGACGGCCGGGCCGCCGACTGGCCGGAGGCGGGCCGCAGCGCCTACCTCCGGCTGCACGGCGCCGACCCGTTCGTGGTGGAGGTCCGCGACCCGGTGCAGAGCGGGGTCACGGTGACCGTCCCGCTGAACCCGCGCGACGGCTGGGCCGCGCGCGCCGCCGCCCGTCTGGAGCGCCTGCGCGCCACCCTGCCCGGGGCCCGCTGAGCGGGCCCGCACGCTCGCCCAGCCCGCAGGCCCGGCCCCGCACAGGTCCCGGCCTCGCAGACTCCGGCCCCGCAGGGCTCTAGGCGATCACGCCCGCGGCGCGCAGCAGCCAGCGGTTGGTGCGGCCGACCAGCCCCGCCTTGTCCAGGACCGAGACCACCTTCTGGGCCATCTCGATCTTGGTGGAGCGCCAGTGCGGGTTGGCCCGGGCGACGGCCTTGCCGACCTTCGGGTCGACGCCGACCGCGCCGTAGAGGCGGGGGTGGATCAGCGCGGTGGTGGCGTAGTAGACGATCAGTCCGATGAACAGCTGCTCGTACCGGCGGCGGACCGGGCCGAGGTGCTTGCGGACCAGTTCCTCGCGGGCGTAGCTGATGTGCCGGGCCTCCTCGATCACGTGGATGCGGGAGACCTGCCGGGTGAGCGGCTGGAGGGTCTCGTCGTTCATCACCTCGCGCTGGAAGGCGTCCAGGATCTCCTCGACGTACATGGTGCCGCCGAACGTCTGGCTGTGCGTGGAGATCGCCTTGAACAGCCGGCCGAGGTTGTGCGCGACGAATCCGGCGCCGTACGCGGGCACGCCCATCCTGGCGATCATCCGGGCGAACATGATCGAGTGCCGGCACTCGTCGGCGATCTCGGTCAGCGCGTACTGCACGTGGTTGCTGGTGGGGTCCCGGTCGAAGGCGTGCCGCAGCAGCATCTGCATCAGGATCTCCTCGAACCAGATGCCGACGCTGGCGATCGAGGCGACCTCGTGCTTGGAGAGTTCGATCCGCTCGGCCTCGGTCATCCGGTCCCACAGCTCGGTGCCGTAGAGGGACAGGTGCCGGGGCGGGCAGTAGTACGCGCCGGGGACGGGGTCGGCGTCCCAGTCGACGTCCTTGAGCGGGTTGAACGAGAGCTTCGCGGAGGAGGCGAGCAGGCGTTCGGCGGTGCGCTCCCGATCGGGCGCGGTGCGCTCGCGGTCGGGCGCGGCGGGGGTGGCGGGCTGGGGCGACATGCCGGCTCTCCTTCGCTGTGGGGGCGGCGGTCCGAGGGTGGAGTGGTGGCACTGCCGCGAAGGTAGAAGTTATTAGACTGTCCGTCAATACACCGCGCACAACCCCGCCCCGCCCGAGCGCCCCGGCGGGCCGCCGGCGGGCCGCCGATGGCCCGCCGGCGGGCCGTCGGCGGGACGTCAGTGGGACGTCAGTGGGCCGGGTCCGCCGGATTCGTCGGGGGCGGCCAGGCGCCGAGGTCGCGGGGGCTGGCGAAGCGCAGTCGTTCGCCGGTCAGCGGGTCGGTGAACTCCAGGGAGCGGGCCAGGAGTTGGAGGGGGTGGCGGTAGTCCTCGACGTCCGGTTCGGGGAGCACCGCGGGGTAGAGCGGGTCGCCGAGGATCGGCAGGCCCAGCGCGTTCATGTGCACCCGCAGCTGGTGGGTGCGCCCGGTGCGCGGGCGCAGCCGGTAGCGGCCGAGCCCGCCGCGGGCCTCGACCAGCTCGATCCGGCTCTCCGCGTTCGGCTCCCCCGGCACCTCGTGGGCGTCCATCCGGCCGTGCTCCTTGACGATCCGGCTGCGCACCGTGACCGGCAGCTCGACGGCCGGGTCGAACCGGGCGACGGCCTCGTACTCCTTGACGGGTTCGCGCCGCTCGAACAGGCCCTGGTAGGCGCCGCGCAGCGCCGGTTCGACGACGAACAGCACCACGCCGGCGGTGAGCCGGTCCAGCCGGTGCGCGGGGCTGAGCCGGGGCAGGCCGAGGTCGCGGCGGAGCCGGGCCAGCGCGGTCTCGACGGCGTGGCTGCCGCGCGGGGTGGTGGCCAGGAAGTGCGGCTTGTCGGCGACCACGATCCGCTCGTCGCAGTGCAGCACCTCGATCGGGAACGGGACGACGGGCTCGGGCGGCCCGGGGTCGCGGTGGAACCACAGGTGGCCGCCGGGCCGGTAGGGCGTGTCGGCGGTGACCGGGCCGTCGGGCGCGGCGAAGGCGCCCTCGGCGAGCATCTCGTTCACCCGTCCGGGCCCGGCGGCCGCGCCGTAGCGCTCCTCCAGGTAGGCCCGGACGGTTTCCCAGGGCCCGTCGAGGGGCAGCCGTACGTGCACGGGGTCGATCCCGTCGCGCTGCGGCAGCGGACCGACCGGCGCGGGTTTCCTACGTGCCACGGGGTGCCGCCTGCGGGCCGGTGCGGAGGGTGTCCATCCGGGCACCCTAACGGCCGGTCACCCGTCTGGGCGTCCGCCGTCACCCGTGCGAGGATGGCAGGGCTGTACCCGCCCCCGGAACGGCAGGTGGCCAGATGGACACCGACAAGCAGGGCTTGACCTCCCGGACTTCCCGGACCTCCCGGACCCGCACCGCTCCCCCGCTCACGGCGGTGCGGGCGGCGGTCCCGGACGGGCTGCTCTCGATCCCGGTGGCGACCGCGCTGGTCGCCGCGGACGGGCGGATCCTGCACTGGAGTCCGGACGCGGAGGCCCTGCTCGGCCACCCGGTGGCGGGCACGGTGGGGGCCAGGGCGGCGGACATCCTGGTCGGTCCGGAGCGCCGGCCGGCGGTGCTGGAGCTGTTCTCCCGGATCCTGTCGGGGCACCCGTGGTCGGGCGTGTTCCCGGTCCGGCACCGGGACGGGCACCTGGTGCCGCTGGAGTTCCGGACGTACCCGGTGCTGGGGCAGGACGGCCTGCCGATGGTGCTGGCGGTGGCCTCGGACGTCGGCGAGGTGCGGCGGCTGGCCGCGGACCTGGCGCTGCTGGACGGGTTCTTCACCCAGTCGCCGGTCGGCATGGGCGTGTTCGACACCGACCTGCGGTTCGTCCGGCTGAACGGGGCGATGGCGCGGATCAACGGGCTGCCGGTGGAGCAGCACCTCGGGCGGCGGCTGTCGGAGGTGCTGCCGGGGATCGACAGCCGGACGGCCGAGGCGGCGATGCGGCGGATCCTGGCGGACGGGCGGCCGATGGTGGACGTCCGCGCGCACGGCCGGACGGCGGCCGACCCGGAGCGCGAGCACGCCTGGTCGGTGTCGAGCTTCCGGCTGGAGCAGCCGGACGGCACGGTGCTGGGGGTGAGCACCACGATCGTGGACATCACCGACCGCTTCGAGGCGGAGACCGCCGCCGCGGCGGCCCGGCAGCGGCTGGCGCTGCTGAACGAGGCGTCGACCCGGATCGGCACCACGCTGGACCTGGCGACCACCGCCCGGGAGCTGGCCGAGACGGCCGCGCCGCGGCTGGCGGACACCGTGGTGGTCGAGGTGCTGGACGGCCTGGTGCGGGGCGATCAGCCCGGGCGGCCGGACCGGGCGGACCGCTCCGCGGTGCTGCGCCGGCTGGCCTTCCACACCGTGCCGGGCAGCGGGATGACGCCGATCGCGCCGGTCGGCACGGTGCAGCGGCTGCACCCGAGCACCCCGTACGCGTGGGCGCTGGCACACGGCCGGCCGGTGCTGGTGCCGCGCACCGACGACCCGGGGATGAGCTGGTTCGCCGACGACCCGCTGCGCGGCGGGGCGATCCGCACCCAGGGGGTGCGGTCGCTGATGGTGGTGCCGCTGATCGCCCGGGGCGCGGCGATCGGCACGGCGACGTTCTTCCGCTCCCGGACCGAGGCGCCCTACGACGGGGCGGACCTGGCGCTGGCCACCGAGCTGGCGGCCCGGGCGGCGGTGTCGATCGACAACGCGCTGCTGTACACCCGGGAGCGGGACGCCGCGGAGCAGCGGCAGCGGGCGCTGGAGGCGGCGGAGGCGGCCCAGCAGCGGCTGGCGCTGCTGAACGAGGCGTCGACCCGGATCGGCACCACGCTGGACCTGACGCTGACGGCGCGGGAGCTGGTGGAGGTGGTGATCCCCCGGTTCGCGGACTTCGTGACGGTCGACATCCGGGAGGCGGTGCTGTCGGGCGAGGACCCGGAGCCGGTGCCGGAGTCCGGGTCGGTGCTGCTGCGGGCGGTCGCGGTGGGCGAGCGGGACGGCGGCGACCAGTTGGCGGGGGCGGCGGACGAGGTGGGGGCGGCGACCCGGTCGGCGAAGCTGTACGCGCAGGCGATGCGGACGGGGCGGTCGATCCTGGTGCCGCACGTGGACGAGGCGGCGCTGAGCCGGATCGTGGCGACCCCGGACCGGGTCGCGCCGAGCCTGGAGGCGGGCGTGCACTCGTACCTGATGGTGCCGCTGCTGGCGCGCGGTCAGGTGCTGGGCGGGGTGGAGTTCGTCCGGGTGGCGAACCCGGAGCCGTTCACGGCGGCGGACCTGGCGCTGGGCGAGGAGCTGGCGGCGCGGGCGGCGGTCTGCATCGACAACGCCCGGCTGTACCGGCGGGAGCGGGAGACGGCGCTGACCCTGCAGCGCAGCCTGCTGCCGCAGGACGTGCACGGCACGCCCGGGCTGGAGATCGCGCACCGGTACCTGCCGTCCAGCGTGGGCGACGAGGTGGGCGGCGACTGGTTCGACGTGGTGCCGCTGACCGGCGGCCGGGTGGCGCTGATCGTCGGCGACGTGATGGGGCACGGCATCCGGGCGGCGGCGACGATGGGGCAGCTGCGGACGGTGGCGCGGACGCTGGTGACGCTGGACCTGGACCCGGCGCGGGTGCTGCGGCGGCTGGACGAGGCGACGGCGCAGCTCGGCGAGGGCCAGTTCGCGACCTGCGTGTGCGCGGTGTTCGACCCGGTGGACGAGGAGTGCATCCTGGCGTCGGCCGGCCACCTGCCGCCGGTGGTGTCGGAGCGGGACGGGGAGGCGCGGTTGGTGGAGCCGCCGCCGGGGGCGCCGCTGGGCGTCGGCGGGGTGCCGTTCGAGTCGGTGCGCTTCCCGCTGCGCGCGGACGGGCTGCTGGTGCTGTACACGGACGGGCTGGTGGAGCGGCGCGGCCAGGACCTGGACGAGGGGCTGGAGCTGCTGCGGGAGACGGTGACGCACCGCCAGGAGTCGCTGGAGCGCGGCTGCGACGCGGTGCTGGAGGCGCTGGGGGCGAAGCTCGGGCAGGACGACGTCGCGGTGATCATGGCGCACGCGGGGCCGGTCGGCACGGACCGGCTGGCGACGCTGCCGCTGTCGGGCGATCCGGCGCTGCTGCGGCACGCCCGGGACTTCACCCGGCGGACGCTGACGGACTGGGGACTGGATTCGCTGGTCGAGCCGGTGGTGCTGCTGACCGGCGAGATCCTGGCGAACGCGCTGCTGCACGCCGGGTCGCCGCTGCAGCTGCGGGTGTTCCGGGGGGCGCTGCTGACGGTGGAGGTGTCGGACGCGGACAGCCGGGAGCCGCGGCTGCGGCCGGCCGGGGCGCAGGACGAGGGCGGGCGCGGGATGCTGCTGGTCAACGAGCTGGCGCACCGCTGGGGCAGCCGGGCGACCCGGGACGGCAAGGTGGTCTGGTTCGAGATGGAGCTGCCGGCCCGCTCCGCGCACTGACGGACCGTCAGCTGGCATCACCGGACCGTCAACGGGCGTCAACGGGCCGGTCGGCGGGTGTACGGCATCCGGCGGTACCGTGCTCACCCGTCGCGGCGGTGCCGTTGCCCCGGCCGGGTGACGGGGCGTGGCGCGGCGCGCGGCGCGGGCCCGCGCTCCCCGATGATCGGTCGCGTCCAGCACCAACCATGGAGGACTCGATGCGTTCCAGCATTGCCAAGCTCACCACCGCCACCTTCCTCACCGGGCTCGCCCTGTTCGGCGCGGCGGGCACGGCGTCCGCGCACTCGCACTGCCACCCGCACGGGGCGCTGGCGGTCGGCGGCGACGCGACCGCGCACGGCGGCAGCGCGGGTGCGATCGGCGGCGACGCCTGGGCCGAGCGCGGCAACGCGCTGGCGGTCGGCGGCAACGCGGGCGCGATGGACGGCAGCGCCGGTGCGGTCGGCGGCGATGCCTGGGCCGAGAACGGCTTCGCGGGCGCGGTCGGCGGCGACGCCGAGGCGCTGTGCGGCGGCGCGGCGCTGGCGGTCGGCGGCGACGCGCTGGCCGAGGGCGGCGACGCCCTCGCGGTGGGCGGGGACGCGTCCTCGTCGATGTGACGCCCCGTCGGCCGGGCGGTGTCCCTCGCGGACCCGCCCGGCCGTCGTGTTCCCGGGGCCGCGGGGGTGCCGGGCCCTCCGGGTTCCCGGGGTCTACAGGGGGGTGACGTAGGCGCCGGAGATGCCGCCGTCGACCAGGAAGGTATTGGCGGTCATGAAGGAGGAGTCGTCGCTGGCCAGGAAGGCGACCGCGGCGGCGATCTCCTCGGGTTCGGCGAACCGGCCGAGCGGGATGTGCACCAGGCGGCGGGCGGCCCGCTCCGGGTCCTTGGCGAACAGTTCCTGCAGCAGCGGGGTGTTGACCGGGCCGGGGCACAGCGCGTTGACCCGGATGCCTTCGCGGGCGAACTCCACGCCGAGTTCGCGGCTCATCGCCAGCACGCCGCCCTTGGAGGCGCTGTAGGAGATCTGCGAGGTGGCGGCGCCCATCACCGCGACGAAGGACGCGGTGTTGATGATCGAGCCCTTGCCCTGCCGCCGCATGTGGCCGATGGCGTACTTGCAGCACAGGTACACCGAGGTGAGGTTGACCTCCTGGACCCGCTTCCACGCGTCCAGGCCGGTGACCAGGATCGAGTCGTCGTCGGGCGGCGAGATGCCGGCGTTGTTGAACGCCACGTCGAGGCTGCCGTAGTGCTCGACGGCGGTGTCGAACAGGGTGCGGACCTGCTCCTCGTCGGTGACGTCGGTGCGCACGAACAGGCCGCCGACCTCGTTGGCGGCCTTGGCGCCGCTCTCGTCGTCGATGTCGGCGCACACCACCTTGGCCCCCTCGGCCGCGAAGCGGCGCACCGTGGCCAGGCCGATGCCGCTGCCGGCGCCGGTGACGACCGCCACCCGGCCGTCGAGTCGCTTGCTCATGTCGCTCATTCCTCCGTGGCGATGAAGACGTTCTTGGTCTCGGTGAAGGCGTGCAGGGCGTCCGGTCCGAGTTCGCGGCCCAGGCCGGACTGCTTGAAGCCGCCGAACGGCGTCCAGTAGCGGACCGAGGAGTGCGAGTTGACGGACAGGTTGCCCGCCTCGACGGCCCGGGCGACGCGCAGCGCGCGGCCGACGTCGCGGGTCCAGATCGACCCGGACAGGCCGTACTCGGTGGCGTTGGCGATCCGGACCGCGTCGCTCTCGCCGCGGAAGGGGACGACGGTGACGACCGGGCCGAACACCTCCTCGGTGAACGCCCGGTGGTCGGGGGCGATCGGGGCGAGCACCGTCGGCGGGTACCAGAACCCGGGCCCGTCGGGGACGCTGCCGCGGAACGCCACCTCGGTGTCGCCGTCCACGTAGGAGGCGACCCGGGCCCGGTGCGCGGCCGAGATCAGCGGGCCCATCTCGGTCTTCTCGTCGCGCGGGTCGCCGACCCGGACCGCCCTGACCGCGACCTCCAGCCGCTGCAGGAACTCCTCGTGGACGCTCGCCTCGACCAGGATCCGGGAGCGGGCGCAGCAGTCCTGCCCGGCGTTGTCGAACACCGCGTACGGGGCGGTGGCGGCGGCCTTCTCCAGGTCGGCGTCGGCGAACACGATGTTGGCGCTCTTGCCGCCGAGTTCGAGCGTGACCGGCTTCACCTGCGCCGCGCACCCGGCCATGATCGACTTTCCGACGGCGGTGGAGCCGGTGAACACCACCTTGCGCACGTCGGGGTGGGTGACGAAGCGCTGCCCGACGACCGGGCCGCGGCCGGGCAGGACCTGCAGCACGCCCTCGGGGAGGCCCGCGCGCAGGGCGAGTTCGGCGAGGCGCAGCGCGGTGAGGGGGGTGAGTTCGGCGGGCTTGACGATGACGGTGTTGCCGGCGGCGAGGGCCGGAGCGAGCGCCCAGGCGGCGATCGGCATCGGGAAGTTCCACGGGACGATCACGCCGACCACGCCGAGCGGCTCGTGGAAGGTCACGTCGAGGCCGCCCGCGACCGGGATCTGCCGGCCGAACAGCCGCTCGGGCGCGCCGGCGTAGTACTCGATGACGTCGCGGGCGTTGCCGGCCTCCCAGCGGGCGTTGCCGATGGTGTGCCCGGCGTTGGCGACCTCCAGGGCGGCCAACTGCTCGCGTTCGGCGTCCACTTCGGCGGCGAAGCGGCGCAGCAGCCGGGCCCGGTCGCCGGGCGCCACCTTCCGCCAGCTCTCGAACGCGGCTCCGGCCCGGGCGATCGCCGCGTCGGTGGCGGCCAGGTCGGCCATGTCGACGGTGGCGATCACCTCCTCGGTGGCGGGGTCGACCACCTGGTAGGGGTCGGGTTCCTGGGGCACCTGCTCCTCCTCGTTCTCGGGTCCGCGTCCTGCTGGTCTCACAGCCGTTCGAAGCCGCGGCGGCGCTCCCAGTCGGTCACCGCGGCGTCGTAGGCGGCGAGTTCGACCCGTCCGGCGTGGGCGTAGTGCCGGACGACGTCCTTGCCGAAGGCCACCGTGGCGGCCTCGCTGCGGTCGAACCGGTCGACGGCCTCGCGGAGCGCGGCGGGCACCCGGGGCGCGTCGGAGGCGTATGCGTTGCCGGTGAACTCGTCCTCCAGCGGCAGCTGGTGCTCCACGCCGTGCAGTCCGGCGGCGATCAGCGCGGCCACCGCCAGGTACGGGTTGACGTCGCCGCCGGGCACCCGGTTCTCGAACCGCAGCGCCGGGCCGTGGCCGACCACCCGCAGCGCGCAGGTGCGGTTGTCGCGGCCCCAGGCGATCGCGGTGGGGGCGAAGCTGCCCGGCACGTAGCGCTTGTAGGAGTTGACGGTCGGGGCGAGCAGCAGCGCGAACTGGTCGAGGCAGGCGAGCTGCCCGGCGAGGAAGTGCTCCATCGTCCGGGAGAAGCCGTGCGCGCCCTCGCCGGGGAACACCGGGCGGTCCTGCTCGTCGCGCAGGCTCAGGTGCACGTGGCAGGAGTTGCCCTCGCGCTGGTCGTACTTGGCCATGAAGGTGAGGCTGACGCCCTCCTGCGCGGCGATCTCCTTCGCGCCGGTCTTGTAGACGGCGTGGTCGTCGCAGGTGGTCAGGGCGTCGGCGTAGCGGAACGCGATCTCGTGCTGGCCGAGGTTGCACTCGCCCTTCGCGGACTCCACCGTCAGCCCGGCGCCCGCCATCCCGGTGCGCAGGCGGCGCAGCAGCGGCTCGATCCGGGCGGTGCCGAGGATCGAGTAGTCCACGTTGTACTGGTTGACGGGCGTCAGCTCCTGGTAGTGCTTCTCCCAGGCCCGCTCGTAGCTGTCCCGGAACACCATGAACTCCAGCTCGGTGCCCACGTACGCGCGCCAGCCGTAGCCGGCCAGCCGTTCCAGTTGGCGGCGCAGCACCTGGCGGGGCGAGACCGCGACCGGGGTGCCGTCGTGGTGCGCGAGGTCGCACTGCACCATCGCGGTGGCCGGGTGCCAGGGCACCATCCGCAGGGTCGACAGGTCCGGGGCGAAGACCAGGTCGCCGTAGCCGCTCTCCCAGGAGGAGACGGCGTACCCGTCGACGGTGTTCATCTCCACGTCCACCGCCAGCAGGTAGCCGCAGCCCTCGGCGCCGCCGGTCAGCACCTCGTGCAGGAAGTGCTCGGCGGCCAGCCGCTTGCCCTGGAGTCTGCCCTGCATGTCGGTGACGGCGAGGACCACGGTCTCCACCGCGCCCTCGGCCACCAGCTCCCGCAGCCGTTCCACCGTGAGCCGCGCCTCGCCCATCCGACCTCCACCGTCCGAGCCGACCGTCACAGCGACGATGATCCCGCCCCGGCCCCGCGCGCACCAGTGGCCGCGCGGGCGTCATCGATTTCCGACGATTCGTCAGAAGATTTTTTCCGCACGCGAGTTGAGTGATCATCACCTCTTCCTCCCGCGGTTCCGAGCGGGTCCGGGGAGGGGTGGCGGGCGGGGTGGGGAAGGGCGACGGGTGGGCCGGGGAAGGGTGGCGGGCGGGGCTGGGCGGCGAAAATCCCTTGCCCTCCCCGGCCGGAGCTGTTTCGGTGGCGCGTGCCCGACCGCCGCACACACTCCGGAGTCCGCCCACCGTGACCTTCCGTCTGACCGCCCTCACCGACCCCGCCACCGGCGCCCACACGCACCGCCTCGCCTGGCTGGCCTCCGCTCCCGGGGGGACGCCGCTCGGCAGCGCCTTCCTCCGGCTGTTCCACTCGGCCGAGCAGTCCCATCTCGCCGAGCTCTCCCTGGACGTCCACCCGGCGGAGCGCCGCCGCGGGGTCGGCACGGCCCTGCTCGCCGCCGCGCGCGACGCGGCCCGCGCGGACGGCCGCCGCGTCCTGCTGGCCCCGGCCGCCGAGGGCTCCCCCGGCGACGCCTTCCTGACCGCCCACGGCTTCACCCGCGCGCTCGTCCTGGAGTTCACCCGCCTCGACCTGGCCGGTGCCCCGCTCCCCGACGCGCCCCTCCATCCCGACTACCGGCTGATCTCCTGGACCGGCAGCTGCCCGGGCGAGCGGCTGGCCGACTTCACGCACGCCCGCACCGCGATGGACGACACCCCCATGGGCGACACCGGCTTCGGCCTGATGGTCTGGGACGAGGAGCGGGTGCTGGCCGCCGCGAAGGCGGTCGCCGACCGGGGCGAACTCCTGTTCACCGTCGCCGCGGTGGAGACCGCGACCGACCGGATCGTCGGCTTCACCGAACTCGTCCTGCCCGCCGACCGCACCGGCGACGCCCAGCACTACGGCACCGGCGTCCTCCCCGCCCACCGCCACCGCGGCCTCGCCCGCGCCGTCAAGGCCGAGACCATCCGCCGGACCCGCGCCGAGCACCCCCGCATCACCGGCCTGCTCGCCGACACCGCCGACCACAACACCGCGATGATCGCCACCAACCACGCCCTCGGCTACCGCCCCACCCACCGCTCCGTCGAATTCCGCCTCGACCTCTGACACCCCTGCGCCCGAGGGGGTCCTCCTGCCGGCGCTCGGCCCGGCAACTCTCTTGCCACAAGCCGTCTTTGGGCGAGCCGCGCGACCGGCCCGACCGTCGGCTCCCGCCGAGCGGTGCACGGGGGCCGACTCCCCCGTCCCGGGACGGTCACCAGGCCAGCGGGCCCGTCGCGTCGAAGTAGCCACCGGTCGGGCCGTCCGGTCCGATCTGCGCCATCCGGACGATCGCCTCGGCGCCCTGCTCGACCGTCTGCGCGCCCTCGTGCCCGTTCAGGTCGGTCGCGGTGTAGCCGGGCTCCACCGCGTTGATCCGCATCCCCGGGAACGCCTTGGCGAACTGGACGGTGAGCATGTTGACCGCGGTCTTGGAGGTCGGGTAGGCCGCCCCCGGGTAGCCCTTGCCGGCCGCGCTCAGCGAGGCCAGGCCGCTGCTGACGTTGACCACCACCGGGGCGGCGGAGCGCTCCAGCAGCGGCAGGAAGGCGTGCGTCACCCGGACCAGGCCGAAGACGTTGGTCTCGAACACCTCGCGCAGGACGTCGGCGGTCAGCTCGGCGGCGCCGATGACGGCGCCCTCCGGCGAACGCACCTCGATCCCGGCGTTGTTGACCAGGACGTCGAGGCCGCCGTAGGCCTCGACCGCGGCCACCGCGGCGGCCACCGACGCGTCGTCGGTGACGTCGAGCTGCACGAACCGGGCGCCGAGCTCGGCGGCGGCCTTCTCGCCCCGCTCGGCGCTGCGCGCCCCCACGTAGACGGTGTGGCCCTCGGCGATCAGGCGGCGGGCGGTCTCGCGGCCGAGGCCCTTGTTGGCCCCGGTGATCAGAATCGTCGTCATGGACCCAGCCTCTCTCCGGGGGGAGCCGGTCGGCCATCGGTTTTACCGGGGTGCCCCCTGCGCTCCCCCGCGGCGGCCCCGCGCCCCGGGAACCGGGCACCGGGAACCGGGAAGCCTCTTGGAACGCCCGGCAGTTCAGCCCGCCGGACCGGTCACCCCCTCTCCCGCCCGCTCCACCGACGGGACGGCGCCCGGCACCCGGGGCGCGGTCGCCCGCCCCTGCCCTCCCGCCGCCGCGCCACCCACCAGCAGGGTGCCGGCGGCGAAGGCCAGCAGGAGCGACGGGGCGACCGTGCCGGGGCGGGCCAGGCCCTCGGCCGCCCAGTGGGCCAGGGACCAGCAGGCGGCGGCGAGTCCGAGCAGCAGGGCGGCCGTTCGGACCACGCCCCGGACCGGGGCGTTCGGTCCGGCCCGGCGGCCGGCGCGCAGCAGCAACCGGTCGACGGGGCGCAGGGCGGCGAGCAGCGCCGCGAGGAGCAGGGCGAGCACCAGGCCCCAGGCCGGACGCCAGGCCCACCAGGCGGGGGAGCCGACCTCGGGCTCGGGGGCCAGGTCGGTGAGGTAGAAGGCGGCCCCGGCGGCCAGGACGGGCACCATGTGCCACAGGTAGAGCGACATGGCGGCCCGGCCGAGCGGTTCGACCGGCCGGGCGCCGCGCCCGGCGCGCAGCAGGCGTTCGGCGTACGGGGCGAGGAGCAGGCACAGGCCGCACTGGGCGAGCAGCCAGGACAGCATCGCGGCGGACGGCGGGTCCGTGTTGGAGATCTCCTCGCCGCTGACCAGTACCAGGCTGACCGGGAACGGTCCGAACCCGACCAGGGCGGCGTACCCGGCCGCGCCGCCGACCGCGAGGGCCGCGCCGAACCCGGGCCGGGCGGCTGCCCCGCCGTCCCGCCAGGCGAAGCCGAGCTGGTAGGCCACGGCCCACACCAGGAGGTAGTTCAGCAGGCCGGCCCGGTCCGCCCAGTCGGCGTCGGCGGCCAGGACGGCGAGGTCGAGGATGAGGGCGGCCGCGGCGAGGGCGGCGACGGAGCCGAGGCCCCAGCGGCGGTGCAGTGCGTACAGCCAGGGGGTGAGCGCGCTGATCGCCAGGTAGACCGGCAGGAACCAGAACTGCATGGCCAGGGCCCAGCCGATCATTCCCAGCAGCGCCGGGTCGGCGCCCAGCGCGGCGGCGACGGCCAGGCCGCCCAGGGCGGGCACCAGGTAGGCGGTGGTCGGCAGCAGCAGGCGGATCGCCCGGCCCCGTATCCAGCCCGCCGCCGTGCCGCCCCCGGCGAGGGTGCGGCTCCAGGAGCCGGCCGCGGCGTAGCCGCCGGCCAGGAAGAACAGCGGCATGATCTGGAAGCCCAGGGTCAGCCACTGCGTCCAGGGCACGGTGGCCATCAACTCCGGTGCCCGCAGCGTGCCGTCGGGCTCCCGCACCAGGGCGGTGATCAGCCAGTGCCCGAGCACCACCAGCACGATCGCCGCCGCCCGCAGCAGGTCCACGTACCCGTTGCGTGCCGTGGTGCCGTCCGTCCGTGTCCCTTCGTCCCCCATGCCGGTCATCATCGCCACTCCCGGCTCACGATCGCGCCGTCCGGCGCGTTGCGGTTCGGACACAACCCTCCCTCCGCTGCCGCCTGTTGGGCGTCCCGCTCCACCCGGACGGTGCCCGGCCCGCGTCGCTGCGACATCGACCCGTTGTCGGCCCGGTATCGCCCCGCCGCCCGGTGTTCACCTCCTTCCGTCGGCCGCCGTCCGCGCCGGTCGTCCCGGGTCGTGCGGAGGTCAAACCCTGGTCAAAGTGGCGTGACCGGGGCCGCGAAGGGCCTATCCTGATCTCGTCAAGACCAGACACCTCGTTCGGTGAGGCGTCTTCACGGACACAGGCCACTGATCCCACCCGTCGAGAGACGCTCCGGATCAGGACAGGTCTCCCCGGCCCAAGGGGTGACCCCAAGTGGCTTCCCCGCGGTGCGGGGACACGCCGTGGAGTGCCAAAGCTCTGACGAGTAGGGGTGCGCCGGGCCGTCGTGCGGCCCGGTCGCCTGCCGTGCGGCCACGGGTGGAGCCCGTGAGCCAGGACCGGGAGGAGGCGAGATGGACAGTAATAGTCCGGGGCACAGTCGGCCCCTTCTCGTGGCGTCCTCACCGATGCCCTTCGGTTCGTTGTCCTTCGGTTCGAGGCAACTCCCCCTTTCCTGACACCACGTCCGACACCGTCCGGCCGAGTGCCGCCGGTTGTCCGTCGTGCCGGCCGCCCCTGCTGCGGCCGACTCGTCGAACAACCGACCGCAGCCGAGCCGTTCCTCCGTCGGGTCGGCCTCCGGTGCCTGCGCGCACCCGGGCCGACGCCCCGTCAGGTCTCCTTCCTCCTGTGCCCCGCACGGCAATTGCTCTCCCGGTCCGCGACCGGGTGTGCGCTGCCGACCCGGTGCGCGGTCGGCGGCACGCGGTGTCGCCGGTGGTGCGCCGACGCCTGCGCCGAGGTGGGACCGGAGCTGCCCCGGACCTCCTGCCGGCCCCGTCATGCCGGGGCCAGAGGGGGTGTTCCTCATGGCCACCAACACACTGTTCGGTTCCACCACGGCCCGGCTCCGTGACCGCCGGGTCAGCCTCGAGCATCGGGCGACCGCCAGCCGGGCGGTGCGCTCCTCGCTGGTCTCCCTCGCCGGGTTGATCGGCGCGCCCGTCACCAACCAGGCGGGTGCCGAGGTCGGCCGGCTCGCCGACGTGGTCGCCCGCCTGTACGGCCCGGACCCGTACCCACCGGTGACCGGGCTGATCCTGCGGATCGGCCGCCGCCGGGCCTTCGTGCCCGCCGACGCGGTCGGGCGCCTGGGCGCCGGGCTGGCCGAGCTGCGGGCCTCCCGGGTCGACCTGCGGGACTTCCAGCGCCGCCCCGGCGAGGTCCTGCTGGCCCGGGACGTGCTGGACCACCAGCTCGTCGACGTGGACGGCGTGCAGGTCACCCGGGCCGCCGACCTGTACCTCGCACCGCTGGTCGGCCGGACCGTACTGGTCGGGGTGGACGTGTCGCTGCCCACCCTGCTGCGCCGGCTGGGGCCGCGTCGCTGGCAGGCCCGGCCCACCCCGGAGCGGGTGCTGGACTGGCAGTCCGTCGCCCCGTTCGGCGCGCAGGCCACCGAGGGCCCGGCCGAGGTCCGGCTGCGGGCCTCCCGCTCGGCCCTGCACCGGCTGCGCCCCGCCGATCTGGCCGACATCCTGGAGGACCTCGGCCGCAGCGAGCGCCAGCAACTGCTGGGCTGGCTGGAGCCGGAGCACGCGGCGGACGCGCTGGAGGAGATGGAGCCCGCCGAGCTGGAGAACCTGCTGCGCGAGGCCAGGCCCGAGCACGCCGCCCGGCTGGTCGACGAGATGGAGCCCGACGAGGCCGCCGACGCGCTGCGCGACCTGCAGCCCCGGGAACGGGAGACCCTGCTGGCCCGGATGCCGGACGCGGAGGCCGCCGAGCTGCGCGGCCTGCTCGCACACCGCGAGGGCACGGCCGGTGGTGCCATGACGACCCGTCTGGTGACCGCCCGGCTGGAGCAGACCGTCGGCGAGGTCCGTGCGGAACTGGCCGCGCAGTCCGAGCACCGCACCGAGATCGACGCCGTCGTGGTGCTCGACCCCGCGGGACGACTGCTCGCCGACGTACCGCTGTTCGACCTCGCGGTGGCCGAGGACGCCACGCCGCTCACCGATCTGGTGGCCTGGCTGGCCCAGTTCGGGGAGCCCTTGACGCTCTCCCCCGACACCCGGCTCGCCCGGGCCGCCGACCGGCTGGTGGCGGCCCGCAAGTCCTCCCTCCTGGTCGTCGACGAGGACGGCCGGCCGCTGGGCCGCATCCTCGCCGACGACATCCTCGACGCCCTGCTGCCCGAGCGCGGGCGCCTGCACTTCCGGAGGTTCCTCCAGTGAGCACCATCCGCACCGACTCCGCCGGCCTCGGCCCGACCGACCCCACCGGAGCCTCCGTCACCGCCGTCGTCGGTACCGGTGTCGCCGCCACCGCAGCCGTTCCGGGTGCCCGGGCCGCCGTCGGCTCCCTGCCCGCGGAGCCGGGTCCCGGCCCCGGCCCGGAAGGCCGGGGTGGCGGTGGTGGCCGGGGCCGCCGTCGCGGGTGGCGCCGGATCGCGGCGATCGCCATGGTCGCCGGACCGGGCCTGGTCGCGGCCAACGCCGGCAACGACGCCGCCGGGATCGCCACCTACGCCTCGGCGGGCTCCCAATTCACCTACGGCACGCTGTTCTTCATGGTGCTGGTGACCATCGCCCTGGTGATGGTCCAGGAGATGGCCGTCCGGTTGGGCGCGCACACCGGCAAGGGCCTCGGGGCGCTGATCCGCGAGCAGTTCAGCCTGCGCCTGACCGCTCTCGCGGTGGGCTGCCTGCTGCTGGCCAACACCGGCCTGGTGGTCAGCGAGTTCGCCGGGATCGGTGCCGCGTTCGAACTGCTGGGCGTCCCGAAGTGGGCGGTGATCCCGCCGGCCGCCGGCCTGCTGTGGGCACTGGTGCTGTTCGGCTCCTACCGCTGGGCGGAGCGGATCTTCCTGGTGATGTCGTTGGCGTTCTTCTCCTACCCGATCGCAATGATCCTCGGCCATCCGCACTGGGGCGAGGTCGGCAAGAACCTCGCCGTACCGCACATGGAGCCCTCCAGCGACTTCATCCTGCTGGCCGTCGCCCTGATCGGAACGACCGTCAGCCCGTACATGCAGTTCTACGCCGCCGCCGGGGTGGTGGACCGGGGCGCGAAGCCCGAGGACTACAAGCTGATCCGGGCGGACGCCGTACTCGGCGCGATCTTCGCCTGCCTGATCAGCCTGACCATCATCATCGCCACCGCCTCCGCGATCGGCGGCAGCGGCCCGCTGCAGTCCGCCGCCGAGGCCGCCCGCGCGTTGGAACCCGTCGCCGGTCAGGGCGCGGAGCTGCTGTTCGCCTTCGGGCTGCTCGGTGCCTCGGCACTGGCCGGTGCCGTGGTGCCGCTGTCGGCGAGCTACGCGATCGGCGAGGCCGCCGGGGTGGAACGTTCGGTGTCCCGCCGGTTCCGGGACGCGCCGCTGTTCCTCGGTGTCTTCACCGCGCAGATCGCCCTGGGCGCGATCGTGGCCCTCACTCCCGTCGACGTCATCCAACTGCTGATCGGCACCCAGGTGCTGCAGGGTCTGATCAGCCCGATCGTGCTGGTCTACCTGCTGGTGCTCACCAACCGGCGCTCGCTGCTCGGTGCCGCCGCGAACAGCCCGCGCTACCGGATCGCCGCGACCGCAGTGGTCGTCGGGGTCGCCCTGATGTCCACCATCCTGCTGGTGCAGACCCTGCTCGGGTGGTTCGGCCTGGCCTGACCGCCACTGCCGAAGGCGCTCTCGGAGCCGGTACTGGTGCTGCTGCCGGTGCCGGAGGCGCTCGCACCATGCCCACAGCTCCGCCAGCCGGTTCTTCGTCCCTGCTCGCACGCGTTCCCTCCTTCCGCCGGGGCGCCGACCCGTGTCGGCGCCCCGGTCCCTGTTTTCCGGCCCGGTTCCGCCCCGCGCCCTGTTCCGTGTCCTGTTCCGGGCCCGGCTCGCGCCGTGTCCCACGTCTTGCGCCAGGCCCTGGTCGACTCTTCGGTCCGCTCATTGACCCGCTCACCGCCCCACTCGTTTATCCGGTTGTCCGTCGACAGCCGCCCTGACAGGCTGCCGGTCATGTCTGCTCACGAACCGCCGGCCACCCTGGCCGCGTTCTTCACCGATGGCCGCCTGACGTCGATCCCACGCAAGCCGGCCCGCCGCACCGCCCTGCTGGAGCACTTGGCGCAGTCCCTGTTCGACCCCGACCGCTCGTACAGCGAGCGGGAGGTCAACGAGGCACTGCTCACCGTCCATCCGGACACCTCCATGCTGCGTCGCTACCTGGTCGAGGCCCTGCTGCTGTCCCGCACCCGGGACGGGGCCAGCTACCGCCGCGCCGCCGCTGCCGTCGGCGACGGGGCGGACGCTCAGCCGCCCGCCGCGTAGCGCCAGAACTCGCGCATCGGCCGGGGCGGCGTCGGGCTCGTCATCTCCACCTGGGTGAGCAGCACCGTCAACAGCCCGGTGGCCGGGGTGAAGTGCGCCGCCGTACCGCTGCCGCCGACCCAGCCGTAGCGGCCCGGCACGTTCCAGGGTTCGCGGCGGGCGATGTCCACCGAGCCTCCGTAACCCCAGCCCTGACCTTCCAGGAACAGCTCGCTGTCGGCACGCTGCCGGGCCGTCAGGTGATCGGTCGTCATCAGTGCCACCGACTCCGCGGAGAGCACCCGCCGCCCGTCCTCGGCCAGGCCGCCGGCCCGCAGCATCCGCAGGAAGGCCGTGACGTCCGCCAGGGTCGACAGCAGGCCGCCTGCTCCCGACGGGAAGGTGGGCGGGGTCGCCCACTGGCCGTCCGGCGGGTCGGCCACGGTCCGCGTCCCGTCCGGCCCGGGTTGGTGGAGCGGGCCGAGACGACCGGCCTGGCCCGGTCGGGGGCCGAAACCGGTGTCGATCATGCCGAGCGGGACGGACAGCCGCTCCGTGAACAGTTCTTCGAGCGCCTGTCCGGTGGCCCGGGCCGCCAGTACGCCCTGGAGGTCGGAACAGGTGTTGTAGAGCCAGGCTTGCCCGGGCTGGCGCAGCATCGGAATCCGGGCCAGCGCCGCGACCCATTGGTCGGGTGGGGGCACCTGCTGGGGCTGGGGCGGCCCCTGTTTGAGTTCGGCGAACAAGGGGGCCAGCGCGGGCAGTGAGAAATCCGCCGGGAAGCCGTAGCCGGCCCGGGACTCGAGGACGTCCCGCACCGTGACGGGACGGTCGGTCGGCACGGTGTCCGTCGGCGTGGCCTGCGGGGTGCGCACCACTCGCAAGGAGACGAGTTCGGGCAGCCAGCGGGCGATCGGGTCGTCGAGGCCGAGCAGTCCGTCGTCGACGAGTTGCAGCACCAGGGCGGCCGTCATCGGCTTGCTGACGGAGGCGATCCGCACCAGGGACTCCGGCCCCAGCTCGCCCGCCGCAGCCGTCTCGACCTCCGAGCCACGGTCGATCAGCGCCACCGCCCCGGGCACGGCATCCTCCGCCACCCAGCGCTCCAGTACGGCCTGCAGCCCACCGGTTCCACGCAGTTCACGCATCGTCTTCCCCTTCTGTCACCGGTGCACCGTCCGTGCCTTCCGCACGCGCCGCACCTGCTGCCTCCTGTCTCTCGGAGTGTGCCCGCTCCCCCGGCCTTGTCCCGTGCCGATCGGCTACCTCTGCCGCGCCGATCGGTTGACGCCCCATCAGCCGATCGGCCGACTCCCCCATCAACCGATCGGACAAATCGCTTCTAAGTCCCGCATCAGTGGATTTTTCGGTGTGTTTCACCGATGGCGGCGGGTAGGGTGACGCCACCACACCGACCGCCGCCGCAGCCCCGCTCCCACCACCGAGCGGTCGAGCACCGCCGCCGACCGTGGAGTACGGGCGGCAGGGCTGCGGGATTCCCATCGACACCGGCCTCACGGCGCGTCGGAGACCAGTGCCTTCGAACTGCCGCCGGAGACGCTGACCGCCGCACCCGACGCACTGTGCGCCGACGCACCCGAGACCCCGCCCGAGGAGACCGGGGCCGACTTCACCGAACTGGCCCCCGGGGAAGCCGGAGAACCGGACGGGCCCACCGACCCCGAGGAGGACTTCCCACCCGACGGCGCCGAGGAGGACGCGCCGGACGGCGTGCCCGTCCCGGTCTGTCCAGAGGAGGAACCGGAAGACGGGGCCGAAGCGGAACCCGAGCTCGAACCCGCCGCGCTCGGCGTCCCCGACCCGTCCGTACCACCCGATCCGCCCACCGGGCGGCCGAACTGATGCCCCGTCGACTGGTCGACCAACACGATCTGGGTGACCGGCGCAGGGGCGGGCTGCACCGTCACCACCCCGTCCGCGTGGAAGGAGGACCAGGCCGTTCCCGAGTACGTTCCGCCGGCACCGCTCGGCGGCAGCAGCGGATTGCCGCAGGCGCAGCGCACCCTGGGCACTCCGTGGTTGTCGATCAGCACGGCCGTCCCCGACTGCAGCACGGCCTGATAGGGGGTCGCCTGCCCGTTGGCGAAGCCGTGATTGGTGACCCGGGTGTCCTGGCGGAGCAGCACCGGGGTCAGGCCGTGCAGATAGGAGTCGATCTGGGAGCTGTCGATGCCTTCGACGCCGGCCCAGGCACGGGCCTTGTCGCTGTTACTGGTCAGATAGGAGGAGAGTTTGGGCACGTCACAGCTGGCCACCTCACGGGTGCCGCCGTACAGGCCGGGTTGGCCGCCGTTCACGGTGCCGCCGCTCGTGGCGGCACCGGACGCGGTCGCACTGCCCGAGCCGGGGGCGGAGGCGGAAGGAGTGCTGGCCTCGACCGCGTTGGCGACGGAGCCGGTGAACGGTTCCTGGCCGACGGCCGCGACCGGCTGGAGGGCGACGTCCTTGGTGTCCTTGTCGCCCGATCCGCCGACGAGCACCACACCGAGGGCGATGCCGAGCCCGGCGACCACCGCCGCCGCACCGAGCACCGCTCCTTTGCGCCACCACGGTTTCCCGCCGTCCCCCGAGCCACCGCCCGCCGCCGTCGCCCTGCCCCCGGACGAGGGCGGACCTCCCGGGCTTCCCGGAGCACCTGGAGTCCCCGGACCGGCACCGACCGGCGGCGTTCCGAGCCCCGCCCCGGTCCCGGACACCCCGCTCCCGGAACCGTCCGGCGCCTGGGCCCCGCCCGCCGACAACGGCCCGGAGGGCGGCCCCGAAGGCCCGATGCCACCCGCACCGGCCGCCGAAACACCACCCGCCACCCCACCAACACTCGGTGCCCCGCCACTTGACGAGGCGTCACGCACCGCTCCCCCTCCACTTCCCTGCGCGTCGACGACCGCCGGTCCACCCACCGCGCCCCCGACCTCCGTCGGCGGCCCACCGGGCCCGGGCGTCACCACCCCGGGCCCGACCACCTCGGTCGGCGGACCGCCCACGTCGGACACGTCGGGCTTCACCACGCCCGGCCCCACCACCTCAGTGGGTGAGCCGTCCGCATCGGGCCTCACCACACCGGACCCCACCACCTCGGTCGGCGGACCGCCCACGTCGGACACGTCGGGCTTCACCACGCCCGGCCCCACCACCTCCGTCGGCCGGTGTTCGGGCGGCGGGGCAGCGGGGCTCTCGTCGTCCGGTTCTTCGGGTTGCCGAGGTGTCGGCTGCTCAGCCACGGGTCTGCCTCCCGGTCGGACTCCCCCGAGACCACTCTGCGCGCCTTCCATTGTCCGCCCGGGTTCCCGTGCCCGCCGCTCCAGCGCCCGTTCCGGCTCCAGCCCCAACCACCGCCCCGCCGTCCGCGCCGGAGTGTGCGGCTGCGGACCGGGCCGTGACTTCGGCAACTCGCCGTCGGCGGCGGCCTGTCGGAAGCTGGAGGGGGCCGATCGGGATCGGTCGGCCGGCTGCCGGGGGGCCGTGCTGGAAGGGCCGGTGAGCCGCGTGCCTGGTGCTGTCACTCCGTCGAATCCGCCCGTACGTCCCCGCGTGCACCCACCGGGCGGGCCGGGGGTCGGGTGGGGGGCCGTCGTGGTGTCCGCGCTCACGGTGGTGGTGGGGGCGGTCGTGGCGATGGCCGCCGTCGCGGCGCTGGGCCTGTGGCTGGTGGGGGCGGCGGACCTGCCGGGCGGCGGTTTCGGGGCGGTCCTGGCGGCGACGCTGCTGATGGCGCTGGGGGTGCCGGTCCGGTTGGACGGCAGCGCGGCGTTCGTGGCCACGGCGCAGGGCGGGATCACGGCGGTGCCGCTGTCGGTGACGCTGGTGGGGGCGCTGGTCGCGGCGTACCTGTTCCTGCGTCCGATGCGGCGGCACGCGGTGGTGTCGGGCGGTTCGCTGCTGGCCCGGGTCCTGGCGCTGGCGGGGTGCTGGACGGTGGTGGTGCTGCTGCTCTCCACGGTGGCGCGGCACAGTTTCACGGTGTCCACGGGCGACGAGTTGGTGGACACCCTGGGCAGTGCGTTCGGGGCGGCGCCGGTGGTGGGCTTCCGGGTCGCTCCCGGCCAGGCGGTGGGGTTCGGGCTGCTGTGGCTGGCCGTGGTGGTGCTGCTGGCGCTGGCGGCCTCACGGCGGGCGCCGTTGCCGACGGCGCTGGTGCGCTGGCACGGCACGTTGCGGCCGACGGTGCACGCGGTGCTGTCGCTGCTGCTGGTGTACGTGCTGCTGGGGTTGGTGGGCGGGCTGGTCGCGCTGGTGGTCGGCAGCGAGCCGCGGCAGACGCTGGCGGTGATCTGTCTGGGGTTGCCGAACGTGGCCTGGCTCGGCTTCGGGGTGGGTCTGGGCGCGTCCTGGCACGGCCACGTCACCGACAGTCTGGGGTTGCCGTTCCCGCAGCCGCTGGCGGCGGTGCTGCGCTCGGGCGAGGACGTGACGCTGAACCTCGGCGCGCTGGCGGAGCGGAACGGCTGGGCGTGGCTGCTGCTGCCGCTGGCGGCGCTGCTGGTGCTGGTGGCGGGGGTGGCGGCATCGGCGCGGTCGCGTCCGGCGGTCCCGCTCTGGCTGTCGGCGGTGCGGTTCGGGGTGGTGCTGGGGTTGGCGATGCTGGCGGTCGGAACGCTGACCCGGGTCTCGGCGGTGTTCGGCCTGTCGCTGCTGGGCCTGGGCGGCGGCGGGTCGACCGTCCTGGAGCCGGATCTGCTGACGTCGATACCGATCGCGGCGGCCTGGGGCGCGCTGGCGGGCCTGCTCGGCGGCCTGCTCGCGCCGCACCTGCCCGGCCCGGCCGGGCGCCCGCAAAACGGCTCTCCCCGCCCGCCGGCGCCGCAGCCCCCACCGTGACAGGGCCGCACGGCAAGGACGCCGGCTCCCGTCCGGCAGGTGCCCGCAGGGGTGCGACCGCCGGACCCGCGCCGGGCAGCGGCCGAGGTCGCGCCGGTGCCGGGTCCGCGGGCGGGCAGGGCGTTCGCCGCGGCCTTCGTCGGGCAGGTCAGGCGCGGGGCGAAGGGCGGTCCCGCCCGGGGCTCGGCCCGGGCGGGACCTGACGAGGGGTCAGCCCTCGATGCGGTGCTGGGTCCAGAAGGAGGTGAGGTCGACGGTCGTCGCGGCCTGCGCGGCGGCCTTGAACTCGGCGGTGGTGGAGATGCCGTACCAGTGGGCGGCCGCGTAGTCGTGCAGCAGCTTGGTCATCGCGGTGTCGCCGATGGTGCGGCGCAGGTCGTGCAGGGCGCACTTGCCGTAGCCGTAGATGACGGTGGAGTAGCGGGAGGAGTTGGCGTCCCAGTAGGCCATCGAGTTGGTGATCTTCTCGGCCGAGGAGGCCCAGGAGGTGCTGTTCCAGCAGTTGGTGCCGGTCTTGCCCTGGGCGAGGTCGGTGGCGTAGTCGGTGAACGCCTCGTCCAGCCAGGGGGCGTTGTACTCGTCGTCGCCGACGATGCCGTACCACCACTGGTGGGCGATCTCGTGGGTGAGCGCGGTGGTGGAGACCAGGTCGAGGACGAAGCCGGGGTACTCCATGCCGCCGAACCAGAAGTTGTTGTCGATCACGGCGTCGAGTTCGCCGTAGGGGTAGGCGCCGAAGCGTCCGGCGTGCGCGTCGACGGCGGACTTGGCGGTGCTCAGCATGGACTGCGCGTCGCTGGAGCTGATGCCGCTGACCGAGTAGACGTTGACGGCGGTGCCGGCCGCCGAGGTGCCGGACGTCTTGGCGAACGGTCCGGCGGCCCAGGCGAACTCGCGGACGTTCTTGGCGGTGGCGGTGGTGACGGTCCGGCCGCTGCTGCCGGGGGTGTCCACGGAGGTGCCGGTGGCGGGCACCAGCAGGCTGCTCGGGTGGTCCAGGGTCACCGTGTAGTCGGAGGCCAGGGTGTAGAAGGACTCACCGTTGTTGGTGTAGGGGTCGAGGTGCCAGCCGGCCGCGTCGCGGACGGCGAGCACCGGCAGCGCGTTGCCGATGAAGCTGTAGGCGCCGTCGTAGCCGAACCGGTCCGCGCCGGAGGGGACGGCGATGGAGAGGTCGAAGCCGACGCTGCCGCTCTGTCCCTGCGCGAGGGGCGCGGGCAGGGTGACCTTGAGCGCGGTGCAGCTGACGCTGAGCGCGCCGGCGGTGCCGCCGGTCAGGTTGCTGACCGTGATGGGGGTGGTCGGGCAGGTGCCGTGGGCGTTGTCCCAGAGCCGCAGGTACACCTCGGTCAGCGGGGTCGCCGAGGGGTTGCTGAAGCCGATGCTCTGGTGCCCGGTCCAGGTGGTGCCGCTGGTGTTGCTGCTCAGGTTGACGGTGTACCCGGTGGGCGCGGGGGTCCGGGTGGCGTCGGTGGTGGGCGGGGTGGTGCCGCCGGAGACGTCGAGCGCCAGGTCGTCGAGGACGAAGCTGGTCTGCAGGCTGGAGTCCTCGACGCCGGTGAAGGCGAGGGTGACGGTCTGTCCGGCGAAGGCGGAGACGTCGAAGGTCTTCTTCACGTACCCGGTGGCCGCGTTGAGGTTGGAGTACGTGGCGAGGGTGGTGCCGCCGATCTTCGCGGTCAGCTTGTCGTACGCCGTGCTCCTGGTGGTCTCGGCGGTGTCGATGTGCAGCCAGAAGCTGAGGCTGGCGCTGCTGCAGCCGGCCGGCAGAGTGAGGGTCTGCGACAGGGTGTCGGTGTGCGTCGTGCCGTGGCCGTCCAGCCGGGCGTAGTACGTTCCGCCGTGCGCGCTCTGCCCACTGCCATTGGTGATCACGCCGCTGGACGCGGTCCATGGCGAGGTCCCGGACTCGAATCCGCCGTTGGCGACCACCTGCGCGGGGGTGCAGGCGGCGGTGGCGGCCTGCGCGGCGGGTGCGGTCGCGATGCCGGCCGCCACGAGCACGGTGGTGCCCAGGGCTGCGGCGGCACGGGTGGCGAGGACGCGGAGTCTGTTGCTCATCGGTGCTCCTCTCGGTCGCCGGAGTCTGTGGGGGCTCCGGCCGAGGGGCAGACTGCCAGCAAACACCCAGCATTGATAGGTGCATGCCACTGATCGTTACGGGACTCCCCCGTCCCGACACACGACTGAAACACCGTCAGGCCACTGACGCCCCGCACCGGTCAGGAGCGCCGCCGCCCCGGTTCGTACACCGGACGCGCCCACTCCGGCGGCAGCGGCGGCTCCGGCCGCCGGTCACCCGCCCTCGCCACCGCCACCGGCCCCGCCGCGACCCCCGCCACCGGCCCCGCCGAGGCCGAGGCCGAGCCCGAGCCCGAGCCCGAGGCCGCAGCCAGCGCCTCGGGCACCGGGGCGGCGGCCGCTCGCAGCGCCGCCGTGAACTCCAGGCAGCTCCCGTGGCGCTCCTCGGGCCGTTTCGCCATCGCCCGTTCCAGTGCCGCGCCCACCCCGGGCGGCAGGTCGGCGCGCTGCTCCAGCACCGACGGCGGCGGGTCGTTGAGGTGGGCCCAGAGCAGTGCGAGGTCGTCGTCGCGGCGGTAGGGCGGCCCGCCGGTGAGCATCTCGAAGACCACGCAGCCCAGGCTGTAGACGTCGCACCGCCCGTCCACCGGTTTGCCGGAGATCTGCTCGGGGGCGACGTAGTCGAGCGTGCCGACGAACTGGCCGACCGAGGTCAGGCCGGTCAGCGAGAGCGACTTCTTGGTCAGGCCGAAGTCGGTCAGGTAGGCGTGCTCGGGGTGGTCGGGGTCGGTGCCCTCGGCGATCAGCACGTTGCCGGGCTTGACGTCGCGGTGCACCAGTTCGTGGGCGTGCGCGGTGTCCAGGGCGCTGGCCACCTGCACGGTGATCCGCACCGTCTGGGCGATCGTCAGCGGGCCCTGCCGGTCGAGCAGCCCGCGCAGGTCGCGGCCGCGCACGTACCGCATCGCCAGGTAGAGCACCCCCTCGGCCTCGCCCGCGTCGTAGACCGGGACGATGTTGGGGTGATCGAGCGAGGCCGCGACCCGGGACTCCCGGACGAAGCGCTGCCGGAAGTTCTCGTTGCGGGCCAGTTCGGGCGCGAGCAGTTTGACCGCGACGGTGCGGCCCAGCCGCAGGTCCTCGGCCCGGTAGACCACCGCCATCCCGCCGCGCCCGATCATCCGCTCCAGCCGGTAGCCCGCCACCGTCCGGCCGGCCAGCTCGCCGGGTTCGGCGGCGAGCAGGGACGGTTCGTCCCCGGCGGGACCGCCTGCCGCGGGGGGTGCCACCTCAGGCCCCCCGCTCGCGGTCGACGGCGGCGAAGGTCTGCAGCTGGGCGGCGTCGCAGTAGTACCAGCGGCCCCGGTCCAGGTCGAGCAGCCAGGCGTGCGGGCCGTCCAGGACGGCGCCGAGCCGCAGGTCGCGGGTGCCGTCGCGGAAGGTCTCCAGGTCGATCCGCCCGGCCGTCCAGTCCTCGATCAGGCGGCGGTAGGTGGCGAGCGAGCGTTCGAGCGCGGCGAGCAGCGGGCGCGGGTCGTCGGTGGTGGCGAGCGGGGCGCCGGTGGTGGGCGGGGGGTGCGGGAGGGCGACCAGCAGGCGGCCGTCGACCCAGGCGGTCCAGCCGTTGGAGCAGACGATCCGGGCCCAGTTGCCGTGCGCCTCGGCGAGTTCGACGGGCAGCAGGGCGTCCAGGGCGACGCCCCCGGCGGCGGGGTCGGGGGCGGTCCAGGTGGCCATGCCGTCGGCCGGGACGACGTGGGTGGGCCGGAAGCCGCCGGGGGTCCCCACCGGCTACCGCCGCATCACGGCGGGTTCGTGGCGGCGCAGCAGCCGGGCGACGACCAGTCCGTAGGCGACGGCGAGCACCACCAGCATGCCCATGTCGAGCAGCCAGGTCCGCGGGGCGTGGGCGAACAGCGGGTCGTCGGTGAGGGCGCCGGGGACGATGCTGTGCAGGTCGATGGTGGCGGCCATCGCGCCGAGCGCCCAGCGGGACGGCACCAGCCAGGAGAGCTGGTTGAGCACGGGGACGTGGTCGAGTTGGAGCAGGGCGCCGCAGAACACCACCTGGACGATGGCGACCAGCACCAGCAGCGGCATGGTCACCTCCTCCTTCTTCACCAGCGCGGAGATCAGCAGGCCGAGCATCATCGCGGTGAGCGAGAGCAGCGCCACGGCGAGGGTGATCTCGACCAGTGGGGGCAGCAGGACGCCGCTGCCGCCCTGGGGCCGGAGCTGCACGCCGATCAGCGCGACCATGGTGAGGACCACCGACTGCACCACCGTCACGGTGCCCAGCACCAGGACCTTGGAGCAGAGGTAGGCCGATCTGGAGAGTCCGACGGCGCGTTCGCGCTGGTAGATGGTCCGTTCCTTGACGAGTTCGCGGACGGCGTTGGCGGCGCCGGTGAGCACGCCGCCGACGCAGAGGATGAGCAGCGCGTTCAGGGCGGTGTCCTGGTCGAGCCGGCTGCCGGCCAGGGCGTGCGCCATCGCGCCCATCACGAACGGCAGGGCGATCATGACGGCGAGGAAGGTGCGGTCGGCGGCGAGCGCGCTGGCGTAGCGGCGGCAGAGCGTGCCGACCTGTTTGCGCCAGCGCCTCGGCCTGGGCCTGGCGGCGGGGGCCGCGGCCGCGGGGGCCGCGGAGACCTCGGCGGCGGGGGCGGCGGCCGGGGCGAGCGCGCCGGGCCAGTCGACGGCGCCGCCGGCCGGGCCGCTGACGTAGCTGCGGTAGGGCGCGGAGGCCCGGAACTCGCCGGCCCAGTCGCGGTCGCTCTGGGTCTCGAAGGCTTCGAAGGCGTCCGGCCAGTGGGCGAACCCGAAGTGGCCGAGCGTCTCGCCGGGCGGGCCGTACCAGGCGATCCGGCCGCCGGGGGCGAGCAGCAGCAGCCGGTCGCACAGGTCGAGGCTGAGCACGCTGTGGGTGACCACGACGACGGTGCGGCCGTCGTCGGCGAGGCCGCGCAGCATCTGCATCACGGAGCGGTCCATGCCGGGGTCGAGGCCGCTGGTCGGCTCGTCGAGGAACAGCAGGGACGGTTTGGTGAGCAGTTCGAGGGCGACGCTGACGCGTTTGCGCTGGCCGCCGGAGAGGCTGGAGATGACCTGGTCGGCGCGTTGGGCGAGGCCGAGTTCGGTGATCACCTCCTCGACCCGGGCGGCGCGTTCGGCGGGCGCGGTGTCGTCGGGGAAGCGCAGCTCGGCGGCGTACCGGAGGGCCTTCCGGACGGGGAGCTGGGTGTGCAGGATGTCGTCCTGCGGGACGAGTCCGATGCGCTGACGCAGCTCGGCGTAGTCGCGGTAGAGGTCGCGGCCGTCGTAGCGGACGGTGCCCCGGTCGGCGGGGCGCAGCCCGGTGAGGGCGTTGAGCAGGGTGGACTTGCCGGCGCCGCTCGGTCCGGCGACGGCCAGCAGGCACTTCTGGCCGACCGGGAAGCTGACCTGGTCGAGCAGGGTGCGGCCGCCGTCGACCTGGACGGTGAGCCCGTCGACGTCGAGGTCGATGTCGCCGGTGTCGACGAACTCCTGGAGTTCGTCGCCGACCAGGCAGAACACCGAGTGTCCGATGCCGACCAGGTCGCCGGGGCCGACGGCGGCGCGCAGCACGGGCTGGCCGTTCAGGTAGGTGCCGTTGTGGCTGTCCAGGTCGGCGATCTCGTAGCGCCCGTCGGGGCGGGCCCGCAGTTCGGCGTGGTGCCGGGAGACCGAGAGGTCGCCGAGGACGAGGTCGTTGTCGGTGGCCCGTCCGATCCGCACCACCTTGGCCGGGAGCGCCCGGACGCTGGACGGTGGCCGGAACGAGCCGGTGATGGCGGTCAGCGCGGACGGGCGGCGGCCGGGCAGCGGGTGGACGGCGGTCGGTTCGGGCAGCGCGCTGAAGGTGCAGCGCGGGCCGTCGGAGGGGCTGCCGAGGCAGAGCACGGTGCCCGGTTCGATTTCCAAGTGGACGATCCGTCGGCCGTCGGCGGCGTACGTGCCGTTGGTCGATCCGGTGTCGTCGACGATCCAGTGGCCGCCCCCGACGTGCAGTTCGGCGTGGTGCCAGGAGACCCGGGGGTCGGTGAGGACGATGTCGCCGGTGGGGTCGCGCCCCATCGCGTACGTGCGGCTCGGGGTGATGACCGTCGAGTCGCCGCCGGTTTCCAGGATCAGTTTCGGCGCGGTGAGCGCAGCCTCTCGCTCTCCCATACGTCGATGCTAGACCTGGCGGCGGGCACCCGCCCGAGGGGCGGTTTTCAGCCTTCCGGGTGACAGTGGGAAACGGTCGCCGCGGGTTGGGTACCTGTGGGGTCGGGACCGAGCGGCCCGTTGGGCGGCGGATGGGAGCGGGCTTGTGAACACCTGGGCAACCTGGACCACTCAGGGCATTCTCTCCGGCCACGGTGGTGTGCGGACCGTGGAGATCGGCGTCATCACCGGGGACCTGACCCTGCACACGATGTGGATCGACGGCGAGGCGCGGCTGACGGTGCAGTACAGCGGCGCCCTCGACTGGTTCACCGTCGAGGGCAGCCCCGTGGCGGCGGCCGACGAGGCCGCGGCGCGCGAGGTGCACCAGCACATGGTGGAGGCGGCGAAGACCGGCGGGGGTGCGACCGCGCCCCGGGCCTGAGCCGGGCGGACGCGGCCGGGCCGCCACCGACGGACTGTCGTCGGTGGCGGCCCGGCCGTGTTGCCGTGCCTACGGGCAGGAGTAGGTGAACGCGGCCTCGGCGGTGCGGCCGCCGCCCGGCTTCAGCACCTCCAGCTTCGCGGTGGCCGCGGCCTCGCCCTGGCCCTGGAACGTCCAGCGCAGCGTCACCTCGGTGCGGTGGCGGCCCCGCAGGACGTGCTGGGTGATCGGCCCGGAGTCGGTGCCGTCGCTGCGCACCCAGCGGTACGTCACGTCGCCCTCGCCGCCGTCGGTCTCCAGCACGCCGACGATCACGGCGGTGCCGTCGCAGGCCGGTCCGCCCTGGGCGACGGCCGCCACGCCGACGACCTCGGTCGAGCGGCCGTAGCGGTCCCACAGCAGGTAGCCGAGCAGGGCCAGCAGCAGCACCAGCGGGACCAGCAGCCACCGGTCCCGGCGCCGCCGGGGCGGCTCGGGCTCCGCCGCCGGGCCCTCCCCGTGCCAGACGGCGGCGGCCCGCGGCGGCACGCCGGGGCCGTACCGGCGCAGGGCGGCGTCGGCGGGCACCGCGTCCGCGACGGGAACGGGCGCGGGCGGTGGCGCCGCGACCGGCGGCGTGGGCACCGTCGCGGCGGGGTCGATCCGGACCGTCTCCTCGGCGTCCGGCCCCGCGGGGTCGATCCGCACGGTCGCGGCGGGGACGGCCTGCGGCGGGGCCAGCCGGAAGGTCTCCTCGTCGGCGGGCCGCGGCTGCGACTGCGGCGCGGCCGGACGCAGCATCACGGTCCGGTCGTCGCCCTGCGGTCCGGCGGGCCGCAGCCGCACCGTCTGCTCGGGGACGGACGGCGCCTCGGGCTCGAGCTGCACGGTCTGCTCGGTCTGTTCAGGAACAGGAACAGGAACAGGAACAGGAACAGGGTCGGGGGCGGGGCCCGGCGGAGTCGACGGGACGTCGGGCCGCGCGGGCCGGCGCACCGGGCCGAGGCGGAAGCCGGGGTCGGGTGTGTTCGGCGAGTCGGTCATCGTCGTTCTCCGGTCAGGTGATGCAGAAGTAGCTGTAGGTGCCGGTGGTGGCGGGCGCCGAGGAGGCGGGGTCGCTGGTCACCACCACGTAGGCGGTGATCGTGCGGCAGCCGAGCGGGAAGGGGCTCTTCACCGGCGTCGGCTTGCCCGCCGCGACCGGGCCGGACTTGGTGACGGCGACCGGCCTGCGCGTCCGGTCGTTCGCGTCGTACCAGGTGAAGGTGAGCGTGGCCGGGCCGCTCCCGCCGACGGTGGCGAGGACGGACGCGCCCGCCCCGTCCAGGGTCGCCCTGGTCAGCGTCACGGTCGTCGCGGGTGGCGGGGGCGTGGTCACCGGGGGCGGGGTCGGGGGCGCGCTCGGGGCGGTGGTGGTGCCGCTGGTGGGTGGGGCGGCGGTCTTGGGCGGGGCGGCGGTGGGGGGTTTGGTGCTGGTGGAGGCGGTGGGGCTGGGGTCGGCCGTCGGGGAGGTGGTGTCGGTGGGGGTGGGCGGGGCCGACGGGGTGGGGGTCGGGGTGGTGGGGGTGCCGGGGGCGGGGGCGAGGAGGCTGGTGGTGGCCTGGGGGGCGGCGACGGGCTGGGGGTCGCCGACGGTGCCGGTCTCGCCGGCGACGGCGACGGCGCCGAGTGCCCCGACGGCGATCACCAGTGCGCCGACGGTGGCGAGCAGCGGTCCGCGCAGGCGGGGACGGGGACGGGGCTTGGGGGCGAGCACGGTGGTGGCGTAGGAGGTCGCGCCGGGCGGGACGCCGTCGCCGAGCGGGGTGGGGAGCAGCAGCGGGAGGAGGGCGACCAGGGCGGCGAGGCGGCGGCGGCCGCGTTCCTCCCAGTCGGCGCCGTAGGCGGCCCCGGCGAGGGCCTCGAGTTCGTGGACCAGGGCCTCGGCGCCGGCCGGGCGCTGTTCGGGGGTCTTGGCGAGGCCGGCCCGGATGAGCGGGCGGAGCGCCTCGGGGGCCTGGGTGTCGGGGATCTCGGCCTCGGTGTGCTGGACGGCGAGTTCCATCAGCGTGGTGCCGGCGTAGGGCTTGGCGCCGGTGAGGCATTCGAAGAAGGTGGCGGTGGCGGCGTACACGTCGGTGGCGGGCGAGGCGGCCCGGCCGGCCCACTGCTCGGGGGCCATGTAGGCGGGGGTGCCGGCCACGGTGCCGCCGGTGCCGGTGCGGACGGCGATGCCGAAGTCGACCAGCTTGGACTCGCCGTCGACGGTGACCAGCACGTTGCCGGGCTTGTAGTCGCGGTGCACGACGCCGGCCCGGTGCGCGGCGGCGAGGCCGAGCAGCGAGCCCTTGAGGACGACCAGGGCGGCTTCGGGGCCGGTCTCGCCCTCGGCGCGCAGCAGGTCGCGCAGCGAGATGCCGTCGACGAGTTCCATCACGATGGCCGCGCCGTGCGGGCTCTCGACGTACTCGTAGAGGCGGGTGACGTGCGGGCTGTCGAGGGCGGCGAGCAGTTCGGCCTCGACCCGGAAGGCGTCCTGTTCGGGGTGGTCGCCGAGCAGGTACTTGACGGCGACGGGCGTGCCGGTGGCCCGGTGGTGGGCGAGGACGACGCGGCCGGAGGCGCCGGCGCCGAGTTCGCGCTCGTGCGCGTAGTCGGGCAGTTCCCAGCGGGCGTCCTGCGGTGGCGGGTCCGCGGGTCTGCCGGTGGGCCGCTGGTCGTTCGTCATCTGTTCCACCCCCGTCGCCCCCGTGGGTCCGGGGGCGCCTGTCGTGCGTGCGGCGGCGTGCGCGGGTGCACGGCCACCGTGAGTGACGCGTCCCCGTCCGGGCGGGTTCCGGGGCGGGGGCGCGGGAAAGTCACGATTCGGTTCTTTCGTACACCGTGCACGGCTGACGGCCCGTCAGGGCGGTCGGTCCGTGCACGGTGACGTTGTCGCGCCGGTCACGGAGCGTGCTGCCGGTGGCCGTGCGGGGTCGGTCGTCGCGCGGAACGCCGACCGGTCCGGCGCGCGGCCGCCCCGCATCCTAGCGTTGCGACGGGCGGCCGGCGCGGCCGGTCGAGGATGGCCGGGGGCGGGTCAGGGAAGGTCGCGGCGGCGGCCGGAGTCGGCGGCCTCGGCGGCGGCGGAGCCCTGGTGGATCAGCTGCCGTCCGAGGGCGTCGAGGGCGCGGCCGACGGCGAGTTCCTCGCCGATCGCGGGGTCGGCGGGGTCGTGGTGGCTGCGGTGGGCCTCGGCGTCGGCCTCGATCAGCCGGAGGCCGGTGTCGAGGACGGCGTGCGCCTGAGTGAGGTCGCCGACCTCGACCACCCGGAGCCGGACGTTCCACTCGGTGCGGTGCGGTTCGGGGACCGCCGGGCGGGCGCTCACCGCCGGTCCTCCTGCTGCGGGGGCTCGGCGGGCCGGTCGCCCTCGGCCCGGGACTCCTCCTGGGCGTGCATGGTCTGGTAGGAGGTGACGCCTTCCTCGGGGTCGGCGGCGCGGACGTCGTCCTCCTCGCGCCGGGCCTTGTCGTCGAGCCGGTCGTTCATCCCGGACATGCTGGGCTCCTCGCTCTCGGCCCCCTCGGTTCCCCCTGCTCCTCCAGCCTGCTCCCGGCCGCGGGATCGGTCGAGTTCGGCGAGCAGGTCCGGGTTGACGATGCCGACGATCGTCCGGACGTCCTCGGGCGCGGCGGCCGGCCAGAGCACGGCGCGGGCGGCCCGGTAGCGTTCGGCGAGCCGGAGCCGGTCGGCCTCGGGGAGCCGGGCGGCGCGGTCGGCGCGGGAGTTGTGCGCGTTGTCGGCGATCTTGACCAGGGTGGCGTCCGGGTCGGCGACGATGCCGCGCAGCATCTGCGCGTACGCGGTGCCGGGCTGCCGGGTGACCAGGCGGACGGTGGCCACCACGGCGGCGGGGACGCCCGCGGCGAGCAGGTCCTCGGCGGTGAGCGGGGTGTCCTCCAGGACGTCGTGCAGCAGCGCGGCCATCTGCCGTTCGGCGCCGAACGGGGCGAGGCCCGCCGCGACGGCGCGCACGTGCTCGACGTAGGGCACCCCGATCCGGTCGTACTGGTCGGCGTGGGCGCGGTCGGCGAGCGCGTCGACCTCGGCGAGGGTCAGGTCCGGCACGGTGGGCTCCCGGGGTGGTGGATGATCGGTCGTCGGGGAACATCGGGGAACGGCGAGAAACGGCGGGCAACGTCGAGGGACGGCGGGGAACGGCGGGGAACGGCGGGAAGCACAGTCTGCTCGACGCCCCGGACAGCGACCCGACCGGTGGAAGGTGGAAGGTGGAAGGAGGTGGTCGCGGGTGCGGGTGACCCCGATCTCCCAGGAGCGTCTGGTCGAGCTGCTGGCCGGACGGATCGACGGCCTGGCCGGGGACGACCGCCGGCTGCGGGTCGCGGTCGACGGCGCGGCCGCGGCCCGGCCCGAGCTGCTGGCGGACGCCCTGGTGGAGCCGCTGCGGCTGCTGGGGCGGCCGGTGCAGCGGGTGTCGGCGGGCGGCTTCCTGCGTCCGGCGTCGATCCGCTTCGAGTACGGCAAGCAGGACCCGGACGCCTTCCACGACCTGTGGCTGGACCAGGGCGCGCTGCTGCGCGAGGTCCTCGACCCGCTGGAGCCGGGCGCGGACGGCCGGCTCCTCCCCTCCTACTGGGACCCGGTGACCGACCGCTCCGCCCGGGCCGGGTACGTGGAGCTGCCGCCGCGCGGGGTGCTGCTGCTGGACGGGTCGTTCCTGCTCGGCCGCTGGCTGCCGCTGGAGCTGACGGTGCACCTGGCGCAGTCCCCCGCCGCGCTGGCCCGCCGCACGCCCGCGGCGGAGCGGTGGACGCTGCCCGCGTACGAGCGCTACCGGGAGGAGACCGATCCGGTGTCGCTGGCCGACCTGACCGTCCGGGTCGAGGACCCGCGGCACCCGGCCCTGGTCGAGCGGCCCTGACGGTCCGTCGGCCCGCGCGGGCGTCACTCCGTCGGGGCCGGTCCGCGCTGGCAGCGCGGGCACCAGTGGGCGACCCGCCCCTGGTCGTGCCGGGCGGTGCGGATCGGCGTGCCGCAGCGGACGCAGTCGCGCCGCGTCCGGCCGTAGACCCAGTGGCCGCAGCCGGGGCGGGTGTCGCCGGTGGTGATGTGGCCGGGCCGGAGCCTGTTGGCCTCCAGCAGTTGCCGGGCGCGCTCCAGCAGCCGGTCGAGGTCGGGGAGGTCGGCGACCGGCGTCCACGGGGTGACCCCGGCGAGGAAGGACAGCTCGACGGCGTAGACGTTGCCGATCCCCGCCAGGTTGCGCTGGTCGAGCAGGGCGGAGCCGATCGGGCGCTGCGGGGCGGCGAGCAGTCGGCGGCGGGCCTCGGCGGCGTCCCAGCCCGGGCCGAGCAGGTCGGGGCCGAGGTGGCCGACCGCCCGGTGCTCCTCGGCGGTGCGCAGCAGTTGGACCACGGGCAGCCGGTAGCCGACGGCGGTGGCGCGCTCGGTGCCGAGCAGCGCCCGGACCTGGAACGCGGGCCCGCCGCGCCACCGCTCGCCGGGGCGGAACAGCTCCCAGCGGCCGTCCATCCGCAGGTGGGTGTGGAGCGTGACGCCGCCCTCGAACCTGGTGAGCAGGTGTTTGCCGCGCGGTACCGTGCCGAGCACCCGACGGCCCGTCAGGTCGGCGGTGGCGTGGGCGGGGACGCGGAGTTCCGCCGCCGTCAGGACCTGGCCGGTGAGCGCCTGGTCGAGCCGGTGGGCGAGGTGGTAGATGGTGTCTCCTTCGGGCACTCCCCCATCATGCCGCCCGCCGCCGACACCGCCCCGTCGCCGCCCCACCACCGCCCCACCACCGCCCTGGCGCGGTCCGGCTGGGAAACTTGCTGGTCAACGGCCCTGCCCTGCCCTAGGGTCGACCGAATGACGATCATGCATGAGGTGGCCGGGGACGGCCCCGCGGTGGTACTGCTGCACTCCTCCGTCGGCGACCGGCGGATGTGGGACGGCCAGTGGGAGGCCCTGCGCGCGGCCGGCCACCGGGTGGTGCGCTGCGACTTCCGCGGTTTCGGGGAGTCCCCCTGCGCGGACCGCCCCTACGACAACGTGACGGACCTGGTGGAGCTGCTGGACGGGCTCGGCATCGGGCGGGCGGCCCTGGTCGGCGCCTCCTTCGGCGGCCGGGTCGCCCTCCAGTTCGCGGCCCTGCACCCCGAGCGGGTCGGCTCGCTGACGCTGCTCTGCCCGGCCCGTCCCGGCCACGAGGCGAGCGCCGAACTCGAGGCGCTGGACGACCTGGAGGTCGCCCTGGTCGAGTCCGGGAAGCTGGACGAGGCGATCGAGCTGATGGTGGACACCTGGCTCGGCCCCGACGCCGACGAGGCGGCCCGCGCGCTGGTCCGGGTGATGCAGCGCAACGCGTACGAGGTGCAGTTGGCGCCCGAGGTGGAGATCTCGCCGACCCCGGTCGAGGTCGACCTGCGGGACGTGACCGCGCCGACCCTGGTGTACTCGGGCGCCCACGACCTCCCGGACTTCCGGCGGATCGCCGCCGACCTGGCCGGGCTGCTGCCGAACGCCGAGCACCGCGAACTCCCCTGGGCGGGACACCTCCCGGCCCTGGAGCGCCCCGCCGAGACGGCGGAGCTGGTGCTCGCCCACCTGGCCTCGGTCACCGCCGGGCCTTCCTGAGCACAGCCGACCTCCGGGTGGAGAGGCCCGGCCCGGCCCCACCGGCGGGCGGGCGAAATCCCGACGCACGCGCGGGCGTTCGAGCAGGCGTTCGCGGGTTAGAACCGGCGTCCGGCCGGGCACATGGTTGCTACCTGGGACGCGGGGAAGCGCCGGTGGGCACGGCCGGGCCTCCCCGCCAGTCTGCGCGGAGGTGGTTGATGGACGGACCCGCACTCTCGGCGCGTGAGCTACTGATGCTCCAGCAGATCGAGGCCGAGCTGGGGAACGATCAGGAGCTGGAGCACGCACTGCGCACGATGCGGCTGCCGAGGACGGCGCGGCTGCGACGCGCGCTGGCGGCCAAGCCACGGATCGTCGTGGTGACGCTCGCGTGCTGCCTGGCCCTCTCCTTCGGCGTGCTGGGCCTGGCGGTGACACTGAACGCCCCGGTGCTGCTCGGGGCCGTGATGACGGCCTGGGTGGTGCTGCTGGCGGCGCTCACGGTCACGGCGCGCGTCCGCCGACGCCGGAGGCGCCGATAGGTGTGCGGTCTGGGGGGGGGGGGGCGGGGGCGGGGCGCCCCCCCCGCCCCCGCCGCAGACCGGTCACAGGCCGGGTCACAGGCAGGGGAGGCCGGTGGTGAGGCCGTCGAGGGCGTGGGAGCAGGGGCAGTCGCGGGTGGTGGGCAGCGCCTCCAACGCCTTGAACAGGACCGACCGGAGCCGGTCCACGTTGCGGGCGAAGACCTCCAGTACTTCGGCGTGGGTGACGCCCCCGTCCACCGCCCCCCACCTCCCCCACCAACAGGACGTCACTCGGCGGACCGTACCGCGTCTCGACACGCACCTCCACCACCTCGTCCAACAACGCGTACAGACCCGAACCACCGATCACCCCCAACTCGGCAGCCGGAGCGAGCGACGAGTGGATGTCGGGCATGGCTCTCCTCGGTTCTGCCGGTGGGCCGCGGCCCGTGGACACCCTCCCCGCCCTACGAGCAGTCAGGTCGCCCGTCCGGGAAGGCGGGCCCGGCCCGGGCCCCACGGGCCGGTCCCCGCCCGTCCGGGGCCGCGTACAGTGACAGCACTGGTCGAGTGGCAGGAACGGGACGGGTGTGATGGACGGGAAGGTGGCGGTCCACTCCGGTGGCGGCGGGGCGACGGCGGCGCACCGGGCGCTGTCCTGGCGGGCGCTGCCGCCCGCGCCGGACGCGGCGGTGCTGGTGCTGCACGGCGGGCAGGAGTTCGGGGCCGGGCCTCCTCCGGCGGTGAACCTGCCGGGGCTGCGGATGCTCCCGTTCGCCAAGGCGGTGGAGCGCGGGGCGCTCGCCGTGCCGGGCCGGTCACTGGCGGTGGGCACCGTGCGGTACCGCTGCCGGGGCTGGAACGGGGACCGGGCGGACGCGGCCCGGGACGCGGAGGCCGCCCTCGCCGACCTGGTCGAGCGCCTGGGGCCGGTGCCGACCGTGCTGATCGGCCACTCGATGGGCGGGCGGGCCGCGTTGCGGGCCGCCGCCGACCCGTGCGTGCGCGGCGTGGTGGCCCTCGCCCCGTGGTGCCCGCGGGACGAGCCGACGGAGCACCTGCGGGACCGCTCCGTCCTGATGCTGCACGGCGACCGGGACAAGGTCACCCCGCCCGCGGACACCGACCTGTTCGCGCTCCGGGCCCGCGACCACGGGGCCCGGGTGGCCGGCTACCGGGTGTACGGCAGCGGCCACACCCTGCTGCGCCGGGCCGGGGAGTGGCACCGCGGCGCGGCCGCGCTCGCCCTGGGCCTGCTCGGGCTCGGCCCGCTGCCCGCGGAGGCCGCCGCCGCGCTCGCCCTGCGGGACGGCGCCGGGGACGGGCTGCACATCCCGCTCGCCACCGGCCGGCGCTGACCCTCCGGGGCCGGTCGGGGCCGGTGGGGCGACGGGCGGGTGACCGGGCGGTGACAGCTGGTGCGGAACCGCCTCCCGGCTCGACTCGGGCGGGCCGGGGGCGCACACTCCGGTGGGGGGAGACGTCCGCCGAGCGACGGCGCCGACCGAGGAGGAGGACCCGCCCATGGGGATCAGGCTGACCACCGATCGGCTCGTCGTCCGGGACTGGACACCGGACGACGCCGAGGCCGCGCTGGCCGTGTACGGGTCGACGGACGTCGCCCGCTGGCTGACGCCCGTGATGGACCGCGTCGCCGATCCGGAGGCGATGGCCGCCGTGCTGCGGGAGTGGGCCCGGCAGCAGGCCGAACTGCTGCCGCCGCGCGGCCGCTGGGCGGTGGAGCGCGTCGAGGACGGGCGGGTGGTCGGCGGGCTCGGCATCCGTCCGCTTCCCCCGTACGAGGAGGACCTGGAGATCACCTGGCAGCTCGCCCCGGCGGCCTGGGGCCACGGCTACGCCACCGAGGCGGGGCTGGCGCTGCTGCGCTGGGTCTTCACCCAGGACATCGAGGAGGTCTTCGCGGTGGCCCGCCCGAAGAACGACCGGGCGCACGCCGTCGCCAAGCGCCTCGGGATGCGCTGGGTCGGCGAGACCACCAAGTACTACGACCTGAATCTCCAGGTCTACCGCATCCGCCCGGCCGACCTCCCCTGAGGGCCGCGCCTCCGCGGCACCGCCCCGGGGCCGACCCCCGACGGGGGTCGGCCCCGGAGGTGTCACCAGTCCGAGGCGGTGGCGCCCAGGCCGAGCAGGACCTGGTCGAAGCCGTTGCCGTCGCCGTCGTCGGTGTAGGAGAACGTGAGGGCCCCGAACGGCGAGGAGGCGACGGCGAGTTGGTCCTGCCGTCCGGTGGTGTCCCGGCTGACCGACCGGACGGGGAGCCGGCCGGTGAAGGTGCCGTCGGGGTTGAGGCCGCGGGCCCGGACCGCCGGGTCGGGGCCGGTGACGCTCCAGCCGACCACGGCGTCGCGCTGGTCGTCGATGCCGACGGCGGGGCTGCCGACCGCGCCCCCGGTCCCGGCCCCGTCGGAGACCTCGACCTCGGCCGACCCGGGGGTGCCGTTCGCGGTGAAGGACCGGGCCCAGACGCCCCGGGCGCCGGTGTGGTCGGACTCCCAGGCGACGGCGAAGTCGCCGTTGAAGTCGGCGGCCACGGCGGGGTGCTGCTGCTGTCCGGCGGCGACGCTGTTGGCGCTGCGGCGGGTGAGGGTGACGGCCCCGCCGGCCTTGGCCAGCCCGACCAGGCCGATCTGGTAGTAGCCGTTGCCGTCGGTGTCCTCGTCCCAGACCACGAGGGCGTCGCCGGAGGCGGAGGTGGCGACGTCGGGGTTGTGGTGCGCGCCGCCGGTCGCGTTGACCGTCACCTCGTAGGACTTGGCGGTGGTCCCGGTGAACCCGGCGGCCCTGACGGTGGCGGGCGCGGTGCCCTGAACGTCCTCCCAGACCACGGTGAACGCGACGGCGGTGGTGCTGCCGGGCGCGCCGTCCGGGTCGACGGCGACGCGCGGGTGGGTCTGCTGGCCGTCGGTGTCGGCGTTGGCCCGGCCGGAGCCGAGCAGTGCGCCGGTCGGGGAGAGCACCCGGTAGGCGATGTTGTAGTAGCCGTTGCCGTCGGGGTCCTCGGCCCACACCACGACGGCGTTGCCCCGGTCGTCGAGCCCGACGTCGGGCTGGAGGTGCCGCCAGGCGGTGCCCGCCGTCCCGCCGTTGGAGAGCTTCTGCTCGTAGGCCGAGGCGCCGTTGCGGTACGTCCGCACCCACACGTCGGTGTGGGTGTCGTCGTCGGGGGCGGTGGTGTCGCGGTCGTCCTCCCAGACCACCGCGGTGTCGCCGATCCGGTTCGCGGCGACCGCGGAGGTGTCCTGGTCGCCGGTGGCGTCGCTGTTGGCGGTGGTCCAGGAGGTGGGTCCGGCCGCGGCGGCCGGGGCGGCCAGGGCCAGCAGGGCGGTGCAGGCGGCGGCGAAGGCGCCGAGCGCGGAGGGCTTACGCATCGGTCAACCCCGGCTGTCCGTCGTGGAGGAGGAAGGTGCGGGCGGTGGTGGCCGCCGCGCCGTGCTCGGTCACCGTCGCCACCGAGCGGAAGTCGGCGGTGATCTGCGCCGGGGTGATCCGGGTGCGGACGTAGCCGCGCCGGTCGGAGTAGAAGCGCAGGTGCGGGTTGAGCGCCCCGTTGGGGATCGCCGTGGTGGCGCTGCCGTTGCCGCCGCTGGTGACGGAGGTGCAGACGAGTTCGGCGCCGATCGTCGCGGAGGACGGGTTCGCGTAGTCGGCCTTGAGGTCGTTGGCCCAGGAGGAGTGCACGTCGCCGGTGAGGACGACGGGGTTGCGCACGCCGCGGTCGACGATGCCCTGCTGGATGCGGGCCCGGCTCGCCCGGTAGCCGTCCCAGGCGTCCATGTTCGTCGCGCCCGCCGCGTTCACGTTACGGGCGAAGAACACCTGCTGGCCGATCAGGTCCCAGGTGCCGAGGTGTTGGCCGAGGCCGTCGAGCAGCCAGGCCTCCTGGGCGGCGCCGGTGATCGAACGGTTCGTCAGGTCGGCGTCGGCGCAGACCTTGGTGCCGTCGCCGCAGGCCTGGTCGTCGCGGAACTGGCGGGTGTCGAGCATGTGGAAGGTGGCGAGGGTGCCCCAGCGGACCCGGCGGTAGAGCTGGATGCTGTTGCCGACGGGCGCGGCGGCGGCGCGCAGCGGCATGTTCTCGAAGTACGCCTGGTAGGCGGCGGTGCGCCGGGCCGTCCACTGGGCGGCCGTCAGGACGGGGCTGCTGTCGGCCCGGACCATGTTCGCGTAGTTGTTCTCCACCTCGTGGTCGTCCGGCACCACCAGCCAGGGCGCGATCGCGTGCGCGGCCTGCAGGTCGGGGTCGGTGCGGTAGAGGGCGTAGCGGCGGCGGTAGTCGGCGAGCGAGACGATCTCGCTGCCGAGGTGCTGTCGGACGCCGTTGGCGGTGGCGCCGCCCTCGTAGATGTAGTCGCCGAGGTGCAGGATCAGGTCGGGGCGGTCGTCGGCCATCCGGCGGTAGGCGGTGTAGTAGCCGCTCTCGTAGTGGGCGCAGGAGGCGAAGGCCATCGTGAAGTCGCGCCCGACGGTGGTCGGGGACGGCGCGGTGCGGGTGCGGCCCACCGGGGAGACGAACCCCTGGGCGCGGAACCGGTAGTAGTACTCGGCGTCGGGGGCGAGGCCGCCGGCCAGCACGTGCACGGCGTGGGCCTGGGCGTAGCGGGCGGTGGCGGTGCCGGAGCCGACCAGGGTGGTGAAGTTCTGACTGGTCGACACCTGCCAGTCCACGGCGACGTCGGCGTCGGGCATGCCGCCCTGGCCGTCCGCGTCGGTCGGTGAGGGGGCCAGCCTGGTCCAGAGCACCACGCTGCTGTCGTCGGGTTCGCCGGAGGCGACGCCGAGCGTGAACGGGAAGGGGGTGGCGGTGGCGGCCGACGGCAGGGCCGTCGCCCGGAGTTGGAGCGCGGCGGCGCCCGCGGTGGTGAGCCCGCCCAGGAGGAAGATGCGGCGACTGAGGTTGCTCATGACAACCCATGCTGGCGGTCCGGGGTGAACTCCCGTCCCCGCGCCGGGGTCGCGCACGTGACGCGGCGGCGGCGCGCGCCCTCCGGGGCGGGCCGGTCGCTCAGTGGACGCAGAACTCGTTGCCCGCCGGGTCCTGGAGCACCACCCAGGTGAGGCCGGGGACGCTGTGCTCGCCGACGACGCTCGCGCCCAGCGCGACCAGGCGCGCCACCTCCTCCGCCAGGACGGTGCCGGGCGGGACGCCGAAGTCGACGTGCGCCCGGTTCTTGCCCCGCCGCTCCTCGGCCACCCGCTGGAACCCCATCGCCACGGGCTTCGCCCCGACGATGACGAAGTCGCCGTGGTCCTCGGCGATTTCGCCGCCCAGCGCGGTGGCCCACCAGCGGGCCAGCTCCTGCGGTTCCGCGCAGTCCATCGTGATCATCGCTGCAGTCAGACTCATGGTCGGCACCCTAGCCGGGCCCTCCGACAGTCACTCCGGCCGACCGTGCGCGGGGGCGCCGTGCTGCCGGGTCATGCCCCGACCCTGCCGGGTCGGGGCGCGTCCGGGCGAGTCGTTTCCGGCGGACCGCTTCCCGGCGGGCCGCTTCTCGGGCTACTTCTCGGCGGGGAGCTCGTAGACGTGGCCGGGGGTGGCGATCTCGGTGACGGCCTTGGCGAACAGGGTGCTGGGCTCGTTGCCGTCGTGGATGACGTCGGTGTTGAGCAGGATCACCAGGGTGGCGTCCTGCTCGGGCAGGTACACGGTGACGGTCTCGTAGCCGGGCAGCGAGCCGTTGTGGCCGACCCAGCCGCCGACCCGGAACAGGCCGAGCCCGTAGCCCGCGCCGTCGCCGAAGCCCGGGACGGGGACGAACTTCTCCCGTTCGGCCTGGGTGGCGGGGCTGAGCAGGGTGCCGGTGGCGAGGGTCTTCGCCCAGTGGTGCAGGTCGTGCAGGTCGGAGATCATCGCACCGGCCGCCCAGCCCCAGGACGGGTTCCAGTGCGTGGCGTCCTCGACGTCCCCGCTCAGGGTCTGGTTCGTGTAGCCGTGCGCGTACGGTTCGGGCAGTTCGTTGCCGGCCGGGAACAGCGTGCGCCCGAGCCGGGCGGGCGCGACCACGCGCTCCTGGACGAAGTCGCGCAGCGGCATCCGTCCGAGCTTCTCGACCAGCAGGCCGAGCAGCACGGTGTTGGTGTTGGAGTACTGGAACTGCGTGCCGGGCGGGAAGACGTTGGCGTGCTTGAAGGCGTAGCCGAGCAGTTCCTCGGGGGTGAAGGGGCGGTAGGGGTCGGAGAGCAGCGCGTGCACGAAGTCGTCGTCGAAGGTGTACGAGTACAGGCCGCTGCGCATCTCGGCGAGTTGACGGATCGTGATGTGCTCGCCGTCGGGGACGCCGTCGAGGTAGCGGGCGATCGGGTCGTCGAGGCCGAGCAGGCCCTGGTCGACCAGTTCCAGTACGGCGGTGACGGTGAAGGTCTTGGTCTCGCTGCCGATCCGCAGGTGCAGGCCGGGTGTCATCGGCCGCCCGGTCTCCCGGTCGGCGACGCCGGTGGAGCGGACGTAGCTGCCGCGGCCGGGCATCCAGAGGCCGACGGTGACGCCGGGGGTGCCGGTCTCCTGGCGGACCTGTTCGATCGCCGCGTCCAGGCGGGCGGCGAGCGCCGGGTCGAGCGGGCAGTCCTCGTCGGGGGTGTGCTGGGCGGGTTGCAGGATCGGCCGGGTGAAGGGGGTGCCCGGGCCGGTGACGGGGGCGGCGGCCGCGGCGGTCGGGGCGAGGGTGCCCAGGGCGAGCAGGGCGACGGCGAGGCGCCGGGCGGTGCGGCGGCGGGTGGCGGCGCGGGGGCCGGCGGTGCGGGGGCGGGCCATGGTGGGGTGTGTCCTCCGGTGCGGGTGGTGACCTGTTCAGGACAGGTCACCACCCGCGCGGGGCGCCGGGAGCGCGCTGCGCGGCGCGGGTCGGCGAGTCCACTCGTGCGGCGGGGCGCTGGGCCCGCGGCCGCGCGCCGGGCCGTTCGGCGGACGCCGCTCCCCGCACCGCCCTTTCCGTGCCGCCCTTTCCTGTGACGGGGCGTCAGTGCACGGACGACGGGCGGACGGGGTGCTTGCTGAGGATGGACACCCGGTTGAAGGCGTTGATGGCGATCGCGACCCAGATCACCGCCGAGATCTGCTCGTCCCCGAGGACGGTGCGGGCCCGCGCGTACGCGGCCTCCTGCGCGGTGGCGTCGGCGGGGTGGGTGGTGGCCTCGGCGAGCGCGAGGGCGGCGCGCTCGCGCTCGTCGTACAGGCCGGTCTCGCGCCAGGCGGCCAGCACGCCGAGCCGCTGGACGGTCTCGCCCTCCTTCAGCGCGGCCTTGGTGTGCACGTCCAGGCAGTAGGCGCAGCCGTTGAGCTGGGAGACCCGGAGGTTGATCAGCTCGACCAGGCGGCGTTCGATCCCGGCCTCGGCGGCCGCGACGCGGACGGCCTCGGCGGTGCCGAGCATCGCCCGGAACGGCTGCGGGTGCTGCTTGTCGATGTAGACCCGGGCCGTCGCGGTCGCCACCTCGGTCACGTGGGCTCTCCTCCCGTTGTGTCCCGCTGCGGGCGGGTAGTTTGTCGGACGGTTCGTTTCATGATAGTTGAAGATGAAACGATTTATCGTGGTGTCGCGGCGCACAGCCCCGGCACCGGGGAGGGAGCAGCAGCATGAGCACCACCGGGAACGGCGCCGCCGAGGTCCTGCCCCCGCGGGACGTCCCGCTCGGCGGCGCCCGCGCCATGACGGTCCGTCGGACCCTCCCCCAGCGCGAGCGTACCCTGATCGGCGCCTGGTGCTTCGTCGACCACTACGGCCCGGACGACGTCGCCGTCACCGGCGGCATGGACGTGCCGCCGCACCCGCACATCGGCCTGCAGACCGCGACCTGGCTGTTCAGCGGGAAGCTCCGGCACCGCGACAGCAACGGCGTCCACGAGGACGTCCTGCCGGGCGAGCTCAACCTGATGACGGCCGGGAACGGGATCGCGCACTCCGAGACCTCCACCCCGGAGACCACCGTCCTGCACGGCGTCCAGCTCTGGATCGCCCTGCCCGACGCGCACCGGCACACCGGCCGGGCCTTCCACCACCACGCCCCGCGGCCCGTCCCGCTCCCCGGCGGCGGCGAGGCCCGGGTCTTCCTCGGCACCCTGGCCGGCGAGACCTCCCCCGTCCCCACCTTCACCCCGCTGCTGGGCGCCGAGATCCACCTCCCCGCCGGGGCCACCGCCACCCTCGACCTCGACCCCGCCTTCGAGCACGGCCTGCTCGTCGACGCCGGCGAGATCCGCTTCGCCGGCACCCCGCTGCGCCCCAACGACCTCGGCCACCTCCCCACCGGCCACCCCACCGCCACCCTCGCCAACACCTCCGCCGAGCCCGCCCGCCTGGTCCTGCTCGGCGGCACCCCCTTCGGCGAGGAGATCGTCATGTGGTGGAACTTCGTCGCCCGCACCGGCGAGGAGATCGTCCGGGCCCGCCTCGACTGGGAGAACGCCACCCCCCGCTTCGACGCCGTCCAGGGCTACCCGGGCGACCTCCGCCTCCCCGCCCCGGACCTGCCGAACGCCACCCTCAAGCCCCGCGGGAACCGCCGCTGACCTGCGAACGGGCGGGTTCGTCCAGGACGGCGGCCGCCGGGCCCGGCATGCCGTGCCGGAGCTGCGAGCCCGTGCGGGCCGTCACCACGCCGTCCGGTTCCCCTGTGCCTCGCCCGATGACGCCCGGTGCTCCGATCAGCCTGTCGGCAGGCGTCCGGGCCCCCGCCCGCGGCCCCGTCAGCGGCCTTGTCAGCGGCCTTGTCAGCGGCCTTGTCAGCGGCCTTGTCAGCGGCCTTGTCAGCGGCTGACGTGCAGGGCGCAGATGTCGTCGCGGCGGGTGTGCGGGGCGACGAGGGTCTTGACGACGTCGTCGAGGAAGCGGGGGCTGTCGGCGTGGGCCAGGGCGGTGTCGGCGAGGCGGGCCAGGCCCGCGTCGATCGGCTCGCCGGGTTTCTCGATCAGGCCGTCCGTGTAGAGCAGCAGGTGGTCGCCGGGCAGCAGGTCGACGGTGGCGGCCTCGTAGCGGGGGGTCGCGGTCGCGCCGAGCAGGATGCCGCGGGGGGAGGGCAGGAAGCGGGCCCGGCCCCCGCGCACGAGCAGGGGCGGCGGGTGGCCCGCGCGCACCCAGGTGAGGCGGGAGGCCGCGGGCTGGTAGACCGCCATGATCATGGTGGCGGTGTCGCCGTCGCGTTCGGGGGTGTGCAGCAGGAGGGTGTTCAGGTTGGCCAGGACGGCGGGCAGGGGGGTACCGGTGATGGCCATGCCCTTGGCGGTGAAGCGCAGCAGGGCCATGGTGGCGATCGCGTCCAGGCCGTGCCCGGCCACGTCGCCGACGACCAGCAGGGCGCTGCGGTCGGGGAGTTCGACGGCGCTGTACCAGTCCCCGCCGAGGCCGAGTCCTTCCTGCAGCGGCCGGTAGACGACGTCGACGGTGAGTCCGGACAGGTCCAGGTTCCGCTGGGGCCTGGGGAGCAGGGTCTCCTGGAGGCGGGCGGCGAGGGCGCGTTCGGCGGCCAGCTGGCCCTGCTGGGCGAGCGCGGCCTCCTGCTGCTCCCGCAGGCGGCGCTCGATGTCCTTGGCGCTGGTGAGGTCCTGGAAGAACCCGTGCAGCCGTACCGGCATGCCGTGGACGTCGGTCTCGGCCTCGGCGACCACCCGCACGTGGCGGGCCTCCTGGCCGGGCAGGCGCAGGCGGACGGTGAGGTCCACCGGCTCACCGGCCTCGAGCAGGCCCGCCACCGCGCGCTCCATCGCCGCGCGGTCCCCGTCCTCGGCGTGGGCGGACAGCTCCTCCAGCGGCATCGGGCCCAGGGCCCGGTCCCGCCCGAAGATCGAGTACACCTCGTCGGACCAGGTGATCTCCCCGCGGACCAGGTCGCGGTCCACCCAGCCCATCCGCCCCAGGCGCTGCATCAGCGCCAGGCGGCGGCGCTCGCGCTCGTCGGAGTCCAGGCGCTCCCAGGACACGACCAGCCCGCCCTGGCAGCGCGTGACGCGCACCCGGTAGCGGGAGAGGTGCGGGATGCCGGCGGCACTCTCCTCGTACGCCGTCTCCCCCTCGTGGACGGCCCCGCTCTCCAGCACCCCCAGGTAGTGGTGCCACAACTCGGTGCTCTCGATGCCCGGGTACGTGGCCCGCACGCTGCGGCCCAGCAGTTCGCCGGCACCGCGCCCGCCGATGTCCACCGCCCCGGGTGACGCCGCCGCCAGCCGGAAGTCCGCGACCTCACCGCGCGGCCCGTACTCCGGCACCAGGAGGACCACCGAACCGGGCAGCGCCGCCAGCACCTCCCGGACCACGGCCGCAGCCGTGTCCGGACCGGCTCCGGTGCCCGGGCCGTCTTCCGATCGGGGTGTCGTCCGCCCCTGCTGGTCCGCCATACGGCGAGCATGCCACGCCCGGGAGGCGCCGGAACATCCGGTGCCGCTCCCGGCGCGGGGCGGTGAAAGTCCTGGGACGAAGGGCGGAACCGGTGCGGTCGGCGACGGGGGCACCGGTGGAGCGGTCGGCGGCGGTCGGCGGCGCGCCGGGCCCGGTGCGGGCGGCCCGCCCGTGGCGTTCAGGTCACGGGCCGGCGCGGCACGGGCGGGCGGGGCGGCAGGGGGCTGAGGGGGAACAGCGGGGCGGTTTCGGTGATCTCCAGCAGGCGCGTGACCTGGGGGCCGGGGTGGGCCAGGGCGAGGAGGGTGCCGTTGCGGCCGGCCTCGGCGCGGGCGGCCAACAGGCTGTTGAGGCCGGTGGAGTCCATGAAGGAGACGTCCTGCAGGTCGAGCAGGACGACCGCCGGGGCCGGGCGGACCGCCAGGGCCCGGCGCAGCGGGCGGTCGAGCCGGGGCGCGGTGTGGATGTCGATCTCGCCGGCGCACAGGAGGACCGGTCCGGCCCAGTTGTCGCCGGTGGTGACGGTCAGGTTCTGCGGCGCGTTGTCGATGGAGGCGCCCCTTTCGTGTTGGTGGCCCCCTAGGAGCCACCGTACGGCGACACGCCGGATGTACCCGCATCGGGTACCGGCTCTTCACCGACCCGACACGCCCGGGCCGGCCTCGGGTGAGGCCGGCCCGGGCCGTACGGCGAGGGGGCGCCGACCTGGCTGGAGAAGCCGACCGTCGGCCGCGCGGGGCACCGTCACCCGGTCGTAGCCGCGCTGTCGCCCCGCCCCGGCCGGTGCGCCCGGGCTCCGCCGGGAGCGGGCCGCACGCGGATCCGCAGGCGGCAGACGACGGCGTCGGTGCGGCGGTGGAGGGCGTGGGCGATGACGGTGCCGCGCCGGTCCTGGAGGGGGCGGAGCCACCAGTGCGGGGGTTCCGCCTCGGGGATCAGGACGACGAGGCGGTCGTGGGCGGCGGCCAGCGCGTTGACGTGGGCGGCGAGGGGGTGGCCGAGGCGGCGGCGCGGGTCGGCGATCTCGACCAGCGGGACGCCGGGGTGCCACAACTCCCAGTCGCGGCGCAGCGATTCGATCGCCCGGCGGTCCTCCGCGTCGGGATGCCCGGGGACGACGGTGACGGCGCGCACCTCGTCGCCGAGCGAGACGGCGGCGGACAGGGCGTCCCGGGTGAGCCGGGTGGCGCCGTGCACGGGGACCAGCACGAGGGAGCGCTGCCGGCCCGGCCCGGCCGGGACGCGGGCCGGTTCGAGGCGCTCGGCGAGCCCCGCGTACGAGCGGCGGACCGCTTCGAAGAGCAGGACCAGCAGCGGGAGGGCGACGCACACGGCCCAGGCGCCCTCGGTGAACCTGGTGCCCGTCACCACCACCGCGGCGACCGCGGTCAGCAGCGCGCCGAAGCCGTTCAGCGCGGCCCGCGCGGTTTCGCCGCGCCGGGTCCAGTGCCGCACCATGCCGACCTGGCAGATCGTGAAACCGACGAACACGCCGATCGCGAACAGCGGCACCAGGCTGTTCACGTCACCGCCGGAGCCGATCAGCAGCAGCGCCGACGCCAGCGCCAGGAACAGGACGCCGTGCCGGTGCACCTGCCGGTCGGCGCGCAGCGCGAAGACGTGCGGCAGGTGGTTGTCGCGGGCCAGCAGGCGCAGCAGCACCGGCAGGCCGCCGAAGGAGGTGTTCGCGGCCAGGGCGAGCAGCAGCACGGTGGCGAACTGCACGACGTAGAAAGCGGCCCCGTGGCCCAGTGAGGCGTCCGTGAGCTGGGCGAGGACGGTCACGCCCTCGACCGGGCGCAGGTGGAAGCGGCCGATCAGCACGGCCAGGCCGAGCAGCATCACGCCGAGCAGCGCGCCGAGTGCCACCTCGGTGTGCTGGGCCCTGCGGACCCGGGGCGTCCGGAAGGAGGGCACCGCGTTGGCGATCGCCTCGACGCCGGTGAGGGCCGAGCAGCCCGCCGCGAACGCCTTCAGCAGCAGCAGGGCCCCCACCCCGGAGGCGCCGTCCGCGAGCGCCGACGCGTGCCCGGCGGCCGCGGCCGTGGAGAGGGGCGCGTCCCGGAACAGGCCGGCCACCACCACCGCGAGGACCGAGGCGACGAAGACCGCGGTCGGCACCGTGAACCAGCGCGCCGACTCGGCGATCCCGCGCAGGTTCACCGCCGTCACCACCGCGAGCACGCCCACGCACAGCCCCACCCGGTGCCCGTGGAGGCCGGGGAACGCCGAGGTCAGCGCGGCCACGCCGGCGGCCACCGACACCGCCGCGTTCAGCACGTAGTCGACCACCAGGGAGGCCGCCGCCACCAGCGCCGTACGCCGCCCCAGGTGCGCCTTCGCCACGGCGTACGAGCCGCCGCCGTCCGGGAACGCCGCGATCACCTGGCGGTAGGACGCCACCAGGACCGCCAGCAGCACCGCGATCGCCGCCGTCACCGGCAGCGTGTACCCCAGCCCGTACGAGCCGGCCGCGGCCAGCACCAGCACGATCGACTCCGGGCCGTACGCCACCGAGGCCATCGCGTCGAGGGAGAGCGCGGCCAGGCCGCCCGGGGCGGTCAGCCGGTGCCGCTCCTCGGCGGCGGGTTCCGCCGCCGGGGGCGGTTCCGGCGTGGCGGCGGGAACGGGTTCGGGGGGAACGGGTTCGGGCATCGGGGGCCTCCGGGGGCGGGACGAGCGGGCAGCCCGATCGTCCGGTCCGCGGCAGCGGCGGGGGCCGGTCGCTGCGGTTCCTTGACGGTGCGGGCGGCGGTCTTCACGCGGTCCTGACGCCCGGGCGGCGGAGCCTCGTGCGGACGGAGCCTCGTGCGGACGGAGCCCCGTGCAGGGCGCCGTCGCCGCCGCGGTCCCCCGAGGCCCCGTCAAAAAGGCGTCAAGATCCGGGTGTTGGGCGTCAAGGAGCCGTCAGCGCGGCCGGGCCGCCGACCGCGCCGGGCCTAGGGTCGGCCGCCGGAAACGGTGCCGGCTCCACCGGGGGGGAGGACCGCGACGGGGGACGGGCGGGACGGGAATGGCAGCAGGTCCATCGAGGGGAGCGGGCGGCTCCCCGGCCCCGTTCACCCGTCGCTGGTGGAACACCCCGCGCCTGGTCCGGGCCCTGACCGCGCTCGCGCTCACCGCCGTCCTGGTCTTCGCCGCCGTCACCGCGACCGTCCTGGCCGGTGCCCGGAGCGGCACCGACGGCATCGGCCACGGCTCCGGGCCGCGGGCCGTGCAGGCGGCCGACCTGTACTTCGCGCTCAACGACATGGACGCGCAGGCCGCCAACGTCCTGCTGCTGGGTGCCGACCCCGACTACGGGGCGTTGCGCCGGCAGACCCTGGACACCTACGAGCAGCGCCGCGCCCAGGTCGACTCCGACCTCCAGCGCGCCGCCGAGGCCGCGGCCGCCGACCCGGCCGGGCAGCGCGCGGTCCGCACCCTCCTCGACGAACTCGGCAGCTACGAGGCCCTGGTGGCGCGCGCCCAACTCCTGGAGGAGCAGGCCCACGCCCCCGCCGGGCAGCCCCCGGCAGACGCCCTGGACGCCTACCGGCAGGCCACCGACCTGCTGCGGCGGCACCTGCTTCCCGCCGCCGACCAGGTCACCGCCGCCAACTCCGCCGCCGTCGACGCCACCTACGCCGACCGGCGCGACGCGCTCGCCACCGGCCGCTGGTGGGTCCTCGCCACCGGACTGGCGGCGCTGGCCGCCCTGGTCGCGCTGCAGCGCACCCTCACCCTGCGCTTCCACCGCCTGCTCAACCCGCCCCTGCTGGCCGCCACCCTGCTGACCGTCGCGGGACTGCTCGCCGGACCGGCCCTCGCCTCCCGCGCCGCGGACCGGCTCGCCACCGCCAAGTCCAACGCCTACGACTCCGTCCTCGCCCTCGGCCGGGCGCGCGCCGTCGCCTACGACATGAACGCCGACGAGAGCCGCTACCTCACCGACCCCGCCCGCGCCACCGCCTACGGGCAGGGCTTCCTCGACAAGTCCCAGTCCTTCGCCCGGCTCGACGGCGCCACCCTGTCCGACTACGACGCCCGCCTGGCGGACGCCGCCGACCGGCACCGCGCCCACCCCGCCGCCGTCCCGTTCGGCGGCGAACTGGGCACCGAACTGCGCAACGTCACCTTCCCCGGCGAACAGCAGGCCGCCGAACGGGTCCTGACGTCCTACCAGCAGTACCAGCGCGACGACCGCGCCATGCGGGCCCTGCTGGACCGGGGCCGGCTCAAGGACGCCGTCACCTTCAACACCGGCCTCGCGGCCGGCCAGTCCAACGCCGACTTCGCCGCCCTCGCCGCCGCCCTCGACGACGTCCTCGCCATCAACCAGCACGCCTTCGACCGGGCCGTCGACAGCACCGACACCGACCTCGGCGCCACCACCGCCGCGACCGGGGCGACGGCCCTCGCCGCCGCCCTCGCCCTGACCGCCCTCGGCGTCCGCCCCCGCCTGCGCGAGTACCGCTGACCCCGCCGCGCCCGCACCCGTGGGAGAGCGGCGGCGCCGACCATCCGCCGGGCCCGTGCCGGTGCGGACCGCTGCCGCGTTCGTGGTGAACCGGTGGTGTCACGCTGCACGTGCTCTCGGCGGGAGCACTTCCACCCGCGCTTCTTCCCGCCACGGCGTCCTCGCCGCGGCGAGGAGGCCGCGGCTCGTGGTGTGCGTCCTGGAACAGTCGGGAGGTCGCGACTCGCCCCTCCTCCGCCCCGCCGAGTGCGGGGCCCGCTGCTTCCTTCGACCGATCACCCAGCGCACCAGAGCTGCAGGAGAGGAATCGATCCCCATGCATACGTCACCGCGTCTCCCGCGGAGGCTCAGATCGGCTGTCCGCCGGCTGACCGCCTTCGTCGGGACGCTGGCCGTGGTGGTCGCCGGCGGAGTGATCGCCGGCGCGCCCGCGAGCGCCAGTTCCATGAGTGATGCGTTCAGCAACTTGTCGGCCTCGGCACCCGACTGGATGGGCAAGGTGCCGGAGCAGACGTCACTGGCCCAGATGTCGATCCCCGGCACGCACGAGACGCTCGCCATCCACGGCGGTTCCTACGTGCAGGCCCAGAACGACTACGGGGACAGCGCGCAGACGCTGGCCAAGCAGTTGGACGCCGGTATCCGCGCGATCGACGTGCGCATGCGCGTCGTCGAGGGCAACAAGTTCGCCATCCACCACGGCCTCTACTACCAGGTGGCCAATTTCGACGACGTGCTGCGCCAGGCCCAGACCTTCCTCAGGAACCACCCCACCGAGACCGTCATGCTGCGGTTGAAGGCGGAGTGCACCGAACAGGCCGGCAGCTGCACCGACGACACCACGCACCTGGTGCCGGCGCCCTGCAGTCTGGAGCGGCCGGTGGGCTGTTACGACAGCGTGCCCACACCGATCGACAACGGTTGCGTCCACAACTGGGTTCCCGACGACGTCACCGACGGGCACGCCGACAACGGCGCGAGGACCGAGGCGAGGCACCTGGCCATCCTCTGCGGCTACCTGCACGATCCGCAGTACCAGGGCCTGTTCTACCAGCAGGACTCCCTGGTGAGCATCGCCTCCGGCGCCTCGGCGAATCTGTCCTCCGTCACACGGAATGCCTTCGACACCCCCACGCTGAAGGACGCGAGGGGGCACATCGTCCTGACCGACTACCGGGGGCCCTTCGGCGGCGACTACGGCGTCGGGCTCACGGGCTTCGCCGTCAACTCCCCCGCTCCGTGCGCCTCGACCACGGCGGGGAACGACAGCTCCTGCCTCGAGGACAACTGGAACAACCCGACCCTCGGCGACAAGGTGGCCTCCGTCAAGGCCAACCTGCGGCAGGCGGCCCGGTCGGACGCGGATCTCCCGAACAACTCCAAGGGGCTGTACACCACTTACACCTCCGCTGCGGGAACGTTCCTGATCGGGACGACTCCCTTCACCTACGCGGGCGGCGGGGACGGCCCTCCCGGCAGTCCCGGCGTCAACACCCAGCTCGCCCAGTACCTGGAAGGGCCCGACGTGGCCGCCGGCGCCCGGCTGGGCCTGGTGATGATGGACTTCCCCGGGTGGGCGCTCATCAACGACATCGTCAACCACAACCCCAGCGTCGACGGGCAGCCTCCGGGGGGCGTGCCGACGACGCCGACCACGCCGCCCGTCGTCATCGGCGGCGTGCCTTTCGCCGGCGCTCCGGAGTACTCCCTGGAGAACGCCTACGACTTCCTCAAGCGCGACATGGACGCCTACGGCTGCAACGACGAGCTGCGGGTGCCGCAGAGCTACCAGGGCGGCTACTTCAGCGGCCCCTCGTTCGGCCCGGACGGCTACCAGGCGTCCTTCACGTACGACAACGCCCTGGTCATCATGGCGTTGCTGCAGCGCGGCACGAGCAGTGACCTCTCCTACGCCACCGTGCTGGGCAACACCCTGCGCTACGCGCAGGAGCACGACCCGGAGACCGCCGACGGCCGACTGCGCGCTTCCTACGAGCCGAACCCCTTCATCACCAGGAGCGGCGCGCCGTACGTCGGCGGCTACTCCGTCTACACCGGGAACATGGCCTGGGCCGGCATGGCCTTCACCCGCCTGTACAAGGCCACCGGCAACGGGGACTTCCTCGACAGCGCGAAGAAGATCGGCACCTGGATCCAGACGCACGCCGCCGACTCCCGCGGCGCCGGCGGCTACACCGGCGGCCTGCGCTACGGTGACGACCTGTCGGCCGGGGGCACGCAGCTCCTGTGGAAGGCCACCGAGCACAACATCGACACCGGTGCGTTCTTCACCATGCTCGGCTCCGTCACCGGCGACCCGGCCTGGTCGAGCCACGCCGCGGACGCCTTCCACTTCGTGGCGTCGATGAAAGCCGCCGACGGCCACCTGTGGACGGGTACCGGCACGGACGGCGTCAGCCTCAACCAGGACTTCGTCCCCGAGGACGTGCAGGCCTGGAGCTACCTGGCCACCCTCGACCCCGCCTACAGCCCGGCCGTGGACTGGGCGGCGACCCACACGGCTGCCACGGACGGGGAGTTCACCGGCGTCAGCTTCAGCCCCGTCGACGTCTCCAAGGTCTGGTTCGAAGGCACCGCCCACATGCTGGCCGCCTACCACGCCCGCCACGCGGACGGGGACGCGGCCAAGGCGAACGTCCTGCTGGACACGCTGCTCAAGGCGCAGGCGGACGCTCCCCACAGCAACGGCAGGGGCATCGACGCCGCCTCCGGCGACGGCCTGATCACCGGGGACGGCGACACCTACTACGCCGCCCTCCACACCGGCGCCACCGCCTGGTACCTCATCGCCGCCCAGGGAGGGAACCCCTTCCGCCTCTGACCCTTCCGCCCCTGTCCCCGCCGGGCGCGGGGACAGGGGCGGGACAGGGGCGCGAAGCGAGACAGGTCCGGGGGGTCCGGGGGGCTGATGCCGGTCGTGGTCGCGGTGCTCACTGGGGGTGCAGGCAGGCGGACGCGGCTCGGAGGAGGAGCAGCATGATCAAGAACGGTCACATCTCCCGCTGGCTGGGGGCCCAGCGGATCGACACCCCGACGCCGGTGGACCGGGAGTTCGGCAAGCAGATCCCCGATCCGAGCGGGTGGTTCGGGCTGGCGTTCTCCGACGAGGTCGGGCCGGGGCAGGTGTTCACCTCGCGGTTCCTGGACGAGGACGTCGTCCTGTACCGCACCCGCAAGGGGGTGCTGCGGGTCGTGCGGCCCCACTGCCCGCACCTGGGCGCCCACCTGGGGCTGGGGCGGGTCGAGGAGGAGGAACTCGTCTGCGCCTTCCACTCCTTCGGGTACGGGACCGACGGGGCGTGCGTGCGGACGGGGTACGGGACGAAGCCGCCGCGGATCGGGCTGCAGCGGCTCACCGTGCGGGAGAACGCCTCGGGGCTGGTCCTGGTCTGGTACCACCCGGAGGGGAAGCCGCCGGACTGGGAGGTGCCGGACCTGCCCACGGAGGGGTTCACGCCGTGGGCGCACGCCACCATCGACGCGATCGGGCATCCGCAGGAGCTGATGGAGAACCCGATCGACTTCGGCCACTTCGGCACGTACCACGAGATGGGCGACGCGATCGACGGCAGCGTCTCCTTCGAACCCCACCGCTACACGGCGAAGTTGCGGGTCAAGCCGTTCGCCACCTTCGAGATCAAGCCCCGTCCCGGCTTCCGGCTGCCGCTGCCGCGCCGGCTGGCGGACCTGACGCTGGTGGTCCACGTCACGACGCACGGGGTGGGGCTGGTGCTGGGCGACATGTTCCTCCCGGGAGGGCAGCAGCTGCTGCGGGTGCTGGCGCTGCCGTCGGTGCAGGCGGACGGGCGGATGCGGATCAGGCTGGGCGCGGCGGTGGTCCGGCCGCGGTCCTGGCCGTGGCCGCTGCGGCCCTTCGGGGAGCGGCTGCTGGCCGCGGGGGCCCGGCTGGCGCTGCGGCTGATCCTCGACTTCTCCTTCAACGAGGACCGCACCGGCAGTGACATCCCGATCTGGGCGACGAAGAAGTACGTGACGCATCCGCCGGTGGCGGAGGGCGACGGCCCGCTGTCGGAGTACCGCCGCTGGGCCCGGCAGTTCTACCCCGCCGCGCCGCGGGCCGCCCGGGTGGCCCCGGCGGCCGCCGGGAGCGACAACTGCCGCCAGGAGGCCCGGGGGTAGCGGCCCGTACCGCGCGCGAAGGGCGGAGCCGCCGGGAGTGTCCCGGCGGCTCCGCCCTTCGTCCGGTGCTGCTTCGTCCGGTGCCGCGTGGGGGCCGGCTACGCGTAGTGCGGGGTGCGTCCGCGGGAGGCCGCGAAGTTCAGGGCCTTGAGGACGAAGCCGAGGCTGCTGTGGGGGACGTCGTAGGGGATGGGGCGGGGGCCGACCTCGTCGGTGACGCAGTCGAAGCCGCCGTCGGGGCGCTGCCGGTCGGCCAGGTGGCGGAGGCCGGCGGCGACCGCGGTCACCGCGGCCGCCCGGCCCGCCGCCGAACGCGCGGCCGGATCGGCGGTGAGCAGCGCGATGACGGAGAAGGCGGTGCTGACGGTGTCGCTGGGGGAACCGGGGAGGTGGCCCCAGCCGCCGTCGGCGTTGCGGGTGGCGAGCAGGTGGTCGACCGACCGGCGGGCGGCCCGGACGGCCGCCGGGCGGACCTCGGGGCGGAGCTGCGGCAGCGACCGGGCCAGGCCCAGTGCGCGGACGCAGCGGAAGATCGCGCTGGAGTGGCTCCTGCTCCAGGACAGTTCGAAGGTGCCGTCGGCGTGCTGACGGTCGATCAGGTGCAGCAGTCCGCGCCGGACCCGGTCGGCGTGCTCGGCGCCCGCGAGGCCGAGGGAGACGACGCCCTCCGCTGTCATCGCCGCCTCGGAGGGGTTGCCGCGCAGGTAGGTGGGGAAGCCGCCGTCGTCGTTCTGCAGCTCCAGGTAGTAGCGCAGGCCGCGCCGGACCGGGTCGGCGTGGCGGACCGGGTCGAGGGCGTGCAGGGCCTGCAGGCAGTACGAGGAGTCCTCGGCGTCGGTCTGCGCCGAGTGCGGCGTGTACGTCCAGCCCCCGTCGGGCTGTTGGAGGGCCCGCAGCCGCTCCCCCAGCCGGGCCGTGACGTCGGGCCGGTCCGGGCGCCCGGCCAGTCCCATCGCGGCGAGCGAAGTGGCGCCGACGCTCCAGTCGAGGATGAAGGGGATGCCGCCGTCCGGCCGCGCGGTGGCCAGCACGCCGCGCAGTCCGGTGCGGACGAGGGCGGTGTGCGCGGGCCCGCAGGCGTGGAGGGCGAACAGCACGATCAGCCGGGACAGGATGTTGCCCTCCCAGATGCCGGGGGTGTCCGCGACGGCGACGAGGGCGGCGGTCTCGTCCGGGCGCAGGAGGTCCGGGCGGCCGAGGGCGTGGCAGGCGATCGCCTTGTGGGAGAGGCGTTCGACGCGTTTCCAGGTGTGCAGGGCCGCCAGGTCCGGGAGGGCGGTCAGCGCGGCCGGCAGCGGCACGTCGGCGCCGAGCAGCCGGAGGACGACGTCGACCAGTTCCTTCTTCGGCCCGGCGGTGTGGTGGTCGAAGCCGCGCAGCAGCTCGGCCGCCCGCCGGGGGCCTTCGGGGAGGGCGTCGCCCAGGGCCTGGCGGAGGAACGCCCGCTCCAGCGGCGTGGCGTCGGCGACCCCGGTCAGGAAGCGCCGCATCCCGGCCGTCTCCCGGGGGCAGGGCAGTTCCGTCAGCGTGCTCAGCCGCAGGGCCAGCGCGGTCTCCAGGACGCGTCCCCGGCAGTGGCCCGGCACCGCTCCGTCGGGGGTGACCAGGTCGGCGAGGTGGTCGGCGAGGCGGGCGCGCACGGCGTCGACGGTCGACTGCCCGGGGTGGGGGGCGGTGGTCGTCACGGCGGTCACCACCCCGCGCCGGCGGCGAGGGGGGCCTCCAGGCACTCCCACCACCAGGCGATGGCCGGGACGGGGAGCGGGCCTTCGAGGGTCACGGCGTCCGGCGAGGTGTCGACCTCGATCTCCGGCAGCAGGCCCGCGTAGGCGGGGTCGACCTCCAGCTTCTCCCGGGAGCTGTGGTGCCAGAACTCGGTGTAGGCGGCGATCTGCAGGCCCACGTCGCGCAGGTAGAGCCGCATCGGTTCGGACACCTGCGGCAGCACGCGTGCGCGCAGCCGCAGGAACAGGGCCATCACCTGGTTGCGCATCGCCAGGGCGGTGGCCACGGCCTCCGGCACGCCGGTGCCGTCGCGGCGGGCGAGGATGGTGATCAGGTTGCTCTCCCCGATGCCGTTGGTCAGGTCGCGCGGCAGCGAGAAGATGTCGTTGTCCCAGTTGCACAGGATCCACATCATCTCGCCGAGGGCCTTGACGTCCGGCCGGGCGAGTTCGTCGGCGTCCAGCCGGTAGTCGCCGGCGATCTCGCAGTACGTCATCGGGACGGCCGCGCCGACGCCGTACAGCTTGACGGTCACGGTCTCGTTGAGGTCCGGGACGCCGCCGAGGGAGCGTTGGGCCCGCTCGCAGGCGCCGCCGAAGAACCACAGCCGCCAGCTCTCCGTGTGGCGGGCGATCTGGGCGGGCGTGGCGAACCGGACCAGCCGGGACCTGGCCTCCACCCAGGCCGCGGCGAGCGGGTCGTCGTCGACCGGCGGGCAGGACGGCACGTCGAGCAGCCGCAGCAGGTTGTTCAGCCGCAGCACGACCCGGTCGGAGTCCTGCCGGACGTCGTCGATCAGGTCGTCCACCGGGAAGCCCCAGGCGCAGATCAGGTCGGCGCCCAGCTGGGCGCGCTCCAGGTCGGCGTGCGGGAAGAACATCGAGGCGATCCAGCCGAGTCCGTAGCTGGTCAGGCGCTCGCGGTGCTCCTCGTCGCGCGCCACGATGCGGTGGTCGAGCAGCCAGCGGTTGGTGCGCTCCTCGATGAGCGCGGACTGCGGGTGGGTCCGGACGGCGATCGGGCACCAGAGCGTCGGCGGGCGGGGGTCAGCGGTGGTCGCCACGGCTGCTCCTCGGGTCGGCGGCGGGCGGGGCGGGCAGCGAGAACGCGGGCTCGGGCTCCGCGGGACGGACGGACTCCGCGACCACGGTCTCCACCCGGTCCGGCCCGGTGGACGCCCGGCGGGCGCGGGCGGGGTAGAACTGGTCGGCCCAGCGCCGCCAGCGCATGAACGGGCCGTCGCCCTGGGCGAGCCGGGGGTGGTGCAGGAAGGTCTTCGCGCTCCACACCGGCAGGTCGCCGCCCTTCTCGGGCATGATGAAACGGGTGTGGTTGAACCAGTGGGTGAGCCGGGCGAGCAGCCGGGAGGCCCGGGCGGCGAACGGGCGGCGCAGCGGCGGGGGCAGCAGCCGCGGGGCGGGGACGCGGGCGCTGGCGGCCCACCGGACCTGCATCCGCCACGGGCCGGTGACGACGGGCAGCGCCCAGACCCGCAGGCCGATGCCGAGCCGCAGGTCGATGTCGGCGACGAGGTAGCCGACCCCGTGGATCTTGATCTGGTAGTCGGAGGTGTAGGTGCGTCCGGTGAAGGGGATGCGCGTCGCCAGCCGGAGCGTCGTCGTGCAGCCGGGCCCGTCCTCCCGGAACGGCTCGGCGGCGCTGCCGCCGGTCATCACACTGGTGTGCAGGGTGCCGAGGTGGCCGACGTCGATGGCGTTCTCCAGCACCTCCTGCGGGTGGCCCGGGGACTCGGTGATGCTGTAGTGCGGCGGCGACCAGCCGTCGGTGGGCAGGGCGGGGACCCGCCAGCTCGGCGGCGCCCCCTCCGGGTGGTACCAGACCATGATCAGGCCGTTGACCTCCTCCACCGGCAGCAGCGACAGCCGGGCCTTCGGCGGGCGGGTGCCGTAGGCGGTGCCGGTGCACCCCCCGTCGGGGGCGAAGGAGAAGGCGTGGAAGGAGCAGACGATGTCCTCGCCGCGGACGGTGCCGCCGCGGCCGAGGTGGGCGCCCAGGTGCGGGCAGTAGGGCCGGGTGGCGGTGAGCCGTCCGCTCCGGGCGCGCCACAGCACCACGTCCTGCTCCAGCAGGCGCCGGGTGACGACGGCGCCGGGCCGGACCGTGTGGGAGGTGCCCAGGCAGAACCAGCCGCTGGGGTCGGGGAGCGGGGACTCCGCGGGACTGTACGGGGTGATGTCGCCCTCGGTCGGGACGGTGTAGTTGAGGTTCTTCCGGCGGAACATCCCTCTCAGCCTCCTGCGCGACCGGGGTCATGGGTGCCGCCCGGCGACGCGGTGCGCCGGGCGGTACCAGCCAAGCGCGGGGCGCCCGGCCCGGGGACCCGGCGGGAGCGCCCGCCCTGTCTCGCTTGCCGGGGTGTCACTCCCCCGCGCCGGGCGCGCGGCGCCCGCCGGAGCGCGACGTCCACGGGCGCACGGCGCGCACCGGAGCGGGGCGCCTACCGGAGCGCGGCCCGGGCCAGCAGGTGCCGGACCCCGGCGTTGGCCGCGTAGGGGCGCAGCCGGGCCCGCATGGCGCGCCGGGCCGCCGTGACCCGGCCGGAGCACAGGTGGGGGCAGTCGTCGAGGAAGGACTGCCAGGTGTGGACGGCCTGGTCGAGGTGGCCGGCGTGCAGCTGCAGCTCGGCCAGGTGGGCGGTGACGATGGCCCGGGAGCGGCGCTCGGCGGGCGGGCGGTGCCGGAGCGAGGTCTGCAGGGTGGCGATGGCGCCCTTGGTGTCGCCCAGCAGGTGCCGGACGGTGGCCTGCTGGTGGGCGAGCGCGGCCGGGTGGTAGCCGCCGATCAGTTCGGCGGGCTCCTGCGAGGTCGCCCGCTGCATCAGGCGTTCGGCCGCCGAGAGCGCCGTCAGCGCGGCGGTGCGGTCGGCCCCGGCGGCGGCGGCCACGGCGAGCTGGCCGAGCAGGAAGGCGTGCCGGGTCGGGGTGGCCCCGCGGTACCCGGCGGCCTCGGCGGTCTCGGCGAGCCGCAGGGCGTGGCGGTGGTGGCCGAGCGAGCGGGCCTGCACGGACAGGGCGCGCAGCGTGACGGCGTAGCCCGTCGGGTCGGCGCCCTCCCGGGCCAGTCGCAGCGCGACCCGGTAGTAGTGCTGGGCGAGCGCGTGCTCGTTGTCGTCGAAGCACATGAACGCGCACAGGTAGGTCAGCCGGGTGGCGACCCGGTAGAGCCGGCGGCGCAGCGCCGAGGGGGCCGGGCCGTGCAGCAGCGGGACGATGACGTGGGTGAGGTAGGCGGCGAGCGGCCGGCGGGCGTGGCCGCCGCCGAAGGTGCTGTCGTTGTCGGTGAACAGCCGGGCCATCTGTTCGGCGGCCGCCACCTGTTCGACCGTCACCGGCGCGCCGTGGCACGGCGGTCGGGGCGCCCGGGCGGGTCCGGCGGTCTGGTCCCAGGCGGGGACGTCGAGCCGGGTGAGCGAGTACGTGCCGACCGCGGGTGTCCGCGGGCGCCGCTGCGCGCCGCCCAGCAGGTCGAGGGCGAGCGCGGCGTCGGCCGTCTCGTCCTCCTGTTCCAGGGCGGTGGCCGGCGCGGCGGGGACGAGTCCGGTCGCGGCCTCGGTGACCCGGCGTCCGAGGACGCGGGACAGCGCCTCCGCGACGATGGCGGGCGCGGGGGGCCGGGGTTTGCGACCGGACAGCCAGAAGGAGACCGACTTGCGGTCGAAGAGGAGGGTGATGCCTTGTTCGGCGGCCACCACGCCGGCCTGCCGCGCCAGTGTCGTTCCGGTCCACTCCGCCTCGTCGAGCAGCGCCCGCAGCAGGTGGTTGGGGGTGGAGGTGCGCCCCATGGCCGCTCCCAGTGGTCAGGTTCTCCCGGGAGGTTCCATTGCCCCAGACCCGCGGGCGTACGGTCAAGGGCGCCTCGTCAAGCGAGACACGGCGGGGAAGCGAGACACGGCGCGGCGCGGGGGCGGGGCGGTCAGCGTTCCCGGACCAGGAGGTGGTCCACCAGGGCCCGCAGGTCGGCGGCGGCGGCGGGGTCCGGGTCGGCGGCGGCGAGGTGGGCGAGGGCCGCGGCGCTGCGGCGGTCGGCCTCGGCCCGGGCCCAGGCGCGCCCGCCGGCGGCCTCGACCAGGTGGGCCGCGCGGGCCACGGCGGCGGCGTCGGGTTTCCCGGCCTGCCGGTACAGGGCGGCCAGTTCGGCGCCCGCGGCGGTGCCGGACCGCAGTGCGGCCACCACCGGCAGGCTCTTCTTGCGGGACTCCAGGTCGCCGCCGACGGGTTTGCCGACGACCGCCGGGTCCCCCCAGATGCCGAGGAGGTCGTCGGTGAGCTGGAACGCCAGGCCCACCTCGCGCCCGAAGGCCCGGTAGTGGTCGACCGTGCGGTCGTCGGCCCCCCGGGCGAGGGCGCCGGTCGCGCAGGCGGCGCCGAGCACCGCGCCGGTCTTCCCCTCGCACATCCGCAGGCACTCGTCGAGTCCGACGTCCGTCCGCCCCTCGAACTGGAGGTCGGCGGCCTGTCCCACGCACAGGTCGAGCACGGCCCCGGTCAGTTCCTTCCCGGCGGGCGTCGGGCCGAGCAGGTCGACGGCCGCCGCGAGGAGCGTGTCGCCCGCCAGCAGGGCCAGGCCGGTGCCGAAGACGGTCCAGACGGCCGGCCGGTGGCGGCGCACCGGGTCCTGGTCCATCACGTCGTCGTGCAGGAGCGAGAAGTCGTGCACCAGCTCGACGGCGACCGCCGCGGCGACCGCGGCGTCGCCCGTCCTGGGGTGGGGGGCCGCCGGGCCGCCGCGCACGGCCCGGGCGCAGGCCAGGGCCAGCGCGGGGCGCACCGCCTTGCCCTGCCCGCCGGTCGGCCGGCCGTCGGCGTCCCACCAGCCGGCGTGGTAGCCGGCGATCCGCCGGATCTCGGGGGGCAGTGTTCCGACCACGGCCCGCAGGGCGGGTTCGACGCGCTGCCGGGCCTCGTCCAGGACGGCGGCCGCGGTGCGGCCGGGGGGCTGGGTGGGGGTGCTCCGGGAGGGGGAGGGGGCCGGTGCGGTCATCGCTGCTCCTCGGGCCGGGGCCGGGCCCCGGACGGGCCGGCCTCTCCTTCCCAGTAGCGCCCTCGGGGCGTCCGCGCCGAAGTGCGCCGGCTCCCGGGAGGTGTCACGCTTGGCGCCGCGTCACGCCCGGTCCGCCCCCGGCATCGCGGTATTGCCCAATTCTGCTCACCCGTACCCGAACTGATGTCTCGTCACTAAACTCGCCGGTGGTGGACGGCGCGCCGCCGTGGCGGGCCGCCACCCGGCAGTGGGGGGTCGCATGACCGCAAGCACCGGGCGCCCGGTGGCCGACGTGGAGTCCGCCAACATCGCGCGGATCTACGACTACTACCTGGGCGGGCTCTACAACTTCGAGGTGGACCGGCAGAAGGCCGAGCGGATCAGGTCGATGCTGCCCGACGTCGACCTGCTCGCGCGGGCGAACCGGGACTGGCTGCGCCGCACCGTGCGGTTCCTGCTCGCGCAGGGCGTGGACCAGTTCGTCGACCTCGCCTCCGGGCTGCCCACCATGGGCAACGTGCACGAGGTCGCGCACGCCGGGAACCCGCGGGCCCGGGTGGTGTACGTGGACCACGAGCCCTCGGCGGTGCTGCACGGCGAGGAGATCCTCGCGGACGAGCCGCTGGTGGCGATGATCGAGGCGGACGGCCGGTTCCCGGAGCGGATCTGGGAGCACCCGCGGGTCCGCGAGCTGATCGACCTCGACCGGCCGGTCGGCATCCTGATGGGCGGCCTGCTGGTGTTCGTCGAGGACAAGGACGACCCGGCCGCCCTGGTGGCGAGCTACCGGGACGCCTGCGCGCCCGGCAGCTACCTCGCCGTCTCGCACCTCTCGGACGACCAGGCCGACCCGGAGACCCGTACCCGGGTCGGCCGGATGACCGACGCCTACCTCGCGGGCGTGGGACAGCAGTTGTACGCCCGCCCCCGGGACGTGATCGCGTCCTGGTTCGAGGGCATGGACCTGGTCGAACCGGGTCTGACCCTGATGGCGGACTGGCGCCCCACCCCCGGCCAGGCGGTGGACGCCGGGACCCCGACCCGGGCGCTGGGCTACGGCGCGACCGCCCGGGTCCGCTGACGCGCGGGGCGGGCGCCCGGAAGCACCGGCCGCCCGCCCCCGGACGCCCCCGGACGTGCCGGGGCCCGGCAGCCGGATCGGCTGCCGGGCCCGGGCCCCGAGGGTGGGTCAGCTGGTCTGCAGCGCGGTGTCGTCGATCACGAAGCTGGTCTGCAGCGAGGAGTCCTCGACCGCGTTGAACTTCACCGTGACGGTCTGGCCCGCGTAGGCCGACAGGTCGACGGTCTTCTGGGTGTAGCCGGTGGCGGCGTTGACGTTCGAGTACGTGGCGACCGAGGTGCCGTTGACGGTCACGGTCAGCTTGTCGTACGCGGTGCTGCCCGTCTCGGCGGTGTCGATGTGCAGCCAGTAGCTCAGGGTCGCCTTGCAGCCGGCCGGGATCGCCACCGACTGGGACAGGGTGTCGGTGTGGGCGGAGCCGTAGCCGTCCATCCACGCCTTCCAGGTGCCGGAGTGCGCGGCCTGGGAGGAGGAGCTGTCGACCACGCCGGAGGTGCCGGTCCACGGGCTGGCGGAGCCGGTCTCGAAGCCGGGGTTGCCGAGCAGCTGGGCCGGGGTGCAGGTGCCGCCGCTGGTGGTGACCGTCCAGGAGAAGGTGGCGGAGGCGGTCTTGCCGGCCGCGTCCTTGACGGTGGCGGTGACCGAGGAGGTGCCCGCGGCGGTGACGGTGCCGGTGATCTTGCCGGTGGAGGCGTTGATCGACAGGCCGGCCGGCAGGCCGGTGGCCGACCAGGTGAGCGGCGCGGTGCCGCCGGTGGCCGTCAGCTGCAGGTTGACCGCGCCGTTGACCGCGGTGGACTGGTTGCCCGGGTTGGTGACCGAGACGGCCGCGCCGGCCGGCTTGGTCAGCAGGCAGCCGCTGACGTTCAGGTCGATGGCCCGGCCGGTGCCCAGGCAGGTGGTGAACCAGTAGGTCTCCTCACCGTAGCTCTGGCCCTTGGTGACGGTGGTGGTGCCGTCGGCGGCCACCTCGCACGGGTTGTTCAGGGTGCACATCGCGCCGTCGTCGTTGCCGGTGTTGTTGATGCCGACGACCTTGCGGCTGGCGGCGTCGACGATCGGCGAACCGGAGGTGCCGTGCGTGGTGTTGCAGCCGGAGCTGTAGCGCAGCGAGTCGTGCCAGGTCCACTCGTCCTCGCGCAGGGTTCCGACGAACCCGTTGATGGAGCAGTTCCAGACCTGCTTCCAGTACGAGGAGGGTATGTACATCGAGGACCCGTCGACCGGGTGGGTGTCGCTGATCGTCAGCGCGGTCGCCCCGTACTTGGAGGTGATCGAGGCGAAGGTGTCGGTGAGCTGGTACAGCGCGACGTCGGTGCCGGTCATCGTCGCGTACAGCACCTTGTCGGCCTGCACGGTGCCGAGCGAGCTGCCGGCCGAGTTGAGCAGCGTGCCGCTGCGGCTGGCGCTCGCGTTCTGGATGACCTGGCCGGCCGACGGCATGGTCGGCAGGCAGTGGCCGTTGGTCAGCATCATGGCCCGGTCGGTGTCCACCGAGCTGGGGTAACGGACCAGCGAGGCGGAGCAGTTGCTCAGCGCGATGGTGGAGGTCAGATCGCCCGCCTGAACGGCGTGCGCGGGGGCGGCACCGAAGGTGAGGGCGCCCGCGACGACCGTTCCCGCGCCGAGCGCGGCGGCGAATCTCTTGAACATGGCTCTCCTTGTGGGGGACTGCGGGCGCATGAGGGGTTGGCGCACGCCCGCGCCGCACGAAAGTGCCATGGCCACTTCAATCTGGTCAACCGTACGGACCGAACTCGCGCACGAAATTCTCCGCGGACTCCCCGCCCGGCCCGTCCCGCTGACACCGCGTCAGGGGCCGGGCGGGTGCCCGCAGCGGCTCAGCCGATGGCGACGTCGTCGAGCAGGAAGACGGTCGACAGGTAGGCGTCCTCGGTGCCGGCGAACTCCAGCTTCACGCTCCTGCCCTTGTAGGCGGACAGGTCGACGGTCCGCTGCACGTACCCGGCGCCGGCGTTGGCGTTGGAGTAGGTGGCCAGGGTGGTGCCGTTGACGTTGACCTTGAGGGTGTCGTAGGCGGTGCTGCCGGACTCCTGGGTGCTGACCTTCAGCCAGAAGGTGAGCTTGGGGCTGCCGGTGGCCGGCACCGCGATGTTCGACTGCGACAGCGACTCGATCGCGGAGGTGCCGTAGCCCATCATCCAGGCGTACCAGGAGCCGCCGTGCGCGCCCTGCAGGGTGGAGTCGGTGATGTCGTTGTCGCTCTGCGTCCAGCCGGTGGCACCCTGCTCGAAGCCGCCGTTGGTCAGCGCGTTGCCCGTCGGGGTCGGCGTCGAGGTCGGCGTGGGCGTGGACGTCGGGGTCGAGGTGGGCGTGGACGTCGGGGTGGGCGTGGGCGTGCCGGTGCCCGGGTCGGGCAGGGCGGTGCCGATCGAGACGGCGGCCCACGCCTTGGAGACGAGGTAGCGCTCCTGCGAGTCGGCGCCGTACAGGTCGGCGGCGGCGTTCAGGGTGGCGGTGCGGGCGGAGGCGTAGTTGGTGGTGGAGGTCATGTAGACGGTCAGCGCGCGGTACCAGACGGCGGCGGCCTTGTCGCGGCCGATGCCGGTGAAGGTGTCGCCGTTGCACGGGGTGCCGTTGTGCGGCAGGCCGCCGATGGTCTTGGCGCCGGTGCCCTCGGCCGCCAGGTAGAAGAAGTGGTTGGCGATGCCGGAGGAGTAGTGCACGTCCACCGAGCCCGCGTTGGAGCCGTAGCAGGAAAGCGAGTTGCCGTCGGCGGCCGGGTTGTCCATCCGGCGCATGTAGCCGCCCGGCATGTTGAGCTTCTCGCCGATGTAGTAGTCACCGGGGTCCGAGCTGTTGTTGGCGGAGAACTCGACCATGGTGCCGAAGATGTCGGAGGTGGCCTCGTTCAGGCCGCCGCTCTCGCCGGAGTAGTTCAGGTTCGCGGTGGCGGCGGTGACGCCGTGGCTCATCTCGTGGCCCGCCACGTCCAGGGCGGTGACGGGGGTGTTGCCGTTCTGCGAGGAGCCGTCGCCGAACGACATGCAGAAGCACGAGTCGTCGTAGAAGGCGTTCAGCAGGCTGCTGTCGACGTGCACGTACGCCGGGGCGCCGCGGCCGTCGTTGCGGATGCCGGAGCGGTTGAAGGCGTTCTTGTAGAAGTCCCAGGTCCTGGCGAGGCCGTAGGAGGCGTCCACGGCGGCGCTCTCCCGGCTCGACGTGGAGCCGTTGCCCCAGGAGTTGGCGGACTTCGAGAACGTCCGGGCGTTCTGCTTCGGGTTCGACTGCGGGCTGTTGTAGGAGTCGTAGACGATGGTGCCGCCGTGCGCGGCGTCGGTGAGGGTGTAGCCGCTGCCGGACTGGGTGGTCTCGACGGCGACCTGGCCGACGGTGACGCCGTTGCCGGTGCCCGCGACGCCCTGGTGCAGTTCGTACTGGTCGAGCGGCGCGCCGCTGGCGGCGTCGACGATCACCGCCTCGCGGGAGTTCGCGCCCGCCTCGCCGTCGCCGGTGACGGTCGAGCGGTACGCCAGCACGGGGACCTTGCCGACCGCGTACACCACCAGGGTGCTGCCGTCCGAGGAGCCGGACTTGGCGTTCCTGACGTGCTTGGCGTGCTCGACGGCGGCGGCGGAGGCGTCGGCCGCGCTCAGCTTCGGCGTGGTGCCGGCGACGCGCAGCGCCCCCGGGTGGGCCAGGTCGGAGCCCGTGGCCCTGCCGTCCTTGCCGTAGTGGACGACCAGGTCGCCGCCGATGACGGGCAGGCCGCGGTAGGTGCGGTCGTAGCGCACGTGCCGGGCACCGTCGGTGTCGGCCAGCACGTCCTTCGCGACCAGGCGCTCGTCCGCGCCGAGGCCGAGCGACCTGGCGACGGCGGCGGCCTCCCGGTCGGCGGTGCGCAGCGCCTCGGTGCGGGCGTCGGCGCTCATCGCCCGGAACCCGGCGCCGGGGCGGACGGTGGGGCTGGCGGCCGCGGTGGACTGGGAGGCCACCACCGTCACGGTGCCCAGGGCGAGGGCCGCGGCGACGGCGGCGGCGAGGGCGTTCTTGCGGGGCATGACGATCCTTCCGCCGAGCCGGGTTGGGGAGAGGACCGCAGGACGTCGTCTGGGGGGTGGGGGACGTTCGGCGGCCGTTGGCTCGGCTGTGGCCATGAGGCTAGGGAAGGCGGGGGGCGGCCCACATCGGGGCAACCCCTTGACCTGGACCGGAGGGGCCCGGTTGGCGCACCATGGCCCGATGCCAGACTCCGTGACGTGGCCGGACCGACCCGGGGAAGCGGCCGGTGCCGGGCCGTCGACACCACCCGCGCTGCCGACACCGCCCGCACTGCCGGTCCTGCCCGCACTGCCGGTGCTTCCGGTCCTGCCGGACGAGGCGCACGGCGCCTGCCGGGTGGTGCTGTTCGGACCCCCCGGCATCGGCAGGACCACCGCGGCCGGCCTGCTCGGGCAGCGGCTGGGCCGGCCGGTGCTGCGGCTGGCCCCGGGGCCGCAGGACGCCCTGGTCCCGTACGCGGGACTGCTCGAACTCGCGCTCGCCCTGGAGCCGTCGGCGGCCGCGCGGGAACTCGCGGCGGCCCTGGACGAGGCCCCCTCCCCCGGACACGCCGGGGCGTCCCTGCGGCTGCGCCGGCTGACCGCGGCCGCGCTGCGGGAGGCGCCGCCGCTCACCCTGGTGGTGGACAACGCCCAGTGGCTGGACCCGGCCGGCGCGGCCGTCCTGGGCTGGGCGCTGCGCCTGGTCCCGGACCTCCCCGTGGTCGTGGCCGAACGCACCTGGCGGCCGGGCTCCGGCGGCCACTGGTGCGGGGAGGACGCGTACCCGCTGCGCGTCCCGGCCCTGACGGCCGCTCAGGTCGCGGCCCTGCTGTCGCCGCACCTCCCGGACCCTCGCGCGGCCGCCCGCATCCACGCGCGCAGCGGCGGGAACCCGGCCCTGGCACTGGCCCTCGCCGAGGGCGCGGGCCAGGACCCGGACGACGGGGACGGGTCGGTCCTGCCGGCGGCGGCCCGGCGGCTGGTGGGCGAGTGGATCGACGAAGTACCGCCCGCGGTACAGGAGTTGCTGACCCTCGCCGCGCTGGACGACCGGCCCGATCTCGACCTGCTGGGCCGCCTGGCCGGTCCGGCGGCCGGGCAGTTGCTGGCCGAGGCCGCGGCGGCCGGGCTGGTCGACCTCGACCGGCCCGACCGGGCGGTCCGGTTCACCGCCTCCGCCGTCGGCGCCGAACTCGCCGCCCGGCTGCCGGAGGCCGCCCGCCGACTGCTGCACGCCCGGCTGGCCGCCGCGAGCCCCGACGGCCTCCGCCGCGACCGGCACACCGTGCTGGCGGCCGACCCGCGCGCGGCCCGGGACACCGCCCGGGACGCGGCCCGCGCCGCCGGACGCGCCCGGCTGCGCGGGGAGCACGCGCTGGCGGCCGAACTGTCCCTCCTCGCCGCCGAGCGCACCCCGGGCGAGGACGCCGCCCTGCTCGCCGAACGGGCCCTGACCGCGGTGCGCGACGCCGCGCACTACGGCGACCTCCCGCGCGGCCGGGCCGCCGCCCGCCTCCTGCTGCACCGGGAGATCGCCCCCGCCCTGCGCGTCGACACCCTGATCGCCCTGATCGACGCGAGCGGCCAGCACCTGCAGGACGCGGACCGCCTGTTCGCCGACGCCCTCCACGCGGCGGCCGACCGGCCCGACCTGACCGGGCGCGTGCTGCTCCGGCGGTCCGTCTGGGCCAACGTCAACGAGGGCGACCCCCACGGGGCCTGCCGGCTGGCCGAGCAGGCCGCCGCCCTGGCCGGGGCCGCCGGCGACACGGCCACCACCGCCATGGCCCTCACCATGCAGGCCCGGCTCCGGCGGCTCCTGGGCCGTCCCGGGGCCGAGGAGGCGCTGGCCCGCGCCCTGTCCCTGCCACGCACCGCCGGCGTGCCCGCCAACGGCACGCCGCAGCACCTCGCCGCCCGGCACGCCCTCTTCGACGACCGGCCCGACCGGGCCCGCGGCGCGCTGCTGCCGCTGCTGGTGGAGGCCGAGCGGGCGGGGGACGCCGAGGCCACCGTCGACGTCCTGCGCGGCCTCGCCGAGGCCGAACTGCGCGCCGGGCGCTGCGCCAGGGCCCTCGACCATGCCCGCCGCGCGCAGGACCTGACCGACCGCACCGCCCTGTCGCCCGCCCCGGCCTGCTACACCTCCGCCCTGGTCGAGGGCGCCGCCCGGAGCACCGGGGCGGCCCTCGCGCACGCGCGCCGGGGCGTCGAGACCTCCCGGCAGCAGGACAACAAGGTCTTCCTCTCCCGCAACCTCTTCGCCCTCGGCCACCTCCTGCTGGTCACCGGTCGGCCGAAGGAGGCCCTGGCGGCGCTGGAGGAGGTGCGCGCCCTGGAGGCGCTCCAGCAGGTCCGCGACCCGTCGGTGCTGCGCTGGCACGCCGACCTGGCCGAGGCCCTCGTCACGCTGGGCCGCCCCGACGAGGCCCAGGACCTGCTGGACGCGGTCGGCCGGACCGCGACCGGCCTCGGCCGCGACTCCGTCCTCCCGTCGCTCGACCGTGTCCGGGGCCTCGTGGACGCCGCCCGCGGCGACCACGACGCCGCCGCGCACCGCCTCACCGCCACCGCCGAGCGCCTGCACCACCTGCCGCTGGAGCGCGGCCGGGCCCTGCTGGCGCTCAGCCACACCGAGCGGCGCGGGCGCCGTCGCGCCGGTGCCCGCGCCGCCGCGCAGGGCGCCGCCGACCTGTTCGCCGCCCACGGGGCGGTCCCCTGGGCGGAGGCGGCCGCGCAGGCCCTGCGCCGGCTGGAGCCCGCCGCCGCGGACGGCGGCCCGCTCCCCCGCCTCACCGCCGCCGAGCGGCGCTGCGCCGAGCTGGCCGCCGGCGGGGCGAGCAACCGCGACATCGCCGCCGCCCTCACCGTCAGCGTGAAGACGGTCGAGGCGACCCTCACCCGGGTCTACCGGAAGCTCGGCGTGGGGTCGCGCGTCCAGCTCGCCCGCGCGGTCGCCCCGGCGGGCGAGTGATCGCCGCCGGGGCGGTGTCCGGGCCCCGGGTCAGGGGGCGGGCGGGGTGGCGAAGGGCGCGCTCCAGGTCTGGTTGGGCTGGTGGGTGCCGCAGGTGTAGGCGGCGACGGGCTTGGCCTTGTCGTTGACGGCACCGCCGGCGATGTCGGCGCAGAGCCCGTTGGCCTTCAGCTGCCCGGCCAGACTGTAGCTCCAGAGCTGCTTGGGGTCGGCGCCGTCGCAGGTGCGCAGCTTGAGCCCGGCGGACTCGCCGGACAGGCAGAGGCCGGGCGCGGCCAGGGAGTTGATCCGGCCGTCGGCCTGGCGCTGCCACTGCTGGTTGCCGCCGCCGTGGCAGTCCCAGAGGCCGACGGTGGTGCCGGCGGTGGCGCCGTTGTAGGCGTCGAGGCAGTAGGCGTAGCCCTGGAAGCCGGGCTGGGCGGCCTGGATCTGGCCGGTGGGCAGGGCGGTGCCGCAACTGCCGGGCGCGATGGTGTACATGACGTTGTCGTGGGCGCCGACGGTGGCGGTGATCGAGCCGGTGACCTGTGAAGTGGTGTGGTTCCACAGGTCCTTGGCGGGGCGGGCGCAGCCGGTGTTGCCGAAGCCGATCCGGGACAGGTCGATCGTGACGGCGGTGGCGGTGGCGTTCTTGTTGACCACGACCACGGCGCGCGAGCCGTCGGCGAGCGGCTTGACGACGGTCTCGGTGCCGGCGCCGGTGGTGGCGCCGTCGCGGGCGGCGAGGTAGCCGCCGGCGGTGGTGTCCTGGTCGACGGCGATGATGTCGGCGTTCTTCAGGATGCCCAGCTGGGTGGCGTAGGCGGCGGGGTCGGCGGCCATCTTCCGGACGTCGGTGCTGAGCATCAGCGGCGAGCCCATCGCCGACCAGAGGGCGAACTGGCTGCGCTGCTCGGCGGGGGTGAGCTGGTTGTTGTCGCCGATCAGCAGCATGTCGGCGTCGTTGTGGTTGCCGGGGCCGTTGTAGCGGGCCAGCGCGACGGTGTCCTCGAAGTTCTGCAGGACGCCGCCCTCGTAGTAGTCGCCGCCGTGCGGCCAGTCCCAGGCCGAGGTGGTGGCGGAGTGCCAGACGGCGATGTCGGGGCTGACCCGCCACATCTGGCCGAGGCCGCGCACCCACTCCTGGGCGTTGTACTTCTCGGCGCTGGTGGGGCCGTACCCGGCGGGGGCCGACTCGTTGAAGAGGATCTTGCGGGCGGTGTTCGCGGTGGCGGTCCTCAGCGCGTTGGCGAAGGTGGTGAACTCGCCCTGGCGGTTGCTCTGGGTGGTGCCGCAGTTGTCGACCTTGATGGAGTCGACGCCCCAGTAGGCCAGCGAGTTCGCGTCCGCCTGCTCGTGGCCCATGATGCCGCCGGGCACGCCCTGGCAGGTGTTGACGCCGGAGGTGGTGTAGAGGCCGGCCTCCATGCCCTGGCCGTGCACGTAGTCGGCGTAGCCGGTGAGTTCCCAGTCGAAGCCGGGCTGGCTGCTGCCGCCCCAGGTCGCGGCGCCGTGCAGGTAGCCGGCACTGGTGCGCTGCATCCAGCAGTCGTCGACGGTGAGGTTGGTGTAGCCGGCGGCGACCAGGCCGGTGTCCTTCATCGCCTTGGCCTGGTCCTGCATGAACTGCTGGAACGAGTAGCCGTCCCGGGTGCCGTCGAGCCGGGCCTGGGCGGCGCAGGTGAAGCGGGCCCAGTTGTTGAAGCCCATCATCGGCTTCACCCCGATCGGGGTGCTGGTGTTGGCCGCCGTGCTGTCCGCGGCGGCCGGGGCTCCGGCGGCCACGGCCAGCCCGGCGGTGACGACGGCTGCGGTACAGGCCCCGAGCACGCGGTGGTGCCATCGCATGGGTTCTCCTGATTGCTTCGGAGTGAGCAAACTTGAGCGATACCCGCCACTGGCGAGCATGTTCGAGCAAGAGTGGCGAGGCGGCGCCCGGCCGTCAAGGGATTCGGCGCGACGCCCCCGCCCCGGGGGGCCGGTTCCGTCGCCCCCCTTCCCATCGAGCAGTCGATGCGCAAGTATGCACAAACATGCTCGATCGAGCGTCAGATGAAGCACATCCGATCACCCCCGTCGGCTTCCTGACGCACCGTCGGCCACCCCGCGCCCCTCCGCCCCGCGCCCCTCCGCCCTCCCCCGCAGGAGCCGCCCCCATGACGAACTCCGTCCCCCGCCGCGCCTTCCTCCGCTCCGCGTCCGCCGTGGCCGCCGCCGCGGCCGTCGGTCTGCCCGGGCTCCCCGGGCTCCCCGGCGACGGCCGGGCCTTCGCCGCCGTCCCGCCGTCCGGACCGGCGACCGTCGCCAAGGACCCCCGGCTGGCTCCGGTCGAGCACGTGGTGGTCCTGATGCAGGAGAACCGCAGCTTCGACCACTACTTCGGCACCCTCCAGGGCGTCCGCGGCTTCGGCGACCACACCGCGATCGACCTGCCCGGGACGGCGGCCGGGCCGTCCGGCCGGAGCGTCTTCCAGCAGCCCCGGGGCACCGGCTCGATCTTCCCCTGGCGGCTCAGCGCCGGCGCCGCGGGCTGGGAGGGCTCGGAGTGCCACGTCGGCGCGGGCGGCCACGCCTGGAGCGACCAGCACGCCGCCTGGAACGGCGGGCGGATGGACAACTGGTACGCGGCCAAGAGCGGCACCGGCCTGACCATGGGGTACATGAACCGGGCGGACCTGCCGTACAACTACGCGCTGGCGGACGCCTACACCATCTGCGACGCCTACCACTGCTCGATCATCAGCAGCACCGGCCCGAACCGGAACTACCTCTGGTCCGGGTCGATCGGCGCGGGCCTCCCGGGTGCCAACCAGGTCAGCTACAACGGCGGCGACTTCCGCCGCTCCGGGCAGAACTGGCAGACCTACGCCGAGGGGCTGGAGGCCGCCGGGGTCGACTGGAAGGTCTACCAGGTCTACGACCGGAACGCGGCCAAGAACTACGGCGACAACGCCCTCGAGTACTTCGCGCCCTTCCTGACCGCCGACCCCGCGCAGGATGGCACCGGCGACCCGGCGCTGTGGCGCAGGGGCGTCGCCGGCGTGCCGTACGGCGGCGGGGACGTGGCCGACGCGCTGATCGCGGCACTGCGCGCGGACGTGCTCGGCGGCACCCTGCCCACGGTGTCCTGGATCGTCACCGACTACGCCAACTCCGAGCACCCGGACGCCAGTCCGAGCGTCGGCTCGACCTTCGCCGGGCGGGTGCTGGAGACCCTGGGCCTGGACCGGGCGGTCCTCGACTCCACCGTCTTCCTGCTCACCTACGACGAGAACGACGGCTTCTTCGACCACGTCCCGCCGCCGGTCCCGGCCGATCCGAACGACGCCGCCGAGCACGTCTCGGGGGTGCCGATCGGCCTCGGCTTCCGCGTCCCGATGATCATCGTCTCGCCGTGGACCCGCGGCGGCCGGGTCAACTCGCAGGTCTTCGACCACACCTCGGTACTGCGCTTCCTGGAGGCGCTGACCGGCGTCCGGTGCCCGAACATCGGCGCCTGGCGGCGCGCCGTCTGCGGCGACCTCACCTCGGCCTTCGACTTCGCCCACCCGGTCTTCGGCCCGCTGCCCGCGCTGCCCGCGCCCGTCCCGGCCGGGCACCCGCTGATGACGGGCGCGGCCTGCGCCACCGTGGCCGCCCCGGTGCCGCCCGCCGGCAGCGGCGCCCGGCCCGCCCAGGAGCCCGGCAACCGGACCGCCTGCCCGCTGCCGTACCAGGCCAACGCGTACCTGGACCGCTACGAGGGGACGTCCGCCGGCGGCACCCAGAAGGTCTGGCTCAACCTGGAGAACCTGGGCGCGCAGGCCGCCTCGGCCGCGCACCTGGCGGTGTACGCCAACGCCTTCCGCGGCGGCGGCCCCTGGCAGTACACCGTCGGGCCGAACGCCGCGACCAGCGACTTCTTCAACATCGGCGCGGGCTCCGGCGGCGGCAAGTACGACCTGACCGTCACCGGCCCGAACCGCTTCCTGCGCCGCTTCAGGGGCGACACCGGCACCGCGAACGGCCGCTGGGCCCGGGTGAAGAGCTACTTCGCCCCGCAGGCCGACCCGCTCGCCCTGTGGTTCCGGCTCACCAACGACCACCCCACCGACCAGGCCGTCTTCACCGTCACCTCGAACAACTACCGCACCGGCGCCTGGACCTACACGGTGGGACCGGGCGGGAGCGTCTCGGACTTCTTCAACCAGCAGACCTACGCCAGGGGTTGGTACGACTTCACGGTCACGGTCGGCTACGACCCGAACTTCTCCCAGCGCTTCGTCGGGCACATCGAGAACGGCGCGTTCGGCACCACGGGGTCGGTGGCCTGACCTGCGGCCCGACCCCGCGGCCCGACCCCGCGGCCCGGCGCGGTGGTCAGCCGGCGGACTTGCCGGACCTGCGGACGGCCTTCTTCGCGGCGCGCTCCTCGGTGGGCGCGCCCGCGGTGGCCAGGGTGCCGCTGGAACTCTCCAGGTGGGCGCGGACGAACCACTGGTACTGCTCCAGGTCACGGAGCTGCTCGATCAGCAGGTCCTCGGTGGCGGGGTCGATGTCGCCGGCCTGCTTGACCGCGGCCCGCAGGTCGGTGATGACGCCGGCGTAGACCAGGTCGAGCGCCCCGAGGTGGGCGATGGCGTCGGCGCGGCCGACGGCGTAGTCGTCCCAGCCGCGCTCGGCGACCAGCCGCCCGGGCGTGCCGTGCGCGACACCGCCGAGGGTGGCGATCCGCTCGGCGACGTCGTCGGCCATCTCGCGGACCCGGTCGACCTGGGGGTCGAGCATCTCGTGCACGGCGATGAAGTGCGGGCCGACCACGTTCCAGTGGACGTGCTTCAGGGTCAGGTGCAGGTCGTTCAGCGCGTGCAGCCGCCCCTGCAGGGTCACGATCAGCTCGCCCCCCTGCTCGGTGGTCAGGCCGGGGACGGTGTAGGCGGGGCGGTCGGCGGCACGGTTGCTGCGGGCCACGGCGGGGCCTCCTCGATCGGGTGGTTGCGGTGTACGCCGCAGCGCCTCCCCGATTCCGGACGGTTCATGGCCCCGGCCGCGGGAAATTCTCCGGGCCGGTCGCTCAGGGCGCCGTCGCGGCGAGGGCGGCCCGGGCCTCGGGGGCGCGGAGCGGATCGAACTGCGGGTCGACGGCCAGCGCCCGGGAGAGGTCGGCCCGGGCCTCGCCGGTCCGGCCGAGGGCGAGCTCGATCGCGCCGCGGTGGTAGTGGAACAGCGCGTTGTCCCAGCCGTGGGCGAGGGCCAGGTCGGCGTGGCGGAGCGCCTCGGCGTCGGCACCCGCCCGGTGCAGGGCCCAGGCGAGCGCGTCGGCGACCAGGACCTGGTGGCGGCGGCCCCATTCGGCCCGCAGCAGGTCCACCGCCCGGGCCGGGTCGCCGTGGTCGGCCTCGAACTGACCGAGCGTCAGGTCGTCGACGACGCCGTTCGCGGCGGCCAGGTCGGACTCGGCGCGCAGCAGCCGGTACTGCTCGGCGGCCTGTTCACGGTGGCCGAGCGACTCGTGGAGTTCGCCCAGTTCCAGCAGGTACTGCGGCTGCGGGACCCGGGCGGCGGCCTGCGCGTAGTCGGCGAGCGCCTCGTCGGTGCGCCCGAGGGCGGCCTCGGCGCGGGCCCGGCCGGCCAGCGCGGCGGTGTACGTCGGGTCCGCGGCGAGGGCCTGCCGGTAGCCGTCGAGGGCTTCCGCGGCGCGGCCCGCGTTCCGGTCCAGCTCGGCCAGCTGGTAGCGGCAGAACGCCCGGTCGGCGGGGTCGTAGGCGCCCGCCAGGGCCTGCCGCAGGGCGTTCGCGGCGTCCTCGGGGCGGCCGTGCTGTTCGAGGTCGTAGGCGGCCCGGGTGAAGGAGGCGGTGCCCGGGTGCAGGTCGAGCAGCCGTTGGGCGGCCTCGGTGGCGCCCGCGTCGTCGCCGAGCTGGGTGCGGGCGTCGGTGAGGACGGCCCAGGCCTGCCAGTGCAGCGGCGCGTCGGCGAGCGCCCGCTGCGCGTGGTCGGCGGCGTCGGCGAAGCGGTGCCGGGCGTTGGCGAGGGCGCCCAGTCCGGTGAGCGCGTCGGTGTTCGCGGCGGGGGCGAGTTCCAGCGAGCGGTGCAGCGCCTCGTCGGCCTTGGGGTAGAAGGAGGCGTCGGCGGTCAGCCGGGCCTGTTCGACGTACTCGCCGCCGAGCCGGGCCCAGGCCGGGGCGTCCCCGGGGCGGGCCCGCAGGTGCTGCCGGTCGGCCTCGATCGCGGCGGCGAGCGTGCCGCCCGGGGGCGGCGCGGCGGCGTGCGCGGGCCCGGCGGTGGGGGCCTGCGCGGGTGTCCCGGTCAGGCCGCCGGCCGCGGCGAGGGCGGCGCACAGGGCGACGGTGGTGAGCGCGAGGGGAAGACGGCGCACGGGGTGCTTCCTCGGTCGGCGGCGTGGCCGGCGGCGGCCCCGGGGCGGGGCCGCCGCGCGGACGGTCACTTCTGGTTGACGGCCTTGTCGTAGGGGAGCGCCAGGTACGGGAAGGTCGCGGCGAACGGCCTGTCGGGCCCGTTCACCTTGTCGCCGGCGGCCAGGGCCTGGACGAACTTCCCGGGGGTGGCGCCCTCGACGACCTGCAGGGCGATGTCCACGACGTCGTCGCCGAGGCGGCGGCCGTTGGGGAAGCCCTGGAAGTCGCCGTTCAGGACGCCGAGGCGGTCCGGGTTCGGCGCCACCGGGGTGGACATGTTCAGGCGCAGCTCCTCGGCGGGGACGAACCGGTTCGGGTCGATGTCCCGGTTCATCAGCTGGGAGTTGAGGTCGACGGCGAGCGGGCCGTCGGCGGCCTTGGCGATGCCGGTCAGGAAGATCTCCTGGAGGTCGGTGCGCGGCGCGGCGGGCGCGGGCAGGCCGTAGATCGCCTGGACCAGCTTCGGCACCTCCGGGTCGAGGACCTTGGCGACCACGGCGGGCTGGTTGTGGTCCTCGGACGGCGGCAGCGCGTTGAACGCGTCCTTCAGGCCGGCCGGCACGACGACCTCGTTGACCAGCGGGTTGCCCAGCCGCGACACCTGCACGTACTTCCCGGCGGGGGTGGCCTTGCCGGGGCTGAGCTTCAGGGTCTGCTTCTCGGTGCTCGACCAGACGCCGATGACGGGGTTGCGGTTCGGGTCGCCCCGGTACGCGAGCCGGCTCTTGGGCAGTTGCAGGGCGACCGAGTTGACGTTGTACCCGGCCAGGGTGTTCTGGCCGACCTCGGAGAGGTCGCCGCCGTACAGCAGGTCGAAGACCCGCAGGTCGAGGAAGAACGGGTCGGCCGCCTGGGTGGCCACCGTCTGTCCGCCGCCCGGGAGTTGGGCGGTCGCCTGCTGGCGCAGCCGGCCGTAGTCGGGCATCGAGGCCCGGCCGGTGTCCGAGGGCGCGGCCTGCCCGTGCTCGACCAGGGTCACCGGGTCGCAGTCGGGGCGCAGTTCCTGGAGCGTGTAGTACTGGCGGAACCGCAGGGTGTCGTCGCCGAGGTTGTTCACCGGGCCCTTGTTGTACAGGAAGGTGTCGGTGCCGCGGAGGTCCTCGGTGTGGAAGGTCCACCGGTAGGTCAGGTCGGGCTTGCCGGTGCCCTGCGAGTCGATGTTGATGTCGTAGTGCGCGCCGTCCGCCCACGGGTAGAAGTTCGGGCCGCCGTTGGGCTCCTGGAACGGAAGCCAGTTGGCGACCAGCGTGACCGTGTCGGGATTGTCGGGGCTGGTGAAGGCGTACAGGTCGGTGTTGTCGACCTGCGGGTCGGCGGCGGTCAGCGGCGCCTCGCGGTGGCTGGAGGCCGCGGAGGTGCCGGCGCCCGTGCCGAGCAGGGCGGTGCCCGCCATGCCCAGGGCCAGCGCGGTCAGGGCGGCGGCGGCGCGGGCCGCCGGGCGGCGACCGGCGGAACGACGGGGAAGGCTCGTCATGGAGTCTCCGAGGGGGTGTCGGTTCCCTGCGTGCGCAAGGCTGGTGCGCATGCGCAGCGGGAGCGGTGGACTGCGGATGTCGTTCGGCGGGTCGGCCACGACGTACTCTGCTGGGCCGACACCCCGGGTTCGCCGGAAACGGGCCTCCGGCGTGGTCGGGTCACCCTCCCGGCCCAGCACGGTCACCCGTCCGGCCGCGGCGTCCGGCCGCGCCGGTGGACACGGCCGACGCCCGGTCGGGACAGTGTGCGGGCCCAGCGCCGAAACCCTGCCGCGCCGCCAGCCCGCACGGGGCACCCGCGCCCACCGCCGTCCCGTTCCCCGGAGGCACCGCGTGGCAGTCCGTCCGTCCCCCGTCCGACCTTTGCTTCTCCGGCCGTTGCTGCTCCGACCGTGCGCCGCCCTCGGCGCCGCCCTGGCCCTCACCGCCCTGACCGCGCCGGCCGCCCGGGCCCACCCGCTCGGCAACTTCTCGGTCAACCACTACCTCGGCCTGACCGTGCGCGCCGACGGCACCGACGCGCTCGCCGTCACCGACCTCGCCGAGATCCCCACCCTCCAGGAGCGGTCCGCCACCGACACCGACCACGACGGCACCGTCGACGACGGCGAGCGCGCCGCCCGGGCCGCCCGCGAGTGCGACGCCACCGCCCACCGCGTCCGCCTCACCGCCGACGGCGGCCCCGTCCCCTGGACGGTCGTCTCCGCCGCGTTCGACTACGGGGACGGCGCGGCCGGACTGCCCACCAGCCGGCTGGAGTGCCGCCTGCACACCGACCGGGGCCCGGCCCGGAACGGCAGCGGGTTCCGCGTCGAGACCGGGGCCGACCCCTCCCGGGTGGGGTGGAACGAGATCACCGTCCGGGGCGAGGGGGCCGCCGTGGACCGCTCCGACGTCCCGGCCGAGTCGGTCAGCCGGGAACTGCGCGACTACCCGAAGGACCTGCTCGACGCACCCGAGGGCGTCACCACCGCGACCTTCCACGCCCGCCCCGGCCCGGGCGCCGCGACTGCCGCCCGGAGCGCGGCAGCGGGCCGGACCGCCGGACCGCTCGCCGCCCTCGACGCCCGTCTCGCGGCCCTCGGCACCGCCCGGCACCTGACCCTGCCGCTGGGCCTGCTCGCCGTCCTGCTCTCGCTGCTCCTGGGCGCCGGCCACGCCCTGCTGCCGGGACACGGCAAGACCGTGATGGCCGCCTACCTGGCCGGGCGGCGCGGGCGTCCGCGCGACGCCGTCACCGTCGGGGCCACCGTCACCGCCACCCACACCGCGGGCGTCCTCGTCACCGGCCTGCTGCTCACCTCGTTCTCGGCGCTCGCCGGCGACCTGCTGCTGGCCCGCCTCGGTGTCGTCAGCGGCGCGCTCGTCCTGCTGCTCGGCGCGCTGCTGCTGCGGGACGCGCTGCGGTCGCGCCCCCGCCCCGGAGCGCCGGCCGCCCCGGTGATCGCCGAGCAGCGGCAGCCCGCGCCGCATCCCGTCCTGGTGGGCCCGACCGGGTCCGCCGCCGCCCGGCCGCACCCGGACGGGCCCGGGCACGGCGGGGCTCACGACCACGGGCACGGGCACGGGCACGACGAAGCGCACGCGCACGGGCACCACCACCACGGGCACACGCACGACGAGGGACACGCGCACCACGACGGGCACGGCCACGGCCACGGCCACCGCCACGGCCTGTTCGGTCGGCAGCACCGGCACGACCACCACCACGGCCACCCGCACGACCGTCCCCGGGGCGCGGAACGCCGTCGGCTGATCGGGCTCGGGGTGGCGGGCGGGCTGGTGCCGAGTCCGTCCGCGCTGGTGGTGCTGCTGGGTGCGGTCGCGCTCGGCCGGACGCTGTTCGGGGTGGCGCTGGTGGTCGCCTACGGCGTCGGGATGGCGGCGACGCTGACCGGGGCCGGCCTGCTGCTGGTCGGCCTCGGCCACCGGCTGGAGCCGTTGGCCGCCCGCCCCGTCCCGGCCCGGCTCCGGGCCCTCTTCCCGTACGGCTCGGCCCTGACCGCCCTGCTGGTCCTCGCGGTCGGCGCGGGCATGGTCCTGCGCAGCCTGCCGTCCGCACTCTGAACTCCGACGCCCCCTCAGGAGACCCCACGTGTCCACCCGTTGGACGGCGCCGCTCCGCCGCGCGCTGCTCGTCGCCGTACCGGTCCTGCTGCTGGCCGGCTGTTCCGGCCCGGAGCGCGGCAGCCTCGACGCCCAGCCCGCGACCCCCTCGCCCCCGTGCCTGGTCCACCAGTCCCGGGAGCCCGCCGAGCGCTACACCGCCGGGCGGGACGCCGACACCGCGGCGGTGCTGGAGATGATGCGCTACTTCACCGCCCACGGCAGCGCCCCGTACTGCGACGGGAAGCCGCCCACCGCCACGGACCTCGCCTGGCGGCGGCTCTACACCGGGCTCGGCGGCGATCCGGCGAAGGTCCCGCTCCGCTGACCCGGGGCCGGGCTGCTCCGAACGGGTGAACCTCGGCGCGGGCACCGAGCCGGCGGCCCTCCCCCGGCGAAGGACCGGTGTGCGCGGAGCCAACGGGTCGGCCTTCCGCGCACCGCGGGGGCGGGACGCCCGGCTGGCACCATGGCGTCCCGCCCCCGTCCCGTCCCCGCTTATCGGGAACGGGCCCCGGCCGCCGGACTCCGGTCACCGCTTCACTCGAACGAGTGCAGTCCACCCGGCCCACCGAGCCGCAGCGGTCCGGGGGTCGAAGGCCGGTCGAGCGGGGCCCAGGATTCGGACGGGCTCCGGACCGAGACGAGGCATGATGGCCACAGAGCACATCGACTCCCGGCTGCTGGCGGAACTCACCGAGCAGTCCGAGGACTTGAACAGCGACGCGCAGCGTGTGACGCGCGCCGCGCTGAGCGATTTCGGGCAGGTCGCCGGGCCGCGGCCGCGCTGGTGGCGGCGCGGCGGGGTGCTCGCCGGAGCGGCGGGCGCGGCCGCGCTGTGGGGCACCTCCCGGGCGCTGGCCGCCTCCGCCTCGGCGAGCGCGGACGACGTGATGGCGCTGCAGACCGCCGCGTCGATCGAGAACCTCGCCGTGGCCGTGTACAAGGCCGCCGCCGGCCTGTCGTTCATCAAGGACGGCAACAAGACCGTGGCCGCGTTCATCACGAAGACCACCGCGCAGCACGAGGCCCACGCCAAGGCGTTCAACTCCGCCGCCACCCAGGCCGGCGGCAAGGCCCAGAACCAGCCGGACCCGAAGTACAAGGCGGTGGTCGACCAGGCGCTGCCCACCCTCAAGGGCCCCGCCGACGTGGTGAAGCTGGCCATCACCCTGGAGGACGTGGCCGCGCAGACCTACACCAAGAACGTCACCCAGGTCTCCTCGCCCGAACTGCGCAGGCTGTTCGCCTCGGTCGCCCCGGTCGAGGCCCAGCACCGCGCGGTCCTGCTCGCCGTGCAGGCGCTGCTCGCCGGCAACGCCGCCGACCTGGTCACCATCCCGGTCGATCCGGCCAAGCTGCCCGCCGCGGCCGGCAGCGTCGGCTTCCCCGACGCCTTCTACAAGACCGACAACGCTTCGCCGATCACCGAAGGGGCCGTCAAGTGACCACGCACGACTGGGAACTGCCCATCAGCGAGGCCGAGCTCTCCCGCCTGACCCGCGACATGGAGGAGGCGCACCGCGCCACCCTCCCGGCGATGCGGGCGGGCGCCGTCGACCTGGCCGCCGAGATCCGCGACCGCCGGGGCGCCCCCGACGCCGGGCGGCGGCGCTTCCTGCTCGGCCTGGGCGGGGCGGCGGCCGCGCTGACCCTGGCGGCCTGCTCCAGCGGCGGCTCCGGCGGCGGGGCCTCCTCCGCGTCCCCGTCGGACGCGATGTCGGGCCCGGGCTCGGCGGCGTCCGGGCAGTACACCGGCGACCTGAAGGTCGTCGCGCTCGCCACCGCGCTGGAGAACCAGGCCGTCGGCGCCTACCAGGCGGCGCTGGACGCCGCCAAGGCCGGCAAGCTCGGCACCGTGCCGCCCGCGGTGGCGACGTTCGTCACCACCGCCATGGGCCAGCACGCCGACCACGCCAAGGCCTGGAACGGCGTCCTGACCGGCGCGGGCAAGCCCGCGATCACCGGCGTCCCGCTGTCCAACCAGCCCGCCACCCTGGACGCGCTCGGCAAGGCCGCCACCGTCGGCGACGTCGCCAAGCTCGCCCTCCAGCTGGAGGACCAGGCCGCCCAGACCTACCTCTTCGCGACCTACAACGTCACCAGCCCCGGCGGCATCGCCACCGCCGCCACCATCGCCCCCGTCGAGGCCATGCACGCCGCCATCCTCAACTACGTCCTCGGCCAGTACCCCGTCCCCGACGACTTCCTCCCCGTCGACAAGGCCGCCAGCCCCACCCTCCTCACCGTCTGACCGGCGGATAGCTACCGCCCCCGGGCTCGGCGGGCGGTAGCGCTGCGGAACCGAGGCGTCGTGCGTGCGCCGGGGCGGCGAAGGAGCATGGTGGGAAGGGGTGCTCGGCACCCCGGCAGCCCGCCCGATCGGAGGATGCCATGTCCGTCAGCCGTCCCCTCCCCGTCCCCGCGGGGGTGATGGGTCACTCCGTGCCCACCGCGACGCCCGAGTGCGAGTCCTCGACCACGCACGGCATCTCCACGCCCGAGGCGGTGGAGTTGCACTCGGCCTGGCCCGGGTGGGCCCCGCTCCTCGTCATCACGCTCATGGTGGTGTGTGCCGTCGGATTCGCCGTGGGGCGGATCTTCGGCTGGTGAGCGGCGGTCCCCGCCCCCGGAGGACGTGGGGGCGGGGACCGCGGTGCCGGGGGTGCCGGGGCCGGCGGAGCGTCAGGAGTGCAGGGAGACGTCCGTGTTCTTGGTCCGCAGGGTGGGCGGCAGGGGCTGGGCGCCGGAGTTCCGGACGGCTTCGGCGCGGGCCGCGTGGAAAGCCTCGACCGGGTCGCCCTGCGCGGACCAGACGTGGGAGCCGCACCAGCGGCCGATGGTCCGGAACTGCTCCAGCGCCTCGGCGGGCATCCCGGCCTCGCCCAGGTGGTGGGCCAGCAGGTGGCGCAGGCCGGGGAGGCGGTCGTCCTCGGGCCGGACGGCGTCCAGGGCCCGGGCGACGGCCGCCAGCCGGGCCCGGGCGGCGGGGCCGGTCGGGAGGCCGGACTTGCGTTCTTCGAGCTCGGACAGCGCGTGCAGGTAGAGGCCGGGGAGCGGGCTCCCCGCCGGGGCTGCGTCCATCGCCTTCTCGGCGAAGGCCATCATCCTGCCGTTGGTGCCGAACCACTTGGCGCACCAGTACTGCATGCCCTGCCAGTGGCCCTCGTAGTGGTGCGGGGCGCGGGCCACCAGGCCGTCCCAGAGCGGCTGGAACTGCTCGGGCTTGTACTGGGCGCCGCGGGCCGCCGTCACCATGACCACCCACGGGGCCGGGTTCTCGGGGTCGAGCAGGGCGGCCCGGCGGGCCGCCTCGATGGCCGCGGGGAGCAGTTCGCGGAACCGGGCCATGTTCTCGGCCGGGACCTCCTTGGCGAACCCGCCGCCGCGGATCTCCCAGGCCCGGTGCACCTGGAGGTCGGCCTCCAGGGCGGCGGCGTCGCAGTTGTCCGGGTCGGCGGCGCGCCAGGCGGTCAGCCAGGCGTCGTCCCGGCGGGCGATCGCGCGCAGCAGTTCGAAGCGGGACCAGCGCTCGTCCCAGTCGGTGCCCGGTGCCGCGACGTGCGTGGCGGCGGTCCGCCAGTCGCCGTTCCAGGCGGCGTCGGCGACCGCCTGCGACTGGCGGCGGACGTGCTCGGGCGACGGCGGGCCGCCGCGGGTCGGGTCGAGCGACTCGCGCGGCACCAGGCCGTACGCGGCGGCGTCGAAGGAGACCGGGGCGCGGCGTCGCGGGCGGGGCTTCGGCGCGGGGGCGGCCGTGCTCCGGCTCCGGTAGCTGCGGAGCAGGGAGATGATCAGGATGGGGGCCACCAGGACCAGCAGGTGTGTCACGGGTGGAGATCTTCCCTGCCGGGGCGGCGGACGGCAATGGGGAATTCCGGAACCCGTCCGCCGACGAACGGCCGCCCCGTGCCCGCCGCCGCCCGGGCGGGCCGCGGGCCGCCTCCCTGACGGTCCGTCACCCCCCGCCGCACCGTCGGACCGGTCGGGTCCGGGTCGGGCGGCGCGCCGCTTCCTGCCGGAAAGGGTGACAGGTGTCGGCGTCGGGGTCTACGGTCAGCACACGGCCCAATGGCAGCGCCATGTGAGCCCCCGTCCCGGACGACCCACACTCGCCCGGGGACGGTTCCGGCCGGTGGAGCAGTAACCGGCCGCAGCCCGGCCTCCGGGGTGCCCCCGCCCTCCCCTGTCGCGGGCGCCCCGGAGGGCCCGGCGTGGCGACCGCGCCACTCGTTCGGGTGGTGGCGGCGCCGTACCGCCGACCGGCCGGCCGGGCTCCGCCGACACTCGGTGGGGAAAGCCGCAACGGGCTTTCGCAGCGGAGCTGTTGACGGGGCGTCGGCCGCAGCCGCCCGCCCCGGCACGACCGCTCTCCGAGCGAAGGGGAACGACGATGACCGAAGCGATGACCGGAGCGGTGGCGGCCGCGGGCCCGGGGACGGCGATGTGGCTGTTCGGGCAGGACTGGACGTTCACCACCGTCCCGGACTTCGGCGACATCCGGGCCTACGCGAAGGCCCTGCTGGTCGCCGCCCGGGGCGACGGCGTCCTCGCCCCGGAGGAGCGGGACTGGGTCCTGGGGTACATCGGCACCCTCACCGGAGGGGACCGGGGCCTGCTGCGGGAACTCGCCGCGTACCCGGCCGACGAGGACGTGGTCGCCCTGGTCGAGGGATCGGCGGTGCTCAGCCGGGTCGCCCGCGTCCCGCTGGTCTTCGACGCGCTCCGGGCCTGCGACGCGGACGGCGTCATCGCCCCCGGCGAGATCGAGCAGATCAAGCGGCTGGCCGCCGCCCTGGGCATCCCCGAGGAGACCGTGGACCGGCTCCAGGAGGCCCACCACCGGGAGAAGGCCGCCCGGGCGGCCCGGATCGCCCTGGTCTTCCCGGACGGCACCCCGTACTAGCGCCCGTGCGGTGGTGATCGGTCGGCGGGGCGCAGCGTCGGGGGGCGGTACTAGCCTGCGGGGGTGACCGGAACCGAGTTGGACGAGTTGATCGTCGCCGACCGCGCGGCGCTGCGCGCGTGGCTGCTGGACCACCACACCGTCTCTCCCGGCGTGTGGCTGGCCCTGACCAGGAAGGGCGGCAGCGTCACCGCGCTGACCTGGCAGCAGGCGGTGGACGAGGCCCTGTGCTTCGGCTGGATCGACGGGCAGGCCCGCAAGCGGGACGAGGAGAGTTCCTGGCGGCGGCTCACGCCCCGTCGGCCCCGCAGCGTCTGGTCGCTGCGCAACGTCGCCAACGTGGCCCGGCTGGAGGCGGCCGGTCTGATGCTGCCCGCCGGTCGCGCCGCGGTGGACGCCGCGAAGGCCGACGGGCGGTGGACGGCCGCCTACGCGCCGTCGTCGGAGGCGGAGGTGCCGGACGACCTGCGGGCCGCGATCGCGGCCGACCCGGCGGCGCAGGCGATGTTCGAGGTGCTCACCAGGACCAACCGCTTCGCGCTGATCAACCGGGTCGAGACCGCCAAGCGGGCCGAGACCCGCGCCCGGCGGATCGCCGAGTACGTGGCGATGCTGGCCCGGCACGAGACGCTCCATCCACAGCGGGCCCGGCCGGCGGACCCGCGGCCCTGAGACCGGAGGGCGTGCGGGTCCCCCGCCGGGACGCCTCCGCCGCCCGTGACGGTCCGTCGGGCCCGGCGGAGGTGTTCGAGCAGTCGGTAGGCCCGGTCCTCGACGGCGGCGAGCAGGGCCGGAGGCCAGGGAGCGGGGATCGGGGATCAGGGCCGGGCCCGGGCGGGGGGTCGCCGGGCCCCGGGGCTGGGGGTCAGCGGTTGCGGAAGTGGGCGGGCGGGGTCTTGGCGAGGGTGGTGATGTAGTCGGCGGTGGCGAGGGGCGAGCCGGAGAGGTCGGCGAGTTCGGCGAAGGCCTCGGCCAGCCGGTCGGCGTGCGGGGCGAGGCGGCGGACCCGGGTGTCGAGGGCCGGGTCGATCGCGCGGACCTGTTCGGGGGTGAGCAGGTCGTGGGCCACCAGCCAGGTGGTGCGCCTGCGGAGTTCGTCGAGGGCGTAGACGGCGGCGAGGGCCTGGGCGGCGGTGCGGGCCGGGCCGTCCGGGAGGGCGTCGACGGCGGTTCGGGTGGCGGCGAGGATCTGCCGCTGGCCGTGCGTCTCGCCGAGGGTGCGCAGCGCGACCGTGTGCGGGTTCCAGGCGTCGAACGGGTCGGTGCCGGCGGCCTCGGCGGCGGCGACGTCCCGGCGGATGCCGAGGGCCATGGCGCGTTCCTGGACGGCGAGCAGGTCGGGCAGCAGGTCGGGGTCGTCGACCGGGCGGCCGGTGGCGGCCGGTGGTGGCGGGGACGGGGGCGGGGTCCTCCTCGGGGGTGGCGCCGACGATGGCCCGGGCGGCGTCCATCACGATCAGCAGGTTGTCGCCGCCGCCGGCGTTGAGCATGTGGCCGAGGCCCTGGTAGGAGAGGAACCGGCTGCTGGAGAGGGCGCCGAGCACGCCGCAGCGCAGTCGGCACTCGGCGGTGGTGGCCTCGGTGGCCCAGGCGGTCATCGCCTTGGTCAGGGCCAGCGCGGCGTTGATGTCGACCCAGGGGGCCCAGGTCATGGTGCCGGTGGGGGCGGGGTCGGCGGGCCGGTCCCGGCGCCAGGAGGCGATCAGGGCGGCCCGTTCGGCCTGGGCCTGGTGGGCGCGGCAGCTGACGGCCAGGGCGGTGGCCAGGCAGGAGAACAGCGGGCGCTGCTGGGAGAGGTGGTCGATGAGCGGGCGGGCGGTGCCGAGCCGGGCGAGCGTGGTGCGCCGGGTGGCCAGGTGCAGCGCGGTGGCGGCGCTGGTGCGGGTGACCTGGGCGAGCGCGCCGGACATCCCGGCCCCAGACGTTCTGGACGGCGGTGAGCGAGCGGGCCAGTCGGCGGTCGCCCCGGTGCGGGTCGTGGAAGGTGCCGTCGGGGCCGATGGCGGCGCCGTCGCCGAGCCAGGCCGAGTGGGGTAGGCGGACCCGGTCGAATCCGGCGAGGGCGTAGTCCAGCGGGACGACGTCGGCGGGCACGGTGGTGATGGTGACGCCGGGGCGGAGGCCCTCGGGGCCCTCCAGTTCGACGAGGAAGGGGAACGCGCCGCGGTCCAGGCCCCCGACGATCAGCCGGGCGTTGACGACGGCCAGGCGGCGCAGGCCGGGCATGCCGATGTTGCCCATGAACTTCTGGGCGGCGTCGTCGGGGGTGTGCAGCACGAAGCCGCCGGTCCCCGGGTCGTGGGTGACGGTGGTGCGGACGCTCAACTGGCTGTTGCTGCTGCCGAGTTCGGTCACCAGGAGGTGGCCGATGGCGCGGGCGGAGGCCAGCGCGTCGCGGGCCTCGGCGTGCTCCGGGGAGTCGGGGACGAGGTCCTCCAGGAAGGACAGCGCCAGCCCGTGGTGGATGATCATGACGACGGCGAACGACGGGTCGACCACGGCCGCCGCGTTGATCAGCGCGAACATCAGCTCGGGTTCCCGGGCCAGGTTGGTGCCCGCCGGCAGGAGTTCGCTCACCCGCCGGGTCCGGTCGTAGGCGAGGCGGCAGGTCTCCTCCAGGGAGAGGCCGGTGCGGGGGCGGAAGATCTCGTCGGCCAGCACGGCGGCGGCGATCCGGTGGTGCTCGCGGACGGGTCCGCCGCGCAGCAGTTCGGCGAGGGCGGGGACGAGGCTGGGGGGCTGGGTGGACTCGGACAAGGCGGCCTCCGGGGGTCGGGGCGCCGCGCCGGTGGACGGCAGCGGTCGCCGCTGCCGTCGATTGAAGTGCCGTCACCGCGGGCCCGTCCCGGGGGCCGCCCGCCGCGTCCCGCTGAATCACCGCCCGTGTGGAAACCTCCGCGGGCCGGGCGGCGCGGCCCCCGGGGGCGGCCGTCGCCCGGCCCGCGGGGGTCAGCGGCCGAGCGGCAGGGCGGGCTCGTCCGCCGGGTGGGGCCGGGTGCGCACCATGCAGGTGGAGACCGAGAGCGGGCCGAGGCCGCCGAGGGCGTGCCGCAGGGCGGTGTCCAGGCCGGGCGGCATCGAGTGGGCCGGGGCGAGCACCACGGTGGTGGCGGCGTGCACCGTCTCGGGGCCGATCTGGTCGAGGCGGGAGACGACCCGGACCCGGGCCGCCCCGCTGGCCCGGGCCAGGGCGCGGCTGTCCTCGTCGGCCTCGCCGAGGACGAGGGCGAGGTCGGCGCCGGTGCTGGCGCTGCGGACGGCGGCGAGCCGGTCGGAGGCGACGGGGCAGAGGATGTCGAAGTGCTGGCCGCGGAGCCGGGGGAAGCGCTCGCGCAGGGCCGCGACCGCGGGCATGGCGTCCTCCAGCGGCATGCCGGGCTGGACGACGAAGGACACCCGGTCCGGGTCGATGCCGGTGAGGGCGGCGGCCTCGTCGAGGCCGCGGAGCAGCACCGTCCGCCCGGGGGCCCGGCCGAGCAGGAGGCCCGCCGCACCGGTGCCGGGGCGGCCGACCACCACGACGGTGTCGCCGCGCCCCGCGTACTCGGCCACGTCGTCGGCGGCGGCGTCGACCAGCGGGCAGAGCGGCCCGGCGCAGTCGCGGCCGGGCTCGGCGGGGTGCGGGACGGGCGCGGGGTGCGGCACCGGCGCGGGGTGGTCGCCGTGCGCGGGCCGGGCCGCGGGGCCGCCGCACCACCGGTGGCAGGGCTCCTGGGTGGCGGCGGTGACCAGCCGCCGGGAGCGCAGGACGTCGTACCAGCGGCCGACCACGTCGCCGGCGGCGAGGGAGACCGAGGGGTGCACGGCGACGGCGAACCCGGCGACGGCGCCCCGGCGGTCGGCGTACGAGACGGCGAGGACGTCGGAGCCGCCGGCGGTCGCGCCCGCCGCGACGCCGATCGGGGCCGGCCGGACGCGGAGGCCGAGTTGCCGCAGCGAACCGGCCAGCAGGGGGGCGGCGGGGCAGGGGACCAGGCCGCGGTGGGGCCAATCGATCTCGGTGGCGACGACGGCCTCGCCCGGGGGGATGTCCGGTCCGTGCGACCTCAGGAATGAGCGGCTGCGGTTCATGCGCACCTCTGTTGTTCAGGCACTCGACGAATCCGGGAGGAACTGCCCGGTGCGGGCAGGGAACAGGAATATGGCATATGCCGTGGGGAATTCCGCCGCCCGGCGGGTCGGGGCCGACAAGATCAACCATTCGGACCGGACGCCCCCGAACCGACCCGGACGCCGACCCGGGCCGGCCGGATCGGCACCCCCCACCGGGGGCGACAGGTGCGCCTACGAACCAGTGTGGTCGCGCCGTGCCGGCGGCGGCCGCGGTGTTGAAAGTAGCGGCCGGTTGAAACCCCGGCGCGCCCCTCCCCCGCCGCCCCGCGCCTGGCCACTGCGGCCGCCCGCGCCGGCGACCGGGGGCGCGGACCGGGCCGCGCCGACGGAGGCGCTCTGGTCGCACCCGGCACGGCGTGCCACCATGCGATCACGAGGCCCGGCGGGCGTCTCCGCACGTCCGGCTGCATGTGAGGGGGTCCGCATGACATCGTCGCGCCGTCCGAACCACGCACTCCGCACCCTGCTGACCGAAGCCGGCTGGAGCGCCGTCGACCTCGCCCGCGAGGTCAACCGGGCGGGCCAGGAGGCCGGGACCGCGCTCAGCTTCGACCGCTCCACCGTCGCGCACTGGCTCTCCGGCACCCGCCCGCGCGGCACCACCCCGCAACTGATCACCGAGGCCCTGTCCCGCCGCCTGCACCGGGTGGTCACCCCGGCCGAGGCGGGCCTCGACGGCGACGCGCCGGCCGTGCCCGCCCCGGACGCCGTCGCGGCGGCACCCGTCGACCTGACGCTGCGTCAACTCGCCGCGCTGCACGGCCGCGGCGGCCACCGGGCGGAGGAACTCGCCGCGTACTCCGTCTCCCTCCTCGACCTGCCGGGCCTCCCCGGCCCACCCGGCCTGCCGGGTGGGCCAGGTCTGCCGGGCCTGCCGGGCTCGCCGGGTCCGGGCGCCGCCCACCCCGCCCGGCCGGACGCCCCGCAGTTCCCGCGCGTCCCGGTGCCGCGGTCGGCGCCGCCCGCCGGCGCGCCGGCGCACCGGCCCGTCGACCGGCACGAGGTCGAGGCGGTGGAGACCATCGCCCAGCTCTTCCACTCCTCCGACGCCACCTTCGGCGGCGGCCACGGCCGGACCGCCCTGGTCGGCTACCTGGCCGCCGACCTGGGCCCCAAGCTGCACCGCCCGGCCCGGCCCGCGCTGCGCCGCCGCCTGCTCACCACCGCCAGCCAGCTCGCCTACCTGTGCGCGTTCATGCACTTCGACGACAACCTGCAGGTCTTCACCCAGCACTACTACCTGGCGGCCCTGCGGCTGGCCGCGGAGAACAACTCGCCGCTCGACTACGCGGTGGCACTGCGCGGCCTGTCCGTCCAGGCGGACGCGCTCGGGCACAGCGCCGAGGCCGCGGCGCTCGCCGAGACGGCCCTGGGCACGCTGCGGGGCGATCCGCTGCAGCAGGCGTTCGTGCACGGGCAGCTCGCGGTCGCGCAGGCGCACCGGCGGGCCCGGCCGGAGGCGTTCCGGGCGATCGGGGCCGCCGAACGGCTGCTGGACCGGGGCACCGGCCCGGCCGGGGCCGTGGTCGGGCGCTACCACCGGGCGGCGCTGCTGCGCCAGCAGGCCGCGGTGCTGGAGGCGTTCGGCGATCCGGCGGGCGCGCTGGGCGCGCTGGAGGAGTCACTGCGCTTCCGCCCGCAGGAGGAGCACCGCTCGCGCGCCGTCGTGCTGGCCGACCTGGGCCGCCTCCAGCTGCAGAGCGGCCACCTCACCGAGGCGGTCGGCAGCTGGCACCGGCTGCTGGACGTGTACCCGACGCTGCGCAGCCGCCGGGTGGACCGCGCCCTGGCCGACGTCCGGGGCCGCCTGCGCCCGCACACCAACGACGCCCACGTCCGGGCGCTGCTGCACCGGCTCGCCGGCCACCGCGTCCCGGACCCGCGCCGGGCCCGCTGAACCCCGTCGCACGGGCGTCCTCCGCACCGGCCCGCGCGCTCCGACCCCGCCGCGCGACGGTTTTCAACACCGTCGCGCTTTCATCGGGACGGCGGTGCGCCGCCCCTGCCGACCGGCCGGGCCGCGGTGCTTGGCTGGGGCACCGATCCCGTTCTCCCACCCCCTGGGGCGCCCCGGCCCGGGTCGGCGGCCGCCCCGTTCCCCGTTGGAGGGACCGTGAGCCCTGCACCGCACGACGGGCGGCTCCCCGGCCTGCACGGCCCGGCCGCCCCCGAGCCCGATCCGGCCGTCGTCGCCGCCGTGGACGCCGCGGTCGCGGCGTGGGTCGAGCGCGAGGACGCCTGCCCGCCCGCGTTCCGCCCCGAACTGGCCGGCCTCGGCATCGGCCGCGCCGTGGCCCTGCAGTACCCCGACCACGCCGGACCGGACCACCTGCTGGCCGCCGCGGCCCTGCTGGTCGCCGAGTTCGTGGCCTGGGAGAGCTGCGCGGACGACCCCGACGGCTCCCCCGCGGACCTGGCCGTCCGGCTGCTGCTGGCCCAGAGCGCGCTCGACCCGGCCGACCCGCCCGGCCCCGCCGGGCCGCCCGACCTGCCCGAACCGGCCGATCCGGTGCGGCGCGCCCACCGGGCCGCGATGCGGTGCTTCGGGCGGATCGCCGGCCCCCGGCAGGCCGAGCGGCTCCGGCACGACGTCTGCCGGCTGCAGTTGGGCCGCCTCGCGGAGGCGGCGTGGCGGCCGGACGGCCGGGTTCCCCCGGTCCGGACGTACCTGGCGGTGCGCCGGTTCAACGGTTTCCGCCCGCGCCTGGCCGTCACGGACGCGGTGGGCGGCTACGAGCTGCCCGCCGAGGTCCACAACCGGCCCGAGGTCCGGCGGGTGGTCGCCCTGGGCGCCGACGCCGCCGCCCTCGCCGACGACCTGTACGGGTACAGCAAGGACCTCCGGACCCGGCACCCGCAGCCGAGCCTGCCGATGGTGCTGGCCGCCGCGGGACGGCCGGAGCCCGCCGCGTACTTCGAGGCCGTCGAGGTGCACAACGCCACCGCGCGGGCCTTCGAGGCGGCCTCGGACGCGCTGCGCGGCACCGACCCCGTCCTGGACCGCTACCTGACCGGCCTCGCTGCCTGGATCGCCGGGCACCACCGCTGGCAGCACACCGGCACCTCCCGCTACGACCTGCCGGCCCGGCCGGCCTGACCCCGGCGCCGGGGAGCCCGGGGCCCCGGGAGGCGCGCGGGGCGTGGTCCGCGCCCTCCGCGCCTCCGGTTCCACCGGGGGTGCCTCCGTGCCACGGTCGGCCGGGCGAAGGGCCGTTCCGGGGCGGGGGTTTGGCGTACAGTGCGCGAAAAGTGAACTGCCGTGTGGCGTACGTCAGTTGAAGAATCGTTTCGCCATGATGGATGTGATCATGTGATTCTGGAGGACCGCCGCCCGCTCGACGCCGCCCGGGTCGAGCACACCGAGGCCGCCCTGCTCGCCTTCCACCGCTGCGACCTGGCCCACGGCGGGGGACGCGGCCGCCGCCGGCTCGCCGCCCGGCTGGCCCGGGAGGTGCTGCCCGCGCTGCACCGGCCCGGCCCGGCCGCCGTCCGGCTGCGGATGTACCGGGTCGCCGGGCGGCTCGCCTACCTGTGCGGCTTCATGCACTTCGACGACGGCCGGCCGGGGCGGGCCCGCCGGTACTACACGACCGCGCTGCGGCTCGCCGACCTGGGCGGGGCCCCCGCCGACCGGGCCGTGGTGCTGCGCGGCATGTCCGTGCAGGCCCTGGCGCTCGGCGACGGCCGGCAGGCCCTCGCGCTGGCCCGGGCCGCGACCGGCTGCGCCGCGCCCGCCGAGCGGCGGTCCTTCCTGCTCGGCCAACTGGCCGTCGCGCTGGCCCGGGACGGCGCCCGGCACGACGCGCTGCGGGCCCTCGGCGCGGCCGAGCGCTTCCTCGACCGGGCCACCGGGCCCGCCGACGCCCCGGTCGGCGTCTTCCACCAGGCCGCGCTGCTGCGCCAGCAGGCCGCGGTCCGCGACCTGCTCGGCGACCGGGCCGGCGCGGTGGCGGCGCTCCGGTGCTCGCTGCCGCACCGCCCGCCCGAGGAGGCCCGCTCGCACGCCGTCGTCCTCGGCGACCTCGCCGTCCTGCTGGAACGCACCGGGCGCCTCACCGAGGCCGCCGCCGTCTGGCACGACTTCCTCGACCTGCGTCCCGCCCTCGCCAGCGCCCGGGTGGACGCGGCCTTCACCGCCATGCGGGCCCGGCTGCGCCCGCACGGCCGCCAACCCGCCGTCCGCGACCTGCTGGAGCGGGCCGCCGACGGGTGACCGGGTCGGGCCGGGCGGACGGGCCGGGGGCCCGACGGGGCGTCAGTCCGGTCCGGCGGGCAGGACGTGCGCCCCGGGGCAGGGGGCGGTCACGCAGTGGGCGCGGTGGCCCGCGGCCCGCAGCCGGGTCGCGGTCGACCGGGCCGCGGCGGCGTCCGCGGCCAGGAAGGCCCAGGTCGAGCCGGAGCCGCAGAGCAGGGCCGCGAGGGCTCCCCCGGCGAGTCCGGCGTCCCGGGTGCGGCGCAGCGCGGGGGCGAGGGAGAGCGCGGCGGGCAGCAGGTCGTTGGTCAGGTGGCGGGCGAGGGCGGGGGCGTCGCCGGTGCGCAGGGCGTCCAGCAGGTCGGGGTCGGCGCGTCCGGCGGTGCCTTCGCCGCCCCGGGGCACGGGCAGTTCGCCGAGGGCCCGCATGGCGTCCCAGCGCCGGTAGACCTGTTCGGTGGGGAGCGGCTGCTCGCCGACGGCGACCACCCAGTGGGTGGGCGCGGCCGGCAGCGGGGCGAGCCGGTGGCCGCGGCCGGTGCCGAGGGCGGCGCCGCCGCGCAGGGCGAACGGGACGTCGCTCCCGAGTCCGCCGGCCAGTCGGTGCAGCAGCGGGTGGGGGGAGGCGGTGCCCCACAGCCGGTCGCAGGCGAGGAGCGCGGCGGCGGCGTCCGCGCTGCCGCCGGCCAGGCCGGCGCCGGCGGGGATGCCCTTGGTCAGGTGGAGCCGGACCCGGGGGGACCGGCCGTGGTGCTGGGCGAGGGCGTGCACGGCCCGGGCCGCGAGGTTGCGCCCGTCGAGCGGGACGCCGCGGACGTAGGGGCCGGAGGCGGTCAGCGCGAGCCGGTGGTGCGGGGCGGCGGTGACGGTGTCGTGCAGGCCGACCGCGAGGAACACGGTGGTGAGCGGGTGGTGGCCGTCGCCGCGGCGGGGGCCGACCGACAGCTGCAGGTTGATCTTCGCCGGCACCCTGACGGTGACGGTGGCGAGGCCGGTGCTCACTCCCCCGCCCCCGTCCCGGTCTCCTCCGCCGACGCCGACGCCGACGCGGCCGGCCGCGGCGCCTCGACGATCCGCGCCTCGGGGACCGTGCTGACGACCTCTCCGCGACGGAAGACCTGGCCCTTCCCGTTGCCGCAGGAGACGCCGAGGTCGGCGTCGCGGGCCTCGCCGGGCCCGTTGCCGACGCACCCCATGACGGCGGTCCGCAGGGGGTGCGGGAAGCCGTCGAAGGCGGCCTCGACCCGGGTGGCGAGCGAGTGGACGTCGACCTGGAGCCGGGCGCGGCCGGGGCAGGAGACGGTCTCCGGCCGGCGCGGGCGCAGGCCGAGGGCGGCCAGGATGTGCGGGCCGGCCTTCCGCTTGACGGTGCCGGGGTTGACCCGGACGGCCGCGCAGCCCGCGTCGATGGCCTGCGGGACGTAGCGCGGCGGGAAGCGGCTGGCGGCGACGACGGGGGTCTTCGAGCGCCGGGTGATCTCCGGCGGGGCGTCCGCGTCGTCCTGGGAGGGCACGGCGACCCGGACGATGTCGCAGCCGGCCGCGGTGACCTCGGCGATCTGCTGGAGCGTCGCGTCGATGTCGACGGTGGGGGTGGTGGTCGTGGTCTGCCCGGTGACCGGCGCGCCGCCGCCGACGGGGATCCGGCCGACCATGATCCGGCGGCCGGGCCGGCGGGGCGGTACGCGGGAGGGGGTGGCGGGCAGGCCGGGGTTGACAGCGGTCACGGATCACTCCGGGGGTGACGGGCCGCCCGTCGCGGGGCGGGCCCCGGGCGGTCGGCGGACAGCGGAGCCCACGTCCACGAGTAGAGGCCCGGCCGCGGGCGGGCGGGAAGCGCCGCGGCCGCCCGGCCCGGCTGAAAGCGGGCCCGGGCTGAAACCGGACGCCCCGCTCCCGAAGCACCCGGCTTCCGAACACCCGGCTTTCACCGTGCCCGGCCTTTCAACGCCCCCGGCGCTCCCGGGGCGGTGACGGACCGTCACCGGGGCGGGCGTAATCGTGGGGTCGGCCCCGCCGCCGACGCTCCGTCCGCCGGCCCGCCACCGCCCCGGGAGGCACCCATGACCCTGGCCGCAGAACCGGGCAGCACCCGTTACGGGCTGCTCCGCGGCATCTCCCACCCACGGGAACTGCGCGACCTGGACGCCGCCCGGCTGGCCGGGCTGGCCCGGGAGATCCGCGCGTTCCTGGTCGACAAGGTGTGCGCGACCGGCGGGCACCTGGGTCCGAACCTGGGGGTGGTGGAGCTGTCCGTGGCCCTGCACCGGGTCTTCGACTCGCCCGCGGACACCGTGCTGTTCGACACCGGGCACCAGGCGTACGTGCACAAGCTCCTCACCGGCCGGATGGCGGGCTTCGACGGGTTGCGGCGGGCCGGCGGCCTGTCCGGCTACCCGTCGCGGGCGGAGTCGGAGCACGACGTGGTCGAGAACTCGCACGCCTCGACCGCGCTGTCCTACGCCGACGGGCTGGCCAAGGCCCGGCAGCTGGCGGGCGAGCGGCACCGGGCCGTGGTCGCGGTGATCGGGGACGGGGCGCTGACCGGCGGGATGGCCTGGGAGGCGATGAACAACCTCGGTGCGGCGCCGGACCGGCCGGTGGTGGTGGTCCTGAACGACAACGGGCGCTCGTACGCGCGGACCGTCGGGTCGCTCGCCGCCCACCTGCGGGAGCTGCGCGGCAGAGCCGGGGCCGGGGCGCCGTCGGGCCGCAGCCTGTTCGAGGCCCTGGGGTTCGCCTACCTGGGGCCGGTGGACGGGCACGACCTCGCCGCCCTGGAGGAGGCGCTGTCGGCGGCGCGCGCCCTGGGGGCGCCGGTGGTGGTCCACGCGGTGACCGTGAAGGGCCGCGGGTACGGGCCCGCCCGGGAGGACGGCGCCGAGCACATGCACGCCGTGGGCGTCCTGGACCCGGCCACCGGCCGGGCCCGCGGCCCGGCCGGCCCGCCGTCCTGGACCGAGGTGTTCGGCCGCGAGGTGTGCCGGCTCGGGACCGAGCGCCCCGCCCTGGTCGCGGTGACGGCGGCGATGCCCGGGCCGACCGGCCTGGCGGCCTTCGCCGAGCGCTTCCCCGACCGGTTCTTCGACGTCGGCATCGCCGAGCAGCACGCCGTCACCTCGGCGGCGGGGCTGGCGCTGGGCGGGCGGCACCCGCTGGTCGCCGTCTACGCGACCTTCCTCGGGCGGGCGTTCGACCAGGTGCTGATGGACGTGGCGCTGCACCGCCTGCCGGTCACCTTCGTGCTGGACCGGGCAGGGGTCACCGGCCCGGACGGCCCGTCCCACCACGGCCTGTGGGACCTGGCGCTGCTGGGCGGCGTCCCGGGGCTGCGGGTCGCGGTGCCCCGGGACGCGGCCCGGCTGCGGGAGCTGCTCGCGGAGGCCGTCGGCGACGACGACGGCCCGACCGTGCTGCGCTTCCCGAAGGCCCCGGCCCGGGCCGACCTCCCGGCCGGGGAGCGGGTCGGCCCGCTGGACGTCCTGCACACCGGCCGGGACCGTGACGTGCTGCTGGTCGGGGCCGGGCCGCTGGCCGCGGAGGCGGTGGCGGCGGCCCGGGTGCTGGGCGGGCACGGCGTCGGGGTGACCGTGTGCGATCCGCGCTGGCTGCTGCCGGTGCCCGGCGAACTGGTCGCGCTGGCGGCCCGCCACCGGCTGGTGGTGACGGTCGAGGACGGCGTCCGGCACGGCGGTTTCGGCAGCGCCGTCCTGTGCGCCCTGTCCGCACTGGACCGGCCGCCGCGGGTGCGGGTCCTCGGCCTTCCCCCGGCGTTCCTGCCGCACGGCGGCCGCGAGGAGCTGCTGGCGGCCCACGGGCTGACCGCCCCGGGCATCGTCCGCGAGGTGCTGCGCGCCCTCCCGGAGTCCTGATCCCCCACCGCCCGGACTTCCGGACACCCGGACACCCCGACACCCCGACACCCTCCAGGAGGAGACCATGACCGTTCCCGACCTCTCCCAGCCGCGGCGCAGCCTCGGCACCGCGGCCGCCCGGACCCTGGCGACCACCACCAAGTCCGTCCCGCAGACGCAGGAGATCACCTCCCGCTGGCTGCAACGGCTGCTCCCCTGGGTCCAGACCTCCGGCGGCGTCTACCGGGTCAACCGGCGGCTGCGCCACCGGGTGGGCGGCGGGCGGGTCGGCCTCGTCCGGGAGGGCGGCGGGGTGCGCGTGGTCCCGCCGACCCTGACCGAGCTGGGCCCGGTGCACGGGTACCGGGACGAGGCGGGGCTGCGGGTGCTGGCCGGGCTGTTCGCCCCGCGCGGCTACCGCCGGGGCGAGGTGATCGCGCAGGCCGGCCGCCGGATCGACCAGGTGCACGTCCTGGTGCACGGCAAGGCCGTCCGGCGGGGCACCGGCGCGCACGGCGGCGGGACCGAGCACGGGGTGCTCGCCGGCGGGGAGCACCTGGGCGCCCCGGCGCTGGCCGACCGGGAGGCCCGGTGGGAGCACACCGTGACCGCGCTCACGGACTGCGAGGTGCTCGCCCTCCCGCTGGACGCGCTGGCCGGGGCCCTCGGGTCGGTCCCCTCGCTGGCCGACCACCTCGGCGCCGGGCGGGCCCGGCCCGCGGTCAACGCCTACGGCGAGGCGGCGATCGCGCTCTCGGCCGGGCACAGCGGCGAGGCCCTGCTCCCGGGCAGCTTCGTGGACTACGACCTGGCCCCGCGCGAGTACGAGTTGAGCGCCGCGCAGACCGTCCTGCGGGTGTCGACCCGGGTCGCGGACCTCTACAACGAGCCGATGAACCAGTTGGACCAGCAGCTGCGCCTGACCATCGAGGCCCTGCGGGAGCGCCAGGAGTGGGAGCTGTTCAACAACCCGGAGTTCGGGCTGCTGCACGACATCGCCCCGGGGCAGCGGGTGCACACCCGGTCCGGCCCGCCCACGCCCGACGACCTGGACGAGCTGCTGAGCCGGCGCAAGCAGACCCGGGTGCTGCTGGCCCATCCCCGGGCGATGGCCGCCTTCGGCCGGGAGTGCACCCGGCGCGGGATCTACCCGGGCTCCGCCGAGGTCGACGGGCACACCGTCCCGTCCTGGCGCAGCGTGCCGATCCTGCCCTGCCTGCAGCTTCCCGTCGCCGCGGACCACAGCACGTCGATCCTGGCGCTGCGGATCGGCGAGGAGAACGGGGGCGTGGTCGGACTGCACCAGACCGGTGTCCCGGACGAGTACGAGCCCGGGCTGTCGGTGCGGTTCATGGGCATCGACGACCGGGCCGTCGTGTCCTACCTGGTGACGGCCTACTACTCGGTCGCCGCCCTGGTGCCGGACGCCGTGGGCGTCCTGGAGAACGTCGAGCTCGGCCACTACGGCGACTGATCCCGCCGCCCGCACCAGCGCCCTGGAGGCCCCGTGTCCACGCAGTCCTTCACCCTTCCGGCGTTCCACCTGCCCTACCCGGTGCGCCTGAACCCGCACGGGGCGGATGCCCACCGGCACACCGTGGCCTGGGCCCGCCGGACGGGCATGCTCGACTCGCCGGCCCGCCCGGGCGGGCCGGCCGTCTGGACCGAGGCCGACCTGGTGGCGCACGACTACGCCCTGATGTGCGCGTACACCCACCCCGACTGCGACGCGGGCGAACTCGACCTGGTCACCGACTGGTACGTGTGGGTGTTCTACTTCGACGACCACTTCCTGGAGGCGTTCAAGCGCCACGGCGACACCGCGGGGGCGCGCCGCCACCTCGACCGGCTGGCCGGGCTGATGCCCGGCGCGGACGATCCGCCGTCCCCGGCCGCCGCGCCGGTCGGCCCGGTCGAGGCGGGCCTGGCCGACCTGTGGCGCCGCACCGTCCCCGGCATGTCGGCGGACTGGGTGCGCCGGTTCCGCGAGAGCACCCACCACCTGCTGGAGGAGTCCCTGTGGGAGCTGGCCAACATCAACGAGGGCCGGGTGGCCAACCCGGTGGAGTACATCGCGATGCGCCGCAAGGTCGGCGGCGCGCCGTGGTCCGCCAACCTGGTCGAGCACGCGGTCCGGGCCGAGGTGCCCGCGGCCCTCGCGGCGACCCGTCCGATGGAGGTGCTGCGGGACTCCTTCGCCGACGGCGTGCACCTGCGCAACGACCTGTTCTCGTACCGGCGCGAGGTCGAGCAGGAGGGCGAGCTGTCCAACTGCGTGCTGGTGGCCCGGCGGTTCCTCGGCTGCACGGTGCAGGAGGCCGCCGAGGTCTGCAACGACCTGCTGACGGCCCGGCTGCGGACGTTCGAGCGGACCGCGGTGACGGACCTGCCGCGCCTGTTCGACCTGCTCGGCGTGGCGCCCGCCGACCGCGCGGCCGTCCTGCGCTACACCAAGGGCCTGGTCGACTGGCAGGCGGGCGGGCACGCCTGGCACGCCCGGTCCGGCCGGTACACCCGGGTCCACCGGACCGGGGTGGTGCCGACCGGGCCGTCGGGGCCGGGCAGCGACGCCGCCCGCCGCCACCTGCGGGGCGGCCGCGACGCCACCCGCCTGCTCGGGAAGCCGGTGGCGCCGGGCCCGGTCCCCCCGGCGCGGCTGCCCTTCCCGACCCGGATCAGCCCGCACCTGGACGGGGCCCGCCGGCGGCTGGGGGTGTGGACGGCCGGGGCCGGGATGATCGACGGCGACGACCGCTTCGGCGTCTGGGACCAGGAGCGGTTCGAGGCCGCCGACCTGGCCCTGTGCGCTGCCCTGATCTGCCCGGACGCGCCCGCCGAGGAGGTCGACCTGGCCGCCTGCTGGCTCACCTGGGGGACGTTCGGCGACGACTGGTTCCCCGTCGTGTACGGCCACAACCGGGACCTGGGCACCGCGGTGGCGCAGGTCCACCGGTGCGGGCGGCTGATGTCCGTCGACCCCGGCGCCGCGCCCCCCGCGCCGCGCAACCCGCTGGAGAGCGGGCTCCTGGCGGTGTGGCGGCGCAGTGCCGCCCTGCTGGACCGGGAGACCCTGACCGTGCTGCGGCAGTACGTGGTGGACATGCTGGACAGCTGGCTCTGCGAGTTGGACAACCAGCTCCGCCTGCACGTGCCCGACCCGGTCGACTACCTCGAACTCCGCCGCCGGACGTTCGGGGGCGACCTGACGACGGGGCTGACCTACCTCGGCCTGATCGCCCGGGGTCCGCGCCTGCCGGACGAGGTGCTCCGCAGCCGTCCGATGCGGGCGCTCGGCGACTGCGCCGTCGACGTCGTCACGCTCACCAACGACCTGTTCTCCTACCGCAAGGAGATCGAGTTCGAGGGCGAGGTGTCCAACTGCGTGCTGGTGCTCCAGCAGTTCACCGGGTGCGACCGGGAGCGCGGGTTCCGGCTCGTCGACGAGTTGCGGGCCGCCAGGATCGACGAGTTCCAGCACGTCGTCGCGGCCGAACTGCCCGCGCTGTTCGACCGGTTCGCGCTGCCGCCGGACCAGTGCGGGCTGCTGCTCGCCTACGCGGGCCGGCTGCGCGACTACATCGCGGGGGTGGTCCGCTGGCACGAGTCGGTGGACCGCTACCGCGTCCTGCGGGCCCACCGCCTGCCCGTCCCGGGCTGGCGGCGCCCCGGCCCGTTCCCGGGCCGGGGCTGACGGCGGGTCAGGGGGCCCAGGGGGCGATCATCGTCTTCATCGCGTCGGCGAGCGCGAACTGGAGCAGCGGGCCGTAGCTGATCCGGCCGACGCCGAGGCGGCGGAACCGTTCGAGGTCGTGCCGGACGGGGTGGGCGGTGGAGTTGACGGGGACGCCGACGGCGCCGATCACCGCGGTGAGCAGGTCGTCGTCGTCCTGGATGCGGACGGGGTAGAGGCTGTCGGCGCCGGCCCGTTCCAGGGCGAGCAGCCGTTCGATCGCCTCGTCGAGGACGTCGGCGGGCTTCTCGGCGTGCAGGAAGAGGTCGGTGCGGCCGTTGATCCAGACCGGGACGCCCGCGTCGTCGGCCGCGGCCCGCAGGCCGGCGACGTAGGCGGCGTGCTCCTCGGTGCTGCGCAGCCGGCCGCCCTCCGCGTGCAGGGTGTCCTCGACGTTGAGGCCGACGCCGCCGGCCTCGACCAGGCCGGCGATCAGGTCGGCGGGCGTCTGTCCGTAGCCGGATTCGAGGTCGACCGAGACGGGGACGTCGACGGCCGCGACGATCGGACGGACGGCGGCGAGCACCTCCTCGAAGGTCTGTCCCTCGTGGTCCTCGGCGCCCCGGGAGTCGGCCAGCGGGTGGCTGCCGACGGTCAGGGCGGCGAATCCGGCGGCGGCGGCCGTCCGCGCGGACCAGGCGTCCCAGACGGTGGGCAGTACGAGCGGCCGGTGTCCGGCGTGCAGTTCCCCGAGCCGCTGGGCGCGCTCGACGGTGCTTCGAAAGTCCATGCCCGGACGCTACCCCGAACGGCGGCGGGGCATGTGTCGACACGTCAGCTCCCCCCGGCGCCGGGGGGGAGCCGGTCCGGTGGTCAGGGCGTGAGGGTGAAGGTGAGGACGGAGCCGGTGGCCAGGCACCACCCGGAGGTGGTGACGGCCCGGACGTTGATGGTGTAGGTGCCGGCGGCGGCGTAGTGGTGGGTGGCGTAGACCTTGCGGACGTCGGTGGAGCCGGTGCCGTTGGTGTCGGTGTAGGTGGTGGTGCCGTCGCCCCAGTTGGTGGTGAAGGTGAAGGTGCAGCTGGTCCAGCCGCCGGAGGAGGTGACCTCGACGGTCGGGTCGTCGCTGCTGCAGGTCGTCGCGGTGGTGTAGACGCAGCGCGGGCGGGTCGGCTGGGCCGGGGCGGGGGCGGGCGGGGTGGTGGCGGGCGCGGGCTTCCCGCCGCCGCTGCCGCCCTTCGAAGAACCCGTGGAACCCGTGGAACCCGTGCCGGTGCTCCCGCCGGTCCTGGTGCTGCCGGCGCTCCCGCCGCCGTCCGGGCTCGGCCCGGCGGGCGGGGCGGTGGCGGGCGGGGCGGTGGTGGCGGGGCCGGGGTCCGGGGTGCCGGTGGGGCTGCCGGAGGGGGTCGCGGAGGCCGGTGCGCCACCCCCTCCGGGCGTTCCCGCGGCGGCGGGCGTGAGGGCGGGCGTCGCGCCCTTGCCGCCCTGCGGGGAGAGCAGTTGGGGCAGCAGTTCGACCCCGGCGGTGGCCCCGGCGACCAGGACCAGCGGGACGATCAGCGGGACGAGGAGGCGGCGCCGTCGGGGCGCGGGTGGCGGTCCGGGGTCGGCGGGCCGCAGGGCGAGCGTCCGCCGCTCGGTCGCCGGGACGGGGGCCGGGAACGGGACGGTGGCGGGCCGGGCGGCGAAGGCGGCGCAGGTCCGGAGCAGTTCCGTCAGCGGTCCGGGCCAGTCGGCGCCCGGCGCGGGGGCGTGTTCGGCGGCGAGGCGGACCAGGCGGTCGGCGGTGGGGCGGGCGGCGGGGTTCTTGTCCAGGCAGGCGGCGACGGTCTCGGCGAGGTCGGGGTCGAGGTCCTGCAGGGCGGCGAGGTCGGGGGCGGTGTGGACGATCCGGTAGAGCATGTCGACGCCCGAGCCCTCGCCGAAGGGCGGGCGCCCGGTGGCGGCGTAGGCGATCAGCGAGCCGAGGGCGAAGACGTCGGCGGCCGAGGTGGCGGGGCCGCTGTGGTCGGCCTGTTCGGGGGCCATGTAGGCGGGGGTGCCGAGCACGGTGCCGGTGCGGGTGAGCCGGCTCTGGTCGGCGGCCCGGGCGATGCCGAAGTCGATGAGGGTGGCGCCGTCGACGGTGAGCATGACGTTGGAGGGCTTCAGGTCCCGGTGGATCATGTCGAGTTCGTGCACCGCCCGCAGGCCGGTGGCCGCCTCGCGCAGCAGCAGCCACAGCCGGGCGGCGTCGAGCGGGCCGCCGTTGACGGCGAGGGCCCGGTCCAGGGTGAGGCCGGGGACGTAGGCGGTGGCCAGCCACGGCGGGCGGGCCTCCCGGTCGGCGGCCAGCAGCGGCGCGGTGGCCGCCGCGGGCAGCCGGGCCAGGTTGTCGAGCTCGTGGCCGAAGTGCCGCTGGAAGTCCGGGTCCTCGATGAACTGCGGCAGCAGCTGCTTGACGGCCGCGTACCGGCCGCCGACCACGCCCAGGTAGACCCGCCCCATGCCGCCCGCCCCGAGCCGCCCCAGCAGCGGGATCGGACCGATCGCCCGGGGGTCGTCCGCGTCCAGCGGTTCGGCCCCGCCCCCGGCCGGGTCGAACCCGACCCCTTCAGCTCCCCCGTACGGTGTCATGGACGCGCATGCTATCGAACGCCCGTACGTGCACCACCGCCTGACGCCCCGTCCGCCCGGCGCTGCGGCGGGCCCGTCGCCGGTGCCGGCCGCGGACGGCGCGGTCCCCCGGCGGCGGGGCCGTCGGGGGACCGTGCGGGCGGGGCGGGGGGGGTCAGGCCCGGCCGGCGGACTTCTGAGTGCGGCGGGCCAGCGAGTCGACCACGGCGGCGGCCAGCAGGACCGCGCCGGTGATCATGAACTGGATGGCGTTGCTCAGGCCCTGGATGTTCATCCCGGACTGGATCGAGCCGATCACCAGCGCGCCCAGCAGCGCCGACCAGGTCGAGCCGCGTCCGCCGAACAGGCTGGTGCCGCCGATGACGGCCGCCGCGATGGCGTTCATCAGCAGGTTGCCGCCGCCGGAGGTCTGCGAGGCCGACTGGATCTGCGCGGCCAGGAACAGGCCGCCGATCGCCGCCATGGTGGAGCAGATCATGAACACCGTGATCCGCACCCACGCCACGTTGATGCCGGCCCGCCGGGCGCCCTCGATGTTCCCGCCGAGCGCGAACACCTTCCGCCCGTAGGGGGTGCGGCGCAGCACGAACTCCAGCGCCACCACGAAGGCCAGGAAGATCAGCAGCGCCAGCGGCAGGCCCTTGTACTGGTTGAGGGTGTACGCGGCGGCGAAGCCGACCACCGCGATCGCGGCGGTGCGGATCACGATGTCGGAGGTGGTCCGGGACGGGATCTTCGCGGCCCGCCGCCGCCGGGTGTCCAGCAGCGACATGCCGAGGAAGAGCAGGGTTCCGGCGGCGGCCAGTCCGTAGGCGGCGATCTGCTGCCCGTAGATGGTCGAGTACATCCGGGAGACCACGTCCTTGCCGGACATGTTGACGGTGCCGTTGGCGCCGAGGACCTGCAGCATCAGGCCGTTCCAGCCGAGGTTGCCGGCCAGCGTGACGATGAACGCGGGGACGCCGATCTTGGCGAAGAACAGGCCGTGCACCAGGCCGACCAGGGCGCCGCCGACGATCGCGGACAGCAGCGCCACCCACTGGTTGACGCCGTGGGTGACGTTCATGACCGCGAAGATCGCCGCACACAGGCCGCTGACCGAGCCGACCGACAGGTCGATCTCGCCGAGCAGCAGCACGAACACCACGCCGACCGCGATCATGCCGGTGCCGACGATCTGCTGGGACAGGTTGGACAGGTTCTGCGCCGACAGGAAGCTGCTGTTCAGCGAGCCGAAGACGGCCCAGATGATGATCAGCGCGACCACCACGGGGGCCGAGCCCAGTTCGCCGCTGGTCAGCCGGCGCCGGAACTCGGTGAGGTAGCCCTTGAGGCCCTCCTGCCGGACGATCAGCCGGGGGTCGACGGCGGGGGCGGCCCCGGCGGCGACCGGGACGGGGGCGTTGACGCCGCCGGTCGGCATGCTGTCCTCGGGCAGCGGGTGGCGGCGGCCGCTCGCGTGGCTGCCCCCGGGCCCGTGGCCCGGGTCGCCGGGTTCGGGAATGTCGTCGCTCACTGGCTGCCTCCCTCTCCGCGGGCCCGCCGGCGGGTCACGGCGTTGTCCGTGGCGCCGGTGATGGCCGAGATGATCTGCTCCTGGTTGGTCGACCGCTTGTCGAAGACGCCGTTGTTGCGGCCCAGCCGCAGCACCGCCACGGTGTCGGCGACCGCCATCACGTCGGCCATGTTGTGGCTGATCAGGATCACTCCGAGGTTCTGCTCGCGCAGCCGTTCCACCAGGTCGAGGACCTGCGCGGTCTGCTCGACGCCGAGCGCGGCGGTCGGCTCGTCCAGGATCACCACCTCGGGCGAGCCGATCAGCGCGCGGGCGATCGCCACCACCTGGCGCTGGCCGCCGGAGAGCGAGGCGATCGGGATCCGCACGCTGGGGATCCGGATCGACAGGCTGTCCAGCAACTGCCGGGAGCGCTGCTCCATCGCGACCTCGTCGAGCACCAGCCCGAACTGCTTGAGCTCCCGGCCGAGGAACAGGTTGCCCACCACGTCCAGGTTGTCGCAGAGCGCGAGGTCCTGGTAGACGGTGGCGATGCCCAGCTGCTGGGCGTCCTGCGGCCGGTGGATCGCGACCGGCCGCCCCTGCCACTCGATCACGCCCTCGTCCGGCTGGTTGACCCCGGCGATGGTCTTGACCAGGGTCGACTTGCCGGCACCGTTGTCGCCGACCAGCGCGACCACCTCGCCGGCCCGGACCTCCAGTTCGATGTCGGTGAGCGCCTGGACGGCGCCGAACCGCTTCGAGACGCCGCGCAGGGCCAGTACGGTCCCACCCGTCACCGCGATCACCTCCTCCGTGGTCGAGCGGCGGTCACTGGAGGCCGGCGGCCTGGCAGGCCGAGGCGTAGTCCGGGGTGCAGATCTGCTGGACGGTGTAGAGGCCGTCGGCGACCACGGTGGTCTTGATGTTGTCCTTGGCGAGGACGGTCGGGGCGATCAGCAGCGAGTCGACCTTGGTGCCGCTGCCGTTGGTGGCGGTGGTCGGCTTCAGCGACGCCTCCAGGCCCTTGCCCTGGGCGAACTGCACGGCCATCGCGCCGGCCGCGTCGGCCTCCGGCTTGTACGGCTTGTAGATGGACATCGTCTGGGTGCCCGCCAGGATCCGCTGCACGGCGTCGAGCTGGGCGTCCTGGCCGGTCAGCGGGACGCTCAGGTTGGCGGCCTTCAGGGCGGTGGCGATGCCGGCCGCCATGCCGTCGTTGGCGGAGTAGACGCCGACCACGTTGGCGCCGCCGATCGCGGTGATCGCGGCGGCGGCCTCCTGGTTGGCGGTGTTCGGGTCCCACTGCGGGGTGTCGTACTCCTTGCCGACCTTCAGCTTGCCGTCGATCGCGGAGTGCGCGCCGGCCTTGAAGTCGCCGGCGTTCGGGTCGGTCGGCGAACCGTTGATCATGATGATCTGGCCGCTGCCCGCCTTGTCGCCGACCGCCTTGACCAGGGCCTCGCCCTGGAGCTGGCCGACCTTGTGGTTGTCGAAGGAGACGTAGGCGTCCACCGGGCCCTGGGCGAGCCGGTCGTAGGCGATCACCTTGACGCCGGCGTCGTGCGCCTTCTGCACCGAGGACTGGATCGCCTTGGAGTCCACCGCGTCCAGGATCAGCACCTTGTCGCCCTTGGTGAGCGCGGTGTCGACCTGGGTCTGCTGCTGGGTCGCGTCCTGGTTGGCGTTGTAGTAGTCGATCTGGGCGTCCGGCACCAGCGACTTGATCTTCGCCTCGATCAGCGGGCGGTCGAACTGCTCGTACCGGGTGGTCTTCGACTCCGGCAGCAGCAGGCCGATCTTCACCGGCCCGCCGCCGCCCCCGGACGAGCCGGTGGAGCCGGTGGAGCCGGAGGACTGCTTGGCGCTGCCGCAGGCGGCCATCCCCGCGGCGAGTGAGGCCGCGATGCCGACCACGGCGATCCGACGGAGACCGGTGTTCATGGAGTCGCTCTCTTCCTTTGGGTTCCGCCCCCGTCACCGAGTCTGCGAACCGTCGGCGGTCACCACGATCGGGACTGCTCCGTGCGGGTGGCGCGGAGCCCCCGGGCGCGCTGAAACGCCGTCAGGGGAGTTTCTGCTCGGCCCAGATGACCTTGCCGTCCGCGGTGTACCGGGTGCCCCAGCGCTGGGCGACCTGGCCGACCAGGAAGAGGCCGCGGCCGCCCTCGTCGGTGGCGGCGGCCAGCCGGACCCGGGGCGAGGTGCTGCTGGTGTCGGAGACCTCGCAGATCAGGGTCCGGGCGCGCAGCAGGCGGACCCCGATCGGGCCGGTGCCGTAGCGGATCGCGTTGGTGACCAGCTCGCTGAGGATCAGTTCGGTGCCCGGCACCAGGTCCGCGAGGTCCCAGCGGCGCAGGTGGGCGGTGGCGGCGGCGCGGGCGGCGGCGACGGCCGCGGGGTCGGCGGGGACGTTCCACTCGGCGATCCGGTCGGCGGGCAGCGCCCGGGTCCGGGCGACCAGCAGGGCGACGTCGTCGGCCGAATCGGTGGGGAGCATCGCGTCCATGACGGCGTGGCAGGTCTGCTCGGGGGTGGGGCCGGAGCGGGCCAGCGCGGCGCGCAGCCGGTCCAGGCCGGTGTCGATGTCCTCGGTGCGGGACTCCACCAGGCCGTCGGTGTAGAGGACCAGCCGGCTGCCCTCGGGGATGTCCAGTTCGACGGTGGTGAAGGGCAGTCCGCGCAGGCCGAGCGGCGGGCCGGCCGGGGTGTCGGGGATGGTGACCGAGCCGTCGGGGTCGACCAGGACGAGCGGGAGGTGCCCGGCGCGGGCGAGTTGGCAGCGGCAGGACACCGGGTCGTAGACGGCGTACAGGCAGGTCGCGCCGATGATCGCGCCCTCCCGGCCGCCGGCCGACTCCTCCTCGTCGATCTGGCCGACCACCTCGTCGAGGTGGGTGAGCAGTTCGTCGGGCGGCAGGTCGAGCATGGCGAGGTTGCGCACGGCGGTGCGCAGCCGGCCCATGGTGGCGGCGGCGTGCAGGCCGTGGCCGACCACGTCGCCGACCACCAGGGCGATCCGGGCGCCGGACAGCGGGATGACGTCGTACCAGTCGCCGCCGACGCCGGCGTGCGCGGGCAGGTAGCGGTGGGCGGCCTCGACGGCCTCGTGCGCGGGCAGGTCGCGCGGCAGCAGGCTGCGCTGGAGGGTGACGGCGAGCGGGTGGCCGCCGCCGATCGCGGCGGCGAGCTGCTCCTGGCTGGTGTACCGGGCCTCGAACAGGCCGTTGTTGCGGCCGAGCCGGAGCACCGCGACGCGGTCGGCGACGGCCTGCACGTCGTCCAGGTTGTGGCTGACCACGAGCAGGCCGTGGCCCTGGTCGCGCAGTCGGCGGATCAGTTCGAGGACCCGGGCGGCCTGTTCGGCGGTGAGCGCGGCGGTCGGCTCGTCCAGGACGACCAGGTCGGGTCCGGCGAGCAGGGCCCGGGCGATGGCGACGGTCTGGCGCTGGCCGAGGGTGAGCGCGCCGACCGGGACGCGCAGGTCGGGGAGGCCGATGGCGAGCCGTTCCAGCAGCGCGCGGGAACGTTTCTCCATCTCGATCTCGCGCAGCGTCCCGAACCGGCGCAGTTCGCGGCCCAGGTAGAGGTTGGCGACGGTGTCGAGGCGGTCGACCAGCGACTGGTCCTGGTAGACGGTGGCGATGCCGAGCCGCTGGGCGTCGGCGGGGCGGCGCAGCAGGACCGGGCGGCCCTGCCACTCGACGGTGCCCGCGTCGGCCGGTCCGGCCCCGGAGACCACCTTGACCAGGGTGCTCTTGCCGGCGCCGCTGTCGCCGACCAGGCCGACCACCTGGCCGCGCTCGACCCGCAGGTCGACCGCGTCGAGCGCCCCGACCGCGCCGTGGTACTTGGTGATCCCGCGCAGGGACAACAGCGGCACCCCCGGCACCGGCCCACCTCCACACTCGACGCGGCACGGACCCCCCACCCTGGCACCGGCCCCGCGACGGGCACCGGCGGGACACGCGGGGGCACCCCCGTTCAGCGGTACCCGGCCGGGGCCGGGTCGGCGGACGGGTCGACGGACCGGGCTGCGGACGGGTCGGTGGACGGGCCGGTCGCGGCCTCCGTGCCCAGGCCCGCGAGCAGGCGCAGGCCGTCCTCGGCGGGGGTGCCGGGCGCGGCGGAGAGCACCAGGAGTTCGGTGCCGGGGGCGTCCGGGAGGGCGAAGTTCTCCTGGTGCAGGTCGAGCGGGCCGACCAGCGGGTGCCGGTAGGACTTGCGGCCGTGGGTGCGGGCGCGCACGTCGGCGCGGGCCCACAGGCGGCGGAAGCGTTCGCTGCCCATCGCCAACTCGCCGACCAGGGAGGCGAGTCGGGGGTCGTCGGGGTGGTTGCCCGCGGCCAGCCGGAGGTGGCCGACCACGTCGTGGGTGCAGGTGTCCCAGTCCGCGTAGAGGCCGTGCTCGCCCTCCTCCAGGAACAGGTGGCGGGCGACGTTCAGGCCGGGCAGCGGCCGGCCGAAGAGCAGGCCCGCCAGGCGGTTGCCCGCCAGCACGTCCAGCCGGTGGTTCATGACCATCGCGGGGGCGCCGGTGACCAGGTCGAGCACCCGCAGTTGCTCGGGCCGGACCCGCCCGCCGGGGGCCTTGGCGCGGCGGCGGGGCTGCCGGGCCAGCCGGTGCAGGTGGCCGCACTCGGTGTCGTCCAGCCCGAGCACCCGGGCGATCGCGTCGAGCACCTGCTCGGAGGGCTGGGTCGCCCGGCCCTGCTCCAGCCGCACGTAGTAGTCGACGCTGACCCCGGACAGGTGCGCGACCTCCTCGCGGCGCAGCCCGGCGACCCGCCGGTGGCCGTTGACGGGGATGCCGGCGGCGGCCGGGTCGACACGTGCGCGCCGGGTGCGCAGGAAACCCGCGAGATCGTCCATGCCCCCGAGTATCGCCGGGCCGGGGCGGCGGCGGGGCCGGTGTGGGTGGCCCCGCCAGTACCAGGAAGCCCGGTCCGACGGAAGCGGCGCCCCTGAACGCGGGGCGGTGCGGCGCGCAGGATCGGTGGCGTCGGGTCCGCACCGCATCCGCACCGCATTCGAACCGCATCCGCACCGAAGGAGTCCCCCGTGAAGACGCTGATCGTGCACGCCCACCCGGAGCCGAAGTCGCTCAACGGCTCGTTGAAGGACCTCGCGGTCTCCACCCTGGAGGGCGCCGGGCACCAGGTGCGGGTGAGCGACCTGTACGCGATGGGCTGGAAAGCGGCGGCGGACGCCGCGGACTACGGCCCGCACGCCTCCAGCCCGCTGCGGGTGGCCGCGGACTCGGGGCGGGCCTTCACGGCCGGGGAGCTGACCGCGGACGTCCGGGCCGAGCAGGAGAAGCTGCTGTGGGCGGACACCGTGATCCTGCAGTTCCCGCTCTGGTGGTACTCGATGCCCGCGATCCTCAAGGGCTGGGTGGACCGGGTGTTCACCTACCGCTTCGCGTACGGCGTCGGGGAACACAGCGACACCCGGTACGGCGAGCGCTTCGGCGAGGGCACCCTGGCGGGCCGCCGGGCCATGCTGTCGGTGACGGTGGGCGGGCCCGCGTCGCACTACGCGGCGCGCGGGATCAACGGGCCGATCGACGACCTGCTGTTCCCGATCCAGCACGGCGTCCTGTACTACCCGGGCCTGGAGGTGCTGCCGCCGTTCGTGCTGCACGGCACCGACCGGACCACCGAGGAGGAGTACCCGCGGATCACCGCGGCCTGGCGGGAGCGGCTGCTCACCCTGGAGTCCACCGAGCCGATCGCGTTCCGGCGGCAGAACTTCGGCGACTACGAGATCCCCTCCCTGCACCTGCGGGAGGGGCTGGAGCCGGCCGGCCGGACCGGTTTCGGCCTGCACGTGCGCGGCTGACGGACCGTCGGGCGGGCCGGCCCCGCGCCGGGGTCGGCGACCGTCCGTCACCCGGGGGACGCAGCCCGGGGAGTGCGGTCGCGGGCCGCTGCCCAGCGTTCACAGCAGTGAGCAGGCCGGCCCCCCAGCAGGAAGCGGGACGATGACGGACGACGGCATTCACCAGGAGATCGACGAGCGGAGCGCGGCGGTCGAGTCGCAGGTGATCGCCTGGCGGCACCACCTGCACCAGCATCCGGAGCTGTCCAACCGGGAGGCGGCGACGGCGGAGCTGATCGCGGACCGGCCGACGGCGCCGGGGCTGGACGAGGTGCGCACCGGCATCTCGGGGCACGGCGTGGTGGGGGTGCTGCGCGGCGGGAGGCCCGGGGAGCGGGTGGTGGCGCTGCGGGCGGACATCGACGCGCTGCCGGTGAAGGAGGACAGCGGCGAGCCGTTCGCCTCGACGGTGGTGGACCAGGACCACCCGGGCGGCCCGTTCCCGGTCGCGCACGCCTGCGGCCACGACGGGCACACCGCGATGCTGCTGGGCGCGGCGAACGTGCTGGCGGGGGTGCGCGCGGAGCTGCCGGGCACGGTGCTGTTCGTGTTCCAGCCCGCCGAGGAGGGGGCGCCGGTGGACGAGCGGTCGGGCGCCAAGGAGATGCTGGCGGAGGGCGCCTGCGACGACCCGCGGCCGACGATGGCCTTCGGCATGCACCTGGGCCCGCTGCCGACGGGGTACGTCGGCTACCGGGTCGGCAACCAGTTCGGCGCCTCCTGCCTGATCAAGATCGTGCTGTCGGGCGAGCAGGTGCACGGCTCCACCCCGTGGATGGGCGTGGACCCGGTGCCCGCGGCGGGCTCGATCATGGTGGGCGTCGGCCAGCTGTACCGGCAGGTCTCGGCGTTCGACCCGATCACCGTGACGATCGGCCACGTCGAGGACGTCGGCCGGTTCAACATCGTGCCGGGGACGGTCACCCCGTGGGGCACGATCCGGTGCGCGGCGGAGGAGGACATGGGCGAGGTGCAGAAGCGGCCGACCACGCTGGCCGAGCTGACCGCCGCCGCGTACGGCTGCACCGCCGAGGTGTCCTACCTGCAGGACGTCCCGGCCGTCCACAACCGCAGGGAGTGGGTGGACGCCGTGCTGCCGACCTTCGAACGGGTGGTCGGCGACCGGCTGTTCGAGTCGACGCCGACCCTCGGGTACGACGACGTCTCGGAGTTCGTCAACGCGTACGGCGGCGTGTACGTGATGCTCGGCGCCCAGGACGGCACCCTGGACGGGAACGGCCGGCCGGTGCCGACGCCCGGCGGGCGCGGGTTCGTCCCGAACCACGACCCGAAGTTCTACCTGGAGGACGCGGCCCTGGTCACGGGCGTGCGGCTGCACTGCCACGTCGCCGTCGACCACCTGAACGGCGATCTCCTGCCCGGGAGTTGACGCACCGTCAGGATGGGCCCCGCCGGTGCTCACCGGCGGGGCGCAGGTGTTCGGGGAGTTCGGCGAGCCGGGCGGCCGGGTGCCGGTCCCGCCCGCCGGGCAGCGACCAGCCGAACCGGACCGCGGCCAGCCGGAGCGCCGGCGACAGCGCGATGCCCAGGCCGGTGCCGAGCTGGGGCACGCCGGTGTACCAGCACAGCACCGTCACCCCGGACACCAGCAGCGCCACCGTCGCGTACAGGCCGTTGCCGCCGAACACGGCCGGGCGGCGGCCCAGGATGACGTCGCGCAGGGCGCCGCCGCCGACGGCCGACAGGGTGCCGAGCAGCACGGCGGGCAGCCGGCCCAGGCCGGCCTCCAGGGTCTTGTTGACGCCCGCGACCGACCAGAAGCCGATCACTGCCGCGTCCACCACGGTGAACGCCCGGCTCCAGAGCGGCTGGTCCAGTTTGGTCAGGTACGAGGCGAGGATGCCCAGCAGAGCGACCGTCAGGTAGGCGTAGTCGGTCAGCGCCGCGGGCGTGCCGTGCTGGAGCAGTACGTCCCGCAGCAGGCCGCCGCCGAGGCCGGAGATGATGCCGACCGACAGGAAGCCGAACAGGTCCAGCCCCTCCTGCCGGGCGACCACGCCGCCGAGTACCGCGCACCCCAGGTGCCCGCCAGGTCCAGGTAGCGGGTGGCGGCGGTCAGCTCGGCGGAGAGGTCGGCGGCGGCGAGGGAGGCCGGTGGCATGCCGACCACCGTAGGCACCGCCGCCCGCCGTCAGGACGCGCCGGGCTCCCCCGGCCCCCGCCCCACCGGCCCCGGGCTCCCCCGGCGACCGGGACGGCGGGCCGAAGAGGGCAATCCGGGAGTAGGCGGGCGGCCGGGCGGGGCTCCAGCATGGGCCGTCCGTTCCGTCCGGCCGACCTCGTGGAGAGACAGCCATGCCTCACATCACCCTCACCAACGGCCTCCCGGGCATCAGCGGTCTGCTGACCCAGCGCCCCGACACCGCCGCCCCGCTGAACCGGCTCGCCGAGACACTGCTGCACAGCCCGCAGTCGCCGGCGCTGAGCCGGGGCGAGCGCGAGCTGATCGCGGCGTACACCTCGGAGTTGAACGAGACGGAGTTCTGCTCGGGTTCGCACAGCGCCTTCGCCGCGGCCCAGTTGGAGGGCGGCGCGGAGCTGGTGAAGGCGGTGCTGACGGACCTCGACGGCGCCCCCGTCACGCCGCGGCTGCGGGCCCTGCTGCGGATCGCCGCCGCCGTCCGGGGCCCGGTCCGGGCGCTGCCGGCCGAGCTGGTGGCGGAGGCCCGGGCGGCCGGGGCGGACGACGAGCAGATCCACGACACGGTGCTGATCGCGGCCGCGTTCTGCCTCTACAACCGGTACGTCACCTGCCTGGACACCGAGCTGCCCGCCGACCCGGGCTACTACGCGGAGGGCGCGGAGCGGATCGTCGCCCGCGGCTACGCCCCGCCGCTCGACTGAGGCGTCGACTCCCGGGAACGGCCCGCCGGTTGCCGGCGGGCCGTTCCTGCCGTTCCGGGCCTCCCGGCTTTTTTCCTAGCACTGCTAGACAACAGATCGGTGGCAGGTCTACCGTTGCACCATCTTCTAGCGCCGCTAGTTCCTCTGGGAGGGGTTCCCGTGCTCAGTGCACTCCAGGTGGTCACCACCGTGCTCGTCGGCCTGCTGGTGGGGGTGGAGTTCTGCGTCGCCTTCATCGTGAACCGCATCCTCGGCGCGCTCCCCGACGAGAGCCTGGTGCTCGGCCGGGCCCACGGCGGCCGGATGCTCGGCGCGCTGATGCCGTTCTGGTACATCGGCTCGGTCGTCCTCGCCGGCGCCTGGGCCGCCGCCGGGTGGCACCGCGCCGGGACGGGGCCGGTTCTGACGGCCGCCGCCCTGCTGGTGCTGAGCGTGCTGATGTCGGTCCTGCTGCTGGTGCCGATCAACAACCGCAGCAAGACCTGGACGCCCGCGAACCGGCCCGCCGACTGGCGGGAGCAGCAGGCGCGCTGGGACCGCTACCACTACGCCCGGGTCGCCGTCCTGGTCGCGGCCTTCGCCCTGCTGGTCACCGCCCTGGTCTGAACGCCCCTGGCCCGAACGCTCCTGGCCCGAACGCCCCGCGACCGCCCCGGGGTTCTTACCCGTCCGTGACGTCGCCGCCCGGCGGGCCCGCCCGCGGGGCGGGCGCCGGTAGCGTCCCGGGGATGGGAATCCTGGTGACGGGCGGGGCCGGTTTCATCGGCTCCGCGGTGGTCGGCGCGCTGCTCGCGGACGGCCACGAGGTGCGGGTGCTGGACGCGCTGCTGCCGGCGGTGCACCCGTCGGGGCGGCCGGCGGCGGTGCCCGCGGGCGCGGAGTTCCGGCACGGCGACGTGCGGGACGCGGCGGCGGTGGAGGCGGCCCTGGACGGAGTGACGGCGGTCTGCCACCAGGCCGCGATGGTCGGGCTCGGCGTCGACCTGGACGACGCGCCCGCCTACGCCGGGTGCAACGACCTGGGGACGGCCGTGCTGCTGGCCGCGATGGCCCGGCGCGGGGTCCGCGACCTGGTGCTGGCCGGTTCGATGGTGGTGTACGGGGAGGGCGCGTACCGGTGCGGGGCGCACGGGCCGGTCGCGCCCGGGCCGCGCCGGGCCGCCGACCTGGACGCCGGGCGCTTCGAGCCGCCGTGCCCGGTGTGCGACGAGCCGCTGCTGCCCGGCACGGTCGCGGAGGACGCCCCCGCGGACCCGCGCAACGTGTACGCCGCCACCAAGCTCGCCCAGGAGCACCTGGCCTCCGCCTGGGCCCGGGCCTGCGGCGGCCGGGTCCTGACGCTCCGCTACCACAACGTGTACGGGCCCGGGATGCCGCGCGACACCCCCTACGCGGGCGTGGCCTCGCTGTTCCGCTCGGCGCTGGCCCGCGGCGAGGCGCCCCGGGTGTTCGAGGACGGCGGCCAGCGGCGGGACTTCGTGCACGTCCGGGACGTGGCCGCGGCGAACACGGCGGCGCTGGCGGCCCTCCCCGGCCGTCCGGCGGGCAGCGCCCGGGCGTACAACGTCGGCAGCGGCGAGGTCCGCACCGTCGGCGCCCTGGCCGCGGCGCTGGCGGCCGAACTCGGCGGCCCCGCCCCGGTGGTGACGGGCGAGTACCGCCTGGGCGACGTCCGCCACGTCACGGCCGACTCCACCCGGCTGCGCGCCGAACTCGGCTGGCGCCCGCGGGTGCCCTTCGCGGTCGGCGTGGCCGAGTTCGCCCGCGCCCCGCAACGCGCCTGACGGGGCGTCGGGGCGCGGGCCGGACGGGGCGCGGGCCCGGCGGGGTCAGGGGTGGCGGGCGGCCGGGAGGGTGATCTCGAAGCAGCAGCCGCCGTCGACGTTGCGGACCCCGGCCCGGCCCGCGTGCGCCTCGACGATGCCGCGGACGATGGCGAGGCCGAGGCCCGCGCCGCTGTCGGGGCTGCCCGGGGCGGCGGGACGGGGGGTGCGGGCGGCGGTGCCGCGCCAGCCGGTCTCGAAGACCCGGGGCAGGTCCGGTTCGGGGATGCCGCCGCAGCCGTCGGTGACGGCGAGCACGACGCCGGCGTCCTCCCGGCGGGCCGAGACCGCGACCACGCCGTCCGGCGGGGTGGCCCGGATCGCGTTGACCAGCAGGTTGCCGATCGCCCGGGTGATCTCCCGGGCGTCGGCCTCGACCGGCCCGGCGTGCACCTCGCGCCCTTCCAGGCTCACCCCGCGCTGCCGGGCCAGCGGCAGCGCGCCCGCCAGCGCGTCGTCGACCAGGTCGTGCAGCGAGACCCGGGAGAGGGTCAGCGAGAGCGCCCCCGACTGGAGCCGGGAGAGTTCGAACAGGTCGTCGACCATGCCGGTGAGCCGCTCGACCTCGGTCCGCATCCGGGCCAGGTACCGTTCGGGCTGCTCGGCGACGCCGTCCTCCAGCGCCTCGGCCATCGCCCGCAGCCCGGCCAGCGGGGTCCGCAGGTCGTGCGAGATCCAGGCGACCAGCTCGCGCCGGGAGGCGTCCAGGGCCCGTTCGCGGTCCCGGGACTCGGCCAACCGGGCGCTGGTGGCGGCGAGTTCGGCGCTGACGGTGGCCAGCTCGCGCCCGAGCGGCCGGTCCGGCGGGGCGAAGCCGCCGTCGTCGCCCACGGTCCGCGCGGCCGCGGCCACCGCCCGCCCACCGGCGGTGACCTGGCGGCCCAGCAGGGCGGCGGTGAGCAGCGCGACCACCGAGGCCATCGCCAGTACGGTGATCACCACGCCGAGGTCGTGGTGGGACAGGAACATCGCCCGGGCCACCGCGAAGGTCCCGGAGGTGACGGCGAGGACGCTGACCACGGCGACCGCGAACAGCGTGAGCGCCAGCGAGCGGCGGCGCAGCAGCCGCAGCGCGGCGAGGCCGAGCAGTCCGGCGCCGCCCGCGCCGAGCGCGGCGAACAGGGCGATCAGCAGCAGGTCCTTCACCGGGCTCCCCCGTCGTCGGTGCCGGCGGGGGCCTGGGCGTCGGCGGGGTCGTAGCGGTAGCCGACGCCCCAGACGGTGCTGATCAGGGCGGGCGCGCCGGGGTCGTCCTCGATCTTCTCGCGCAGTCGTCGGACGTGGACGGTGACGGTCGACAGGTCGCCGAAGTCCCAGCCCCAGACCCGCTGCATCAGCTCGTGCCGGGAGAACACCGTCGCCGGGTGCCGGAGGAAGAACGCGAGCAGTTCGAACTCCCGGCTGGTGAGCGCCAGTTCGCGCCCGCCGCGGTGGGCCCGGCGGGCCCGGGGATCGAGCGCGAGGTCGCCGGAGCGCAGGGGTTCGGCCGCCGGGCCGGGTGCGGCGGCGCCGGCCCGGCGCAGGATCGACCGGACCCGCAGGACGAGTTCGCGCGGGCTGAACGGCTTGGTGACGTAGTCGTCCGCGCCGAGTTCCAGGCCGAGGACGCGGTCGGCCTCGTCGCCCTTGGCGGTGAGCAGCACCACCGGCAGGTCGGGCCGGTCGGGCCGGGCCCGCAGGCGGCGCAGCACCTCCAGGCCGTCGAGCCCGGGCAGCATCAGGTCGAGGACGACCAGGTCGGGCCGGTGGCGTTCGGCCAGTTCGAGGCCGTGGCGGCCGTCCTCGGCACGGTCGACCAGGTGGCCGGCCCGGGCGAGGTAGCCGGCCACCACCTCGCCGACGGTCGGGTCGTCGTCGACGACCAGGATGCGGGCGGGCTCCGGGGGCTCGGCGGGGGCGGCGCTCTGGTTCACCCGCCCGAGGATACGAGTCCGGGCCGGTGCGCGGCCCCGGGCCGGGCCCGTGTTCGGGTTCCGTAAGATCCGGGGCCGGTTCGTTCCGGGTGCGGTGCGTTGGTGGCGTAGGACTTCCGTAAGGGTGGCGTACCGCCGGGGCGGCCCGGGGCGTGGCTAGCGTGGCGGTCGTGACTCCTTCTCTTCTCCCGTCCTCGGTGGACGTGGTGCTGCCCTGCCTGGACGAGGCGCGGGCGCTGCCCTGGGTGCTGGGCCGGGTGCCGGCCGGCTGGCGGGCGATCGTGGTCGACAACGGTTCGCGGGACGGCTCGGCGGAGCTGGCCGCGTCGCTGGGGGCAACGGTGGTCGCGGAGCCGCGCCGGGGGTTCGGCGCGGCCTGCCACGCCGGGCTGCTGGCCGCCGACGCCGAGCTCGTCTGCTTCCTGGACTGCGACGGTTCGCTGGACCCGGCACAACTGCCCCGGGTGGTCGGCCCGGTCGCGGCGGGCGACGCCGACCTGGTGCTGGGCCGGCGGCGGCCGGTCTCGTTCGGGGCGTGGCCGCCGCACGCCCGGCTGGCCAACCTGGTGCTGGCCCGGCGGCTGCGCGCGGTGACGGGTGCGCCGCTGCACGACCTGGGGCCGATGCGGGCGGCCCGCCGGGAGCGGCTGCTGGCACTGGGCCTGGGCGACCGGCGTTCCGGCTACCCGCTGGAGACGGTGCTCGCGGCCTCGGCCGCGGGGATGCGGATCGCCGAGACACCCGTCGACTACCGGCCGCGGGCGGGCCGTTCGAAGGTGACGGGGACGGTCCGCGGCACCCGGCAGGCGGTGCGCGACATGCGGCGGGTGCTGGCGGCCGCGCCGCCGACCCTGCTGGTGCTGGCCAAGGCGCCGGTGCCGGGCCGGGTGAAGACCAGGCTGACCCCCGCGTTCACCCCGGAGCAGGCCGCCGGACTGGCCGCGGCCGCGCTCGCCGACACCCTGGCGGCGCTCACCGCCGTCCCGGCGGGCCGGCGCCTGCTGGTGCTGGACGGCGCGCCCGGCCGGTGGCTGCCGCCGGGCTGGGAGGTCCTGCCGCAGTGCGCGGGCGGCCTGGACCGCCGGCTCGCCGCCGCGTTCGCCCACGCGGCCCGGCTCGCCCCCGCCGCCCCGGCCCTCCTGGTCGGCATGGACACCCCCCAACTGGACCCGGCCGTCCTCGCCGCCCCGCTCTCGGCCACCGCCCGGACCGGCGCCGACGCCTGGTTCGGCCCGGCCGAGGACGGCGGCTTCTGGGCCCTCGGCCTGGCCCGCCCGAACGCCGCCCTGGCCGCCCGCCTGCTGCACGACGTCCCGATGTCGACCCCCGCCACCGGCCGCCACCTCCTGTCCCGCCTGACCGCCGAGGGCCTGACGGTCCACCACCTGCCCGCCCTGCTGGACGTGGACGGCCCCGACGACGCCGCCACCGTCGCCGCCCTCGCCCCCACCACCCGGTTCGCCGCCCACTGGCGGGAACTGCGCCCCACGGCCCCCGCCCCCGCGCACCGGCAGCCTGACTGACGGCCCGACTGCCCATCTGCGGAAGGGAGTTGCGCCCGGATGAAAGACCGGACCGTTCGGCGGCGGCCCGGGTCCGGGTCTCGACCGGCCTGCGGACGATCGGCTCCCCGCACCAGCGCGACCGGCGGCCCGGCGGCCGGGGCCGCTCCTCCCCTGTCCCCCTCCCCTGTCCCCCTCCCCTTCTTCCGACCCGAGGTGTCCGCATGCAGCCCGCCAGCGCCCGTTCCGTCGCCGAGCCCTGGGTGGACGATCCGTTCGGGCGGGCGGTGCGGGCCGGGCGGGGGCCGTTGTGGCTGTGTCGGGGGGACGGTTCGCGGTCGGTGCTGGAGGTGGAGCGCTGGTGCGCCCCGGCCGCCGGGGCGGACCACGGGCTGGTGTCGCGCTGCCTGGGCCTGGGCGCGCCGGTGCTGGACCTGGGGTGCGGGCCGGGCCGACTGGTGGCGGCCTTGCTGGCGGCGGGGGTTCCGGCGCTCGGGGTGGACGTGTGCGCGGCCTCGGTGGACCGCACCGCCGGCCTGGGCGCCCTCGCCCTGCGCCGCTCGGTGTTCGACCGGCTCCCCGCCGAGGGCCGCTGGGGCGGGGCCCTGCTCGCCGACGGCAACCTCGGGATCGGCGGCGACCCCGCCGCCCTGCTGTCCCGGACCGCCGAACTGCTCGCCCCGGGCGGCCTGCTCCTGGTGGAGACCGACCCGGCCGAGGTCGACGAGGTCTCGACCGTCCGGGTGGCGGGCCCGGACGGCGCGGGACCACCGTTCCGCTGGGCCCGCTGCGGACCCGCCGCAACGGCCCGGCACGGCGCGACGGCCGGCCTGGAGCCGGTGGAGCACTGGCGCTCGCACGGCCGCTCGTTCCTCGCGCTACGCCGTTCCTGAGCCTGCCGTTCGACTGTCCGCAGTGGTCCGTCGGGGTTTGGCGCCTGGCGGCCGACCGGATCACGCGAGGATCGCTCCGCCGTCCGCGGAATCCCCGCACGGGTGACGTTCCTGCGTGTCAGAACCGCGAGTAGGCACGGCTGCAGCGAACGCCCCACTTGCCGGCCGGGGAGAAGGTCTCGCCGCCGGCTCGTGTCACTGTGAGGATCGACCGCATGCCGTCGAACAGGACCCGGTCAGCGGTCGCACTCCTGGTCCGGACCCACCACGACATGCCGCAGGCAGGCGGCCGTGGCCGTCCGTGGCGTGACCGACGTCAGATGGTCAACGGAGTGTCAGTCCCACCAATTGAAGAGGAGGTCGCCGAGCACCTCCGGACGCCAGTGGCGGATCTGCGCGAGTTCGACCCTGGAGAGGCCGCGGAGATCCACCTGCTCCATCGGCGTGCTGAGCTCCTTGACCGTCAGAACACGCAGGCCGACGCTCGCGAAGCCGCCGGTCCACATCGGCGCGTCCACGAAACCGGACAGCGGCTGCCCCGGTTGCGGGGCAACGCGAGTGAAGGCGACCAGCGGGAGGTGGGCGTGGCAGAGACCCGCCTGTGCCTCGCGCTCGGCTGCGATCGGGAACCAGTGAAATGTCGACGTCCCGGCCGGAACGAGTTCACCGAGCCGAGCCCGGCTTCCACGCGCGGCTTCGGCGCAGGCACGTCGGAACAGTGCCACATCCGTCTCCGGGAGCGGCTCGTCCCGCCGGTCCCAAAACCCGGTCGCCCCTCGATCAGGTCGAATCACCGTGCCTCCTCCTCGGCCGGTTCCGCTCGGACCGGGTGATGCGCCGCCCGGTGGCCGGCCCCCCCAGTACGAGGTTGGCGGAGTCCTCGCCACCGGCGAGGCGTACGCCAGGCCCGCCCACCACAAGATGGACGCCAGATCCCGACGGACCGCTGCAAACAGTTGAATCGTTCCGCTTCAGCCCTTGAGACGGTCAGCTTCGGCCGGCTGTGGTTCAAAGCTGTGATGGATGTGGCCTGTCCAGGAGTCGGGCGACGTGGACTCTTCCCACACGACTTCGAAGACAGCCCCGTGGAACTCGCGTCCCAGTTCGCTCAACATCGCAGCAGCGCGTTCTTTGGCTCGTTCGGCGTCCTCGACGGGGATGCCGGGCAAGTGTCCGCAGACGAACCCGCCGTCCGAGGTGACGAGGCTGTGGCGCCAGCCGGGCGGGGTCGCCAGCAGAACGATGTCCTTCGGCATGGCGAACGGAGCCCGCTTCCGTCCCCGGTCTCTTCTCATGTGCTCATTCAACTGGATCGATCGAAGCGCGGGGCCATCGGGCGGGCCCTCATCCCGTTCGTCGTGGTGCGGTGCCGTTCTCGTGGTGGGCGGGCGGAGCGTATGCCTGGCCGGTGGCCAGGACCCTGCCGAACTCGTGGCGGGCAGCGCTCCGCTGGTTCTTCGAACCGAGTGGCCGGGGCCGGGGTGAGCCGGTTTCCGGTGCTCGCGCTGGTGAGGGGCCCTCGGGTGGAGGTTCCTGAACCCGTGCCGGACACGGGCGGGAGTGAGCTTGTCCGGGTTCCACCGGCTGTTCCCCGGGGTGGCGGAGGTCGGCGACGAGCGGGCGGGTGAGGCGGCACCGGGTGTGGGCAGCGATCACGAGCCAGGTCCAGCGGTCGGCTGCCGCCGGGTCGCGCAGGCGGGGCCGAGTCCAGCGGAGCGTCTGCTTGGGCAGGCGGAACGTGCGCTCACGGTCGAAGCGGCGGAGGAACGCCTGTTGGCAGGGGCCGACGCCGGTCGGATGAGCCGCAAGCCACTCGGCCCGGTTCAGTGCCGGGCGACGCATCACCTGGCCCGGACGGAACCGGCCGAGGACCTGCACCGGTAGGTCGCCGAGGAGAGGGAGAGTGCGCGGGGCGTCGTAGCCGGGGCCCATCACCACCAGCACCTCCGGATCTCCGGCCTTCCACTGCCCGGCCGTGATCAGCCGCACCAGCACGTCGCGGAGTCGGGCGGTGGTGACGGCAACCAGGTCCGCGCCGGGCTCCCCGAAACGAGCACCTGGGTCGAGAGGCTGTGCACGATCACCGGATGGGAGCCGGGACGACGCCTCCGGCGGATGGCAGCAGTTCGACTGCGACGTGGGTGAGTTCCTCGCCCGGCTGCTCACCGATATCGGTCTCGGCTTCCCGTCCGGCTACCTCCTGGGCGGGCGCTCCTTCGAGAGCCGGGGCCACTGACCGTGTCGGCCTCCGGGCGCGGGGCCGGTGTGCGGGAGCGGTGGGCTGCGACCGCGATGACGGTCAAGGCCGCTGCGCCGTAGGCGAGTTGCTGCGTGTCGCTGCCGCCGGCCAGGTAGAGGACCTGTCCGGCGGCGGGGACCGCCAGCCACTCCCAGCGGCCGTCCAGGGCGGCCAGGGCCACCACCAGGAGGGCGTACCAGGGGTAGGCGGGGGCGGCGAGGAGGAGGGCGGTGCCGGTCACCTCCAGGGCTCCCCGCCAGGGCTGCCGGGGGTCGCCGTGGCGGAGGACGCGCCACAGGACGGCGGCGAGGAGTGCGGCGGCGGCCCAGGGGGCGGCCCGGTCGGGCAGGAGGAGGCGGAGGAGGCCGAACCGTTCCAGGTGGCCCTGTTGGTAGCCCTCTTCGCGCAGGTAGCCGGGCAGGTAGCCGAGGACGCCCGTCCCGGAGGCGGCGATGTACGGGAGGTAGGAGAGCGCGAAGACCCCGGCCGCGGCCGTGCAGAGCAGGACGTCCCGCCGGGTCGGGCGGCGGGCCAGCAGGCCGGAGAGGGCGCCGGGCAGGGTGAGGGCGGGCAGGAGTTTCACCGCGGTCGCCGCGCCGAGGGCCGCTCCGGCCGCGGCCGGGCGGCGGCGGGCCGCGAGGCCGAGGCCGGTCACCGCCAGCAGGGCGCCGAGGGTGTCGACGTGGGCGTCGTTGACCGCCCACACCGCGACGCCCGGGCACCAGGCCCACAGTGCGGCCCGCCGCCGTCCGCCGGTCAGGGCGAGCAGGGCCCCGGTGGTGGCCGTTGCGAGGGCCGCTCCGGCGGCCTGGGCGACCCGGACGCCGTCGCCGAACGGGCGTTGGAGCAGGAACCAGACCTCCGCGAGCGGCGGGTAGATCGTGTGCACGGCGGGCCGGTTGATCCGGGTGCAGGCCCCGTCGGCGGTGCGGCGCTCGTCCCAGCCGGTGCAGCCGCCGCCGGTCGGGGAGGCCGGGGAGGGCGGGGAGGCCGGGAAGCGGCCGGGGTCGCGCAGCCGGGCCAGTGCCGGGTCCTCGGGCGGGTACGCGTACGGGGAGACGCCCGCAGCCTGCACCTTGCCGTCCCAGCCGTACCGGTAGGCGTCGTCGCTGGTGCGGGGCGGGGCGAGCAGTCCGGTCGCGGCGACCAGGACGCCGCCGGCCAGCACGAGCCGGGCGACCTGGCGGTCCGGCACCCGGCGCAGCAGGAGCAGCGCCGCCGCGAACAGTGCGGCGTCGGCGGCATACCAGCCGTACAGCGGGGTCCGGTCGCCGAGGGTGCCGCCGGTGGTGAAGGTCAGCGCGAGGCAGCCGGCGAGGGCGGCGAGGGCGAGTGAGCAGAGCAGGGCGGGGCGTACGGTCACCGGCCCACCCTGGCAGCGGCGGGCCGCCGCCGGGGCGGTGCGGGGCGGGCCGTCCGGGTTCCGTAAGGAAGGCGAGGGGTGTGGGGGGCGGCGTTCGGATTCCGTAAGCACGTCGTGCCGCCGCGCGGGCGCTCGGGCGCGCTTCGATGGCGGGGTGGAATCCGACTCCCCCTCCCCCTCCCCCTCCCCCGTCCGGCGGCGGCTCGACCGGCCGCTGCCGGAGCCGCCCGCCGTGCTGCGGCGCGGCCCGTTCCGTCCGGGCGCGTTCCGGTCCGCCGCGCACGAGCCGCGGGCGGCGGTGGTGCTGGGCCGGTGGCTGGGCGCGGCGCTGCTGGTGTGCTTCGCCACCGGGCTGGTCAGCCATCTGTTGCAGGACCCGCCGGGGTGGTTGACGGACCGTCTGCCGTCCCGGCCGGTCGCCGGGTACCGGGTCACCCAGGGGCTGCACGTGGCCGCCGGGCTGGCCGCGATCCCGTTGGCGGGCGCGAAGCTGTGGACGGTGTACCCGCGGCTGTTCGAGTGGCCGCCCGCGCGGAGCGTGCGGCACCTGCTGGAGCGGCTCGCGGTCGCGCTGCTGGTCGCGGCGGTGCTGCTGGAGCTGTGCACCGGCCTGCTGAACACCCTGCAGTGGTACCCGTGGCCGTTCCCGTTCCGGCAGACCCACTACTGGACGGCGTGGACGGCGGTCGGCGCGCTACTGGTCCACCTCGCCGTGAAGGCGCCGGTGATCGCCGCACACTGGCGCCGCGCCGTCGTGGTGCCGCTCGCCGGGCGGCGGGCGCTGCTGACGGCGACGGCGGCGGCCGTCGGCGCGGTGACCCTGACCACGGCCGGGCAGTCCGTGCCGTGGCTGCGGGCCCTGGACCTGTTCGCGCCGCGCCGGCCCGGGGCCGGTGGGGATTCCCTGCCGGTGAACCGGACCGCCGCGCAGGCCGGTACCGCGGTCGTGCCCGCCGACTGGCAGCTGGCCGTGGACGGCCCGGCGGGTTTCCGGATCGGCCTCGCCGAGTTGCGGGCGCTGCCGCAGACCACCGCGGACCTGCCGATCGCCTGCGTGGAGGGGTGGAGCGCGAACGGCCGCTGGACGGGGGTGCGGCTGGCCGACCTGCTGCGGCGGGCCGGTGTCCCCGCGGGTTCGGCGGTGCGGATCACCTCGCTGGAGGCGGACGGGCCGTACCGGGTCACCGAGTTGCCCGCCCCGTACGCGGACGACCCGCTCACCCTGCTGGCGCTGGCGCTGGACGGGCGGCCGCTGACGCCCGACCACGGGTTCCCGGCGCGGCTCGTCGCGCCGAACCGGCCCGGGGTGCTGCAGACCAAGTGGGTCGCCCGGATCGAGGTGGTCTGAGGTGCGGGTCCTGCGCGGTGCCCTGCTGTCCGGCGGTCTCGCCCTGATCGGCTGCGGCCTGGTCGGGCTGCTGACGGACCGTTACGTCTCCGATCCGCTGGGCGTCCTGTGGTGGGCGGCCGGGCTGGTGGCCGTGCACGACGGCCTGTGGCTGCCGCTGGTGTGCGCGGTCGGCGCGGTCGCCGGGCGGCGGGTGCTGCGCGGTCGACCGGTGCTGCGCGACCGGCCGGTGCTGCGCGGCTGGCTGGTGGTGGTGGCGGCCGTCGGCGCGGTGGCCGGCCCGGCGGTGCTGCGGGCCGGCCACGACGGCGGCAATGCGACCCTGCTGCCGCTGCCCTACCTGCGGAACTGGCTGCTGTTCCTGGCCGCTGGCGGGGCCGGGGCGGCGCTGCTCGCCGTCGTCCGACGGAGCGTCGCCCGACGGAATGTTGCCCGGCGGAGCACCACCCGACGGACCGCCGCCCGACGGAGCGTCAGGAGGGCACGCCGGGGAGGCCGGTGGTGAGGCCGTCGAGGGTGTGGGAGCAGGGGCAGTCGCGGGTGGCGGGCAGTTCCTCCAGGGCCGTGAACAGGACCGACCGCAGCCGGTCGACGTTGCGGGCGAAGACCTCCAGCACCTCGGCGTGGGTGACGCCCTCGCCCGCCTCCACCCCGGCGTCCAGGTCCGTCACCAGCGCCAGCGAGGTGTAGCACAGGCCCAGTTCACGGGCCAGTACTGCTTCGGGGTGGCCGGTCATGCCGACCACCGACCAGCCGTTGGCCGCGAACCAGCGCGACTCGGCCCGGGTGGAGAACCGCGGCCCCTCGATGACGACCAGGGTTCCGCCGTCCACCGCCTCCCACCCGGCGGTGCGGGCGGCGGCCAGGGCGGCGGCCCGCCCGCGCGGGCAGTACGGGTCGGCCACCGAGACGTGCACCACCTCGGGGACCGACCCGTCCGGCAGCACCCGCCCGTCGTAGTACGTCTGCGCCCGCCCCGACGTCCGGTCCACGAACTGGTCCGGCACCACCAGCGTCCCCGGCCCGTACTCGGGCCGCAGGCCGCCGACCGCGCAGGGGCCGAGCACCTGCCGCACCCCCAGCGCGTACAGCGCCCACAGGTTCGCGCGGTAGTTGATCCGGTGCGGCGGCAGCCGGTGCCCGCGCCCGTGCCTCGGCAGGAACGCCACCCGACGGCCTCCCGCCTCCCCCACGAACAGGGCGTCACTGGGCGGACCGTACGGCGTCTCGACGTGCACCTCGGTGACGTCGTCGAGCAGTGCGTACAGTCCCGAACCGCCGATCACACCGAGTTCGGCGCGCGGGGCGGTGGACGGGCGGGCGGGCGGCTCCGTGGGAATGGTCATGCCGCCACCCTAGGGAGTGGCGGCGCCGGGGGCGTCCGGCGCGGGCTTACGACTCCGTGACGCGGGCCCCGGCGGCCGGTGCTCGGCGACCGCCGGCACCCTGCGGCCGCCTGCGCTCAGCGGCGGCCGAACAGCCGGGCGAGCAGGCCGCCGCCCTTGCCCGCGGCGCGGTCGCAGGCGCAGCGGTCGGCCGGGCGGACTCCGGCGAGGACCTGTTCGACGTGCATGCCGCACCCCGCGTAGGTCGCCTTGCCGCAGTTGCGGCAGGTGGTACGTCGGCACATGGCGGGACTCCTCGGGGTGGGACGGTGGAACGTCCTCCCACTATACCCCCAGGGGTATGGAAGGGCGGGGTCGCCGCCCGGGCGGCCGTCGTCGCCCGGCCGGTCAGGCGTGCGGGACGACGACGACCGGGGCCGTGCAGTGGTGGACGGCGGCGTGGGCGACCGGGCCGAGCCGGGGGGCCGGGCGGTGCTCGCGGCGGCCGACCACGACCAGGTCGGCGTGGGCGGCGGCCCCGACCAGCGCGTGCGCGGCGCCCCCGATCCGCGTCTCGGTGACCAGGTCGACCCCGGGGTGCGCGGCCCGGGCGGGGGCGACGGCCTTCTCCAGGGCCGCCCGGACGTCGGCCTCGCGGAGCGCGCTGTCGGCCTGCGGGGGCATCCAGCCCGCGGCGGTCCAGAACGGGATCAGCTCCCAGCCGTGCACCGCCCGCACCCGGGCGCCCCGGCGCTCGGCCTCGGCGCAGGCGAACTCCAGCACCGCCGCCGAGGACTCGTCCGCCACGCCGACCACGATCTCGGGGCTCCCGGCGGGCGCGGGCGCGGTGTCGCGGACCAGGACGACCGGGGTGGTGCTGCGGGCGGCGACGGCCAGGCCGACGGAGCCCACCAGGAGGCCGGCGAAGCCGCCGAGCCCGCGCGAGCCCAGCACCACCAACCGGTGCTCCGGGGCGGCGGCGAGCAGCGCGTCGACCGGATCGGCGGCCAGCGCCTCGGTGACGACCTCCAGCCCGGGGTGGGCCTCGCGCAGCCGCTCGGCGACCTCGGCCGACTCGTGCAGGGCACCGCGGTGGGGAGCGGCCGCAGGCCCGTCGTCCAGGGCCGCGCCCAGCCAGGGCCAGGCGTGGACGATCCGCAGCGGCACGCCCCGCAGGGCCGCTTCGGCAGCGGCCCAGCCGACCGCCGCCTCCGACTGCGCCGATCCGTCGAACCCGGTCACGATGCCGTGCGCCATGGCCGTTCCCCTTCCCTCGGGGCGGTGACCCGCTGTCCCGCCTCCGGTTCCCATGCTGCGCCGGGCCGGGGCCGGGCCGACAGGACCCGACGGTCCCCCGGCGGGGCCCAAGGTCCCGCCCCGGCACCGGGACCGTCCGGCCCTGCGGCACGACCCCGACGGCCCTGTCCCGGCGCCCCTCGCCGGGCGGAGGGTGGAGGCGATCACCGCGCGACCGGGCAGTGCGAGCAGGACGGCGCACCGCGGGGCGCGCACCGGACACCGGGGAGGACCGCCGTGCAGGAGCAGAACGTGACGACGCGCAGGATCGTGGTCGGGGTGGACGGGTCCCCGTCCTCCGTGGACGCGCTGCGCTGGGCCCTCGTCCAGGCGCGGGCGGTCGGTGCGGACGTCGAGGCGGTGACCGCCTGGCAGCACCCGTCCGCGCCGGGCTGGGCCGGCCACCCCGCCGACGGGGACTTCGCCGCCGACGTGGCGCGCAAGACGCTCGACGGCGTGCTGGTCGAGGCCGCCGACCCGGAGCACCCGGTCCGGGTGGCCGCCCGGGTGGTGCGGGGCGGTGCGGTCCCGGTGCTGCTGGCCGCGGCGGGCGACGCCGAACTGCTGGTGGTCGGGAGCCGCGGCCACGGCGGGTTCACCGGGGCGCTGCTGGGCTCGGTCGGCCAGCACTGCGTCCAGCACGCGCCGTGTCCGGTGGTGGTGGTCCGGCACGCCCCGGTCCGGCCGTCCGGCCGGTGATCCACGGCGGCGGGCGCGTACGCGACGGCGGGCGCGCGGAAGAGGAAGGGAAGCGGAGATGCGACACCGCAGCGTAGGACAGTTGATGACCCGTCCGGTGGTGGCCGTGCGGCCCGGGACCGGGTTCAAGGAGATCGCCCGGCTGCTCGCCGAGCACGACATCACGGCGGTGCCCGTGCTGGACGACGAGGACCGGCCGGTCGGGATCGTCTCCGAGGCGGACCTGCTGCTGAGCGAGTCCGCCCGGGAGGACCCGTCCGGGCTGCTGCTCGCGCCCGGTCTGACGCCCGGTCAGGCCGTCCGCAGCCGGGCCGCCACCGCGGACGGGCTGATGAGCCGTCCGGTGCTCTGCTGCCGTCCCGAGTGGACGGTCGTCGAGGCGGCCCGGCGGATGCAGCAGGCGGGCGTCAAGCGGCTGCCCGTCGTCGACGAGGCGGGGCGGCTGATCGGCGTGGTCAGCCGGGGCGACCTGCTGCGGGTGTTCCTGCGGCAGGACCGGGCGATCCGGGAGGAGATCCGCCACGAGGTGCTCGACGGGGCGATGGGGCTCTCCCCGGACGGCATCGGCGTGACGGTCGAGGAGGGCCGGGTCACGCTGACCGGCACGGTGGCCCGGCGCAGCCTCGCCGACGTGCTGGAGCGGCTGTGCCGGAGCGTGGACGGCGTGGTGGACGTCCGGGTGCTGCTCGAGCACCGCACCGACGACACCGCGGGCCTGGACGCGGCGGGCCTCGACATCGCGGCGCTCGGCGCCGCGGGCCTCGGCGCGGGCCGCTGAGCCCGGCGGCGGGGTGTCCGGGTGACCGCCCGGTCCGGGGCGGCGCTACCGTGCACGTGGCGGGGCCGCCCCGCTCCGGACCGTCCCGTCCGCACCGTCCGCCCGGAGGGCCACGTGCTCCAGCTCCGCCTGATCGTTCCCGCCGACCTGCGCGAGCAGGTCCTGGCCCGGCTCGACGCCTGTGTCGGGGTGGCCCACGTGGTGGTGCTGCCGGGCGGGGCGGTGCGGCCCGCGGGGGACGTGGTGCTGTGCGACGTGGCCCGCGAGGCGGCCGACGAACTCCTCGACGGGCTGAAGGAGTTGGGCCTGCCGGAGCGCGGGGCGATCAGTCTGGGCGAGACCGGCCTGGTCCTCTCGGAGGCCGCCGACGCGGCGGAGGAGGCGGCCCCGGGCGAGGGGGTGGACGCGCTGGTGTGGGAGGAGGTGTCCGGGGTCGTCCACGAGGAGTCGACGCTCAGCGGGGTCTTCCTGGCGCTGCTGACGGTCGCCACCATGCTGGCCGCCTGCGGCGCCGTCCTGGACAGCGCGATCCTGGTCGTCGGCGCGATGGCCGTCGGCCCGGAGTTCGGTCCGCTGGCCGGGCTGTGCGTCGCGCTCGTGCAGCGCCGGGGCCGCCCGGCGGCCCGGTCGCTGCTGGCGCTGGCGGTCGGCTTCACCGTGGCGATGGCCCTGACCGTCGGCTTCTCGCTGCTGATGGACGGGCTGGGCCTGTTCAGCGACGCGAAGTTCGCCGCCGCCCGCCCCAACACCTCGTTCATCTGGCAGCCGGACGCGATGTCCTTCGTGGTGGCGTTCCTGGCGGGCGTGGCCGGTCTGCTCTCGCTGACCTCGGCCAAGGCGTCCGCCCTGGTCGGCGTGGCGATCTCGGTCACCACCGTGCCCGCCGCCGCCAACGCCGCCGTCGCGGTCGCCTACCGCGAGTACGCGCAGGCCTGGGGCTCCGCCGTGCAGCTCGCCCTCAACCTGTCCGGCATCGTCCTGGCGGGCGTCCTCACCCTGCTGGTCCAGCACGCCGCCTGGCGCCTGGTCCGCCGCGGCCCCGGGCGGCGCTGAGCCTCCGCCCGGGTGGGCCCGTCGGCGTGTCCCCGGGGCAGGCGGTGCCGCGCGGGTGGCCCGCGGCCAGGATGACGGGGTGTCAGATCTCCGCGCCCTCCGCCGCCGCCGCCCGTCCGCCGCCGTCCCGGCCCTGGCGCTCATGAGCGTCGCCCTGATCGGGGCGGCCCCGGGGCCCGGCCGCTCGGTGCCGTCGCCCGGGGCGGGGGACGCGGTGGTGACGGTGCGCACCGGCGGGGACCGGACCGGGCCCAGGACGGTGGCGCCGCTGGCCGGGGTCCGGCTGGGCCTGTACGCGGACGAGTCCTCGGGCGCGCCGGTGGACCCGGGCTGGGGCGTGTGCACCGCCGACGCGGACGGGGACTGCTCCTTCACCGTGCCGGGCACCGGTCCGGGCGGGGCCAACGCGGGCACCCGCCTCTGGGTGCGGCAGCTCCCGGACGGGGCGCCCGCCGGCTGGTTCACCAGTCCGACCCTGCGGACGGGGCCGGGCAGCGGCAGCGACTCGACCGCCGCGCCCTACGCGTTCCGGACGCCCGCGCTGGCGGCCGGGCGCACCTACGCCTCGACCGACACCGGCCCCGACGGCTTCATGGTCAGCGACACCTTCGGCACCAACTACCCCGCCTCCGGCGGCGTGTGGCAGAACTCCCGGACCAACCCGGTGCCGCACGTCGGCTGCGGCCTGGACGTCGCGGTGGTGCTCGACCTGTCCGCCTCCGTGGGCAGCGCGCTGCCCCAGCTCAAGGCGGCCGCCGACACCTTCACCGACGCCCTGACCGGCACCCCCTCGCGGATGGCCCTCTACTCCTTCGACCAGGCCTCGCCCTCGACCAGCGTGGACCGCAACCACCCGGAGCTGCTCCCGGTCTCCACCAAGGCGGGGGCCGACGCCTTCAAGCGGCTCTACGCGGACTGGACGCTGGGGAAGGGCACCAACTGGGACCGGGGCCTGGCGGCGGTGGCCGAGGCCGCGCAGCGCTACGAGGCGGTGGTGGTGATCACCGACGGGAACCCGACCCGGTTCGCCGACGACGCCCAGGGCGACGGCTCGCGGACCCACTTCCGGGACGTCGAGAACGGGATCTTCTCCGCCAACGCCGTCAAGGCGACCGGGGCCCGGGTCATCGCCCTGGGCGTCGGCAAGGGCGTCGAGGGCGTCTCCGGCCTCAACCTGCGCGCGCTGTCCGGCCCGACCCCGTACGACGGGACGAACCTGCTGGCCGCCGACCACTTCCAGACCGCGGACTTCGCCTCGGCCGGGCAGGACCTGCACGACCTGGCGCTGTTCCAGTGCCGGGGCAGCCTGTCGGTGGTCAAGCAGATCGCCCCCGCCGGCACCACCGGCGAGGACGTCACCGGCGCGGTGAACGCGGGGGCGGGCTGGACCTTCGACGCGAGCACCGGCGCCTCCGGCATCGGCGGCTTCCCCGCGCGCGAGACCACCACCGACGACGGCACCGGCGCGGTCTCCTTCCACCCGACGTTCACCGGCGTCGCCGAGGGCCCCGTCACGGTCGCCGAGGTCCAGCAGGAGGGCTACGAACTGGTCCCGCAGGGCGGGCACAACGCGGTCTGCACGAACCTGGACACGGGACAGGCCGTGCCGGTCACCGACCGGGACCTGTCCTTCACCGTCACGGTGCCGAGCAAGGCGGCCGTCAGCTGCCTGGTGCACAACCGGCCCGTCCGGCCCGCCGACGTCACCGTCGCCAAGACCTGGCGGGTCGACGGCCACGACTACGCCGACGGGCGGCAGCCCGCCGGGCTCACCGCGGCGCTGAGCCTGACCGGACCGGGCGGGGCGGGCCCCGGCGCGCAGCCGTGGGGCGTCACCCGCCCCGGCTACCGGGTCGGCGAGGCGGTCACCGTCGCCGAGACCGCCGCGGTCGAGCGGCCCGGCTGCGTCCTCACCTCGTCCCGGCTGACCCGCCTGGACGGGGCGGCGACCGACCTGCCCCTGCCGCACACCGCCGAACTGACGGGGGAACACCTCACCGCCGAGGTCACCAACGTCGTCGACTGCGCCGAGGAGCCCGGCCCCGAGGGGCCGGGTCCGCAGCCGTCCCCGACACCCGGCACCCCCGAGCCCGTCCCGTCCCCGTCCCACTCCGCCACCGTCCCGCCCGTCCCGCCCGTCCCGCTGCCCGAGACCGGCGCCCCGGACCTGCCCGCCCTGACCGGCTGGGCCGCCGCGGCCACCGCCCTCGGCGGCACGGCCCTGGGCCTGGCCGCGCTGCGCCGCCGCCGGCGGTCGTAGCGGCGGCGCGGGGGTCGTAGCGGCGGCAGGGGCTAGCGGAGGTGCCCGAGCGGGTCGGACACCGGGCTCCACGGGCCGAACCGGACCGGGACGCCCGGGGAGAACAGCACGCTCGGCGGGGGACCGGAGACCTCCAGGCCCGCCGCCCGCACCAGCGTCTCGTCGAGGTGCTCCACCGTGGCCAGGTGCAGCGGCCACGGCGGGTGCTCGACCGGCAGGTGCACGGTCCGGCCGACCGTGCGCGTGTGCAGTCCCCAGCGGGCGGTGAGGAACTCGGCGAGCGGGCCGGGCCGTTCGAGCCGCGGTCCGACCCGGGCCCGCAGGACGCACCGGGCGGCGTCCCCGCCGGGCCCGCGGACCCGGGTGGCGAGGTGCAGCGCCGGGCCGTCCGTGGTCCACCGGGTGCGCGACCACCGGTAGGGCAGGCCGAGGGCGGAGCGCGCCACCAGCACGGCGGGCAGTCGCGGGCAGTCGAGCGAGCGGAACACCACGGCCCGGCGGCCCTGCGGGTCGACGGAGTAGAGCCGGACGTTCACCTCGGGGAACGTGCCGAAGTACGGCAGGGGCGTGCGGCCGGGCCCCAGCCGTTCCATGGCGAACGCCACCAGTCCGACCCAGGTGGTGCCGTTGCGGACGTCCGGGAACACCCCGGCGGGCAGCAGCGGGGCGACCGCGGCGGGGTGGACCGGCCAGTGCAGGAAGAGCACGTCGCGCCAGTTCTGCGACAGCAGGGTCGGTGCCACGGTGCGCGGGGTGCGGTCGGTCACGGGTTCAGGGCGCATCGGGCACCGCCTCCGCGCGGGCGTGCTCCGGGTCCCGGCCGACACCGCCGACACCGCCGACGAAGTCCCCGGCCGCACCGGCGGCGAGCGCCTTCGGTCCTCCCGCCCCGCCCATGGCGAACGCCTCCTGTCCGGCCCGACCCCCGGCGGCCCCGGACGGGCCGACCGGGCGGGTTCCCCGTCCTCCGAGGATGCGCGCGGGGCGCGCTCCCCCGGCAGTCGCACCGCTTCCGCAACGGTCCGCAGGGGTCCGCAGGGGCGCGGCCGGGGCGTCAGCGGGCGTCGCCGTGGCCGACGGGGGTGCTGCTGAAACCGTCCTGCCAGGCGGCCTTCGCCCCGGAGTCGCCGATCCGGTAGACGTCGACGACCGCGCCGGTGCCGACCGCCAGGCACAGCACCGCGACCGCGGCCCGGGCCGGGAGCCCGGTCAGCCGGGACGGGCGGGCGGGGGACGGGCCACCGGTGGACGCGTCGGCGGTGGACGGGCGGCGGGCCGACCACCAGACCAGGACGGCGAGCAGCAGCAGGCCGAACGCCCACGGGGCCAGCCCGTCGCCGAGTTCGGCGTGGCGGCGCACCAGCGGACCGCTCTCGACGTGGCGCTCCAGCCACTCCCCCGCATCCGTGGTCAGCGGCACGAACGCCAGCGAGACCAGGGCGAGCACCGGCAGCAGCACCCCGAGCCGGCGGGCGGCCGCGGGCAGCAGGGCGCAGACGATCAGGGCGAGGGCGGTCAGGGGGACCAGCACCACGACGGCGTGCACCAGCAGGACGTGCGCGGGCAGCCCGTTGATCGTGCTCACCGGGTCTCCTTCCGGGTCGGGACGGGCCGCGCCGACCGCGGGCCGAACGCGCGCCATCCTGGCAGGCGTACCTCTCAACTCCCTCTGAACGCGGGGCCCGTGGGACGGGAGGGTCGTTCGGGGGCGGTCCGGATTCAGAGCAAACCCAGAGGTTCCCGCACTGGGCAAGGAGACTGACGGACCATCAGAGTTGACCTGGCCACGTCACCAAGTGGCCGCCGCCGACGGGTCCGGGCACCCCCGGCCCCCATTCCGCCTCCCCCTTCGGAGAACCCCCATGGCCACCGATCTCGCACCGCTCGCCGAACGCACCCGGCCCACCGTCCAGGGCCTGTACCGGATCGTCGTCTCCCTGCTGTTCACCTGCCACGGCGCGGCCACCCTGTTCGGCGTGCTCGGCGGGGCCCACGGGAAGGCGCCGGCCGTCGGCGAGTGGCCCGGCTGGTGGGCCGCGGCGATCCAGCTGGTCGGCGGCGTCCTGGTACTGCTCGGAGTGGCGGCGCGCCCGGCGGCCCTGATCTGCTCCGGCTCGATGGCCTACGCCTACTTCACCGTCCACCAGGAGCACGCCCTGTGGCCGATCCAGAACGGCGGCGAGCAGGCCGCCCTGTTCTGCTGGGCCTTCCTCCTGGTGGCCGCCCTCGGCCCCGGCAGCCTCGCCCTCGGCACCCTGTTCCGCCGGAACGCCCCCGACCGGGTCCCCGCCGCCGCCTGACCGACCGGTCCGACCGGCCCCCGGCTCCGTCGCCGCCCCGCTACGCCGCAGGGGCCGCGGGGCCGGTTCCGCGCACCCGGGCGGTGGTGCGCGCGTAGAGGCGGATGCCGAGGGTGCGCCACAGGAGGCGGGCGGGGGCGGGCATCTGCGCGAGGAACAACTGCCGCTCCTGCGCGGTCGCGCCCTCCAGGATCGCCCCCAGGAAGATCAGCAGCTTGGCCTTGGGGACGCTGCCGCGTCCGCGTTCGCCGACCTCGGACCACTCGCGGGGCGTGATGTGCTCGGCCATCAGCGGCAGGAGGTGCTCCTCCTCGTCGTCCATGTGGGCGACGGCGTGCCGATCCAGTTCGCGCAGGGCCGCGGCGAGGAGCAGCGCGGTGTCGCGGTCGGCCCCGGCGCGCCAGCGGCGCGACAGCGCGGTGGCCTCGACGAGCGCGCCGGCGACGGCCTCGTGCTGGTCGGCCATCCGCGCGACGACGCCGTCCCCCGGGGCCGCGCGCTCGCGCAGCTTGGGCCACAGCAGGTCGTCCTCGCCCTCGTGGTGCTCGCCCAGCGCGCCGAGGACCAGGTCGAGGTGGTCGGCGAGCACCGCGGCGCGCCGCCGGTCGTCCGGGGCGGCGGCTTCGACCAGGTCCGCCAGGAGCGGCACCTCCCGGCGGAAGACGCGGTGCAGGACGACCATCTCCTGCGGGTTCAGACGGTGGTCGACGGTGGGCGCGCTGGTGGCGGGCATCGGGGTCCACTTCGGCGGGGAGCGGTGATCGTTCCGGGGAGCACGCAGCCTAACGGCACCTCCCCTGCCGCCGTGTCCGGGGGCGCCCCCGGGTGCGCTCCCCCGGCACGAGGTGACGCCCCCCTCGCGGCAGGGCCGCACCCGGTGAAGCGGCGCTCCGACCGATGGGTCGTCAGTTCTCTTCATCTCCAAGGGATCTGACGGACCGTCCGGGGCCTCTTTTCGTTCAGGCGTTCCCGCCGCACGGGCGGGGCGCGCGGTGGGCGCACGGGAGCATTGCCGCGCCGGGGAGTGTGACGGCGCGCTGGAGGGGGCGCGCGTGCATCGGGGGGAAAATCGGGACAAAGGCACCCGGCGGAGGGAACAGGCGATCGAGGATCGAGGGCCGCATATGACAGCGGCTTTTTCGTATTCGATCAGATGACTGATTCATGGCGAACGGCGACCGAATCGGCGCGGCTCGGAAAGTGGAGATCTTCACATACGACAGGCGTAGGTATGGTTTTCGGGGGAAGCTGTAGGCCGTTGCGGAACGCCGGGCCCCCGACTTCGGGCTGCCCCTCCGCACCATCAGGGGGAACACGGGTGCGAATCGCGGAAAGACGCCGGGTGAACGGCGTGCCCGGCGGACCCGTGCGACGGACCGAATGACGACCACCGACAAGGGGCGGGACCATGAGCAATCCTTTTGACGACGAATCCGGACGATTCCTGGTGCTGGTGAATGCGGAGGCGCAGTATTCGCTGTGGCCCGCGCACCTGGACGTCCCGGGCGGCTGGGAGCGCACCGGCCCGGAGGGGTCGCGGCAGGAGTGCCTGGACGTCGTCGAGCGGCTCTGGACCGACATGCGGCCGGCCTCCCTGGTCGCCGCGATGGCGACCGGCACCGGCCCGGCGGCCGACGCCGGCTGAGTCCGCCGGGACCAGCGGCCCCACCCGCTTTCCCGCCTCCGGCGCGGAGGCGCGGCCCCCGGCGCGGGGGCACGGGACGCCGGTTGCCCCCGGGTCGGCCCTGTGGCCGGGCCGGGGGCGCGAATCTTCCCCCACTCACGCAGGAAAACCTCACCGAAGGTGTCGTCGGCATGCCTGAAAACCGTTCCGTCCGCAGCGAAGAAACCGCCCCCGAACTCCTGGAACTGACGGCCGCGCAGGAAGGCGTCTGGTACGGGCAATTGCTCGATCCGGACAGCGCGAAGTACAACATCGGGGAATGCCTGGAGATCCGCGGCGGCCTCGACGAGGAATTGTTCGCCGCGGTCCTGCAGCGGGTGGCCGACCACTTCGACAGCCTGAACACCGAGTTCACCGCGGTCGACGGCCGTCCCCGGCAGCGGGTCGTCCGGCGTCCCGGCCGGGGGGACCGGCTGCGCCGGGTCGACCTCTCGGGGGCGGCGGACCCCGCGGCGGCGGCGGAGCGGTACATGGCGGCGGACATGGCGGCCGTCGACCGGCTGGAGGCGCCGACGCACCACTTCGCGCTGCTGCGGCTCGGCCCGGAGCTGCGGCTCTGGTACACCCGGTACCACCACATCGCGCTGGACGGCCTCAGCGGCACCCTGGTGACCCGGACGGTGGCGGAGCTGTACAACCGGGTGCTCGCGGGCGGGGACCTCGCCTCGGCCGGGCTGCCGGACGGCTCGCTGGCCGCGCTGGTGGCCGACGAGGCCGCGCACCGCGCCTCCCCGGGCCACGCCGCGGACCTGGCGTACTGGGTCGGGCGGGCCGCGGCGGCCGGGGACGGCGGCGAGGACGAGGGCTTCCCGCTGCTGCGCAGACGCACCGACCGGCCGGAGCCCGGGCGGCCCGACGTCGCGGCGGCCCTGCACGGCGGCGAGACGCTGCCGCTGCCGGTGCTGGACGGGCTGCGGCGGCTGGCCGCCGCGAACCGCACCACCTGGAGCGCGGTGCTGGTCGCGGCGCTGGCCGCGTACACCGGCCGGGTCACCGGGCGGCGGGAGGTCGGCATCGGCCTGGCCTCGCACGGGCGGCCGGGCCGGCTGCAGCGGGCGGTCGGCATGACCGCCACCGTGCTGCCGCTGCGGCTGGCCGTGCCGCCGGACGGCTCGGTCGCGGAGCTGGTGCGCGGCGTCGCGGGCGAGATGCGCGGCGCCCTGCGGCACCGGCGCTTCCCGCGCGAGCAGCTGGCCCGGGAGCTGGCGGCGGGCGGCGGGGAGCCGCTGCCGACCGACCTGGTGGTGAACGTCATGGGCTACGAGTACGGCCTCGACCTGGGCGGCAGCCCGGTCACCTCGCGGGTGCTGTCGGTCGGCCCGGTGGACGACGTGTCGCTGTGGGTCGCGGAGCGCGCCGAGGGCACGGGGCCGCTGATCGGCTTCGACACCAGCGGGGAGCTGTACCGGGCCGAGGACGTCCGGCTGCACCAGGAGGCGGTGCTCGGCTTCCTCGCCGCCTTCGCCGCCGCCGACCCCGGCACCCCGCTGCGCGCCCTGCCGCTCGCCGACGGGGCGACGACGGCGGCGCTGCTGGCACGCGGACGCGGCGCGGCCCTGGCCGGCCCCGCCGCGGCGGACGGCGGCCTGCCGGCGGCGTTCGCGGCCCGGGCGGCCGCCGCGCCGGACGCGCCCGCCGTGCTGGACGGCGGGGCGGTGCTGTCCTACCGGGAGCTGGCCCGGACGGCGGAGGCGCTGGCGGGCGCCCTGACCGGGTGGGGGCTGCGGCCGGAGGACGGCGTCGGCGTGCTGCTGGGCCGCTCGGCGGCCGTGGTCGCGGCCTCGCTGGGCGCGGTGGCGGCCGGCGGCGGGTACGTGCCGATGGACCCGGCCTGGCCGGCGGAGCGCCTGGACCGGGTCGCCGACGCGGGCCGGGTCCGGGTCCTGGTGGTGGACGGGGCGGCGGCCGACACCGGCTGGGTGCGGGAGGCGGCGGGGCGGCTGCCGGTGCTGGTGGTCGACCGGCTGGGCGCGGTGCTGCGCGGCGCCCCGGAGCGCCCGGGCCCGCCGCCGGTGCCGATCGGCGGGGCCCGGCTGGCGTACACCGTCTTCACCTCCGGCTCGACCGGGCTGCCGAAGGCCGTCGGCGTGACGCACGCCGACGTGCTGGCGCTGGCCGCCGACGCGGCCTGGGACGGCGGGGCGGCGGACGCGGTGCTGATGCACTCGGCGTACGTGTTCGACGCGTCGACCTTCGAGATCTGGGTGCCGCTGCTGCGCGGCGGCCGGGTGGTGGTGGCGCCGCCCGGCATCGTGGACGCCCGGGCGCTGGCGCGGGCGGTGGAGCGGGACGGCGTGCGCGCGGTGTTCCTGACCACGGCGCTGTGCAACGAGATCGCCCGGACCGCTCCGGCGGCGTTCGCCGGGCTGCGGCTGGTGGCGGCGGGCGGCGAGGCGGCCTCGCCGGAGCTGATGCAGCGGATCGCCGCGGCCGCGCCGGACACCGAGGTGCTGCACGTGTACGGCCCGACCGAGACCACCACCTTCGCGACCCGGTACCGGGTGCGGCCCGAGCCGGCGGGCGTGCCGCCGATCGGCCGCGCGCTGGACGGCGTCCGCCTGTACCTGCTGGACGGGGCGCTGCGCCCGGTCCCGGCCGGGGTGGTCGGCGAGCTGTACGTGGGCGGGGCGGGGGTGGCGCGCGGCTACCTGGGCCGGCCGGAGCTGACGGCGGTCCGGTTCCTGGCCGACCCGTTCGCGGCGGACGGCTCCCGGATGTACCGGACCGGGGACCTGGCCCGCTGGACGGCCGGCGGCGAGGTCGAGTACGTGGGGCGGGCCGACGGGCAGGTCAAGCTGCGCGGGTTCCGGATCGAGCCCGCCGAGATCGAGAACGCCCTGCTGGCGCTGGACGGGGTCCGGGAGGCCCGGGTGCTGGTGCGCGAGGACGTGCCCGGCAACCGGCGGCTGGTCGGCTACGTGGTGCCGGAGCCGGGGGCGCGGTGGGACGGCGCGGGGCTGGCCCGGGCGCTCGGGCGGGTGCTGCCCGGGTACCTGGTGCCGGCCGCGTTCGTGCTGCTGGACGGGTTGCCGCTGAACGCGAACGGCAAGCTCGACCGGCGGGCGCTGCCCGCCCCGCAGGTCGCGGGCGGCGGCGCGGTCGCGCCGCGCACCCCGCGGGAGGAGCTGCTGGCGGCGCTGTTCGCGGAGGTGCTGGGGCTGCCGTCGGTCGGCGTGGAGGACGACTTCTTCGCGCTGGGCGGCCATTCGCTGCTCGCCACCCGGCTGGTGGCGCGGATCAGGGCGGCGACGGGCGCGGAGCCGACGCTGCGCGAGGTGTTCGACCGTCCGACGGTGGCCGGGCTGGCCGCCGCGCCGAGCTTCTCCCTCGCCCCGGCCGGTCCGGGGCGGCCGGCGCTGGTCCCGGTCCGGCGGCCGGACCCGGTGCCGCTGTCCTTCGCGCAGCTGCGGCTGTGGTTCCTGAACCGGTCCGGGGAGGCCGCCGACGCCTACAACGTGCCGCTGGTGCTGGAGTTGGACGGCCCGGTGGACGCCGGGGCGCTGCGCGCGGCGCTCGGCGACGTGGTGGCCCGGCACGAGAGCCTGCGGACGCTGCTGGTCGAACGGGACGGCATACCCGGGCAGGTGGTCCTCGGCGTCGGGGCGGCGGCCGCGCTGCTGCGGTTCGGGACGGCGGGGGCACCGGCGGACGACGAGCGGGCGGCGCGGGCGGCGGTGCGGGCGGCGGTCGCCGCGCCGTTCGACCTGGCGGTCGAACTCCCGTTGCGGGCGACGCTGTTGCGGACCGCGCCGGAGCGGCACCTGCTGGTGCTGGTGCTGCACCACGTCGCCGCCGACGGCTGGTCGCTGGCGCCGCTGGTCCGCGACCTGGCCGCCGCGTACCGGGCCCGGACGGCGGGCGGCGCGCCCGACCGGCCCGAACTGCCGGTCCAGTACGCCGACTACGCGCTGTGGCAGCGCGCACTGCTCGGCGAGGAGGACGACGGGGAGAGCCTGATGTTCCGTCAGCTCGCTTTCTGGAGACGGGAGTTGGACGGCTCACCGGGCCTGTCGGAGCTGCCGCTGGACCGGCCCCGCCCGGCCGCGCCGAGCCACCGGGGCGGGACGGTGCCGTGCGGGCTGTCCGCCGAGGTCTGGGCGGGGGTGGTCGGGCTGGCCCGGGAGTGCGGCTGCACGCCGTTCATGGTGCTGCACGCGGCCCTGGCGCTGACCCTGCGGGCGCACGGCGCGGGCGACGACGTCGTGGTCGGGACGGCGCTGGCGGGCCGCACCGACGAGGCGCTGGAGGAGCTGGTCGGCTTCTTCGTCAACACCGTGGTGCTGCGCGCCGACCTGTCCGGGAACCCGGGGTTCCGGGCCCTGCTGCGCCGGGTGGCGGAGGCCGACCTGGCGGCGTTCGCGCACGCCGACCTGCCGTTCGAGCGGCTGGTGGAGGCGCTGAACCCGGAGCGCTCGGCCGGCCACCACCCGCTGTTCCAGACCATGCTGGTGCTGCAGAACCAGCAGCAGGCGGCCCCGGACCTGGCGGGCGTCGCCGTCCGGGACGTCTCCCCGCACCCGGGCACCAGCAAGTTCGACCTGACCTTCGCGCTGACCGAGACGGCCGGGGCCGCGGGTTCCGGCCTGGGCGGGTACCTGGAGTACGCGACCGACCTGTTCGACCCGGGGACGGCCCGGGCGCTCGCGGAGCGGTTCGCCCGGGTGGTGGCCCAGGCGGTGGCCGACCCGGAGCGGGCCGTGGACGCGTTCGACCCGCTGGGCGCGGCGGAGCGGGCCCGACTGCTGGAGCTGGCGCGGGGCGCGGACCGGCCGCTGCCGGAGCGGACGGTGCCGGAGGCGGTCGCCGAGTGGGCCGCCCGGACACCGGACGCCCCGGCGGTGCGGGACGGGCGCGGCGGGCTGACGTACGCCGAGCTGGACGCCCGGGCGGACGCCCTGGCGGGGGTGCTGCGCGGGCGCGGGGTGGGGCGGGGCGCGCTGGTGGCGCTGGCCGTCCCGGCGTCGGCGGAGACGGTGGTGGCGATGCTGGCGGTGCTGCGGGCCGGGGCCGCGTACGTGCCGGTCGACCCGGAGTACCCGGCGGCCCGGGTGGCGCAGATGCTGGCGGACGCCCGTCCGGCGCTGCTGCTGACGGGCGAGGGCGTTCCGGCGGACTTCCCGGCCGGCTTCCCGGCGGACTTCCCGGCGGGCGACGTGCCCCGGCTGTCGCTGGCGGAGGCGGCCCGGCTGCCCGGCACGGCGGCGGCGGGCCCGGCGGCGGGTCCCGCGGACGCCGCGTACGTGATCTACACCTCGGGGTCGACGGGGCGGCCGAAGGGGGTGGTGGTGCCGCACCTGGGGCTGGCGAACCACATGGCGTGGATGGCGGACCACCTCGGGCTGACCGCGTGGGACCGGGTGCTGGCCCGGACGTCGAGCAGTTTCGACGCCTCGGTGTGGGAGGTGTGGCTGCCGCTGACCCGGGGCGCGGAGGTGTGCGTCGTCCCGGCCGGGGCGAACCGGGAGCCGCGTGAACTGCTGTCCTGGATGCGGCGGTTCGAGGTGACGGTGGCCCAGTTCGTGCCCTCGCACCTGGCCCTGGTGCTGGCGGAGACCGGGGAGGGGGACGCCGGGCCGGACGGGCTGCGGGCGGTGCTGTGCGGCGGGGAGCCGATGCCCCGGGCGCTGGCGGAGGCGGTGGCGGAGCGCTGGGGGGCGGTGCCGCACAACCTGTACGGGCCGACCGAGGCGACCATCGACGCGACCGCGCACCGGGTGGACCCGGCCGGTCCGGACGAACCGTCGGGTCCGGCCCGGGAGTCGGTGCCGATCGGGCGGCCGGTGGACGGGATGCGCGCCCACGTGCTGGACGCGGCGCTGCGGCCGGTCCCGGCGGGGGTGACGGGCGAGCTGTACCTGGCGGGCCCGAACCTGGCCCGCGGCTACCTGGGGCGGCCCGGCCCGACGGCGGAGCGGTTCGTCGCGGACCCGTTCGCGGCGGACGGCTCCCGGATGTACCGGACCGGCGACCTGGTGCGCCGGTCGGCCGACGGGCTGCTGCACTACGTGGCGCGGGCCGACGACCAGGTGAAGCTGCGCGGGTTCCGGATCGAGCCGGGCGAGGTGGCGGCCGCGCTGCTGGAGCTGCCGGGGGTGGCGGCGTCCTGCGCGCTGGTGCGGGAGGACGCGCCGGGGCGGCGGCGGCTGGTGGCGTACGCGGTGCCGGCCGGGCCCTCGGCGGCCGGGCTCTCGGCGGCCGGGCTGCGGGACGCGCTGGCCGGGGTGCTGCCGCAGCACCTGGTGCCGGAGGCGGTGGTGCTGCTGGCGGCGCTGCCGCTGCTGCCGAACGGCAAGGTGGACCGGCGGGCGCTGCCCGCGCCGGACGACACCGCGGCCGCGGCGGACCCGGGGCACCCGCGCTCGCTGCGGGAGGAGCTGCTGGCGGGGATCTTCGCCGAGGTGCTGGGGCGGCCGTCGGTGGGCGTCCGGGACGGCTTCTTCGACCTGGGCGGGCACTCGCTGCTGGCGATGCGGGTGGTGGGCCGGGTCCGGGCGGTGCTGGGCGCGGACCTGGCGGTGCGCACCCTGTTCGACCACCCGACGGCGGCGGCGCTGGCCCGGGTGCTGGAGCCGGCCGCCCCGGACCGGCCGGCCCTGGTGGCGGCCGGGCGGCCGGAGCTGCTGCCGTTGTCCGCCGCGCAGGCCCGGCTGTGGTTCCTGAACCGGCTGGAGGGGCCGGGTTCGGCCTACAACCTGCCGCTGGTGCTGGAGTTGCGCGGCGTGCTGGACGCGGAGGCGCTGCGCGGCGCGCTGCTGGACGTGGTGGAGCGGCACGAGGCGCTGCGCACGGTCTTCCCGGAGCGGGACGGGGTGCCGTACCAGCGGGTGCTGGCGGCGGCGGAGGCCGCGCCGCGGCCGCCGGTGGAGAGCACCGCGCCGATGGACCTGGAGGCGGCGGTGCTGGCGGCGGTCGGGGAGCCGTTCGACGTGCTGGCCGACCCGCCGTTGCGGGCCCGGCTGCTGCGGGCCGCGCCGGAGCACCACGTGCTGGTGCTGGTGCTGCACCACATCGCGGCGGACGGCTGGTCGCTGGGCCCGCTGACCCGGGACCTGGCGGAGGCGTACCGGGCCCGGTTGGCGGGGGCGGCGGCGCCGGTCGCGGCCGGGGCGCTGCAGTACGCCGACTACACGCTGTGGCAGCAGGAGCTGCTGCGCCCGGACGGCGCCCTGCTGCCCCGTCAACTGGCGTACTGGCGGGAGGCGTTGACGGGTCTGCCGGGGTTGCTGGAGCTGCCGCTGGACCGGCCGCGCCCGGCGGTGGCGGACCTGCGGGGCGCGGTGGTGGAGTTCGAACTGCCGCCCGCGCTGCACGGGGCGCTGCTGGCGCTGGCCCGGGCCGAGGGCTGCACGCTGTTCATGGTGCTGCAGGCGGCGGTGGCGGCGCTGCTGCACCGGCTGGGGGCGGGGGACGACATTCCGCTGGGGTCGCCGGTGGCGGGGCGCACCGAGGAGGCGGTGGCGGACCTGGTCGGGTTCTTCGTCAACACGCTGGTGCTGCGCACCGACCTGTCGGGCGATCCGACGTTCCGTCAACTTCTGTCCAGGGTGCGGGAGTTCGACCTCGCGGCGTACGCCAACCAGGACGTGCCGTTCGAGCGGCTGGTGGAGGCGCTGAACCCGGTCCGGTCCCGGGACCACCACCCGCTGTTCCAGACCATGGTGGTGCTGCAGAACCAGGCGGCGGCCCGGGCGGAGCTGCCGGGGCTGGCCGTGGAGCAGCGGCTGGTGCACAACGGGCTGAGCAAGTTCGACCTGACCTTCTCGTTCGCCGAGGAGGCCGGTCCGGACGGGTCGGCGCTGCTGCTGGCGGGCCTGGAGTACGCGACCGCGCTGTTCGACCGGGCCACCGCGGAGGCGTTCGCGGCCCGGCTGGTGCGGCTGCTGGAGCTGGCGGTGGCCGCCCCGGACGCCCGGGTGTCGGGCCACGACCTGCTGAGCGCGGACGAGCACCTGCGGGTCTCCCGCTGGGGCGCGTCCCGGCCGCTGGAGCCGGAGCCGGCGGCGGTGCTGCCGGAGCTGTTCGCCCGGCAGGTGGCCCGGACGCCGGACGCGCCCGCCGTCACCGACGGCGCCGAGGTGCTGAGCTACGCCGAACTCGACCTGCTGTCGGGCGGGTTGGCGGCGGTGCTGGCCGGTCACGGGGTGGGCCCGGAGGACGCGGTCGGGGTGCTGCTGGGCCGCTCCCCCGCCGTGGTGGCGGCGTCGCTGGCGGCGGTGCGGGCGGCGGCGGCGTACGTGCCGCTGGACGCGCGCTGGCCGGCCGAGCGGCTGGACCGGGTCGCGGAGGTGGCCCGGCCGCGGCTGCTGGTGGTGGACGAGGAGGCGGCGGCCTCGGCCTGGGTGGCGGCCCGGGCGGCGGCGCTGCCGGTGGTGGTGCTGGACCGGTCCGGGCGGGTGCTGCGCGGCGCGCCGGAGCGGCCCGGCCGTCCGGCGGCGGTGCCGGGGCCGCGGGCGCTGGCGTACGTGATGTTCACCTCCGGTTCGACGGGCCTGCCGAAGGGCGTGGGCGTGTCGCACGCGGACGTGGTGGCGCTGGCCCGGGACGCGGCCTGGCGGGACGGGGCGGTGGACGCGGTGCTGATGCACTCGGCGTACGTCTTCGACGCCTGCACCTTCGAGATCTGGGCGCCGCTGCTGAACGGCGGCCGGGTGGTGGTGGCGCCGGACGGGCTGCTGGAGGCGCGGACGCTGGACACCGCGGTGCACGACCACGGGGTGACGGCGGTGTTCCTGACCACGGCGCTGTTCAACGTGGTCGCGGAGACCGACCCAGGGGCGTTCTCCGGGCTGCGGGCGGTCTGCGCGGGCGGCGAGCTGGCCTCGCCGGAGCTGATGCAGCGGGTCGCGGCGGCGGCGCCGGACACGGCGGTGCTGCACGTGTACGGGCCGACCGAGACCACCACCTTCGCGACCCGGTACCCGGTGGCCGCGGACCTGCCGGCGGGGCCGCCGCCGATCGGGCGGCCGCTGGACGGCATGCGGCTGCACGTGCTGGACGCGGCGCTGCGGCCGGTGCCGCCGGGCGTCACGGGCGAGCTGTACCTGGCGGGCGCGGGCGTGGCCCGCGGCTACCTGGGCCGCCCGGGCCTGACGGCGGGCCGGTTCGTCGCGGACCCGTTCGCGGGCGACGGCTCCCGGATGTACCGGACCGGCGACCTGGTGCGCTGGACGCCGGACGGGCAGGTCGCCTACGTGGCGCGGGCGGACGGGCAGGTGAAGCTGCGCGGCTACCGGATCGAACTCGGCGAGGTGGAGGGCGTGCTGGCGGCCCGTCCGGAGGTCGCGGACGCCTTCGCGCTGGTCCGCGAGGACGTCCCGGGCGACCGGCGGCTGGTCGCGTACGTGGTCCCGGCGGCGGGGGCGGCGGCCGATCCGGCGGAGCTGCTCCGGGAGGTGGGCCGGGTGCTGCCCGGCTACATGGTGCCGGCCGCGGTGGTGCCGCTGGCGGCGCTGCCGCTGAACCCGAACGGCAAGGTCGACCGGGCGGCGCTGCCCGCGCCCGCCCTCGCGGCGGCCGGTCCGGGCCGGGCGCCGCGGACCGTCCGCGAGGAGGTGGTCTGCGCGGTCTTCGCGGAGCTGCTGGGCCGCCCGTCGGTCGGCCCGGACGAGGACTTCTTCGCGCTCGGCGGGCACTCGCTGCTGGCGACCCGGCTGGCGGCCCGGCTGCGCGCCGTGCTGGACGTGGAGACCGAGGTCCGGACGGTGTTCGAGCACCCGACCCCGGCCCGGCTGGCGGCCGTCCTGGACGGCGCGGGCGGCGCCCGGGCCCGGCTGGTGCGGGCCGGACGGCGGCCCGACCCGATGCCGCTGTCGCCCGCCCAGCGGCGGCTGTGGTTCCTGCACCGCTTCGAGGGCCCGGGCGCGACCTACAACGTGCCGCTGGTGCTGCGCCTGGACGGGCCGCTGGACCGGGGCGCGCTGGCGGCGGCGCTGGCCGACGTGGTGGAGCGGCACGAGAGCCTGCGCACCGTCTTCCCCGACGCGGGGGGCGTGCCGAGCCAGCGGGTGCTGGACGCGGCGGGCGCGGACCTCGACCTGACGCCCCGGGCGGTGGAGCCGGAGCTGCTGGACGCGGTGCTGCGCGCGGAGACCGCGCACGCCTTCGACATCGCCGTGGAGCGCCCGGTCCGGGCCCGGCTGCTGCGGACGGGGCCGGACGCGCACGTGCTGGTGCTGCTGGTGCACCACATCGCCGGGGACGGCTGGTCGCTGGCGCCGCTGGCCCGCGACCTGGGCGCCGCGTACCGGGCCCGGGCGGCGGGCGGCGCGCCCGGGTGGGCCGAACTGCCGGTCCAGTACGCCGACTACACGCTGTGGCAGCGGGCGCTGCTCGGCGACGAGGACGACCCGGCGGGCGCGGCGGCCCGGCAGCTGGCGTTCTGGCGCACCGCGCTGGAGGGCCTGCCGGACGTGCTGGAGCTGCCGCTGGACCGGCCGCGCCCGGCGGTGGCGACGCACCGCGGCGACGCGCTGCCGTTCGCGGTGGACGCGGCCGGGCACGCGGCGCTGGACGCGCTGGCCCGGAGCAGCGGCAGCAGCCTGTTCATGGTGCTGCAGGCGGCGCTGGCGGTGCTGCTGCGGGCGCACGGCGCGGGCGACGACGTGCCGCTGGGCACGCCGGTGGCGGGGCGCACCGACGAGGCGCTGGACGACCTGGTCGGGTTCTTCGTCAACACGCTGGTGCTGCGCACCGACCTGTCGGGCGACCCGACGTTCCGTCAGCTGCTGGAGCGGGTGCGGGAGTTCGACCTGGCGGCGTACGCCAACCAGGACGTGCCGTTCGAGCGGCTGGTGGACGCGCTGGAGCCGGAGCGGACCGAGAGCCGGCACCCGCTGTTCCAGACCATGCTGGTGCTGCAGAACCAGGCGGGGGCGGCGGTCGAGCTGCCGGGCCTGCGGGTGGCGGAGCAGCCGGTGCGGACCGGGATCAGCAAGTTCGACCTGACCTTCTCGTTCACCGAGCGGCGGGACGGCGCGGGCCGCCCGGCGGGCCTGGACGGGGTGCTGGAGTTCGCCACCGACCTGTTCGCGCCGGCCACGGCGCGGGCGCTGGCGGAGCGGCTGGTGCGGCTGCTGGGCCGGCTGGCCGCCGACCCGGGGCGGCGGCTGGCGGCCGTCGAGGTGCTGTCGGCGGCGGAGCGGGCCGAGCTGGCCGCGGCGGGCCGGGGCGCGGTGCGGCCGGTCCCGGAGCGGACCGTGCCGGGGGCGTTCCGGGCGCAGCGGGAGCGCACCCCGGACGCGCTCGCGGTGCTGGACGGGGAGCGCAGCCTGACCTTCGCCGAGCTGGACGCCCGGTCGGACGCGCTGGCCCGGCGGCTGGCCGGGCGGGGCGTGCGGCGCGGCGACGTGGTGGCGCTGGCGCTGCCCGGCACGGCGCTGCAGGTGGTGGCGATGCTGGCGGTGGCGAAGGCGGGCGCGGCCTGGCTGCCGCTGGACCCGGACCATCCGGCGGAGCGGCTGCGCCTGGTGGTCGGGGACGCCCGGCCGGTGCTGCTGGCGGTGTCGGCGGAGGTCCGGCCGGGGCTGCCGGAGCTGCCGCTGCCGGTGCTGGTGGTGGACGGCCCCGGGCCGGGTCCGGAGGCGGAGTTCGGCGCGCAGGCGCCGGGGCCGCTGGACGCGGCGTACGTGCTGCACACCTCGGGGTCGACGGGTCGGCCGAAGGGCGTGGTGGTGCCGCACGCGGCGCTGGCCAACCACATGGCGTGGCTGGCCGGGCACCTGGGGCTGACGGGCGCGGACCGGGTGCTGGCCCGGACCTCGCCGGGTTTCGACGCCTCGGTGTGGGAGACCTGGCTGCCGCTGCTGCACGGCGGGGCGACCTGCCCGGTGCCGCCGGCGGTCGCGCACGACCCGGTGGCGCTGCTGGCGCTGGTGCGGGAGCGGGGCGTGACGGTGGCCCAGTTCGTGCCCTCGCTGCTGGCGCTGGTCCTCGGCGAGACGGAGCGCGAGGAGCGGCCGACCGCGCTGCGGGCGGTGCTGTGCGGCGGCGAGCCGCTGGGCACGGCGCTGGCGGACCGGGTCGCCGGGGCGTGGGGCGTCGAGGTGCACAACCTGTACGGGCCGACCGAGGCGACCATCGACGCGACCGCGCACCGGTACCGGCCGGGCGTGGACGCCGCGGGCGGGGTGCCGCTGGGCCGGCCGGTGGACAACCTGCGGGCGTACGTGCTGGACGGGGCGCTGCGGCCGGTCCCGGCGGGCGTGGCGGGCGAGCTGTACCTGGCGGGCGCGGGCCTGGCCCGCGGCTACCTGGGCCGGGCGGGCCTGACGGCGGGCCGGTTCGTCGCGGACCCGTTCGCGGCGGACGGCTCCCGGATGTACCGGACCGGCGACCTGGTGCGGCGGGGCGCGGACGGCCTGCTCGGCTACCTGGGCCGGGCCGACGACCAGGTGAAGCTGCACGGGGTGCGGATCGAGCCCGGTGAGGTGGAGGCGGCGCTGGCCGCCGTGGCCGGGGTCGGCGCGGCCTGCGTGCTGGTGCGCGAACAGCGCCTGGCGGCCTACCTGGTGGGGCCGGACGTGCCGGCGGACGAGGTGCTGCGGGCCCGGCTGGCGGCGGCGCTGCCGCCGTCGATGGTGCCGTCGGTGTTCGTCCGGCTGGACGCGCTGCCGCTGCTGCCGAGCGGGAAGACCGACCGGCGGGCGCTGCCCGCGCCGCCCCGGCCCGGGGCGGGCGCGGCGGGTGCGGGCGGCGGCGGGGAGCCGCGCACGGAGCGCGAGCGGGTGCTGTGCGGGGTGTTCGCGGCGGTGCTGCGGCTGCCCCGGGTCGGCGCGGACGAGGACTTCTTCGCGCTGGGCGGCGACAGCATCCTGTCGATCCAGGTGGTGGGCCGGGCCCGGGACGCCCGGCTGCGGATCACCCCGCGCGACGTGTTCCTGCACCGGACGCCGGCGGCGCTGGCGGCGGCCGCCGAGGAGCTGGACGCCCGGGTGGCGGCGCCGGTGGACGACGGCGTCGGCACGGTGCCGCCGACGCCGATCGCGGCGTGGTTCCTGGACCGGCCGGGCCCCACCGACGGCTACCACCAGTCGGCGGTGCTGCGCACCCCGGCGGACGCGGACCCGGCCCGGATCGCGGCCGCGCTCCAGGTCCTGGCGGACCGTCACGACACGCTGCGGCTGCGGGTGACCCGCACCGCCGGGGGCGCCCCGGGCCTGGAGGTGCTGCCGCGCGGCACCGTCCGGGTGGCGTCCCGGCTGGAGCGGATCGACGCGGCCGGGCTGGACGGGCCGGAGCTGCGCGCCGCCCTCGCGGCGGCGGGCGCGCGGGCCCGGGACCGGCTGCGGCCCGCGCACGGCGAGCTGCTCGGGGCGGTGTGGGCGGACGCCGGGCCGGGGGCGCCCGGCCGGCTGCTGCTGCTGGTGCACCACCTGGCGGTGGACGCGGTGTCCTGGCGGATCCTGCTGGAGGACCTGCTGACGGTGTGGCGGGGCGGGGAGCTGCCGCCCGCGACCACCTCGTACCGGGCCTGGGCGCGGCTGCTGGCGGCGCAGGCCGCCGAGGGCGTCCGGGCGGGCGAGCTGCCGCGCTGGGCGGAGGTCGGGCGGGCCGTCGACCCGCCGCTGGGCCGCCGCCCGCTGGACCCGGCCCGGGACACCGCGGCCGGGACCAGGACCCTGACCACCCGTCCGGCGGGCGGCGCGGTGGGGGCGCTGCTGAGCACCGCGCCCGCGGCGTTCCACGCCGGGGTGGACGACGTGCTGCTGACGGCGCTGGCGCTGGCGGTGCGGGCCTGGCGGGAGCGGCGGCCCGGCGGCGCGGGCGAGGGCGTGCTGCTGGACCTGGAGAGCCACGGCCGCGAGCAGCTGACCGCGGACCTGGACCTGTCCCGCACCGTGGGCTGGTTCACCAGCCTGTACCCGGTGCTGCTCGACCCGGGCCCGCTGGACCCGCGCGCCCCGGACCGGTTCGACGCCCGCCTGGTGGACCGGGCCGTGAAGCGGGTCAAGGAGCAGCTGCGGGCGGTGCCGGACCACGGCGTCGGCCACGGCGTGCTGCGCCGCCTGGACCCGGTCGCGGGGGCCCGGCTGGCGGCGGGCGCCGAGCCGCAGCTCGGCTTCAACTACCTGGGCCGGTACGCCGCGCCCGACCCGGCGGCCGACCCGGCGGACTGGGCGGTGCTGCCGGACGGCGGCGCCCCGGACCCGCAGGACCCGGGCATGCCGGTGCACCACGTGCTGGACGTCAACGCGCACACCGAGGACGGGCCGGCCGGGCCGTGCCTGGTGGTGCGCTGGACCTGGGTGGCGGAGCTGCTCGACGAGGCGGACGTGGCCGCCCTCGCCGACGGCTTCGACCGGGCGCTGCGCGCGGTGGCCGCGCACGCCGAACAGCCCGACGCGGGCGGCTGGACGCCGTCCGACCTGCCCCTGGTCCGGCTGGACCAGGCCCAACTCGACCGACTGCAGAACAAGTGGGGTGGACGCGCATGACCGGGTTCCGGCTGGAGGACGTACTTCCGCTGACGCCGCTTCAGGAGGGCATGCTGTTCCACGCCCTGTACGACTCGGCGGCGGTGGACGTGTACACCGCGCAGTTCGTGCTGGCGCTGGAGGGCGCTGTCGACCCGGCGGCGCTGCGGGCGGCCGTGGGGGCGCTGCTGCGCCGGCACGCCAACCTGCGGGCCGGGTTCCTGCACGAGGACCTGGACCAGCCGGTGCAGGCGGTGGCGGCGGAGGTGCCGGTGCCGCTGCGCGAGCTGGACCTGGCGGGCGGCGAGGAGGCCGTCCGGGACTTCCTGGCCGAGGACCGGGTGCGGCGCTTCGCGCTGGACCGGCCGCCGCTGGTCCGCTTCGCCCTGCTGCGGACCGGCCCGGAGCGGTACCGGCTGGTGCTGACCAGTCACCACCTGCTGCTGGACGGCTGGTCGGTGCCGCTGCTGCTGCGCGAGCTGTTCGCGCTGTACGCGGCGCACGGCGACGACGCGGCGCTGCCCCGGGTCGCCCCGTACCGCTCCTACCTGGCCTGGCTGGCCGGGCAGGACCGGGCGGCCGCGCTGGACGCCTGGCGGACCGCCCTGGCGGGGGTCGGGGGGCCGACGCTGCTGGCGGGTCCGGCGGCGGACGCGCACGCCGGGGAGCTGCCGGCGAGCGTGGTGGCGGAGCTGGACCCGGCCGCCGCGGAGCGGCTGCGGGGCGCCGCCCGGGCGCACGGGCTGACCCTGAACACGGTGGTGCAGGGCGCCTGGGGCCTGCTGCTGGCCCGGCTGACCGGCCGCTCCGACGTGCTGTTCGGCACCACCGTCTCGGGGCGGCCGCCGGAGCTGCCCGGGGTGGAGACGATGATCGGCCTGTTCATCAACACGGTGCCGGTCCGGGTCGCGCTGCGGCCCGGCGAGCGGCCGTCCGCGCTGTTCTCCCGCCTCCAGGACGAGCAGGCCCGGCTGCTGGGCAGCCAGCACGTCGGCCTGGCCGCGATCGGCGCCGCCGTCGGCCTGGACACCCTGTTCGACACCCTGGCGGTGTTCGAGAACTACCCGCTGGACCGGGAGGGCCTGGCCGCCGCCGGGCGGGCGCTGCCCGGGCTGGCCGTCACCGGCGTCGAGGGCGTCGACGCCGCGCACTACCCGCTGACCCTGACGGTCGCGCCCGGGGCCGGGCTGCGGCTGACCTTCGCCCACCGGCCGAGCGTCCTGGACGGCGCCCGGGCCGGGCGGATCGCGGCCCGGATGCGGGCGCTGCTGCTGGCGCTGGCCGACGGCCTGGACGCCCGCGCCGACACCGTGGACGCGCTGCTGGACGTGCTGCTGGACGGCGAGGCGGACGCGCTGCCGCTGGCGGGCGGGCCGCTCCCGGCGGCCGTCCGGGGCACCGACCTGGCGGCGGCGGTGGCCGGGCGGGCCGCCGGGCGGCCGGACGCCGTCGCGGTCGGCGGTGTCGGCGAGCAGCTGACCTACCGTCGACTCGTCGACATTTCCGACGAGTTGGCCCGGGTGCTGGCCGGGCACGGCGTGGCCCCGGAGGAGGGCGTCGGCCTGCTGCTGGGGCGGTCGGCCGCCCAGGTGGCCGCGCCGCTGGCGGTGCTGCGGGCGGGCGGGGCGTACGTGCCGCTGGACCCGCGCTGGCCGGCCGAGCGGCTGGCGGCGGTCGCGGCGGCGGCCGCGCCGCGCCTGCTGGTGGTCGACGCCGCGCACGCCGACCACCCGTGGGTGCGCGCGCGGGGGGCGGCGGCCCGGGTGGTGACGGTGGACGGGGCGGGCCGGGTGCTGTCCGGTGCGCCCGCCGGGCCGGGCCCGCTGCCCGCCCCGGCGGGCGGCGACCGGCTCGCCTACGTGATGTTCACCTCCGGCTCCACCGGCCTCCCCAAGGGCGTCGGCGTCACCCACGCCGACGTGGCGGCGCTGGCCGCCGACCGGACCTGGGACGGCAGCGCGGCCGAGGCGGTGCTGCTGCACTCCGCGTACGTCTTCGACGCGGCGACCTTCGAACTGTGGGTGCCGCTGCTGCGCGGCGGCCGGGTGGTGGTCGCCCCGGAGGGCGCGCTGCAGCCGGCCGCGCTGCGGGCCGCCGCGGAACGCGACGGGGTACGGGCGGCGTTCCTCACCACCGCGCTGTTCAACGTGTTCGCCGAGACCGACCCGGGCGCGCTCGGCCTGCTCCGGCTGGCCGCGGCGGGCGGCGAGACCGCCGCGCCGGACGTGCTGCAGCGGCTGGCGGCCGACCACCCCGGCACCCGGGTACTGAACGCGTACGGGCCGACCGAGGCCACCACCTTCGCCCTGCTGCACCGGGTGCCCGCCGAGGACGCCCCCGGCGGCGTCCCGCCGATCGGCCGCCCGCTGGACGGGGTGCGCGCCCTGGTGCTGGACGGCGCGCTGCGGCCCGTCCCGGACGGCGCGGAGGGCGAGCTGTACCTGGCGGGCCCGGGCGTGGCCCGCGGCTACCTGGGGCAGCCCGGGCTGACGGCCGTCCGGTTCGTCGCCGACCCGGCCGCGGGCGACGGCTCCCGGATGTACCGCACCGGCGACCTGGTGCGCCGGACCCCGGACGGGCAGGTCGCCTACGTGGCCCGGGCCGACCAGCAGGTCAAGCTGCGCGGCCACCGGATCGAGCCCGGCGAGGTCGAGGCCGTGCTGCGCGCCCACCCGGCGGTGCGGGCCGCCTGCGTGGTGGTGCGCGCCGACGCGCCGGGCGGGCCCGCGCTGGCCGCCTACGCGGTGCCCGCCGCCGACGCCTCTGCCGACGCCTCCGCCGGCGTTTCCGCCGATCCGGCCGGGCTGCTCGCCCACCTGCGCGGGCGGCTGCCCGCGCACCTGGTGCCCGCCACCGTGCAGCTGCTGGACGCGCTGCCGCTGACCGCCAACGGCAAGCTCGACCGGGCCGCGCTGCCCGCGCCCGCCGCCCCGGCGGCCACCGCCTCCCGGGCCCCGCGCGGCGCCCGGGAGGAGATCCTGGCCGGGCTGTTCGCCGAGACGCTGGGCCGGGCCGAGGTCGGCGCCGAGGACGACTTCTTCGCGCTGGGCGGCAACTCGCTGCTCGCCACCCTGCTGGTCGGCCGGGTCCGCTCCGCGCTGGACGCCGAGGCGGAGATCCGCACCCTGTTCGAGCACCCCACCGTGGCCGGGCTGGCCGCCGCCCTGGCCGGCGCGGGCCGCCCCGCCCGGCCCGCGCTGACCGCCCGGCCCCGGCCCGCCGAGCCGCCGCTCTCCCCCGCCCAGCAGCGCCTGTGGTTCCTGCACCGCCTGGACGGGCCCTCGGCGACCTACCACATCCCGTTCGCGGTGCGCCTGGACGGGGAGTTGGACCCGGGGGCGCTGCGGCTGGCCCTGCACGACACGCTGGCCCGGCACGCCGCGCTGCGCACCGTCTTCCCGGCCCGCGCGGACGGCCCCGTGCAGCACGTGCTCCCCCCGGGGGAGGTCCGGCTGCCGCTCGCGCCGGAGCCCGTCGAGGCCGCCAAGTGCGCGGACCGGATCGCCGCCCTGATCGCCGAACCGATCGACGTCGAACGGGAACTGCCGGTGCGGGCGGCGCTGCTGCGGACCGCGCCGCGCAGCCACGTCCTGGTGCTGGTGCTGCACCACATCGCCGCGGACGGCTCCTCGCTGGCCCCGCTGGTGCGCGACCTCGGCGCCGCCTACCGGGCCCGGCTGGCCGGGGCCGCCCCCGCCTGGGAGCCGCCGCCCGTCGACTACGCCGACTACACGCTGTGGCAGCGCGAGCTGCTCGGCGACGAGCACGACCCCGGCAGTCCGACGCACCGCCAACTCTCCTTCTGGCGCGAGGCGCTGGCCGGTCTTCCGGAGCGGGTCGAGCTGCCCCGGGACCGGCCCGACCCGGCCGTGGACCGGCACGAGGGCGGCACCCACCACTTCGCCGTGGACGCCGCCACCGCCCGCCGGATCGAGGCGCTGGCCCGCGGCAGCCGGTGCAGCGTCTTCATGGTGCTGCAGGCCGCGCTGGCGCTGCTGCTGTCCCGGCACGGCGCGGGCGAGGACGTCCCGCTCGGCACCGCCGTGGCCGGGCGCACCGACGAGGCGCTGGAGGAACTGGTCGGCTTCTTCGTCAACACCCTGGTGCTGCGCACCGACCTGTCCGGCGACCCGACGTTCCGCCAACTGCTGGAGCGCGTCCGGGAGTTCGACCTCGCCGCGTACGCCAACCAGGACGTGCCGTTCGAGCGCCTGGTGGAGCTGCTCAACCCCGTCCGGGCCCCGCACCACCCGCTGTTCCAGACCATGCTGGTGCTGCAGAACCAGGCCCCGGCCGCGCCCGTCGACCTGCCCGGCCTCACCGCGCACCCGCTGCCCGTCGACCTCGGCGCCAGCAAGTTCGACCTGTCCTTCACCTTCGTCCAGGAGCCCGGCCCGGGCGGCCTGAGCGCGACCGTCGACTGGGCCAGTGCGCTGTTCGACGCCGACACGGTGCGGACCCTCGCCGACCGGCTGGTGCGGCTGCTGGACGCCGTCACCGCCGACCCCGGCCTGCCGCTGCACGCCTACCGGGTGCTCGACGCCGCCGAGTCCGACCGGCTCGCCCGGCAGGGCGCCGGCCCGCGCGGCGCCGCGCCCGCGTCCTTCCCCGCACTGTTCGCCCGGCAGGTCGGGCGCACCCCCGACGCCCCGGCCGTCCGCGACCCGCAGGGCATCCTGACGTACCGTCAACTCGACTTCGCCTCTCAAGCGTTGGCGCTCCGGATCGCCGCCCTGGGGATCGGCCCGGAGGACCGGGTCGCGGTCGCCCTGCCCCGGGACGCCGGTCTGCCCGTCGCGCTGCTCGCCGTGCTGAAGGCTGGAGCCGCCTTCCAGCCGCTCGACCCCGACTACCCGGCCGCCCGGCTCGCCCACCTGCTCGCCGACGGCGCGCCCCGGCTGCTGCTCACCACGCCCGCACTGCACCGGAAGCTGCCGCCGACGGACGTCCCGCACCTGTACCCGGCCGAACTGCCCGACGGTGGCGCGACCGGTCCGCTGCCTGCGGTGGACCCGGCGCACCCCGCGTACGTGATCCACACCTCCGGCTCGACCGGCCGCCCCAAGGGCGTCGTGGTCACCCACCGGGGCGTCGCCGCGCTGGCCGCCACCCAGCGCGAGCGCCTGCGGGTCACCCCCGACAGCCGGGTGCTGCAACTGGCCTCGGTCAGCTTCGACGCCGCGTTCTGGGAGCTGTGCATGGCCCTGCTCGCCGGGGCCTGCCTGGAACTCGACGCCCGGGAGGCGCTGCTGCCCGGCCCGGCGCTGGCCGAACGGGTCCGCGACCACGGCCTCACCCACCTGACGATCCCGCCCGCCGCGCTGGCCGTGCTGCCGCCCGACTCGCTGCCCGCCGGCACCACCCTGGTGCTGGCCGGCGAGGCGTGCCCGCCCGCGCTGGCCCGCGCCTGGTCCCCCGGCCGGCACCTGGTCAACGCCTACGGGCCGACCGAGACCACGGTGTGCGCCACCATGAGCGGCTTCCAGGCCCCGGACGGCCCGCACGCCCCCGGGCGGACCGTCCCGATCGGGGTGCCGGTCGACGGCACCCGGGTCCAGGTCCTCGACCACCGGCTCGCCCCCGTCCCGCCGGGCGTGGTCGGCGAACTGTACGTCTCCGGCGACGGCCTGGCCCGCGGCTACCTGGGCCGCCCCGGCCTGACCGCGACCCGGTTCGTCGCCGACCCCGCCGACCCGGCCGGCGGCCGGATGTACCGCACCGGCGACCTGGCCCGCTGGAACCGCGACGGCCAACTCGAGTACGCCGGACGGGTCGACGAGCAGGTCAAGCTGCGCGGCTTCCGGATCGAGCCCGGCGAGATCGAGGCCGCGCTCACCGCGCTGCCCGGCATCGCCGCCGCCTGCGTGGTCGAGCGCGAGGACCGGCCCGGCGACCGCCGCCTGGTCGCCTACACCGTCGCCGCCGAGGGCCCGGCGGGCCGCGACGCGCCCGACGGCCCCCGGGTCCGCGCACTGCTGGCGGAGGTGCTGCCCGAGCACCTGGTGCCCGCCGCACACGTCCGGCTGCCCGCGCTGCCGCTCACCCCCAACGGCAAGACCGACCGCCGCGCGCTGCCCGCGCCCGCCGCCCCGGCCGCCGCCGGGCGCGCCCCGCGCACCGCCCGGGAACGGGCCCTGTGCGAGCTGTTCGCGGACGTCCTCGGCCGGCCCGCGATCGGCGCCACCGACGACTTCTTCGCCGCCGGCGGCCACTCGCTGCTCGCCGTCACCCTCGCCCAGCGGATCGAGCAGCGCTTCGGACGGCGGCTGCCGCTGCGCGCCCTGTTCGCCGCCCCGACGGCGGAGGGCGTCGCCCGGCTGCTCGGGGACGGCGACCCCGGTCCGGACGGAGCGTCCCCGGCGGGCAGTTCGGTCGACTGGGCGGCCGAGACCCGGCTCGCGCCGGAGATCACCGCCGCCGGGCGGCCCCGCCGCCCCGCCGCCCCCTCCGCCCGTCCGCTGCTCACCGGCGCCTCCGGCTTCCTCGGCGCCTTCCTGCTGCGCGACCTGCTGGAGACCACCGGCGGCCCCGTCGACTGCCTGGTCCGGGCCGCCGACGAGGCCGACGGCGCCCGGCGGCTGGAGCACAACCTGCGCCACTACGGCCTCTGGCGGGAGCACTACCGGGAACTGGTGCGCCCGCTGGTCGGCGACCTCGCCGCCCCCGGCCTCGGCCTCGCCCCCGGGACCCGGGCCGCCCTGCTGCGCCGGCTCGGCCCCGTCCTGCACAACGGGGCCCGGGTGCACTTCGCGGCCGGCTACCCCGAACTGCGGGCCCCGAACGTGGCCGGGACGGCGGAACTGCTGCGACTGCTCGCCGAGTCCGGCTCCCCCGGTCTGCACCACGTCTCCACCACCGGGGTGCACGCGCCCGGCGGCAGCCCGGCCACCGTCACCGAGACCACCCCGACCGGCGACCCCGACGCGCTCCCGGACGGCTACGCGCAGAGCAAGTGGGCGGCCGAACAACTGGTCGCGGCGGCCCTCGACCGCGGCCTGCCCGTCACCGTGCACCGGCCGGGCCGGATCAGCGGCGACACCGCGACCGGGGCCTGCCAGGAGCACGACCTGCTCTGGCAGCTGATCAAGGGCTGCCTGCAGGCCGGAGCCGTCCCCGACCTGCCGCCGGGCTCCACCGCCTGGGTGCCCGTCGACCAGGTCAGCGCCGCGATCACCGCGCTCTGCCTCCGGGGCGCGGACACCGGCGGGACCTTCCATCACACCCACCCCGAACCGCCCGGACTGGACCGGGTCTTCGCCGCCGCCCGGGCACTCGGCCACGAACTGCGCACCCTGCCCGCCGAACAGTGGCGGGCCACCGTCGCCGCCCGGCCCGACAACGCGGCCCAGCTCTTCCTCGGCGAGCACGCCCCCGCCGCGACCCCGGCCGTCCCCCGCCACTTCGACTCCCGCCACACCGCCGCCACCACCGCCGCCCTGGGCGTCCACCCCGTCCCGCTGACCGACGCGGTCCTGACCCGCTACCTGCGGTACTTCACCGACACCGGCTTCCTCCCCGCCCCGCACCGCCCCTGACGCCCCGTCCGGCCGACGGCCCCGCCCGCCGGGGCGGGGCCGTCGGCCGGACGTCTAGGGTCACGTCCCATGACGAGGACCACGCCCCCGCGCCCGCTCGACGTCGAGCTGCTCTTCCCGGAGCTGGCCGCCCACCGCGGCACGACGACCCGCCTGCATCCGCGGCCGGGCCGCCCCGAGGTGTCGGACAGCTCGGTGGGCGGCCCGATGCGGTGGCCGGCCGACGAGCCGTGGCCGGTGTGCGGCGAGGCACAAGGCCGTGGGCGGGGGCGGCGTCCGGCCGACATCCACCGCTACCGGCGTGTCCTGGCCGCCGCCCGGGCCCGGACGGCTGCGACCTGCTCCCCAGGTGTTCTGGTGCCCCTTCGACGCCCACGGGCCGGGCCGCCACGACCTGGAACTGCACCTGCGCCGGCGACGCTCCCACGAGGTCGGCGAGGTCCTGGCGGCACCCCCGCAACCACCCGTCGTCGGGTACGACGGCTTCGTCCCCCAGCCCTGCGTCCTGCACCCCGAACAGGTGGCCGCCCACCCCTTCGTCGGCCTCCTGCCCGAGGACCTCCGCACCCGGATCGACGCCTGAGAGGAAGCCCTGGAGGACGAGGACGAGAAGGCGGACGCGCCGGTCGGCCACCAGTACGACCTGTCCATCCCGCCGGGCTGGCGGGTCGGCGGCTTCGCCTCCCGGCACAGCACCGACCCGTCCCCCGTGGACTGCCACGCCTGCGGAACACCGATGCGCCTGCTCCTGACCGTCGACAGCTCGGAGTGGGACGGCGGCAGCGGCAGCTGGAAACCCGTCGAGGACCAGCGCCTCCCCACCCACCTGGACGCCGCCCCCACCGAGGTCGTGGTGGGCCGCCACGGCGAACTCAACCTCTCCACCTGCCCCGCCGACCACGACCACCCGCACCGCTGGAGCATCCAGTGACCGACGGCCGACGGCTGCTCCCGGGGGCAGGACCCACAAGAGTGCTTTGCACGCGATCATGATTCCCTGCCGGAATCGCCGCTGCGGGCCCGGCGGCCTCCGCGCAGGAGAAGGACGGCGATGGCGACCAGGACCGTCTTCAGGATCGAGAACACGGGCGGCATCGCCTCCGGGACCGTCACTGCCGAGCGCACCGGCAACTGCATCGGCGCGATGTCCGTCCCCGGCCGGGGCAGCGCCGAGATCGGGCGCACCGGGCGAGGACGTCCCCTGCTGCTCGCGGGACGATTCCGGCGGGTCGAGCGAGGGCCTACGACCAGCGAGCCGGCAGATCCCCACGGGCTCGCCAGAAGTCCGCGTCGCGCGGGTCTGCCAGCCACCCCGTCATGCGCTCGGCGCATGCCGCGAAGGCCCGGGGCAGCGAGATCTCGTCACCGACGGCGAAGGTGAGGACGTCGACGTCGTGGGTGCCGTGGTCGTTCTCGCACCAACAGCTCACGTTGACCGAGGCGGCCACCTCGTGCCGACCTTGATCCGTCCAGCCCACCTGGAGCTGGAACTCCAGCCAGTCGCCGGGAGCCGACGGCCGAATGTCGCACAGGAGCAGGATCATGTGCGCCCGGCACTCCGGGCCGGTGAAGGCCGCGTGCTGCGGGAACCAGTCCCACGCCTCGGCGGCCTCGGACCGGGCCGCGGCGACACCGCGAGCGGAACGCTGAAGCGATTCGATTCCGGCAGAAGAGAGTTGAGGGAAGAGCGTTCCCAGCGGGACCTCGTCGAAGGTGCCTTGGCCTCCATGCATGGGCCGATCATTCAGCAGCCCCGGAACGGACGGCAAACCCCCCTTCCCCCTCCCGCCGCGTCGAAGGTATTCGGTTCCCCCGGCGACGTGCTCACGCATGAACTCCCGGGCTGTCAGCACCTCGGACCCGGCCGGGACGGGCGGGCGGCCGTTCTCGACGAAACAACGGCACGGGCGCTGCTCAGAAGAGCAGAAGCACGATGGCACAGATGACGAGCATCAGGGCAGCTGCGCACCCTCCGGCCGGAGGCGTGACGGTACTGTCCCTGCGAGGGGCCCATACACCGGATTTACGAACCTCGACAAAATTCCCATGAGAGTCGAAAGACGACCGGACGAATGCCTCATAGGCCTGCGGCTTCCACTGCTGGTGCACCACGAGCGCGGCTTCGGCCGGGTCCACACCGTCGGGCACCTGGAACACCAGCCATGCACGGGGCGGCTTCATGTCCCACAGCAGAAACTCGCCGCCGGTGACGTCGCCGGTCAACAGCGCTGCGAGAGCCCCGTAGCCCACCGCTTGGCCGCTGTCCTTTCCCTGCAACCAAAGGCGCAGATCGCCGCCCGCCCGGCCGGCGGTGTCGAAAGTGCGGTACGGCTGCATCATCCCCATGAAGGAGTAGCCGTACTGCGAGCAGGCCGCCACTGTGCGCCCTCCCAGGTCTTCGTGCCTCCACGGTTCTTCGAACTGCACCCAGGCCCACTTGCCCATGGCGCCCCCCAAGACAGTGCCAAGACCGGCCGTGACGCGTCGTCATTCCCCGTCCCTCGAGCCTGTCCGGCGGGACGACCGTTGTCAATGCCGCGTCCTTCGAGCACTCACGGTCGACTCGTTCACACCTCTCCGTTCCGCCGGCCCGAGATCTTGCGCCCGAGCCCTGCTCGATTCCTGATCCCGATCACTGCGGCCGCGACTTCAGACAGCGGCACTCAGTGACCTCGGCCGTCCTTCGGGCAGCCCGGCGGGGCGGGCCGCCCGGCGAGCTGGGAGGACTGGTTCGCGTCCGTGGGGCGGGATCTCGTCCGACTGAGCGCCGTCAAGGTGGGGGAAAGTCGGCGTGGACGCGTTTGAGCCTCCTGGTGTTCGGCTAGCCGCGCGGTGTCCGGATGTGAAGGAGGCGTGAAACATGATCACCGAACAGCAGATCCGTTCCGTGCTGAACCAGCCCGTCCACGACGCGCAGGGGGAGAAGATCGGGAAGGTCGACCACCTCTACCTCGACGACGCCACCGGGCGGCCCGAGTGGGTCAGCCTGAAGACCGGGTGGTTCGGGTCGAGCGAGTCCTTCGTCCCGATCGCCGATGCCCACGTGGTCGACGGGCACCTGGAGGTGCCGTTCGCGAAGGGCAAGGTCAAGGACGCGCCGAACGTCGACGTCGACAGCGGCGGGCACCTCTCCGCGCAGGAGGAGCACCGGCTGTACGAGTACTACGGCATCGCCTGGGACGACGCCTGGCAGGCCGCCAACCGGCCCGGCGAGGGCGGCTGGGCCCACTCCGACGGCGGCACCGGCCTCGCCGCGGGCACCGCGGGCCTCGCGGGCACGGCGGGCGCGGCCGGCACCGCAGACACCGCCGGCATGACGGGCACGACCGGCACCGGCGCGGCGGGCACCGCCGACGAGGACGCGATGGTCCGCTCCGAGGAGCGGATGCACGTCGGTGTGGAGCGCTACGAGAGCGGGCACGCCCGGCTGCGCAAGTACGTGGTGACCGAGGAGGTGCAGCAGACCGTCCCGGTCCGGCACGAGGAGGTGCGGGTCGAGCGGGAGCCGATCACGGAGGCCGAGGCGGGGCGGGCGGTGTCCGGCGAGCCGATCTCGGAGGCCGAGCACGAGGTGGTGCTGCACGACGAGCGGCCGGTGGTCAGCACCGAGGCCGTTCCGGTGGAGCGGGTCCGTCTGGTGACGGACGAGCAGGTCGAGGAGCGGACCGTCACCGGCGAGGTGCGCAAGGAGCGCATCGAGGCCGAACTGCCCGACACCGACCGGGACGACCGGAGTTGACCGCCGGTGGACCCCCCGTCCCGCCGCATCGGCGGGGCGGGGGTCAGGGGCGGTCGATCGCCGGGCGGAAGCCCGGGGGCGGGGTGATGCCGAACTCGGTCTCCAGGAGTTCCAGGAGGGCGTCGGGGTGGGTGAGGTGGCGGCGGGTGCGGGTGCCGTCGGGGGTGGTGCGGGTGAAGGTGGAGCCGTCCAGGGCCAGGTGGTCGCCGGTGGGGAGGGGGCGCTGGACGTAGAGGCGGTGGAAGGGCGAGCGCGGGTGGGTGGCGGTGTACCAGTTGCCGATCCGCAGGTCGACGGCCGGGGTCCGGTCCAGGGTGAAGGAGCTCTGGTCGGCCCAGTCGCCGTCCCGGTGGGCCTGCAGCACGTGGACCGGGGCGGGCCCGTCGGCGTCCTCCAGCAGCAGGCGGTGCCGGCGGCCGCCCGCGGCGCGTTCCCGGCCGGGGATCATCGGCAGCGGCTCCAGGAGCGCGCCGGGGCCGCCGAACCCGACGTCCGCGAGCTGCCGTCCCTCGGTGCCCGGCACCTCCACGGCCAGCACCATGTGGGTGCGCGGCCGCTCCTCCCCCGGGCGGGCGCCGGCCCGGACCCGGCCGGTGAGCCGGGTCACCCCGTAGCCCAGTTCCTCCAGGACGGCGGCGAGCAGGCTGTTCTGCTCGAAGCAGTAGCCGCCCCGGGCCGATCCGACCAGTTTCGCCTCCAGCTCCCCGAGTTCCAGCGACGGGACGCCGCCCGCCACCACGTCCAGGTTCTCGAACGGGATCGCCAGCACGTGCGCGTGGTGCAGTGCCCGGAGCGTGTCGAGGGTGGGCGCCGGGTCGCCGGCCCAGCCGATGCGGGCGAAGTACTTGTCGAGGTCGACGGTCATCAGGTCCTCTTTCGGGGCGGCTTTCGGGCGGCACGGCCAGGAGGCCTGTGCGCGGGCGGCAACTCTCCCCGTGCACAAGCCTCCTGACGCCCCGGAACTTCCCGCGGGGGACGGCTCAGAGCGCGCCGCCGCTGTAGTAGCCGCCGAACTGGTCCCGGTAGGCCGGGTCGTCGTAGTGCCGGTCCTTGTCGTACTCCGGGGAGTTCTTCACCTCGTCCTTGGTGCGGTTCACGTGGACGGTCCGCTCCTCGTGGTCGACCCGGTTGACGGTGCCCGCCGGGAGCAGGACCTCGCGGCCGAAGATCCACGGGCCGGTGTCGACCACCAGGTAGGAGGCGTCGGTCTCCTGGTTGTGCCGGTCGACCTTGCCGATGTGGCCGTCGGCGGCCTCCACCCGGTAGCCCGTCAGGTCGGCGCCCGCGGTGTAGCCCTCGGCGCCCTCGTAGCCCCACATTCCGCCGGTCATGTCGTTCTCCTCCGGTTCGGTGACGTCGGTCGTCGTGCAGGGCTTCGGCTGCCCCGGTCCCGGCCCGGCATGCCTGCGGGTTTCCGCCCGCACCGCCCGTCGGTGCCCGTTGCGGCCCGTTGCGGCCCGTCGGCGCCCGTCGTCAGCGCCCGCCCCCGGCCGGGACGCGGAGGGCCAGCAGGGCCACGTCGTCGTCGTTGTCCGGCGGGCGGACCTCCTCCAGCAGGCGCCGGCAGAGGTCGTCGAGGCGGTGGTGGGCGAGCGCGGCGGCGTGCCGGCGGAGCCGGGCGAGGCCGGGTTCGACGCCCTCGGCCCGGGACTCGACCAGCCCGTCGGTGTAGAGCAGCAGCGTGGAGCCGGGCGGCAGGCGGACGGTGGCGACGCCGCGGTCGATCTGCGCGCCGGTGCCGAGCAGGACGCTGCGGGTGGTGCGCAGGTGGTCGGCGCGGCCGTCGGCGGTGATCAGCAGCGGTGGCGGGTGGCCGGCGTTGGTCCACTCCCAGGTCCAGCCGGCGGCGGGGTCGCGGGTGAGGCGGCCGAGGACGAGGGTCGCGGTGGCCAGGTCGCCGGCCCGGGTGATCAGGTCCAACTGGCCGACCACGGTGGGCGGGTGGGGCTCCGACCAGGCGAGGGCGCGCAGCATGTTGCGCAGTTGCGCCATCCGGGCGGCGGCCTCCAGGTCGTGCCCGGCGACGTCGCCGACGACCAGGGCGGTCGCCCCGTCCGGGAGGGCGAAGGCGTCGTACCAGTCGCCGCCGACCTGGGAGGCGTCGGGCGCGGGCAGGTAGGAGGCGTACAGGGTGATGCCGGGGACGTCGGGCAGCCGGGGCAGCAGGTGGCGCTGCATGGTCTCGGCGATCCGGCGCTGGCGCTGGTAGAGGCGGGAGTTGGAGATCGCCAGACCGGCCCGGCGGGTGATGTCCTCCAGCAGCGACAGGTCGCGGGTGGTGAACGGCAGCGGGCTGCCGGCCCGGCCGAGGGTGAGCGCGCCGAGGATCTCGCGGGTGCCGCGGACGGGGGCGACGGCCGCCGAGTGCATGCCGGTGGCGGCGAACAGGTCGTGCTGGACGACGGCGATGCCGGAGTCGGGTTCGCCCTCGTAGTCCTCCGGCCCGACCAGGGAGGCGGCGCTGCCGCGCAGCGCCCGGGACAGCGGCCGCGGGGACTGCGCGGTGACGGCGGGGATCGGCCCCTCCAGCTCGGGGTGGCGGACGAGGCCGCCGGCCCGGTGCGTGAAGACCCGGGCGCGCCGGATGTCGCCGCCGTCGGCGATCAGGTCGACGACCATCCAGTCGGCGACGCGGGGCAGCACCAGGCGGGCGAGCCGGTCGATCATCTCCTGCTCGGCCAGGGTGGAGGTGAGCGAGGTGGTGGTCTCGGCGAGCAGGGCGAGCCGCTCCAGCTGGGTGAGCCGGTTCCGGGCGGCGGCGGGCTCGGGGGCGGCGGGGCCGGTGTGGAAGAGGACCAGCATGCCGTCCTCCCCGTCGAGCGGCCAGGGCGTCGCCGTCCAGCACACCGGCAGCAGTCGGCCGTCGCCGCACCGGAAGTGCACGTCCGCGCCGCTGCACGCGGTCCGGGCCAGGAGCGCTTCCATCAGCGGGCAGAGCGCCCGCGGTCCGGTGGTGCCGTCGGCCTGACGGTGCAGCAGTTCGTGCTGGTCCTGCCCGAGCACCGACTCCCCGGCCAGTCCGAGCAGTTCGAGGCCCCGGTCGTTGACGGCGACGATCCGGCCGCCGCCGTCGACCAGGTAGCCGCCGAGTTCGCCGACGGCCGGGGCGGTCGGCGGGGCGTCGTGTTCTCGCACGGGTTCTCGTACGGGTTCTCGCACGGGACCTCTTCCAGGTGGGCCGGACGGTCCGGCCGCCACCGCACCGGAAGGGGCGCCTGCCGCCGGACCCGCGCACGACCTTACGGGACGGCGCACCGCGGCACGGAGCGGCCGGGCCCGTCCCCGCCCGAACGTGCCGTCCCCCGTCCGAACGTCCCCGTGTCGGCCCCGGTGTCGCTCCCGGCAGTGGTTTCCGGCCGCCCGGTGGCCGGAAACCGGGACGTGGCGGGGGTGGATTCCCTACGGTGGGGGGATGAGCATCGGTACCCTCCCGAAGCACGGTGCCGGAATCCGCACGGTCGCGGAGGTCCGGGAGGTCCTGCACGGACTGCGGGAACGCCGGGACAAGCCGCGCGTCCACGGCGCCCGCACCGCCCTGCGCTGGGCGCTCGACCCCGGGCAGGAACCGCCCCTGCCGATGGAGCCGACCCCGGTGGACGCCCTGCTGCGCCTGATGACCCAGGAACGCACCGCCCTCGCCGTCCGCCACGACCCGCAGCGCCCCCCGCGGCAGCGCCGCGAGGCCCACGGCGTCGCGCAGGCCCTCGGCTGGGTCCTCGGCTACCGCCCGGACCCGCCGGCCTGAGCGGCGTCCGCCGCCCGGTGACCGGGCCGGGGTGACCGGGCCGGGCCGGTTCGGGCCGCCCGGGTGTCCGAGGGAATCGAACCGGTCCGGCCCGGGGCGGCATCGTCCGGGTGGAAGCGGGGAGACGGGGAGCGCGCGTGCCGCGCGCGCTCCCCGCCGCTTCCGTCCCTGGGGGTATTCCCGTGTCCGTCCGTACCCGTCTGACCGTTCTCGGCGCCGGTGCCGTCCTGGGCAGCGCCACCGTCCTCGGCATCGGTGCCGCTCCCGCCCTGGCCTGCGCGGGCGGGGAGCCGCTCGCCGCCCCGCCGACCGCCCCGTCCGCGTCGGCCGTCCCGTCGGGGTCCGCCGCCCCGTCCGGGCCGGTGCCCACGGCCGACCTGGCGGCCGGGGCGGTGCTGCGACTGCTGCCGCCCACGCCGGGAACGCTGGTCGCGGGCGGCGACCCGGTCGGGTTCACCGCCGAGATCGCCAACACGGGGACCGGCGCGTTCACCGGCGTCGTCCCGCTGGCCGCCGTCCGCGGCGACGGCGTCCGCGGCGACGGTGCCCACGGCGACGACGGCTCCCGCGACCCGCGCCGCGCGCTGCGCGCCGAGGAAGTGCTGTTCCAGGTGCGGACCCCGGCGGGCTGGGAGCGGGTGCCGCTGGCGGCGGACTGCGACGGCGCGCTGCTCGGCGGCCCGGCCGCGCCCACCGCCGACCTCGCCCCCGGCGGCACCGCCCGGTACGCCTTCCGGCTCTCCGTGCCCGCGCCGGGGCCCGGCGTCGGGGAGCTGGACGTCCGACTGGGCGTCAGGTCCGCCGCGGGGGACGGCTTCCGGGACGCGCCGCACCTCGTCCTCCCGCTCGCACCGGCGGCCGGTCCCGGTGTTCCCTCCGCGACCGCGGCCGCGGCCGCGACCGGTCCGGGGGACACCGTCCCCGGCTCCGCTCCCGTCCCGCACACGGAGGCGCTCGGTGTCGCCGTCGGCCCCGCGCCCGTGCCGAGCGACTCCCCCGTGCCGACGGTGACCCTCTCCCCGGCGGGGGCGGCCGCCCGGCTGTCGACGCCCGCCGAGGCCGGCCGTCCCCCGCTCTCCCTGCTGATCAGCGGCGTCGCCCTGATCACCCTGGGCGCCGTCGGCCTGACCCTGGTCCTGACCAACCGCCGGTGAACCCGGGGCGGCCCGGCACGCGCCCGGGCCCTGCGGCGCGTCCGGCCGGACGGCCTCCCCCGCCGGAGCGGTCCCGGCTCAGTCCCCGGAGCCCCCGGGCTTCGGCCCCGGCGCGGCGGCGTCCCAGTAGCCGGGGTCGGCGGGGCCGCGTTCGCGCAGGTCCCGGCGGACGGTCGTGGCCAGGCGGAGGGTGTCGGCCCGGTTGATCCGCGCCCCGATCACCGCACCGGCCAGCAGCGGGGCGAGCGTCGGGAGCCTGCGCACCCCCGACCGCGTCAGCCGCTTGCCCACCTGCCGCCGCAGCGCCGCGCTCCGGTTCAGCGCCAGCAGCGCCCCGGGGCGGGTCAGGTCCAGCCCGCGCCCTTCGCTCCACGCCGCCAGGTACGCGTACGAGCGCTGCCGGGCCGATCCCGGCGGCACCTGTCCGTGGACGGCGTACAGTTCGGCGATCAGCTTCACCTCGATCGCGGCCGAGGCGAGCAGTTCGGACGCCAGCTCCACCGGCATCGCCAGCGGCACCGGCATCATCGCCACCGCCCCGGCGCTCGCCCCCACCGCCGTCGACGCCTTCACCGATCCGGCCGTGATCAGCTCCGCCAGCTCCTCCGGGGTCCGGGCCCCCGGGTGCTGCGCCCGCAGCGTCGCCAGGTCCCGCACCGGAATCCGCGGCGCCGCCTCCATCAGCCGCTCCGTCAGCGTCTTCAGCCCGACCCGCGACCCGGCCCCCAGCCGGCGCCCGCCCCGCCCCAGGCTGTCGCCCAGCCGACGTGCCAGCGCCCCTGTCCGCCGCACCCGACCGAGCCCCAGTTCCTCGCCGTTCTCCTGGGACTCCACCTCCGCCGCGATCCGGGCCAGCTCGGCGGCGGTCCCCTCGTCACCACCGGCCCGCTCCGGCTGCGCCGGCTCACCGATCGGCACCATGTCCTCCTCCGTCTCCGCCCGTCCGACGGGCTCCCGGCACGGACTGCTCCCCCATCATCCGTCTGCCCGGAATCGAACCGCCCAGTCTCCGGCGCCGGCCGGGGGAGCAGGAGGGGGTCAGGGCCAGTGCGGGGTGTTGTCGGTCCAGGTGACGCCTTCGTGGCGGCAGAGGCAGAAGGGGTGTCCGGCCGGGTCGGTGGTCCGCCACCCGTGGGAAGGCCAGGTCGACCTCGCCCGTGCTGATGCCGGCCCAGTCCTCGTGGCTGCCTTCCATGACCGGGCGGCCCGTCGACTCGGACTAGAAGGCCGCCAGTTCGAGCGGGGAACCCGGCCGCCCGACGCTCAGTCAGGCCGCCGCGCGCGCACCGGGCGCAGCGGACGCGGTGCGGCCGTGCTCGGTGCCCGCCATCGCGCGGCGGACCAGCGGGCGCAGCGGGCGGGACTGGAGGGCCCGCATGGCGAGGGCGTTGATCCGGATGCCGAGGGCGGTGTTGGGGGCGACGGAGGCGACCCGGCCGGGGGGCAGTTGCTGGGCGGAGGCGGCGCGGGGGCGCATGGCCCGTTCGAAGGCGGCGAGCGCGGCGGGCAGGCGGGCGGGGTCGGCGAGGGCGCCGGACGCGTCGAGGGCGGTGGCGAGTTCGGCGGCGCCGCGCAGGGCGAGGGCGGTGCCGAGGCCGCTGAGCGGGCTCGCGCACCAGGCGCTGTCGCCGAGCAGGACGACCCGGCCGTCGTGCCAGCTCGGCATCAGGATCTGGTCGAAGGTGTCGAGGGCGAAGTCCTCGGCCTGCCGGGCGGCGGCCAGGAATTCGGCGGCGCGCCAGCCGGCGTCGGCGAAGGTGCGTTCCAGCAGGGCGAACCGGGCCTCGCGGTCCTGCCGGGGGGGCAGCGTGTCGGCGGCGAAGGTGAGGCCGATCTCCTGCTGGCCGGCCCGGCCGGGGCGGGCTTCCACGCTGCGGCGGCCGGGCGCGTTGTGGATCAGGAACCAGCCGTCGAGCGGGGGCGTCCCGGGCCCTTCGGGGAGGGTGAACCAGGCGTGGGCCAGTCCGAGCGGCTTGCGGTGCTGCTCCTCGGGGCCGAAGCGCAGCGCGCGGACCCGGGAGTGCGCGCCGTCGGCGCCGACCACCAGGTCGAACTCCTCCTCGGCGCCGCTGCGGAACCGGGCGCGCACGCCGTCCGGGGTGTCGGTCAGGGCGTCGACGGTCTCGCCGAAGCGGTGCGTGACGTGGGGGCTGGCCGCCGCGTGGATGATCCGGGCCAGGTCGGTGCGGAGCAGTTCCTCGCTGGAGACCAGGCCGCCCCCGTCGAAGGCGGTGACCGGCATCTCGGCCAGCCGCCGCCCGTCCGCGTCGATCCAGGCGGCGCCGGCCTGCGGCACCAGGCACTCCAGCGCGGCCGGGAGCAGGCCGAGTCCGTCCAGGACGGCGCGGCAGTCGCCGCGCAGGTCGACGGTCTGTCCGCCGGTCCGCGGGGCCGGGGCGATCTCGGCGACGGTGACCGTCCAGCCGGCCCGCCCCAGCATCAGCGCGAGGGTGTCCCCCGCGATCCCGCCGCCCACTACCAGTACACGTGCCATGACGCCCTCCCGATTTCCCTGCGATCTGCGCCCTGCGATCCGCTTGACGCGAATCTTTCGCATTAAGACTGGCATGCCGAGTGCCACTAACGCAACAGGTTCGCGTTAGTGGGCGGTAGGCTGGCGCGGTGACACAGACCACGGGAACGTCCCGACCCGGCGGCCGGACCGCCCGCACCAGAGAGGCCGTGCACGCGGCCACCCGCGAACTGCTGGCCGAATCCGCCGACGGCACGGTGGAGATCGCGGAGGTCGCGGCGCGCTCCGGCGTGCACGTGGCCACCGTCTACCGCCGCTGGCGGACCGCCGACGGCCTGATCATCGACACCGTCGTGGCGGAGCTGGAACGGCGCTCCCCGCTGCCCGCCACCGGCGACCTGCGGGCCGACCTGCTCGACTGGACCGGCCGCCTGCTCACCGACCTGCGCGACCCCGGCCACCTGGCCTTCTTCCGCGCGATGCTCCGGGCCGGCGGCCAGGCCGGGAACGGCCTCGACTTCGCCGAGCCCCGCATCCAGCAGATCCGGGCCACCCTGGAGGCCAGCGGCACCACCGTCCTCGACTGGACCGACGTCTTCGAACTGGTCCTCGCCCCGGCCTACGTCCGCGCCCTGCTCGCCTTCCCGATGGACCCCGCCACCGAGGCCGCCCGCCTGGTCGACAACGTGATGGCGATCCGCACCGCCCGCGAACAGGCCGACCGGAACCGGCCGGAGCCCCGGGAGGGCTGACGGCCCGTCGGAGCGGCACCCCCGGAGTGTGGGAGGGTGGGGCCGCCCCCGGCCCCTCGGGGCGGGGGCGGACGGCGTTTCGGGCAGGCGGGAGAGGCGGGGCGGTCGGGATGGGTGTCACGTTGGGCGTGGTGGTGCTGACGATGGGCACCCGGCCGGTGGAGCTGGGGGCGCTGCTGGAGTCGGTGCGGGCGCAGGAGGACTCCGGGGCCGGGGTGCGGACGGTGGTGGTCGGACAGGGAGCGGGGCTGCCGGAACTGCCGGACTGGGTGGACGCGGTGGAGCTGCCGGAGAACCTGGGCATCCCGGGCGGGCGGAACGTCGGGGTGGAGCGGCTGCGCGAACTCGGCGGCGCGGACGTGCTGGTGGTGCTGGACGACGACGGGCTGCTGCCACGCACGGACACCTTCCGGCTGGTCCGGGAGGCGTTCGAGCAGGACCCGGGGCTGGGGATCGCCTCGTTCCGGATCGCCGACGAGACCGGGTTCACCCAGCGCCGGCACGTGCCGCGGATCGGCAGCTCGGACCCGCTGCGGTCCGGCCCGGTGACGGCCTTCCTCGGTGGCGGCCACGCGATCCGGATGTCCGTGGTCGACGAAGTCGGGCTGTTCCCGGCCGAGTTCTTCTACGCGCACGAGGAGACCGACTTCGCCTGGCGGGCCCTGGACGCGGGCTGGCGGATCGACTACCGGGCGGACCTGCTGCTGCAGCACCCGCGCACCGACCCGGCCCGGCACGCCTCCTCCTACCGGATGACCGCCCGCAACCGGGTCTGGCTGGTCAAGCGCCGCCTCCCGGCCGTCCTGGTGCCGGTCCACCTGGGCGTCTGGATCGGGTTCACCCTGCTGCGCCGCCCGCCGCTGGCCGGCCTGAAGGCGTGGTGGGGCGGCTTCTTCGAGGGCGTCCGCACGCCGTGCCCGCCGCGTCGGCCGATGCGCTGGAGCACGGTGTACCGGATGGCCCGGCTCGGGCGGCCGCCGGTGCTCTGAACCGCCGGGCCACCGGGCGTCGGGGCGGCCCGTCCCGATGGCGCGTTCCGCTCCTTGCCAACTCTTTGACGGTACGTCAATCTCCTTTTACCGCAAGCGAGTTGCTTTTCGCCGGGGGGCGAAGGAGGGGGAGGGCGATGACTGCACGACGACAGGCGTTCCGGGGGGTGGCCGCGGGGGTGCTCGCGCTGCTGCTCGGGGCGACGGGGGCGCTGCCGGCCGCGGCGAGCGCCCCGGAGGGAGTGATCCGGGGGGCGGCCGGGCCGGGGGTGGTCGCGGGGAGCTACCTGGTGGTCCTCGCCCCGCCGGAAGTGGCCCCGGCCCGACCGGCCGCGCCGTCGGCCGCGCCCGCGGCCGCCTCGCTGACCGCCCGCTACGGCGGCACCGTGCGGCGGACCTTCGACAGCGCGCTGCGCGGCTTCTCGGTGGAGCTGTCGGAGCGTCAGGCCCGGCGGCTCGCGGCGGACCCGGCGGTCGCCCTGGTCTCCCGCAACCACCGGGTCTCCGCGGAGGGCAGCCAGTCGGGCCCGCCGTCCTGGGGGCTGGACCGGATCGACCAGCGGCGCCCGCCGCTGACCGACCGCTTCGACTACCCGGCCGGCGGCGGCAAGGGCGTGACGGTGTACGTGGTCGACAGCGGCATCCGGATCAGCCACGCGGACTTCGGCGGCCGGGCCTCCTACGGCTACGACGTGATCGACGGGGACGGCGTCGCCGACGACGGCGACGGGCACGGCACCCACGTGGCCGCCACGGCGGTCGGCGCCGAGTACGGGGTGGCCAAGCAGGCCTCGGTGGTGGCCGTCCGGGTGCTGGACGACGGCGGGAGCGGCACCGTCGACGGGGTCGTCGCGGGCATCGACTGGGTGACCGCCCACGCGGTCCGGCCGGCCGTGGTGAACCTGAGCCTGGGCGGCGATCCCGACGAGGTGCTGGACACCGCCGTGCGCAACTCGATCGCCGCCGGCCTGACGTACACCGTCGCGGCGGGCAACCAGACGGTGGACGCCTCGCAGCACTCCCCCGCCCGGGTGCCGACCGCGATCACGGTGGGCGCCGTCGACGACGACGACAGCGTGGCCTGGTACTCCAACTACGGTCCGCTGGTGGACCTGCACGCCCCCGGCAGCGACATCCTCTCGGCGGGCATCGCCTACGACGAGGACAGCACCGTCCTGTCGGGCACCTCGATGGCCTCCCCGCACGTCGCGGGCGCGGCGGCGCTGTACCTGGCGGACCACCGGACCGCGACGCCCGCCCAGGTCGCGGCCGCGCTGACCGCGGCGGCCACCTCCGGGTCGGTCAACGGGCTGGAGCCGGGCACCCCGGACCGGCTGCTGTACACCGGCGCCCTCCCGAACCGGCCGCCCGGCCCCCGCTTCAGCACCGACACGGACGTCCCGATCGAGGCGGCCCCGGTGCTCTCCGCGCTCACCGTCACCGGCGTGCCCGGGCGCGGGCCCGCCAACCTGGACGTCGCGGTCGACATCGTCCACGACTGGCCGTACGACCTGGTGATCGACCTGATCGCGCCCGACGGCACGGCCTACCGGCTGAAGGACGACACCTTCTCCGGCCCGTTCAACGACGTCCACCGGATCTACGGCGTGGACGCCTCGGCCCGGACCGCGAACGGCGTCTGGCGGCTCCGGGTGACCGGCGGCTCCGAGTACTTCGAGGGCTACCTGGACCGCTGGTCCCTGCAGTTCTGACCCCGGGTCCGGGCGGTCCGTCGGCCGGTCCGCCGCCCGGCGGCACGGTCGACGGCACGGCAGACGGCACGGCAGGCAGCACGGCAGGCGGCACGGCAGACGGCACGGCCGGGCCCGGGAGCACGGTCCCGGGCCCGGGCCCGTCCCGGAGCAGGTTCCCGGGTGCGGTCTCGTCCTCCGCGCCGACGGATTGACGGTCCGTCGGATGATCCCCTGGAGGGGCGCCGGGAAGGGTTCCGGCGCCCTGACCGAAGGGGTTCCCCGTGAACGAGCACGCACCGCAGCAGCACCTCCCGACCCGTTCCCGCGCCCGTCGGCGCGCGGTGGCGGCGGCCGTCGCCGCCGTCGCCGCCGCCGTGGCGGCCGGTGCCCTGGTCCCGTCCGCGGCGTCCGCCGCGCCGCGCCCGGACGCCGTGCAGCAGCGCCTCGACGCGCTGGTGAAGGAGGACGGCGCACCCGCCGCCCTGGCCACCGTCAAGGGCCGCGACGGCCGCACCCGCACCTACACCGCCGGCGTCGGCGACCTGGCCACCAGGGCGAAGGTCCCGGTCGACGGGCAGGTGCGGATCGGCAGCAACACCAAGGCGTTCACCGCCGTCGTCGTCCTCCAGCTGGTCGCCGAGGGCAAGGTCGGCCTGGACAGCAGCGTCGACACCTACCTGCCCGGGCTGGTGCGCGGCGACGGCTTCGACGGCCGGACCATCACGGTCCGTCAACTGCTCCAGCACACCAGCGGCCTGCCCGAGTACGTGAACACCGGGATGGTGCTCGACTCCCCCCTGCGCTACTACGAGCCGCGCGAGCTCCTGGACTCCGCGCTGTCGCAGAAGGCGCACTTCGCGCCCGGCACCCGCTGGGAGTACAACAACACCAACTACCTGGTGGCGGGCCTGATCGTCCAGAAGGTCACCGGCCGCCCGCTCGGCGAGGAGATCACCCGGCGCGTCGTCGACCGGATCGGCCTGCGCCACACCTCCTTCCCCGCCCCCGGGGACACGAAGCTCCACGAGGCCCACCCCAAGGGCTACCAGCCCGCCGCGGACGGCTCGCTGCGCGACTACACCGAGCTGGACCCGTCCTGGGGCTGGGCGGCCGGCGCGATGGTGTCGACCAACACGGACCTCACCCGGTTCTACTCCGCCCTGCTCGGCGGCCGCCTGCTGCCCGCCGAGCAGCTCGCCCAGATGCGCACCACCGTCCCGGCCGACGCCCTCGGCCCCGGGGTCCGCTACGGGCTCGGCCTGATCTCCCGCCCGCTCTCCTGCGGCGGCGTCGCCTGGGGCCACGGCGGGGCGATCCCCGGCTACGGGACCGGCGGCGGCACCACCGAGGACGGCCGCTCCGTGAACATCACCGTCACCGTCCTCCCGACCGAGGAGACCGAGAAGCACCTGGACCGGGCGACGGACGAGGCGCTCTGCCGCTGATCCCCGACCGCCGCCCCCTTCGTCCGCTTCCCAGCAGTGGAGTCCCGATGAACACAACCGCACCGCCGCGCGGAGCGCACCGCATCCGCCTCGTGCGGCACGCCACGGTGGCCGCGGCCGCCGCCGGCCTCGCCCTGACCGCCTTCGCCCCGGCCCCGGCCCACGCCGCGCCGCGTCCGGACGCCGTGCAGCAGCGCCTCGACGCGCTGGTCCGGGACGACGGCGCGCCCGCCGCCCTGGCCACCGTCAAGGGCCGCGACGGCCGCACCCGCACCTACACCGCCGGCGTCGGCGACCTGGCCACCGGCGCGAAGGTCCCGGTCGACGGCCAGATCCGGGCCGGCAGCAACACCAAGGCGTTCACCGCCGTCGTCGTCCTCCAACTGGTCGCCGAGGGCAAGGTCGGCCTGGACAGCGCCGTCGACACCTACCTGCCCGGGCTGCTGCGCGGCGACGGCATCGACGGCCGGACCATCACGGTCCGTCAACTGCTCCAGCACACCAGCGGCCTGCCCGACTACATGGACGCCCCCGCACTGGCCGACTTCACCACCATCCAGTACCGGTACTTCGAGCCGCGCGAACTCCTCGACGGGGCACTGGCCCAGAAGGCGCTGTTCGCCCCCGGAAGCGGCTGGATGTACAGCAACACCAACTACCTGGTGGCCGGGCTGATCGTCCAGAAGGTCACCGGCCGCCCGTACGGCGAGGAGGTCACCCGGCGGGTGATCGACCGGATCGGCCTGCGCCACACCTACGTCCCCGCCACCGGCGAGACCGCGCTGCGCGAGCCCCACCCGCACGGCTACCTGAACACCGGCCGGGCGGGCCCCGGGTCGACTACACCGCCATGGACTCCTCGATGGCCTGGGCGGCAGGGGCGGTGGTGTCCACCAACACCGACCTGAACGCCTTCTACGGCGCGCTCCTGACGGGCCGTCTGCTGCCCGCCGAGCAGCTCGCCCAGATGCGCACCACCGTCCCGGCCGAACTCCTCGGCCCCGGGGTCCGCTACGGCCTGGGCCTGCAGAGCCGGCCGCTGAGCTGCGGCGGCCTGGTCTGGGGCCACGGCGGCACCGCCCCGGGCCACCGCACCCGGGGCGGGGTCACCGAGGACGGCCGGGCCGCGAACATCACCCTCACCACCGTCCCGGGCCCGGCCGCCGCCACCCGCCTGACCGACGCCGTCGACCTGGCACTCTGCGGCTGACCCCGCCCGGGGGCACCGCGCCACCGGCGGAGTCCGCAGGTCCTAGGCGTCGAGGAAGTCGAGCAGGAGCGGGTTCACCGACGGGGCTCCGGCGGTGGGGAGTTCGTGGTGGCCGAGGCCGGGCAGGACTTCGATCCGGGCCTGTGGGAGGAGGCGGCGGGCCCGGGCGGCCGTCCGGGTGGCGTCGTGGACCCGGCTGTTCCCGGCGAACAGGGCCAGGACGGGCATGGTGAGCGGGGCCGGGTCGAGGGTGCGGCCCACCACGGGGCGGTCGCGGTCGGGCCGGGTCGCGCCGAGGACGTACAGGCGGGCGAGGTCCGGGTCGGTGGCGGGGCTCTCCCAGTGGAGGTAGTCGCCGACCCGGCGGGCGGTGGGGCGCAGCAGCATCGGCAGCACCCGGAGCAGGTAGCCGGGGCGGTGGCCGCCGAAGACCTGGGTGGGGTCGAGCAGGGCGAGGCGGCGGACCCGCCGGGGGGCGTGCAGCGCGTACGCGGTGGCGATCCAGGCGCCGTAGGAGTGCCCGCACAGGGCGGCGGCGGGCAGGTCGAGGCCGTCCAGGACGGCGTCCAGCCAGGCCGTCAGGTCCTGCGGGGTGCGCAGCGGGCGGCCCGCGCGCGTGCTGCGGCCGACGTCGCCGAGGAGGTCGACGGCGTGCACCCGGTGGCGGGTGCCGAGCGCGGGGGCGTTGGCGTACCAGGCGGCGCCGGTGCTGCCGCCGCCGGGCAGCAGGAGCAGTGGCGGGCCGTCGGGCGGGCCGTAGGCGTGCACCCGGGTGGGTCCGTAGGGGGTGGGCACGGTGCGTTCGGTCGTGCCGGCCGGCCAGCGGGCCAGCAGGGTGTCGTAGGCGGTGGCGAAGGTCTCGGGCACACCGGCTCCTCGGGGGCGCTTCGGGTATTCTCTCGCTGAACGAGATAATAGGCGGGCGAGAGGACGGTACGTCAATGGGCGCCGGGCAGCACTGGGACGACCCGCGCATCCCGCTGGTCCATCAACTGCGCGCCACCACCGTGGAGTTCGACCTGCTCGCGGCGGAGTTCGCGGCCCGGAACGGGCTGCACCCCACCGACCTGCGGGCCCTGATCGCCCTGCTGGACGACGCCCGGGCCGGACGCCCGACCACCCCGGGGCGGCTCGGGGCCGGGCTGCGCCTCAACTCGGCCGGCACCACCACGCTGATCGACCGGCTGGAGCGGCTCGGCCTGGTCCGCCGCGAGCGCGACACCGCCGACCGCCGACGGGTCCTGCTCACCGTCGAACCGCGGGCCGTCGAGCTCGGCCGGTCGTTCTTCGGCCCGGCCGTCGCGGCGCTGCTGGCCGCCATGGACGCCTTCACCCCGGACGAACTCGCCGTCGCCGGACGCTTCCTGACCGCCGTGGCCGCCGCGACGGCCGGGGCCGCCGCCCGCGCCCGCGACTGACCGGCCCCGGGGCTACTCGCCCTGGCCCGCGCTGCCGATCGGGCCGACCTTGACCGGGGAGTCGGTGCCCTCGGTGACGGGGAGGGAGGCGGCGCCGGGCCAGGCCAGGGTGACGGACCGGGTCTCGTCCGGCGGGGTCACCACCAGGCCGGTGATCCGGAGGCCGGTGCCGCCGGAGGTGTTGGCGGGGTAGCTGATGCCGAAGTAGGTGGACTTGCCGTTCTTCAGCACGCCCGCGACGACCGGCTCGCCGGAGCGCTTCGCGGAGACGGTGCCCGCCGAGGTCTTCAGGTCGACGCCCGCGTAGCCGGAGACGGTGCAGTCCTTGCCGCTGTGGTTCTTGAACTCGACCACCACGGTGCGGTCGGCGTCGCCGCCGATGGTGCGGTCGGCGGCGGTGACGGTCAGGTCTGCGGTGCGGCACTCGCCGGCCTTGGCGCTGCCGGCGGCGGGCGGCGTGCTGCCCTTCGCGGGGGCCGCGGAGGTCGCGGCGGTGCTCGGCGCGGCGGACTTCTGCCCGGCGGCCGGGGCACCCTGGGCGGCGGTGCCGGTCTCGTCGTCCTGACAGGCCGTCAGGGTGAGGGCGGCGGTGGCGGCCAGGACGGCGAAGGTGAGCTTGCGGACGCGCATGGGGTTCCTCCGGGTGGGGCGGGGCGGCCGGGTGCTCGCCGCGGCGAGCGGGTTTCCGATCGGCAGGACAGCCCCGCCCGGCCGAACCGTTCCGTCCCGGCCGCGGCCCGGACAGGGCTGTGACACGGGCCGCCGGACCCCGCCCGCCGGGGCGGCCCGGCACCGCCCGCGACCTGCGCGGACGCCGTCCCGTACCACCGCCGGGCGTCCCGGGGGCGGTCGGGACGGAGCCGTTACCCGGACGGGACACGGCGGGGAGGAACGCCTCAGCGGCGGTGACGGTACGTCAGGACGGCGTGGGTGGCCAGGCCCAGCAGCAGGCCCCAGAACGGGGCGCCGATGCCGAACAGGGTCATGCCGGAGGCGGTGGCCAGGAAGGTGACCACGGCGCCGTCGCGGCCCCGCTCCTCGGCGACCGCGGCGGCCAGGCTGCCCTGGAAGGAGGCCAGCAGGGCGACGCCCGCGATCACCGCGATCAGGGCGTGCGGCAGGCCGGTGAACAGGCTGACCAGGACGCCGCCGAAGCTGCCGACCAGCAGGTAGAGCAGGCCCGCGGACATCCCGGCCACGTACCGGCGGCGCGGGTCGGGGTGGCTCTCGGGGCTGGTGCAGATCGCGGCGGTGATCGCCGCCAGGTTGACGCCGGGCGAGCCGAACGGGGCGAGCAGCACCGACAGGCCGCCGGTCGCGCCGACCAGCAGCCGGTCGTCCGGGTCGTAGCCGGAGGCCCGCATGATGGCGAGGCCGGGGGCGGTCTGCGAGGCCAGCGCGACGATGGTGAGCGGCAGCGCCAGACCGACGGCGGCGGGCCAGGAGAACGCGGGGGTGGTCCAGACGGGGTGGGTGGGGCCGCCGGAGCCGAGGCGCAGCGGGAGGCCGACGGTGGCGGCGGCCAGCAGCGCGCCCGCGAGCAGGGCCAGCGGGACGGCGTAGCGCGGCAGCAGGCGCTTGGCCAGCAGGAAGACGGTGAAGCTGCCCAGCACCAGGGCGGGGGTGGCGCGCAGTTCGGCGAAGATGCCCGCGCCGAAGGTGAACAGGATGCCGGCCAGCATGGCGTTGACGATGCCGGTCGGGACGGCCCGGATCAGCCGTCCGAACAGGCCGGTGGCGCCGAACAGGGCGACGGCGACCGAGCCGAGCAGGAACGCGCCGACCGCCTCCGGGTAGGGGTACGCGCCGAGGCTGCCGATCAGCAGGGCCGCGCCGGGGGTGGACCAGGCGGTGATCACGGGGGTGCGGGTCCGCCAGCTGAGCAGCAGGCAGGTCAGTCCGCTGCCGATCGACACCGCCCAGATCCAGGAGGCGGTGTGCGCGGCGTCGAGGTGTCCGGCGGCGGCCGCGGCGAGCACCACGACCAGCGGGCCGGAGAACGAGACGGCGATGCACACCAGGCCGGCCAGCAGGGCGGGCAGCGAGACGTCCCGCCGCAGCGAGGGCCGGTCCGGCGGCGGGACGGGGTTCTCGACCTGGACGGTCCCGGTGGACGCGGCGGTCCGATGATCTGACATGGCAGCAGTATCCCGGCACCCCGGCACCCGCCCGCCGGGCCCCGGCGGGCGGACCGGGAGGCGGTCGGCGGCGGCGAGCAGGTGGCCGCCCCCTCGTCCCGCCGCGCACCTCGTCCCGCCGCCCCCTCGTCCCGCCGCGCACCGCCGGCCGTCAGTCCTCGGTCCTGGGGCGCCAGTCGGCGGCCCAGGCGTCGAGTGGGGCGAGGCGTTCGAGGAGGGTGCGGCCCTGCTCGGTGAGCAGGTAGCCCCCGCCGGTGTGCTCGACGAGGTCGGCCTGTCCGAGTTCGCGGAGCCGGTCCGCCAGGACGCTGGAGGAGACGCCGTCGCACCGCTGCTGGAGCTGCCGGAACGTCGGCGCGGCGTCGGCGCGCAGCTCCCACAGGACCCGCAGCACCCAGCGCCGACCCAGGAGGTCGAGCAGCGCCATGATCGGGCGCCCCGTGCGCGAGCCGCGGACGGGGCGGCCGGGGAGGGGTGTCGGTTGTGCCATCTGCTTCCCTCGCTTGCTTCTCTTTCCGAAGCACCGATGTTAGCGTGCCGCCATGCCTCTGAAATCGAAGCACCCGCGCATCGAGCCGCTCTCCCCGCCCTACGACGAGGAAGCCGGCGCCGCCCTCGCACTCCTCGGGCACTCGCCCATCCAGCTGTTCCGGGTGTGGGCGCGCCGCCCCGCACTCGCCCGCGCCGTCGCGGCCTGGGGCAGCTACTACTTCTCCCCGCGCTCCGCGCTCACCCTCCGGCAGCGCGAACTGGTCATCGACCGGACGACCGCGCTCTGCGGCGCCGACTACGAGTGGGCCGTGCACGTCGCGGGCCTCGCCGGGAAGGCGGGGCTCGACGCCGCGCAGCTCGCCTCGCTCGCGGCCGGCGGCCCGGCGGACGCCTGCTGGGACGCGGCCGACCGCGCGGTGCTCGAAGCCGTCGACGAACTCCACACGACCTTCGACCTCTCCGACGGCACCTGGGCGGACCTGGTCGCCGCCACCGACGAGGACGCCGCCCTCGAACTGGTCCTGGTCTGCGGCTGGTACCACGCCGTCTCGTTCACCGTCCGGGCCCTCCGTCTCCCGCTCGAACCCGGCACCCGGCCGATCGCCGCGTCCTGATCCGCCGCCACCGACCGACCGGGAACGCCGAAGGCCCCGGTCGGGTCGACGACCGGGGCCTTCCGGGTGCGGGGTGCTACCCGCGGGTCCGGGCGGGGAGTTTCGCCGCCCGGGCCGAGGCCCACTGGAACAGGCCCGCGGCGACCGTGAGGCCGACCGCGAGGGCCGGGACCGGGTCACCGGTGCGCAGCGCCACCGAGAACGGGACGGCCAGCACCGGGACGGCGACGGCCGGGCCGGCCGCGTACCAGAGCGCGAACATCAGCGGGCCGGTGCTGCCGCCGCTGGGCTGCGGGGTGCGGTACAGCAGGTCGCGGCGGGCCGGGCCGCGGCAGGCGTTCACCAGTCCGGCCGCGACCAGGGCGGGCACCGCGCACGGGGCCAGCCAGGCCGCCGCCCCGCCGCCGAGCGCGGCGGCGACCGCCGCGCCGACGGCCGCGAGCAGCAGCCCGAGCAGGGCGGGCACCACGGCGTGCCGCTGCATCAGGCCGGCGAACGGGTACGGGGACCAGGAGGAGCGGCGGACGTCGTCGGTCTCGACCCGGGCGGGCTCCAGGAACTGGGCGACGGCCAGGTAGCCGAAGAGCAGCGCGACCACGGTGATGCCCCAGGAGAGCACGCCCTTGCTGCCGTGCGCGAGGACGGCGCAGAGCAGCGCGGGGACGGTCAGCAGCACGGCGCGGCCGAGCCGGGCGGGGGCGCGCAGCAGGGCGAGGGTGTCGCGCCAGTACAGGACCAGCGGGGCCCGGCGGGGCGCGGGCAGCTTCAGCCGCAGCTGCCGTTCGCCGCCGGTGGCGCCGGCCACGGCCAGCCGGGCGGCCCGCAGTTCGACGGTGCGCAGCGCGGCCAGCACGCCGGCGGCCGTCCGGGCGCGTTCCCGGAGCAGCGGCAGCGGGACGGTGCCGACGGCCCGGTCGGCGTACCACAGGGCGGCGGCGGTCGGGACCAGCAGCAGGGCGGCGGCGAGCGCGCCGCCGGGGACGGCGGCGGGTGTCGGGGCGAGCGCGGCGACCGCCGCCCAGCCCCAGGGGCCGGACCAGAGTTCGATCCGCTCCAGCCAGGGCACGGGGTGCCCGGCGACGGCCAGTCCGCTCTGGACGGCGAGCGCGAGCACCAGCACGGTCGCGTACGGGGTCAGGGCGCGGGCCCGGCGGGCGGCGCGCGGGCTGTGCTGGACCAGGAGTCCGGCGCAGACGCCGAGCAGCGGCAGGCAGAGGGCGCCGACCAGGCACCAGCCGAGGGCGGCGGGCAGGCCGGTGCGGACGGTGAGGCCGAGCGCGACCATGCCGCCGACGGCGACCACCAGGCCGGGCAGGACGGCCAGCGCGCAGGAGAGCCAGAACCAGGGCCGCAGCACGGGGCGGGGCCGGACGGGGTGGGCGAGCAGCCAGTCGGTGGTGGCCCGGGGCGGCACGACCGGTCCGCGCCACAGTCCGTCCCGGACGGCGAGCAGCAGCACGGCCAGGCCGGCGGCGGCGATGCCGGCGGGCATGGCGGCCAGCAGGTCGGGGCCGTGCGCGGTGTAGTCGGCGCCCATCGAGGCCTGGAGGAAGAGGCCGAAGCTGGGGACGCCGCCCCAGATCACCAGGATCAGCAGCGTGCAGTAGAGGCCGAAGGCGATCTGCTTGGCCCGGTTGCGCCGGTGCGGGGCGCGCAGTTCGCGCAGCAGGGCGAGGGCCTCGTCGGTCCAGTCGTCGTCGGCCGTCCACTCGGCGGCCTCCTCGGCCGCCAGCTGTTCGGGCGCGCTCACCGGGCACCGGCCGGGGCGGCGCCGAGGACCTCGGTGGGCGTGCCCTGCCGGAGCACCCGGCCGTCCTCCAGCATCACCACCCGGTCGGCGACCTCCCGGGCCAGGTCGGTGTGGTGGGTGACCAGCAGCACCGCGACGCCGTCGGCGAGTTCGGCCTTCAGCAGGTCGGCGAGGCTGCGGCGGGCCTCCGGGTCGAGGCGCTGCTCGGGTTCGTCGAGCAGCAGCAGGTCGCGGGGCCGGACCAGGGCGCAGGCCAGCAGCAGGGCCTGCAGCTGGCCGGAGGAGAGGGCGGAGGGCAGGGCGTCGGCCCGTTCGGTGAGCGAGCGGTTCTCCAGCACCTGGTCGACCCAGTCGGCGGCGTCGGCGACGCCGTGCGCGACGGCGACAAGCAGCAGGTGCTCGCGCACCGTCAGGTCGGGGTAGCAGGCGACGGTGTCGCCGACGACCGCGACCCGGGCCCGGACCCGGGGGTCGTTCTCGTTCATCAGCAGGCCGTCGAAGCGGACCGTGCCCGCGGTCGGCAGGTCGCGTCCGGCGGCGACCCGCAGCAGGGTCGACTTTCCGGAGCCGTTGTGCCCGAGCAGGGCCACGCACTCGCCGGCGGCGAGCGCGAGGTCGACGGGGTGCAGCACCTCCCGGGCACCGTACGACCGGCTCACGCCGGTCAGTTGGAGCAGCGCGTGGCGCGCGGCGGGCTGGGCGGCGCGGCGGTCGGCCCGGTTGTCGGCCATGGGGAGGATGCCTCTCGACGAACGGTTCGACCAAGTATGGACCGGGGGTGCGGCCGGTCCCGCCGGGGGCCGACGGGCGCCGACGGGGCGCGGAACACCGTTCGTACCGCACCAAGGTGGCCGGTTAACGATCTGGCGGAGGAGGGGTTCCAGCGGTTCCCCTTGGTCATCCGTCCGTTCGGGGACGGCCGGCCGGCCCCGGTGGGCGGCCGGACGGGCAGCGACGGACGCCGCCGGGCGGCCGTCGGAGGAGAGGAGCTGGGGATGGGGCAGGTACTGGCCGATCTGGTCGGCGATCCGGAGGCTTTCGGCAAGGCGCTGGAGGAGCGCAGGTCACGGGTGTTCCGGCCGGACGGGTGGCCGGCCGGGCTGCCCGGTCCAGCGGTGCTGGACGAGGTGCTGGGCGGCGGCCTGCTGCGGGTGCCGTACGTGGAGATGGTGCAGGACGGCGAGGTGGTCGCGCCCGAGCGGTTCTGCACCGTCCGCACGGTGGCCGGGCGGCACGAGGGCGGTTGGGCCGACGCCGGGCGGATCGGCGCGCTGCTGGACGGCGGCGCCACCCTGCTGCTGCCGCAGCTGGACCAGTGGCACGCCCCGGTGCGGGCGATGGCCGCCGACATCGCGCACCGGCTGGGCCGCCGCACCGAGGCGTTCTGCTTCGCCACCGGCGCCGGGCGGCGCGGGCTGGACGTGCACCGCGACGACGCGGACGTGCTGGTGGTGCAGCTCGCCGGGGAGAAGGAGTGGACGGTGCACGCGGCCCCGGCGGACGGGAACTGGCGGCCGGGGCCGGCGCCCGAGCCCGGGCCGGTGGAACTGCGCACCGTGCTCGCGCCGGGCGAGGTGCTGTACGTGCCGCGCGGCGCGCCGCACGCGGCGACGGGTCGTCAGGGGCTGTCGGTGCACCTGTCGTTCACCGTCCGGGAGGCCGGCGCCGGGCGGCTGAGGGCGGCGCTCGGCGAGTTCCTGGCCGCCGACGGCCGGGCCGGCGGGTCGGCCGAACGCCCGGGTACGCAGGGCGAGTTGCTGGCCGCGGCCGCGGAGGTGCTGCGGCTGGGCCGGGAGCGGCTGGCGGCGCTGACGCCGGAGGAGCTGGTGCGGCTGGCCCGCGGTCCGCTGCCCGCGGCGGCCCCCGCCGCGGGCCCGGGGCCGCTGGCGGAGCGCGCCGGCGGCTGACCGGGCCGGGGGAACGCGTGCGGGCGCGGTGTCCGGAACCGTGAAGACGGTTCCGGAACACCGCGCCCGGGGTCATACCGGTCGGATCAGGCCGCTCAGATGCAGTACGGGCGGTGGCAGGAGCCCTCGCAGGAGAGGCTGATCGCGGCGGCCTCCTCCTGCTCCGCGGTCTCGGCGACGAGGTCCTGCACGTCGAGGTCGAACAGCTCCTGCATGTCGGTGGCCATGGTGGCCTCCCTTCGTCATGGCCGCGATCGACTCGCGGCGGGATGCAGCGGACGTTAGGGACTCTGTGCATCGCCGGACAAGGAGCGTGCGCGGATGAATAGACAGATTCAGCCAACTCTTGATGGCCAGTGATCAACTATGGACACTTGTTGATCTCCGGGATACAACAGTCCGATCCAGGCCGGGAGAGACCGCGGCAGAGCTGCGCGGCGTGACGGCACCACGAGGCAGGGCGACGCGGGCACGGGGGGCACGGTGGGCAGGAAGCCGCATGCGGCGGACCGGGAAACGATCTTCACGGCGACCGGTCCCGTCCTGCTCCGCACCCCGGCCCTGGCCCGGGAGCACCCCGGCACCGGTGCCGCCGACGGCCTCCCACCGGACGCCGCCCTGCGCGCCGCCGCGGCCGAACCGGACGGGGCCCGCGCCCTCGACGCCCTGCGCGCCGCCGCGGCCGAACCGGACGGGGCCCGCGCCCTCGACGCCCTGCGCGCCGCCGCGGCCGATCCGGTGCTGCGCGAGGCCCTGGAGATCTCCAGCCCCTCGCTGGCCGACCTGCTGGACCGGGTCGCCGCCGGGGACGCCCTCCGGCCCGCCGCGGTCCGCCGCGCGGCCGAGGCCGTCGAGCGCTACCGGCTGCGGATGGCCACCCGCCCCACCCCGTTCGGCCTGATGGCCGCCGTCGGCACGGCCCGCTTCGGGCCCCGGACCGGGACCAGCCCGGACGGCGCCGAACGCCGGGCCTTCCGCCCCGACCTGGGCTGGCTGCTCCCGCTGCTGGACCGGCTGCGCACCGAGCCCGGGGTACTCCCCGGCCTGCTGCTGGCCGTCGACCAGCAGGCCGCGCTGCGCGGCGACCGGCTGGTCCTGCCGTACCTCCCCGAATGCACCGCCGGCACCAGCGGCGACGGGGAGGGCGACGGGCCGCCCGTCGCCGAGCGCACGGTGCGCGCCACCGCCGTGGTCCGGGCCGCCGTCCGGCACGCCGCCCGACCGCTGCCGCACCCCGAGCTGCTGGCCGCGCTGGCCGCGGACTTCCCCGGCGCCCCGGCCGACGCGATCGCCGCCCTGGTGCGCACCCTGGTCGCGCAGGGCTTCCTGCTCACCGACCTGACGCCCCCGCCGGACAGCACCGACCTGCTCGGCCACGTCCTGGACCGGCTCCCCCCGGCGCACCCGGTGCGGGCCGAACTCGCCGCCGTGCGCGAGCTGCTGGCGCGGGCCGCGGCGCTGCCGCGCGGCCGGGCCGGGGCGGAGCTGCGCGCGGCGCGGCGGCGGACGGCGGCCCTCGGCGCGTCCGACCGGCCGCTGCACGCCGACCTCGCGCTGGAGGGCGAGGTGGTGCTGCCCGAGCAGGTCGGGGCCGAACTGGAGCACACCGCCACCGTGCTGTGGCGGCTGGCCCCGCCGGCCGCCGCGCCCGAGCACTTGCGCGCCTACCACGTCGAGTTCGTCGAGCGGTACGGCACCGACAGCCCCGTCCCGCTCGCCGAACTGCTCGACCCCGACACCGGGTTGGGGCCGCCCGCCGGGTACCGGCGGCCCGCCGGCCCGCGCGGCGCGGCCAACCCGCGGCCCGCCCGGGCCCGGACCGACGCCGAGGCGGCCCGCGACCGGGTGCTGGCCGAACTCGCCGCCGGGGCGCTGGCCGACCGCGAACCGGGCGGCCCGCTGCCCGAGGTCGTCCTCGACGACGCCCTGCTGGCCCGCCTCGCCCCCGCCCCGGAGCGGCCGGGCAGCGCCGCCGACACCCCGCCCGCCTCGCTGGAGCTGTACGCCGAACTCGCCGCCGCCTCCCCCGCCGACCTGGACGCCGGACGGTTCCGGCTGGTGCTCTCCCCCACTGCGGGCAGCGACCGGGCCGGCGCCACCTTCGGCCGCTTCGCCGCCCACCTGGCGGGCCCGGACGGCGACGGCGGCGCGCTGCTCGCCGGCGCGGCCGGGGAACCGGAGGACGACGGCGAAGTCCTGCACGCCCACCTGGAGTTCACGCCCTACCGGCCCCGGCACGCCAACATCGCGCTGACCCCGCGCTGGCTCGGCCACCGGGTCGTGGTCAGCGCCTTCCCCGACCCCGGCGGCCCCACCGTCCTCACCCCGGACGACCTGGTGGTGCTCGCCGACACCGAGCGGCTGAGCGTCCACTCGCGCAGCCTCGGCCGCGAGGTCCGGGCCACCGCGCACCACGCGCTCAACCTGCGCGCCGGCGCGCCCAACGCGGCCCGCTTCCTCCAGGAGGTGGCGCTCACCGGGCAGCGGCCCTGGCAGCCCTGGGACTGGGGGACGTCCGCGAGCGCCCCCGCGCTGCCCCGGGTCCGGCGCGGCCGGGTGGTGCTGGCCCCCGCCGCCTGGCGGCTGACCGCGCCCGTCCCGGCGGGCGCCGACGTCCCGTACGAGGAGTGGGCGCGCGGGCTGGAGCGGTGGCGGCGGCGCTGGGGCGTCCCCGCCGCGGTCCGGCTGCTCAGCGGCGACCAGCGGATCGGCCTCGACCTGGACGACCCCGCGCACCGCCGCCTGCTGCACAGCCGCTCCCGCTCCGCCCTGCCCACCGTGCTCCAGGAGGACCTGGCCGCCGACGCCTGCGGCTGGCTGCGCGGCCCGGACGGCGCCCGGGCCGCCGAGATCGTCGTCCCGCTGCGCCGCCGCGCCGCACCCCGCCCGGACACCCCGCCGGTCCGCCGGCCGCTGCCCGCCGTGCACCCCCGCGTCCCCGAACTCCCGGGCGGCCCGTGGCTGTTCGCCCGGCTCGCGGCCAACGAGAGCCGGCAGGACGAGATCCTCGCCGCCCGCCTGCCCCGGCTGCTGGCGGCGCTGCCCGGCGCGGTCGACCGCTGGTTCTTCGTCCGCTACCGCGACCCGGACCCGCACCTGCGGCTGCGCTTCCACGGCGACCCGGCCGTCCTCGCCGCCGACCTGCTGCCCGCCCTGCACGACTGGGCGCACGAGTTGCGCCGGGCCGGCCTCGCCGCCGGCCTGCGGCTGGAGGGCTACACCCCGGAGACCGACCGGTACGGCGGGCCCGAGGTCCTCGCGGACGCCGAACGGGTCTTCCACGCCGACAGCCTGGTCGCGCTCGCCGCGCTCCGGCTGTCCCGGGCCGGTCGGCCGGTGCCCGGCGACCTGCTGGCCGCCGTCAACCTGGCCGCCACCGCCCGGGACTTCCTGGCGGCCCGCCCCGTCCCCGCGCCGGTCGGCCCGTGGATCGCCGCGACCTACCCCAAGTCCGAGGAGCACCACCGGAGTTTCCGCACCCACCGGGCCGCCGCCCTCACCGCGATCGGCCCGGCCGGCCCCGCCTCCCCCGGCGGCGGCCTGCTCCCCGCCGACGCCGCCCTCGCCGACGCCTGGCGGCTGCGCGCCGACCGCCTCGCCGCGTACGCGCCCCGGCTCGCCGCGCCCGCCGCCGGCCCGGCGCTGGCCTCGCTCCTGCACATGGGCCACAACCGCCTGATCGGCATCGACCGCGAAGCCGAACGCCGCGCCTACGCCCTGGCCCGGGGCACCCTGGAGGCCCACCGCGTGGCCGGCCGCTCCCGCCCGGCGGGCGGCTGACCGTGCGCCGGGAGGAGGCGGCCGTTCCCGCCGGGGCCACGGCCCGGGCCGCCGGGGCCGTGGCCCCGGCGGCCCGGCGCCGCTCCCGCACGTCCCCGATCGACTTCGCACGGAAGGTTCCTGACGATGCGTCAAGAACAAGCGGCGGCCACTCCCGCCGAGGTCCTGCATGCCGCCACCGCCCGGCTGGCCCGTCCGCTCGGACCCGAGGACGTCCCGGCCCCCGGGCTCGGCACCGGTCTCAGCGGCGCGGCGCTGGCGCTGGCCGTGCTGGCCGGGCCGGACCAGGAGCTGCGCCGGGCCGCGCACGGCCGGTTGGCGGCGGCGGTGCGGGCCCCGGGGGCGATGCGCGGCGGCGGCCTGTACTCGGGGGCCGCCGCGGTGGCGTTCGCCGCCCGGCTGATGGCCCGGGCCCCCGGCGAGTACGGCGGGCTGCTGGCGGCGCTGCTGCCGAAGGTCCGGGAGTCGGCCGCCGGGCGGGCCGCCGGACTGCGGGCCGACCTGGCCGCCGGGGCGGGCCTGCGCGCGCACACCTTCGACGCGGTCTCCGGACTGGCCGGGCTGGGGCGGCTGCTGCTGGCCCTGGAGCCGGACGGGCCCGCGACCGCCGCGGCGCTGTCCGCCCTGGTCGAGCTGGCCGGGCCGGGCGACGGGCCGCTGCCGCGCTGGTGGACGGCGGGCGGGCCCGGCCTGCCCGGCGCGGACCCGGACGAGCCCCGGGGCCACCTCAACCTCGGTCTGGCGCACGGGATGCCGGGCCCGCTCGCCCTGCTGTCGGTGGCCCGCGCGCGGGGCGTCCGGGTGCCGGGCCAGGACGCGGCGATCGAGGACCTGGCGGTCCGGCTCGCCGCCCACCGGCGGCCCGCCGGGGGCTGGCCGATGACGGTCCGGGTCGAGGACGCGGAGCGGGGCCGGGTGCCCGCCGACGCCCCGACCCGGGCCGCCTGGTGCTACGGCACCCCCGGGGCGGCCCGGGCCCTGTTCCTGGCCGGGCAGGCCCTGGACCGGGAGGACTGGCGGGAGACCGCCGTCGCCGAACTCGCCGGCGCCCTCGCCGACCCCGCCGGTTGGCAGTTGGAGGGCCCCGGCCTCTGCCACGGCACCGGCGGCCTGCTGCAGACCGTCCGGCGCACCGCCGAGGAGTCCGGCTCCGCCGCCCTGGCCGCGCACCTGCCCGCCCTGGCCGCCGCCACCGCCCGCGACCTCGCCGCCGCCCTGGCCGCCGACGCCCCGGCCGCCCTCCTCGAAGGCACCGCCGGCGCGGCCCTCGCCCTGCACGCCCACCTGCACCCCGGCGGCGCCGAGGACGGCTGGGACGCCTGCCTGCTGCTCGGCTGACCCGGCGCCGGTTCCCGTCCGTCCGCCCCTCGCCGACTCCCGCCGCCCGCGGGGCGGTTCAGTCCCGGTACGGGCGGGCCCGGCGGTACTCGCGGACCAGCAGGCGCAGCGCGCCCCACTTGGACGGGCTCGCGGAGCGGCGCAGCAGTGCGGCCGGGTCGGTGCGGGCGGCGGCGGAGGTGAGCGCCTCGACCTCGATGGTGCAGCGCATCATCGGGCGGTGCGCGGCGGGTGCCAGGTCGACGACGGGGGCGCCCTCGGCGCGGCTGCGGTCCGCCCGGTCGAGCAGGTCGAGGATCAGCGCCCGGACGGCCGGGAGGTCGCGGGCCTGTTCGAGGTCGGCGCGGGTGACGCCGTGCCGGTCCAGGGTCTCCGCGGGGATCGTCAGCCGGCCGCCGGCCAGGTCCTCGGCGAGGTCGTTGACGAAGTCGAACCGCTGGCTGGAGTCGATGAAGGTCCGGCAGGCGGCGCGGTACGCGGCCCGTTCGTCCGCGCCGTCGGGGCCGAGCAGCCCGGCGACCACCATGAAGCCGGGCAGCGCGTACGCGTCGACGTAGCGCTGGTAGTCGTCCTCGGTGGCGAAGCCGGTGAAGTCGAGGTCGGCCTCGGCGGCGGCCAGGTAGTCCCGCACGTGCCGGCCCAGTGCGGGGTGCGCCTCGACGCTGTGCAGCAGCGGGCGCAGTTCGGGGTGGTCGGTGCGGCCGCGCTCCAGTGCCTCGACGGTCTCCCGCCGCCAGCGCTCGGCCGCCGCGCGGCGGCCCGCCACGGGCCCGCTGTCGAGCAGGTCGTCGGTGCGGTGCATGAACGCGGCGGCGGCGAACACGTGCGGAATCATCCGGGCGGGCAGCAGCGCCATCGCCCCCAGCGCGACCTCCCGCCGGTAGTCGATCACCTGCCGCCGCTGCCGCCCGTAGTCCTCGCGCAGCTCCGGCCCGTCCACCCCGGCCGCCGTCAGCGCCCGCTCCCACCTGCCCATGTCCCGCCCCGCTCCGCTCGCTCCGGTGCCCCGACCCTACCGGGAGCGGGCCGGGGTCATTTCAGGGTGATGACCACCCGGCCGGAGCCGGCCAGGAGGCCCGGGAGGTGGGGGGTGAGGGCGGCCCGGTCGACGGGGCCGTCGATGTACTCGAGTTCGATGTCGTGCAGGGTCACGGCGGAGACCTGGTAGGCGCCCCAGGGCGTCTGCGGCAGGGCGTGCGAGAGTTCGGTCCAGGTGGCGGCGTCGGTGAAGCGGAACCGTGTGCCGCTGCGGACGACCAGGACCGGGGTGCCGACGTTCCAGGCTCCGGTGGCCCGCAGGTTGTCGTACGCGGCGCCGTCCCAGAAGTCGGCGTACTCGTCGGCCGTCGGGGTCGGCTCCGGTTCGGGCGCGGCGGGCTCCTCGGCGTCCTCGGGGGCCGGGTCCTCGGTCCCGGTCGGCCGCAGGTGGTCGGCCAGCCAGTCGCCGACCGGGTCGGGTCCGGCGGTGACGCGGGACTCCAGGTGGGCGGCGCGCCAGCTCGCGGGGTCACCCTTGGCCGTGGACTCCAGCCACTGCCGGGCGGCCGGGGCGTCGGAGAGCCGTTCCCAGAGGGCGAGTTTGGCTGCGGGCGGGGCCTGCTTGGCGAAGGCGAGGACGCCGGCGACGCAGGTGCGGAAGGCGTCGTCCTGCTCGATCTCGGCGGCGAGGTACTCGTTCTCGGCGGCGGTCAGCGCGGGCATCCGGAACCAGGTCGCCACCGGGTCGGTGGTCTCGCGCAGGAGGGCCCTGATCCGCTCCACGGCGGGCACCACCTCGCGGGCCCAGTCGCGCAGCAACTCGCTGCGCACGGTGAGCCGTTCGCGTTCGGCCGGGGTCAGGGCGCGCCACGCCTCGTACCGTTCCGCGGTGGTGGCGCGGGGGAACTCGGCGGCGAACAGCTCCACCGCGTCGGGCATGATCACCACGGTCCGCCCGGTGTCCCGGAGCGCCTCGTGGGCGAGGGCCCGGGTCTTGGCGGGGTAGGAGGCGAGCAGGTCGAGCACGGCCCAGTGGCCCGCGGTGCGGCGCAGCGCGGTGAGGTCGTGCCGGATCACGTTCCGTTCCAGGAGGTTGGAGGAGGCGATCAGGAAGGCGGCCTCCCGCGCCCCGGCCTCGTCCCGTTCGGCCAGGGCGAGGAACTCCCGGTGGGCGCTCTCGGCCGCGGCGGTCTCCGGGGCGAGCCGGTCGTTCCAGACCAGTGCCCGTTCGCGGTGCCGCCGCAGGGCGCGGTTGGCCCGCTCGTTCACCTCGGTGCCGGCGGGGAGGTCGAGGGTCATCTCGGTGAGGCCGGCCCTCTTGGCGTCGGCCAGGCAGAAGACCAGCCGGAGGTCGGCGGCGGCCAGGATGGCCAGCAGGCCCTCGCAGTCGGGGGCGTGGGCGGGGAGCCGGCAGGACTCGGGCCGGGTGCAGAGCCGGGTCTCGTCCGGGAGTCCGGGGGTGTGGCCGAGGTAGAGGACCTCGTTGGCGGGCGAGGCGACCGTCAGCATCCGCTTCAGTTCCAGGTGGGTGAGCGGTCCGACCCGGTAGTTGGGGACGGTCCGGTCCCTCTCCGTGCCGAACACCTTGCGCGGGGTGCAGCCGCCGGGTTCGGCGACCACCTGCATGCCGACGGCGATGCTCAGCGGGGTGCCCTCGGTGGCGTAGATGCCGATGGTCCTGCCCGCGGGCAGGAAGGTCGGCGGTCCGCTGAACTCCCCGTGCCCCATGATGTAGACGGTCATCCGTCCCTCTCCCCCCGGTGCGTCCGTTCCACGGTCCGTACGCCTCCACGATGCCGGACCGGCGGCGTCGGCGGGACGCATCGCCGTACACCTACGCCGATCTGCTGACCGCCCGTCAAGTTTCGGGAGGGGTCAGGACGTTCGGGGGCGGCGCAGGCGCGGGCGGCGCAGCAGCAGGTAGAGGGCGCCGGGGATGACGACGGCGTCGACGCCCAGGAGCAGGAGGTTCCAGGCGCCTTCGACGCCGTGGTCGTGGGCGGGGGCGGGTTCGTCGGCGGGGGCCGCGGCGGGGGCGGCGGGGGTGCCGAGGCCGAAGGCGGTGGTGCCGGAGACCTCGCGGCCGCCGTTCAGGACGACCCGGTAGGTGATCCGGTAGGTGCCCCGGTCCCGGACGCGGACGGGCGCGACCAGGCGGTGGCCGTCCACCCGGGGGCGGCCCTCGGTGACGGAGGCGCCGTCGGGGCCGTTGACCTGGAGGTAGACCGAGCCGGGGGTGAAGTCGTCGCCGCTGAAGGTCAGTTCGACCTCGGTCGGCGGCCGGTCGGCGGCGAGCGAGCTGCCGTCGCCCGGGGTCGCGCCCGCCAGCCGGACGGGCTGGCGGGCGCTGATCCAGAGCAGTCCGAGCAGCAGGACCAGGACGGTGCCGACGCCGAGGGCGAGGGTCCGCCGGAAGGACTGCGGTGATCCGGTGGCACTCACGCGGCGGCCGCGACCTCGTGCCGGTGGACGGCGTGCTTGCAGCTGCACGTCATCGCGGCCAGCTCCTGCGGGCCGGGCCGCAGGTGGTAGTACATCGCGACGACCATCGGGATGAAGACGATGGTGTTGTAGAACAGGTGCAGTTCGACCCGGGGGAAGACGAGTTGGAGCACCGAGGTGGCCACCGGCTTGCCGAACAGGAAGTGGCCGGTCTGCACCTGGAGCAGCAGGAGCAGGTGCTCGATGTGGTGCCAGAACTGGATGGCGAGGGCGACCGTCCACCAGGTGCGGCCGCGGCCGACGAAGCCGGGGCGGAGCAGGAACAGGCCGATGATCATGATCAGGGCGTAGCCGTAGTGCATCCACTCGGAGGTCACCAGCCAGGGGAAGGCGTACCCGAGCAGTCCCTTGGACTTCGGGACCGTCCAGCCCAGGCCCCAGATCTGGTAGGCCTGCGCGAGGTGTTCGGCCCAGTGGCCGAGCACGACGACCATGAAGATGTTGAGGGCGGCGCGGTGCGAGTCGACGTTCAGGCGGCTCACCGGTCCCTGGGAGCCGGTTCTCGACGGTGCGGTGGCGGCGGTCATCGGGCAGGTTCTCCTACGGCGCGGGGAGGGGAGGGAGGGCGCGCGGCACGCCGGGCGGCCGCGCGCGTGCCCAGACTGGTGGCTGGTCGTCGGCGCGGACTTCTCCCAGAATGCTCAGTTCTCCGTCCGATCGGGCTGATGTGGCATCAGGAAACCTGCGATGCACATGAGTTGGCCCCCGCCCTGGAGGACGGGGGCCGGGGTGCGGGCGGTCAGGCCGCCAGCAGGGCCGGGGGCTGGAGCACCCGGGTCAGTTCGGCGGTGCACATCATGTAGCCGTCGGGGACGGGCAGCCGGTCGAGGTAGTGGGCGAGGTCGCTGCCGAGCGAGAACACCCGGACGGGGGTGCCGGCGGCACGGGCGGCCTCGACGATCCGGCGGACGCCGTCCAGGACGGCGGGGTGGCGGGTCTGGTAGGAGTCGGCGACCAGGTGGTTGCCCCGGTCGGCGGCCAGGTAGAACTGGACCAGGTCCTTGACCCCGACGAAGAGTTCGCTGGCGCCGGCGGCGCAGATGCCGGGGGTGGCGTGGACGGCGGCCGGGGTCTCGATGAAGGCCGACAGCGGGACGTCGGCGGGGAGTTCGAGGTGCGCGCGCAACTGGGCGTACTCCTCGGCGTCGTTGAGGAAGGGCACCGAGAGGTGGACCCGGGCGGCCTCGTCGCCGAGCCGGTCCCGCAGCGTGTCGAGCACGGTGTGCAGGGCGTCCCGGTAGGGGGCGGAGCCGAGCAGCCAGCGGGCGCCGTGCAGGCCGAGTTCGGGGTTGGGCTCGACGGCGACGGCGGACTGCTCGGTGACGCTGGCGGCGTGGTCGGAGCGCAGGTCGAGCAGCCGCAGCACCAGGCGCTGGCCGGGCAGCAGTTCCCCGACGAAGGCGACCAGGCGTTCGGCGACGGCCCGGCCGTAGCGGGCGATCTCCGCGGGCCCGCCGTCCAGGGCGTCGAACGGGCTGAGCCCGGCGGCCAGGCAGAGGAACTCCTCCCGGATGAAGAAGCAGTCGACCCGGGCGGCGTTGGGGCCGCAGGAGTTGACGGTCCGGATGTCCTGGAAGTCGGCGATGACGGCGCAGGCCGCGCCGAGGTGGTCGACGGTGGGGGCGCGGTCGCCGAGCGGCGGCACGGGGGCCGGGGCCGGGTCGGGGGCGAGGGTGATCGTCCCGTCCGCCAGGTCGAGGACGACCTCGCCGACCAGGGCGGGCAGGTCGGCCTCGTCGACCCGGAGCACGGGGATGCCGCGGCCCCGGCACAGGGACTGCATGTGGCCGGTCTGGCCGCCGCCGCCGCAGACCACGGCGTCGGCGGCCACGATGGCGTCGTACAGGCCCGCCTCCAACTGGGGCGCGATCAGGATGGAGCCCGCTTCGGGGTGCCCGGTGCGGTTGCAGGTGCCGCGCAGGGTGGCTCGGGTTCCACCGGTGAGCAGGAAACCCTGGATGCGTCGCCCGTTCAACTAGCCCTCCGTGTCCTCGTCGGTGTCCGCGTGGTCCTCGATCCCCAGCAGGCCGCGCAGGTCGCGCGGCGTCACGGAGACGTCGGTCAGTCGCCGGACGGCGGACCGGGCGACCGCCACCCGCAGGCGGCGGTTCCCGGGGTCGTCCGGGGCGGTGCGGGCGCCGATCAGGGCGTCCAGCCGGGCGGCGATCCGCTCCCGCCGTTCGCGGGTCCGGGTCGCCATCCGGCGCACCTCCAGACTCACAGCGTGCTGGAACGCGGGGTCGGCTGCTTCCTCGAACGTGCCGTCGGACGTGCGGTATCCGGCCAACTCGCCGACGGGCTCAGGGGGTTGGTCGTTCGGGTCGGCGAGGTCCGCGGGGTCGGCGAGTTCGAGCTGCTCCAGGACGTGCGCGGCGACCGCGATCGAGTGGTTCTTGATCGCGGCGAGGTTGAAGGCGAACGCGCCGGTGCGGCCGTTGCGCACCGTCTCGTCGCCCTCGCGCAGCGGGCCGACGGCGGTGAGCGGGCCGGCCGGCGTCCCGTCGGCCGCGAGCAGGACACCGCGGTGGTCGACCTCCAGGCCGCGGCCGGTGCGCTCGTGCGGGACGGCCAGGCCGCGGCGCAGCAGGTTGTGCCAGAGCGGGCCGCCGACCCGCCGGTAGTCGCTCTCCCGGCCGAAGTTGGCGACCACCAGGTCGGCCTCGACGGCGACCTTCTCGTCGGCGGTGGCGACGGTCACCTCCAGCCGGTCGGGCCCGGCCGGGACGATCGCCCGGACCGCGCCGACCAGCAGCCGGACCGGTCCCGGGTCCATCGACCGCTCGACGATCTCGATGGTGTAGGGCACCGCGCCGACCCGAAGGGCGGCGATCACCGTCCCGAACTCGTCCATCAGGGCGCGCAGTTCGGCCGACGGGATGCGGGTGAGGGCCTCCGGGAGGTGCGGCTCCCAGGCTTTGGCGACCCGTTCGGCGACCACCTCGGGGGCGATGTCCGGATACTCGCGGGCGACGGTGCCGCAGGCCGCCGTCCACTCGGCCCGGACCCGCTCCAGGAACTCCTCCCGGTTCCGGTAGGGCTCCAGCAGCCGGTGTGGGCAGGCGAGTCGGAGCACCCCGTGCTCGTGGCCGCCCGGGTAGCTGCGGAACATGGTGCCGGTGCGGGAGACCAGCCGGATCCGGCCGGTGTGGCCCCGGCGCAGCAGCAGGCCCGCCGAGTCGTAGGCGCTGAGCACCGAGCCGACCACCACCACCTCGGCCTCCGGCGGCAGCGCCTCCAACCGGCGCACGCCGTCGGCCGAGTAGGGCTGGCGGACGAAGCGCGGATGCTCCAGCACCTCGGTGGCGAACGGCAGTTCCTTCAGCTCCAGGCCGGTGGCGAGGACCGCGTGCGCGGCCTCCCACACGCTCTCCTCGCCGTCCTCCCGACGGACCGTCAGCGCCACCCCGGCCGGGGTGGCGACCAGGTCGACGGCCTCGCCGTCGGCCTCGGTGAGCAGCACCCCCGGGGCGGCCTCGCGGGCGGCCTCGGCGAGCCGCTGCTCCAGGTAGTCCTGGAAGATCCGCCGGGGTGCCGGCCCCCCTTCGGTGAACTCGTGGTCGACCCACTGCCCGGGCCAACTCCCCCGGTCCGCCTCCCGGTTGGCCCAGTGCACGAAGTCGAGGACGTCCTCCCGGAACAGTGACATCCGCCCGGCCTGGATGTTGAACACGTAGTCCCACGGATTGCCGTCCCGGTGGTACGCGACCCCGGCGGACCGGTAGTCGGCGCGCCGCTCCAGCAGGACGATCTCGACCGGACGGCGGGCGAAGTGGAGCATCCTGACGGCGGTGGCGGTACCGCCCAGTCCCGCGCCCACCACGACGACCCTGGGGCGGTTGCCTGTGCTGCTCATGCGGAAGCCTCTCGATCAAAGGAGGGAGCGGCCGGAAGATTAGCCGACGGATCGTCAGTCCGCGTGCCCGGAACGGATATTTCCCGCCTCCCGGGGCAGCCGCCGCGGTCCCCCGAACACCCCCGGAAGCCTCCCGGGCGCCCCCGGACGCACACGAGCCGCCCGGTGGCCGCCCCGAGGGGCAGCGCACGGACGGCTTCACGGGGACGGCTTCGCACGGAGGGCGCGCCCCGGCGGTCCGGGCACGCTGGGAGAAGCCCGGGCGGGGTCCGGCGGGCGAGGCTCGGCCGGGGAGGTGGGGCCGATGCGGATGACGGCGGACCAGCGGCGGGAGGCCGTGGTGCGGGTGGCGCTGGAGGAGTTCGCCCGGGACGGTTTCCACGCCGCCACGACGGTGGCGATCGCGGCCCGGGCCGGGGTGTCGCAGCCCTACCTGTTCCGGCTGTTCCCGACCAAGCGCGCGGTGTTCCTGGCCGCCGCCGAGCACGCGACCCTCCGGGCCGTCCGGGCGTTCACGGCCGCGGCCGAGGGCGCGAGCGGCGCGGCCGCGCTGCGGGCCGGGGAGCGGGCCTGGCGGGCGCTGACCGTGCCCGGCGGGCCGTTCGCCTTCCAGGGCCAGTTGCACGCGGCCTCGGCCGCCGACCCGGCGATCCGGGACGCCGCGGCCCGGCACTGGGGGGTGCTGTGGCGGACGGTGCGGTCGGCGACCGGCCTGTCCGATCCGGAACTGGCCGCGTTCTTCGGGCGGGTGCTGCTGAACTGCGCCGCAACCGCCCTGCGGCCTCCCCCCGCCGCCCGGCCCCCGCTCGCCGGCCGGTCCCCGCTCACCAGCCGGCCGGCACCCACCGGGCGTGGAAACCGTGCGGCACCCGGACCGGCAGCGGCACCACCGCGACCGGCGGGCCGGTGAAGTCCGCGGTGTCCAGCACCAGGAGTTCGCTGCGGTCGGCGGCGGGGTCGTACACCAGGGTGAGCAGCCAGCCGTCGCCCTCGGGGGCGGTGGCGTCGCGCGGCACGAAGACCGCCTCGCCGCCCTGCCGGCCGGGGCCGAAGGCGTGCCGGTCGGTGCGGCCGGTCGCCAGGTCGTGCCGCAGCAGCGCGGGGCCGCACAGTGCGGCGCCGTCGCCGGGGACGAGTTCGACGGTGAAGGCGTAGCGGTACGGCAGTCCGGTGCGGCGTTCGTCGATCCGCGGGAACTCCTGGACCCGGCCGTCGAGTTGCCGCTCGACCACGGCGCCCTCACGGGGGTCGAGGGTCCACCGCCACAGGGTGGGCGCGGACTCGCTGGGGTGCAGCCGGTCGCGGTCGAAGGCGCGTTCGTGCCGGATCACGTCCACGGTGATCCGGCCCTCGGCGTCCTCGAAGGCGTTGACGGGGTGGAAGACGAAGCAGGGCGGCAGGTCGAGCCAGAGCGGGGCGGCGTCGGGGCGGTCGCGCGGGACGATGCCGATCCGGGCGTCGCGGTCGGGCTGCCAGGCCAGCGGCACCGGTGAGCCGGACCGGGCCTCGGCCTCGTCGTGGGCGACCGGCAGGTCGAACAGCACGGTGTGCCGGGCGGTCAGCGCGAAGGCGTGCATCCAGGGGCGGCCCTTGACCGGCACGGGGCGCGCCTCGCGGACCCGGCCCGCGGTGTCGACGGTGAGCAGCACGGCGGTGCCGCCGGCCGGGTCGACGGCGACGGCGTGCAGTTCGCCGGTGACCGGGTCGGTGAGGGGGTGGGCGCAGAACCCGCCGGGCAGGGTGGCGTCGAAGTCGGTGCGGGCGACGGTGCGCAGTTCGGCGTCGAGGACCAGCGGCAGGGCGCCGTCGGTGACGGCCAGGGTGCGGCCGGCGTGCCGGACCAGGTTGGCGTTGACCTCGCCGCCGTGGCCGTGGCGCGGCCCGGGGACGGGGAGTTCGCCGAGGTCGCGGGCGAGCGCGTCGTCGCGCAGCAGGCGGTTGCGGTACCAGTGGGCGCGGCCGCCGCCGAGGCGCAGGCCGTGCACCATGCCGGTGCCGGCGAAGGCGTGCCGGACGGCCGGGTCGTGCTCGCCGCGGGGGTTGGGGCCGATCCGCAGGAAGGTGCCGTCCAACTGCGGGGGCAGCACGCCGCGGACGGCGAGGTCGGTGTGCGTGGTCTCGGCGGGCGCCGGGCGGTAGCCGGGGCCGAGCAGGTGGGTGGTGCTGTTCGGACCGGTGGCGCTGTTCGGACCGCTGGTGCTGTTCCGGTGGCTCCTCGGGGTGTGCTGCGCAGTGCCGGGCATGGTCGACCCCTCCGTCGATAGCACTGTTACATAACGGCGTCATTGCCCAGGTTCACAGGCGCCTGACATACTGTCAAGGGTGAGCCCACGCCAAGTCGACCCCAATCTGAGCGCCCGGCTGATCGAAGCGGCGGCCCGGCTGCTCAGCGAAGAAGGACCGGCCGCGCTCTCCACCCGCAAGCTCGCCGCCACCGTGGGCACCTCGACCATGGCCGTCTACACCCGCTTCGGCGGCATGGACGACCTGGTGCGGGCCGTGGTCCGCGAGGGCTTCACGCTGCTCAACCGCCGCCTGGAGGCCGTCGAGGAGACCGACGACCCGGTCGCCGACGTGGTCGCCCTCGGCTGGGCGTACCGGGCCAACGCCCGCGAGCACCGGCACCTCTACAACGTCATGTTCGGCGGCTCCGGCCTCAGCGGCTTCTCCCTCACCGACGCCGACCGCCAGCACGGCCGCTACACCCTGGACGCCCTGGTCGGGGCGGTCAAGCGCTGCGTCGCCGCCGAACGCTTCCACCCCGCCGAACCCCACCTGCTGGCCCATCAGCTCTGGATCGCCCTGCACGGCCTGGTCACCCTCGACCTCGGCGGCTACCTGGTCGAACCCCTCACCGCCGACGTCTGCTACCAGGCCCAGATCTGCGGCATGCTCCTCGGCGCCGGCGACACCCCGCCCCGCGCCACCGCCTCCGTCGCCCTGGCGGCCCGCCGCGAGGTCTGAAGGCCGTCGCGCAGGGCCCGGGTCGGGGTACGTCTCCGGTACGGGCGGACCGTTGCCGGCGGAGCCGTTGCAGGGGGAGGGCGCCGCACGCCTCGCCGCACCACCCTCGTCACCGCGGCCCTCGCGCCAAGTCCCGTGTGCCCGCGGCGCCCCGCACGAATCGCCGGAGGTGTGCCCGCACCGCACCGGGCCGCTCCGCCCAGGGCTCGTGGCCCGCGCCCTCGATCCGGGTCAGCGGGACAGCGAGCAGGAGCGCGAGTGATTCGAGCGCCGACACCGGACGGGGATCGTCGACCCCGCCGAGGAGCTCCGTCCGCACGGGCAGGCGTGCGCGCAGCTCGGCGAGGTGGCCGTCGAGCGGATCGGCGCGTCCTTCCCGGCCGAGTTCGGCGTTCATGGACCAGTTGACCGGTCGACGCCGCCGGGCGGCCAGGGCCGCCCGGCGCCACCCTCGCCCCGGATCGGAGTGGTCGGTGAACCAGGCCAACGTGAGCAGCTCGACTTCCTGCTCCTCCGAGCGGTGCGACAGGTCCTCCAGTACGCGGAGCCGCTCCCGCTGGGCCGCGGACATCCGGCGGCCGCGCTCCGCCCGGTCCCCGGTGCGCCAGTCACCGACGAACGGCCCGCACATCAGCAGCATCGCGGCCACCCGGTCGGGGTACCGCAGGCAGAACCGACTCGCCAGATCGGTGCCGTAGGAGTGCCCGATCAGCACGGCCCCGGGCACCTGCCACGCATCGAGGAGCTCGGCGAGGTCCTCGACGTGCCGGGCGAGCGAATGACGCCCCCGCCAGGAGGACCGACCCGTTCCGCGCTGGTCGTACCGGTACACGGGCGCAAGGTCAGCGACCATGGGGGCGATGTCCCCCAGGTAGTCCGGCAGGCCGGGACCGCCGTGGAGCAGGACCACGGCCGGCCGCCGGGCCGTGTCCCCCAGCGCCTCCCAGTGCAACCGCGCCCCGTCGGTCGTCGACACGAGGCCCCGCGTCTCCATCGAAGTCACCACCAGGAACGTACCCGCGTCACCCGAGCTCCACCAGAGGCCGAACGCCGCCGGACCGGCCCCGGAGCTCAGGTGGACAGGTACTCGTCGCCGTTCGCCGTCTGGAAGAGCGAGTCCGCGTATCCCGGCGGGAAGCCGGACTCGCCACCGTTGATCACGGCGATGTACACCCAGTGATCCGTGTGGTTGACGAGCGCGGCCGCGTTCCCGTAGACGGTCTGCCCGTAGCCGGAGCCGTTCGCCCAGTGCGCGAACGTGCTCCTCCGCAGGTCGACGCTCTGGTTCGGGGACCAGTCCTCGAACGATCCCCAGCCGTACCACGGCGAGTTGTAGTACAGGCACACGACGCCGCGCGGACACGCCTCCACACCGGTCGGCTCGTCGGCGTAGGCACTCCCGGCATTGGCGGCAGCGATCCCGACCGCCAGTGCGGCCACGGCGGCCGCCTTGGCGGGCCCTCTTCCGATCCTGATGCGCATTCTTCCTCCATCACGTCGAGCACGGGCCCGACCCGCTCCACCGGATGTCAGCAGTCGCCGTAGTTCCCCGAACCCCAGGCGCCGTTGTTGAAGTTGTGGTTGTTGCCGAAGATCCAGCTCATGTTGCAGGGCTCCGAGGTGTACCAGCCGGAGCTGTCCATGCTCGTTTCGTACACCGTCAGCCGGACGACCGGCTCGAAGATCTTGTCGACGGTGTACCAACTGCCCGACGGGTCGGTGTAGATGCTCTGGATCGGCGTGGTCGTGTAGGAGCCGTCGAGGTGGTCCAGATTGAAGTTGATCCTGGCGATGCCCGCCCCGTTCGGGTCACGCATCTCCAGGAACCCCTGGGGGCGGAAGACATCCACACCCGCCTGGGTGGACGTCTCCGGGACCGGATCGGACGGGCCGTAGTTCCAGTGGATCTCGGCGTAGGTTCCCTTGCAGTCGGGGAACCAGCCCAGGTAGACCAGCCCGAGGGCCGTGCCTCCGGCCCTGATGGTGACCGGGTGCGACTCCAGAACCGGCCCGGAACTGACGCCGCACCCCGAGGCCCCCACCGCGTGGGCGGAGCCGGCCCCGACCAGGGCCAGGCCCACGGTGAGACCGAGAGCACCGGCGACGGACACAAGCTTTCGCGCGAAACGCACAGAATCCTCCCACGACACGATCACCCCGGAGCCGCTCGGCACCGGATCGCGTCCCACCCCATCCTGCTCGGCCACGCGCCCCCACCCCATGGCGAAAGCCTGGCGTTGCCTTGGCGTTCCGCCCGGGTCCGGCGGCCGTCGGAAGAGGACCGGGCCCGGACCGCGATGTCCCCGGTGGCTCGTAGGCTGCCGGGGCGGGCTTCCGTCCGGGGCGTCCGACAACCGAGGTGGGGAGTCCGTCGATGGCGGCCGTACTGGCGGAGATCCGGTCCCTGCTGGGCGAGCCCCGGTTCGCCTGGTCGGACCCGGCGCCCTGGGCCGGACTGGAGCGGGAGCTCGGCGTCGTCTTCCCCGCGGACTTCCGCGAGATCCTGGACGCCTACGGCTCGATCATGGTCAACGGCCAACTCCATCTGGCGCACCCCGCCGGCCATCTCCTGCACCGCCTGGGGGAGAAGATCAGGGAAGATCTGGAGTTCTGGCAGGACGAGGACATGGTGGAGTTCCTGCCCGCCCCCGCCGGGACCGCCCCCGGCGAACTGCTGCCGGTGGCCTCGGCCGTGACGGGCGAGACGGTCTTCCTCCGCGTCCCCGACGGGCCCGCCTCGCCCTGGCGCGTTCTGGTGCAGGAATTCGACAGTCCGGCCTGGACCCTGCACGAACTGGCTTTCGGCGACTGGCTGCTGGCGTACCTCCGGGGCGAGGACGTGACGGTGTGCTCGCGCAACCTCGCGCCCGACCGCCCGTTCCACGAACCCCTGTCCTGAGTCCGGCGGGCCTCGGCCGGGAGCCGGGCCCGCCGTCGTGGGGTCAGGCGTTCCAGGGGGCCTTGGGCCACCAGATGTAGCCGAAGTTGCCGAGGATGCGGACGTCCCAGTAGATCACCGTGAAGGCGCCCGCGATCAGGAAGGCGGTGGCGGTCAGGGCGGCCGCGCGGCCCGGCTTGGTGGCCAGCCAGCGTTGGACGGGGGTGCCGAGGACGAAGGAGAGCAGGACGAAGAGGACGGCCATCACCAGGATGTTGCCGAGCGACTGGAGGGAGAAGGCGACCGCGCCGTAGAGCGGGTTGTGCTCCTGGGCCGCGTGCCGGAACAGGTTGCGGAAGAGGGGGTACGGGCGGCCGATGAGGAAGCCGCCGACCAGGGCGCCGACCAGCACCAGGGGGGCGTTCGGGAAGCGGCGGGCCACCCCGGCCAGCGGGTCGGGGAGCACCCCGGCCGCGGCCAGGCCGATCACCAGCATGACCAGGCCGACCACCCCGAAGACGATCATCGCCTGGAGGATGCGGGGCGAGATCGTCCCCGGTGTGGAGGCGGTGGAGAACTGCGGCAGGTGGGTGCCGAACAGGCCGACCAGCACGCCGTACCCGGCGGAGACCGGCAGCATGCCGGCCGTCAGCCAGCCCAGCGGGCGCAGCGCGTGGCCGAGGCGCTGACGGCGGGTCAGGCTCATCTGGCCGACCAGCGGGCCGACCGCGCCGAACACCGCGACGTTGCAGGCGGTGAAGGAGCCGGCCAGGCCGGAGACGAAGGCGAACAGGATGCCCGCCGCGACGCCGGTCAGCGGTGTGCTCTTCGCGTCGTGGCCGAGCAGTTGGTTGGCGGTGGTGAAGCCGATCTCGTCGTCGGCCAGTTTCGAGGACCAGGCGTAGGCGAGCAGCAGCCCGCCCAGCAGGCCGAGCACGACGACCAGGGTGCGGCGGCGCGGGAAGAGGCCGTTGACGAACAGTGAGGTGGCGCGTGGCGGTGCCTTCACCGTCCGGCCCGTGATGGTCTCGGTCACGTGGTTCTCCTCTGCTCACGGATGGCCGGACCCCGAAGGGGTGTCGGGGGCCGGTGGCGCGCGGGGCGTGAAGAGTGTCGTGGACACCCCCGGTGGGGCGACTACTTCCGTGTTGCCCGGCGTCGGCACGGTCGGAGTAGCCCCCGGCCGCCGGGCCCCGAAGCATGGAGCGGAGAAGCCGCGGCCGTCCGGGCCGCGGCGGGCGGGAGGCAGTGATGAGCGGAGGCTGGCGGGCGGTCCGACGACGCCTGTTGACACCGAGTCACAACGAGACGAAGTTGTCCACCAGGGGTTTCCACCTGAAGGACGAGGCGGCGCGCACCAACCTGGAGACCGTCGGCGGGAGTTTCCTCGACGGGTACGCGATCGCCGTGGAGGCCCGCGACCAGGACGAGGCGCACCGGCGGCTGGAGCTGATCCCGGTGCGCTACCGGGGCTTCGCCTACGAGGGCGCCGGGATGGGGCTGGCCATGCTGGACGGGCTGCCGCTGCCCGGCAACGGACGGGTCGCGGAGTTCCTGGCCGGCCACGGCGCGCCGCACGACTACATGGTGCACGTCGGCGTGGGCTGGGCGATGGCCCGGCTGCCGCGCTTCCGCTGGGCCTCGATCGCGCCCGCCGACCCGCTGCTGCGCTGGCTCGCGCTGGACGGGTACGGCTTCCACCAGGCGTACTTCCGCACGGCCCGGTACGTGCACGGACACCACCGGGAAACCGCTTTCCCGTGGCCCGGCGACGAGACCCGGCGCTACGCCGGGCACGCCATCGACCAGGGCATCGGCCGGGCGCTGTGGTTCATCGGCGGCACCGACCCGGCCGTGGTCGCCGACCTGGTGGACGGCTACCAGGACGACCGGCACGCCGACCTGTGGGCGGGGGTCGGCCTGGCGGCCTGCTACGCGGCGGGCGCGACCGACGCCGAGCTGCGGCTGCTGCTGGAGCGGGCGGGCGCGTACCGGCCGCAACTCGCCCAGGGCGCGGCCTTCGCGGCCACCGCCCGGGTCGAGTCGGGGCTGCTCACCGAGCACGCCGAGGCCGCCACGGCGGTGCTCTGCGGCCTCACCCCGCAGCAGGCCGTCCAGGTCTGCACGGAGGCCCGGCCGCGGCCGGTGCTGGACGGCGCCGAGCTGCCCGCGTACGAGACCTGGCGCCGGGCCATCGCCGAACGGATCGTCAGCGGCGCGGCCGGGGCCCGGACATGACGGCCCCCGAACCGAACCCGACCGCCGCCGAACCGGCCCCGGCCGCGCCCGGACCGGCCGCGCACACCCCGGCCGCCGCCGCGCACGGACCGGCCGCCGGGAGGACCACCGCGGCAGCCACCACCACGGCAGCCACCACCACGACGGCCGCCACCGCGACGGCCCCCGCCGCGAGCCGCCCCCGCGGCACCGCCCGCCGCCGCCCGCCGGGGCCGTCCCGGGCGGGGACGCCGGTGCTGCTGGCCCGGATGGCGGCCGACCGGCTGACGGTGATGACGGAGGCCGCGGCCCGGTACGGCGACGCGGTGCGGCTGCCGCTCGGGCCGAAGACGCTGTACTTCTTCAACCACCCCGACCACGTCCGCCGGGTGCTGACCGACAACAGCGCCAACTACCACAAGGGCATCGGCCTGGTGCACGCCCGGCGGGCCCTCGGCGACGGCCTGCTGACCAGCGAGGGCGAGCGGTGGCGGGCGCAGCGCAAGGTGATCCAGCCGGTGTTCCAGGCCCGCCGGATCAACCGGCAGGCCGACGTGATCGCCGAGGAGGCGGCGCTGCTCGCCGAGCGGCTGCGCCGCACGGCGGGCGGCGGCCCGGTGGACGTCCGGCAGGAGATGACCTCGCTGACCCTGGGCGTGCTCGGCCGGGCCCTGCTGGACGCCGACCTGGGCGCGTACGAGTCGATCGGCGAGGCGTTCGAGGTCGTCCAGGACCAGGCCATCTTCGAGATGATGAGCCTGAGTTCGGTGCCCTCCTGGGTGCCGCTGCCGCTGCAGTTGCGCTTCCGCAAGGCGCGGGACGAACTCGACCGGATCGTCGGCGAGTTGGCGGCGCAGCGGGAGCGCCGGCCGGCCGCCGACGGCACCCGGGACGACGTGCTGTCGCGGCTGGTCGACGCCACCGCGGACGAGCGCGACCCGGTGGCGCGGCGGACCAGGATGCGCGACGAGCTGGTGACCCTGCTGCTGGCGGGGCACGACACCACGGCGAGCACGCTCAGCTGGGCGCTGTACCTGCTGGACCGGCACCCGGAGGTCGGGGACAAGGTCCGGGCCGAGGTGGACGAGGTGCTGGGCGACCGGCTGCCGACGATCGAGGACGTGCACCGGCTCACGTACACCTCGATGGTGCTGCAGGAGGTGATGCGCCTGTACCCGGCGGTGTGGCTGCTGCCGCGCAAGGCGCTGGCCGAGGACGAGGTCGGCGGCTACCGGGTGCCGGCCGGCGCGGACGTGGTGCTGTGCCCGTACACGCTGCACCGGCACCCGGAGTTCTGGGAGCACCCGGAGCGCTTCGACCCGGAGCGCTTCGCCCGGGGGCGCTCGGCGGGCCGGCACCGCTACGCGTACGTGCCGTTCGGCGCGGGGCCGCGGGTCTGCGTGGGCAGCAGCCTGGGCATGCTGGAGGCCACCGTGGTGCTGGTCGTGCTGCTGCGCCGGCTGCGGCTGTCCCTGCCGCCGGGGCACCTGGTGCAGGCCGAGCCGATGCTGACCCTGCGGGTGAAGGGAGGGCTGCCGATGACGGTGACCCCCCGCGACTGACCGCCCGAACGGGCGAGAAGGGCCCGGACCGCTCCCCCGGTCCGGGCCCTTCCGTGTGCCTCCGTGTGCCTCCGTGTGCCTCCGCGCGCCTCCGCGCGCCTCCGTGTGCCTCCGTGTGCTTCCGCCTGCTCCGGGGAACGGCCGGCCGAGCGCCCCCGGGCAGGCCGGAAGCCCGGCCGGAGAGGTCCGGCCGGGCTTTCGGGACGAGGGAACCGACGGAGGGTCAGCCCGCCAGGCGGGCGAAGGCGCCGCCGTGGTAGAGCAGCGGGTCGGTGCCGGCGGAGCGGCCCGCGCCGAGGACGGTGCCGACGAAGATGGTGTGGTCACCTCCCTCGTGGACGGCGCCGAGACGGCACTCCAGCCAGGCCTGGACGTGGTCGAGGACGGGGGCGCCGGTGTGCCGGCCCCGGGTGTGGCCGATCCCGGCGAACTCCTTGGCGCCGCGCGGCCGGTCGCGGTCGGCGAAGTGCCGGGCCACCCACTCCTGGTCGCGGGCGAGGACCGAGACGGCGAACGCGCCCTCGGCGAGCACGGCCGCGTGGATCGCGGCCGACTTGACCACGCACACCAGCACCTGCGCGGGGTCGAGCGAGACGGAGGTGAAGGAGTTGGCGGTCATCCCGCAGGGGGTGTCGCGTCCGGCGGTGAGCACGGTGACGCCGGTGGCGAAGCGGCCGAGCACGCCGCGCAGGGCCCGGTGGTCGCCGAGGTCGGCCTCGGGGGCCTCCGCGGGGAGCGGGGGCAGGGCGAGCGCGCCGGGCAGCGGCGCGGACGCGGACGGGAAGGAGGTCATCGCGATCACCCCACGGTGGTGGTGCCGGTCAGGGAGGGTGCCGCCGGGTGGGCGGCGTAGGGCTCCAGGGCGAGCCGGAGCGGTTCGGGCACCCGGGTCGGCCGGGTGTCGGTGTTGGGGCCGCGCATGCAGGCGACCCGCTGCTGGCCGCGGGCGACCAGGTACTCGGTGCCGTCGGCGCCGATCTTGACGTAGTCGAAGGTGAAGGCGACCTGGGTCTGGGTGAGGTCGGCGAGGCGCATCCGGATGGACAGCTCGTCGAAGGCGGTGATCTCGGCGAAGAACTCGCAGTCCACCTTGAGGGTGAACAGCTTGAGGTCGGCGCGGACGTCGGCGAGCACCTCGGGGGCCTTCTCCAGCAGGAACATCTCCCGGCAACGGCCCTGCCAGCGCAGGTAGTTGACGTAGTAGACGTTGCCGACCAGGTTGGTCTCCTCGAAGCCCACCAGGTGCCGGTACTCGTAGTAGTCGGGGGTGCTCACCGGGCCTCCCCGGCGAGGACGGTGAAGGCGACGGGTTCGGCGACGCCGTCCAGCGCGGTGACGAAGCCGACGATCCGGTGCGCGCCGCCGCGGAACGCGACCCAGCCGGGCGGCAGGCTGCGACCGTCCGCCGAACCGCCCGCCGGACCGCCCGCCGGACCGCCGTCCAGACTGAGCGCGGTCACCGCGTGCCCGGCCTTGCGCAGGGTCTCCACCGCGCCCCAGACCCGGGTGGCGGCGGTGTCGAGCGGTTCGCCGCGTTCGGCGGCCAGCAGTTCGGCCAGCGCGGCGGCCTCGGGTCCGAGCAGGCCGGCCCACTCCTCGGCGGTGCGGGCGGTGACCGTCTCGACGTCGCAGGCGACGGCCCGGTCGGCGACCACGGTGAAGGTGACGCCGGCCGCGTGCGAGGAGGAGATCCGCCGCCCGTCGGCGAGTTCGGGCCGCCCGTCGGGGCGGTGGCGGACCTCGGTGGTCCGGCCGAGCGCCCAGCCGGCGGCCTCGGCGGTGCGCCGGCGCCGTTCGGCGACCGAGCCGCCGCTGCCCGTGCCGCCGGGCAGCACGACGCACCGCACGGGGTGGCCGAGCGCGGCCTCGACCCGCCGTTCCAGGAACGGGCCGAGCAGGGCGGGCAGCCAGGGGCCGGAGCCGTCCTGCTTGCGGACGGCCTGCAGCAGCAGGCCCTCCCACTGCTCGACGGTGGTGCCGTCCTCGTCGCGGACGTCGAGGTCGTACAGGTAGCTGTCGCCGTCCCGGGAGCGCTCGCGGGCGTCCAGGAACAGCAGCCGCCCGGCCCGGGAGGAGCCGCCCTCGGCGAGTCGCAGGCGCTCGACGCTGACGGGGAGCAGGGTGGCCTCGGGGACGCACGCCTGGATGGAGTGCATCAGGGCGTCGCGGGTGCCGGGGTCGGCGAGCAGCAGGTCGCCGGGGTGGTAGCCGGCGAACCAGTCGGCGCGCGGGCTGTCGTCGATCTCGGCGAGGCAGTGCGTGGCGGCGAGGTCGCGGTAGGCGAGCAGCCGCTGGAAGCGGTCGCCCTGGAACAGCACCGGCCCGTACATCTCGTCGGGGGTGAGCGGGACCCGGGGCACCTCGGCGGTGACGGGGGCCGGGTCGGCGGCGGGCCGCTGCTCGCCGAAGCGCAGGGTGGCCCGGAAGTGGTCGGCCCGGAAGCCGGTCTCGCCGCTGCGCAGCACCGCCTCGACGGTGTCGGGGCCGGTGGCGAGGACGGCGACCCGCAGGGTGGTGGCGCCGGTGACGGGGACGACGATGGGGCGGAGGAACTTCATGTCCTCCAGGACGGGGGTGTCCTGACGGCCGGTCAGCGAGGTGGCGGCCTGGGTCATCGCCTCCATGCCGAGGACGGCGGGGAACAGCAGGTCGCCGTCGAGCAGGTGGTCGGGGAGGTAGAGGTCGCCGCCGCCGGTGAGTTCGGCGTCCACCACGAGTTCGATGCCGGGGTAGTGGACCTGCGGGCGCTCCAGGAAGCGCAGCAGCGGCAGTTCGCGCTGTTCGAGGGTGAGGGTGGGGAGTCCGCCGGCCCGGCCCATGACGACCAGGGCGGGGTCGGTGCCGGGGGTGGCGAGCAGGCGGCCGAGCAGGGCGACGCCGTCCTCGGTGGGGATGGGTTCGATGCCCTCGCGGACCAGCGCCTCCAGGACGCCGAGGCGTTCGCCCATGCCGGAGCCGGACCACACGGACCACTCCAGGGCGAGGCAGCGGCAGTGCGGGTTGTCCTGCTGGAAGCGGACGGTGAGCTCGGTGAGCCAGTCGTTGGCGGTGGCGTAGTCGGCCTCGCCGCGCAGGCCGGCCCGGCCGATGATGCTGCCGAAGGTGACGAACAGGCGGAGCGCGGCCGGGTCGACGGCGGCGAGGACGGCCTCCACGCCGTCGATCTTGGTGGCGAGGGTGCGCCGGAAGGCGTCCTCGTCGAGGGTGGCGAGGGACTGCGGTTCGTTGCGTCCGGCGCCGTGCAGCAGGCCGGTGACGGGGCCGAGGGCGCGGGTGATGTCGGCGACGGCGGCCTTGACCTGGTCGGCGGAGGTGACGTCGGCGCGGGCGTAGTGCACCCGCAGGCCGGCGGACTCCATCCGGGCCAGGTTGTCGGCGAGTTCGGTGTCCTGGGCCGGGTCGGAGCGGCCGAGCAGGCCGATCGCGGCGCCGTTGGCGCCGGCCAGATCGATGGCGCACTCGGCGGTGATGCCCTTGCCGCCGCCGGTGACCAGCAGGACGTCCTGCGGGCCGAGGGCCTGGTGGCCTTCCTCGGGTTCGAGGTCGACGGCGCGCAGCACGGGGACCCGGCGGGTGCCGTCGGCGTCGTAGTGGACTTCGGCGAAGCCGGTGGTGGCGGCGGTGTCGGCGGCGATCCGGGCACTGATCCGGTCGGCGTCGGCGGGGTCGAGGTCGGGGTCGAGGGGCAGCGTGACGACGGTGACGGGGATGTCGGGGGCCTCCAGGTGGAGGGTCTTGGCGAGTCCGGCGGCGCCGCGGCGGTCGCCGACGGCGACCAGGCGGGTGCCGGCGGCGCGGCGGGCCGGGTCGAGGGCGGCGCGGGCGGCGGCGAGCATCAGGCCGAGGTGGCGCTGGTCGCAGTCGCGGGGCAGGGCGAGCAGCACGCCGTCGCCGGGTCCGGTGGCGGTGAGCGCGGCGGCGAGCGGTCCGGCCAGCGGGTGCCGGTCGGAGGCGAGGACCTGCCAGTCGCCGCCGGGTCCGGCGGCGGGGGCGGGCGGTGCGGTCTCGGTGAGGTCGATCCGGAACGGGCGGACCCAGGGGGCGACGCCGGGGGCCGCGCCGGGGCGGCTGTCCTCCTCCGACTGTCCGGCCAACTCGTCGAGCAGCTCGGCGAGTTGGCCGAGCGTGGAGGTGGCGAAGGCGGTGGTGACCATCGGGGCGACGATGCCGAGCTCCTGGGCGGCCTGGTTCATGATCTGGCCGACGGTGATGGAGCTGAGGTGCAGTTCGTCGAGCGGGTTGGCGGAGGGGTCGACGGTCTCGACGGGCAGTTCGGCGCGTTCGGCGGCGAGCCGGATCAGCACCTCCAGGCTGCCGGCCCCGGTGGCGGGGGCGGCGGCGGTCCCGTCGGCGGGCGCCGGGACGGCGACGGCCTGCGCGGTGTGCTCCAGGACGAAGTCCTCGCCGCCCTCCTCGCAGGGGCTGGCGAAGAACCGGAACTCCTTGTCGAGCGGCAGCGGCCGGGTGAACCGGTCGGCGAACAGCTGCTCGTGCCGGACGGGCGCGCCCATCGTCCAGGCGGCGGCGACGGCGCCGAGCAGGCCGCCGAGGGAGAGCGCGTCGGCCTCGGTGGCGACCGCGGGGACGGCGGGCAGCGCCTCGGCGGCGAGGGTGCGCAGGATCTGGCCGGGGCCGACCTCGATCAGCAGGTCGACCTGTCCGTCCAGGGCGTGCAGCGCGTCGGTGAACCGGACGGGCTGGACGATCTGACGGGTCAGCAGGTCCGCGACGTCGGTGTCGGCGGGCAGCAGGGCGCCGGTGACGGTGGAGACCAGGCCGTCGCCGACGGGGCCGAAGGGCTCACCGGCGAGGTGGTCGGCGAATCCGGCGGCGGCGGGGGCCACGGCCGGGGAGTGGAAGGCGTGCGAGACGTTGACCCGGTTGACGCCGATGCCCTGCCGGGCGGCGAGCGCGCAGACCCGGTCGACGGCCTCGACCGGTCCGGAGACCACCGTCTGGGTGGGGCTGTTGAGGCCGGCGACGACGACGGGTTCGCCGACGGTCAGCGCCTCGGCGAGCGCCGGGGTGGTGGCCAGGGCCGCCATGGTGCCGCCGCCGTCGGAGGCGGTGGCCATGATCCGGCCGCGGGCGGCGGCGGCGCGCAGCACCGCCGTCTCGTCCAGGGCGCCGGCCCAGTGCAGGGCGGTGAGTTCGCCGAGGCTGTGGCCGGTGGCGCGGACGGCCTCGATGCCGAGCCGGTCGAGCACCCGCAGGCCGGCCACCGAGGCGGCGACGATCCGGGGCTGGGCGACGTCGGTGGCGACCTGGTCGCCGTCGGCGGGCAGGTCGAGCTGCCGGTACAGGTCGTCGACGTCGGTGAAGCGGCGGCGCAGCGCCCCGCCGTCGCCGCGGCGGCCGGCGCCCTGGCCGGGGAAGAGGAAGCCGATCCGGGGGGTGCGGCCGGCGCTGCCGAGGAAGACGCCCTGGGTGGTGCCGACGGCGGAGCGCGCCCCGGAGTCGATCAGCCGGGCGAGTCCGGTGAACCGTTCGACGGCCTGTTCGGGCGAGGCGGCGAGGACGGCGGCGCGCAGCGGCCGGTCTGCCAGGTCGCGTTCCAACGAGGCGGCGAGGTCGCCGAGTTCGGCGTAGGAGAGCTGGGCGGCGAAGCCGGCCAGCCGGTCGGCCTTGGTGCGCAGTTCCTCGGGGTCGGCGCCGTCGAGCAGGAACAGTTCGGTGTCCTGCCGGGAGGCGACCAGGCGGCGGGTGACGGAGGGGACGGCGGTGCGGCGGACGCCGTCGGCGTGCTCGACGACGACGTGCGCGTTGATGCCGCCGAAGCCCATCGAGGAGATGCCGGCCCGGATCGGCGCCCCGGCGGGCCACAGTTCGGCCCGGTCGGGGACGCGCATCGCCGGGGCGGGGCCGCCGAGTTCGGCGTGCGGGTCGTGGTGGCCGGTGGCGGGCGGGATGACCTGGTGGCGGACGGCCAGGATCGCCTTGAGGAGTCCGGCGACGCCGGCGGCGGCCTTGGTGTGGCCGAAGTTGCCCTTGACGGTGCTGAGCGCGGCGGGGGCCTGGGCGCCGGAGGCGCGGCGGGCCTCGGAGAAGGCGCGCAGTTCGGTGGCGTCGCCGACGGCGGTGCCGGTGCCGTGGCCCTCGAAGTAGCCGACGGTCTCGATGCCGAAGCCGGCGGCCCGGTAGGCGCGGGTCAGGGCGAGCCGGTGGCCGCTGGCCTCGGGGCGGGTGATGCCGCCCTTGCCGTCGGAGGAGTAGCCCCAGCCGGGGATGGTGGCGTAGCGGAACCGGCCCTGGGCGCGGGCGTCCTCGTCGCGCATCAGGACGACCATGCCGCAGCCCTCGCCGGGCCAGAAGCCGTTGGAGCCCTTGTCGTAGACCTTCATCTCGCCGGTGGCCAGCGCCCCGGTCTTGGCGAAGCCGATGACCTCGAACGGGTCGATGCTGAGGTCGACGCCGCCGGCCACGGCGACGTCCATCCGGCCGTCGACCAGGGCGTCGCAGGCGGTGGAGACGGACAGCAGCGAGGAGGAGCAGGCGCCGTCGACGGTGAAGCCGCCGCCCTTGAAGTCGAAGTGGTTGCAGATCCGGCCGGCGATGGTGTTGGCCAGGCCGCCGGCCAGGGTGTCCTCGCCGATCGGCGGGAAGGCGCTCTTGTAGCGGCCCTCCAGGCCGTCCAGGAAGACGGACAGCTCCTTGTCGTCCCAGCCCTGTTCGCGCAGGGCGGCGCCGACGGTGCGGCGGACGTAGGGCCAGCGCAGCCGCATCAGGTTGGCGCGGCTGAACTCGCCGGTGAGGGTGTTGCCGATGATGACGCCGGTGTTGGCGTCCGCCAGGCCCTCGCCGAACGGGAAGCCGGCGTCCTCCAGGGCGCGGGCGGCGGTGTCGAGGGCGAGCCAGTGCGTCATGTCGGTGGCGCGGAAGGTGCTGCCGGCGACGCGGTGCCGGACCCGGTCGAACTCGAAGCCCTCGATGACGGCGGCCTTGGCGCTGTAGAAGCGGTCGGGCGCGGCGGGGTCGGGCGAGTAGTAGTCCTCGGCGCGCATCCGCACGTCGGGGAGCTTGCGGAAGGCGCGGCGGCCCGCGAGGACGTTCTGCCACAGCTGTTCGGGGCTGTCGGCGTCGGGGTAGCGGCAGGCGATGCCGACCACGGCGATCCGGCCGCGCCCGGCGGGCTGTCCGGCGTCCCGCCCCGCTCCGTTCTGACGGTTCGTCACGCTGCCACCGCCTCGTTGCCGTGCGGACCGGTGACGGTCGCGGCGGGCTGCCCGGGCAGGGCCTGGACGCCGCCGTCGGCCTGCTTGCGCTTGGCGCGGAAGTGCGCGACCCACCAGCCGGCGCCGCGCAGGCCGCAGACCAGGGTGGTGGCGAAGAACAGGGTGTAGACGACGTTGAAGAGCATCAGCACGCCGTAGACCATGGCCACCGAGGAGCCGAACATGAACTGGTTGCGCGGCTTGGACGGGGTGGTGCCCGGGTCGGTGATCATGTAGTTGGTGTAGAGGACGAAGGCGACGCCGCTCATCGGGCCGAGCGCGGAGAAGATCGCCACGTCCCAGATCCAGTGCCGCAGCAGGGCCTGGATGACGAAGCCGCCGAGCCAGCCGACGATCAGCGGGACGCGCTTGGTCAGCATCGCGTTGATGACGGTGCCGGCGGTGGTGATGATCAGCGGGATGCCGATCCGGAAGAAGGTGTTGGCGTTCTCGGTGAACTCGTACGGCGGGGCGATGCTGACCCAGGAGCCGAACAGCACCAGCGCCATGGTGATGCCGAAGTTCGACGGGTTCATGAAGTGCCGCATCCGGCCGTACACGGGGGCCTGCAGGACGTGCTTGGCGGCGACGCCGATGAACACGGCGAGCAGGATCGGCAGCAGCCGGTCGTTCGCGTAGAGCAGCATGTTGGCGGCGAGCGCGGTGATGTGCGAGGGGAGCAGGAACTCGTACAGGCCGCGGACGCCGTTGCCGCGGAAGCGCGGGGCGCGCTGCTGCGCCCAGGCGCTGATCATCTCCAGCACGATCTCGACGGTGTAGCCGAACGGCGCGCAGATCAGCGGCCAGAGCCAGGGCTGCTCGAAGCCGAGCAGGGTGTAGCCGAAGATGTTGAAGACGGACATCGAGATGGCGAAGTTGCGCAGGGCGAGGTAGCGCGGGTCGCGGTTGGGCTGCTTCTTCCCGGGTTGCGGGCGAACGGCGTGGGCGGCCACGCCGGCGATCTCGGTCGCGGTCATCGGGCCGCCACCTCCTGGATGTCGTCGGTCAGCATGAGGGTGTGGCTCCCGGCGGTGAGCTGCTGGGTCTTGGTGTGCAGGCCGCCGGTGGCGTCGCGCCAGGTGATCTCGGCGGTGACGGGGCCGCTCTGGGCGCCGAGGCCGAAGCGGACGTCGAAGCTGCGGAAGCCGCCGTGGCCGCCGCCGCCGTCGAGCTGGGCGATCTGCTTCTTGCCGTCGGGGGTCATGACGCAGACGGTGGCGCCGTAGGCGGGCGCGCCGGTGGCGGCGAGGCCCTGGCCGGCGGTGGCGGCGAGGCCCTGGCCGGCGGTGGCGCCGGTGGCGGGGCGGTACATCCGCAGCGTCAGGTCGTGGCCGAGGGCCGGGGACTGGTTGGCGTAGAAGGCGGGCGGGCCCCACTGGCGGGCGATGGCGAAGTCGAGGGCGCCGGTGCCGGTGGTGTCGGCGGTGGCGATGCCGCGGGTGGGGATCGGCACGTCGAGGCCGAGCTGCTTGCTGATGTTGGCGTACTTGCCGTTGTCGGTGCGGGCGTAGAAGGCCATCACCTCGTCGCCGGCCAGGTCGTCGCCGGGGCCGACGTTCGGCCAGATCTTCGGGTTGGACAGCAGGTCGTCGTTGGTCATGGCCATCTCCTGCAGCCACGGCCAGCGGTCGATGTTCCCCTTGACGAAGCCGTCGGCCTGCAGGATGTTCTGCTGCCCGTTGTTGAGGAAGTCGCCCATCTTGGCGTCCCAGCCCCAGCCGGTCCAGGCGACGCCGTGGTCGGCGGCCTCCTGGGTGAACGGGGCGATGCCGGCGTCGAGCTTCTGCTTCATCTCGGCCGGGTCCTTGGCCTGGTTGATCCAGAGGAAGTTGCTCTCCTCCAGGCCCCAGGCGACGGTGATGTTGCTGACCATCATGTCGAAGCTGCCGTTGCCGTCGACGTCGCCGAAGTCGACGCCCATGCCCTTGAACGAGCCCTTGCCGAGCACGAAGGACTTCGGGGTGGTCGGGGTGCGCTCGCCGGTGGCCTCCTCGAACCGGATCTTCCCGGGGGTGGAGACGTTGTGCAGCAGGTGGGCGTGGCCGAAGTCGTTGGCGATGTAGACCTCGGGCAGGCCGTCGCCGGTCAGGTCGGCGCCGGCCACGGCCAGCGTCCAGCCGGTGGAGGCGTCGAAGGCGATGGCGTCCTTCTCCTCGATGAACCGGGCGTCGGGCTCGGCGCCGGTGGTGGCGGAGTGGAAGCGCAGCACGTGGTCGCCGCCGGCGTTCTTGGCGCTGGAGAGCGAGTCGTTCATCTGGACGTTGCGGATGCCGCTCGGGTCGAGGACGTCCGAGTCGGGGAAGTAGTTGCCGATGATGATCGACGGGTGGCCGCTGCCGTCCAGGTCGCCGACGTACGCGGCGTCGGTGTTCCAGCGCGGGCCGTGGTAGCGGCCGTCGAGGCTCTCGGCGGGGACGACCTCGCGCGGCGCGTAGGCGGCGGCGGACGGGGCGGCGGCGTCGGACTTCGCCATGAACAGCACCGGGGTGCGGCCCCAGTAGGTGACCAGGAAGTCGGTGCGGCCGTCGCCGTTGAAGTCGCCGGGGGTGCAGCCGGTGGGCGCCATGGTGTCGTCCATCGGCAGCGGCTTGCCGTCGAGCACGAACGGGGTGAAGCGGTCGGCCGCGGGGGCGGTCGGGGTCCAGGTGACCACGACGGAGTCGGTGCGGGTGTCGACGATGCACATGCCGTCGGCGAGGCCGTGGCCGGTGACGTCGTTGATCGCGATGCTGGCGCCGACCGAGGAGATCCAGGCCCGGATCTTCTCGTAGGCCGGGTTCACCTTGCGGATCGTGTTCATCGGCCGCGACTCGTAACCCGGGGGCATCGCGATCGGCAGTTCCTTGAACCGGTAGGCCGCCGCCGCCTGTTCACCGCCCGCGACCGCCACCGAGGAGCGGATGACGAAGAACATCGAGGCGGCCACCAATACGGTGACCAACCCGGGTACCAGCCTGCGGAATCGCCGTCGTTGCGACATTCCCATTCCCTCCCGCGAGTGACGATAAAGAATGTCCGGAGGGCATGCGAACGAAGTCTGGGGAATTCGTTGGCAGTTGTCCGCCGAACCTGACACTTGAGGATGTCCCGGGCCCGCAAAACCTGCTTCTCTGACGTTGCCGGGGTTCGGCCGGCGATCTCAGGACCGGGCCGGTGAATTCCCGCCGATACCCGTTGGGCAGTCTCGGAGAACACCGGGGGGCGATCCGCTGCGAAACTCGGCTGAGATCTGCCCCTTCGAATCCCCGTCTGGCGAGGTTCAATCCATGGTGCACACGTATGACGTGATAGTCGTCGGGTCGGGTTCGGCCGGCGCCGCCCTCGCGGCCCGGCTGAGCGAGGACCCGGGCCGTTCCGTGCTGCTGGTCGAGGCCGGTCCGGACTTCCCCGAACCGGCCGACGTGCCGCCCGACATCGCCAGCGGCAACGCGATGTCGATGCACCGGCACGACTGGCGCTTCCGGGCCGAGATCATGGACGGCCGGCGGATCATCTTCCCGCGCGGGAAGCTGGCCGGCGGGTCCTCCGCGGTCGGCGCGACCATCGCGCTGCGCGGCGTCCCGGAGAACTTCGACCGCTGGGTGGCCGCGGGCAACCCGGACTGGTCGTACGAGCAGGTGCTGCCGTTCTACCGGCGGCTGGAGCGGGACCTCGACTTCACCGACCGGTACCACGGCGACGACGGCCCGATCCCGATCCGCCGGTTCCGGCCGGAGGAGATGACGCCGATGCAGCTCGCCTTCACCGAGGCGAGCCTGGCCGCGGGCTTCCCCGAGGTCGCCGACCACAACCACCCCGAGGCCACCGGCATCGGCCCGATCCCGTCCAACCGCCGCGACGCGCGCCACCGGGTCTCCGCCGCGATGGGGTACCTGACCCCCGAGGTGCGCAGCCGCCCCAACCTGGACGTGCTGGGCGGGGTGCTGGTGCACGAGGTGCTGTTCGACGGCGACCGGGCCACCGGCGTGCTGGCCGCGGCCCCCGGCAGCACCCCCGAGGAGCTCCGGGCGCACACCGTGGTGCTCTCCGCCGGCGCGGTCAACTCCCCGACCCTGCTGATGCGTTCGGGCATCGGCCCGGCCGAGGACCTGACCCGGCTGGGCGTCCGGGTCCGGGTGGACAGCCCGGGCGTCGGCGCCCACCTGCAGGACCACCCGCGCACCGGCGTCTTCCTGCGGCCGAAGAACGGCCTGGTCGACTCCGACGTGCCGTTCCTGCAGTCCATGGTGCGGACCACCGCCAAGGGCTCGACGGACTTCAACGACATGCAGTACTACATGGTCAACCACTTCGACCTGGAGCTGTTCCCCGAGCTGCAGATGCTCGCCCAGGCCCCGATGATCTTCGGCGTGATGGTGGTGGACCAGCAGCCCGAGTCGGTGGGCCGGCTGCGGCTGGCCTCCACCGACCCGGCGGCCGGGCCCGACATCCGGCTCGACTTCCTCTCCACCCCGCGCGACCTGGAGAAACTGGTCGAGGGCGTGCGCACCTGCTGGGAGCTGGCCAACCACCCCGGGATCGCCTCGCAGGGCGACGGGTTCATCGTGCTGAGCGAGCGCCTGATCGAGAACGACGCGATGGTCGAACAGTACGTCAGGACCAGCCTGGACAGCGGCTACCACCCGGTCGGCACGGCCCGGATGGGCGCCTTCGCGGACGGCGCGGTGGTGGACCAGCGGCTGCGGGTGCACGGCACCGAGAACCTGTACGTGGCCGACGCCTCGATCATGCCGCAGATCGTCAACTGCAACACCAACCTGACCTCCACCATGATCGGCGAGCGGCTGGCCCACTGGCTGCGCACCGAGTGACCCGCCCCTCCCCCGGCCCGACGGCCGCCCCGGCGCCTCCCCGCGCCGGGGCGGCCGTCGTTCGTTCGCGTTCCCGTTCGCGTTCCCGTTCCCGCTCCCGCTCCCGTTCCGGAGCAGTGCGCGCCCGTCCTGGCCAGGGCAATCTGGGAGACGAGAGCGCGCCCGCACTCCTGCCACCATGGGGAAAACCCCGCCGCCGCTCCGCGGGCCGAAATGCCGTGAATTCCACCGGCGTTCGGGAATTCCGCGCCGCGGCCGGCACCGTCGAAAAGGGAGGGCCTTCCCCATGACCGATCCGCAGGTGCTGAGCACCGTCCGCGTCCCGCTGATCGAGGAGGACGCGGCCGAGGGCCGCACGAAGGAGCTGTACGACGCGATCAAGTCGCGGATGGGCATCCCGTTCGTCCCGGACATGTTCCGGCTGGTCTCCACCCGCCCCGACCTGCTGGAGGTGGTGATCACCGGCTACGGCGGGGTCTTCAACGACGGGGTGCTGCCGCGCGCGACCCGCGAGATGATCTCCGCCTGGAGTTCCAAGGTGAACGGCTGCCCGTACTGCGTGGGTACCCACAACTGGTTCCTGGCCCAGTTCGGCGGCCCGCAGGAGCTGACCGACGCGATCGAGCACGCCCACTCGGTCGAGGAGCTGCCGATCGACGAGCGCACCAAGGTGCTGATGCGCCTGGTCACCAAGGTCGGCACCGGCGCCTTCCGGATCACCGACGAGGACTGGGCGGCCACCGAGGCGGCCGGCTGGACCAACCCGGAGATGCTGGAGGCGGTGTTCACCGCCGCCCTGTTCGCCTTCATCAACCGCGTGGTGGACGGCCTGGGCCTGGGCAACTCGGTGACCCGCAGCCGGATCGCCTCCCAGGACGAGGACGCCTCGGTGTCCGCGGAGCGCCTGGCGGAGGGCAGGTGAGCGGGCCGTCCCGGGCGGTCCTGCTGACCGGCGCCTCGTCCAGCACCGGCATGTCCTCCGGCACCGGCCGGGCCGCCGCGCTGCGGCTGCACCGGGCCGGCTGGCCGGTCTACGCCACCGCCCGCAAGCCCGAGGCGCTCGACGACCTGGCCCGCGAGGGCATCCGGGTGCTCCAGCTCGACGTCAACGACGAGGAGTCGATGGCCGCCGCGGTGGCGAAGATCACCGCCGAGCACGGCGCCGTCGGCACCCTGATCAACAACGCCGCGTACAGCCTCAACGGCACCATCGGGGAGACCCCGATCGACGAGGTGCGCAGCCAGTTCGAGACCAACCTGTTCGGGCTGTGCCGGCTGACCCAGCTGGTGCTGCCCGGGATGCGGGCGCAGGGCGCGGGCCGGGTGGTGATGATGTCCTCGATCTTCGGGCAGTTCGCCACCCCCGGCCGCGGCTACTACCAGGCCACCAAGCACGCCCTGGAGGCCGTCAGCGACTCGCTGCGGCTGGAGGTGGCCCGGGACGGCATCAAGGTGGTGCTGATCGAGCCCTCCCCGGTGCTGGGCGGCTTCGTGCCGATGTCGGTCGCCGACCTCGGCATGACCGGGCAGGAGCGCACCGGCCTGTACGACGAGTTCTGGCGGTACTTCGTCGACTGGCACGGCGCCTACCGGGAGACCGAGCACCCCACCGGCCGGGGCCGGATGGCGGTGCGCGCCGAGACGGTCGCCAAGGTGATCGAGAAGGCCGTCAGCAGCGACAGCCCGCGGATCAGGTACCGGATCGGGGTGCCCTCGCGGCTGCTGCCGCGGATGCGCTGGACGATCGGCGACGCGCTGTTCGAGCGTTTCGTCCGGGCGTTCTTCCCCATCCCCTAGCAGGCCCGGGAGCTGTCCGCCATGCTTGCGGTGTACCCCAACAGGGGTGCACCGCAAGCCGGTTGAGGCCCGCGGACGCGGGTAGAGCGCAACGAGGAAGAAGGAGCGGTCCGCTCCGGATGTCACCATCGGGTGACGTACCGGAGGAGGACGACGAGCCGAGGGGAGGACTCGCGGATGCCCGCGGGCGACGAGGAACGGCCGCACCGGACCGGTACCGTGCACGGACCCGGGGCGGAGCGGTGAACGGCGGGCGGAGACTCGTCCGGGCCCCGCTGCGGGGGCTGTCGCTGCTCCAGGTCAGGCACGTCTCCACCGTGCCGTTCGGCGCCGCCGCCGGCGACACCGCCCGGGTCTACCGGGAGCTCGAACGGGACTTCGGGGTGCTCGCCCCGCCGGTCGCGCTGCACGCGCCCGTCCCGGAACTGCTGGCCGCGTCCTGGACGACGCTGCGCGAGACCATGCTGGTCGGGGGCCGGGCGGACCGGATCACCAAGGAGGCCGTGGCGGCGGCCGTCTCGGCGGGCAACACCTGCCCGTTCTGCACCACCGTGCACGGCGGCCTGCTCGACTCGCTGTCCCGGCGCCCGGTCGGCCGCCGCCGGTCGGGGCCCGCCGGCCCCGCGCCCGCCGCGCTGGCCGCCTGGGTGGCCGACGGGGGCGAGCCACCGTTCGGGCCGGAGCTGCTGCCGGAGCTGGCCGGGACGGCGCTGTGCCTGCACTACCTCAACCGGATGGTGAACGTCTTCCTGGGCCCGCAGCCGCTGCCGCCGGGCGCCCCGGCCCGGGCGCTGGGCCCGGTGCTGCGGGTGCTGGTCGGCCTGATGCGCGCCTCCGCCGGGACGGCCGCCCCGGGCACGTCCCTGTCGCTGCTGCCGCCCGCCGCGCTGCCGCCCGACCTCGGCTGGGCCGCCGCCGACCCGCGGATCGCCGCGGCGCTGGGCCGCAGCACGGCGGCCGTCGAGCAGGTCGCCGCCGACCTCGTCCCGGAGCCGGTCCGGGCGGTGGTGGGGGCCGCCGTCGACGGCTGGGACGGCGCCGACCCCGGCCTCGACCGGGCCCGGCTGACCGCCCCGCTGGCCGGTCTCGACCCCGGGCAGCGCCCGGTCGGGGAGCTGGCGCTGCTCACCGCGCTGGCCTCCTACCGGGTCGACGAACGGGTGCTGGCCGCGGCCCGGGCCGCGGGGGCGGGCGACCGCGAACTCCTGACGACCACCGCCTGGGCGAGCCTGCGGGCGGCCCGGCGACGGGTCGGGCACCTGCTGGACCTCGACTGAAGAGCGGCGGAAGCGCAGCCGAGAAGCAGCCGAGAAACGACTGACAAAAGACCGAGAAGCACCTGGAACGCGTCGGAGCGGCTCCGGAAGGACGCCGGTCCGCCACCCCGCGACATTTTCCCGGTTCTCTAAGAACGGTGCGGACGAACTCGGGTGCGGCCCCTCACGGCCCACCGACATTTCCCGGAGGATTCCCCCCTCGATTCATCGACGGATTTGGAGAGATGCCGTGCAGGTCGCCGTTGAACGCGCGATAGCGACGATGTGGGACAGATACGAGGAACCGCTCTCGCTCGACGAGATCGCGAACACGGCGATCCTCAGCAAGTTCTACTTCTCCCGGGTGTTCCGCAACCTCACCGGAACGTCGCCCGGCCGTTTCCTCTCCGCGGTCCGCCTGCAGCGGGCGAAGAGCCTCCTGCAGGAGACCGACCTGAGCGTCACCGAGATCTCCTACCGGGTCGGCTACAACAGCCTCGGCACCTTCACCAGCCGCTTCACCCGCAGCGTCGGCCTCTCCCCCGCCCGCTACCGGACGCTGGCCCGGGCCGGCCTGATGGACCGGGAGCGCGGTTCCGGCGCCGCCCCCGGCGAGGGCTCCCGCCGCAGCTGCGCGGTGCACGGCAGCCTCCGGCTGCCGGAGGAGCTGGAGCGGTCGGTGCGGATCTACGTCGGGGCGTTCCGCGAACCGCTGGTGCAGGGCCGCCCGGTGGCCTGCGAGATCCTCGACGGGGCCGGGCGGTTCACCCTGGACGTCCCCGAGGGCACCTGGTTCCTCCGGGCCGCCGTGGTGGCCGCCGACGACTTCCCGGCCCCGCCGTGGGAGCGGCGGCCGCTGCTGGTCGCCTCCGGCCCCGAGCTGACGGTCCGGCACGGGCACGAGCATCCGCCGATCCGGCTGGCCGCCCGCCCGCTGACCGCCCTGGACCTGCCGATCCTGCTGGCGCTGCCGGAACTGGACTCCGGTGTGGAGGCCCCCGCGCTGCGGCTGCCCGCGCTGACCGGGAGCTGACGGCCCGTCGGCCCGTGACGACGACAGGGGGTGGGGGCGCCGCACGCGCCCCCACCCCCTGTCGTCGTGCTCAGCGGCCGACCGGCTCCACCTCGGCCTCCGGCGGCGCGAACGGCCCCCAGGTGAAGGCCGGTCCCCACGTCCCGGCCGGGCTGCCGGACCAGTCCAGCAGCTCGATCTGGGCCCGGGTCCGACGGCCCGTCAGGGACCGGAACACGTCCGGCGCGGGGCCGCGCAGGACCCCCGCGGGCGTGCCCGTGCCGAGCGTCCAGGACCGCCCGGCGGTCTCGATCCGCAGCGCGGGCAGCCCGCCCTCCGCCAGGGCCCGGCCGAAGCCCATGGTGGCCAGGTCCAGCGCGCCGTCGAACGCGGGGTGCCCGGCGGGGTCCGCCGCGCCCGGTGTCGCCGGCCGCAGGTCGATCTCGTGCGAGAACACGTCGAGCAGCAGGATGCGCCGGCGCAGCTCCGGGCTGCGCTCCAGGGCGGCGGGCAGTTCGGCGTCCAACTCCGCCCAGCGGTCGAGCAGTTCGGTGAGCGGGGCGGCGGCGACCGGGGGCAGGTCGATCTGGCTGTCCTCCAGGGCGACGAAGGACGCGCAGATGTGCAGCAGGTGCCCGACCAGGTCCCGGGCGCTCCAGTCCGGGCAGGCGGGCACCCGGGCGGCGGCCGGGTCGGGCAGCGCCGTCACCAGGGCGGTGATCGTCTCCCGGGTGCGCCGGTAGACGGCGAGCTGCGCGGCCGGGTCGTGCGGGGCCGCCGGGTCGTGCGGGGCGGGTGCTGCGGTCGGCGTCGGGGCCGCTGTCACGGTGCTCTCCTCCGGGTCGGGGGTGCCGCCGGGCGGCGGCGCGCTGGTGGGCCGTGCACGGGTGGACCGTGCACCGGTGGGCCTGGCGGTCACGGGGTGGCCGCGGTCCCGGCCTGACGGTAGGTCAGCAGTCCGGCGCCGTACAGCCAGTGGACGGTTTCGGCCATCGTCCGCCCGACCGGCCGGGGTTCGGGACCGCCCGGGTCGGCGGCGACCGGCCGGGCGTGCACGCAGGTGTAGGCGGCGCCGTACTCGGCGGGGACGTGCCAGGGCCAGTGGCGCTGCAGCAGGTCGGCGAGCCGGGCGGCGGGGAGCATCGCCCGGCCGGGCAGCCGGGCGGCGGGCAGGGCGCGGCCGGTGGCGGCGCGCAGCTCGGCCAGGTAGTCGGCGGTGCCGAGGAAGCGGCTCGGGGTGAAGGCCCGGGCGGGGGCGTCGGCGGCGGTGGCGAGGCGGGCCAGGACGGCGGCGGCGTCGCGGACGTCGCCGAGCGGGAAGCCGCCGGTGGGCCAGAGCGGCATCAGGCCGCGCAGGGTGTCGCGCAGCCGGCCGTTCTGGTCGCCGAGCCGGCGGTCGTCCGGGCCGAGCGGCGGGCCGATCAGCGCGGGCGGGTAGGCGATCCGGACGGGGGCGCCCTCCCGCTGGAGCTGCCGGGCGAGCAGTTCTCCGGCGGCCTTGCTGGCCAGGTACGGTTCGGCGGGCCGGCCGACGGGGCTGTCGGTGCGCAGTTCGGGGTCGGTGGCGGGGATCAGCGCGCCGACGGTGGAGACGTGCACGACGGCCCCGGCGCCGGAGCGGACGGCGGCCCGCAGCACGGTCTCGGTGCCCTGCACGTTGGTGCGGGCGATGTCGGTGCGGCGGCGCCGGTCGAAGGAGTAGACCGAGCCGAGGTGGACGACGGCGTCGGCGCCCGCGCACAGCCGGGCGGCCGCGGCGGGGTCGGTGACGTCGCCGGGGACGGTCCGCACCGTGTCGGGGTCGAGGCCGAGCGGGCCGAGCGCGGGCGCGAGCCGGTCGGGGTCGCGGACCAGCAGCCGGACCCGGGCCCCGGCGGCGGCGAGCGCGGCGACGGTGTGCGCGCCGAGGAAGCCGGTGCCGCCGGTCACGGCGACCAGGGGGCGGGGGTTCACTGCCGTCCTCCCCGGGCGGCGTCGATCTGGACGTCCTTGGCGAAGGAGGCCATCAGCACCGGGACGGCCTCGGCCTGGAAGTCGACCTCGGAGTCGAACTCCTTGATCATGCCTTCCAGGACGAGCAGCGACAGCAGCGGGAAGGCGAACTCGGCGGCGGCGAACACCCCGAAGTCGCGCTGGAGCTGGAACAGCCTGGGGGCGAAGGCGGCGAGTTCGAAGTCCTTGGAGAGCGCGCCGAAGGCTTCGTCGACCAGGGCGGTGACGGCGGTCCGGAAGCCCTCCCGGTCGAGGTCGGCGGGCAGCCGGGCGGCGCTGTCGAGGACGATGTCGGCGCACTTGGGCCCGTTGCCCTGGGCCATGTTGAGGAAGAAGCCGGCGAAGGAGCGGCGGACGGCGTCGGGCAGCTCGACCACGAACCCGGCGTCCAGCACGACGACCTGTCCGTCGGCGTCCAGGCAGAGGTTGCCGGGGTGCAGGTCGCAGTGGACCAGGCCGTCGACGAAGAGCATCCGGTAGACGGCCCGCAGCACGTCGCGGACCACCTCGCGGCGGCGTTCCGCGGTCATGCCGAGCGGCCGGAACCGGGCCAGGCCGGGGACGAACTCCATGGTGAGCACCTTGGGTCCGGACAGGCCGTCGACGGGGGCGGGGACGCGCAGCTCGGTGTGGCCGGCCAGGTTGGCGCGCAGCAGGAGCAGCGCCTGGCGTTCGGCGGTGAAGTCGAGTTGGCGCAGGACGGCGCCGCCGAGCTGGCCGATCATCTCCTCGGCGGGCAGGTCGCGCATGCCCGGCACGATCCGCCCGGCCCGGGCGCCGGCCAGGGCGAGCCGCAGGTCGGCCTCCAGGACGGGGCGGATGCCGTGCCGCTGGACCTTGACGGCGACCTCGCTGCCGTCGGCGAGCCGGGCCCGGTGGACGCTGGCGATGCTGCCGCAGGCGACCGGCTCCCAGTCGAACTCGGCGTAGGCGTGGGTGAGTCCGGCCTCCTCCAGGGTGCGGGCGACCGCGGCCCGGGTCGGCGGGCGGACGTCGTCGGCGAGGGCGCCGAGCGCGTCGCACCAGTGCGCGGGCAGCAGGTCGCGGCGGGTGCTGACGAGTTGTCCGGCCTTGACGAAGAACGGGCCGAGCGCGGTGAGCAGTCGCGGGACGCGCTCGGCCAGCCGGGCCCGGCCGCCGCGGGTGACCAGCCGCGGCAGGGCCGCGATCAGGTGTCCGGCGAGGATCGACGCGGTGGCGCAGGCCCGCACGGCCAGCGTCCACCGACTCGTCCGTCGTTCTGTCACAGCGCCTCCAGGTCCCTCGCGGTGAGCGGGCCGCAGCCCCTGGAGCGAGGTAACCAGCCGCGGCGCGGGCGTTCTATACGCGAGATTGCCCTGTGCGCGCTCCGCCCGGTCCGGGCGGGCCCATGTAGGTCTGGGCGATGTCCAGCCACCGGTCGGCGGCGGCGCCGGTGGCGGTGAGGGCGAGGTCGGCGCGGTGGCGGCGGCGGGTGACGAGCAGGCAGAAGTCGACGGCGGGGCCGGTGACGCGCTGTTCGGCGTCGGCTGGACCGAAGTCCCAGCGGACGCCGGAGGGGGCGGTCAGCTCGTACCGGAACGGCTCGGCGGGGGGTTCCAGGCCGCGGAGGTGGTGGGCGAGGTCCCTGGTGCGGGTGCCGAGGAAGGCGACGTGGCCGATCCGGTCGGTGTGCTCGTGCGGCAGGCCGAGGGCGTCGCGGACGTCGTGGCCGTGCGCGAACAGCTCCATCAGCCCGGCGGCGGCGAGCACGCTGGCGGGGAGCGGGCCGGCCAGCCAGGGCACCGGTTCGGGCCGGGGCACGGCCGCCAGCGCCTGCTCGGCGGCGGCCCGGTTCCGGGCCCAACGGTCCGTCAACTCACCTTCGGGCAGGGCGAGTTCTTCGTCCAGCAGGGCCGTCATCCCGGCCTCGAAGTCCGATCGGACGGGGGCGGTGGCGCGCTCGAAGGCGGCCGGGTCGCGCACCGCGAGGGCCACCAGCCGGGCGACCATCGACAGGTGCGCCACCTGGTGCCGGACCGTCCAGCCCGGGGACGGCGTCGGCGCGGACCACCGCCCGGGCGGCAGGCCGGCCACCAGCGCGGCGAGTTCCGCGCCTTCCGTCGCCAGGTCGACACAGACGTCCTGCATTGCGGTCATGCGGGCATTCCTTTCCCTCTCCCGGAACCTTCAATCCGGTCCGGCGCCATTTTTCGGTCCGGGATCGCGGGCCCGCTTCTCCGTCCGTGCCCGCCGTATCCGGCACTGGACATTCGGGGAGGTATGGGTCGGGCCGGCGGGCGGCTGACTTTCGACGCTCGGCGCACACCGCAATCCAGAAGGTGCGAGAGTCACGCGCTGGCAAAACGATGTGTCTGCGTCAAAGTCGGTCGCGGAACCGGCCGTGCCACCCGCCCTCCGGCGGGCCTCCGGCCTGCCGTCGCACGGAGCATGCAAGCGAGAACACCGAACAGCACCACACCCGGAAACACCGACGAGAAAAGGTGGGGAATCACCGGATGTCAGTTTCGGCGGCGATAGAGCGCAGCATCGACACCATGTGGCAGCACCATGCGAATCCGCTTTCCCTGGAACAACTGGCCGAAATAGCCTCCTACAGCAAATTCCACTATTCCCGGATGTTCAACGAACTGACCGGCACCTCGCCGGGGCGGTTCCTCGCGGCGATCCGTTTGTTCATGGCCAAACGACACCTTCTGGAGACCGAGGCGAGCGTCACCGACATCACCTACCGGGTGGGCTACAACAGCCTCGGCACCTTCACCAGCCGCTTCACCCGGAGCGTGGGCGTCTCCCCGACCCGCTACCGCGCGCTGGCCCACGGCCGCGAGCTGCCGCCGCTCGTCCCGGCGGCCGACCGGTCCGGCCACGACCTGTCCGCGGTCTGCGGGCAGCTCTACTTCCCGTCCGAGGTCGGGCCGGTGCGGGTCTACGTGGGCGCGTTCAACACCCCGATCGTGGAGGGCCATCCGCAGGCCTTCGACGTGCTGGACGAGGCCCGGCCGTTCCGGCTGACCGTGCCGGACGGGCTGTGGTTCATCCGGGCCGCCGCGGTGGACCTGGACGACTCCACCTCCAGATCTCCGATCCGCCCGCCCAGACTCGTGGGCTCGGGCTGGGCGGTCCGGGCCCGCGGCGGCCGCGTCTACAGCACCGACGTCCAACTCCGCGAGGTGACGCCGCTCGACCTGCCGATCCTGCTGGCCCTCCCGGAACTCGACGGTGCCCGACGCACGACAAAGACTGCGTTCCACTAGAAATCTCCCCGGAGCGGGTCGAATACCTCCACACCGCACCTCCGCCGGCCGGTCCACCCGCCGGACCCGAGCGGAATACCCGCCCCCCATTTCCACCTCCCTCCGGAATGCCGCGGACACCCTCCGTTCGACCGGCCCGGCCGGGGGTCGAACGGATTTCCCCCGACCGGTTCGGAGAACCCGTCGATCGTGGACGGTGCGCCCCCGACTCCGCCCCGTCCCCGCCCCGTCCCCGCCCCGACCATGCCCTGCCCCTGCCCCCGCCCCGCCCGCGTCCGGACCTGCCGCCGACCGCACACCCCGCCGGTCGGCGGCCGGTCGGCGGCAGGTCCGCCGGTCCGCCGCCCCGGGCTACCGGTCGAGCCGGTCGAGCGCGGCGAGGACGTCGGCCGGCTCGGCGCGCACGGTGTGGTCGGTGTCGACGAAGGCCCAGCGGACCGTCCCCGCCCGGTCGACCACGTAGGTCGCCGGGAGCGGCAGCGTCCGCGGCCGGCCGCCGTTGGAACGCGCCAGGTCGATGCCGGAGGCGGCGTAGACGGCGGCGAGGTCCTCCGGCAGGTCGAAGGCCAGGCCGTACTGCTCGGCGACCGCGCAGCCCGGGTCGCTCAGCACCGGGAAGGACAGCTCGTTCTTCTCGGCCAGCGTCAGCGACCCGTCCGGCAGCTGCGGCGAGACGGCGACCAGCCGGGCGCCCCGGTCGAGGATCGCGGCGTGGTGCTGCTGCAGGGAGCGCAGCGCGATGTTGCAGTACGGGCACCAGGCGCCCCGGTAGAAGGTCAGCACCACCGGGCCGTCCGCGAGCAGCGCGGCCAGCTCCACGCTGCCGCCGGCGGCCGAGGGCAGCGTGAAGCCGGGCGCCCGGTCGCCGACGGCCAGCGCCCGGCCGACCTGCCCGGACTCGGCCAGCTCCCGGGCCGCGCGCTCCATCACCGCCCGGGCCTGCTCGGGGATCTGCGGCCGGCGCAGGTCGTAGAAGGCGCGCAGCTCGGCGTTGACGCTCATGTGGGTCCTCCCGCGGATCGTCCTGGAACGGTCGTTCCAAGATTGTGGCAGCACCCCTCCCCCGGTCAAGGAGGCGCCGGATATCGTGGAACTGCCGTTTCAGGACAGGGAGGTGGCACATGGCCGATACCAAGCACTTCGATCCGGACACCGTGCTGGACACCGTGGTGCTGCTGTTCTGGCGGCGCGGCACCGCCGACACCGGCATCCGGGACGTCCTGGCCGCCACCGGGCTCAGCCGCTCCAGCCTCTACGCGACCTTCGGCGGCAAGCGGGAACTCCAGCTCGCCGCCCTCGAACGCTACGCCGAGGACCGCTCCCGCCCGCCGCTCGACCGCCTGGCCGCGGACGGCCGCGGCCTGCCCGCCGTCGAGGAGTTCTTCGCCCGGCTGATCGACACCCGCTGCACCGGCGCGTTCGCGGGCTGGGGCTGCCTGGTCTCCAACACCCACGCGGACGCCGCCCCCGCCGACCCCGCCGTCCGGACCCTCCTCGACCGCCAGCACGAACGCCTGCGCACCGCCCTGCGCACCGCCCTGCGGCACCACCCGCTCGCCCCGGGCACCGACCCGGACACCGCCGCCGAGATCCTCGCCCTGCTGGCCCACGGCATCAACCTCCGCTCCCGCGCCGGAGCGGACCCCGCCCACCTCCGGGCCGTCACCACCGCCGCGATCACCGCCCTGGCCCCCCGCCCCACCTGACCCCGGGCACCCCGGCCGCCCGTCCCCGCCCCACCCCTGCCACCCTCCCCGCCCCCCACCTCGTGGAACGCGGGTGGGACCGGCCTGCCGGGAGGTCGGGGCGGCGAACTACTATGCCGTCAACAGTCCGTCCTGAGCTGGGGAGACCATGCCCGTCGCGTTCGGAGTCCTCGGTCCGCTGACCGTCCACGACGGCACGGAGCCGCGCCCGATCACCAGCCCCACCCACCGGCTGCTCCTCACCCGCCTGCTGCTCGACCCGAACCGCCCGGTGGGCGTGGACGCGCTGATCGCCGCCCTCTGGGGCGAGCGGCCGCCGCGGACCGCGCTCGCCTCGCTGCACAACCACGTCGCCCGGCTGCGCCGCGCCCTCGGCCCCCGGCTGGAGGACCGGCTGGCCTCGGCCGGTGCCGGGTACCTGCTGCGGGTGGAGGCCGGGGAGTCGGACCTGGACGCCTTCACCGGGCACCTGGCCCGGGCCAGGACGGCGCGGGGCGAGCAGGACTGGCCCACCGTCGGCGGGACGACGAGCGCCGCCCTGGCGCTGTGGCGCGGCGGCCCGCCCGCCGACTCGACGGCGGTCGACCCGGCCGAGGCGACCCGGCTGGCCGAACTGCGGCTGCAGGCCCTGGAGTGGCGCTTCGACGCCGAACTCGCGCTCGGGCGGCACTCCGGCCTGGCCGCCGAACTGACCCTGCTGGTGGCCGAGTTCCCGCTCCGGGAGTCCTTCCATCGGCAGCTGATGCTGGCGCTGTGGCACGGCGGCCGGCGGGCCGACGCGCTCGCCGTCTACCGGGCGCTGCGCACCGCCCTGGTCGAGGAGTTCGGGCTGGAGCCGGACACCGCCGTCCAGCAGGTCCACCAGCGCATCCTGGCCGACGAGCCGCGCCACGCCGAACCCGCGCCCCCCGCGCCCGCCCCGGCCCCCGCCCCCGCCCCCGTCGTCGCACCCGAACCGCCCCCGGCCTGGCCGTTGCCCCGGACGCCCGACCAACTGCCCGCCGCCCCGGGCGACTTCACGGGGCGCCAGAGCGAACTGGACGCGCTGGCGCTGTACCTGCGCCCCGGCGAGCCGGGCGGCCCGGCCCGGGTGGTGCTGGTCACCGGGATGGGCGGGGTCGGCAAGACCTCGCTGGTGGTGCACGGCGCGCGCGCCGTCCGGGAGGACTTCCCGGACGGCCTGCTCTACGCCGACCTGCGGGGCTTCGGCCTGTCCGAGGCCCGGGTGCCGCACGAGCTGCTGGGCCGGTTCCTGACCGACCTGGGCGTGCCGGGGCAGGCCGTGCCCGCCGACATCGACGACCGGTCCGCGCTGTACCGGTCGCTGCTCGCCGAGCGGCGGGTGCTGGTGGTGCTGGACAACGCCCGGGACGGCCGCCAGCTCACCCCGCTGCTGCCGGGCAGCGGCCGCTCCGCCGTGGTGGCGACCAGCCGGCACCGGCTCGCGGGGGTGACCTGCTCGACCCGCATCCCGCTGGAGCCGCTGAACGCCCGGGAGCAGCGCGAGCTGCTGGCCGCGATCTGCGGCCCGGAGCGGGTCGAGGCGGAGCCGACGGCGGCCGCGCAGGTGATGGCGGCCTGCGGCGGCCTGCCGCTGGCGCTGCGGATCGCGGGCAGCCGGCTGGCGCACCGCCCGGCCTGGCGGCTCTCCGAGCTGGCCCGGCGGCTCGGCCGGACGGAGCGGCTGGAGGCGCTGGCGGTGGACCACCTGGCGGTCCGGGAGGCGTTCTCGTTCAGCTACGCCTCGCTGCTGACCGGCGGCCGCCCGCTGGAGCGGACGGCGGCCCGGGCGTTCCGGCTGCTCGGCCTGTGGCCGTCCCACCCGCACTCGGCGGAGTCGGTGGCGGCGCTGCTCGGCACGGGGGCGGGCGAGGCGCTGGACGTGCTGGACGTGCTGGTCGACGCGCACCTGCTGGACGTCCCGTCGCCCGGCCGGTACCGCTTCCACGACCTGCTGGGCGAGTTCGCGGCCGAGCGGGTCCGGGAGGAGGAGTCGGAGCAGGAGCGGGAGGAGTCGCTGCTGCGGCTGCTGGCCTGGTACGCGGCGGCCGTGTCGACGGCCAACGCGGCGATCGCCCCGCTGTCGCTGCCGATCCCGCCGGTGGAGGGGACGGGGCCGCGCTGGGACCGGTTCGTCCTGCCCGAGCACGCCGACGAGGACGCGGCGCTGGAGTGGTGCGGCGAGGAGCTGGCGGCGATCCGCGAGGCGGTCCGCCGGGCCGGCGCGCTGGGGCGGCCCGACCTGGCCTGGCGGACGGCGGCGGCGCTGTTCGGCTACGGCCTGACGTACTGGTGGAACGGCGAGTGGATGCGCTGCCTGCGCGAGGCGCTGGCCATCGCCGAGGACGCGGACGACCGGCGCGGCCAGGGCTGGCTGCACGGCCGGCTGGGGGTGGCGTACGGGTTGGCGGAGGAGAACCACGAGGCCATCGCGCACATGCACCGCTCGTACGAGTACCTGAACGCCGTGGAGGACCTGCCCGCGCTGCGGATCGCGATGTCCAACCTGGGCAGCGCCTACAACCAGGCGGGTGCCCTGGAGGAGGCGGCCGAGTGGGGCAACCGGGCGCTGGAGCTGGAGCGGCAGCTCGCCCAGGAGCTGAACGCCTCCAATCTGGCACCGCTCGGTGACCTCCGCTACTACCAGGGGGACTTCGAGGGGGCGGAGGCCGCCTACCGCGAGGCGGCCGTCCAGTGGCGCGAGCTGGGTTCCCGGTCGCAGCTCTCCCTCGCGCTCTCCAACCTGGGCGACACCCTGCGGGTGCTGGGCCGGACCGACGAGGCCCTGGAGGTGCTGCGGGAGTCCCTGGCGATCCGGCGCAGCCTGGGCAGCGCCGGCAACCTGGTCGACACCCTGCACAACCTGGCCCGGGTCCACTACGACCGGGGCGAGTACGAGCCGGCCCGCCTGCACTGGTCGGAGTCGATCGAACTGGCCCGCCGGCACGGCCTGGACCACTTCGCCCGCCGGAGCGAGCAGGGCCTGGCCCAGCTCGCCCCGTAGCGGGGGTTCACGGGGCGGTGCCGTCCGGCTCCGGGGCCGGGGCCACCAGGTCGACGAGCCCGGCCCGGCCGCCGCGGCGCAGGGCGCGGCGCTGCCGGACGGCGCCGTTGCCGTCGGTGCGCAGCCGGGCGAGGGCGGGTTCGACCCAGGGGGTGTCGCCGGCCCCGCGGAGCGCGGGGGCGAGGACGTCCAGGATGTGGTCGAGGACCTCGGCCGCGGGGCCGATCCCGGCGGTCAGCGGGTCGTACAGCTGTTCGGCAGCGCCGTGGCGGGCGGCGTACCAGACCGCGGCGGACAGCTGTTCGGGGTGCTGGGCGGCCCCGGTGGCGCGGTCGGGGTCGGCGAGGAGGGTGGCGACGACCGCCCGGACCAGGCCGGCCAGCATCACCGCCTCCTCGGCGCGGAGCTGGACGTCCATCGCCCGGACCTCCACGGTGGGGTAGCGCTCGGAGAGCCTGGCCTGCCAGTAGAGCTGGCCCAGGTCGCCGATCAGCCCGCCGTCGACGAGGGCCCGGATGCGGCGGTCGTAGTCGGCGGCGCCGTCGAACTCGGGCGGGACGCCGCCGACCGGCCAGCGGCCGAAGACGACCGTGCGCCAGCTCGCGAAGCCGGTGTCGACGCCGTGCCACAGCGGCGAGTCGGCGGACAGCGCGACCAGCAGCGGCAGCCAGGGGCGCAGGCCGTTGAGGACGGCGACGCCGGCGGCGCGGTCGGGCACGCCGACGTGCACGTGCATGCCGTTGATCAGCTGCTCGTCCGTCAGCTGCGGGGCGCGGGCGCGGATCGCCCGGTACCGGGGTTCGTCGCTGACGGGGACCGGAAGGCGGTCGGTGAACGGCGCGGCGCCGACGGGCGCGAGTCGGCAGCCGTGCTCGGCGGCGGCCGCGGCGAGGGCGTGCCGCAGCCGTTCCAGGTGGGCGGCGGCCTCCTCCAGGGTCCGGCAGACCGGGGTGGCGATCTCCAGCTGGGCCTGGAGGAGTTCGTGCTGCACCTCGGCCCGGTCGATCGCCGGGTGCTGCTGCGCCGTCCGCCGCACCTGCGCGGCCCGGGCCACCGGAACTCCGGTGGCGGCGTCCAGCAGCAGGTACTCCTCTTCCACTCCCACGGTCACCATGGGCGGCGACTACCCCGGAAGGTCCGCCCCAAGCACGGCCGGGAACGGGGACGGGCGGACGCGGTCAGTCGCGGTGCGCGGCGTAGGCGTCCTTGGCGCGGTCGAGCAGGGACGCGAACGGGCCGACCGCCCACTGGAGGGCCGGTTTGCCGGCCGTGCCGGGGTGCGGGTGGGTGGGGGCGAGGCGCTCCGCGGCGAGCAGGCGGCGGCCCATGGCGCGGCGGCGGTCGGTGTCGTAGGCGGCGCGCAGGGCGGGGAACTCCTCGGTCTCCTCGTGCCGGGCGTGCTCCTCGACGGCCTGCTGGAAGGCGACCAGCCGGGCGTCGAACTCGGGGCTGTCGACGTCCAGCCGCTCCAGCTCCAGCAGGGCCCGGTTCGCCTCGGCCTCCTCGGCGTTGCGGGCGGCCGCCTCGGGCTCCCCGGCGGCCTTCTTCGCGGCGGGCCGCACCACCAGCTCCTCACCGGTCTCGTGCACGGCGAGCAGCATCCGCAGGCGGTCGAAGGCCTCCTTCCGCTCCGCGCCGTGCGCGGTGCGCACCTGCCCGAACAGCCACCGGATCCGCTCGTGCTGCACCAGCAGGACGTCGACGACGTCCTCCCGCGGCGCGCTGCCCGTCCCGGTGGCCCTGCCGGTGGTCGTGTCGCTCATGGTCCGGCTCCTCTCACTGGCGGTCGCTGTACGAACCCGTCTCACCCGCCCGCGCCCGGCCAAACCGCCGCCCCGGGCCCGGAGGGTGTGCCAGGCTGGGCCGGTGCTGATCGTGATGGCGGGGCTGCCCGGTGCGGGGAAGAGCACGGTCGCCGGGGCCCTGGGGCGGGAGCTGCCCGCCCCGGTGGTGTCGGTGGACCCGGTGGAGGCCGCGATGTGGCGGGCCGGGGTGGGGCGGGACCAGCCGACCGGCCTGGCCGCGTACGCGGTGGCGGAGGCGGTGGCGGACGACGTGCTGACGCTGGGTCAGGACGTGGTCGTCGACGCGGTCAACGCGGTGGCGGAGGCCCGCGCCCAGTGGCGGGCGCTCGCCGTCCGGCGCGGCGTCCCCCTGGTGTTCGTCGAGGTGCTCTGCTCGGACCCGGCCCTGCACCGCGCACGGCTGGAGCGGCGCTCCCGGGGCCTCTCGGGCTTCCCCGAACCCACCTGGGAGGCGGTGCAGGGGCTCCGTTCCGCCTTCGCCCCGTGGACCGACGAGCGCCTGCGGCTGGACAGCGCCGCCGACCTGTCCCGGAACGTCGGCACGGCGCTGGAGTTCCTCGCCCGCCGCCGGAGCACCGGTCCCTGAGCCGCCGTCGGCCGGGCCCGGAGGGTGTGCCGGGCGCGGGGTCATCCGTCGTGGCTGTGCAGGGTCTCCTTGAGCTTGGCGATGGCGAAGCCCCAGCCCTGTTCGACGGTGGGCTCGGCGGGGACGGCGATCTCCTGGGGGTTGGTGAGGACGTCCAGCAGGACCGGGCCGGGGGTGTCGAAGGCCCGGCGGACGGCGTCCCGGAGCCCGGCGGGCTCGGTGACCCGGATGCCGGTGAGGCCGAGGGCCTCGGCGACGGCGGCGAAGTCGGGGTTGTCGAGTGCGGTGCCGAACTCGGGGAGGCCGGACTGCTCCTGTTCGAGCTTGACCATGCCGAGGCGGCGGTTGTCGAAGACCACCAGTTTGACCGGCAGCCGGTGGGTCTTGATCGTCATCAGGTCGCCGAGCAGCATGCTGAGCCCGCCGTCGCCGCAGAACGCCACCACCTGCCGTTCGGGGTGCAGGAGTTGGGCGCCGAGGGCCTGCGGCATGGCGTTGGCCATCGAGCCGAGGTTGTAGGAGCCGAGCAGGCGGCGGGTGCCGCGCATGGTGACGAAGCGGGACAGCCAGACGGTGGCCATGCCGGTGTCGGAGGTGAAGACCGCGTCGTCGGCGGCGCAGGCGTCGACGGCGGCGGCGAGTGCCTCGGGGCGGACGTCGTGGTCGCGGTTGTCGAGGGCGCTGCGGAGCCGGCCGAGCAGCCGGTGGTCGTGCCGGGGGTCGGCGAGCCGGCGCTGCCCGTGCTGCCACTCGTCGAACAGCTCGCGGGCCCGGTCGAGGTGGCCGCGGTCGGTGACGGCGTCCAGGTGCGGCAGCAGGGCGCGCAGGGTGGCTGCGGTGTCGCCGGCCAGGCCGACGTCGACGGGGGTGCGGCGGCCGAGGTGGCGTTCGTCCAGGTCGATCTGGACGGTGCGGCGGCCCTCGGGGTACCAGTCGCGGTAGGGGAAGTCGGTGCCGAGCAGCAGCAGGGTGTCGCAGGCGTCCAGGGCGTGCGCGGCGGCGGGGTTGCCGATCAGGCCGGTCTGGCCGACCTGGTGCGGGTTGTCGTGCTCGAAGCCCTCCTTGGCCTTGAGGGTGAGCACCATGGGCGCGGCGAGCCGTCCGGCGAGTTCGAGCACCTCGGCGCGGGCGTGCCGGGCGCCGCGGCCGACCAGCAGGGTGACCCGCTCCCCCGCGTTGAGCAGTTCGGCGGCGGCCCGCAGGCCCTCGTCGTCGGGCCGGGTGACGGCGCGGGCGCGCGGGAAGCGGGCGGGGCGGTCGTCGGGGACCTCGCGGTCGCCGAGGTCGCCGGGGACGGTCAGCACGGCGACGCCGCGTTCGGCGAGCGCGGCCCGGACGGCGGCCTCCAGCAGCCGGGGCAGCTGCTCGGGGGCGGTGACGGTGGCCCGGTAGACGGCGACGTCGCGGAACAGCAGGTCGTTGTCGACCTCCTGGAAGTAGTCGCCGCCGATCTCCGCCGAGGGGACCTGTCCGGCGATCGCCAGCACGGGGGTGCGGGACTTCGCGGCGTCGTAGAGGCCGTTGAGCAGGTGCACCGAGCCGGGGCCGACGGTGCCCATGCAGACGCCGAGCCGGTCGGAGAGCTGGGACTGCGCCCCGGCGGCGAAGGCCGCCGCCTCCTCGTGCCGGCAGCCGATCCAGTCGACCCCGTCGGTGGTGCGGATGGCGTCGGTGAGCGGGTTGAGGGCGTCGCCGACGACGCCGAAGACCTGGCGGACGCCCAGCTCCTGGAGGGCGTCGACGATGACCCGGGCGACGGTGCGTGCCACGGAAGGCTCCTTCGTTGGTCTCTGCGAGGGTTGGTCCGGCCCCGGGGGGCGCGGCGTCAGACGGTGAAACGGTCGGGGTCGGCCTCGTCCCAGTCCCGGGCCCACTCCTCGGGCGCCCGGTCGAGGAGTTGACCGGGCGTCAGCCACTGGTGCAGGTCCGCGTAGGAGCGGACGGTCTGCGGGTCGATCCGGCGGTTCAGCAGGTGCGGGTGCAGGTCGGCGGGGTCGTCGACGCCCATCGCGGCCATCAGCTGCAGGGCGCTGCGGACGGTGGCCTCCTGGTAGCGGCGGACGCGTTCGGCCTTGTCGGGGACGTGCAGGGCGCGGGCCCGGCGCGGGTCCTGGGTGGCGACGCCGACGGGGCAGGTGTTGGTGTGGCAGCGCTGGGCCTGGATGCAGCCGAGCGCGAACATCATGGCGCGGGCCGCGTTGGTGTAGTCGGCGCCCTGGACCAGGCGTTTGACCAGGTCGCTGCCGGTGGCGACCTTGCCGCTGGCCCCGACCTTGATCCGGTCCCGCAGGCCGGTGCCGACCAGCGCGTTGTGCACGGTGATCAGGCCCTCGGTGAGCGGCAGGCCCATGTGGTCGGCGAACTCCATCGGCGCGGCGCCGGTGCCGCCCTCGGCGCCGTCGACGACCAGGAAGTCGGGGGTGACGCCCTCCTCGACCATCGCCTTGCACACGGCGAGGAACTGGCGGCGGGAGCCGACGCAGAGCTTGGCGCCGACCGGCTTGCCGCCGGCCAGTTCGCGCATCCGGGCCAGGAAGCGGACCAGTTCGCGGGGCGTGCGGAAGACCCGGTGGTAGGGCGGCGAGATCACCGTCTCGCCCTGCGGGACGCCGCGCACCTCGGCGATCTCGGCGTTCACCTTGGCGCCGGGCAGCACGCCGCCGATGCCGGGCTTGGCGCCCTGGCCGAGCTTCAGCGACACGCACTTGACGTTCGGGTGCGCGGCCTTCGCGGCGAACTGCTCGGGGTCGAAGCCGCCGTCGGGGGTGCGGCAGCCGAAGTAGCCGGTGCCGATCTCCCAGACCAGGTCGCCGCCGGGCCGCAGGTGGTACGCGGAGAGGCCGCCCTCGCCGGTGTCGTGGGCGAAGCCGCCGCGCTCGGCACCGGTGTTGAGGGCGAGCACGGCGTTGGCGGAGAGCGAGCCGAAGCTCATCGCGGAGACGTTCAGCAGCGCCATGTCGTAGGGCTGCGCGCAGTCGGGCCCGCCGATCCGCACCCGGGGGGCGGTGTCGGGGACGGCGACCGGGGCGAGCGAGGGCACCAGGAACTCGCGGCCGGGCTCGTACAGGTCGAGCTCGGTGCCGAACGGCTCCTCGGCGTCGGTGCCCTTGGCCCGCTGGTAGACGATGCTTCGGGTGTCCCGGTCGAACGGTCGGCCGTCCACGTTGCGTTCGACGAAGTACTGCTGGACCTCCGGCCGGATCGCCTCCAGCAGGAACCGCAGGTGGCCGAGGACCGGGTAGTTGCGCAGCACCGAGTGCCGCCGTTGCGCCAGGTCGGCCGCCGCCAGCACGGCCGGGGCCAGCAGCGGGCCGGCCAGGAACCACCACCACGGCGACAGCGCCGCCACCACGACGGCCGCCGCCGCCACCGCCCAGAGCAGGGCCACCCACAGGAATCTCAGCACGGGCCCGCGTCTAACCCGGATCGCCGGGTCCGAACCCGGCGGTTCAGCGGCCCGCGGGTTCCTCCGTCCAGTCGGGGTGCTCGCGGGCGGCCCAGGCCGGGTCGACGGTGCCGGTGCGCATGCCGAGGCGGGCCTCGGGGTCCTGGTACGCCATCCGGAGGTGACCGGTCGTCACGGCGGCGACGGCGAGCGCGAACCAGTCGTGGACGAAGGTCGCGCCGGTGCGCCACCCGACGGGGGCCAGGCCGGTGCACCACATCAGCAGGCCGGTGCCGAGCATCACGAGCACCGCGCCGAGGGTCCACTGGGCGTACAGCTTCTGCCCGGCGTTGAACTTCCCGGCGGGGCGGTGCGCGCCGCGCCGCCGGACGGAGCGCAGCCAGGCCCGGTCGGCGGCGGTGAAGCGGCCGAGCCGGCGGCTGTCGCGGCGCATCGCCCGGGAGGCCAGCGAGAGCAGGTACGGGACGGGCAGCAGCAGCCCGCACCACTCGTGCACCCCGGCCACCAGCCGCCGCCGGCCGACCAGTTGGGCCAGCGGCGGCAGGTAGAGGCAGGCGGCGGTGGCCAGGCAGGCGAGCATCAGCGCGGCGGTGCTCCGGTGGGTCCGGCGCTGGGCGGCGGTGAAGCGGGGGCGGCGCCCGTCCGGACGGGGGCCGTGCGGGCGGGGCTCAGGCGGTCGGCGCATCGTCGCGTCCGTTCGATCGGCCGACCCAGGCGTCCACGTCGTAGCCGAGCCGTTCCCAGTAGCCGGGGCGGACGGTGTCGGTGACGGTGATCGAGGACAGCCACTTGGCGGACTTGTAGAAGTACATCGGGGCGACGTACAGCCGCACCGGGCCGCCGTGCGCGTGCCCGATCGGGTTGTCCTGCATCCGCAGCGCCACCAGGACGTCGGGGCGCCGGGCCTGGTCGAGCGTCAGGCTCTCGGTGTAGGCGCCGTCGAAGCAGCCGAAGCTGACCGCCCGGCCCTCCGGCCGGACCCCGGCGGCGTCCAGCAGGTCGGCCAGCGCCACGCCCTCGAACGGGGTCGCCGGGACGCGCCACCCGGTGACGCACTGGACGTCGTGGACGGTCCGGCGCTGCGGCAGGGCCCGCAGGTCGGCCAGCCGCAGGGTGGTGGGCCGCTCCACCAGGCCGTCCACGGTCAGGGTGTAGTCGGCCTCACCGCGCTCGGGGACCGAGGAGGTCACCGAGTAGTAGCGGAAGCCCCCGCCGGGCAGCAGCCCGCTCAGCCCCGTCGGGTCGTTGCGCGCCACCGTCTCCTGCGCCCGCTGCAGCCACGGCCCGGCCGCCACCCCGGCCGCGCCGAGCCCCAGCAGTCCCAGCACCACCCGTCGGCCCACCGGCGTCCCGCGCCGTCCGTCGTCGATGCCCTCGTCGTCCTCGTCCACGCAACGATTCGACCAGGCCGGACCGCCGTTGCCCAGGGGTGGGGGCCGGACGTCAGACTTCCGTCATGCCTCCGGCCGCCCGCCGTGATTGGCCGGGTCGGACCGGGGCACACGGGCGGGGTGACGAAGGACGCGGAGCACGACGGGGGCCCGGACGACAGCGGGACCAGGGGCGCGGTGGTGGTGGCCCTGGCGGCCAACCTGCCTGATCGCGCTGGCGAAGGTGGCGGGCGGCCTGGTGGCGGCCTCGCCCGCGCTGCTGGCGGAGGCGGCGCACTCGGTGGCGGACAGCCTGAACGAGGTGTTCCTGCTGGCCTCGCTGCGCCGCAGCCGGCGGCGCCCGGACGCCCGGCACCCGTTCGGCTACGGCAAGGAGCGGTTCTTCTGGTCGATGCTGGCGGCGGTCGGCATCTTCGTCACCGGCGGCTGCTTCTCGTTCTACCAGGGGCTGCACACGCTGCTGCACCCGGAGGGCGAGGAGACCGGCGGCTACCTGGTGGTGTACCTGGTGCTGGTGGTGTCGCTGCTGGCGGAGGGCGGTTCGCTGCTGAAGGCGACGCTGGAGATCCGCGGGCAGGCCCGCCGGGCCGGGCGCGGCCTGGCGGCGCAGCTGCGGCACGGGAGCGACCCGACGGTGCGGACGGTGTTCGCGGAGGACGCGGCGGCGGTACTGGGCGTGCTGCTGGCCCTGGCCGGCGCGGGACTGCACCGGGCCACCGGGCACCCGGCCTGGGAGGCGGCCGCGGCGCTGGCCATCGGGGTGCTGCTGATGTACGTCGCCCACCGGCTGGGCCGGGACGCCAAGGACCGGCTGATCGGCGAGGCCGTCGACCCGGCGCTCCAGCAGCGGGCGCTGGACCTGCTGACCGACCGGCCCGGGATCGACACCGTGACCCGCCTGCTGACCATGCGGCTGGGCCCGGACTCGGCCCTGCTGGCGGCCCGGGTCGACCTGGCGGACGGCCTGGACAGCGCCGGGGTGGAGGAGCTGTGCGTGGCGGCCAAGCGCCGGATCAGGTCCGAGCTCCCGGAGTTCGACCAGGTCTTCCTGGACATCACCGCCGCCGACGAGCAGGAGCGCGACCGCGCGGCGCGGCGGCGGCGGGACCTGCGGGAGGCCGTGGAACGGCAGCGCGCCGCCGAGGGCTGACGCCCCGGAGCCTCCTCCTCTGCGGGCCAACTCCCTTTCCGAACAGCACAGTTGACAGGCCATCGGATGCGCAGGGGGCGCTGGACGGGGAGTGGACGGTCGGACGGGGCGGGACGGAACCCGGCCCGGCGGCGCCGTCCGCCGCCGACCGCAGGAGCCCCGCCGTGTCGTCCCTACCGCCCCTCGCCCGGACCGTCCGCCGCCCCGCCGCCGCCGCGAGCGCGCTCGCCCTCGTCCTGCTCGCCGCCCCGACCGCCTCCGCCGGCACCACCGGCACCACCGGCCTGGACAACACCTGGTCCTGTTCGGTGCCCGCCGGGTACGTCTACGACCAGATCACCGCCTCGTCCTCGTGCGGCACGCTCCCCCGGTACCACCTGCGCACGCCCGTCGACGGTCTGACCTCCTGCGTCACCGCCACCGGCTTCGTCCACGACAGCACGGCCATGACGCGCAACTGCAGCATGTCCTCCGGCAGCACCAACCCCTCGTACCGGCTGCGCGTCCCGGCCGACCTGCTGACCTCGTGCACCAGCGCCGCGAGCGGCTTCACCTACGACCTGGTCCGCAGCATCGCCGCCTGCAGCCCGGCCCCCGGCAGCACGGGCTACTCGTACCGGCTGCGCACCCCCGCGGTCGGCCGGTGGGTCTGCAAGGTCCCGGCCGGCTGGAGCTACTCCGCCACCGCGGCCACCCACGACTGCAGCTACGGCAGCCTGCCGGGCGACACCGCCACCGCGTACCTGCTCAAGACGCCCTGAGGCGCCGGGAGGCCCGCCGGCCGGCCGCCGTAGCCTGGTGCGCATGACCGGCACCTCCCCGCTCCCGCCCCTGTCCGCCACCCCGCGCACCGAGCACCGCCGGCTGCGCGGGAACGGCCGCACCGACCGCGCCGAACTGGACGCCGTCCTGCGCGCCGGGTTCGTCTGCCACCTCGGCGTGCTGGTGGACGGGGTGCCCGTGGTGCTGCCCACCGTGTACGGCGCGACGGCCGACACCCTGTACTTCCACGGCTCGGTGGCCAGCCGCAGCCTGCGGGACTCCCCGGGCGCGCAGGTGTGCGTGACCGTCACGCACGTCGACGGCCTGGTCCTGGCCCGCTCCGTGTTCGAGCACGGCGTCAACTACCGCAGCGCGATGGTCTACGGCGTCCCGCGCGCGGTGACCGACCCCGCCGAGAAACTGGCGGGCCTGCGGGTGCTGACCGAGCAGGCCGCCCCCGGGCAGTGGGACTACGCCCGGCCGCCCAGCCGCAAGGAGCTGGCCGCCACGGTCCTGCTGGCGCTGCCGCTGGACGAGGCGTCGGTGAAGATCGCCACCGGGTTCCCCGAGGACGGCGCCGGCCCGGACGGCGAACTCCCCGTCTGGGCGGGCGTCCTGCCGATCCGCACCACCCTCGGCGCCCCCGTCCCGGACCCGGCCCTGCGCCCGGGCGTCCCCCTGCCCGCCCACCTGGCGGCGCGCCCGGAGGACCGCCCGGCCGACCCGGAGGAATGACCCGCGGACCCGCGGGAACGACCCGCAGGAACGACCCGCAGGAATGACCGCGTGCCCGGCGGGCATCCGGCGGGCATGAGAACCCCGCCCGGGCACCCCGCCGCCGGCCCGCCGCCGCGCCGGCGGCACCGCTGGTGGGCGGTGCTGCGCCGGTGCGCCGTCCAGGTGCTGAACGACGAACTGCCGGACCGCGCCGCCACCTTGACGTACTACGGGGTGCTCGCGGTGTTCCCGGCGCTGCTGCTGCTGGTCGCGCTGCTCGGCGTGTTCGGCAGCGGGCTCACCGACTCCGTGCTGGAGAACCTGCAACTGCTGGCGCCCGGACCGGCCCGGGAGGTCCTGCGCGCCTCGGTGCAGCAGCTGCGGGCCGGTGGCGGCAGCGGCGGCTGGCTCGCCGCGGCCGGTCTGCTCGGCGCCCTGTGGTCGGCGTCCGGCTACATCGGGGCGTTCATCCGGGCCTCGAACGCCGTGCACGGCGTCCGCGAGGGCCGCCCGGTGTGGAAGCTCACCCCGCTGCAACTCGGCCTCACCCTGGTGATGATGGCGATGCTGCTGGCCAGCGCGGTGATCGTGGTCTTCACCGGCCCGGTCGCCGAGCGGGCCGGCACCCTGCTGGGCGTCGGCCCGACCGCGGTCCGGGCCTGGGCGGTCGCCAAGTGGCCGGTGCTGCTCCTGCTGGTCTCGTTCATGATCGCGCTGCTCTACTGGGCCGCCCCGGACGTGCGCCGCCGCGGCCTGCGCTGGGTCTCCCCCGGCAGTGTGCTCGCCGTCCTGCTCTGGCTGGCGCTGTCGGTCGGCTTCGCCGTCGTCGTCACCCACGTCGGCTCCTACAACCGGGTCTACGGCACCCTGGCCGGGGTGATCGTCTTCCTGGTCTGGCTCTGGCTGTCCAACCTGGCGATCCTGCTCGGCCTGCAGGTCGACGCCGAACTCGCCCGCACCCGCCGCCCGGCGGCGGACGGTCCGGGCTGAGCCCGCCCGGGCCCGCTTGACTTCAAGCGGACTTGAAACGGCACGGTGGCCCGCATGCCCTCCGCCTCCGCGGGCCGCCGACCGGCCGGCCCCTACCGCGCCCTGCTCACCGTGCCGCTGTTCCGCCGGCTGATGCCGCTGTTCCTGCTCTCCGACCTCGGCGACGGACTCTCGACGGTGGCCGTCGCCTGGCTCGCCCTCGACCTCGCCCCGGGCGGCGACGGCACCCTGGCCGGGGCCGCGCTCGTCGCGTACACCCTGCCGGGCGCGGTCGCCGCGCCGCTGCTCGGGCGGCTGCTGCGCCGCCTGCCCGCCGCCCGCCTGCTGGCCGCCGACGCGCTGCTGCGGGCCGTCCTGCTGGGCGCGGTCCCGCTGCTGCACGCCGCCGGGCTGCTCACCCCGGTCCGCTACCTGCTGCTGCTCGGGGCCTCCTCGCTGCTGCACGCCTGGGGCCGGGCCGGGAAGCACGCGGTGTTCGCCCCCGTCCTCACCGGGGACCTCCGGCTCGCCGCCAACAGCGCGGTCAGCACCGGCGTCTGGGGCGCCACCGTGCTCGGCCCGGCGCTGGCCGGGCTGCTGGTGCGGGCCGTCCCGGCGGCCTGGGTCATCGGCCTGGACGCGCTCACCTTCGCCGCCCTGGCCGCGCGCACCCTCCGGCTCCCGGCGGCCCCGGCCGAACCGGCGGCCCCGGCCGGTCCGGCGGCGGTCGCGGACCGGGGCGGCGCGGCGCGGGTCCTGTTCGGCTCCCCGGAGCTGCTCGGCCTGCTGGCCGTCACCTGGGCGTTCAACCTGGCCTACGGGCCGGTCGAGGCGGCGCTCCCGGCCTTCGTCGCGCACGGCCTCGGCGGCGGCCCGGCGCTGCTCGGCGGGTACTGGGCCGCGTTCGGCGCGGGGGCGGTGCTCGGCGCGCTCGGCACCGGCCTGGCCCGGCGGCTGCCGCTGTGGCCCGCGCTGCTCGGCATCGTCGCCGCGCACGGCCTCGCCATGCTGCCGTTCGCGCTGACGGCCGGCCCGGTGCCGTCCCTGCTCGGCTTCGCGCTGGCGGGCGTCGCCTACGGGCCGTACTCGGCGCTGTCCCTGACGATCGTCCAGGACCGCTCCCCCGCCCGGGCGCTGACCGGCGTCCTGGCGGCCCGCAGCGCGCTGCTCGTCCTCGCCTCCCCGCTCGGGACCGCCCTGGGCACCGTGCTGCTGGCCCGGACCGGCGCGCGGGCGCTGCTGGTCGGCAGCGGGGGTGCGATGGTGCTGACCGCCGCCGCGGGCGGGTTCGCCCTGGCCGTCCGGCGCGGCCGCGGGCGACAGGGGTCCGGGGCCGGTCGTTTCCGGTCGGAGTCCGGCACGGCCCTGTCGGGAGAGGCCGGTTGACGACAAGCGGGGCGCCGCGCCGCCGGGGTGGGATGGGATGGCCCCCTGTTCAACGGAGCGACCGGGCAGGGGACGAGACATGCGCACAGCGACCGAGGGACCGACCGCACCGGTGGGAGCCGGGCTCCCCGCCGCGGAGGAGCGCTTCCGCACCCTGCTGGAGGCGGCCCCCGACGCCATGGTGATCGTGGACGCGGCGGGCACGATCACCCTGGTCAACGCACAGACCGAGGCGCTGTTCGGCTATCCGCGCCGGGAACTGCTGGGCCGCCCGGTCGAGTTGCTCGTCCCGGCCCGGTTCCGGGCGCACCACGTCCGGCACCGGGACGACTACGCCGCGAACCGGCAGGCCCGGCCGATGGGCGCGGGGCTCGACCTGCACGGGCGGCGCCGGGACGGCACCGAGTTCCCGGTCGAGATCAGCCTCAGCCCGCTGGAGACGGCCGACGGCCTGGTCTTCTCCGCCGCCGTCCGGGACGTCAGCGACCGCCGGGCGGCGGAGGCGGAGCTGACCCGGCTGTACGAGCAGCAGCGGCACATCGCGCTCACGCTCCAGCGCAGCCTGATGGGCACCCCGCCCGCCATCCCGGGCCTGGCGGCGGCCCACCGCTACCTGCCGGCCACCCAGGGCGCCGGGGTCGGCGGCGACTGGTTCGACCTGGTGCCGCTCGGGGCCGGCCGGGTGGGCATCCTGGTCGGCGACGTGATGGGCCGGGGGCTGGAGGCGGCCGCGGTGATGGGGCAGCTGCGTTCGGCCGCCCACGCGCTGGCCGTCACCGGGCTGGAGCCGCGCGCCCTGATGCAGGCGCTGGAGACGGTGGTGGCGGACCTCGGCGCGCCGGAGCACCTGGTGACCTGCTGCTACCTGGTGATGGACCCGGACTCCGCGGAGGTCGTGCTCTGCTCGGCGGGCCACCTGCCGGTGCTGACGGTGGCCCCCGACGGGAGCGTCCGTCCGCTGCCCGTCCCGGTCAGCGCCCCGCTGGGGGTGGGCGGGGTGCCGCACCGGCAGACCACCGTGCCGCTCCCGCCGGACACCCTGCTCGCCCTGTACACCGACGGCCTGATCGAGACGCCGGGCTGCGACATCGAGGAGCGCCTGGACGACCTGGTCGGCGCGCTCGGCGGCGCGCCGGACCGGCGGGACCTGGAACGGCTCGCCGACCACCTGCTGGCCGCGCTGCTGCCGGACGCGGGCGGGTACGACGACGTCACCCTGCTGCTGGCCCGGACCCCGGCGGGACCGCGCCGGTCCGCCTCGCTGGTGCTGCCGGTCCTGCCGCAGTCCGCCGCCGAGGCCCGGGCGTTCGTGGCGAAGGTGCTGCACGACTGGGACGCCGCCGGGCTGCTCGACGACACCGCCCTGCTGGTCTCCGAGATCGTCACCAACGCGATCCGGCACGGCGCAGGTCCGGTCCGGCTGGGCCTGCGCCTGCTGGCGACGGAGCTGGCGGTCGAGATCACCGACCGCAGTCCCCGGCTGCCCCGCCCGCGCTCCGCCGAGCCGGACGACGAGTCGGGCCGCGGGCTCGCCCTGGTCGAGATCCTCGCCCAGCGCTGGGGCGTGCGTCCGACCGAGTCCGGCAAGACCACCTGGTTCAGCCTGCCGTTCACCCCGGCGCCCCGGTGACCCGTCCGGGGGAATCCGCCCGCCCCCGGCCGGGCGGGTCCGCCCCGGGCGGCCGGGGGCGGGGGAAGGTGGCCGGAGGACGGCGGCCACCGGGCCGTCGGTACCGGAACGGAGAACGACCGTGGGTGACCTCTCGAACAAGGCGCAGGACCTGGCGGGCCAGGCCAAGGAGAAGGCCGGCGAGGTGACCGGCAACGAGGAGCTGAAGGGCGAGGGGCAGCGCGACCAGGCCGAGTCGAAGCTCAAGCAGGCCGCCGACAGCGTCAAGGACGCGGCGCAGGACGTCGCCGACCGGGTGAAGGGCGCCCTCAAGCGCGACTGACCCCGGTACGTGTGAGTGGCCCGGCCGTTCCGACGGCCGGGCCACTCACACCAAACGGGGGGTACAGCTAAGCGTCGCCCGCCCCCGCCCCCTGCCCGGCGGGGGCGAGGCCCACCCCCGCGCGGGCCGC
>NZ_JBIVNB010000001.1:327287-344415 GCF_044753345.1 Kitasatospora sp. NPDC088391
CGGGGCGCCGGCCGGCCCCCCGGGGGGGCGGGCCCCCCCCCCGCCCGCCGCCCCCGGGTCGGGGGGTGGCGCCGGCGGGTCCCGCCGCCGGGGCCACTCACACGTACCGGGGTGTCCTGCTACGCGTCGCCGTCCCCGTCCCCGTCCCCGTCGGGGTCGAGGCCGACCTCCTCGCGGTCCTCCTCGGTGCGCTCCTCCAGCTCCTCCTCGTCGGGCCGGCGCGGCATCCCCCGGCCGTGGCCGGTGTCCGGGTCGCCCTCGACGGACTGGTTCGACTTGTGGTGGGACATCGCTTCCTCCTCGGCGGAACGGCGGACCTGCTCCTGCCTCCATCACCGCCCGCGCCCGGGCGCTCCGCAAGCCGACCGCCCACCGGGCGGGCCGGGGCTCAGCCGATCAGCGCGTACCGGCCGGCCTGCGGGCCGCCGTCCTCCGGGGGGCGGTCGGCGCCGGATTCCGGGGGGCGGGCGGGGCCGGGCTCCGGCCGCCCCCCGGCGAGTTCCCGGCGCAGGGCGTCGAGCCGGGCCAGCCGGGCGTCGAAGGAGGCGGCGGTGGCGGCGAGTTCCCGCTCCAGCCGGGCCCTGGTGCGGGCGATGCCGTCCAGCAGTTCCTGCCAGCGGTCGGGGCCCGGGGCCGGGTCAGGCGCGTCGGCGGTCGCTGTCATGGCGCAGCCGGTCGGTGCGGTGGGCGAGGTCGTCGAGGCGGTCGGCGAGGTCGGGGTGGGCGCTGCCCAGGTGGGTGCGCATGTCGGCGAGCGGCTCCACCAGGTCGGCGGCGTCGGCGGCGCCGAGCGCGGTGGCGAGCACGGCCTGCGCGGGCCGGGCCTCGGGGGCGAGCGCGGCGGCGGTGATCCGGGCCGCGAGGACGCGCAGCTCGGCGGCGTGCTCCTGGGCCCAGGCGCCGACGGCCCGTTCGGCGGCCCGGTGGTCGCGGACCGCCTTGACCCGCTCGGCACCCGTCGCCGGGGCGCCCGGGGCGGGGGCGGGCCGCAGCCGGAGGTAGCGGTTCTCGGCGGCCTGCCGGCTGGCCACGCCCATGGGGCGGGCGAGGTCGGCCCAGGTGGCGCCGGCCGCCCGGGCCTCCTCCACCAGGCCGGCCTCCCAGCCGGCCAGCTGGGTGCGCAGCTCGCGCAGCAGGACCAGCGCGGCGAGGGCCGGGGCGGAGCCCTCGGACCGCGCGTCGGCGGCGCCCGGGCGGGCCGGGTCGGCCTGCGGCGTCCGGGCGGTGCGGACCGCCTCGTCGATGGCCGCCAGGGCGGCCGCGGCGGCCAGGAAGGAGACGGGTCCGGCCTGGTCGGCGGGCCCGTCGCCGGTGTGCGGGGACTGCTGGCTCATGGCGTCACCGTAACAACGACACGGAGGCTTTGTCATCCGACGGATGACGTGCTAAACCTGTGTCAGGTGAAGCGCACTGGCACCCATTCGACTTGTGGAGGTGTTTCGCGATGCTGATGCGCACTGACCCGTTCCGCGAACTGGACCGGCTGACCCAGCAGTTCGTCGGCGGCACGTCGGGGACGTGGTCCCGGCCCGCGCCGATGCCCCTGGACGCCTACCGGGCCGGCGACGAGTACGTGGTCTGCTTCGACCTTCCCGGCGTGGCCCCGGAGGCGATCGACGTCGACGTCGAACGGAACATGCTGACGGTGAAGGCCGAGCGGCGGCCCCGCCCGCAGGGCCCGGACGTGAAGTGGGAGCTGTCGGAGCGCCCGCTGGGCGTCTTCTCCCGGCAGATCATGCTGTCCGACACCCTCGACCCGGAGGGCATCACCGCCGACTACGAGGCGGGCGTGCTGACGCTGCGCATCCCCGTCGCGGAGCGGGCCAAGCCCCGCAAGGTCGCCGTCACGCACAGCGGCGGCGCCAAGCAGATCCGCGCCTGACCGGCCGCGGGTCCGGGGCCGGCCCGCCCGGCACGGCCCCGGACCCCGCCGGTCCCGTCACGTCCCGCACGGCCCCGTTCCCGTCCGCACACCCGCGCCGCCCCGCCGACCGGCCGCCCGGGCGGCCCGACCCGGAAAGGCCCACTCCCATGACCCGACACCGCCGCCTCCTCCGGCTCGTCCGCGACACGGGCCGCTACCGCACCGACGAGGAGGCCGCCCGCGTCCTGACCGCCGTCCTCACCCACCTGGGCCCCCAGCTCTCCGGGGACGAGCGCCGCGACCTCGCCGCCGTCCTCCCCGAACGGGCCCGCGCCGTCCTGACCGCCCGGCTCCCGCTGCCCGCGCCGGTGAGCGCCCCCGCCTTCGTCGAGGCGGTCGCCGAAACGCTCGGCACCAGCCTGGCCGCCGCCCGCTGGGACGCCTCCAGCGTGCTCGTCACCCTCGCCGGGTCGGCCGGCTCCGGGCTCACCGCCCGCCTCCTGGCCCGTCTCCCGCGCGGCTACGCGCTGCTGTTCGGCCGCCCGGACCTGACCGTCGCCGCCTGAGCCCGCCGGCCCGGTCCCGCCCGCACCGCGCCGGGCGCGCACCGCCGTTCGCCCGTCCGCCTGCTGCCGCTCCCCGACCGACCCCCTGCCCCGAGGAAGGACGACTCCCGCGGCACAGCGCCGGACCGGTCCGCGCCCGGCCCGGCGCGGCCGCGGGTGTCAGGGGTGCTCCGCCAGGGCCTGCGGGAGGCGTTCGGCGACGCCGTCGGCGAGCCGCTCGAAGGCGGGGCGCAGGAAGGGGGCGGCGAGCCGGGCGGGGCCGTGGAAGCGGAGTTCGGCCCGGTAGACCAGCACCGTCCGGTCGGGGAAGGGGTGCAGCACCATGTCGTCGGTGGAGGTGACGGTGCGGTTGCGGCCGACGAACACCAGCCGGTGCTCCTCGTACCGTTCGAGGGTGTAGCGCAGCGTGGTCCGGCGGCCGCGGAAGCGGGAGACGTTGGTCCAGGCCGAGCCGACACCGATCGGGCCGGCGTCCGTCCTGGCGCAGCTCTCGGTGCCGGGGTCCCACTCGACCGCGTTGCCGAAGTCCGCCAGGTAGGCGAGGACTTCGGCGGCGGTGCGCCGGACGGTGATGCTGCGCTGGACGGTGACCATCTGCCCGCTCCTCCTTGGACGTGAAACGACCTCGTCGCCACGGGCGGTTCGTCACCGGACGCCGATCGGATGGGGAACGGATGGGGAACGGATGGGGAGCGGACGGGCGGCGGTGGTCGCGCGGGGAGGGGCCCGTAGGTGCCGACCCGTGGGCCCCGTCCCCGCGCCGTACGCGACGGCCGACCCCGGCGACGCGCACACCGGGCCTTCGCGGCGGGGCGGGCGGCGGATGGGCGGCCGCCGCCAGCTTCACCCGTTCGGAGGACAAGCGGCCCCGCACCCCGGCCGGACGGGTGAGCGGACTGGGCCGCACGGGTGGCCGGGACACCCCGACGGCCCGGCCACCGCGACCTGCGGGCGTCGGCGGAGCAGAGTACGTGTCGTTCGACCCGCGGAACGGCATCCGTACCCGCCGCAGCCCGTACCGGACCCGTGCACCGCCGGGGCGCAGGAGCGCCCCCGGAGCGCGCCGCCGGCCCGGGCACCCGAACGCACGGTGCCGCCCCGCCCGGGGCAGCACCCCGTCCGACACCAAGGAGTTCGACATGTCCGCCATCCGTACCTCCTTCGCCGCCCTGGCCCTGGCCGCCACCGCCGTGCTCGGCACCGCCGGAGTCGCCTCCGCCTCCGCGGGCGCCCAGGGCGTGGCCGCCGGCTCGCCCGGCGTCCTGTCCGGCAACCTGATCCAGATCCCCGTGCACATCCCGGTCAACGTGTGCGGCAACTCGCTGAACCTGATCGGCGCGCTGAACCCGGCGTTCGGCAACTCCTGCGCCAACGTGGGCTGACCTGCCCCGCGCGCCGCACGGCGGCCTCTCCCGCACCGGGAGGGGCCGCCGTCCGCCGTTCCGGGGACCCGGCCCGGTCACCCGTGGGCGGCGGGGTCGTGGGGTTCGGCGGAGAGCAGCCCGTCGGCGGCGCCGTCGAGCCGCCGCTGCGTCGCGGCGGAGCGCGGCAGCATGACGGCCTCGTAGGCGCGGACGGCCTCGGCGGGGGTGTCGTGGCGGGCCAGCGCGAGGGCGAGTTCGCAGGCGTCGAGCATGGCGAGGTTGACGCCGACGCCGAGCGGGGGCATCAGGTGCGCGGCGTCGCCGAGCAGGGTGGCGCTCGGGCTGGGCTCCCAGCGGTGCGGGACGGGCAGGGCGTGCAGCGGGCGCTCGACGTAGTGGCCGTCGTTGTCGGTGAGGAGCCGGCGCAGCCGCGGCGACCAGTGGCGGTAGCGCTCCAGCAGCAGGGCCCGGACGCCCTCGGTGTCCCCGGCGGTGAGCCCGGCGGCGGCGAGCCAGTCGGCGGGGACGCGCTGGACGGCGTACGCCCGGACGTGCCCGCCGCCGCCGCGCTGGACGTACAGGCCGCGTTCGCCGTCGGCCGCGGCGGCGCTGCCGGGGCCGACCAGGGCGGCGACCTCGGGGTGGCGGGTGTCGACGTCGTGGAACCAGGCTTCCAGGAAGGCGATCCCGGTGTACGCGGGGACCGCCGGGGAGAGCGCGCGGCGGACCGCGGACCACGCGCCGTCCGCGCCGATCACCAGGTCGGCCTCGGTGACGGTGCCGTCGGCGAAGCGCAGGCGGCGCGGCCCGTCGGCGGGCCCCTCGACGGTGCGCAGGGTGCGGCCCCACCGCACGGTGCCCGGGGCGAGCGAGTCGAGCAGCAGGTCGCGGAGCCGGCCGCGGTCGATCTCGGGCCTGCTGCGGTCGTCCGCGGCCGGGACGTGGTGGAAGACGGACTCCGCGGTGGAGGCGTCGAGTTGGCGCATCTCCTGGCCCTCGGGGCGGGCCAGTCGGAAGAACTCGTCGAGCAGTCCGGCCGCGCGCAGGGCGAGCTGCCCGTCGTCCTCGTGCAGGTCGAGCGTGCCGCCCTGGCCGCGGGCGTCGGGCCCGGGGTCGCGGTCGTGGACGGTGACGGCGATGCCGTGGCGCTGCAGTATCCGGGCGCAGGTCAGGCCGCCGGGGCCGGCGCCGACGACGGCGATCCGGGGGGCGGGGGTGGCGGGGGCCATGGGGGTGCTCCTTCGCGGGGCGGACGGGGCGGGTGCGCCCCGGGCCAGAAAAGCACAACGGTTCAATAAGTGCAACGAGTCAACTTTTGAATCAGCTCAACTCGGTGGGTAGACTGCCGCCATGTCCGAGACCCCGCCGCCTCCGCCACCCCCGCCCCTGCCCCCGAGTGCACCGCCCCCGCCCCCGCCTCCGCCGCCGGGGCGGCGCGAGCGCAAGAAGGCCGCCACCCGGCAGGCCATCGCCGACGCAGCGCTGCGCCTGTTCCTGGAGCGCGGCTACGACGAGGTCGGCATCCGGGAGATCGCGGACGCCGCGGACGTCTCCACCACCACGCTGTTCAAGCACTTCCCGGCCAAGGAGGCGCTGGTCTTCGACGAGGAGGCCGACCTGGAGGCGGTCCTGCTCGCCGCCGTCCGCGACCGGCCTGCGGGGCAGTCCGTCCCGGCCGCGCTGTGCGAGCACGCCCTGCGCCACCGCCGGGGCGCCACCGACGGCGACCCGCGCTTCGCGGCCTTCCTGGCCCTGGTGGACTCCACCCCCGCCCTGCGCGACCACCGCCAGGCCATGTGGCTGCGGCACACGGCCGCGCTGGCCGCCGTCGTCGCCGAGCAGAGCGGCCTGCCCGCGGACGACCCGGCCTGCACCGCGCTGGCCCACTTCGCCCTGGAGGCCCCCCGCGCCGCCGCGGCCCACCAGGACGTCCCCGCCGCCCTGGCCCGCGCCTTCGACCTGCTCGACCTCGGCTGGACCGCCCTCACCGCCCCCGCCGCGCCGAGGACCTGAGCCAGGCCGTCCCGGCCGACGCCCCTCGTCGACCCGCCACCGCGGGTCAGCCGCGGGGCACGGCCCGGTCGAGGAGGGCGAGGGCGGCTTCCAGGGAGGCGGGGCGGGCCGCGCCCGGGGGCGGGGCGGGGCGGTTCCAGCCCGGTCCCGCGGCGATCAGGAGGGGGCGGGTCCGGGAGCCCGCCGGGCCCCATTCGGCGGCGCCGATCCGGTGGGCGAGGCGCGGGTCGGCGGTCTCCCGGCTCTGCGACCAGAGCAGCACCGCGGACGGGCCGAGGCGCTCGACGGCGTCGACCAGGGCGCGCGGCGGCACCGCCGCGCCGAGCATCCGGTAGGGCAGACCGCGCGCGGCCATCGCGGCGGCCACCGCCTCCAGCGGGAGGGTGTGCTGCTCCCCCGGCAGCGCGGCCAGCAGGGCGGGCGGGCCGTCCCGGTGGGCGGCCGGGGCGACGGCGACGGCGCGCAGCGCGGCGGAGACGTGCCAGGACAGCAGGTGCTCGACCTCGACGTACTGCTCGCCGTCGGCCGCCCACTTGCGGCCGGCGGCGCGCAGCGCGGGCATCATCACCTCGGTCCAGGCCCGGACCGGGCCGAGCGCGTCCAGGGCGGCGCGCAGGATGTCGGCGACCTCGGGCCCGTCGAGCCGCAGCGCGGCCCGGGCCAGCCCCCGGCACTCCGGCCGGACCGCGCCGACCCGCATCGCCCGACTGCCGCCCGGCCCGCGACCGCCGGGGCCGGGGCCCGCGGCCCCCGTCGCACCGCCCGGGCCACCCGTCGCACCGCCCGCCGCCACGGGCGCTGCCCCGACCGCCGCGCGGGCGGCCCGGGCGGCCTCGGCCGGCGGGACGCCGCGCGCGGTGAGGCGGCACATGGCGTCGAGCAGGGCGATGTCCTCGGCGCTCCACCGGCGGTGCTGTCCGGGGTCGCGGTGCGCGGGGCCGATGCCGTAGCGGCGCTCCCAGGAACGGACCGTGGTGGGCGACACGCCGAGGTGCCGGGCCACCGCCCCGGTCGACACGCCCGGCCCGGGGTCGGCGCCGAGGGCGGTCGGGTCGGCCGGGCCCCCGTCGACGGACGGGAGCGGCGGGGCCCCGGGGCTCACCATCCCGTGGTCCCGGGTCCGCCCTTGAACGGGCCGACGACCTCGTCGGTGATCCAGCCGCCGTAGAAGTCGCCCGGCTGGGGGCGCACGGTCTCGCCGTCGACGGTGCAGGCGTCGACCCGGCCGGGGTAGAACGCCAGGTGGTCGCGGAGCGCCCGGTACTCGGGCAGCGGGTCCGGGTAGCTCCACGCGGCCCGGGGCGACTCGCGGTCGTCGGCGACCGCGTCCCAGTAGCGGGCCAGGCCCTTCCACTCGCAGAGCGAGCCGCCGTCGGCGGGCCGGAGCAGGGCGGTGTCGACGTCCTCCGGCGGGAGGTAGAACACCGGCGGGTGGCTGGTCTCCAGGACCCGCAGGGCGTTCCGGGTGGAGGCGAGCAGCCGCCCGGCGAAGCGCACCTCGACCAGGCGGCCGTCGGGGACGAGCGCGGGGGGCCGCGGGTAGTGCCACACCGATTCGGTCGCGCGGGCGGACTCCGTCATGGCTTCTGCACCTCCTGCGTGGGGGCCGGGCTCACTCGTCCTCGCCGAAGGCGGCGCGCAGGCGCAGCAGGCCGTCCCGGACCCGGCTCTTGACGGTGCCGAGCGGGACGCCGAGGACGGCGGCGATCCGGGTCTGCGAGTAGCCGGCGTAGTAGGCGAGCACCAGCGACTCGCGCTGGGCCTCGGTCAGTTCGGCCAGGGCGCGCCGGACCCGGGCCGCGTCCAGGGCGCGTTCGACCTGGTCGGCGACGGGTTCGGCGACCGGCCGGTCCTCCCGGACGACGCGCTGCTCGCGCTCGACCCGGGCCCGGACCGAGCGGACCCGGTCGACGGCGCGGCGGTGGGCGATGGTGCAGGCCCAGGCGGTGACCGAGCCGCGTTCGGGGCGGTAGGCGGGGGCGGAGCGCCAGATCTCCAGCAGCGCCTCCTGGGCCACCTCCTCGGCGTGCGAGGCGTCCCGGAGGACCTTCAGCGCGATGCCGAGCAGCACGGGCGCGAGCGCCTCGTACAGGTCCTCGTACGCTTCCCGGTCGCCCCGGGCGACCTGCTCCAGCAGGCTGCGCAGGGCCGCGGACCGCTCGGGTCCGGACGCGACGGGAACGGGCTGGTGCCGGGTGGTGTGCAGGGTGGCCGCCATGGTCACCACCGTCCGCTCCCGCGTCGCTTCCGGCCACTTGCATCGGTCGTGCATCGTTTCGCGCATCGCTTCGCACCGGTCGACGGGCGGGCGGGTGGCGGTCAGACCTTGGACGGCCGGGCGTGGCGGCTGCGCCAGTACGGGTTGTCGTGCGGGAGCTTGCTGCTGACCCGGCCGTACATGCCGAAGGTGGCGATCAGGAACCCCATCACGAAGCTGAAGATCACGTTGGGGATGCGGAACGCCAGCACGTTGGCCCCGGAGTCCAGCAGGGCCAGGTTGACGAAGCCGCTGAGCACGAACAGCCAGCCCACCACGATGTTGATCGTCGAGGCGGTGTTGCCCCCGATCACGGCGCCGGCGATCAGGACCGCCGCGGTGAGGATCGAGACCAGGCTGAGCAGGCCGTTGCTGGACAGCCCGGCCACGTTCTCGCCGTTCGTGCTGAAGAACGCCAGCCCGTCGGTCGCGCCGAGCAGGCCGAACACCAGCAGGACCACGCCGCACAGGCCGGCGCCGTACCGGTAGACCCGGGCGAGGCGGTGGTCGACGGGAAGTTCGTCGCGAAGGTCCATGACGGTCCCTCCTCCGGTCGGGGAGGCGGGCGCCTCCGCCTCCCACCGTCCGCCCGCACCGGGGCCGCCCGGCACTCGCAGCGTTCCCGCAGCGTTCGGCACCGGCCGGGCCTCCCATCCGCCGGGGCGGCCCGGTCCGAATCCGCATCGGAGCGGTACCGGACGAGGAGGAAGAGGAGGAACACGTGGGCACGGACGTGGACGTCGTGGTGGTGGGCGCGGGGCTCGCCGGGCTGGCCTGCGCGCTGGACGTGGCGGCGGCGGGGCGGCGGGTGCGGCTGCTGGAGGCGTCCGACGCGGTGGGCGGGCGGATGCGGACCGACGAGCGGGAGGGCTTCCGGCTGGACCGCGGGTTCCAGGTGTTCAACACCTCGTACCCGCAGGTGCGGCGGCGCTTCGACCTGGCGGCGCTGCGGCTGCGCCCGTTCACGCCGGGCTTCCTGCTGGCGGGCCCGGGCGGGCGCCGCCGGGTCGCCGATCCGACCCGGCGGCCCGGCCTGGCGGGCGACCTGCTGGCCGGGCGGGTGCTGCCGCCCCGGGACGCGGCGGTGCTCGGGGCGCTCGGCCTGCGGGACGGGCTGCTCCCGGCGGCGGTGCTGCGGCACGGCCGGGAGGCGCCGACGGCGGCGGCGCTGCGCCGGGCGGGCGTGTCGGCGGCCACCGTGGACGGGGTGCTGCGGCCGTTCCTGTCCGGGGTCTTCCTGGAGGACGCGCTGACCACCTCGGCGCGGGTGTTCCACCTGTACTGGCGCAGCATGATCCGGGGCACGCTCGCCCTCCCGGCAGCGGGCGTCGGGGCGGTCCCGGCCGCGCTGGCCGCGCGGCTCCCGCCGGGGGCGCTGGAGCTGGGCCGGCGGGTGGCGGAGGTCCGGGAGGGCGGGGTGGTGCTGGCGGACGGCCGGGAGGTGGCGGCGCGCGCCGTGGTGGTGGCGGCGGACCCGGTGGCGGCCGGGGCGCTGCTGCCGGGCCTGCGGGTGCCGGAGGGCCGGGCGGTGACGACGTTCTACCACGCGGCGGAGCGCAGCCCGCTGGCCGAACCGACCCTGCTGGTGGACGGCGAGCGGCGGGTGCTGAACTCGGTGGTGCTGTCGGAGGTGGTGCCGTGGTGCGCGCCGCCGGGCCTGTCGCTGGTCTCCACCTCGGTGCTCGGCACCGGGGCGGCGGAGGGCGGGGTGCGCGCCCGGCTGGCGGAGCTGTACGGGTGCGACACCTCGGGCTGGCAGGCGCTGGCCGCGTACCGCATCCCGTACGCCCTTCCCTCGATGCCCGCCCCGCACCCGCTGACCCGGACCTCCCGGCACGCCCCGGGGCGGTACGTCTGCGGCGACCACCGGACCACCGGCTCCGTCCAGGGCGCGCTGGCCTCGGGCGCGCGGGCCGCCCGCGAGCTCCTCGCCGACCTGGCCGCCGACCGGGCGGGTCGCGGGTCGTCGTAACGGCGGGGTCAGAGCGCGAAGGTGACCCGGATGCGCTTGCCGCCGGCCGGCAGCGGCTCGACCTGGCAGGTCGCCACGAGGGCCTGGACGATCGCCCAGCCGCGGCCGCCCGGGGCGGCCGGGTCGGGGCCGGGGAGCGGCCGGCCGACGGGGTGGCGGTCGTCGCCGTCCTCGACCTCGATCACCAGCCGGGTGCCGTCGGGGCCGAGCCGGGCGTCGAAGCGGGTCAGGCCGCCGCCGTGGCGCAGCGCGTTGGCGACCAGTTCGGTGACGGCGAGCTGGGCGTCGGCGAGCACCCGGCCGCCGGGGTGTCCGGCGTCGCCCAGCAGGCGGGCGACGGCGGCCCTCGCCTGTCCGGCCGTCCGCACCGGGGGGTGGGCCGGCGGGACGGGAGCTGCGGGGGACGGCGGCCGGGCGTCGTGCGGCATGAACGTCCTCGCATCGTCTGCGGCGCGGTAGGGGTCGGCCTGGGCGGCCGACCGGAGGGGGTTGGGGTTCGTGTGCCCCCGTGGGGACGGATGATGCGGCGCTATCGGCCGCGGGTCACTCCGCTCCGGCACGGTGCGGGCTCCGGCACGCCGGGTCGGCGGCGGCCGCCGCGGCCCGCGGCAGGCTGTCGACGACGGTGAAGTAGCCGTCGGTGGCGGTGATCTCCAGCAGGCGGCGGACGGCGGGCGAGAGCGGTCCGAGCAGCACCAGGCCGCCGCCGGCGGCCTCGGCCCGCTGCTGGGCCAGGACCAGGGTCCGCAGCGTCGAGGAGTCGGCGAAGGTGACCGCCGAGACGTCCAGGACCAGGGTCCGGGCCCCGTCGGTCAGGGCCGCGTCGACGGCCTCGGCGAGTTCCCGCTCGCGGGCGAAGTCGAGCTCGCCGTGCAAGCGGAGCACGGCCGGGCCGGGCGGTTTGCCGGGGCCTTGCGGGGTGTCCTTCATGCCGGTCATGGTAGGCCCTCCGTTCCCGATCTTGTCGCGGCGCGGTGCTTGGGCGGGCCCGGAGCGGGCAGTCGGAAGGTCCGCGACCCGCGACAATGGGCGGGTGGGAGAAGCACGGGACGGCGTGCGAGGGAGGTGCCCGGTGGCGGGTGGTCAGGGCGACGGGGCGGGGCGCGGCGTGTTCGGCGCGGACCCGGTGGTCGGTGCCGACCTGGCCCGGGTGGACTGGGCCGCGACCCCGCCGGGCGAGCCGGAGCGGTGGCCGCAGAGCCTGCGCTCGGCGGTGGACACCGTACTGTCCTCGCGGTTCTCGATGTGGATGGCCTGGGGCCCGGAGCTGACCTTCTTCTGCAACGCGGCGTACCGGCGCGACACGCTGGGCGACAAGTACCCGTGGGCGCTCGGCCGGCCGTTCCGCGAGGTGTGGGCGGAGGTCTGGGACGACGCCCGGCCGCGGATCGAGCACGTGCTCGCCGGGGGCGGGGCCACCTGGGACGAGGCGCTGCTGCTGTGGCTGGAGCGCTCCGGCTACCGGGAGGAGACGTACCACACCTTCTCCTACAGCCCGCTGCGCGACGAGGCCGACGCGGTGGTGGGCGTGCTGTGCGTGGTCAGCGAGGACACCCAGCGGGTGGTCGCGGAGCGCCGGATGGCGACCCTGCGCGACCTGGGCTCGGACCCGGGCGCGGTGCGCACCGAGCACGAGTTCCTGGCCTTCGGCGCCCGGCAGCTCGGCCGCAACCCGTACGACCTGCCCTTCACCCTGACCTACCTGTTCGACGAGCGGGGCGGCGCGCGGCTGGCCGCCTCCTCGGGCGTCCCGGACGGCCACCCGGCGGTGCCCGCCCGGGCGGCGGAGGACGGGCCGTGGCCGGTCGCGGCGGCCCGGGCCGGGGAGGCCCGGACGCTGTCGCTGGACGGCCCGGTGTTCGCCGGGCTGCCGTGCGGCGCCTGGACGGAGCCGCCCCGGCAGGCCCGGGTGGTGCCGCTGCTCTCGCCCGGTGGGGGCGGCCCGTCCGGCTTCCTGGTGGTCGGCCTGAACCGGCACCGGCCCGCCGACGACGGCCAGCTCGGCTTCGTCGAGCTGATCGCGGGCCGGCTGGCGGCCGGGATCGCCAGTGCCCGCGGCCACGAGGCGCAGCAGCGCCGGGCCGAGCAGCTCGCCGAGCTGGACCGGGCGAAGACCGCGTTCTTCTCCAACATCAGCCACGAGTTCCGCACCCCGCTGGCGCTGATCGCGGGCCCCGCCGAGGGGCTGCGGCAGCGGCTCGCGGAGGCCGGGCCGGCCGGACCGCCGGGGCTGGACGCGGCGGCCCTCGCGGACGCCCGGGAGGACGCCGAGACCGTCCACCGCAACGCGCTGCGGCTCGGGCGGCTGGTCAACACGCTGCTGGACTTCTCCCGGATCGAGGCGGGCCGGATGCGGGCCCGCCCGGTGCCGGTCGACCTGGCGCGGGTGACGGCCGAGCTGGCGTCGGTGTTCCGCTCCGCCCTGCAGCGGGCCGGGCTGCGGCTGGAGGTGGACTGCCCGCCGCTGTCCGCCCCGGTGCTGGTCGACCCGTCGCTGTGGGAGAAGGTGCTCTTCAACCTGCTCGGCAACGCCCTGAAGTTCACCTTCGAGGGCGCGGTCCGGGTCCGGGTCCGCGAGCGGGGCGGGCGGGCGCTGGTCTCGGTCGAGGACACCGGGGTCGGCATCGCGGCCGAGGAGCTGCCGCACGTCTTCGACCGCTTCCACCGGGTGGAGAACGGCCGGGCGCGCTCGCACGAGGGCAGCGGCATCGGGCTGGCCCTGGTCCGGGAGCTGGTCGACCTGCACGGCGGCACGATCGAGGTCTCCTCCGTCCCGGACCGGGGCACCGTCTTCACCGTCGCCCTGCCGCTGGCCCCCGGCCGCACCGCGTCCCCGGCCGGGCCGGTCGGGGACGCCGAGCCGTTCCTCCAGGAGGCGCTGCGCTGGGACGGCCCGGCCGCAGACGCGGCCGGCTCGCCCGCGGCCGACTCCTCCGCCACCGACTCCCCCGCCACCGACTCCCCCGCCACGGCGGACACCGGCGCCGGGCACGTGCTGGTCGCCGACGACAACGCCGACCTGCGCGACTACCTGTCCCGGGTGCTGCGCGGCGCCGGGCACCGGGTGACGGCCGTCGGGGACGGCGGGCAGGCCCTGGCCGCCGTCCGGGCCGCGGCCCCCGACCTGGTGATCAGCGACGTGATGATGCCGGGCACGGACGGGCTGGAGCTGGTCGCGGCGCTGCGCGCCGACCCGCGCACGGCGGCCCTGCCGGTGTTGCTGCTGTCCGCCCGGGCGGGCCGCGACGACGCGATCGACGGCTTCGAGTCGGGGGCGGACGACTACCTGGTGAAGCCGTTCGCCGCCGCCGAGCTGCTCTCCCGGGTCCGTTCGGCGCTCCGGCTGGCCCGGCTGCGCGAGCAGCACGCCCGCTGGCAGGGCGCGCTGATCGACTCCCTCCAGGACGCGTTCTTCGTCTGCGACGCGGACGGGACGGTGCTGCGGACCAACGCGGCGTTCACCGAGCTGCTCGGCCACGGCCCCGAGGGGCTGCCGTACCGGCCCGCGCACCCGTGGTGGCCCGATCCGGCGGCCGACCCGGACGGGCACCGGCTGGCCGCCGACGCCCTGGCCGTGCTGACCGGCGCCGAGCAGGGCAGCTTCACCGTTCCCGCCGTCCACCGCGACGGCCGGCGGCTGCGGCTGCACGGCACCTTCCACCGCGCCCAGGACCCGGCGACCGGGCGGACCGTCACCGTCGGCACCTTCCGGGACGTCACCGCCGAGTACTACGCCGGGCGGCGCGAGAGCGCCCTCGCCGCGCTCACCGAGTGCCTGGCCGGGGCGGGCGGCGCGCAGGAGGCGCTGGACCGCGCCCTGGACGTGCTGCGCGACCTGTGGCGCGCCGAGCGGGTGGCGGCGGTCCGGTTCGACCGCGACAGCGGGCCGCCCGCGGTCACCGGGCCGGGAGCCGACCCGGCCGGGCCGGACGGGCTGGAGCGGGCCGCGCTGCGCGCGGTCGCCGCCGGGCCCGGCCTCACGCCCGTCCCGTCCGCCACCGGCGCCGCCATCCGGCTGGACCACCCCGACGGGCCGCTCGTCCTGGTGGTCGAGCTGGGCGGCGGGCGGCCCTTCACCGCGGAGGACGGGCTGCTGCTGACCCTGCTGGCCGGGCGGCTCGCCGAGGGCCTGGCCCGGGCGCACCGGGCCGACGGGGAGCGGGCGACCGCGCTCGCCCTGCAGCGCGCCCTGCTCGGTCCGGCGCGGCTGCCGGCGGGCTTCGCCGTCCACTACGAGCCGGCCACCCCGCCGCTGGAGGTCGGCGGCGACTGGTACGACACGGTGCCGCTGCCGGACGGGCGGATCGGGCTGGTGCTGGGCGACTGCGTCGGGCGCGGGCTGCCCGCCGCCGCCGTGATGGGCCAGCTCCGCAGCGCCTGCCGGGCCCTGCTGCTCCGGGACCCGGAGCCGGCCCGGGTGCTGGGCGCGCTGGACGCGTTCGCCGCGACGGTGCCGGGGGCGGTCTGCACCACGGTCTTCTGCGCCGTCCTGGACCCGGTCACCGGGGAGCTGCGGCACTCCAGCGCGGGCCACCCGCCGGGCGTCCTGGTCGGGCCGGACGGCGGAGTGTCGCTGCTGGAGGGCGGGCGTTCGCTGCCGCTGGCGGTCCGCCCCGGGGAGCCGCGCCCGGAGGCCGTCCGCGTGCTGCCGGCCGGCTCCGTCCTGCTGCTGTACACCGACGGCCTGGTCGAGCGGCGCCGCACCGGCATCAGCACCGGCATCGCCGCCGCCGGCCGGGCCGTCGTGGACGCCCTGGGCCGGCCGACCGCCGAACTGCCCGCGCACGTGGTGCGGGCGCTGCGCCCGGCCGAGGGCTACGAGGACGACGTGGCGGTCCTGCTGCACCGCCGCCCGGACTGACGGCGGGTCAGGCGAACGGGCCCTCGGTGGTGAAGCGGCGCAGGCCGCGGGCGAAGGCGGCGGCCTCGCCGGGGGGCCAGTCGGCGAGGCTGTCGTCGATCAACCCGGCCAGGCGGCGGCGCAGTTCGGCGACGGCCCGCTCGCCGGGGCCGGTGAGGACGAGGAGCTGGGCGCGGCGGTCGGCGGGGTCCGGTTCGCGGCGGACCAGGCCGGCCTCCTCCAGGCGGCTCGCCCGCCGGGTGACGCCGGAGCGGTCCAGGCCGACCTCGGGGCCGAGGTCGGCGGCGCTGCGCGGGCCGGTGCGGGCGAGGGCGCTCAGCACGGGGTAGGTCAGCTCGTCCAGGGCGGGGCCCATGCCCTCGGTCAGCCGGCCGTGCAGGCGGGCGCGGGTGGTGCGGCGGAGCAGGACGCCGAGCGCGTCGGCGATCTCGGGGCCCGCATCGTTCTCCATTCCCCCACCCTAGCGTGCGCGCCGCACGCTCCCCCGGCCTTTTTTGCGTGCGCTGCGCACGCACATGGGCTAGGGTCGAGAAGAAGCGTGCGGAGCGCACGCACTTATCGAAGGATGTCCGCCATGACCCGCACCGGCATCGAGGCCGCGCTCACCGACCTGCTGCTCACCCCCGGCCTCCCGCTCGCCGAGGCCGCCGACCGGCACTTCGCCCCCGACTACCGCCAGCGCACCGACGGCGGTTGGGCCGACCGCGACGAGTTCCTCGCCCACATCGCCCACCTGCGCACCCTGGTCGCCGACGGCCGGGTCGAGGTCCACGAGGAACTCCGCGACGGCGCCCGCTACGCCGACCGCCACACCGTCCACCTCACCAAGACCGACGGCTCCGCCGTCAGCATGGAGGTCTACGTCTTCGCCGACCTCGCCCCGGACGGCCGCTTCCGCCGGATCGAGGAGACCACCCTGCTGCTCGCCGGCGCCGCCGCCGACCGCGACCTGGGCAGCGCCCGCTGAACCGGTGCCCTAGGAGTCCAGCACGCCCACCGCGTGGGCGATCACCAGCAGGGAGGTGATCAGCGCCGCGATGCTCTCCACCGCCATCAGCGCCTTGGCCCGGGTGGAGAGCGGCATGGTGTCGGTGGGACTGAACGCCGTGGAGTTGGTCACCGAGACGTACAGGTAGTCCATCAGGGTGGGCACCCAGTCGCTGGCGCGGCTGGACCCGTCGGCGACCTCCTCGACGGCGTCGTCGTTCTCGTCCTGGGAGAACCGGAAGTCGGCGAGCGGCAGTTCGGAGCGGTCGGCCTGGGTGCGCACCACCGGGCCGCCGCGGTCCAGCTCCCAGAACGCGAGGCCGAACACGATGATGCCGGTCGCCCAGACCTGCAGCGCGGCCAGCAGCAGCGAACCGCCGTCGCCGGCCCGCTCGGTGACCATGGCGTCGATCAGCAGTCCGAGCGCCACCAGGTTGCTGACGCCGATCAGGGCGACCAGGACCAGCGAGAGCGTCCGGGAGAGCCGGTTCTGCCGGGTCATCCGGCGCGGGTTGACGGCGATCAGCGGGACCAGCAGCAGCAGTTCCAGCGCCGGCAGCACGAAGCGCGGCCCCACCAGCAGCCGCTCCGGCAGCGCCACGTACAGCAGCACGGCCGCCAGCACGGCCAGCACGGCGGGCAGCCGGGCCTCCCCGCGCCGCCCGTGCCGCGGGAAGGCGTGCAGTGCCTTCGCCCGGTGCGCGTTCAGGGGCTGTTCCCCGGTGTCCATGCGGCGGCCTCCCGTTCGGTGCGATCACCTGCCTCCCCGCCTGCCCCGCCCGGGCCCGCCCACGCATCGCCCCGCGCGGGCCCGGCCGGCGGCTGACCGGTGTGGCCCGGCGGGTTCGGGGTAGCCGCCCGGGGACCTTGACCGACGATCGAGAGGAGTCCGCGATGACCACCCAGGACGGCAAGGACCGCGCCGCCGAGGACGCGCCCGGGGAGAGCGTCCGCGAACGCTCGGCCGAGGAGCGCGAGATCACCGCGCCCACGCCCGCCGACGTCCGGGCGAAGGCCGAGGACGACGACGAGGAGGCGCCCCCGGCGGCCGACGCCGTCGCGCCCTGAGCATCCGACCGACGGAAAGGCCCGGCCCCGACGAGGGGCCGGGCCTTTCCGCTGTCCTCCCGGCGGGCCCCCCCCGGGGGGGGGGGGGGGGCGCCCCCCCGCGGGGGGGGGGGCCCCCCCCGCGCGGGGGGGGGGGGGCGCCCGCCCCCGCCCCGCGGGGGGGGGGGGCGCGCGCG
>NZ_JBIVNB010000001.1:344425-412269 GCF_044753345.1 Kitasatospora sp. NPDC088391
CGCGCGTGGGCGCGGGGCCTGCCGGCGGGGGGGGGGCGGGGCCGCCGCGGGGGGGGGGGGCGGCGCCGGGGGGCGGGGGGGGGCCCCCCACGCCGTGCGGGTGCGGGCCGCTCAGGCCGCCCGGGCCGGTTCGCGGTGGACCAGCAGGGCGTGCCGCTCGTCCTCGGTGAGCCCGCCCCAGACGCCGTAGGGTTCGGCGGTGGCCAGCGCGTGGCGCCGGCACTCCAGGCGGACCGGGCAGCCCGCGCAGACCTGCTTGGCGGCCTCCTCGCGCTCCCGCGCCTCGGCGCGGCCCTCGTTCGCGGGGCGGAAGAAGACGGCCCCGCCGACGGTGCGGCAGGAGCCCTCCAGCTGCCAGTCCCAGTGGTGAGCCTGAGCGCCGGGGAGACGGGAGACCTTGGCCACGACGGTGCCTTCCGTAGGGGGTGGGGTGATCACTCCACGTCTGACCGGTCCGCCGTGAACCATGCGCCTCCGGTCGGCTCTTCGCACGATCTCCACGTTCCGCTCAGCCGGTGGGCGCGAACTCGGGCCCGTCCGCGGGGCCCTTGGCGCGCTCGTCCGGCGCGGGCGCCCCTTCCCCCGTCATCCGGGCCTCGGGCGTCTCCACCGGGCCGGGCCCGGTGGATTTCCCCCGCAGGGCGGGCAGCACGTGGTCCCGGTAGGCCGCGAAGAAGGCGTCCTGGTCGGGGCCGATCTGGCCGACGTACACCTCGTCGAACCCGGCCTCGGCGTAGGCCCGGACGGCGGCCGCGTGCGCGTCCACGTCGTCGCCGCAGGGGACGGCCCCGGCCACCATTTCACGGGTGACGAGTTCGCTGGCCTGCTCGAAGTGCGCCGGTGTGGGCAGGAGTTGGGCCAGTTCGCCGGGGAGCAGTTGGGTCGGCCAGCGGCGGTGCACCTCGTCCACGGCCTTCTCCCGGTCCGCGCCCCAGCAGACCTTGAGCCCGCCGACGACGGGCTTGCCGGCGCCGCCGCACGCGCGGAAGACCGCGACCAGGTCGGCGTCGGGCGCCATGGTGACGAAGCCGTCGCCGATCCGGCCCGCGGTCGCGGCGGCCTTCGGGCCGAAGCCGGAGACCAGGATCGGCAGCCGGCCCCGGGGCGCGGTGTAGAGGCGGGCGTTGTCGACGGTGTAGTGCGGGCCCCGGTGGCTGACCCGGCTGCCGGTGAAGAGTTCGCGCATCACCTCCACCGCCTCCTCCAGCATCTCGGCGCGCTCCTCGAACGAGGGCCAGCGGTCGCCGAGGACGTGCTCGTTGAGCGCCTCGCCGGTGCCGACGCCGAGGGTGAACCGGCCGTCCAGCAGCACGCTGGAGGTGGCCGCGGCCTGGGCGGTGATCGCGGGGTGCAGGCGGACGGTGGGGCAGGTCACCAAGGTGGTGACGGGCAGGTCCACGGTCTGCGAGAGGGCGCCGATCACCGACCAGACGAAGGGGCTGTTGCCCTGCGCCTCGTTCCACGGGTGGAAGTGGTCGGAGATCGCCAGCCGGGTGAACCCGGCGTCCCGCGCCCGTTCGGCCTGGGCGATCAGTTCCTGCGGGGTGAACTCCTCGCAGGACAGGAAGTACCCGTACTCGGTCATCACGTCTCCTCGTCCCGGCGTCCGCCGCTGTGGCGCTCCTCGGCCCCCCTCTCCGCCGTCTGCCCGCTTTCGCGGGTCCTACCGGTCGCCGGGGGCGGCGTCGGGGGCGGCGTCCGGGGTGTCGCCGAGCAGGTGGGCGGTGGTGCCGGTGAGGCGGAGCAGGCGGTCGAGGTGGGCGGGGCGGTGGTCGAGGAGCAGGCGCAGGCCGGCGGCGGCGGTGTCGCGGCGGATCTGGAGCAGGGCGGACAGGCCCATGGAGTCGCAGAGCGTCATGCCGCCGCAGTCGAGCCGGACCGCCCGGGCGGCGGGGGCCGCGGCGAGGTGGTCGGCGACGGCCCGCAGCAGGTCCTCGCAGCTCTCGTGGTCGAGTTCGCCGTCGATCCGGACGGTGACGTCGGCGATGGCGGTGGCGGGGTGCGGCGCGGGGACGGGACGGCCGTTCATGCGGGCGTCCCGGCGGGGCGGGCGGCCGCGGCGGTCAGGACGGCGACGCTGCGCGGCAGGTCGCGCAACTGGTGGCGCAGGGCGGTGAGGGCGAAGACGAGGAAGGTGTCGGGGACGGCGCGGGCGAGCAGGACCTCCCTGGTCCAGCCGGTGAACGCGGTGAACAGGTCGGGGTCTCCGGTGTAGAGGGCGACGGCGAGGTGGTCGAGGACGTGGCCGAGGTCGTCCAGGGTGTGCTCGCGCTGGAGTTCGGTGTAGGCCCGGACGGGGGCGAACTCCGCCTCCAGGGCGGCCATCACGGCGCCGACCAGTTCCCGGGAACTGCGGCTGACCAGGGTGTACTCCTGGTCGGCGAGGTGCGGCAGGTCGTCGACGGGCAGGTGCGGCCGGGCCGGTTCCGGGATGCCGCGGGCGAGCAGGTCGGCGGCCTCCCGGGCGCCGGGGGCCCAGGCGTCGGCGCCGAGCAGCCGGGCGTGCCGGCCGTCCGGCCCGAAGGCCGCGCCGCCGACCATGACGGGCACGCCGGCGGCCTGGGCGGCGGTGAGCGCGGTGTGCGCGGCGGGCAGCCGGGTGGCCAGCGAGGCGGACAGGGCGAGCGCGTCGGGGGCGGTGCGGTGCAGGTGCGCGATCAGGTGCGGGGTGGGGCACTGGGCGCCCAGGTAGTCGACCTGCCAGCCGCGCAGCGTCAGCACCTCGGCGAGCAGCCGGGCCGGGAAGGCGTGCCACTCGCCGCCCACGCAGGCGACCGCGATCCGGCCGCGGCGGCGCTGCCGGGCCGCCGCGGCGGACGCGGGGTGGGCGGCGACGGCGCCGACCACGCGTTCGTTGACGGCGGTGGCGGCGTGTTCCTGGACGACGCTGATCCGGTCGGCCGCCCAGGCGCGGCCGATCCGGGCCTGCAGCGCGCCGATGACGTCGAGCAGCAGCGTCTCGGGGGGCAGGCCGCCGTCGAGGGCGGCGGTGGCGAGGGCGATGGCCCGGGCCTGGTCGCCGTCGAGGACGGCCTCCCACAGCTCCTCGTCGGGGAGGGGCCGTTCCGCACCGTCGGGGCGGACGGGCCGGGTGGTCGTGGTGCCGGTCATGCGGTGCGTGCCTGCCCTTCGCGGTCGGCGGGCCGGGCGCCGCGCGCGGGCGCGGCGATCACCATCACCGCCATGTCGTCGTGCCGCCCGTCGCGCAGCCACTGCGCGGCGAGCATCTGGACCCGTTCGACGACCGCCTCGGCGGGCAGGCCCGCGCACTCGGCGAGCGCCCGGCTGAGCCGCTGGGGGCCGAACTGCTCGTGGCCGGTGGGCCCGCCCCTGGCCTCGGTGATGCCGTCGCTGTACAGGACGCAGGCCTCCCCGGGTTCGAGGAGCACGGTGTCGGTGCGGGTGGTGGCCTCCGGCAGGACCCCGACGATGCTGCCGAGCGTGTCGGACTCGGTGACCCGGCCGTCGGCCCGCACCACCATCGGCGCGGGGTGCCCGGCGGCCGACAGCCGGACCCGGACCCGCTCCCCCTCGCGTCGCACCGAGGCCAGCACCAGGGTGGCGAAGCGGGTGTGACGGGACGTCAGCAGCGCCCGGTTGAGCAGGTGCAGGACCCGGCCGTGGTCGTCGGCGAGCGGCAGCAGCGCGTGCAGGGTGTTGCGGACCTTGCCGGTCATCACGGCGGCTTCCAGTCCCTTGCCGCTGACGTCGCCGAGCAGGGCGAGGGTCTCGCCGTCCGGGTCGGCGGCGGGGTGGACGTCGTAGAAGTCGCCGCCGACCCGGTCGCGGTCGACCGAGGCCCGGTAGCCGCCGGCGAAGTCCACGCCGTCGAGGTGCGCGAGCCGGGGCGGGAGCAGTTCGCGCATCAGCAGGTCGGTGACGGCGGCCTGCTCGGAGTACATGACGGCGGCGGAGAGCGCCGCGCCGGCCCGGGCCGCGAACATCCGGGCGAAGACCTCCTCGTCGGTGGCGAAGGGTGCGCCGCCGACCGCCCGGAGCAGCACCAGCGCCCCGGCCGGGACGCCGTGGCCGGGCAGCGGGGTGACCAGCACCGAGCCGACCGGGCCGAAGCCGTCCGGGACCAGCCAGGACGGGGTGGCGGCCGGGTCGATCCAGCGCGAGGGCACCGGCGGGAAGCCGCGCAGCGCCTCGGCGAGGCCGGGGACGTCGGCCGGGTCGGCCCGGGCCTGGCCCCGGGCCGGGTCGCCCGCGCGCAGGCAGGTCACGAAGCGCAGGGTGCGGCCGGAGCCGGGGGCGACCAGCACGGCGGCGTCGGCGAGGTGCTCGGCGGCCTGGCGGACCGCGGTCTCCATGATCCGGTCCGCGTTCAGCGAGGACAGCAGCAGGCCGGACAGCCGGGTCAGCAGCTCCCAGTCGCACGGGCCGCCCGCCGCCGACGACGGCAGCAGTCCGGCGCAGCCCTCGGGGACGACGAACCACCAGACGGCGCCGCCGTCGGGCAGCGGCGAGGGGTGGGCCTCGACGGTGCCCGCCACCGGGTCGGTGTACCGCACCGCGCCGGCCGGGCCGCCGCCCGCGGCGTCCGCGCCGTTGCGCAGCCGCAGCCGCAGGTGCGCGCGGCGCAGCCACGGCGGGGAGCCGCCGTCGGTCCCGGCCAGCAGCCGCCGGGCGCTGTCGCTGGCGTGCCTCAGCCCGCCGTCGGGCCCCAGGAGCGCGACCGGCACCGGGGCGTCGGCCAGGAACTCCCAGTCCGTGGCCGCCGCGGGGGAAGTCGAAAACGCCATCGTCCGGGCCCTGACGGGCCCTCACCTCGCATCCGTGCTCCGCCGTCCGCCCGGACCAGCGGGACCGGGGCGGCCGACGTCCTCGGTGCCGCGCCGCCGCCTCCGTGCACCGGGGCGGACGGGCCGCACCCGAACCGCCATGCTAGCGCCGCCCCGGGTGTCGACGATGTGCCGGCGGTGTGGCGGTGCTGTGCCGGCGGCGCGTCAGCGCGGGGCGGGGCCGGCCAGGCCCGCGAGCAGGAGGTCGACGACGGCGTCGAGGTCGGCCTCGTTGCCGGGGGACGTCCAGTCGGCGGCGTGGGCGGGGTGGTGGAAACGGGCGGTGGCGAGGAAGACCGTGCGGCCGGCCGCGGCGGGGTCGGGGGCGGCGAAGTCCCCGGCGGCGACGCCCGCGGCGACGATCCGGCCGAGCTGGGCGGCGAGTTCGTTCTCGTGGGCGGTGACCACGTCGGTGGTCTCGGCGACCAGCGCGCGGAAGGTGCGCTGGAGTTCGGGGTCCTCGGTGGCGTAGCGGCGTTTGGTCGCGTGGAGGGTGCGGACCCAGTGCCGGAGCCGTTCGGGGGCCGGGAGGGCGGGGTCGTCGGCGAGCGCGGCCATCGGGACCGAGGTGCGGCGCAGCCAGCGCTCGGCGACGGCCTCGCGGAGCGCCGCCTTGGTGCCGAAGTGCCGGTAGACCGTGCCGTGGCTGACGCCGAGCGCGCGGGCGACGTCGACCACGGTGGCCTTGGCGGGGCCGTAGCGGCGCAGGACGTCCTCGGCGGTGTCGAGCACGCGCTCGGCCGTCAGCTGTTCGGTCATGGTCCCGAGGTTATCGCCCGCCGGGGCGGCCGGGCCGCCGCCCGGGCCGCCGTCCGCGCAGTGCCGGACGGCCGCTCACCGCTCGCTTCACTGCCCGCTTCACCGCTCGCTGTCCAGCATCCGCATCTGGGCGGCGTCGTAGCGTTCGCCGGCGGCGGCGCCGGCGGGGACCGCGGCCTCGATCGCGGCGAGCTCGTCGGCGTCCAGGGTGACGTCCAGGGCGCCGAGGGCCTCGTCGAGGCGGTCGCGGCGGCGGGCGCCGATCAGCGGGACGATGTCCTCGCCGCGGCCGAGCACCCAGGCGATGGCGAGCTGGGCGACGGTGACGCCCTTGTCGTCGGCGATCTTCCGCAGCGCCTCGACCAGGGCCAGGTTGTGGTCGAGCGCGTCGCCGGTGAACCGCGGCAGGTGGGCCCGGAAGTCCCCGGCGGCGGCCTGCGGCTTCCAGTGGCCGCTGATCAGGCCGCGGGAGAGCACGCCGTAGGCGGTGACGGCGACGCCGAGTTCGTTCGCGGTCGGGAGGACGTCCCGCTCGATGCCGCGCGAGATCAGCGAGTACTCGATCTGGACGTCGGTGATCGGGTGCACGGCGTGGGCGCGGCGCAGCGTCTCCGCGCCGACCTCGGAGAGGCCGATGTGCCGGATCCAGCCCTTCTCGACGAGTTCGGCGAGGGTGCCGACGACCTCCTCGATCGGGATCTCGGGGCTGATCCGGGCCGGACGGTAGACGTCGATGTGGTCGGTGCCGAGCCGCTGCAGGCTGTACGCCACCGAGTTCTTGATCGCGGCGGGGCGCAGGTCGACGCCGAGGAACGCCCCGTCGGGGTCGCGCAGCACGCCGAACTTGACGCTGATCACGGCCTTCTCGCGGTCGCGGCCGTGCAGCGCCTCCCGGAGCAGCAGTTCGTTGTGCCCCATCCCGTAGAAGTCGCCGGTGTCGAGCAGGGTGACGCCCCGGTCGAGGGCGGCGTGCACGGTGGCGACGGCCTCCGCGCGGTCGGCGGGGCCGTACATGCCGGACATGCCCATCAGGCCGAGGCCGAGGCGGGAGACGGTGGGGCCGGTGGTGCCGAGGTCGGTGTTCTTCATGCCTCCACCGTACAGGGTTGGGCTGACAGATTTCAAAATCTGTCAGCCCAATTTTGCCAAACCTTGGTCGCGCGCCCCGCCCGGACCGACGGCGGGGGCCGCACAGGGCGGGCTCGGGACGGGCCCGGGGCGGGCACGGGACGAGCACGGGACAGGCACGGGACGGCTCGGGGCGGCGTTAGCATGCCGGGCATGACCGATCACGTGCGGAGCGGCTCCGGGGCGGAGCCGGAGGACGTCGAGACGCTGCGGGCCGCGGGCGAGCTCGACTGGGAGGACGGGCAGGAGTTCGTCCGGCGGCTGTCGGCGGCGGCGGAGCGCGCGCCCCGGCTGCTGGTGGTGGACCTCGCCGGGGTGACGTTCGCGGACTCCTCGGTGCTGCACGGCCTGCTGCTGGCGCACCGCCGGACGGCGGACGCCGGCGGGCGGCTGGTGCTGGCCGGGCCGCTGCGCGAGCCCGTCCGGCGGCTACTCGAACTGTCCTCCGCCGTCGGCTACCTGCATCTCGCCCCGGACACCGCGGCGGCGCTCGCCGACACTCCCGGGCCGGACCGGGCCGTGTGAGGCCGCCCCGTCCGGGCATCCGGACCACTGAACGTCCGTTCCGTCCGATTCGAGGTCACCAGATGTCCCGTGCCGAGACCGACCCGACGCGGTGCCGCGCCCCGGCCCCGGGGGCGCCGGATTCCCCGGTGCGGACGGCCGCGCAGGCCAGGGCGGCCGTCGCCGCCGCGCTCGGGGAGCACCCCGCGGCCGACGAGCGGCTGCGCGGCGACGCCTGCCTGGCCGTCACCGAGCTGGTCACCAACGCGATCCGGCACGCCGGGGGCGTCACCGGCTTCGCCGTCCGCAGCGACCGGGACGGCGGGCCGCTGGTCATCGAGGTCGAGGACTCCGCCGCGGCCCACCCGCACGGCGGCACCGACCTGCTCCGCGACCCCGCCCGGCCGGGCGGCCGCGGCTGGCCGCTGGTCCAACTGCTCAGCAGCAGTTGGGAGATCCACCCGCTGCCGGGGGGCGGCAAGCGCATCCGGGTCACCCTCGCCCCGGTCGGCCGGCCGGGCACCGCCCCCTGAGGGCGCGTCAGGCGAGCAGCCGGGCCAGCACCGGGGCCAGGTCGAGGTGCTCGGACTCGGCGCCGACGGGGACGGCCCGGTAGGCGCCGGTGAGGAAGTCCGCGACGGTCCCGGACGGGAGGCTGACGACGGCGCGGTCGCGCCGGCTGCCCAGGGTGACCAGGACCCGGCCGTGACGGCCCGGTTCGACCCGGACGTCGCCCTCGCCGGCGGGGGCCCGGCAGCCGGCGTCGAGCAGGTCCCGCCCGAACCACCAGACAATCTCCTCCCCGGTGGCCTGCGGCGGGAAGGCCAGCGCGACGCCGTACGGGAGGGCGGGGTCGAAGCGGAGTTCGGCGGCGATCACGACCTGCGGGAACGGGCTCTCGGGAAGGGTGGCGGGAACCGCGACGGAGACGGCGACGGGCATGTGGGGGACCCCCTGGGAACGTGGGGGCGACGCGCCCCGACCGGTGTCGGCGCGGCTACCCGTCCGCCGACGATCCACCATCGGCTTTGCCGAACCGTTACCGAGGTTCACCCGGTCGCAGCAGGTGGGCGAGCGCGGCAGGACGGGTGGGCGGGCGCGGCGGGCGGGCGCGGGGAAAAACTTTCCGCGCGGGCGCATGCCCCTCCCCGGACGGGGCAGACGCGGCCCGGTGCCCCGGCCGACCGGCCGGGGCCGCCGGTGCGGTCGGACGACCGCCGGGCCTCCCGCACCCCGGGGGCCGTGCGAGCGAGGAGAACGCCTGATGGCGGTGGAGCGTGCGTCGGAACGGCTCGTGGAGCTGCTGGAGCGGGACGACGCGGTGCAGGACCAGTGGGTGTCGGCCGTGGCGGCGTCCCTCGGCGGCCGGATCAGCCGGGCCGAGCTGGAGCGCGAGCTGACCGAGCTCTACCAGGCGCTGCGGCAGGCGCTCGGCAAGGGCGGGCTGGACTGGCGGGACGAGGCGTACTCGGAGGTGCGCGCCCTGCTGGTGGAGCTGTCCCGCAATCGGGCCCGGCACGGCTTCACCCCGACCGAGACCGCGGTCAGCGTGTTCGCCTGCAAGGACGTCCTGGAACCGACCGCGGGCAGCAGCCCGGAGGACATCACCGCCTACCTCCAGCTGGCCCGGCTGTTCGACGCGCTCGGCCTGTTCACCATCGAGGCGTACGCCCGCACCCGGGAGGAGATCATCAGCGCCCAGGCCGAGCAGCTGCTCGAACTGTCCACGCCGGTGGTCAAGCTGTGGGAGGGCGTGGTCGCCGTCCCGCTGGTCGGCACGCTGGACTCGGCGCGCACCCAGGTGGTGATGGAGAAGCTGCTGCAGAGCCTGGTGGAGTGGGAGTCCGAGCACGCCATCATCGACATCACCGGCGTGCCCGCGGTGGACACCGAGGTCGCCCAGCACCTGCTGAAGACCGTGGTCGCGGCCCGGCTGATGGGCGCCGAGTGCACCATCTCCGGCATCCGGCCGCAGATCGCGCAGACCCTGGTCGCGCTCGGCGTGCAGTTCGGCGACATCGTCACCAAGGCCACCCTGGCGGACGCGCTGCGGCACGTCCTGCAGCTCGGCGGCGCCCGTCCGGCCACCGGCGGCGAGCGGTGAGCGAGCGCGTACCGATCCTGAAGATCGGCCAGGTGCTGCTGGTGTCGATCCAGGTCGACCTGGAGGACCAGATCGTGATGGACCTCCAGGACGACCTGGCCGAGCGGATCGTCGCCACCGGCGCGACCGGCGTGGTCATCGACATCACGGCGCTGGAGATCGTCGACTCCTTCGTCGGCCGGATGCTCGCCAACACTGCCGCGATCTCCCGCCTGCTGGACGCCGGGACGGTGGTGGTGGGGATGCGCCCCGCCGTCGCCATCACCCTGGTCGAGCTGGGGCTGTCGCTGGGCGGGGTGCGCACCGCGCTCACCCTGGAGAAGGGCCTCGCCCTGCTCGAACGCGACCGTACCGCGCGTACGGCCCGTCCGTGACCGGGCCCCGGCCGGAGGACGGGCAGACCGTGCCGATCGGCTCCAACGACGACGTGGTGCGGGCCCGGCAGACCGTCCGGACCTTCGCCCAGCAGTGCGGCCTCTCGCTGGTCGACCAGACCAAGCTGGTCACTGCCGCCAGCGAGCTGGCCCGCAACACGCTGGTCTACGGCGGGGGCGGCCGGATGCACTGCACCACCGTCCGCAAGGGCCACCGGACCGGCGTGCACGCCGTGTTCGAGGACAGCGGCCCCGGCATCCCCGACCTGGACCTCGCGCTCACCGACGGCTGGACCTCCGGCAACGGCATGGGCCTGGGCCTGAGCGGGGCCCGCCGGCTGGTCGACGAGTTCGAACTGCGCAGCGAGCCCGGTGCGGGGACGAAGGTGTCGGTGACCAAGTGGTCCCGCTGAGCCCCTCCCTGACCGAGTGCGAGGACACCGTCTGGTTCCGGCACTCCGACTCGCTGCCCGCCGCCGCGCGCGGCGCGGCCCGCCAGCTCGCCCACCGGATCGGCCTGCTGCCGGAGCGGGCGGCCGAGGTCGCGCTGGCCGTCAGCGAGGCCGCCACCAACCTGCGGCGGCACGCCGTCGACGGGGCGATGGTGCTGCGCGTGGTGCGGACCGACGCCGAGGCGGCGCTGGAGTTCGTCACCGTCGACAGCGGTCCCGGCATGGCGGACGTCCCGGCGGCGCTCGCCGACGGCTACTCCTCCGGCCCCACCCTGGGCATCGGCCTGGGCGCGGTGGCCCGGCTCGCCGACGCCTTCGACCTGCACTCGCTGCCCGGGCGGGGCACCGTGCTGACCGCCCGGTTCTGGAACCGCACCCCGGCCGGCCGGGCCGCGGCCGCCGCGGGCGAGCCCGTCGCCGCCGGGCTGACCCGCCCGATGAGCGGGCAGGACATGTGCGGCGACGCCTGGGCGGTCCGCCCGGTGCTCGCCGCCGCGCCCGCATCCGCGCCCGCGCCCGCCCCCGCCCCCGCGGTGCCGGGCGGCCGCTTCGACTGGTCGGTGCTGACCGACCGGGCGCCCCGGTACGCCCTCTCCCCCGTGCCCCGCGACCCGTCCGGCGGCTTCGTGCTGATGCTCTGCGACGGGCTGGGCCACGGCCCGCTCGCCGCCCGGGCCGCCTCGGACGCCGTCGCGGCCTTCCACCGCTGCGCCGCCGACCGGCCCGACCAGGTGCTCGCCGCACTGCACCGGGCGCTGCGCTCCGGCCGGGGCGGCGCGGTCGCCGTGGCCCTGGTCGAACCGGCCGCCGCCCGGCTGACCTTCTGCGGCGTCGGCAACGTCAGCGCCTTCGTGGTCGACCCCGCCACCGGCACCCGGCGCTCGCTGCCGTCCGCGCCGGGCATCGTCGGGCACCAGCTGCCGACCCCGCACACCGTGCGGCAGGAACTGCCCCCCGGCAGCGCGGTCGTGCTGCACTCGGACGGGCTGACCGACCGCTGGCGCGGCCCGGACGTGCCGGGCCTGTTCGCCCACCTGCCCGTCACCGCCGCCGCGCTGCTGCTGCGCGAGGCGGGCGTGCGCCGGGACGACGCGGGCGTGGTCGTGGCGAAGGGCTCCTGGTGAACGCGGAACCGACCGACCCCGCCGCGGACCTGACGGACCGTCGGCCCGAACGGACCGCCCCGGTGTCGCTGGACGCGATGCCGGTGGCCACCGTCCAGGACACCTTCGCGCTGCGCCGCAGCGCCCACGCCCTGGCCGACCTGCTCGGCGCGGACGGGCAGGACGCCGTCCGGCTCGCCACCGCGCTGAGCGAGCTGGGCCGGGGCCTGCTCGGCGCGGACGGGCTCGGCGCCGCCTTCGACCTGTGCGCGGAGCCGGTGCCGGTGCTGCGGGTGACGCTGGCCTGGCGGGGCGGCCACCGGCTGCCCGCCGAGGCGCTGGACGCGGCGGGCCGGCTGCTGGCCGTCGAGCACGCGCAGGACGCCGCGGGCGGGCGTGTCCGGGTCGAACAGCGGCTCGGCCCGGACACGGCCCCGGGGACCGGGCTGGTCGACCGGGCCCGCCGGCTGCTCGCCGAGCACACCGGTCCGAGCGCCCTGGAGGACTCCCGGGCACAGACCCGCGACCTGATCGCCGCCCTGGAGCACACCCGCGCCCAGCGCGAGGAACTGCGGCGGCTGAACCAGGAGCTGGAGGAGACCAACCAGGGCGTGCTGGCGCTGTACGCCGAGCTGTCGGAGGAACTGGAGGAGACCAACCGGGGCGTGGTCGCGCTCTACGCCGAGCTGGACGAGAAGTCCCGGCAGCTGCGCGAGGCCAGCGAGGCGAAGAGCCGGTTCTGGGCGAACGTCAGCCACGAACTGCGCACCCCCGTCAACGCGGTGGTCGGCCTGGCCGAGCTGCTGCGCACCGACCCGGACGCCCCGCCCGCCGAGCGGGCCCGGCAGCTGTCCCTGATCACCGACTCCGGCCGCACCCTGCTGTCCCTGGTGGACGAGCTGCTGGACGTCGCCAAGGCGGAGTCCGGCACCCTGGAGCCGCAGTGGGCGCCGCTGGACCTGCGCGCCGTGCTCGCCCACCTGGACGGCACCCTGCGCGGCCTGGCCCGCCCGGGGGTGGCGCTGCGGATCGGCGCGGCCCCGGCCGGGGCCGGGATGCTGCTCGGCGACGAGACGATGCTGGTGCGCATCCTGCGCAACCTGCTGTCGAACGCGCTGAAGTTCACCGAGCACGGGTCGGTCGCGCTGGACGCCCGGATCGAACCCGCCGGCGACGGCCCGGACGCCCCGCCGGAGCTGGTGCTGACGGTGTCCGACACCGGGGTCGGCATCCCCGCCGACCAGCAGGAGCGAGTGTTCGAGGAGTTCTACCAGGTCAAGGGCACGCACCAGCGCGGCCGCCGGGGCACCGGCCTGGGCCTGCCGTACGCGCGCCGGCTGGCCGGCATCCTCGGCGGCGGCCTGCGGCTGGCGAGCGAGCCCGGCCGGGGCACCGTGATCACCGTCCGGCTGCCCGCGCACCCCGCCGGGCCGGCCGGCGCCCGGTGGGACCTGCTGGTCGCCGTCGACGACGACCCGGTGTTCCGGGAGGTGCTGCGCCCGCTGCTGCACGGCCTCGCCGACCGGGTGGTGGAGGCCGTCGACGGCCCGTCCGGGCTGGCGGCCGTCCGCGCGCACCGGCCCGACGCGGTGGTCCTGGACCTGCACCTCGGGGAGGTGGACGGCCACCAGGTGCTCGCCGAGCTGCGCGCGGACCCGGAGCTGGTGGACGTCCCCGTGGTGGTGCTGACCTCGGCGACGCTGACCGCCGCCGACCGGGAACGGCTGGCGCACGCCCGCGCCGTGCTGCCGAAGTCCGGCCTGACCGGTGCCCGGATCGCCGCCGCCCTGGCGACGCCGCGCCCCGCCGCCGCCCGACCGCCCGCGCACCCCGAGGCCCCCGAGGCCCCCGAGGACGGAGCGTGACCGTGGCCGCCCCCGACGCCGGACCCGCGACCGTGCTGGTCCTCGACGACAACGACACCACCCGCTACATCGTGGGCAGTTGGCTGCGCCGCTCCGGCCACACCGTGGTCGAGGCGGTCGACGGCACCCAGGCGCTGGCGCTGCTCGACCGCACCCCGGCGGCCGAGCTGCCCGAGCTCGCCGTGGTCGACATCAGCCTGCCCGACATGACCGGCTTCGAGGTGTGCGAGCGGATCAAGGGCCGCCCGCGCACCGCCGCGCTGCCGGTGGTGCACATCTCCGCCACCGCGATCGAGGCCAGCGACCGCACCCAGGGCCTGCACCGCGGCGCCGACGCCTACCTGACCGAGCCGATCGACGCGGCCGAGCTCCAGGCCACCGTCACCGCCGTGCTGCGCTACACCCGGGCCCGGCGGCGCGCCGAGCGGCTCGCCGCCCGGGTCGCCGCGCTGCACCGCGCCACCCTCGCCCTGTACGGGGCGGACGACGCGGACGCCCTGGTCACGGCCGCCGCGCTGGGCGCGGTCCGGCTGGGCGCGGCCCGGGCCACCGCGATCGCGCTCGGCCCGGACCGCGACACCCTGTACCTGGCCCAGCACGACCCCGGCCGCCCCAGCGACCCGCCGGTGCGGCTGCTGCAGGCCCCGCCGGTGCTGCTGGACGTGCTGGCCCACCACACCCTGGGCGACGCCACCGGCACCGACAGCACCCTGCTGGACGCCGACGCCTGGCGCGACGTGCTCGCCGACCACGGGCTGGGCGCGGCGGACCTGCCGACCGGGCCGACCGCCCTGGTGGTGGCGCGCACCAAACCGGGCCGGCCGCTGCTCGCGCTCGCCGTCGACCCGGACGCCGCCGCCGACGCCGACGGCCGCAGCCTGCTCTCCCAGCTCACCCAGGCCGCCGCGCTCGCCCTGGAGGCGCAGCGCAGCCAGGCCGAGGAACACGCCCTCGCGCTCACCCTGCAGCGCAGCTTCCTGCCGGACCGGCTGCCCGCCGTCCCCGGCGTCGAGCTGGCGGTCCGCTACGAGCCGGCCTCGGCCCGCAGCGAGATCGGCGGCGACTTCTACGAGGCCATCGACACCCCCGACGGGCTGCTGCTGGCGATCGGCGACGTCGCCGGGCACTCGCTGACGGCCGCGATGGCGATGGGCGAACTGCGGCACGCGCTGCGCGCCTACGCCATCGAGGGCCACGACCCGCAGACCCTGCTGCACCGGCTGGACACCCTGCTGACCCGGCTGCGCCCCGGACTGACCGCCACCGTCTGCCTGGTGCTGATCTCGCCGGACCGCCGCCGCCTGCTGGTCGCCAACGCCGGGCACCTGCCGCCGCTGCTGCGGCTGCCCGACGGCTCGACCCGGTACCTGACCGAGCACGGCATCCTGCTGGGCCTGAACGTGCCGCAGCCCCCGGCCGTCGCGTTCGACGCCCCGCCCGGCAGTGACCTGCTGCTGGTCACCGACGGCCTGGTCGAGGTACCGGGCGAGCACCTGGAGACCGGCCTGTCGGCGCTGCGGGACGCCTTCGCGGCCGCCCCGCCCGACCCGGACGGGGCCGGTGACCGGCTGCTGGCCGCGTTCACGGGCCGCCAGGCCGACGACGTCGCGCTGCTGGTCGCCCGCCTGCACTGACCTCTCCCCCTTCCCTCCGCCTTCCCTCCCCCTTTTCTCCGCCCGCCCCGCACCGTACGGAGCCCGTGTGCCCGAGTACGACCTGACCATCGAGGTCCGCCCCCATCCCGCGGGGGCGACCGTCGTCGTGCTCGCGGGGGAACTGGACCACCACACCGCGCCGCGCCTGCACCGGGTGCTCGAACGGCTCCCGGCGCCCCTCCCGGTGGTGCTCGACCTGGCCGGACTGGGCTTCTGCGACTCCGTGGGCGTCGCCGAACTGCTCTACGCCTTCCGCCGCACCGAGCAGGCCGGCTCCGTCCTCGTGCTGGTCGCCGTCGCCCCGGACCTGGCCCACCTGCTGGCCCTCACCGGCGTGGACCGGCTGCTGCACCGCCGCACCACCGTGGCGGAGGCGGTCGAGGTGTTCCGGCCGCCCGCCTGACGGGCCGTCAGCCCCGCTCGGGCGCGGGGCCGGCCAGTTCCGGCTCCAGCCCCTCGGCGAGCGGGGCCGGGACGTCCCGGCCGGTGTCGCGCCGCCAGCCCCGGAACGCCCAGGCGGTGGCCGCGACCAGCGCCGTACCGAGCAGCCAGCCGCCGAGCACGTCGCTGACCCAGTGCACGCCCAGCGCGACCCGGGTGAACCCGACGCCCAGCACGCTGACCAGCGCCGCCGCCCACGCCGCCCGCCGCACGCGCGGGCCGAGCACCGGCGCGGACACCAGCAGCAGCACCGCGCAGCAGGTCGCCGCCGTCATGGCGTGCCCGGACGGGAAGGAGAACCCGGGGGCGTGCGCGACCGGGTCGGGCAGCGCGGGCCGGGCCCGGGCGACGGCGGCCTTCACCCCCCAGCCGATCAGGCCGGAGGCGGTGGCGGTCGCGGCCGCCCACAGCGCCAGCCGCCAGGCCCGGCGGAGCAGCAGGACGACGACGGCCGCGACCAGCAGCCGCATCGTCAGCGGGTCCCACACCACGTCGCTGAGCACCCGCAGCACGGCGAGCGCGCCGGGGTGCTCGCGCACCAGCGCGTGCAGGTGCCCGGCGGTCCCGGCGTCCAGCCGGTGCAGCGGCGGCCAGTTGGCCTCGATCAGGACCAGCAGCAGGGCGGCCGGGACGGCCGCGACGCCGAACGCCGCAACGGCGGCGAGCAGCCGCTCGCCGAGCCGCAGGTCGGCGGTGCGCAGCGCGGGGCGGCGGACGGGGCGGCGGGCGGCGCGCAGGGCGGGGCGGATCATCGGGTGCTCCGTTCCGGGTCGGGGCGTTCCGGGTCGGGGAGGACGGGGCCGGGCCGTCCGGTGCGGTCGGCCTCCAGTTGGGCGGCGAAGGACAGGCCGAGGAAGAGCGCGATCGCCGTCAGGTAGGCCCACACCAGGAAGGAGAAGACCACGCTGAGCGGCCCGTAGACGGCGTCGAAGGAGCCGCTGAGCCGCAGGTAGAGGGTCAGCAGCCAGGTCGCGGCCAGCCAGAGCACCAGGTGGACGCCGGCCCCGAACGCCAGCCAGCTGTAGCCGGGCTGGCGGCGGCGCGGGGCCCGCCGGAAGATCACCGCGGAGGAGGTGAGGGTGAGCAGCAGGCCGACCGGCCAGCGCAGCAGCGTCCAGGCGGCGGCGGTGCCCGGGCCGAGGCCGAACACCTCCTCGGCGGCCGCGGCGACCTCCGGCCCCGCCACCAGCACCAGGAAGCCCGTGCCGAGCGGCAGTCCCGCCCCGGCGGCCATCAGCAGGCTGCGCCCGTACTTGCGGTCGAACGGGCGGTCCCGCTCGATGCCGTAGATCCGGTTGGCGCCGCGCTCGATCTGGGACATCGCGGTGACCAGGTTGGCGAGCGCGAACAGGGCGCCGAACCAGAGCGCGACGGTGCCGCCGGTGCGGTGCCGGCTGCGGTCCAGGACCTCGCGGACCAGGTCGGCGCTGGACGCGGGCACCATCCGTTCGATGCCGGCCGCGACCAGCTGCCCGACCGGGCCGCCGTGCAGCGTGGAGGCCAGGCCGACCACGGCGAGCGCGAACGGCACCAGGGCCAGCACCACCTGGAAGGCGAGCGCCCGGGCGTGGCTGAACCCGTCGGCGTAGCGGAACCGGAGGAAGGCGTCGCGGGCCAGCGGCCACCAGGGCCGCCGACGCAGCGTCAGGACGGCCTCGTCGGCGGACAGGTGCTCCGGTCCCCCGGCCCCGACCCGGCTGGCGGTTCCCATCAGGCCACCTCCTGCTCGGCGCCCCGGCGGCCGCCCGGAGCCGTCGCCCGGTCCGTGTCGCGGTCCGTCTCCCGGTCCGTGTCGCGCGGTTCGGCCGGAGCCGCGGCTCCGCTCCGTTCCGGCGCCCGCTCCCCTGCCCGGAGCGGGAGTTGGACCAGCAGGGCGTCCGGGCGGACCGTCAGGGTGAGGGTGCGGCCGTCGCCGACGGGGTCGCCGTCGCACTCGCGCGGGCGGGGCCGGTCGGCGGTGAGTTCGATCCGGCGGCCGCGGAAGTGCTCCAGCGGGGCGTCCGGGCCGGAGCGTCGGGCGCCGGTGAGCAGGGCGAGGACCGCGCCCGCCCAGCCGCGCGGGCCGTGCGGCCGGACCAGGACGAGGTCGAGCAGCCCGTCGTCGGGCCGCGCCCCGGGCAGCAGGCGCACCCCGCCCTGGAGGGCGCCGACGTTGCCGACCACCGCCGTCCGGACCTGGCGGCGGACCGGGGCGGCGCCGTCCACCGTGACGGTCAGCCCGAAGTGCCGGTCCGTCAGGTGCTTCGCGGCGCCGAGCAGGTACGCGGGCCAGCCCAGGCGGCGCTTGAGGCCCTGGTCGGTGGCGGCCATCACGGCGGCGTCCAGCCCCATCCCGGCCATGGTGGCGGCGGCCCGGGCGGGCAGGCCGTCGCCCTCGGCGCGCATCAGGTCGATCCGGCGGGGGCGGCCCGCGAGGGCGGCGGTGAGCGCCTCGACCGGGTCGGCGGGCAGGCCGAGGTTGCGGGCCAGCAGGTTGCCGGTGCCGCAGGGGACGACCAGGAGGACGGCGTCCGTCCCGGCGAGCGCCTCGGCGCAGGCCGTCACGGTGCCGTCGCCGCCGCAGGCCGCGACCAGCCGGGCCCCGTCGGCGACGGCCCGCGCGGCGGCGGCCCGCCCGCAGTCCTCGGCGGCGCCGGGCAGCAGCCGGGGCGGGCGGTGGCCGTGCGCGGTGACGGCGGCGGACAGCCGCGCCAGCAGGGCGTCGTCCACGCCGACCGGGTTGTGGACCAGCGCGACGGGCCCGCGCAGCGGTGCGCCGGGCCGCAGCGGGGACCGCTCGGGGGCGGCCACCGCCCGGGACACCGCCCAGAGCGCGGCCGCGCCGTTCAGCGCGCCCGCCACCACGTCGGTGGGGTGGTGCATGCCCCGGTAGAGGCGGCTGGCGGCGACCAGCACCGGCACCGTCCAGAGCAGCGCGGCCACCACGACGCGCCACCGGCCGCGGGCCGAGCGCAGCACCAGCAGGCCGAGGCCGCCGTACAGCGCGGTGGCGGCGCCGACGTGCCCGGACGGGAAGCTGGAGGTGGGCAGCGCCCCGTCCAGCCGGTCCACGTCCGGCCGGGCCCGGTCGACCAGGTGGGCGGCGGTCACGAACAGCGCCGCCTGCAGCGCGACCGCGCCCGCGAGCAGCGCCGCCGGGCGCGGGCGGCGCAGGAGCAGCAGCACGGCGGCGGCGAGCGCGGTGACCGTGACGATCGCCGGGGTGAAGGCCAGTGCGGAGAACCAGTCGCTGGCGGCGGTCAGGGCGGGGGTGCGGTGCGCGGCCAGCCAGGAGGTCGCGCCGTTCTCGCCGGGGTCCCACCAGCCGGCCGGCGGATCGGTGATCAGCATGCCCGCCGCGACCAGCAGTGTTCCCTGTCCGGCCGCCGTCACTGCCAGTGCGCCGGCCCGCGCGGCGGGCCCCCGAGTCCTCGTCATGGACGCCGTGTCCCCCGATCCGCGGTTCTCATCCCTTCCCGTTCCCCCCTCCCGTCCCGCCCGGAGGCGTCGACCGGCCGGGAACGGGTAGCCGAGCGCCCGCCACTGCGATCTGCGAGACCCCCGGACGGAGCGAGACCCATGACCACCGAGACCGCGCCCGCGACCGAGCCCCTGCCCGCGTCGGCGGCGTCACCGGCACCGTCGGCGGCACCACCGGCACCGCCGGCACAGTCGGCGGCGGGGCGCGGCCAGGTGCTGCGCCGCCGCCTGGAGGCACTGATCGGGATCGCCGCGACCGAGGGCAACCTGCTCACGCCGCTGCGCAACGGCGACGAGATCTTCCCCGCGATGCTGGCCGCCGTGGAGGACGCGCGGCGGACCGTCGACCTGATGACCTTCGTCTACTGGCGCGGCGAGATCGCCCGGAAGTTCGCCCGGGCGCTGGCCCGCAAGGCCGAGCAGGGCGTGCGGGTGCGGCTGCTGCTGGACGGGTTCGGCAGCCGGCTGATCGAGCCGGAGCTGCTCGACCTGATGGCGGCGGCGGGGGTGCGGATCTCCTGGTTCCGCCGTCCGGTGCGGCTGTCGCCGTTCAAGCAGAACCACCGCTGCCACCGGAAGGTGCTGGTGGTGGACGGCCGGACCGCGTTCACCGGCGGCGTCGGCATCGCCGAGGAGTGGTGCGGCGACGCCCGGCACCCCGGCGAGTGGCGCGACACCCACGTGCGGGTGGTCGGCCCGGCGGTGGACGGCATCGCGGCGGCCTTCGCCCAGAACTGGGCGGAGTGCGCCCCCGGCACGCTGTACGACGAGGCCGACCGCTTCGAGGAGCACGAGCAGCCGGGCGGCGCGGTGGTCCAGGTGGTGCGGGGGTCGGCCGCCGTCGGCTGGCAGGACCTGCAGACCCTGATGCGGGTGGTGATCTCCTCCGCCGAGCACCGGCTGCGCCTGGCCACCGCCTACTTCGCGCCGGACGACTACTTCGTGGACCTGCTGTGCGAGACGGCCCGGCGCGGCGTGGCCGTCGAGCTGCTGGTGCCGGGGCGGCACACCGACAAGCGGGTCTGCCAGTTGGCCGGCGAGCGCCACTTCGGGCGGCTGACGGCCTGCGGGGCGACGGTGTGGCAGTACGGGCCCACGATGATGCACGCCAAGGTGCTGACCGTGGACGGGGCGGTGTCGGTGGTCGGCTCGGCGAACTTCAACCGCCGCTCGCTGGACCACGACGAGGAGGTGGTGCTCGCTGTGGTCGACGAGGAGTTCACCGCCCGCCTGGACCGCGACTTCGACCACGATCTGACCCGCAGCGAGGCCCTGGCCCCGTCCCGCTGGCACCGCCGCGGCCCCGCCCGCCGCGCCCTGGAGGCGGCCACCGCGCCGATCCGGCACTTCCTCTGACGTCGGCCCCGACCCCTCGGGGTACCCGTCGCCGCCCGGCGGCGCGGGTCCGGGAACGCCGAACGGCGGGCGCCCCGAGGGGAGCCCGCCGTTCCGGGGGGGGTGGGTCGGCTACCAGCGGTACCAGCGGCCCCGGCCGCCGGCGGCGGTGGTGCCGCGCGAGACGAAGCCGAGCAGCCAGACCACCAGGACCACCACGGCGACCCACCACAGGGCCTTGAGGGCGAAACCGGCGCCGAACAGGAGCAGAGCGAGCAGCAGGACGAGCAGCAGGGGTACCACGGTGGGCCTCCGGGGGTCGGCTTCGACGGTGCACCGGTTCGACGGTGCGTCAGGTCTCTGACGCCCCGCCGCCTGCCCGCCGCCGGACGATCCATGCACGGGTTTCGGCAGATTCCTCCGGAAATCTCCCGATCTGCCCAACCCTGCCGAACTCCCCTTGTCCGCACCGGGTTTGGGACGGCGCGCCGGGGCAAAGCGGCGCCCATGAGACGAACGACTTCGATCATTTCCGTGGTGGCGCACGTGCTCGCCGCCGTCCTGGTGATCTGGATCCTGCTGGACCTCTTCGAAGCCAACGGGTCCAACCCGCTGGTGAGTTGGTTCCACCGCGCCGCCGACTGGCTGTCCGCGTGGTCGCGCGGCCTGTTCACGGTCTCCGACCGCACCGGGCAGATCCTGCTCGACTACGGCATTCCGGCCGTGGTCTACGTCGTCCTCGGCAACCTGGCCACCCGCGGCCGGACCCTCGACTGAACGCGCGGCACGGACACGGACACGGTCAACGGACACGGAGGAGGCGACGATGACACACGCGCAGCAGTCCGGCGGCACCCGGGCGGACCGGGCGGACCGGGTGGACCGGGCCGCGACGGCGGCCGGACGCACGGGCTTCACGGCCCGGGGCGTGCTCTACACCCTGCTGGGGGTGCTGGCGTTGCGGATCGCCTTCGGCTCGGGAGGCGAGGAGGCCGACCGGCAGGGGGCGCTGCACCAGGTCGCGGAGCAGCCGTTCGGCACGGCGCTGCTCTGGGCGCTGGCGGCCGGCTTCGCCGGCATGGCGCTGTGGCGGGCCTCGACGGCGGTGTTCGGCGAGGCCGGGGAGAAGAAGACCGGCTCCCGGCTGCTCTCGGCCGGACGGGCGGTGTTCTACGCCTCGGTGGCCTGGGGCACCGGCGCGTACGCGGCGGGCTCGGGCGGCGGCTCGGGCGGTGACGCCTCCTCCCGGGACTGGACCGCGACCGCGCTGGGGTGGCCGGGCGGCCGCTGGCTGGTCGGCGCGGCGGGGCTGGTGCTGGCGGGCGTCGGCGTGGCGATCGGCGTCCGCGCGGTCCGGCGGCGCTTCCTGCGCAAGCTCGACACCGGCGCGATGCGCCCGCCGGTCCGGACCGGCGTCACCGGCGTCGGCGTGGCGGGCAACCTCGCCCGCGGGACGGTCTACGCCGCCGCCGGGGCCTTCGTGGTCGTGGCGGCCGTCCACTTCGACCCGGGGCGGGCCAAGGGCATGGACGACACCCTGCGCAGCTTCGCGCAGACCGCGGCGGGCCCGTGGCTGCTGGTCGCGGTCGCGGCCGGGCTGGTGCTGTACGGCGCCTTCTCGTTCGCCTCGGCCCGCTGGCGCCGGTTCTGACGCCCGTCCGCCGGGGGCTCGGCCGGGTGCGGCAGACTCGTGGTCGACTGCCCCGCGCCGACGCCCCGCCGAGGAAGCCCCGTTGACCCCGTACTCGCTCGCGTTCTACCTGGACGTCGTCACCACCGGCGCCGTGCTGGGCGCCCGCCCGGAGGACTCGCCCGGGCGGGTCGCCGAACTGCTCGGGGCGGACTTCGCCGAGTACTCCTTCGACCCGCACCACATGATCCGCGACTACGGCCTGACCGAGTTCTACTGGGACCGCGCCCGTCCCGAACTCCCTTGGTCGGGGCACCACTTCTCGCTCCAGGTGCACCGCCTGGCCCGGGTCGACCGCAACGCCGCCGACCCCGCCCTGCGCGCCCGCTACGGCCGCTTCGCGCCCCGGCTCCGCTTCGACAAGCTGCGCCGCCTGCTGGAACGGCGCGGCGTCCCGCTCGTCGAGGTGCCCGAACTCCCGGCCAACACCCCGTACTTCCGCACCTTCCGGCAGCCGCGCTCGCAGGTCTCGATCACCGTCCTCGCCGCCCACGGCGAGTACCGCACCCCGTCGGACCTGCGGGTCGGCGACGTCTACAAACTGCACGGTTCGGCCCCCTCCTGAGCCGCAGCGCCCTAGCCTGCGAAGGTGGTGGCGAGGCGGGCCGCGACGTGGGCGGCGAGGAAGCCCGCGGCGCGGTCGAGGGCGGCGTCGGCCTCCGGCAGGCGGCCGTAGTGGTGCTGGAAGACGTGCGGGAGGTTGCCGCCGATCTCCAGGGTGACGTCCACGTCGTCGGCGCCCGCGCGGGCGGCCAGCCGGACGGCGTCGTCGAGCAGGAGTTCGTTGGCGCCGACCTGGATCAGCAGCGGGGGCAGGCCGGTGAGGTCGGCGAGGGCCGGGCTGGCCAGCGGGTCCTCCGGGTCGGCGTCGCCGAGGTAGTGCGCGGCGTAGGCGCGGAGGTCCTCCTCGGCGAAGATCGGGTCGGCGTCCGCCTTGCCGCGCAGGCTCCCGCCGCCGAGGGTGAGGTCGACCCACGGCGAGAACAGCGCCGCGGCGGCCGGCTGCGGCAGGCCCGCCGCGCGGGCCGCGAGCAGCGTCGCCAGGACCAGGCCGCCCCCGGCGGAGTCGCCGGCCAGCACCAGGGAACGCGGATCGACACCGGTCTCCAGCAGTTCGCGGTAGGCGGCCAGGCCGTCGTCCACGGCCGCCGGGAAGACGTGCTCGGGGGCGAGCCGGTAGTCCGGCGAGACCGCGTCCAGCCCGGCGCGGCGGGCGAGTTCACCGGCCAGACCGGCGTGCGTGTCGGGCGAGCCCACCACGTACCCGCCACCGTGCAGGTACAGCAGCCGACCGGGCCCGACGGTCCCCGCGGGCGCCAGCTCCAGGGCGGGGCGCCCGCCGAGGACGGTCCGCCGGACCGCCACGTCCTCCGGCGCGGGGCGGGTGAGGCCCGCCGTGAAGCCGGCCCGCTGCTCCTCGACCGTGGGCGGGACCGCGGGCCGCGGGTGGGAACGGAGCGTGGCGTCCAACTGCTCGCGCTGCTGACGGGACATGGCGGCCTCCAGGGGCTCGGGATGCGAAACTTGATTCCGTGGAATCCTTCTGCTCGATCTAACCACATTCCACGGAAGATGATTCCTAGGAATCCATTGGAGACGCTGTGACCCACCTCACTCCCCTCTTCGTCGACCTGGTCCGGGTCGAGACCCGGCTCTACACCGCGGTCGGCGCCCGACTGCGCGAGGAACTCGGCCTGTCCCTGGGCCAGTTCGAGTTCCTGGAGGTCATCGACCGCGTCCCGGACTGCCGCGTGCTGGACATCGTCGCCGAACTCGCCATCACCGTCGGCGCCGTCAGCAAGGCCGTCGACCGCCTGGTCGAGGCCGGCTGGTGCCGCCGCGAAGCCCACCCCCAGGACCGGCGCTCCTCCCTCCTCCGCCTCACCCCCGAGGGCGCCGCCCGCCTCACCGCCGGCCGCCCCGTGGTCGAAGACACCCTCCGCACCCTCACCTCCCCCGTCCCCGCCGCCGACCTGGCCCACCTCGCCACCACCCTCGCCACCCTCCGCACCGCCCTGGAATCCGCCCCCGCCACCCCCTGACCGCCCCGGGGGCGGACCCCGGCGGTCCGCGGGGACGGGGGCGACGGGCCTCCCCGGGGTATCCCGGGCGGGTCGGCTTGTAGGCTCGTGGGGAACGGTTTCGATTCCTGGAGGGGGCCCGGTGCAAGCCCGTCGCTGGACAACGGTGGTCGCTGGAATCCTGCTGCTGAGCGGCCCGACGCTCGCGTACGCCCGCGGCGGGGGCGGCAGCCACGGGTTCAGCGGCAGCGGGGGCGGTGGCGGCGGCGGGGGCAGTCACGGGGGCGGCTTCCACGGGACGACCGGTGGCGGGGTCGGCTTCGTCCACGGTTTCGGGGCCGGGAGCGGTGGCGGGTTCGTCGTGCTGCTGGTGCTCCTGGCGATCGTCCTGCTGGTGCTGTGGATCGGTCACCGGCGCCGGAAGGCGCAGCGGGCGGCCGGGCTGAACACGGTGTCGGACCGTACGGCGCACCGCGCGGACGAGCAGGCGCGGGAGCGCGCCGCCCAGGTCGGGGCGCGGGTCGACGCCCTCGCCGACACGGACGCGACCTTCGACCGCGCCGCGCTGGAACAGCGGGCCGTCCAGCTGTACACGACCGCCCAGCAGGCGTGGACCCGGAACGACCACGACGTGCTGCGGCAGATCCTGTCCCCGGTGCTCTACGGCAAGTGGGCCGACGAGCTGCACGACTACGCGTCGCGCGGCGAGGTCAACGTCGTGGAGATCGTCTCGGGTCCGGTGGTCGAGCTGGTCGACGTCGCGAACCGCGCGGGCGAGGTGAACGACACCGTGACCTTCCGGATCACCGCCACGCTCAACGACTACGTGCGGCGCGGGGACGGCTCGGACGCCGGGCGCAAGGACGGCTCGACCCGCCCGGTCGAGTACTGGACGCTGCGCAAGAACCCGGCCGGGGAGTGGATCGTCTCCTCGATCGAGCAGGCCGCCGAGGGCGCGCACCACCTGACCGGCGCCATCGAGACCGACGGCTGGGACCAGCGGGAGGTGGCCCGCGAGGCGGTGCTGGAGGTGGCGGGCAAGACCGCGGTCAAGGGCGCGGGCGACCTCCTCTCGCTCACCAACATCTCGTGGAGCACGGACGCCGACGCCGCCGCCGGCGACCTGAGTGTGCTCGACGGCCGGTTCGACCGGGCGGTGCTGGAGGTCGCGGTCGAGCGCTTCCTCGAGGAGTGGGTCATGAACGACGGCAGCCTGGACTTCACGTCCGTGCGCACGCCGAACCGGACCGTCATGCGCAACGCCGTCGTCCGGTCGGTCACGGTGCGCTCGCTGCTCTCCCGCGACCCGATCGTCTTCCGGGTCGCGGTCGCCGCCGAGGGCGTCTACTACGAGGTCGACCGGCGCAGCGAGCAGGTCCTCCGCGGCAACGCCCACGACCGCCGGCCGATCGCCTTCGCGTTCGACCTCCGGATGGACGACGCCTCCGCCGACACCTGGACCGTGGTCGCCGCCGAAGCGGAGTAGCCCCCGCACCGGCCGCCCACGAACTGCCACCACCCTGCCGCCACCGGCCGCCGGTGCTACCGGCCCGGGGAGGGGCGGGGCGTCCGGTCCCGGGGCTGCGGGGGTGGGTGTCAGGAGGTGGTGCCGAGTTGGCGGAGCAGGGTCTGGTTGTCCTCGATGTGCCAGTCCTCGGTGATCCGGGGGCCCGGGGCGTGCTGGATGTCGATGGCGTTGAATTCGACGGGCTGGCCCTGGCCGTGGTGGCCGTCGAAGGTGCCGGTGAAGTGGCCGCGGAAGACCAGGCGGGCGGTGATCCGGTCGCCGCTGATCATCACGTCGGCGAGTTCGCAGGTCAGGTCCGGGACGGCGGCGCGGAAGGCCCGGGAGGCGGCGGCGGGGCCGGTCGGGCCCTGCGGGCGGCCCGGGGGGAGGGTGCGGTCGCGGAAGGCGGGGTCGACGGCGGCGTCCAGGTAGGTGGTGCGGCCGGTGTTCCAGAAGGTGTAGAGCTGCTGGGTCAGCCGGACCAGTTCGGCGGCGCGGTGTTCGCCGAGCGTCCGGTCGACGGTCAGCGAACCGGGTCGGACCAGGTCGGGCGAGCGGTCGACCAGGCGCTGCGGCCAGGCCCGGTCGGCGCGGTGCCGGTCGGCGCGGGGGTCGGTGTCGCGGGCCTGCGCGGCGGCGGTGGTGCCGGCGGCCAGGGCGGCCGCGGCGGCGAGGGCGAGGGCGGCGCGGAGCGCGGTGGTGGTGGTGCGGGAACGCACGGGGTCTCCTTCGGAAGGGGTCGGCGGCGGGGCTCCCCGGCCGCTCCTCGACCCTCCCCCGGGCCCGCCCCATAGGTCCAAGGCATGTTTTCGACCGTTCCCATGCACGCTGCTCATACTCACGGACCCCCGCGGGCCGACGGGGCGTCAGAAGCCTTCCGGAGCGGGGGCATCGCCCGGCGCGGCGGGGGTAGACGCCGGGCGGTCCCGTCCGGGGCCGGAGCGAGTGGACGACGGAGGCGATCATGGGGATCGGTGGCTGCATCATCCTGCTGGCGGTCGGGGCGATCCTGGCGTTCGGCGTGGACTGGCACCTGGCGGGCGTCAATCTGACGGTGGTCGGCGTGGTCCTGATGGCAGCGGGGCTGGTCGGCGTCGTGGTGTACGCCCGGGTGCTGGGCCGCCGCCGGTACCTGGGCCGGGCCGTGGACGAGGTGGTGGTCGAGGACCACCACCACCGCGACATCCTCTGAGACGTCGAGGCCCCGAGGCGTCCGCTGCGGACACGAACGGCGCCGTTCCTCCCACGGAGGGCGGCGCCGTCGGCACGTCCGGGCACGTCCGCGCGCGTCCGGGCACGCCCACGGCCGGGCCGCGGCCCGCGTTGCGGTGCGGTAACGCTGCCGGGCCCGCCCCTTGACCCGGGTTTCGGCGCGGTTGCATACTCGCTTCCCGACGGTTAATCGATTAAACAGAGCGCGAACAGGGACGGGACGGGGTGAGGTCGGCGATGGCCCGGGTGCGGATGTCGGACGTCGCCGCGGCGGCGGGGGTGTCGACGGCGACGGTGTCGATGGTGCTGAGCGGGGCGGGCAGCGACCGCATCTCGGCGCAGACCCAGGCGAAGGTCCGGGAGGCGGCCGAGGCGATCGGCTACGCGCCCAACTCGGTGGCCCGCAGCCTACGGACCAGGCGGACCAGGATGATCGGGCTGATCTCCGACACCATCGCCACCACCCCGTTCGCCGGGCGGATGCTGGCGGGCGCGAACGACGCGGCCCGCGCGCACGGCCACCTGGTGGTGCTGGTGGACACCGACGGCGATCCGGCGCAGGAGCGGCAGGCGATCGAGGCGCTGACCGGGCAGCGGGTGGACGCGATGGTGTACGCCCGGATGTGGCACCAGGTGGTGGACGCCCCGGCCGGGCTGGCCGAGGGCAGCGTCTTCCTGGACTGCCGTCCCGCGCACGGGAGTTGGCCGGCCGTGGTGCCGGACGACCGGGCGGGCGGGGTGGCCGCGACCCGGGAGCTGGTGGCGGCCGGGCACCGGCGGATCGGCTACCTGGACGCGCCGCTCGGCGCGGGCGTGGTCGCCTCCGGGCTCCGGCACCAGGGCTACCTGCAGGTGCTGGCCGAGGCGGGCCTCGCCGCCGACCCCGCGCTGCACGCGCACGGCGAGACCGACGCGGGGGGCGGCCGGGCCGCCGCCGGGGAACTGCTCGACCTGCCGGCCGACCGCCGGCCGACCGCGCTGTTCTGCTTCAACGACCGGATGGCGATGGGCGCGTACACCGCCGCCCACCACCGCGGCCTGCGCGTCCCGGAGGACCTGTCGATCGTCGGCTACGACGACCAGCAGCTGATCGCCGCCGAGCTGGACCCGCCGCTGACCACCGTCGCGCTGCCGCACTACGAGATGGGGCGCTGGGCGATGGAGGTCGCGCTGGGCGAGCGGGAGGCCGACCCGGCCGTGCCGCACCGGATGCCGTGCCCGGTGATCCGCCGGAGCTCGGTGGGTCCGCCGCCGCCTCCGCCGGAGGGCTGACAGCGGCGGCGAACTCCTCGCATTACCACGGCAGTTGGCCCTGCCGTGGATCGAGAACCACGGGCGGCGGTCGGCGCCGCCGCCCGGTGCACGGCAGTTGGCGCTGCCGTGCCGGGCCGACAGTTGGCGCTGTCGGCCATCACCGAACAACCGCACGGCAGTTGGCGCTGCCGTTCACTCGGGGACCGGCTTGGCGGTCGGCCCCCGGAAAGGGACCACCTGTGCGCAATCCCCTCGCGATGGTAGCAGCGGCGAGCCTGCTCGGTACGGTCGCGCTCACCGGCTGTGCCCGGGCCGGACACGACGGCGCGGCCGCCGACGGCGGGCCGACCCGGATCACCATGTGGACCCACTCGGCGGGCAACCCCGGCGAGCTGGCCGTCTACAAGAAGATCATCGAGGACTTCAACGGCTCGCAGAGCACGTACCAGGTCGTCCAGCAGAACTTCCCGCAGGGCTCGTACAACGACGCGATCACCGCCGCGGCCGCCGCCCACAAGCTGCCCTGCCTGATCGACATGGACGGCCCGATCATGCCCAACTGGGCCTGGGCCGGCTACCTGCAGCCGCTCGGGCTGCCCGGCGGGCTGACCGACTCGCTGCTGCCCACCGCCGTCGGCCGGTACAAGGGCACCGTCTACTCGGCGGGCTACTGGGACGCCGCGCTGTCGGTCTTCGCCCGGAAGTCGGTGCTGGAGAAGAACGGCATCCGCATCCCGACCGTCGAACAGCCGTGGACGCTGGCCGAGTTCGACACCGCGGTCGGCAGGCTGAAGGACTCCGGCTACCGCACCCCGCTCGACCTGGGGGCCGCCGACAAGGGCGAGTGGTGGAGCTACGCCTACTCGCCGATGCTGCGGAGCGCGGGCGGCGACGAGATCGACCGCGGCACCATGAAGTCCGCCGACGGCGTGCTGAACGGGCCGGAGGCGGTGTCCTTCTTCACCTGGTTCCAGCAGGCGTTCAAGAACGGCTGGGCCAACAGCGACGGCCCGGTCGGCAACCAGAACTTCATCGACGACAAGGTCGCGCTCAGCTACACCGGCGTCTGGAACGCCAAGGACGCCCTCGACAAGGTCGGCTCCGACCTGCTGATCCTCCCGCCGGTCGACTTCGGCAAGGGCGCGCGGATCGGCGGCGGCTCCTGGCAGTGGGGCATCTCGGCGGGCTGCGGCAAGGAGCAGTCCGAGGGCGCCCGCAAGTACCTGGAGTTCAGCTTCCAGGACAAGTACCTGACCGAGTTCGCGGACAGCCAGGTGGTCATCCCGGCCACCGCGGGCGCCACCGCGGCCTCGAAGTACTTCGGCCCGAACGGCGCGCTGCGCCAGTTCGCCGTCCTGTCGCAGAAGTTCGCGCTGGCCCGCCCCGCCACCCCCGGCTACCCGGTGGTCTCGACCGGCTTCGAGAAGGCGGCGAAGGACATCATGAACGGCGCCCCCGTCAAGCCGGCCCTGGACACCGCCGTGCAGGCGATCGACAGCGACATCAAGTCGAACAACGGCTACGGCAACTGACGCGGCGGCGGACGGCGGCCGGGCGGCCCGTACCCCCCGCCCGGCCGCCGGACCCCGCCGCCGGAAAGGCCTCACCCCCATGACCCCCGTACCCCCTGTGGCCCCCGCTCGCAGCCCCTCCCGGCGCTCCGCCCGGCGCGGCGAGACCGGCGCCGGCCTGGCGATGGTGTCGCCCGCGGTCCTGCTGCTGCTGGCGTTCCTGATCGTGCCGGTGCTGCTGGGCTTCGCCCTGTCCTTCACCAACGCCCGGCTGGTCTCCCCGGAGCCGCTGCGCTTCGTCGGCCTGGACAACTTCGTCCGGGCGTTCACCGTCGACCCGGCGTTCTTCCGCTCGCTGTTCAACACCTTCGCCTTCGCGGCGGTGGTGGTGCCGGTGCAGGCCGGGTTCGGCCTGCTGCTGGCGCTGCTGGTCAACCAGAAGATCCGCGGCGTCACCGCGTTCCGGGTGATCTTCTTCGTCCCGGTGGTGACCTCGATCGTCGTGGTGTCGATCCTGTGGAAGTTCATGTACCAGCCGAACGGCGTGGTGAACTCCTTCATCGACTCGGTCACCTTCGGCGCCTGGCAGGGCACCGCGTGGCTGAACAACCCGGACACCGCGCTGTTCGCGATCATCGTGCTGTCGATCTGGCAGGCCGTCGGCTTCCACATGCTGATCTGGCTGTCCGGCCTGCAGACCGTCCCGGCCGAGCTGTACGAGGCGGCCCGGATGGACGGGGCCGGGACCTGGCGGCAGTTCCGGGACGTGACCTGGCCGTGCCTGCGCCCGACCAGGATCTTCGTCCTGATCACCATCACCATCGCCGCGCTCGGCCTGTTCGTGCAGATCGACGTGATGACCCAGGGCGGCCCGGTCGACTCCACCACCACGCTGGTCCACCACGCGGTGCTGACCGGCTACCGCCAGCAGCAGATCGGGTACGGCTCCGCGCTGTCCCTGGTCTTCTTCGTGATCGTGCTCGCCGTCGCGCTGATCCAGCGCCACCTCACCCGCGACAAGGACTGACCCATGGCCGAGAACGCACGCGCGCCGCGGGCGCGCACCGGGGCGACCGAGCGGCAGCTGCGCCGCCGGCGCCGGGTGTGGTCCTACCTGGTGCTGGTCGGGCTGGCGGTGTTCTTCCTGTTCCCACTGGTGTTCATGTTCGTCTCCAGCCTCAAGCCGGACGGGCAGCTGCTGTCCGACATCGGCGGCTGGCGGGCCTTCCTGCCGGTCGGCGACATCGGCGTCGACAACTACCGGGCGGTCTTCGACCGGGTGCCGGTGGGCCGGTTCCTGCTGAACTCGCTGTTCGTGACGGTGGCGATCGTCGGCCTCGGACTGGTCGTCAACTCGATGGCGGGCTTCGCGCTGTCCCGGCTGCGCTGGCGCGGCCGGGGCCTGGTGACGGCCGTCGTCATCGCCACCCTGATCGTCCCGTTCGAGACCATCGCGGTGCCGCTGGTGTACTGGGTCGCGCACCTGCCGATCGTGTTCCTCCAGGACGGCGCGGTGGTCTGGGACATCGGCTGGCTGGACGGCTACCAGGTGCAGATCCTGCCGTTCGTGGCGAACTCCTTCTCCGTCTTCCTGTTCAGCCAGTACTTCTCGACCATCCCGACCTCGCTGGACGAGGCGGCCCGGATCGACGGCGCCGGCTGGTTCACCGTCTACCGGCGGATCGTCGTGCCGCTGTCCGGCCCGGCCTTCGCCACCGTGGCGATCCTGACCTTCCTGCCCGCCTGGAACCAGTACCTGTGGCCGACCATGGTGGTCCAGGACGAGAAGCTGCGCCCCGTCATGGTAGGCATGCAGTACTTCTTCCAGGACAACCCGGCCTGGGGCGAGGTCATGGCGTACACGTCGATGATCACGCTGCCGGTGCTGGTGGTCTTCCTGGCCTTCCAGCGGGCCTTCGTCAGCAGCGTCGCCGCGAGCGGTGTCAAGGGCTGACGCCCTCCTTCCCCTCTCCCTCTCCCCCGCGCCGACCCCGCCGCCCCGTCGCCCCGCCGCCCCGCCGCGGCCGAGGGTCCGCGCGGCCTGCCCGAAAGGCCCCCATGTTCTCGCTGCCCGACTCCTGGGTCTGGGACTTCTGGTTCGCCGACGACGGCGAGCGGCACCACCTGTTCTTCCTGTACGCCTCGCGCGCCCTGCACGACCCGGAGGCCCGGCACTACCGGGCCTCGATCGGGCACGCCGTCTCCACCGACCTGACGCACTGGACCCGCGTCCCGGACGCGCTGGTCCGCGCCGACGCCCCCGCCTTCGACGACCTCGCCACCTGGACCGGCTCGGTGGTCCGGCACCCGGACGGGACCTGGTTCCTGTTCTACACCGGCTCGACCCGCGCGCCCGGCGGGAAGAACGTCCAGCGGATCGGCTACGCCACCTCCGACGACCTGACGACCTGGCACAAGTACGGCGCCAACCCGGTGCTGAGCGCCGACCCCGCCCACTACGAGACCCTCGACAGCGGCCAGTGGCACGACGAGGCGTTCCGCGACCCGTGGGTCTTCCCCGACCCGGACGGCGACGGCTGGCACATGCTGATCACCGCCCGGGCCACCGCCGGCCCGGCCTTCGAACGCGGCGTCGTCGGCCACGCCGTCTCGCCCGACCTGCGGCACTGGGAGCTGCGGCCGCCGCTGTCCGCGCCCACCGCGCACGGTTTCGGCCAACTGGAGGTCACCCAGACCGAGATCGTCGACGGCCGGCCGCTGCTGCTGTTCTCCTGCCTGGCCGAGCACGCCTCCGACCGCCGCCGCGCCACCGGCACCCGCGGCGGCGTCTGGGCCGCCCCCGCGGAGAGCCTGCTCGGCCCGTTCGACCTCGACGCCGCCCGGCAGGTCACCGACGACCGCTACTACAGCGGCAAGCTGGTCCGCCGCCGCGACGGGTCCTGGGCCCTGCTGGCCTTCCACCACACCGGCCCCGACGGCGGCTTCGCCGGCGGGGTGAGCGACCCGATGCCGGTGTCCTGGGACGGGCGCCACCTGACCGCCGAAACCCTGAACCCCGCTTCCTCGCACGCCAACTGACGATCCGTCACCACTCCTCCCCCACCCAGGAGTCGAGCATGACCCCGCGCTCCTCGCTCCACCGGCCCCGCCGCGCCCTGCGGCCCGGCCTCGCCGCCCTGTGCGGACTGCTGCTGACGGCCGCCGCCGTGGCCGCCCCGGGCCGGGCCGCCCCCACTCCGGCCCGGGCCGCGGACAGCTACCGGTCCGTCTACCACTTCACCGTCCCCGACCACTGGAAGAACGACCCGCAGCGGCCGGTCTGGTTCGACGGCGCCTTCCACTCCTACTACCTCTACAACGCCGACTACGGGCGGGCGATCGGCACCGCCTGGCGGCAGGCCACCAGCACCGACGGCGTGGCCTTCCACGACCAGGGCGTGGCCGCGCCGAAGCAGACCAACGCCAACTACGACCTGTGGTCCGGCTCCGCGGTCGTCGACACCGGCAACACCGCCGGGTTCGGCGCCGGGGCGGTGGTCATGCTGGTCACCCAGATGGACCACCCCACCCCGGCGCAGATCGCCGACGCCTCCGGCCCGCAGGCCCAGTTCCTCTGGTACTCCACCGACGGCGGCCGGAACTTCCGCCCCTACGGCGACGCCCCGGTGCTGCCCAACGGCGGCCGCAAGGACTTCCGCGACCCCAAGCTGGTCTGGGACGGCGACCGCCAGCGCTGGGTCGCGCTGCTCGCCGAGGGCGACCGGATCGGCCTCTGGACCTCGCCCGACCTGAAGAACTGGACCTGGGCCTCCGACTCCGTCCACCCCGGCCTCGGCACCCTGGAGTGCCCCGACCTGTTCCGGATGCGGGCCGACGACGGCACCACGCACTGGGTGCTGGGCGCCAGCGCCAACGGCTACCTGACCGGCGCCCCCAACACCTACGCCTACTGGACCGGCGGCTTCGACGGCACCTCCTTCACCCCCGACACCGCCGCCCCGCAGTGGCTCGACCACGGCTTCGACTGGTACGCGGGCGTCACCTGGGAGGACCCGGCCGCCCCGCTCGACCACCGGTACGCCACCGCCTGGCTGAACAACTGGACCTACCCGTACACCACTCCGACCTGGGCCGCCGACGGCTTCAACGGCACCGACGCGATCACCCGGCAGCTCGACCTGAAGCACTACCCCGACGGCTACGCGCTGGCCTCCCGCCCGGTCCCGGCCCTCGCCGGGCACGCCGCCCGGACCCTCGACCTGGGCACCGTGCAGGTGAACGGCCTCAGCACGCTGCCCTACCGGGGCACCGCGTACCGGCTGGACGCCGACGTCAGCTGGAGCGCCCTGGACAACCTCGGCGTCCAGCTGCGGGTCTCCGCCGACGGCGCCCGGCACGCCGACGCCGGGATCTACCACGACGTCAGCTACCTGAACCGGGGCGGGACCGGCAACCCGTCGCCGGACGGCGCGCACCTGGAGTCGCACGCCCCGTGGGACCCGGCCCGCACCACCGCGCACCTGACGGTGCTGGTCGACCGCACCAGCGTCGAGTACTTCGTCGACGACGGCCGCTACGTCCACTCCGACGAGGTGTTCGCCGACCCCGCCGACGACGGGCTGAAGCTGTTCACCGCCGGCGGCCCCGCCACCTTCGCGCACCTCACCGTCACCGAGTACCAGGACCTCGCCCAGCGCCCGGCCCGGCTGCTCGCCGACTTCGAGGGCGGCGGGTACGCCCCCGGCTGGACCGGCACCGGCGACCTGGCCGGGACCGCCCCCACCGCCGAGCGGCTGCCCGGCTCGGTCGGCGCGGCCGTCCTGGACACCTTCGCCGGCCGGGACGCCGCCACCGGCACCCTGACCTCGCCGCCGTTCACCCTCGACCGCGACCACCTGCACCTGCTGGTGGCCGGCGGGAACCATCCGCTGGGCGGGCCCGGCGCGACCGCCGTCAGCCTGCTGGTCGACGGGCAGCCCGTGCGCACCGCCACCGGCGCCGACGGCGGGGCGCTGCGCCCCGTCGACTGGGACCTGACGGACCTGCGGGGGCGCACCGCGCAGTTGCAGGTCCGGGACGACGCGACCGGCGGGTGGGGGCACCTGATGGTCGACCAGGTGGTGCTGAGCGACTGACGGCCGGTCAGCACCCCGGGCGGCGCGTCCGGTTGCCGGACCCGCCGCCCGCCCCCCATTCTCGACACTCACCTTCCACCAGCGATCCAGGAGCAGCCGAGCGCCATGGCAGAGCCCACCCCGACGGAGACCGAGTTCCTCGTCATCGGCGAGTGCGTCGCCGACATCGTCCGCGTCCCCGGCCGTCCCGACCACCCGTACCCGGGCGGCAGCCCGGCCAACGTCGCCTACGGGCTGGCCCGGCTGGGCCGGTCGGTGACCCTGCTGACCCAGCTCGGTGCGGACCCGTACGGCGAGCTGATCCGCCGTCACCTGGCGGCGGGCGGGGTCGTGGTGCGGACGGACGGGCAGCAGGTGGCGACGCCGACGGCGGTCGTCACGCTGGACGGCGAGGGGCGGGCCGCGTACGCGTTCGCGGTGGAGTGGAGCCTGGCCCCGGTGGCGGTGCCGGCGGCCCGGCACGTGCACCTGGGGTCGCTGGCCTCGGTGCGGGCGCCCGGCGCGGCGGTGGCGCGGCAACTGCTGCGGACGGCGCGGGCGGGCGGGGCCGGCACCTCCTACGACCCGAACGTGCGGCCCGCGCTGTTCGGCGAACACGCGGCGGGCGTCGCGGCGGTGGAGGAGTGCGTGGCGCTGAGCGACCTGGTGAAGGCCAGTGACGAGGACCTGGCCTGGCTGTACCCGGGCGTGCCGGTGCGGGAGAGCGCGGCCCGCTGGCTGGCGCTCGGCCCGGCCGCGGTGGTGGTGACGCTGGGCGGCGCGGGGGCGTTCGCGCTGAGCGCCGACGGGGAGGTCCGGGTGGCGGCCCCGCCGACCACCGTGGTGGACACCGTCGGCGCCGGGGACTCCTTCATGTCGGCGCTGCTGGCCTCGCTCGCCCCGGGCCGCCCCGGCCCGGCGGAGCTGGCGGCGGCACTGCGGACGGCCGCGGCGGCGGCCGCGGTCACGGTGTCCCGGGCGGGGGCCAATCCGCCGACCGCCGCCGAACTGGCCGCCGCCGCAGCGCTTCCGACGGAGCATGAGGTTAGATGAGGCAAACCTAAGTATCATGGGGCTCCGGTACCTGTCGGGGAGCGGGACGCGGGACGGGAGAAGCATGTCGATCGACGGCCTGGACGGCAGGCGGCCGCACGGCGAACTGGTCGCCGACGTGCTGGCGGCGCTGTGGGCGGCGGGGCGCCCGCTCACCGCCCAGGAGGTGAAGGCCGCGCTCGGCCGGCCGCTGGCCCGCACCACCGTCGCCACCACGCTGGCCCGCCTGCACGACAGCGGGCGGCTCACCCGCACCCGCCCCGGCCGCTCCTTCGCCTACGCCCCGGTCGCCGACGCGGCGGGCCTGGCGGCCGGCCGGATGCGCCGCGAACTGGAGAAGGAGCAGGACCGCGGCCTGGTGCTGCGCCGCTTCGTCTCCGCCCTCTCCGCCGAGGACGAGCGCGCCCTGCGCGCCCTGCTCGACGAGGCGGACCGGGCCTCCTGACGGCCCCGCGCCCCGGCGGGCCCGGCGGCGGTCGGACGACATCGATGTAGACCGGCGGCCCTCCCGCTCACTAGAGTGAGGGCACCTTCACCTCACCGGCCCCGCCCCGCCGCGGTTCCGGCCTGCCGCCGTGCCCTGTCCGGCCGTCAGCGCCGGGAGCGCGCCGCCCCGTTCCCGCGATTGGACCCGGCTTGTTCGACAGCAGGAGAGAGTCGTCCGATCCCTTCGAGCAGCCCGTCCACCTGCTCTCCGCGCTGGCCCGGGAGGCCGAGGCCCGGATGGACGAGCGGCTGGCCGCCCGCGGCAGCAGCCGGGCGCACCGCGAGGTGCTGACGGTGCTCCACCGGGCGGGCCCGCACGGCCGGGCCGACCTGGCCGCCCCGGCCGCGGTGCTGGACGACCTGCTCGCCCTGGGGCTGGTCCGGACGATGGCCGTGCAGCTGGGGGGCGGGCGCCAGGAAGTGCTGCTGCTGGCCCCGGCCGGGGAGGCCGCGCTGGCCGCGCTGCACACCGACGCCGAGGCCGTGCAGGACGGCCTGATGGTCGCGCTCAGCCGCGGCGAACGCGCCCAACTCGGCTCCCTGCTGCGCCGGATGCACGCCTCGCTCGGCCAGGACGGCAACTTCGGCAGCTCCGCCTCCGTCTCCCGCAAGGTCCGCGGCCGCGCCCCGGCCGCCCGCCCCACCGCCCGCCCCGCCCGACCGGGGCCCGCCGACTAGGCGTTCGCGTCCGGGCGGAGGGTGCACAGGCGCTTGGTGGCGCGGGTCAGGGCGACGTAGAGGTCGCGTTCGCCGGCCGGGCGGGCCGTGGCGATGCCGTCCGGGTCGACGACCACGGCCTCGTCGAACTCCAGGCCGCGCGCCTCGGAGGCCGGGACCAGGCGGGCGTGCCGTTCGACGCCGGCGGCGGCCAGTTCCGGCACCCGGTCGTCGGCGCAGACCACGCCGAGCAGGTCGCCCGGGTGGGCGGCGGCCTGGGCCCGGAGCTCGTCGAGGAGCACGTCGACCAGCCGCTCCCGGTCCGCCGCGACGGTCCGCGGCTCGTCGCCCTGCCGGATCGACCGGACCGGCGGCTGCCCGGGGGCGATCCGGCGGAGCAGTTCCGCGGTGGTGGCCAGGATCTGCCGCGTGGTGCGGTAGCTGACGGTCAGGGTGCGCAGGTCGTAGCGCCGGCCGAGGTGCGGGGCGAGCGCCTCGTCCCAGTCCCGGGCGGTCGCCGCCGGGCCCGCCTGGGCGAAGTCGCCGACCAGCGTCATCGACCGGGACGGGCAGCGGCGCACCACCGTCCGCCACTGCATGGCCGTCAGTTCCTGGGCCTCGTCGACGACGACGTGCCCGTAGTCCCGGGCGGGCGGGCCGTCGACCAGGGCCGCCGCCTCGTCGAGCAGCGCCACGTCCGCCCCGGTCCACGGCGCGCCGGGGGTGCGCAGCAGCGACTCCCGTTCGGCGTCGGTGAGTCCGGGCAGGTGGGCGGCGAGTGCGGCGGGGTCGGCGAGCAGCGCGTCGACCACCCCGCCGGGGGTCAGCCGGGGCCAGAGCTCCTCGACGGCCCGGTCGAGGTGGGCGTCGTCCAGCAGCGCGTCCCGGACCGCGTCGGCGTCGAACTCCTCGCCGCCGCCGGCGGGTTCGGGGTCCAGGCCGAGGTGGTGCAGGTCCCGGGCGGCCATCTTGTCCAGGTCGATCCCGGTGAGTTGGGCGACCTCGGCGTCCAGCCGCTCCAGCGTCCGGGCCGTGTCGCGGGCCAGTGTGTCGACCAGGGCGTCGACCAGCAGTTCCAGGAACAGTCCGCGCGCCCGGTTGTGGGCGGCCCCGCCGATCCGGGCCGCCTCGCGCGCGCCGGCGACCTCCGTCGCGTCCAGCCGGACCCACTCCTGCCCGATCCGGACCGCGAACCTCCCGTCGGGCGCCTGCCGGGCCCGGACGACGGCGGCCAGCGCCTCCGCCAGTCCGGCGCCGCCCTTGAGGCGGGCCGCCGCGGGCCCGTCGGCGGCGCCGGGCCGGACCCCGGCCAGTTCCTCGCAGGTCGCCAGGACGACGTCGTTCTCGCCGAGCGAGGGCAGCACCTGGGAGACGTAGTCCAGGAAGCGGGCGTTCGGCCCCAGCACCAGCACGCCGCGCTCGGCGGCCTTCGGGAACGCGTACAGCACGTACGCGGCGCGGTGCAGCGCCACCACGGTCTTGCCGGTGCCCGGGCCGCCCTGCACGACCGTCACCCCGCGGTGCGGGGAGCGGACGATCGCGTCCTGCTCGACCTGGAGGGTGGCGACCGCCGTACCCATCCGGCCGGTGCGGCGGGCCTGCAGCGCCGCCGCGAGCGGGCCGTCGCCGAGGACGTCCCCGTCCTCCGGGGCCGAGCCGTCGAGCAGTTCGTCGCTCACCCCGACCACGGTGCGGCCCGCCACGCTCAGGTGGCGGCGGCGGCGCAGCCCCATCGGGTGCACCGGGGTCGCCTCGTAGAAGGAGCGGGCCGCCTCCGCCCGCCAGTCCACCAGGACCGGCAGTTCGTCCCCGTCGCGCTGCAGGCCGAGCCGCCCGATCCGCAGCGCCGTCCCGTCCGCGAGGTCGATCCGGCCGAACACCAGCCCGCCCTCGGCCCCCTCCAGCCGCCGCACCTCCCCCGCCAGCCGCCCGGCCGCCACCTCCCGCTCGTACACCGCGCCCGCGCCGTCCGCCGTCGCCGCGAGCACCTCCCGCAACCGCGCCCGCGCCCCGACCAGCCGCTCGTCGAACAGCTCGCCGATCGCGGCCACCTGCACCCGCTCCAGCTCCACCTGCTGCCCGGCGTCGCCGTGGATCTCCGACAAGGAAGAGCCCCCCTCTCGATTCGACCCACCACTATGCAGAGCGCCCCCGGGAAAGTAAATGTTGACTTCCCCTCCGCGGATGTGTCCCGCCATTTCCGCCCGCACGCATTTCCGACGAATTCCGGAAGCCCCGCCCACCCCCCGCATTCGCATTTCCGCCGCTTCCCGACGCCCCGTCAGGCCCCGCCCCCGAACTGCCGGGAGAGCCCGGCGGGAAACTCCCGGGGACTGCCGGGAATCGGCGCCGGACCGGAAGGCGGGCACGGGCCGACCGCGGGGGTCGGCGGAACTCCGGGTCAGGGGACGAGGACGACCTTGCCGAGGTTGCGGCGCTCTTCGAGGAGGGCGTGCGCGCGGGCCGCACCGGTGAGCGGGATCTCGGCGTGGACGGCGGGGCGGAGGGCTCCCGTGGCGTGCAGGTGCCAGAGTTCGCGGAGCCGGCGGGCGTGGAGTTCGGGGTGGCCGGTGACGAGGGCGCGGATCTGGAAGCCGATCACCGAGGCGCCGCGGAGCAGGAGTTCGTACGCCTCGACGGTGCCGCCGCCGGAGCTGAAGGCGACCAGTCGGCCGCCGGGGGCGAGGGCGCGGACGGCGGGGGTGAGCAGGTCGCCGCCGACGCCGTCGAGGATCACGTCGTACGGGCCGCCCCAGTCGGCGTCCCCGTAGTGGACGACCGCGTCGGCGCCCAGGGCCCGGACGAAACCGGCCTTGTCGGCGCTGCCGACGGCCGCGACCACGCGCGACGCCCCGGCGGCCCGGGCGTACTGGAGGGCCAGCGTGCCCACGCCGCCGGCCGCCGCCGTGACCAGGACCGATTCGTGCGGCTCGGGGCGGGCCGCCGCGTGGGCGCCGCCCGCGACCAGGCCGCTGCGGACCAGGGCGACGGCCTCGACCTCGGTGGCGCGGTCGGGAATCCGGGAGGCCATGGTGGCGCCCAGGACGGCGTACTCGGCGTAGGCGTCGGCGAAGCAGAGCCCGGTGACGCGCTCCCCGACGGCGAAGCCGGTGACGCCGGGGCCGAGCGCGGCGACCTCGCCCGCGACCTCGCCGCCGAGCGGCACCGGCCCGGCGCTGCCGCGCAGTCGGCGCACGACGGGCAGCGTGACCCCGATCGCCCGGACCCGGACCAGCAGTTCCCCGGCGCCCGGCTCGGGCCGCCGGACCCGCTCGGCGCGCAGCAACCCGGCCCCGCCGTCGGCCTGGTGACGGATGCGCAGCACAGGGACCTCCCCCGGTCGAAATTCATTGGATGTCCCAACGATAGGGCGAAGTCGTGGGGAAGTCCAACGACTTTCGCTAGACTGCCCGCATGACCTCGGACCTCCAGCACATCCAGAGCCTGCCCTCGTGGCTCGTCGGCCGGGTCGCGGCCCGGGGCCGGAGCCTGGTCGCCGACGCGATCGCCGCCGAGGGCCTGAAGCTGATGCAGCACGCGGTGCTGGCCGCCACCGCCGAGTACGGGCCGGTCACCCAGGCCGAGCTGGGCCGTCGGCTGGCCGTCGACCCGAAGGACGTGGTCGGGCTGCTCAACCACCTTCAGCGGGCCGGTCTGGTCCTGCGCAGCCCGCACCCCTCCGACCGCCGCAAGAACGCCGTCACCGTCACCCCCGAGGGCGCCGCCGTGCTGGCCCGCTGCGCGGCCCTCGCCGAGGCCGCCAACGCCGAACTGCTCGCCCCGCTCTCCCCGGCCGAGCGCGAGCAGCTGCTCTCCCTGCTGACCCGCCTGCACGGGGCCGGGACGGACCGGTCCGTCGCGGACCGATGAGTTCGCGCGCCCCGGTCCGTCCGCACAGGGGACCGGAGTGACCGGTCGGACGATCCGACGCGCTGGGAGCACACCATGGGCCTGATCCACATCGAGCTGTTCACCACCCTGGACCTGGTCGGCCAGGCGCCGGGCGGGCCGGACGAGGACCCGGAGGGCTTCGCGTTCGGCGGCTGGCAGGTCCCGCTGATGGACGAGGTCGCCGGGGCGCAGATCGACGAGTCGTACGTGGGGACGGACGCCCTGCTGCTGGGGCGGCGGACGTACGACATCTTCGCCGCCTACTGGCCGCAGGCCGGGGACAACCCGTTCGCGGAGCTGTTCAACCGGGTGCCGAAGTACGTGGCGTCGCGCAGCCGGATCGAGCTGCCCTGGGCCGGCTCGGTGCAGCTGGGGCCGGACCTGCCCGCGGCGGTGCGGGAGATCCGGGAGAAGCACGAGCACGTGAAGGTGGTCGGCAGCCTGGACCTGGTGCAGACCCTGCTGCGCGAGAAGCTGTTCGACCGGCTGGACCTGCTGGTGCACCCGATCGTGCTCGGCACCGGCAAGAAGGTGTTCGCGGAGGGGGCCGTCCCCACCAACCTCCGGCTGCTGGAGCCGCCCGCCGCCGGCCCGCGCGGGGCGGTCTTCCTGCGCTACGCGATCGCCGACGGCGTCCCGGCGACCGGCGACATGGCCGACTACCGCCCGGAGGACTGACCACCGCCCGACGGCCCTTCGGGGGCAGCGAGCGGCAGCACCAGCCGGAAGGTCGCGCCGCCCGGCCCGCCGGGGACGTCCTCGACGGTGAGGGTGCCGCCGTGCAGGGCGGCGATGTCGCGGGCGATCGGGAGGCCGAGCCCGGTGCCGCCGTCGTCGCGGCTGCGGGCGTCGTCGAGCCGGGTGAACCGTTCGAAGATCCGCTCGCGGTCGGCGGGGGCGATGCCGGGGCCGTCGTCGGCGACCTCCAGGACGGCCCGGCCGTCCTCGGCGGCGAACCGGACCTCGATCCGGGAGCGGGCGTGCCGGCGGGCGTTGTCGAGCAGGTTGGTGAGCAGCCGGCCCAGCCGGAGCGGGTTGCCGGTGACGGTGAGCGCGGCCGGACCGGTCACGGCCACCGGCAGCGGGCCGCGGGCCCCGGCGGCGGTGCGGGCCAGTTCGGCCAGGTCGACGGCGGTGCGCGGCCCGTCGTCGCCGGTGACGTCGAGCCGGACCAGCAGGAGCAGGTCGGCGGCCAGCGACTGGAGGCGCTCGGTGTCCTGCCGGGCGCCCTCGACCATGGCGGCGCGGACCTCCGGGTCGGGGTGGGTGTGGGCGACGTCGAGCTGGGTGCGCAGCACGGCGAGCGGGCTGCGCAGTTCGTGCGAGGCGTCGGCGATGAAGCGGCGCTGGCGGACCCCGGCGGCCTCCAGCCGGTCCAGCATCGCGTTCATGGTGCGGGCGAGGCGGGCGATCTCGTCGTCGCCGGCGGGTTCGGGGACGCGGCGGTCGAGTTCGCGGTCGCCGATGGCCGCCACCCGGGAGCGGATCGCCTCGACCGGGCGCAGCGCCCGACCGGTGGTGCGCCAGGTGAGGACGCCGACGGTGGCGACCAGCAGGGCGCTGAGTGCGGCGAGCGCGGCGGTGGTGAGGTCCTCGGCGGTGTCGGCGGTGTGCAGGGAGGCGCCGACCCGGACGGTGACGGGCCCGGCGGGGGTGTCGGCGGTGAGGGTGCTGACGCGCTGGTGGTGCTGGTCGCCGAGGACGCCCAGGTCGAAGGTGTCGTGGCCGTCGTCGGTGCCGGCGGGGGTCAGCGCGGGGCGGCCGGCCAGGTTCTGGCTGGCGGCGAGGACCGCCCCGTTCCGGTCGGTGACCTGGACGAAGTCGGTGCCGTGGTCGAGCGGGATCGGGTCGGGCAGCCGGTCGTCGGCGGCGAGCCGGGCCACCACCCGGGCCTGCTCGCGGGCCCCGTCCTCGACGGTGCGCTGCAGGTTGACCCGGAGCAGCAGCAGGACGGCGGCGGAGGCGGCCAGCAGCACGACGGCGACGCTGGCGCAGGCGGCGAGCGTGGTACGGGTGCGGACCGAGCGCGGCGCGAGCCGGTCGACGGCGGCGGCGACCCGGGGCCGGGCCAGGAACCCCCGCAACGCCGCCCGGGCCCGCGCCGCCCGCCCGGCCGCCGCAGGCTCGCGCTCAGCCACCGTCGGCCGCCAGCCGGTACCCGGCGCCGCGCACGGTCTGCACGGCGGCCCGCCCGAACGGGGTGTCGATCTTGCGGCGGAGCGCGCTGATGTGGACCTCGACGGTGTTGGGGTCGCTGTCGGGCCCGCTGTCCCAGACCTCCTCCAGGATCTCCCGCTTGGAGACGGCCTCCCCGGCCCGCCGGGCCAGGTGGTCGAGGACGGCGAACTCGCGGGGCGTCAGGGCGACGGGCTCCCCGGCCCGGGTGCAGGTGCGGGCGGCGGAGTCGACCACCAGGTCGCCCAGCACGGTGCGGCGGGGCGCGCGGGAGCCGATCCGCCGGGCCAGCGCCCTGAGCCGGGCCACCAGCACCACGAACGAGAACGGCTTGGACAGGTAGTCGTCGGCGCCGGTGTCCAGCGCCTCGGCCTCGTCCCACTCGCCGTCCTTGGCGGTCAGCATCAGGATGCCGGCGTCGCTCCCGGCGGCCCGCAGCCGGGAGCAGACCCGGTAGCCGTTCAGCCCGGGCAGCATGATGTCGAGGACGACCACGTCGTAGGCGTGGTCGGTGGCCCGGGCCAGGCCGGACAGGCCGTCGTGGACGATGTCGACGACGAACCCCTCGGCCTCCAGCCCGTGCTTGATGGCCAGGGCCAGCCGCCGTTCGTCCTCCACCACCAGTACGCGCATGCCCCCAGGGTCGCAGGCCGCCGGGCCGGAATCCTGAAGAAGCCTTCAGGTCTTCAGCAACTCTTCAGCGCGCCCCGGCCATGCTGGGCCGGTCGTCCGCGCGGTGCGGACCGGGAGAGGAGCCGCTGCGCCGTGAGCGCCACCACAACGACCGTCACCGAACGGCGTCCTGACGGGGCGCCGGTCCGGCCGTGGAGCAAGGTGCCGGAGGTGACCGCCGGGTTCTGGACGGTCAAGGTCCTCACCACCGGTCTGGGCGAGACCGCCTCGGACTGGCTGGCCCGCACGCTCGGGCCGGTCCCGGCGGTGGCGGGCGCGGCCGTGCTGCTGGCGGCGGCGCTGCTGGCGCAGGCCCGGGCCGACCGCTACCGGCCGGCCGTGTACTGGACGGCGGTGGTGCTGGTCAGCGTGTTCGGCACGATGGCCGCCGATGTCGCGCACGTCGCGCTGGGCGTGCCGTACGCCGTCTCGGCCGCCGTGTTCGCGCTGGTCCTGGCCGCCGTGTTCGCGCTCTGGCGGCGCACCGGGGGGACGCTCGCCGTCGCGGAGGTGCGCGGCGGGCGCCGGGAGGTCTGGTACTGGGCGGCGGTGCTGACGACCTTCGCGCTCGGCACGGCGGTGGGCGACCTGACGGCGGCCACCCTGGGCTGGGGCTACCTGGCCTCGGGCGGGCTGTTCGCGGCGCTGATCGCGGTGCCCGCGCTGGGCCACCGGGCCTTCGGGCTGCCGCCGGTGCCCGCCTTCTGGTGGGCGTACGTGCTGACCCGCCCGCTGGGCGCCTCGTTCGCGGACTGGGCCGGGGTCGGTCCGGCCCGCGGCGGCCTCGGGCTGGGGACCGGCCCGGTGAGCCTGGTGCTGGGTGCGGTGGTGGCCGGCGCCGTGCTGCGGGCGGTGCTCGTGGAGCGGCGGGCCCGGTCGGGCCGCGCTTCCTGAGGACGCCTTCAGGTCTTCAGCAACCCTTCAGTCCCGATCGGCGATGCTGATCACAGGGCGGCGGACGGCTCCGGCCGCTGCCGCCCACGGAACCCGGAACCCGGAAACCTGAAAACCGGAAGCCGGAAATCGGAAAGGCGCCCCCGCGATGTCCGCTCTGCACGCCCTCTCGGCCCAGCTGGCCGTCAACCCGCTGGACGCGGGCTCGCTGCTCGGCGCGTTCGGCGCGCTGGGCATCGCCGCGGTCCTGTTCGCCGAGACCGGCCTGCTGGTCGGGTTCTTCCTGCCGGGCGACTCGCTGCTGTTCACGGCGGGACTGCTGTGCACCACCGGTGCGCACGGCGGGCCGCACCTGGTGCTGTGGCAGGTGCTGGCGGCGGCCGTGGCGGGCGCGCTGGCGGGCGCGCAGGTCGGTTTCCTGCTGGGGCGGCGCGGCGGCCGGGCGCTGCTGGCGAAGTCCCGGAACAGGCGGCTGCACGAGGGCGCGCTGCGGGCCGAGGAGTTCCTGTCCCGGTACGGGCACGGCCGTGCGGTGGTGCTGGCGCGCTTCGTCCCGATCGTCCGGACGGTGCTGAACCCGCTGGCGGGGGCGCTGGGCGTGGGCGCCCGCACCTTCACGCTCTGGCAGGTGGCGGGCGGCCTGGTGTGGACGGTGGGGCTGGTGCTGGCCGGGTACGGGCTGGGGTCGTCGGTGCCGAACGTGGACCGCTACCTGCTGCCGATCGTCGCCCTGGTGGTGGCGCTGTCGCTGCTGCCGATCGGGCTGGAGCTGCTGCGCTCGCGCCGGGCCGGGGCTCGGTGAGCGCCGCGCCGGGCGGTGCGCCGCTCGCCCTGGACGGCCGGCCGATCGACGGCGGCCTGTACCTGCGGGTGGACCACTGGGCCCAGCAGCTGCCGGGGCCGGTGCAGCACCTGGTCGCCTGGTTCTCCGCGTACGGCCTGGGGCTGCTCGCGGTGCTGATGCTGGTGGCCTGGTGGCGGGCCCGCCGGACGGACGGGGTGGTGATGGCGCGGGTGCTGGCCGCCCCGTTCGCGGTGGTGCTGGCGTTCGCGGCGGACACCGCGCTGAAGTCGGTGCTGCGCGAGCCGCGGCCCTGCCGGGTGCTGGACGCGGGGCGGACCCTGGAGACCTGCCCGGGCGTCGGGGACTGGTCGCTGCCGAGCAACCACACGGTGATCGTGTTCGCGGGCGCGGCGGTGCTGTGGCACGCGGACCGGCGGCTGGGCGCGCTGGCCGGGCTGCTGGCCGTGGCGATGGGGCTGTCCCGGGTGCTGGTCGGGGTGCACTACCCGCACGACGTGCTGCTGGGCGCGCTGGTCGGCACGGCGGCCGGGTACCTGCTGGGCCTGCTCGCCCGGTCCGGGGCGCCGCTGGTGGAGCGGGCCCGGGCGGGCCGGCTGCGGCCCTGGCTGGCGGCGGCGTGAGCGCGCCCCGGCCGCGCACCGTCCTGGCGGTGTGCTGGGCGCTGTTCGCGGTGCTGGCGGTGGTGCTGGCCGGGCACGGGTGGCGGCCGTTCGGCTTCGAACGGGCGGCGGTGGACTGGTCGGTGACGCACCGTCCGGCCGGGGCGGAGACGGCCGCCGAGTGGCTGACCTCGCTGGGCACGGACGTGTTCCCGTACCTGCTGGCGCTGGCCGCCGGGGCGTGCGCGGCCCGCCCGTACGGGTACCGGACGGCCGCCGGGGTGCGGTGGCTGCTGCTCCCGGTGGGGTGGCTGATCGCGGGTCAGCTGCTGCGGCAGGCGCTGATGCACGGCTTCGGGCGGCCCCGTCCCCCGGCCTCGGGGTGGGCGTTCGACGCGTCCGGGTTCTCGTTCCCGTCCGGGCACTCCTTCACCTCGGCGGTGTCGGCGGGGCTGGTCGCGCTGGCCCTGGCGGGGGCGGGGCGGCGGGCGGTCCGGGTCGGCGCGCGGGTCGGGGCGGTGCTGTTCGCGGGGGCGATCGGGCTGAGCCGGATCTACCTGGGCGTGCACTGGCCGCTGGATGTGCTGGGCGGGTGGCTGCTGGCCGCGGGCTGGCTGGCGCTGGGAGCACTGCTGGTGGGGGCGCCCCGGCCGGGGGTGCCGCGGCCGGGGCCGGGACTACAAGGCAAGTAGACAGGTTAGGCAAACCTTAATAAGGTATGCCTCGCCTTGGCGCGCGACCGGACCGTCCGACCGCTCGACCGCGCGTCACTTCCCCTCTGCACCCCCGGAGTTCCCATGTCTGCCCGTCGTCGTTCTGTCGCTGCCGCGTTCCTGGTCCTCGCCGTGGCGGGGGCGGGGCTGGTGGGCTGTTCGAAGAAGGACGACGGCAAGGGCTCGGCGGACGCGGCGTCCGGGCCGGTGCAGGTCACCGCGACCGACGACAAGTGCGAGCTGTCGCGGACCTCGTTCCCCGCCGGGCACGTCGAGTTCGCGGTCGCCAACAAGGGCGGCAAGACCACCGAGGTCTACGTCTACGGCGAGGGCGACAGGATCGTCACCGAGCGGGAGAACATCGGCCCCGGCACCAAGGTCACCGTCAACGCCGAGATCAAGGCCGGCAGCTACGAGGTCGCCTGCAAGCCCGGCATGACCGGCGACGGCATCCGCCGGAAGATCACCGTCACCGCCGCCGGCGCCACCGCCCCCGCGGCCGACGAGCGCCTGACCCGCGCCGTGGCCGACTACCGCGCCTACGCCCAGGAACAGGCCGACGCCACGATCCCCGTCGCCGAGCAGTTCGCCGCCGCCGTCGGTGCCGGCGACCTCGAGAAGGCCAAGGCCCTGTTCGCCCCCTCCCGCACCGGCTGGGAGCGCACCGAGCCCGTCGCGGAGAGCTTCGGCGACATCGACCCCAAGACCGACACCCGCGAGGACGCCCTCGAGGACGGCCAGCAGTGGACCGGCTGGCACCGCATCGAGAAGTCCCTCTGGGCCGACGGGAGGATCACCGACGAGGACAAGGCCCTCGCCGCCCAGCTCGTCACCGACCTCAAGGACTGGCAGAAGCGCATCCCGAGCGCCGAGATCACCCCCACCGGCATGGCCAACGGCGCCAAGGAACTCCTCGACGAGGTCGCCAAGAACAAGATCACCGGCGAGGAGGACCGCTACAGCCACACCGACCTGTCCGACTTCGCCGCCAACGTCGAGGGCGCCCGCCAGGCCTACGAACTCCTCAAGCCCGTCGCCGCCGACAACGACCCCGCCCTGTCCAAGACCCTCGACACCGAGTTCGAGAAGATCACCGCCCTCCTCGCCAAGTACCGCACCGCCGACGGCACCTTCACCCCCTACGACAAGATCACCGAGGACCAGCGCAAGACCTTCTCCGACGCCGTCAACTCCCTCGGCGAACCCCTCTCCAAGCTCGCCGCCGCCGTCGTCACCAAGTAGACCCGACGGAACGGGGCCGGGCCGCGGCCGCTCAGGGAGCGGGGCGCAGCTCGGCCATCGCGGACCAGCCGGTGCCGGGGGCCTCGACGTTGACGATCTCCGGGACGGTGGCGATCGCGCCCGCCATGGCCTCCATCGCCGCGCCGAAGTGCGCCGACTCCACGTGCCGGGCGCCCGCCGCGCCGTCGGCGAAGGCCTCCAGCAGCACGAAGCAGTGCGGGTCGTCGACGCTGCGCGACCACTCGAAGAACAGGTTGCCCGGCTCGGCCCTGGTCGCCGCCGTGAAGTCCGCGACCAGGTCGAGCCAGGTGTCGCTGCGCTCGGGCCGGACGGTGAACTTGACCGCGATGAAGATCATGACTGCTTCCTGCTTCCCGGGACGACGGACTGTCGGCCCCACCGTGCCACGCCGCCGGGCGCCCGGGAACGCGGCGCGCCCGGCCCGCCCGGTCCGGCTCACGGCGGGTCCGCCCCGCGCCCGGCGTCGAGCGCCAGCACCTCCGCCAGGTCGCCCAGCCGTCCGAGGCCGGCCGCGGCCCGCGCCGTCCGGTGGTTGGCCGCGAGCAGGTCGCGGTGGCGGTGCACGAACGCCCAGTAGCCGGTGGTGAAGGGGCAGGCGTCCTCCCCCGTCCGGGCGGTCGGGCGGTAGCGGCAGAGCCCGCAGAAGTCGCCCATCCGGTGCAGGTAGGCCCCGCCGGCCGCGTAGGGCTTGGTGGTGACGGTGCCGCCGTCGGCGTACTGCGACATGCCGACCACGTTGGGCACCATCACCCAGTCGTAGCCGTCCACGAAGGCCCGGTGGAACCAGTCGGTGACGGCGGCCGGGTGGTAGCCGCGCTGCAGGGCCCAGTTGCCTAGCACCATCAGGCGCGGGATGTGGTGGACCCATCCGGTGTCCCGCACCTGGGCGAGCGTCCGGGACAGGCAGCGGGCCTCCACCGCGTCGGCGTCCAGTTCGGCGAACCAGTCCGGCAGCGGCGCGTGGTGGCGCAGCGCGTTGCGGTGCCGGTGGGGCTCGCCGAGGTGCCAGTAGAGCTGCCACACGTACTCGCGCCAGCCGGCGACCTGCCGGACGAAGCCCTCGACGGCGTTGAGCGGGGCCGCGCCCTCGCGGTGGGCGCGCTCGGCGCGGCGGACGCACTCGCCGGGGTCGAGCAGCCCGAGGTTGAGCGGGACGGAGAGCAGGCTGTGCGCCATCCACGGGTCGTCGTGCAGCATGGCGTCCTCCCAGCGGCCGAAGTGCGGCAGCCGGGCGGTGACGAAGTGCTCCAGGGCGGCGAGCGCCTCGGTGCGGGTGGCGGCGAAGCGGCGCGGGCCGTCCCGGCCGAGGAAGCGCACCTCGCCCGTACGCTCCCAGCGGTCCAGGTCCGCGCGGACCTGCTGGTCGATCTCGTCCTCCTCGGGCCACCACGGCTCGGGCACCGGGAGCTTCCGGGCGCCGCGCGGCGGGGGTTCGCGGTTGTCGTGGTCGAGGTTCCAGCGGCCGCCGACGGGTTCGCCGTCGGGTTCCAGCAGCAGGTGCTCGGCGCGCCGGACCCGGTGGTAGAAGTCCTCCAGCAGCAGACGGCGGCCGCCGCGGCCGCCGGCCCAGCGGCGGAAGTCCGCGAACGGGACCAGGAACCCGCGCGGCTCGCGCACCTCCACCTGCGGCAGGCTCCGGACCAGGGCGAGCGCGGCCCGGGATGTGGGATGGCGGACCGCGACGGGGGCGGAGCCGACGGCCCGCCGCAGCCCCTCCCGGTAGGTGTCGGCCCGCACGTACCGGACCCGGTCGCCGAGCTCGGCGGCCCGGTGCCGCATCGCGGAGAGCACCAGGTGCGCCTTGGCCCGGTGGAAGCGCCGCCGCCGGAGCACCGAAGCGGCCTCGACCATCACCACGGGCCCGTCCGCCCCGACGAAGTGCGGTCCGAGCTGGTCCCCGAACACCCATTCCGCCACCGTTTCCCGACGGTCCGTCACCGTGCCGCACCTCCCGACCCACCCGGCCCACTACTGTCGGCGCTCCCCCGCCGGGGGCACCACCCGCAGCGTTCGTGCAGCGCTCGGCGTTCCGCCGACCCGTACCGATGCTCCGGCCGCCCCGTGTCGCCGCCCTCTCCCTCTTCTCCCCTGCCCGCCCGCCGGCGCGCAGCGCTCGGCGTTCCGCGGGCCCGTACCGGTGTTCCGGCCGCCCCGTACTGCCGTCCTCCCCCTCCCCTTTTCCCTCTGCTCGCCCGCGCAGCGCTCAGCGCTCGGCGGGCCCGTACCGGTGTTCCGGCCGTCCTGTGTCCCCGTAGCGGAGCGTCAGGCGCAGGCGGTGGTCCTGGGCGAGTTGGCGCAGGTAGCGCTGGGCGGTGGAGCGGGAGAGGCCGGTGGCGTCGGCGACCTCCTGGGCGGAGAGGGCGTGGCCGGCCCGGCGCAGGGCGGCGAGGACGAGGTCGGTGGTGGGGGCGCTGTGGCCCTTGGGGAGGGTCGCGGTGGGGGCGCTCGCGGTGCGCAGCGCGGCGAACATCCGGTCGACCTCGTCCTGGGAGGTCTCGCGGGCGGCCGGTCCGGCGAGGGCGTGCCGGAGGTCGGCGTAGGCGGTGAGCTTGTCGCGCAGCCCGGCGTAGCTGAACGGTTTGACCAGGTACTGCAGGGCGCCGTGCTGCATGGCCTCGTGGACGGTGGAGACGTCGCGGGCGGCGGTGACCATCATGACGTCGGTGCGGATGCCGGCCTCGCGCAGCCGCCGGACCAGGACGAGTCCGGTCTCGTCGGGCAGGTGGTGGTCGAGCAGGACGAGGTGGACGGGGGCGCGTTCGAGGGCGGCGTACGCCTGGGCGGCGCTGTGCGCGGTGCCGGTGACCCGGAAGCCGGGGACCTTGGCGACGTACGCGGCGTGCACGTCGGCGACCCGGAAGTCGTCGTCGACCACGAGGACGTCGATCATGCGTGCTCCAGGAGGGGGTCGGTGGCGCGCAGGGCCTCGGGGAGTTCGACGGTGAAGCGGGCGCCGCCGAGCGGGCCGGTGCCGACGGCGAGCCGGCCGCCGCCGCGTTCGACCAGGCGGCGGACCAGGGCGAGGCCGAGGCCGCGCGGGCGGTGGGCGGGGGCGGTCTTGCTGCTCCAGCCCTCCTCGAAGACGCGTTCGCGCAGGTCGGCGGGGATGCCGGGGCCGCTGTCGGCGACCTCGACCAGCAGGGTGGTGCCGGCGGTGCGGAACCTGACCTCGACGGTGCCGGCCGCGGGTGCGGAGGCGGCGTCCATCGCGTTGTCGACCAGGTTGCCGACCACGGTGAGCAGGGCGCGGGGGTCGTGCAGGGCGTCGGGCAGGTGGCTGTCGGGGGTGACGGTGAGGCGGATGCCGCGTTCCTCGGCGACGGCGGCCTTGCCGGTGAGCAGGGCGGCGGTGTGCGGGTCCTGGACGTGGTGGCCGATCCGGGCGGCGCGGGCGGCCTGGGTGCCGGACTGTTCGGCGAGGAAGTCGGCGGCCTGGTCGTGGCGGCCGAGTTCGAGCAGGCCGAGCAGGGTGTGCATCCGGTTGGCGTGCTCGTGGTCCTGGGCCCGGAGTGCCTCGGTGAGGCCCCGGGTGTGGTCCAACTCCCTTACCAGGGACTCCAGTTCGGTGCGATCGCGGAGGGTGGTGACGGCGCCGCCGTCGGCGGTGGCCATCCGGTTGACGACCAGGACCCGGTCGTCCCGGACGGCGGGCAGGTCGGCGCCCTCGACCCGGCCGGTGAGGACGTCGGCGAGCCGGCCGGGCGGCAGCAGCTGGTCGACGGTGCGGCCGGCGCAGTCGTCGGGGAGGGCGAGCAGGCGCAGCGCCTCGTCGTTGGCGAGCCTGATCCGTCCGGCCGGGTCGAGGGCGACCATGCCTTCGCGGATGCCGTGCAGCATGGCCTCGCGCTCGATCAGCAGGGCGGCGATGTCGGCGACGGCGATGTTGTGGGTGCGGCGCTTGAGGCGGCGGGCGAGCAGCAGGGTGGCGGCGGTCCCGGCGGCGAGGCCCGCGCCGGCGCAGAGCAGGATGCCGCCGGCCATCGAGACCAGTCGGCGGCGGATCGAGTCGTCGCTGAGGCCGACCGAGACCTCGCCGACGATCCGGCCGTCGGCGGTGCGGAGCGGGACCTTGCCGCGGGCGGTGCGGCCGAGGGTGCCGTCCTGGATGGCGGTGACGCTCTCGCCGCGCAGCGCGGGTTCGGGGTCGGTGGAGACCCGCAGGCCGATCCGGGCGGGGTCGGTGTGCGAGAGCCGGATGCCGGTGTCGTCGGTGATGACGACGAATTCGGCGCGGCTGGCGAGCCGGACGCGTTCGGCGATGGTCTGCGCGGCGTCGGGGTCGCGGTCGGCGGCGGCCCGGGCGACGTCCGGGTCGGTGGCGGTGACCTGGGCGATGGCGAGGGCGCGCTGCATGGCGTCGCGGTCGAGTTCGCGGCTGACGGGGGCGAGGAACAGTCCGGCGGTGACGGCGGTGACGCCGACGGTCACCACGGTCTGGCCGAGCAGCAGTTGGGCGAAGACCCGGCGGGGCCAGTGCAGCCGTCCCATCGGTGTCTCCTTCCAGCTCAGCGGGGGTCCGGGCGGGGGCCACCCTATGTTTCCGCGGTGTTTCTGTCAGCCCCCGTCCGGTTTGTTGTAGCGGAAGCAAAACGAGCAGAACAGCCCTCTGTGCCGCAAACCCGCGTTACGCCCGGAAGGCTCCCGCGGCGGCCGGTCGGCCTCGTAGCGTCCCGGTCCACAGCAGCGGGCCGGCGAGGGAGCCGGCCGAGGAGGTAGGTGGTTCACGTGGACCCGCACAAGGCCGGGGCCGTCCCGGCGATCGAGTTGACCGGGGCGACCAAACGCTTCCGGACCCCGTCGGGGGCCCTGCACACCGCCGTCCGGGAGCTGGACCTGACGGTCGCGCCGGGCGAGTTCGTCGCCGTGGTCGGCCCGACGGGCTGCGGCAAGTCCACCACGCTGACGCTGGTCAGCGGGCTGGAGGAGCCGACCGAGGGCGAGGTGCGGGTGTACGGGGAGCCGGTGTCCGGCATCAACCGGCACGTCGGCTTCGTCTTCCAGCAGGACGCGGTGTTCCCGTGGCGCACCGTGCTGTCGAACGTGATGGCGGGGCCGCGGTTCCGGGGCGTCCCGGCGGACGAGGCCCGGGCGAAGGCCCGCGACTGGCTGGCCCGGGTCGGCCTGTCGGCGTTCGAGGACCGCTACCCGCACCAGCTGTCCGGCGGCATGCGCAAGCGGGTCGCGCTGGCGCAGACCTTCGTCAACGACCCGCGCATCCTGCTGATGGACGAGCCGTTCTCGGCGCTGGACGTGCAGACCCGGGCGCTGATGTCGGACCAGCTGCTCGACCTGTGGGCCGACACCGGCTCCTCGGTCGTCTTCGTGACGCACGACCTGGACGAGGCGATCGCGCTGGCCGACCGGGTGGTGGTGATGACGGCCGGCCCGGCCACCGTGAAGGAGGTCTTCCCGGTCGACCTGCCGCGCCCGCGCACCGTCGAGGCGGTGCGCCTGCAGCCGCGCTTCGTGGAGCTGTACCGAGAGATCTGGGCCTCGCTCGGCGAAGAGGTCCGCATCACCCGTGAGAGAGGAGCGGACCGTGCCGCTTGAGACCGCCGCCCCTGCCCCTGCCGCCCCCGCCGCCTCCCGCACCGAGGTGCGCGAACGGGCGGCCCGCCAGCGGAAGTTGGGCGTGTACACGGCCCGGGCCGCGGTGCTGACCGGGGTGCTCGGCCTGTGGGAGGCCGCTGCCGCGACCGGGGTGATCGACCCGTTCAACTTCTCCCGGCCCTCGAAGATCTGGGCGCAGATCTGGCAGTGGGTCACCCACGGCACCGCGCAGGGCTCGCTCGGCGAGCAGATCGGCTACACCCTGTACGAGGCGCTGACCGGCTGGGTGATCGGCGTGGTCGGCGGCGTGCTGCTGGGCATCGCGCTGGGCCGGGTCCGCTTCCTGGCCGACGTGTTCGGCCCGTACGTCAAGGTGCTGAACGCGATCCCGCGGATCGTGCTGGCCCCGATCTTCCTGATCTGGTTCGGCCTCGGCCCGGCGTCGAAGGTCGCCTCCGCGGTGGTGCTGGTGTTCTTCCCGGTGTTCTTCAACGCCTTCCAGGGCGCCCGCGAGGTGGACCGCAACCTGGTCGCCAACGCCCGCATCCTGGGCGCGGACGGCCGGAAGGTCACCCTGCAGGTGGTGGTGCCCGCCGCCACCACCTGGATCTTCACCAGCCTGCACGTCAGCTTCGGCTTCGCGCTGATCGGCGCGATCGTCGGCGAGTACATCGGCGCCACCAAGGGCCTGGGCCTGCTGGTCGCCGCCGCCCAGGGCACCTTCAACGCGGCGGGCGTGTACGCCGCGATGGCCATCCTGGCGGTGGTCGCGCTGCTCACCGAGGGCCTGCTGACCTTCGCCGAGAAGCGCCTGTTCCGCTGGAAGCCGGCCGACGCCGGCGACGGCCGCTGAACCCCCCTCCCCCACCCGCCCGTTGAGAGGCTCCCCCACCATGCGCAGAACCGCTGCCGCCGCCCTCGCCGCCGTCCTCCTGCTGCCGCTGGCCGCCTGTGCCAACGACGCCGCCTCCTCCGCCCGCACCGGCGCGGCCCCCGCCGGGAAGAAGGTCGACGGGCCCACCGTCAAGATCATGGTCGGCGGCCTGGACAAGGTCATCTACCTGCCCGCGATGCTGACCCAGCGGCTCGGCCACTTCGCCGACGCCGGGGTCAACGTCGAACTGCTCAGCGAACCGGCGGGCGTCAACGCCACCACCGCGCTGCTGGCGGGCGACGTGCAGGGCGCCGTCGGCTTCTACGACCACACCATCGACCTGCAGGCCAAGGGCAAGAGCGTCGAGTCGGTCGTCCAGTTCTCGCAGGCCCCCGGCGAGGTCGAGGTGGTCTCCGCCAAGCAGGCCGACGCGATCAGGTCCGGCGCGGACTTCAAGGGCCGCAAGCTGGGCGTCACCAGCATCGGCTCCTCCACCGACTTCCTCACCAAGTACCTGGCCGTCAAGAACGGCGTCGCCGTCAACGAGTTCAGCCCGGTCGCGGTCGGCGCCGGCCAGACCTTCATCGCCGCGATGCAGCAGGGCTCGATCGACGCCGGCATGACCACCGACCCCACGGTGGCGACCCTGCTCTCCAAGCAACTCGGCACCGTCCTCTACGACATGCGCACCCCCGAGGGCTCCCGGGCCGCGCTCGGCGGCCTCTACCCCTCCTCCTCGCTCTACATGAACACGGCCTGGGTGAACGGCAACAAGGACACCGTCCAGAAGCTCACCAACGCCTTCGTGAAGACCCTCAAGTGGATGAACACCCACACCCCCGAGGAGATCGCCGCCCAGATGCCCGCCGACTACTCGCAGGGCAGCGCCGCCGACTACGCCGCCGCCATCAAGGCCACCCTCCCGATGTTCACCACCGACGGCGTGATGCCCCCCGACGGCCCGAAGACCGTCCTCGCCGTCCTCGCCGCCTTCCACCCCGACGTCCAGGGCAAGGAATCCACCATCGACCTCGCCAAGACCTACACCACCGAATTCACCACCAAGGCCACCGGCTGACCTCACCCTCCCCCGCGGCCCCGCCCCCTCCCGCCCCGGAGGGCGCGGGGCCGCCGGCGTTCACTCCCGCGGGGGGTGACACGCCCGGGGCGCGGAGGGGCGTGTTCGAGGCGGGGGCCGGGCGGGGGCGGGGCGGGGCGGGGGATTCGTACGGCGGTTGACGGGAACCTTACGTGTGCGGGCGGGTACGTTCGGTGGCATGACGGCACGGTCGGAGGCGCGGCGCGGGTCCGGGCCCGGGTGGGTGCCGGCGGTGCTGCTGGCCGTGCTGGTGCACCTGTTGATGTGCGCGCACGGGCCGGTGGGCGGGGGTTCCGGGCCGTCGGTGGACGCGGTCTCCGTGGTGTCGGTGTCCTGCCCCGCCCCCGCGGACCGGCACGACGGGGCCGGGCACCGGGCCGAGTGCGCCGGGTTCGACCAGCCCGTGACGGTGTGTCAGGAGTCGGGCGGGGCCGAGGAGCCCGTGGCGGCCGGGGCGGCCGACGCCCCGGCCGCGGTGCCGTCGCCCGTCCCGCCCGCGCCGCTCGGCGGGGCCGGCGACGGCGGCCGGGCCAGAGCGGTGCTCGGGGTCTGGCGGATCTGAGGGGCCCCGCCGCGGTGCCGGAGCCGGCCCGCGGCCGCGGATCCCCGACCGTCCCTCACATCCCGGCCCGCCACCGCGCGGTGGCGCGGGCCGCAGGAGACCCATGTCCGCGTTGCTCTCCCCCACCACCGACCCCCTCCACCCGGCGGCACCGGGGACCGCCCGCGCCGCCCGGACGCCCGCCGGCCTGGTCGGCGACACCCCCGTGCTGTGGATCGACGAACCGTTCACCGCCGCCGGCCGCGGCTTCTGGGCCAAGCTGGAGGGCCGCAACCCCGGCGGCATCAAGGACCGCCCCGCCCTGCACACGGTCCGCGCCGCCCGCGAACGCGGCGAGCTCCGCCCCGGCGCCCGGATCGTGGAGTCCACCTCCGGCACCTTCGGCCTCGGCCTGGCCCTGGCCGGCGTCACGTACGGGCACCCGGTGACGGTCGTCACCGACCCCGGCATCGAGCCGCTGATGACGGGTCTGCTCACCGCGTACGGCGCCGAGGTCGTCGTGGTGGACGCCCCGCACCCGGTGGGCGGCTGGCAGCAGGCCCGCCGCGACGAGGTCGCCCGGCTGCTCGCCGCCCACCCCGGCTCCTGGTGCCCCGACCAGTACCACAACCCCGACAGCGTGGCCGCGTACCGCCCGCTCGCCCTGGAGCTGGTCGCGCAACTCGGCCGGATCGACGCCCTGGTGGTCAGCGTCGGCACCGGCGGCCACTCGGCGGGCGTCGCGGGCGTGCTGCGCGAACGCTTCCCCGCGCTGCGGGTGGTCGGCGTCGACAGCACCGGCTCCACCGTCTTCGGCCAGCCCGCGCTGCCCCGCCTGATGCGCGGCCTCGGCAGCAGCATCCACCCGCGCAACGTCGCCCACCACCTGTTCGACGAGGTGCACTGGGTGGCCGCCCCGGAGGCGGTCGGGGCGGCCCGCGCCCTGGCCGCGACCCGCTGCGCGAGCGGCGGGTGGAGCGTCGGCGCGGTCGCCCTGGTGGCCCGCTGGCTGGCCGCCACCACCCCGCCGCAGACCCGGATCGCCGCCGTCTTCCCCGACGGCCCGCAGCGCTACGTCGGCACCGTCTTCGACGACCCCTGGTGCCGCGCCCACGGCCTGCTCGGCCACCCCCTGCCCGAGCACCCCGACGAGATCGCCCACCCCGCCGAACGCACCGTCACCCGCTGGACCCGCTGCCGCACCGTCCTCGACCCGCTCGCGGCCGCCCCGGCCGCCCCGGGCACCCCGGACGCCGCGGGCACCGCGAACACCGCCGACGCCGCCGACCCCGCCGACGCCGCCCCGGGGGCGGCCCGATGAGGGCGCCGTGGCGGCGGACCAGCGGCTTCGGCCCCACCGCCCGCCTGCTGATGGCCAATCAGTTCGCCATCAACCTGGCGTTCTACATGCTGATGCCGTACCTGGCCGCGCACCTCTCCGACGACCTCGGGATGGCCGCCTGGACGGTCGGCCTGGTCCTCGGCGTGCGCAACCTCTCCCAGCAGGGCATGTTCCTGCTCGGCGGCACCCTCGCCGACCGCTGCGGCTACCGGGCCCCGATCCTCGCGGGCTGCCTGCTGCGCACCGCGGGCTTCGCCCTGCTCGGCCTCGCCGACTCGCTGCCCGCGCTGCTGGCCGCCTCCGCCGCCACCGGTCTCGCGGGCGCCCTCTTCAACCCGGCCGTGCGGGCGTACCTGGCGGCCGAGGCGGGCGAGGAGCGCCGGGTCGACGCGTTCGCCGCCTTCAACGTCCACTACCAGGCCGGCATGCTGCTCGGCCCGCTGGTCGGACTCGCCCTGCTGGCCGTCGACTTCACCGCGGTCTGCACCGTCGCGGCGGCGGTCTTCGGCGCGCTGACCCTCCTCCAGTGGCGGGCCCTGCCGGACCGCCGGGCCCGGCCCGCCGGGCAGCGCGAGAGCGTCCTCGCCCAGTGGCGGACGGTGCTGGCGAACCGGCCGTTCCTGCTCTTCTCCGCCGCGATGACCGGCTCCTACGTGCTGACCTTCCAGGTCTACCTGGCCCTCCCGCTCGCCGCCGGACATGCCCTCGGCGCGGACGGCCCGGCCGCCACCGGCGCCCTGTTCACGGTCTCGGCGGCCGTCGCCGTCCTCGGCCAACTCCGGCTGACCGCCTGGGCGAAACGGCTCCGCACCCCGTCCCGGGCCCTGGTCGCGGGCCTGGCCGCGATGGGCGCCGCCTTCCTCCCGCCCGCCCTGCTGCCCCCGTCCGACCGCGCGCCCCAACTCCTCGCCCTGGTCCTGGCGGTGGCCGTCCTGGCCGCCGCGGGCGCGGTGGTCCACCCCTTCGAGATGGACACCGTCGTCACCCTCGCCCGGAACCGCCTGGTCGCCACCCACTACGGCCTCTACAACACCGTCTCCGGCCTCGGCATCACCCTCGGCAACCTCGCCGTCGGCGCCCTCTGGGACTTCGGCACCCGCCACCACGCCCCCTACCTCCCCTGGCTCACCCTCACCACCACCGGCCTCGCCTGCGCCACCGCCGTCCACCGCCTCACCCGCACCCCCCGCCACCACCCGACGCCCCCGACCCCCGCCCCGGCACCCACCGGGTAGGCTCCCGCCGCCGGTGCGGCGTTCACCTCGGAGAACCTGAAGCCGACCCGCTCAGCCCGCCGCCGCACGGGAACGCCCCGCCTCGATCAGGCCCAGCAACAGCCCGGCCTCGTCCGGGGTCGCGGCCCGTTCGACGGCGGCCGCCGACCCCGGACGGGCGGGCCAGAGCAGGGCGAGCATCCGCAGGGCCTCGATCCGCAGCGGGCCGTCCACGCAGTGCCGAACGGCGGCGAAGGTCTCCTCGCGCTCCGGCCACCGCTGCGCCAGCACCACCAGCGCGGTGCTGGCGACCTCCTCGTCCGCCAGGGCCGCCAGCACCGCCTGCCGGACGTCCTCGCCGTCCGACCAGTGGGTGCCGAGTGCGAGCAGTGCGGCGCTCCGGACCTCCGGGGCCGCGTCGTGGACGGCGGCGAGCAGACCCGCGCGCGCCTCCGGGCAGTGCGGCCGGTACCGCCCCAGGGCTTCGACGGCGACCAGGCGGACCCGTCCGTCCGGGTCGCCGAGCGCGTCCAGCGTCCGCCGCCGGACCTCTTCGTCGAAGTGACGGAACGCCAGCATCCCCAGGGCGGCCGCCCGGACCTCCCCGTCCGGGTCGCCGGCCAGGCGCGCCACCTGCGGAGCGCTGTCCTCGGGCCAGTGGTAGTCCAGTTCCCGAAGTGCCGCCTCCCGGATGCCGGGTGCCGGATCGTCGACCGCCGCTTGCACGAGGCGTCGCACGCCTGCGTGCTCCGGCAGGTAGGCGGTCAGCCACTCGAGGACCCGGAGGCGGAGTCCCGGATCCTCCGCCGTCCGGAAAGACAGTCCCAGCAGCTCAGAGCTGTCGTGACCGAACGACGCCAGTTTGCGCAGCACGGAACCCCGAACGGGGAGGGGGACAGCAGGGTCCTGGGCGCAGTCGAGCATCATCGCCCGGACTTCGGGATTCGCCATGATGGCCCTGCCAAAGAGAACGTGGGGACCGAGGCCTGCTCTGATCGCCCGGGAGACCACCTCCCTGATCTCCGCTTCGTGCCACCAGCGGCGCACTAGGAAACGGCCCGCCATCCCGCGCACCACCGCCACGGGCGCGACCGCCAGCGCGGCGACGGCCGCATCACGAATTCCTGGATCCGACGGCCCAAGGGCAATCAGTGCCTCCCACCCTTGGCTACAGGTCAGCCAATCCGATCCACCTGCAGCGGCGAGCGCCGCTCGCACCGCTTCCGCGTCCTCCGAGAAGCACTCCGGAAACGCCGCCAGTGCCCGCCAGCGCAGGGAGTCGTCGGTCGCCCGGCACGCGGCGGAGAGCACGAAACCTCGGACCTCGGGGTCGGTCGGCCAATGCGCCACCAACAGGTCGACAGCGGCCGTCAGGAACTCCAGTCCCTCGCTCTCCTCGGCCAGCACCCCCAGCAGCAGGGCCCGAACGTCCTCGTCCGCCGCGAAGTGTTCGACGTACGTCCGCAGGGCGACCGCCCGGACCGCTGGGTCGGTGCCGCGGTCCGTGACGGCCGTACGGACGACTTCCCCGGCCGCGGGGTCGTGGCGCCAGAGCGCGCCGAGCGCCCGGTACGCCTCGCGCCCCGCCCCGTTCCAGGTGATCCGGGTGAGGAGGCCCACCTCCCCGAGGTCGCCGCACAGGGCGGCCAGCACCTTGTTGTGGTCGGTGCGCCTCGAACGGGGGCCCTGGGCCAGCCACGGGAGGACCTGGCGGCGGTAGCGTTCCCGGCCGGGCCAGGAGCGGGGGAGGTCGGGCAGGGCGGCCAGCGCGGTGGCGGGCAGGCCGCGGAGTTCTCCCTCGGCCAGGGCGTCGACCACCGCGTCGCTCTGGGCGGCGAGCGAGGTCTCCGGCGGCCCCGACCGGGGCCGGCCGATCCGGTGGGCCTCGGCCAGGGCGCGGACGGCCAGGCCAAGGAACTCGCTGTCCCCCTCGTCGCGCCAGTACGGGGCGCCGCCCGCGTGGCGGTGTGCCCGGAGCAGGTGGGCGATCACCCGGGCGTGCAGGGCGGGGGCGTCGCGGCTGACCATGCCGAGGAACAGCAGCACCGCCTCCCGCCACACCGGGTCGGCGGCGCGCTGTGCGAGTTCCGCGGCCAACTCGGTCTCGTCCCGGCGCTGGTAGCGGTGCGAGAGGTCCTGGGCGGCCAGGTATTCGAGGAAGGTGCGGTGCACGAAGCCGTAGGTTCCGGCGCCGAACGGGTGGATCAGGAAGGCCCGTTCGTAGAGGCGTTCGATCATGGCCCGGGCCACCGTCCGGGCGATCGGCGCGGCGTAGCCCAGGTTCTCGACGAACTCCCGGACGAGGGAGTCGAGTTCGTCCGCGCCGATCAGTGGTGCGTCCGACTCCCCGCCCGCCCGGCCCTGCTGGACCCGGGCGGCGATGCGCTCCAGCAGTTCCTGGAGCATCCGGCCGTCCAACTCCTCGACGGCGTGGGCGACATCGGGGTGGGCGTGCGGCGGGAGGCGCAGGTGCTTGGCGTCGCGGTCCCAGCGGCCGGCCAGGACTTCGACCGCGTGGCGGTAGACGTCGCGGCGGTCGCGCGGGATGGTCGCGCCGAGGCCGATCGCCGCCAGGATCGTCAGCAGCAGCGGGTTCCCGGCCAGTTCGCCGACCGACGGGAAGTCGCGCACCGCGTCCGTCAACTTCTTCGCCCGCCGGGCCGGTTCGTCGCTCCCGGCGGCCCGGTACCAGCGGCCGACGAAGCGTTCCACCTGCGGGCGGGTCAGCTCCCGCAGCGTGCCGATCCGGAAGTCCGCCCGCACGAACTCTCCCTCGGCGAAGCCGACCGGGCGGGAGGTGACCACCGTCCGGACCTGCGGGCGGCTCTGGGCGAGGGCGGCGAGGTGGCGGGCGATCTCGGCCCGGCGCGCCGGGTCGAAGACCTCGTCCAGGCCGTCGAAGACCAGCATCACCGGGCGCCTGCCGGACGGGGCGAGCAGCGCTTCGAGGGTCTCCCTCGGCAGGCCCATCCGCTCGGCGGCGTTGTACTGCTCCCAGTACTCCTCGAAGGTCCGGCCGGACCAGCGCGGGTCGGCGAACCGCCGCAGCTCCACCACGATCGGGACGGCGCCCTTCAACGGGGCCAGCCCGTCCGGGAGTTCGTCGAGCCCGCCGGCCAGGGCGAGGGCCAGGTACTTGCTCAGCGTGGTCTTGCCCGCGCCCGGGTCGCCGAGCACGACCAGCCGCCGGCCCGCCTCCGCGCCCAGCAGGTCCAGAACGGGTTCGGGCGGCCGCGACTCGGCGTCGTCGGACGGCTCCTCGTCCTCGCCGTGCTCCTCCCACCGGTCCTGTGGCCGGTCCCGCAGCCGGGCCGGGAGGCGGTGCCGGGGCCGCTCCCAGGCCAGCAGCGGGGGTTCGAAGACCTGGCGCAGGCCGATCCGCGGCTGCTCGCCGGCCCGGCCGGGCTCGCCGAGGACGTCCAGGTTGAGGCGGTCGTACGTCTGCACCACCCGGGCCAGGTACGCGGACACGTCGCCGCCGCCCCGGACCGGCCGCCCCTCGGCGACGGCGTCCTCGCAGCGCTGCCGCCACCGCCGGGCCTCGGCCCCGCCCAGCCAGGCGCACCGGACCGCCCCGGCCTCGTCCAGGGTCGGCCGCCCCGTCCAGGACAGCCAGACCGCGACCACGGCCAGCAGCAGTTCCGCGCTCTGCGGCACCCGGAACCCGGCCGCGCTCCCGGCCGCCCACTCGCTGGCCCGCTGCCCGTGGAACGCCGCCGTCCCGGGCAGCCCGGACCGGCGCACGGCCCGCTCCAACTCCCTCAAGGAACAACCGGATTCACGCTCCGCCTGGCCGCGCAGCTCCCCCAGCGCCACCCGCAGCGCCTCGCGCTCCCCCGCCACCGGCCCCACACTCCCGCCGCCCGCCGCCCGCCGCTCCACGAGCGGACCACGTTACCGACGGGCCTCCGCCCCTTCCCTACCATCTCCCGAATGAGCGACCCGGCCACGCACACCGTCCCCGACCCGGAGTCCTGGGCGGCGGAGAACTCCGCGAACTGCTGCGGGATCTTCGCCGACCTCGGCGAGAGCCCGGACCTGATGCGGACCGATCCGGTCGCCGGGCTCCGGCGGATCGAGAGCGGGCTCGCGGAGGGCTGGGCACCGCGGGAGCTGGACTCCGAGGAGTGGGTGCGGTTCAGCTCGTTCCTGCTGATCGTGCTCGCCGAGTTCCTGATCTCCTGCCACGGGGCGCGGTGGGGCTGGCTGACCGACCCGTCCTCGCCGCTCGGGGGACGCTGGGTGCTGGTCGGGTTCCCGCACCTGCTCGGCCGGGAGACCGGCCCGGTCGACGTCGGGCAGATCGTCCAGGACGCGCGGTCCGGGGACGACGTCAGCCTGATCGCCCTCGTCGACCGGGCCGAGGCGGAGTCCGGGATGCGGGTGCTCTCCGGGTGAGCGGAGGGCCGACGGGGACGGAGCGGGCGCGGGGCGGAAACGGGGCGGTCAGCCGGACTTGACCACCTTGAGGATCTTGCCGGTGGCGCCCGCGGTGACGTAGCCGCCGCCGTTGTAGTCGTCGGAGAGGTAGTACCGGATGGTGATCTCGTCGGCGAACCAGCCGTAGTCGACCAGCATGTAGCGGGACTTGGGGCTGTCGACGCCGAGTTGGGTCTTCGCCGTGGCGAACACCGTCGGGATCTGGTTCCAGTCGATCTTGGCGAGGTCGACGGTCTTGTCGGTGCTGCTGACGATGCCGCCGGGCCGACTGGTGACCTTGCCGCCGCGGACGCTGACGTCGTCGTAGTGCTTGGCGTTGTCCTTGGTCACCACCTTCGCGTTGGCGTAGTCGGGGTAGATGCTCATCGAGACGATGGTGGCGTTGCCGACGGACGCCCGGATCGTGTCGACCAGGCCGCGCGCGCCGTCGGGGGTGAGCAGGTCCTTGTTCGTCCCGGTGCCCGCGCCCACGCTCGTGCCGCCGTCGCCGCCCGCGCTCGGGGGCGCCTGGGTCTTCGGGGTGGAGCCGGCGGACGCGCCGCCCGCCCCGGCGACGTCCGGGGCCGGGGTGACGCCGGCCACCGTCGCCGGGGAGTCCTTGGCCTTCTGCCCGGTGCCCAGCAGGCCGCTGCCGTTCAGCGACCAGCCCAGCACGCCGAGGACCGCGGCACCGGCCACCACGGCGGCCAGCACCGGCCCGGTCCGCCGCTTGCGCCCGGCGCCCGGCGGCGGCGCGGGCGTCGACACCGGCGCGGTCGGGCCGGTCGGGTACGCGGGCATCCCGTTGACCTCGGTCGGCCCGTACCCCGGCCCGCCGTACGGGGGCGGGGTCACGGGGCCGGGGCCGGACGGGAAAGTGCTGTTGAGCTGGGTCGGCGAGAAGGCCGAGCCGCCGCCGAGGGTGCCGTCGATGCCCTGCTCGGCGGCGGCGAACAGCCGGTCGAGTTGGACGGCGTCGGGGCGGGCCGCCGGGTCGCGGGCCAGCAGGGCGGTGAGGGTGGCGCCGAGCGGCCCGGCGCGCAGCGGCGGCGGGAGCGGTTCGTCGAGGACGGCGGCCAGGGTGGCGATGGTGGTGCCGCGGCGCAGCGGGTGGTGGCCCTCGACGGCGACGTACAGCATCATGCCGAGCGACCACAGGTCGGAGGACGGGTTGCCCTCGTGGCCGCGGATGCGCTCGGGGGCGATGAACTCGGGCGAGCCGATCAGCGAGCCGGTGGCGGTCAGGCTGGGGGTCTCGCTGAGCGCGGCGATGCCGAAGTCGGTGAGCACGGGGGTGCCGTCGGCGCGGATCAGGACGTTGCCGGGCTTGACGTCGCGGTGGTGGATGCCGGCGGCGTGGGCGGCGCGCAGCGCGGAGAGCACGCCGCGGCCGATCCGGGCCGCCTCCTGCGGGGAGAGCGCGCCGCGGTTGATCCGGTCGTGCAGCGAGCCGCCGCCGACCAGCTCCATCACCAGCCAGGGGTGTGGGAGTTCGGCGTTGTCCACGATGTGGTAGATGATCACCACGTTGGGGTGCTGGAGCCGGGCCAGCGCCTGGGCCTCGCGCAGCACCCGCTCGCGCAGCTCGTAGGCGGCGGCCGGGTCGGCGGCGAGCATCGCCGGGTCCGGCGGGCGGACCTCCTTGAGCGCGACCTCGCGCTGCAGCACGGTGTCGCGGGCCCGCCAGACCAGCCCCATGCCGCCACCGCCGAGTCGCTCCAGCAACTCGAACCGGCCGTCGATGAGTTGGGCTCCGGGCCCCCCGATAGTCATGGCGGTCATCGTAGGGGCTCGGCCGGACATCGATCGAACGGCCCCCGACCGGCCCCGATGCCGGGACCGGCCGCCCGGTGCCGGGCCCGGCGCGGTTCAGCTGCCGAGGACGCGGGCCTTCTGCGCGGCGAACTCCTCCTCGGTCAGCACGCCCTGCTGCTTGAGCGCGGCGAGCTGCTGGAGCTGGTCGAGCTTCTCCTCCATGCTCGGCGCGGCGGGCGTGGGCGACAGCGGCGGGGCGACGGGCTCGGCGGGGACCGGCCGGGCGGCGTACGCGGCGGCCTGCTCGTCCTCCTGGCGGGCCCAGCGTCCGGCCTGGCGGCGGGAGACGCGGTTGGAGACGGCGGTGGCGGTGCCGGCCACGACGGCGGTGCGGGCGACGCCGCGGAGCAGTCCGGGCATGGTGTCCTCCTGGGGTTCTCGGGTCTTGCTACGAGGGCGGCCGGGCGGGTGACGAGGCGTCGGTCAGCCCGTGGCGCCGAGCTGTTCGGCGGCGTCCAGCACCTCGACCAGGTCGGCGAGCGGGACGCGGCCGCCCGCCACCATCCGGGCGTCGGCGCGGCGCAGCGCGGCGGCGAGCGGGGCGGCCCAGCGGTTCTCGTAGAGCAGGACGGCGGCGGAGTCGCCGGGGTCGAGCAGGGCGCCGGCCTCGGCGATGTCGGGTGCGCCGAGCAGGCCGGAGGAGGCGCCCTCGAAGACGGCGAGGTCGAGTCGGCCGTCGCCGTCGAAGTCGGCGATCTCGACGGCGGCGACGGTGCCGTCCTCGCCCTTGCGGAGGAAGGTGAGGTCGAGGATGCGGATGATGCCGCGGTCGACCAGGTCGAGGAGCAGCGGCAGCCCCTCGCCGTTCAGCCGGCTCCCGGGGAACGAGATCACCAGGTAGTCGATGGGCCCGAGTTCGTCCACGTCGTCGGGTGCGTTGCTCACGGCGGCTCCTGAGAACGGCGGCCGGCCACGGTGCCGACCGGGGGCGGGCCGGGGCGTGCCGGGGGCGTGCGCCACTGTCGGCCCGGGGTCCTGTCCACGCTAACCCGGGGTGTCGGCGCCTGCCCGGCGGCGCGGACCGGGGCGCGGCGCGTGGCGAACGGCGCGGCGCGCGGCAGGTGGTGCGGCGCGCGGCGGGGGCTCGCCGGTGCGGTCCGCGCGCCGGTGGCGTCGAAACCACTGGCCCGGCGGCGGGGGCGTCAGTACATTCCTCCCAGTCGAAGCCGACCGCCGTGCCGCGCGGTCCCGGTCCGAGGCAGGTGTGCTGTGGGTCGTCCGTCACCGAGCCGTCCGTCCGCGTCCGGTCGGCCGTCGCCGCCGGGGCAGGTGCGGGTGCCGGGCCGGGTGCCCGGGCACCCGTTGCCGCCGTTGTCGGCGGGGCTGGCGCAGGTGCTGCGCTCGGGGCCGTTCGACCTGGCGCTGCGGACGGCGATCCGGGAGCGCGGGCTGAGCCTGGACGGCATCCAGCGGCGGCTGGCCCGACAGGGGCTGCGGGTCAGCGTGTCCAGCCTGAGTTACTGGCAGCGCGGGCGCAGCCGGCCGGAGCGCGCCGAGTCGCTGACGGCCGTCCGGGCGCTGGAGGCGCTGCTGGGGCTGCCGCCGGACTCGCTGATCGTGCTGCTGGGGCCGCGCCGGCCGCGCGGGCGCTGGGTGGACCACGTGCCGGGCTCGCTCGACTACGTGAGCGCCGTCGGCGACCCGGCGGTGGAGGGCGTGCTCGCCGACCTCGACCCGCGCACCAACGGGCGGGTGGAGACGCTGCACACCCGGGTGGACATCCACATCGGGGCCGCCCGGGAGGAGCGGCGGATCGACGTGGTGCAGCTGGTCCGGGCCCAGGCCGCGGGCGCGGACCGGCTGATCCTGCTGACCCGGGCCGACCACGCCCCCGGTCCGGAGGCGGGCTCGGGGACGGGCATGGCTCCGGAGGCGGGCGCGGACGGCGGGCCGGTGGTGTTCGGCCTGGTCGGCTGCCGGCTCGGGCGGCGCCGCTACGACCTCGAACACCGGCTCACCGCAACGGAGTTGCTGTTCGACCTGCCGCTCGCGCCGGGCGAGTCGGCGGTGCTGGAGTACAGCTACGCCTACCCGTCGACGGAGCCCGCCACCCAGTACGAGCGGATGGTGAACTTCCCCGGCAAGAACCTGGTGCTGCGGGCCCGGTTCGACCACCGGATGCTGCCGGTGGGCTGCCGGATCTCCTGGCGGCCGAGCCACGACGCGGTGCCGCAGCCCGCCGAGGACGTCCGGATATCCCTGGCGGGCCACGCCTGCGCGGTGCTCCCGGAGACCTCCCCGGGGGTGTACGGGCTGTGCTGGGAGTGGGGCGACGAGGCGGCGGGGCCGGTCAGTTGACGACGGCGGGCGAGAGCGCGGCGGCGACCAGCAGGGTGGCGCGGCCGGTGCCGTCGGCGGGGACGGTCCACAGGTCGGAGCCGCTGTCGCCGGGCAGCGCGTAGGCGAGGGTGCGGTCGTCGAGCCAGAGGGCCTGGTCGTCGACGCCGCGCTGTTCCGCGGTCGCGGTCTCGGCCATCGTCCGCAGGTCGAGGACGTAGAGCCGCCACGGGTCGTCCGCGGAGAGCCCGGCGACGCGCTTCTTGTAGGCGATCCGGGTGCCGTCCGGGGAGAGCGAGGGGCATTCGACGTTGCCGTGCACGGTGGTGAGGGTGCGCCGGTCGAGGTCGCCGGCCACCAGGTAGGTCCGGCCGGCGGTGGCGAGGGTGGCGTAGAAGCGGCTGTCGTCGGCGAAGGTGACGCCCCAGATGTTGGTGTCGGCGGCGCGGTAGGGGCGGCCGTCCAGGGTGACGGCGAAGTCCTCCAGGTTCTCCCGGAGGGTCCAGGTGCGGGTGTCGAGGATCGAGGTGCGGGTGGAGAAGGCGGTGCCGGCGTAGGAGTCGCCGCTGAGGAAGACCGTCCAGGCGACCAGGTGGCCGGAGGGCGAGACCCGGTCCCGGGTGGGGATGCCGGCCAGGTCGTAGTGGCGCAGTTCGCGCAGGTCGCGGTCGAGGACGACGGCCCGGTAGGTGTCCTCGACCGGCCCGTGGACGGCCCGCAGGCAGATGCCGGTGCCGGCGGCGGCGTGGAAGCGCAGGCAGTCGGGGGCCGAGACGGTCCGGGTCGCACCGGGCCGGTCCAGCGGGACGGCGCCGAGCAGGTCCCGCCGGTCCCCCCAGGTCATGCTGCGGAACACCAGCCGGGGCCCGTCCGCCTCCGGCCCGAGCCCGACCCGCCCGAGCACGGTCCCCGGCCCGTCCCCCACCACCCCCCGTCGGCCGTCCTGCGCCCCGGCGGCCCGCCACACCGCCCAGGCACCGGCCGCGACCAGCACGACCGCGGCGACGAGCAGCACCAGCAACCGACGACCGAACGTCATCCGGTCCCCTCCTCGGACGCACAGGAACAGCCGGCCCGACCGGCCACCGGCCGAGGGACGTGACGGGGCGTCATGCCGACCACCCCTCGGCGGAGCCGGGGCGGACGGCCGCCGACCGCGGGGCGGCGGGGAAGCGACGGCGGGTCGGACGGGTCGGCCTCCGGCGGAAGTGCGGCGGCACACAAGAACCCTCCCCGCATCGACAGAACCCCGGACGGACAGGTACGACGGCG
>NZ_JBIVNB010000001.1:412367-441394 GCF_044753345.1 Kitasatospora sp. NPDC088391
CGATCGGCGGCACGGGAGTGACGGGGCGTCATGCCGACCTCATCTCGGCGGAGCCCGGGCGGACGGCCGCCGACGGCGGGTCGGACGGGTCGGCCTCCGGCGGAAGTGCGGCGGCACACAAGAACCCTCCCCGCATCGACAGAACCCCGGACGGACGGGCACGACGGCGATCGGCGGCACGGGAGTGACGGGGCGTCATGCCGACCTCATCTCGGCGGAGCCCGGGCGGACGGCCGCCGACGGCGGGTCGGACGGGTCGGCCTTCGGCGGAGGGGCGGCGGGGCGGGGGTGGCGGGGTGTCATGGGGTGGGTTCCTCGGGGTGGGGCGGGCGGAGGAGGGGGGTGGCGGCGAGGACGGCGAGGGCGAGGGTGGCGGCCATGGTGGTGAGGGTGGTGGTGGGGCCCCAGTGGGTCCAGAGCGCGCCGACGGCGAGGGAGCAGGTGAAGCGGCCGAGGGCCTGGCCGGTGCCGACCAGGGCGAGGCCGGCGCCGCGGCGGTCGGCGGGGACGGCGCTCGCGGTGGCGGCGGCGAGCAGGCCGTCGGTGGCGGCGTAGAAGAGGCCGTGCAGGGCGAGGACGGCGGCGGCGACCGGGAGTCCGCCGCCGGGGCGGAGCAGGACCAGGGCGTACGCGGCGAGCAGGACGAGGTGGCCGAGCAGGAAGCCGCGGCGGCGGCCGATCCGGTCGCCGGCCGCGCCGAGCGGGACGGCGAGCAGCAGGTAGACGGCGGCGGTGCCGAGCGGCAGCAGCGGGAACCAGCCGGCGGACAGGCCGAGTCGGCGCTGGAGCAGGAGGTAGAGGAAGGAGTCGCTGACGGTGGCGAGCCCGAGCAGCGCGGCGCACAGCGTGATCCGGCGCAGGGCGGGCAGTCGCAGCAGGGCGGTGAGGGTGCCGGTCCGGGGCGCGGGCGGCGGCGTCAGCGCGGCGGGGCCGTACCGGCCGGGGACGAACAGCACCAGGACGAGGACGCCGAGCGCGGCGACGCAGGCGCTGACGCTGAAGACGGCGTGGTAGCCGCCGGGTGCGGCGCGCAGGATCAGGAAGGCGAGCAGCGGTCCGGCCAGGGCGCCGGCGGTGTCCATGGCCCGGTGGACGCCGAAGGCGCGGCCGCGCTGCCCGGCCGGGGCGGCGAGCGAGATGAGCGCGTCGCGGGGGGCGGTGCGCAGGCCCTTTCCGGCCCGGTCGGCGGCGAGGACGGCGCCGAGCGCGGGCATGGTGCCGGCGACCAGCAGGGCGGGTTTGCAGAGCGCGGAGAGCCCGTACCCGGCGGCGGCGACGGTCTTGTGCCGGCTGCCGCGGTCGCCGAGCAGGCCGCCGAGCAGCCGGACGACGGCGGTGGCGCCGTTGTAGATGCCGTCGAGCAGTCCGAAGCCGAGCGGGGAGACGCCGAGGGCGGCGACCACGTAGAGCGGCAGGACGGCGGAGACCATCTCGGAGGAGATGTCGGTGACGAGGCTGACGCTCCCGAGCGCCAGGACGGTTCCGGCGATCCGCGGCGACCGCCCCGGCCGGTGGGCCGGGGCGGCGTCGGACGCCGTGGGGCGGCTGTCCGCGAGGTACACGGTCAGTTCCAGACACCGGTGATGTCGGTGGCCTTGGCGGCCTGGCCGGCGTGCGCGGTGAGGCCGGCCAGGTCCTCCAGGGTGCGCAGGACGCTGTAGTGGTTGTAGGAGGCGGTGGCGGTGCTGCCGGGCTTGACGGGCTGTCCGTAGAGCAGGGTGGGGATGTGGTTGCCGCTCTGCTTGTCGTCCTCGTCGTAGGTGACGACCAGCAGGCTGTTGTGGGTCTTGGCCCAGGAGGCGTAGCCGTCGAGGTTCTTCTTGAGCCAGCTGTCGCCGGTGCCGATCGAGCAGTCGTGCATGTCGCTGCACAGGTTCGGGGTGACGAAGGAGACGGCGGGGAGCTTGCTGTAGTCGGTGGGGAACTGGGCGAAGGTGTGCCCGCTGCTCGCGGGGACGTTCTTGAAGGCGAACCAGGGGCTGTGCTTCTGCGCGTAGTCGCCGCTCTTGCAGGTGGTGGAGCCCTCCTTGGGGAGGGACTCGTTGTAGCTGCCCCAGGTCTTCTTGGCGGCGATCAGCTCGGAGGCGAGGTTGGCGGCGGACATCGAGCCGACGGAGTAGCAGCCGTCGCCCGTGATGCCCTGGGTGCTGCCGGAGAAGATCGCGAAGTAGTTGGGCTGGCTGGGGTGGGTGATGCCGTACGAGTTGGTGAGCAGGGCGCCGCCCTTGGCGAGCGAGTTGAGGTAGGGGGCGTTGCCGCTGCCGATGATCTGGGCGTAGGCGTGGTTCTCCATCATGACGACGACGATGTGGTCGGGCCTGGGGAGCGAGCCGGCCGCGGCGGCGGTGCCGCCGGTGCCGGTGACGGCGAGGGCGGCCACCAGGGTGGCGGGCAGGGCGGCGGCGAGGGCGAGCTTGCTGCGGCCGGTCCGGGGACGGTCGGGGGACGCGGAGGTCATGCCTGTCTCCAGGGGGGTGAGGGAGGGGTTCGGTCCGGGGGTCGGGAGGCCGGTCGCGCCGTCCCGCCGCTGCGGACAGGGCCTGACGTTCCCTCAGCCGCCTTGGAGCGTCAAGGTGTTGCCGGGCGGCCGGTCGCTTCCTGTGGACGGCCGGGCCAATTCGGTGGACGGGTCCGCCCTCGCGGGGCGGGCGGGGCGGGCGCGGCCGGGTGGGGCCGGGTGGGGGTGGGCCGCGGGCGGTGGCCAAAACTGTGGATTCGTCACCATGTCCACGGTGGAAGGGAGTCGGCCGCCCCCGACCCGAACACGCGTCCGACCTGCGGCGGAGCCGTCCCCGGGCATGCCGGAGCACCGGTGCAGCCCGGGGCCGTACCGGTGCTCGGGCGGGGCCGGGGGCTACCCGGCCGGTGCTGCGGCGGTCAGCACTGCGGGAAGGCGAGGGCCAGGCCGCCGCGCGCGGTCTCCTTGTACTTGTCGCTCATGTCGAGGCCGGTCTCCCGCATGGTGCGCACGGCGGTGTCCAGCGGGACGAGGTGCTGCCCGTCGCCGCGGAGGGCGAGGCGGGCGGCGGCGACGGCCTTGACCCCGGCGATGGCGTTGCGCTCGATGCAGGGGATCTGGACGAGTCCGGCGACGGGGTCGCAGGTCATCCCGAGGTGGTGTTCGAGGGCGATCTCGGCGGCGCTCTCGACCTGCGCGGCGGTGCCGCCCATCCGTTCGGCGAGCCCGGCGGCGGCCATCGCGGCGGCGGCGCCGACCTCGCCCTGGCAGCCGACCTCGGCCCCGGAGAGGGACGCGTTGCGCTTGATCACGATGCCGATCGCGGCGGCGGTGAGCAGGAAGCGGACCGTGCCGTCCTCGTCCGCGCCGGGCACCGTCCGGTGGTAGTGGTGCAGCACGGCCGGCAGGATGCCCGCGGCCCCGTTGGTGGGGGCGGTCACCACCCGGCCGCCCGCCGCGTTCTCCTCGTTGACGGCGATCGCCTGCAGCGCCACCCAGTCCATCGCCTCCAGCGGGTCGGCCCGGGGCGCGGTCCGCAGCCGCCGGTACAGCGCCGGGGCGCGGCGGGGCACCTCCAGCCCGCCGGGCAGGGTGCCCTCGGTGCGGCAGCCCCGGTCGACGCAGTCCCGCATCACGCCCCAGATGCCCAGCAGCCGGGCCCGGACCTCGGCCTCCGCGCGCCGGGCCGTCTCGTTGGCGAGCATCAGGTCGCTGATGCTGCCGTCGCCGACCAGCCGGAGCAACTGCTCGGCGTTCTCGAACGGATACGGGACCGGGGACGGGGCCGGGGACGGGACGTCGGCGCGGACCGCCCGGCCCGGGCCGCGGCCGCCGCTCCCGGTCCCGGCCCCGTCGCCGTCCCCGGTCCCGTCGCCGTCCTCGTCTCCGTTGCCGTCCTCGTCGAGCAGGAAGCCGCCGCCGATCGAGTAGTCGGTCCGGCGGGCCAGCACCTCGCCGCGGTGGCCGACGGCGGTGAAGGCCATCGCGTTGGGGTGGGCGGGCAGCACGGTGCCGGTGCGCAGGTCGAACGCGAAGGTCACCGGTCCGGCCCCCGCCAGCGGGACGCGGCCCTCCGCCCGGTAGTGGCGGAAGCGCCGCTCGGCGTCGGCCACGTCGACCGTCTCGGGCCGCTCCCCGGCCAGGCCGAGCAGCACGGCCTTGTCGGTGCCGTGGCCGATGCCCGTGGCGGCGAGCGAGCCGTACAGCTCGATGCCGAGGTGGGCGACCTCGTCGCGCAGCCCCGCGCGGGCGAGCCGGCGGGCGAAGCGGCGGGCGGCGCGCATCGGGCCGACGGTGTGCGAGCTGGACGGGCCGATGCCGATGCGGAACAGGTCGAAGGTGCTGATCACGGGGTCTCCGAGGGTGGTGGTCGGGGCGGCACGGGGCCGGGGGGGGGGGGGGGGGGGCGGGGGGGGGCGCCCCCGCGGCCGGGGGGGGGGGGGGGGGGGGGGGGGGCGGGGGCCCGCCGGGCGGGGGGGGGCCCCCCGGGGGCCGCGGGGGGGGGGGGGGGGGGGGGCGGGGGGGGGGGGGGGGGGCCGCCGGGGGGGGGCCCCCCGGCCCCCCGGCGGGGAAGGGGCGGTCGAGGGGCGGGGCGGCCGACGGGCCGTCAGCCGACGTACAGCAGGCGGTTCGGGGTGCCCTGGCCCGCGCCGCTGATCCGGTTCTGGGTGGCGGCCCCGGTCAGGGCGCTCTGCACGTCGGCGGGGGTGGCCTGCGGGTGCGCGGACAGGTAGAGCGCGGCGGCGCCGGTGACGTGCGGGGCCGCCATCGAGGTGCCGGTCAGCACGTGGGTGTCCTGGTCGCCGCTGTTCCAGGCCGAGGTGATGCCGGTGCCCGGCGCGAACAGGTCGGTGCAGGAGCCGTAGTCGGAGTCCGAGCGGCGGGCGTCGTCCGAGGTGGCGTTGTTGACCACGATCGCCTCGGCGATGTCGCCGGGCGAGTTCCGGCACGCGTCGGCGTTGCCGTTGCCGGAGGAGACCACCCAGGTGATCCCGGCGGCGATCGAGTTCTTGATCGCCTTGTCCTCGGTGGAGCTGACGCCGCCGTTGATGCTCATGTTGACCACGGCCGGCTTGACCGCGTTCTTGGTGATCCAGTCGGCGGCCGAGACGATCGCGGAGGTCGGGATGGAGTTGTTGCACGGGGTGACCCGGACGGCGACCAGCTTCACGGCCTTGGCCACGCCGTAGTCCTTGCCGCCGACGGTGCCGGCCACGTGGGTGCCGTGGCCGAGGCAGTCGCCGCCGTTGCGGCCGTCCTTGACCAGGTCCACGCCGATGCTCGCCCGGCCCTGGAACTGGCTGTGCGTGGTGCGCAGGCCGCTGTCGACCAGGTAGACGGTGACGTTCGAGGCCGTGCCGGGGTAGTGGTACGCCTTGTCCAGCGGCAGGTCACGCTGGTCGATCCGGTCCAGCCCCCAGGACGGCGGGGCCGACTGGGTGCCCGCCGAACCGGCCGCCGGGGCGGCCGTCCGGGCGCTGCCGGGGACGGTGACGGCGGCGCTCCCGGGGGCGGTGTCCGGGGACAGCGACTGGTGCTGCACGCCGTCCTGTTCGACGTGGTCGACCGCCGGGTCCGCGGCGACCCGCTCCGCCTGGGCGGGTGTCAGTTCGGCCAGGTAGCCGTGCAGCGCGGTGTCGAAGACGGTGCGGACCGTGCCGCCGTGGGCCCCGGCCAGCCGGTCCGCGGCCGCCGCCACCGCGGAGTGGCGCTGCTCGGCGGTCGCCGTCGCGGCCGCGGCCGCCGGGGCGGCGGTGTCCTTGAGCACCACCAGGTAGCGGCCGGCGATCGGCTCGGCGGCGGGACGGACCCCGCCGGGGGCCGACGCGGGGGCGGCCGGAATGGGGGCGGCGGGCACGGGGGCTGGGACGGCCCGCGCGGGGACGGCCGTCAGCGCGGCGGCGAGGGCGGTCGCGGCGGCCAGGGCGACGGCGGTCGCGGCGGTCGGCGCGGCGGCGTACGCCCGGCCGCTGCGGCGGTCGCGGGGCTTCGGGTGCGGGGACATGGCGGCTCCGGGAGGGGGTCGGGCCCTGGACCGTCCAGGGCGCCACCGGTCTACCGGCGTCCCGCCGCCGCCGGTGGCGTCCGGCGGCCACTGGCACGGACGGGCGCCGCACCTGGTGCCGGGCCGGTGGGACGTGCCACCATGCACGGCACCCCGCACGGCACCGTCCGGCCCCCGGGCCGCTCCCCCGCCGGTGCCCGGCCCGCCGCCCTCCCGGAGAGGCCAACGATGTCCGAAGACGACGACCTGATCACCCACCTGCTCCGCCTCGGCCTGACGGACCGTCAGGCCGCTGCCTACCTGGCCATGCTGTCCCTCGGCCCCTGCGAACTCCACGACCTCGCGGCCGAGTTGGACGACGGACCGGACGCCTCTCCCGGTGAACTGGGTGAACTGGAGGGCCTGCTGGGCCAGTTGCGCCGACTCGGCCTGATCACCGCGTCCGGACCGGACGGGCGGGTGCACGTCCCGGTGGAGCCGACCGTCGCACTGGAGTACCTGACGCACGCCCGCACCGCGGAGCTGCGCCGGGCGCACCGGGCCGCGGCGGCCGCGTACCGCGACTACCGGCGGACGGTCAGCCCGCAGCCGACCGAGGACCTGGTCGAGGTGGTGACCGGTCCGGCCCTCGCGGAACGGGTCTGGACGATCGAGGAGGCCGCCGAGTCCGAGGTGCTGCGCTTCGACTCGCCGCCGTACCACACCTGCGGGGCGGCGAACCCGGTCGAGGTGGAGAAGCTCGGGCAGGGCGTGGAGTACCGGGTGGTGTACGCCAAGTCGGCCGTGCAGAACACCGCCTACTACAGCGTCAACATCCAGCCCTGCATCGCCGCCGGGGAACAGGCCCGGGTGCTGCCCACCGTGCCGGTCAAACTCACGGTGTTCGACCGGCGGTTGGCGATCGTGTCGATGTCCTTCGTCGAGGCGGAGGTCAACGACTCGCTGCTGATCGTCCGACCGTCCAGCCTGCTGACCGCGCTGACCGGCCTGTTCGAGACCGCCTGGCGCACCGCCCTGCCGATGCACCGCAGCGACCGCGTCCCGCCCGCGGTCGGCGGCATCCACCGCCGCGTCCTCGAACTCCTCGCCACCGGCGTCACCGACGAGACCATCGCCGAACTGCTCGGCATCAGCCGCCGCACCCTCTCCCGCCAGCTCGAACAGCTCAACTCCCGCACCGGCTCGACGACCCGCTTCCAACTCGCCCTCTACGCCGCCCGCAACGGCTGGCTCTGACCCCGGCCCCGGCCCCGGACGGCGGGCGCCCGGCGGCGGGTGGCTTGTGCGGGTGCCTTGTGCGGGGACGGGGCCGGTGGGAGGCTCGGGCCGTGATCGAGGCGGCGGGGGCACCGGGGGGCCGGGGCGGCGCGGGGTGGTGGTCGGCCGGGGTCGTGGCGGGCGAACCGGACGGACCGGCCGGGCCGGGGCGGCCGGAGTGGGCCGGTTTCGTCGAGGCGGTGCTGGACACGCTGCCGGACGAACTCCCCTCCCCGGCCGTCGGGTTCGAGGACGTCGTGGCGCCGTTCGCCCGGGCGGCCGCCGAACTGCTCCCCGCCGGGGACGGGGATGGCACGGTCGAACTCGGGCCCGTCCGCGCCGAGTTCGTCCAGCAGCTGACGGCCGTACTGGCCCGGCGCTCCGCCCGGACGCTGGCGTGGGAGCTCGACGCCGCCCGGCGGCGCGGCGGGTCGGCCGGGCGGACCCCGGAGGAGCGGTTCCGGAGCTTCGCCACCGCGACGGCCGGCCGGGCCGGACTGGGCGCGCTGCTCGCCCACTACCCGGTGCTGGCAAGGCTGTTGGGGCAGACCTGCCGGTACGCGGCGGACGCCCTGACCGAACTGCTGGCGCACTTCGCGGCCGACCGGCCGGAGATCGTCGCCACTCTGCTGGGCGGCACCGACCCCGGCCCGCTGGTCACGGTGGCGACCGGCGCGGGCGACGGACACCGGCGGGGGCGCGGCGTCGCGGTGCTGGGGTTCGCCGACGGCCGCCGGGTGGTCCACAAGCCGCGCCCGCTGCGGGCCCACCGGCACTTCAACGAGGTCGCGCACTGGTTCAACGCCCGGCCCGGCACGCCCGAACTGCCGACCCTGGCCCTGCTGGACCGCGGCGACCACGGCTGGGTCGAGCACGTCACCGCGCAGAGCTGTTCCGACGAACGGCAGTTGACCGGCTTCTACCGCCGCCAGGGCGCACTGCTGGCGCTGCTGTACGCGCTGGACGGCACCGACGTGCACCACGAGAACCTGGTCGCCCGGGGCGCGGAGCCGTTCCTGGTCGACGTGGAGACGCTGTTCCACCCGCCGACGGCGGGCCTCGGGGGCGACGACCCGGCGGGGGCCGCCCTGCAGTCCTCGGTGTACCGGACGGGCCTGCTCCCGCACCTGCAACTCGGCGACCGCACCGCCTTGGACGCCTCCGGCCTGGGCGGCGACGCGGGCGCGCCGCTGCCCGCGGACGCGGCCGCCTGGGCCGACCCCGGCACGGACCGGATGCGGCTGGTCCACCGCCCGCGGACCCTGGCCGGGGCCGCCAACCGGCCGAGCCTGGCGGGCGCGGCGGCCGAGCCCGCCGACCACCTCGACGCCCTGCTCGACGGCTTCCGCGCGGGCTACCGGGCACTGGCCGACGGCCGGTCCGAACTGCTGGGACCGCACGGCCTGTTGGCGCGCTTCGCGGACGCCGAGGTCCGGGTCGTGGTGCGCCCCACCCGGACGTACGCGACGCTGCTGGCCGAGTCGACCCGGCCGGAACTGCTGCGGGACGCGGACCGGCGCGACGCGCTGTTCCGCCTGCTGGGCACGGACCCGGCCGCCGGGCCGGGCCACCCCGGTGCCCTGGAGCACGAGATCGCCCAACTGTGGGACGGCGACATCCCGTTGTTCACCACCCGCCCGGGCTCGGCCGACCTGTGGTCGGGCGACGGCACCCGCGTCCCCGCCGCCGTCGACCGCACCGGCCTCGACCGGGCCGCCGAACGGCTGCGCGCCATGGGCGAGTTCGACCTCGCGGCCCAGGAGTGGACCGTCCGCGCCACCATGGCCGCCCGCGCCACCACCGACCCGCACGCCCCGCCGCCGCCCTCCGGCCCCGGCCCCGCTCCGGCCTCTTCCCTCTCCCCCGAGCGGCTGCTCGGCGCCGCCCGCCGGGTCGGCGACCTGCTCCTGGCGGCGGGCCACGACGGGGGCGGGCGGACGAACTGGCTCGGGCTGGAGCTGCTCGGCGACCGCCACTGGCAGTTGCGGCCGTGCGGCGCCGACCTGGGCGGCGGCTACCCGGGAGTGGCGCTGTTCCTGGCCCGGCTGGCCGCCCGGACCGGGGAGGAACGCTACGCGGCGGCGGCCGTCCGGGCGTTGACGCCGCTGCCCGCGCTGCTGGAGCGGCTCGCGGCCCGGCCCGCGGACCTCGCGGCGGTCGGCCCCGGCGCTTTCGCCGGTCTCGGCGGCATCGCGTACGCGGTCACGGCGGTGGCCGCCGCGCTGGACGACCTGCCCGCCGCGTCCGAACTGATCGGCCGGAGCGTCGAGTTGACGGTACGGGCGGCCGCGACCGAGTCCGCCCCCGGGCTGACGGAGGGCCTGGCGGGCGGCCTGGCCGCCCTGCTGGCCGTGCACCGGGCGACCGGTTCGACCGCGGCCCGGGACGGGGCCCGCACCCTCGCGGACCGCCTCCTCGCCACTCCCCCGCCCGCCGGCCCGGGCTTCGCCACCGGCGCGGCCGGGGTCGGCTGGGCCCTGCTCGGCTGGGCGAAGGCGGAGGCAGAGGCGGGGGCGGGGGCCGGTCGCCGCCAGGTGGCGGCCGAGCGGGCCGGGCTGGCCGCGCTGCGGTTCGCGGCCGGGGCACCGAACGGACCGGCGGACCGGCCCGGCGGCTGGTGCCGGGGGCGGACGGGCGTCGCGCTGGCCGTGGCCGACCGTCAACTCACGCAACAGGAGCCGGAGTTGGCGGAGTTCGCGGCACGGACGGTCCGCCGGCTCTCCTCCCGGGCGGCCCCGTCGACGGAGCACAGCCTCTGCCACGGCGAGGCGGGCGTCCTGGAACTCCTCACCCGCTGGACCGCCCCGCCGTCCCCGCCCCTGCCGTCCCCGCCCCCGCACCTGCCGGCGGCCCGACGCCTGGTCGCCGAGGTCGAGCGGGACGGTCCGCGCTGCGGCACCCCGGGGGCCGTTCCGGTGCCCGGGCTGCTGGTGGGGCTGGCGGGGGTCGGGCACACCCTGCTGCACCTGGCCTGCCCGGAACAGGTCCCTTCCGTGCTCCTGCTGCGGGCACCGGCCCGTCCGTCGACTCCCTGACCGATCAACGGAGTCGACCACATCTCGGCAGCCGCCTCACCAGGGCACGATCCCGGCGTCGTCGAAGAACCGGCCGGTCGGGCCGTCGTCGGGCAGGGTCGCCAGCCGGACGGCGATCGCCGCGCCCTGGGCGGGGGTGCGCACGCCGCGGAAACCGTTGAGGTCGGTCGCCACGTAGCCGGGGCAGCAGGCGTTGATCAGGATGTTCGTGCCGCTCAACTCCCGGGTGTACTGCAGCGTCACGGCGTTCAGGAAGGTCTTCGACGGCGCGTACGCCACGGCCACCGGGCCCGCCGTCCGGTCCGGGTCGGGCCCCGACTGCCGGGCCAGCGAGCCGACACTGCTCGACATGTTGACGATCCGGGGCGAGGCGGAGCGGCGCAGCAGCGGCAGCATCGCGTTGGTGACCCGGATGACGCCGATCACGTTGGTCTCCACGACCGCCCGGACGGTGGCGGGGTCGACGCCGGTGGGCTGCTGCGGCATCTCCCCGGCGACGGCCGCGTTGTTGACCAGCACGTCGAGGCCCCCGGCCCGGTCCTCGACCAGCCGGGCGGCGGCGGCCGCGCTCGCGTCGTCGGTGACGTCCAGCGGCACGCCGAAGGCGTCGATCCCGGCCGCGCGCAGCCGCTCCACCGCGTCCGCGCGGCGCCGGTCGTCGCGCGCGCCGACGCCGATGCTCCAGCCGAGGGCGCCCAGGCCCGCGGCGATCTCGTGGCCGATGCCCTTGTTCGCGCCGGTGACCAGCGCAATCGTTCGCTCGCTCATGGGGATCATGCTGCCCCCGGCCGCTGCGGGGCGTCCAAGACCGATCGGGTGGGCACCGATACCGTCGGGGTATCGGTGCGGGGTACCGTGGTCGGATGGAGACCCGGGAGCTGCGCTACTTCGTCGCCGTCGCCGAGGAGTTGCACTTCGGGCGGGCCGCGCAACGGCTCGGGATCTCGCAGCCGCCGCTGTCGCGGGCGATCCAGCAGCTCGAACGACGGCTCGGGGCCGCGCTGTTCGACCGGACGGGCCGCACCGTCACGCTGACCGGGGCCGGGTCGGTGCTGCTGGCCGAGGGCCGGGCGGCGCTCGACGCGGTCGACGCCGCCGAGCGGCGGACCAGGCGCGCCGCCCGCTCCGCGACCGGCGGTCCCGGCCTGGTCCTGGTCACCAAGGCGAGCGCGTCCAGCGAACTGCTGGCGGGGCTGCTCGCCGCGTACGCCGCCGAACCCGGCGCGGTCCCCGTCGACGTCATCCTGTGCGGCCCGGGCGAGCAGGAGCGGCTGCTGCGCGAGGGCCGGGCCGACGTGGCGCTGCTGCACCGGCCGTTCGACCCGGCGGCCGGACTCCGCGCCGAGGAACTCGGCACGGAGGGCCAGGTGGCGATCCTGCCCGCCGGGCACCCGCTCACCGCCCGGCCCCGGCTGCGGATGGCCGACCTCGCCGACCTTCCGGGCCTGCCGCTGCCCCGCTGGCCCCGCCCCGACGGCAGCTACCCGCCCGGCCCCGGCCCGGAGGTCCGCGACCACGCGCAGCTGCTCCAGCTCGTCGCCCTCGGCCGGGCCTGCGCGGTCTCGCCGGAGTCGTCCCGCACCCACCTGCACGGCGGCCTCGCCGCCGTCCCCCTCCTGGACGCCCCGCAGGTCACCACCGTGATCGCCTGGCCCCCGCACAGCCGCTCGGGGGCCGTCGCCGACCTCGTCCGGACCGCGACCCGCCTCCGGTGGGCCTAACCCGCCTTCCAGAAACGGACCGAGTCGATCGCGATGTCGGCCGAGGAGCCGACCGCCGGGGCGGCGCCGCCGAGTGAGGTCTCGGACTGCAGCACCCAGTGCATCGGGGTGTTCGGCACCCGCGAGGTGGAGTGGCCGACCAGCTTGCCGTCCAGGTAGAACTTCAGGTCGTTCGCCTGCCACTCGATCCGGCTGACGTGCCGGGCCCCGGCCACCGGGACACCGGTGTCGTACGCGTCCTGGTCGCCGCCGGACGTCGCGCCCTGGCGGTGCACGAACGCGCCGACGTCGCCGCACAGGTCGCCCTCGGGGAAGTCGACCTCACCGTCGCGCGGCCAGGTGTAGGAGTCCGGCCAGAGCAGCCACGCCACCTTGTACCCGGTCGCGCAGGTCGCCTTCCAGGTGACCTCGTAGGTGCCGTAGGTGGTGTTCTGCGGCAGCTTCGGCGTGGGAGCGGCCACCCAGGTGCCGGCGGCGTCCCGGTTGAGGTGGATGTTCAGCTGCCCGTCGGCGATCGACAGCGTCCGGGCCGGGTCGTACGTGCCGTTCTTCGAGGTGTCCTGCCAACCGGACGGGTACGCCCACCACTTGGCGTCCACCGCGGCCGGCAGCCCGGTGCAGTGGCTGGTCTGCAGCGGCCCGTCGGCGCGGCAGCCGGTCCAACTGCCGAGCGGCACCGAGGCGGAATCGAAGTCGTCCTGCCAGGTCGGCGCGGTGCCGGTCGGCGCGGGCGAGGTGGGCGAGGCGGTGGGCCGGGCGGTGGGCGTCGGGCTCACGAACGGCGAACCGGTCGGCAGCGGGGTCGCGGTCGGCGTCGGGTCGGGCGCCGCCGTGGTGGCGGCCGCGGTCGGGCTCGGGGCGCCCGGCGGGACGGTCGGCGTCGCGGACGGGGCCGCCGGGGTCGTCGGCAGCGGGGCGCCGGTGGCGGACGGCGCGGCGGTCGCCCAGCCGCGGTGCTTGGCCGGGCGGTGCTGCCCGGCGGCGTCGGCGGTGTCGGGGCCGGTCAGGGCGAACGTGGCGACGGCCAGGCCGGTCACGGCGGTCGCGGCGGCGACCCTGGCGGTCGTGGCAGGAAGGCGCATGGTGGGGGTCCTCGGCGACGCCTGCGAGGTGAGCTGTCGGGTTCGGGCCGCGCGAGTGGCCCGGCCGTCCGTGGAACGGCTTCACCCCGAGCCGCGACCACCCACGGGCACGCGGGGGCCGGGCGTACTGACCTGGTTCCCCCGCTCCCGTCCGCTCACTCTCTCGGTCTGCCGCTGCCGGGTGGACGGGACTCGGCGTCCCGGCGGCGGTGCCCACGGCTCGGCGGGCGTTGGAGCAGGCTAGCTTCCCGACGTGTATAAGACAATTATCGGCCCGCTCCCCTGCTCCCCGCTCCCCCGGACCGCCGACCAGGGCGGTGCGCCAGTGCTCCGACCGCAGATCGTGATCTTCATGGCCCCGGGCCGCTTGTCGCTGCCAGCGGCCGCTGCGAGCAGGGCTGCGGACAGTCTTCGGCTCTCGTCCCGGGCCAAGGGTCGACGTTGTGACCCACGGCCACCGGCCGTCCGCCGTCAGAGGGTGGCCGCACGCAGCACGATCAGGGCCACGGAGGCCAGGGCGAGGACCACCGCCGGGGACGCGCCCTTGCGGTCGCCGACGCGCAGGTGGAAGGCGACCGCACCGGCGAAATAGAGCGTCAGGCCGATCGCGGCGGCGATTCCGACGGGCCCCCACCGGAGTCCGGCGATCGCACCGGCCGCGCCCGCGATCTGGGCGCAGATCAGGAAAGCCATCATGCGCCGCGGGACTCCGAGGGTGGACATCTGCTCGGTGATGTGACGCGTCCTCAGCGACTTGGCCCCGGCCGATACCAGGAGGAGCGCCGACATGAACACGGTGACGACGGCGAGGGAGACGAACATGGCTGGAACCTCAATCGTGCGAGAGGCGAACAAGGGGCGTGCGCACCTCAATGACGATAGGGGGCCGTCAGGTACCTCCAGGTAACCTTCGGGGCATGAGCCTGCGACCCGGAATCGCCTTCCTCGCCGACTGTCCCGCTCTCCTGGCCATGGAGATCATCGCCAGCAAGTGGTCCATGGTCACGCTCTTCGCACTGACCGACGGCCCTTTGCGCCACGGCGAGTTGGTCGAGCTGAGCGGTGGCATTTCGCGCAAGGTCCTGACCCAGACGTTGCGTCGGCTCCAGGCCAACGGGCTGGTCGAACGGCACGCGTACGCCGAGGCGCCGCCGCGGGTGGAGTACGGCCTGACCGATCTCGGGCGAACCCTGGAGGAGCCCATCAGGATGCTCACCGCGTGGGCGCGGGAGAACGGCGAGGCGGTCGTCACCTTCCGGGAGGCGGCCGAGGCGGCCGAGGCGGCCAGGTCCGTCGAGGCGGATCGGGCGACCCCGGCGAAGACCCCTCCTGTCGCCGAGGACCCGGGCCGTTCCTGAGCGACAGAAGGGGCCGAACCTGGAAGACCCCGCCGTCGCCCCGCCATCAACTCGGTCTTCCGGAACAGCGGTCAAGAACGGCGGTCGGAGTACCGGTCCCCGGAGGACCCCGGAAGAAAATGCTCTCCGGATTCCCCTCCGCCGAACAGGCGACCGTGCAGCAGCCCGACCCGCTGCCGAAAGGCGCGAATTCGACAGCGCCACCGGAGCCCGCCCAGACCCGCCGGATCGCCTCCGGCGTGGGGCGGAACGCCTGTTCCTCCAGAAAACCGCTCTCCGGCGGATCGCCCGGCGATTCGTAGCCCTCCGCCCGTGGCTCCGCTCGGCGTCGTCCTGGCACGAGTGCTCGTGTTCCCGGCCGGTGATCGGCTCGGGTTCAGGACGGCGGCCGCAGCCAGCGGCGTGCCGCGGTGAGGTTCACCTCGATGTCGTCGCTCCAGGAGCAGACCTCCAGCCATGCGAGGTAGCCGTCCTGCGCGAAGACCAGGACCTCGCCGGGGCACTCGCCGGTTTCGGTGAACAGCTGGACGTCGGCGGCCACGACGGTGCCGGGGCCCGTCGGCGCGGGCTCCACCGCGTCGGTGTCGAGTGCGAAGTAGGCGGTGCCGCACCCGCACTCGCAGCGGGACCGCACTGCGAGTCGGCGCACCTGCCGGCGGAGGGCGACGTGAACGGGCTCGTCCGGGTCCAGGACGAGGTCGAGCACGTCGGCCACGTCCTCGGGCAGGCGGTGGGTCATGCCGTCACCGTAGCCGAGCAGGGGTTTTGAGCTTCGGCCGAGGCCGAGGTCGGGGCCGGAGACTGGACTGTGCGGTCCCCTGGCCACGGGCCGGAGCGCCCCCGCCCCGGTCGCCCGGTCAGCGGGTCGGCATGGCGCCGTGCGGGTGGTTGACGATCAGGGGGACGGAGCCGGCTGCGAGGTAGTAGTGCCCGGGGTGGTGGTCGACGTGGAGGTGGCCGCCGTCGTCGGTGGCGGCCACGGCGCGCAGGTTGTCCGCGAGGACGGCCCGGGCGGCGGGGTCGCCGCTGATCACCAGGGTCCGCCGTCCGGGGTCGTGGCGGATCAGGACTCCGGGGCCGGCCGTTCGCTCGACCTCGACGCCGGCCAGGGTGTCGGTGCCCGGCGGGGCCGTGGAGTCGATCCGGCCTTCGCCGTCGGCCACCGCGTCCGCGAGCCGGGCCAGTTCCTCCGCCGAGGCGGTGAGGTCGACTTCGCCGTACCTGGGGTCGCGGACGAGCCTCATGCGGTGGGTGCTCCTTCGGGGTCGGGCTCCCCATGATGCCAGTGCGGGCGCACCGCACCGCCTCCGTGCTGCGGGCCCGGCCCGGGTGCTGGACGGCGGGCGACTTCGGGGCAACGGGTGGAGGTTGGGGGCATCTTGTGTGGAGGCGTGGCCGGTGGGACGCTCGGGTGCTGCCGCGAACACCCGTGGCATCCAGGTCCTGATGTTCGGTAGTGGCAGGAAGGTGTCCGTCCATGCAGACTCCGCAGCACCCCCGGCAGGCCGAGCCCGTCGAGTCGGCGGCGCATCCGCTCGGCGGAGGCGGGCCCTGGGGCGGCGGTGGCGCGTTGGGGCGCCGCGCGGCCGCGCTGTCCGGGGGCGACGAGGTGCTGATGCAGACGCACTCCCCGTACGAGACGATGACCTGGACCTCGCGGGGCGGTGCCGCCCCGGCGGACTGGTAGGCCCTCGCCGGGTGGGGCCGTCCCCCGGCTCTACCCGGCCATGACCAGCTCGGACTAGCCTGCGGCCATGGCTACCAGATCACCCGTCACGGTCGGCCGGAGCGCCGAAACGGCTTTGCTGGAAGGGCTCCTGACGAGCTGCCAGGAGAAGCGGGCGGAGGACGGCGGTCCGGACGCCCGGGCCGTGCTCGTCCTGGGCGAGGCCGGGATCGGCAAGTCCCGGCTGGCCGGGGAGTGCGCCCGGCGCGCCGCCGCGCGGGGGGTCGCGGTGCTGCGCGGCCGGGGCAGTCCGAGCACGGCGGCCGCGCCGTTCCGTCCGCTGGCGGAGGCGCTGAGTTCGCACCTGCGCCGGACGGGGCCGCCGCAGGACGCCGAGCTGCTGCCGTACCGGGCGGCGCTGTCCCCGGTGGTGCCGGAGTGGCGGACCGGCGACGGGCGGGGGCGACCGGAGCAGGTGACCGAGCTGGCGGAGGGGCTGCTGCGGCTGCTCGCCGCGATCGGGCGGGACGCCGGCTGCCTGCTGGTGCTGGAGGACGTGCACGACGCGGACCCCGGGACGCTGGCGGTGCTGGAGTACCTGATCGACAACCTGGCCGGGCTGCCGGTGCTGCTGGTGGCGACGCTGCGGCCGGAGCCGGGCGCGGCGTTCGAGCTGTCGCAGGCGGCGGAGCGGCGGCGGGTCGCCACCGTGCTGCCGCTCGGGCCGCTGGGCGGTGCGGAGTTGGGCGAGCTGGCGGCCGCCTGCCTGGGGGTGCCGGTGGACGCGGTGCCGCCGGGGGTGGTGGCGCGGCTGGCCGAGGTGGGGGACGGGAACCCGTACCTGGTGGAGGAGTTGCTGGCCGACATGGTCGGCGGCGGCGCCCTGCGGCCGGAGGGCGCGGGCTGGCGGGTGGCGGGCGACCTGGCCGCGACCGTCCCGGCGGGGGTGGTGCGGGCGTACGCCGGGCGGGCGGCCCGACTGGCGCCCTCGACGCGGGAGTTGGTGGTGCTGGCGGCGCTGCTCGGCCCCCGATTCACGGTCGACACCCTGCACCTGGTCACGGGGCGGACGGAGCGCCGGCTGTTCGCGGAGCTGCGCGAGCTGGTCGAGGCGGACCTGGTGGTCTCGGACGCGACGGTGCCCGACGGGTACGCGTTCAGACACGCCCTGGTCGGGGAGGCGCTGGCGGCGGGGCTGCCGGCCGCCGAACGGGCCGCGGTGGCGCGCCGGGCCGCCGCCGCGCTCGGCAAGGCCGGGTCGCGGGGCGGCGGCGCGAAGGACCCCCGTCCGGGCGGCCCCGGCGCCCGGCCGCCCGGCCCGGAGAGCGCCGAGCGGCAGCACCTCGCCGCCCGTCTGCTGGAGGTGGCCGGGGACGCGGCGGGGGCGGCCCGGCTGCACGCCGGGGCGGGGCGGCGGGCGCTGGAGGCGGGGGCGGCGGGTGTCGCGGTCGAACTGCTGGAGCGGGCGCACCGGTTGGCGGTGGGCGCGGACCGGGCCGCCGTCACGGAGTCGCTGGTGCGGGCGTCGGCGGAGGCGGGGCGGCTGGACCGGGCGCTGGAGCTGCTGGGCACCCTGCCGACGGCGGGGGCGGCCGCGCCGAGCGTGGAGCGGCGGGTCGACCTGCACACCCGGCTGGCCTGGGCGGCGCTGATGGCGGGGCGCGGCGCGGAGGGTGCCGAACAGCTCGCGGTGGCGCAGGAGTTGCTGGGCGAGCGGCCGGAGCCGGCGCAGCGCGCGGCGCTGGCGGTGGCCCGGGGGCACCTGGCGCTGCAGCCGGGTCGGGCGGAGCTGCTGCCGGGCACGGAGCGGCGGGCGCTGCTGGCCGCCGAGTTCGCCCAGCAGGCGGTGATGCCGGAACTGGCCTGTCAGGCTTGGCAGTTGTTGGCGATGCTGGCCCGGGAGCGGGGTTTCGACGAGGCCGACGGGTGTCTGGCCCGGATGCTGGTGGTGGCCGAGTCGCACGGGTTGCCGCACTGGCGGTTCGAGGCGCTGGTGCGGTTGGGCGCGAACGCGTTCATGCGCCGGGGCGAGGCCCGCACCCTGGAGGAGGCGCTGGCTGCGGCACGGGAGTTGGGGTCGCCGGGCCGGGAGCACCGGACGGAGGCGCTGCTGGCGATGTACGCGGTGCTGACGGGCGATCCGGAGCGGGCCGGGGAGATCGTGGCGCGCTGCCTGGACGCGACCGGCCGGATGCGCGACGTCGCCTCGCACCAGTACCTGCTGCTGACGGCGGCGACGCTGGCCGGGCACCGGGGGCGGGCGAAGGAGATGGAGGAGCGGCTGCTGGCCTTCGAGCGGGCGGGCGGCGGGCGGTCGTTCCTGGTGCCGATGATGCGCGGGCTGTGCCGGGCGGTGTGCGCGCTGCTGCAGGAGGACCGGCCGCTGGCCGAGGCCGAGTTGGCGGCTGCGGCGGAGTGGGAGCGGGGCCATCCGAACGTCTTCTACCTGACCGGCCGGTACGGGCTGCGGCCGCTGCTGGACGTGCTGGCGGGCCGGGCCGGGCGGGAGCGGTACGCGGAGGTGGCGGCGATGCCGGCGGCGGAGCTGGCGTGGAACCGGCAGTTCCTGGTGGCGGCGGACGCGGTGCTGCTGGGCCGGGAGGGGCGGGCGGCAGAGGCCGAGCGGGCGGTCGCGGAGCTGGTGCGCCGTCAGGACCTGTTCCCCACCGGGGCGCGGCTGGCGCTGCGGCTGGTGGCGGAGGCGGCGCTGGCGGACGGCTGGGGCGATCCGGTGGGGTGGCTGCGCGGCGCGGAGGAGTACTTCCACGCCCTGGGGGCGGGCGCGCCGGCGGGCGCGTGCCGGGCGCTGCTGCGCCGCAGCGGCGCCACCGTCGCGCAGCGGCGCACCGGCCGGGACCGCATTCCGGAGGCGGTCCGGGCCCGGGGGGTGACGCTGCGGGAGTACGAGGTGTTCGCGCTGATGGTCGACCGGCCGGGGAACCGGGAGATCGCGGACCGGCTGGTGATCTCGCCGCGGACGGTGGAGAAGCACCTGGCGAGCCTGCTGCGCAAGACGGGCCTGCCGGACCGGGCCGCGCTGCACCGGCTGGCCGCGGAGCTGGCGGCGGCGGGCGAGGACGGCTGACCGCACGGGGCGCGGGGGTCGGCGGCGGGGTGCGAAACATGGGGGCCGGCGGTGCGGAACATGGGGTGTTCTCCGCCATGTCCACGATCACCGGCTGCTGTTGACTGTGCCTGCCGATCGGCAAGGCCCCCTTTCCCCGTGGACGCAGCGGTGCGTCCACCCCCCTCGAAGGAGTGATCGGAATGAGCGTCCTCAAGCTCCAGAACCTGCAGCCCCGGGTGACCCCGGCCAAGGCCGCCGTGGTCAGCCTGACCAGCAGCTCCAGCGACTGCTGCAAGTCCCCGTCGAAGCCTCCGACCAACGCCTGATCCCCGGGTCCGGGCGGGGGCGCCGCTCCCGCCCGGACCCGGTCGGCACCGTCCCGCGGACCCCTTCGTGAAGGAGTGATCGGAATGAGCGTCCTCAAGCTCCAGAACCTGCAGCCCCGGGTGACCCCGGCCAAGGCCGGCGTGGTCAGCCTGACCAGCAGCTCCAGCAACTGCTGCAAGGAGCCCGACAAGCCGAGCACCAACTGACGTCCGGGGCCCGGGCGGAGGCGCTCCGCGCTCCCGCCCGGGCCCTGCCGTTCCCCGGCCGCGCCGCGGCAGCACTCCCCGACGCCCCACGGCGGACGACCCCAGACAGAGGCGGGACATGCGCGACGAACGATGGGTCCACCGGTTCCTGTTCACCTGGAACGACACGCTGTTCTTCGACCCGTTGGACGTGTACTACGAGCCGCGGGCCGACCACTTCCTGTCCTCGCTGGACGAGCGGCAGCGGGCCCGGTTCGTCCGCAGCGGGATCTGGTGGAGCCACCGGCACGACCCGGACCTGCCCGCGCAGGGCTGGAAGATCCACGTCTCGGCGAACCACCGCGAGGTGCGCGAGGTGGCGGCCCTGGTGGTGGGGCACCTGACGGCCCGCGGCAGCGACTTCAAGATCGCGCTGGACCTGAACATCTTCGAGATGCTCAACTCCAAGGGCATGGCGCGCGGCAGCGGCGGCAAGCTGGTGACGGTCTACCCGCGCGACGAGGACGACTTCCGCACCCTGCTGGCCGAACTCGCCGCGCTGCTGGACGGCCGGGAGGGCGCCTACGTGCTGTCGGACGTGCGCTACCGGGAGTCGAAGTCGCTGTACTTCCGCTACGGCCAGTTCCTGCGCACCCACCGGCTCGACGTGCTGGGGCGGCAGGTCGCGCAGATCGCCGGCCCGGACGGCCCGACCGCCGACGACCGGGAGCCCGGCTTCGCCCAACCGTCCTGGCAGTCCTGGCCGTTCGACGACTGGAAGCCGGCCGAGGAGGGCCCGGAGGAGGGCGACGGGCTGCTCGGCGGCCGGTTCCGGGTGACCGGCGCCATCCAGTTCTCCAACTCCGGCGGGGTGTACACCGCCGAGGACACCGCGGACGGCGACCGGCAGGTCGTCCTCAAGGAGGCCCGTCCGCACACCAACCCGAACACCCGCCTGGGCCACGACGCGCTGAACATCCTCGACCGGGAGTGGACCTTCCTGAACCGGCTGGCCGGCTCCGGGTGCTTCGCCGCGCCGATCGCCCGCTTCGACGCCTGGGAACACCGGTTCATCGCCCAGGAGTTCGTGCCGGGCACCGACATCCGCTCGGTGCTGCTGGAGCGCAACCCGCTGGCCCGGCCGGTGATCACCGCCGACGGGGCCCGGGAGTTCCTGCGGATCTTCCTGGCCGTGCTGGGCGGCCTGTCCCGCGCCGTCGGGGCCGCCCACGAGCACGGCGTGGTGCTCGGCGACCTCTCCCCCTCGAACCTGCTGGTCGACCCGGACACCTTCCACGTCACCGTGATCGACCTGGAGGCGTGCCGGCTGGCCGACCCGCAGGGCGCCGACGGGGACGAGGAACTGGCGCAGCCGGTCGACCTGTACACGCCCGGCTTCAGCCACTCCGAGGGCCGCTCGGGCCCGCCCGGACCGGCCGACGACCTGCGCGCGCTGGCCAACACCATGGCGTACTTCGTCTTCCCGATCGCCGCGATGTCCTACCTGCGGCCGGACGTGCTCGGCCTGTTCCGGACCTTCACCGACGCGCTGGGCTGGCCGCCCGAGGTGCACGGCCTGCTGATGGACCTGGCCCGGGGCCGGGCCGCCCTCCCCGAAGTCTTCGCGCTGGTCGCCCGGACGGACGAACTCCTGGGCGCGGTACGGGCGGTGACGCCCGCGCCGGTGGACGTTCCGGCGCTCGGGCTGGCCGCCGCCGAGTCCGGCGTGGCGGCCTTCGCCGCAGCCGCCGCCGACCCCGGCCGGGCGACGCTGTTCCCCACCGACCCGTTCGCGCACGTCACCAACCCGCTCAGCCTGGGCTTCGGGGCGAGCGGCGTGCTGTGGGCGCTGCACGCCTCCGGCGTCCCGGTCCGGCCGGAGTGGCGGCAGTGGCTGGGCGAGCGGCTGGACGGCCTGGACCCGGACGCCTACCCGGACGGCCTGATGAACGGCCTGGCCGGGATCGCCTGGACCGCCGACACCCTCGGATTCCCGGACCGGGCGCGGGAGTTGCTCGAACTGGCGAACCGGCGCGGCCCGGCCGTCGGCGACCACACCTTCTACTACGGCCTGGCCGGCCTCGGCCTCACCGACCTGCGCTTCCACCTGCGGCACGGCGGCCGGGAGCACCTGGCCGCGGCCGTCCGGTGCGCGCGGGTGCTGTGCGACAGCGTCGAGCGCGAGGGCCGGCACGCCTTCTGGCGCAACGAGTTCTCCCCCGAACGGCCGCTGACCGGCCTCGGCTTCGGCCAGGCGGGCGTCGCGCTGTTCCTGCTGCGGATGCACCAGGCCACCGGCGAGGAGCACTACCGGCAGCTCGGACGCGCCGCGCTGGACTGGGAATTGGACCACGCCACGCTGCTGGACGAGGGCGTGGTGATGTTCGACCACGAGGGGACGATGGAGCCGTACGTCGAGGTCGGCTCGGCGGGCATCGCCCAGGTGCTGCTGCGCTACGGCGACCTGGACGCCGCCCGGCGGGTGCTGCGCGCCGTCCGGGTCGGCCAGAGCGTGCTGCCGGGCTACGGGTTCGGCATGTCCGGGATCGCGGACGCCATGCTGGACGCCGCCGCGTTCACCGGCGACCCCTCCTACCGGGACACCGCGCTGCGCCAACTCGACTTCGTCCGGCGGGTGTTCCTGTTCGAACCGGCCGAGCGCTTCGGGATGCCGCGGCGGGACGGGGTGGCGCCGCTGGGCGTGCCCGGCGAGGGGCTGCTGCGCTGCTCCACCGACTACCTGACCGGCTCGGCCGGGGTGCTGCGGGTGCTGCACCGCGCCAACTCCGGCGGCGGCGCGGACTTCCTGCTCGACGAACTGCCGAACGGGGTGGCCCGGTGAAGGAGCTGTGGCACCTGCTGCGCGGGCACCGGGCCCGGTTCGGCCTGATCGTGGCGGCCGTCGCCGTCACCGGCGGCGCCGAGGCCGTGCTGCACCCGCTGCTGCTGAAGGCGCTGTTCGACCAGGCGATCCTGGCCGGGGACTTCCGGCGCTTCCTGCTGCTGGGCGGGGGCTACCTGCTGCTCGGCCTGACCCTGAACGCCCTCGGCTACTGGGTGGCCTGCGGGCGCAAGCGGTTCGAGAACGCGCTCGTGGTGGAACTCGAACTGGAGCTGCTGGACCGCTCGTTGGGGCTGGACGGGCGGCGGCTGTCCGAGGCCGGGCACGCCTCCTACGTCAGCCGGGTCCACAACGACGTCCACGAGGGCGTGCTGCCGGCCGTGGACGTGGTGGTGCGGATCGCCCGGCAGGCGGTGTCCTCCACCGCCTTCCTCGGCGTGCTGCTCTACCTGTCCTGGCAGGCCAGCCTGATCCTGCTGGTGATCGTGCCGCCGCTGGTGGTGGCCAGCAACGCGGTCGCCCGGCGGATCGCCGACAACACCGAGGCCGAACGGGAGGCCGAGGCGCAGTACATCAACCGGCTGACCCGCACCCTGGAGGCGTTCCACGCGCTGCGCGGCCTGCGGCTGCTGCTGCCCGGCACCCGGGCCGTCAACCGCGAGGCGCTGCACGGCTACCTCGGCATCACCTTCGTCAACTACCGCCTCGCGCAACGGCAGAGCACGCTCAGCGACCTGGTGATGAACCTGTCCGACACCGCGTCGATGGTGATCGGGGCGTACTTCGTCTTCCTCGGCCGGATGACCTTCGGCAGCTTCCTGGCCTTCGTCAACACGCTCTGGCGGGCCGTCACCGGGATCTTCGACCTGATCAACCTGATCCCGCTGGCCCGTCGGAGCAGCGCCGTGCTGCGCCGGATCGAGGCGCTGCGCGGCTCCCGGCCGGAGGCGTACCACGAGCAGGCGCCCGCGGTGGCGGTGCACGGCGCCCGGGTCTCGTACGGCGGGGACAGCGCGGTGGCGATCGAGGACTTCACCCTCGGCGCGGGCGAGCACGTGCTGCTGCGCGGCCCGAACGGCTGCGGCAAGACCACCCTGCTGCACGTCCTGGCGGGGACGCTGGCGCCCGACACCGGCCTGGTCGCGCTCCCCGGGCGGGTGGCGAGCCTGACCGCGCCGGTGCACCTGCCGCCGCTGCCGGTGCGCGAGCTGGTCGCCGACCCGGAGTTGCGCACCGCGCTCGAACTCGACGGCCTCGCCGAGCAGTTCCCCGCCGAACTGTCCTCCGGTCAGCGCCAGCGGGTCGGCATCGCCGCGCTGCTCTGCGAGGACGCCGACCTCTACCTCGCCGACGAGCCCTTCGCCAACCTCGACGAGGACGGCCGCGCCCTGGTGCTGCACGCCCTGCGGCACCGCACCGCGGGCCGGGGCCTGCTGGTGGTGCACCACGGCGACGAGCACCTGGACGCCGGTTTCGACCGGGTGGTGACCCTGGCCCGGGCCGCCGTCGCCCCCTGACGGTCCGTCAGACCGGCGGCGCGGGGGCGGTGGTGGCGCGGATCACCAGTTCGGGGTCGAAGAGGAGTTCGCCGGTGGGGGTGTCGCGGTTGCCGACCAGGGCGAGGACGCTGCGGCCGACCTCCAGGGCGAGGCGGTCGGTGGGCTGGCGGACGGTGGTCAGCGGCGGGTCGGTGAACTCGGTGATCATCGAGCCGTCGTAGCCGACCACCGACACGTCCTCGGGGACGCTGCGGCCGAGCCGGCGCACGCCGCGGATCACGCCCAGCGCGAGGAAGTCGCTGGCCGCGACGATCGCGGTCGCGCCGCGCCCGACCAGCAGGCCGGCGGCGGCCTGGCCGCCCTCCACGGTGTAGGACTGACGGACCACCAGGCGCTCCGGGTCGGTGGCGCCGCGGCGGGTCATCGAGTCCAGGAAGCCCTGCACCCGCCGGTCGGCAGGCCGGTTCCCGGCGGGGCCGGAGACCATGCCGATGGCGCGGTGGCCGAGCCGGTGCAGGTGGTCGACGGCGAGTTCGGCGGCGAGCCGGTCGTCGGTGGAGAACACCGGGACCGGCACCCCGTCGGCGAACTCGCCGTTCACCCCGACGTAGGGGATGCGGCGCGAGCGCAGCATCTCGTAGATCTCGGTGTCGACGCCCTCGACGGTGTTGGACGCGGACAGGAACACCACGGCCGCGATGCCCTTGTCGATGATCGCGGAGATGTACTCGGGCTCCTGGACGCCGCCCGCGAAGGACGGGCAGATGATCGTCTTGAGGCCGTGCGGGGCGAGCGCCGACTCGATCCGCTCCGCGACGTCGGCGAAGAACGGGTTGGCGACGTGCTCGGTGATCACCGCGACCAACTGGCCCTCCACGGCGCGCTCGTAGCCGAGTTCGGCCATCGCGCGCTCGACCGCGTCCCGGGTCTTCTTGGCCACGCCCTGCCGACGGTTGATCACCCGGCTGACGGTCGCCTCGCTGACGCCCGCCTGCGCGGCGATCTCCACGATCCCGATCTTCATGCCCTCACCTTCGCCGCTGCGCCGACCCGCTGGCCGGACCGGACCGGGCCCGCGGCGTCCGCACCCTGCGCGGGTGCCGGGGCCGGGACGGTCCGAATCCGCTCGATCATACGGCGGCCCGCCCCGGCCTCCCCCGCACGGGGCGTCACCCGGTGGCGGCGCGCCCGGCCTACCGGACGATCCTGCGGCCGGTCTGCCGGGCCAGTTGGTCGGCGGCCTGCTTCAGCACGTCCGCCGGGTCGGCGCCCTTGAGCAGCACCTTGGTCTGGGCGTCGGTGACGACCTTGAGCGCGCGGGCGTAGTCGGAGCTGTAGTTGTAGGCCGGGGACGGGGCCTTGAGCGCGTCGATGAAGACCTCGCCCTTCTGCTGCCCCCCGAAGAACTCCGACGGGACGTGGAACACCGGGTCGTCGTAGGCCGCCATCAGGGCCGGGGCGATGCCCTTGTCCTGGTAGATCTTCACCTGGTTCTCGGGCCTGGTGAGCACGAACTCGACGAACTTGAACGCCGCCGCCTGGTACTTGCTGGTGCCGGAGACCGCGAGGTGGGTGGAGTTGACGGTGGCGGCGGTGCCGCCGCCGCGCCGCATCGCCGGGGGCAGCCGGACGCCCCACTTGCCGCGCTCGCCCGGCACGGCCTCCTCGATGACGCCGCCGTACCACGTGGGCATCGGCAGGACGGCGGAGGTGCCGGCCCTGATCGAGGCGATCTGGGCGTTCCAGCCGCCCGACATGTCGGCGACCAGGCCGGCGTCGTTCAGCTGCTTGATCAGCGTCATCGCCTTCACGGCCTCGGGCGAGTCGAGGGTGATGGCACCTTCCAGGTTGAAGTAGAACGCGCCCTGGAGCTGGAGCAGCAGCTGGAAGAAGTTGGCGGCGTCCGGGACGGAGGCGGGCTTGTCGATGCCCAGCAGGTACGCGCCGGTCCTGGCCTTGACGGTCTTTCCGGCCGTGACGGCGTCGTCCCAGGTGTCGATCGCCCGGACGTCGACCCCGGCCCGCTCGAACAGGTCGGCGCGGTAGTAGAACCCGGCCGAGTTGGCCTCCCACGGCAGGGCGTTCACCTTGCCGCCCTTGGAGGTGACGGTCGCCCACAGGCCCGGCGCGAAGGCGTCCTTGTACTGGTTGGCGCCCAGCGCGGCCAGGTCGGCCAGGCCGTTGGGGAACTTCTCCACGTAGCCGGGCAGGTAGTCGACGCCGATGTGCAGCACGTCGGCCAGGCCCGCGCCGCCGGCCGCCAGACCGGTGGTGATCTTGTCCCAGATCGCCGGGTTGCCGATGTCCTCCACCCGGACCCGGACGTTCGGGTACTGGACGTTGAACGCCGGTATCAGCGAGCGGAGTTCGACGGCCGGGCCGTTCCAGCTCCACACCGTGATCTCGCCCTTGGCCCCGCCGCCGCCCGCCTCGCCGCCCTGCCCGTCCGCACTCGCGCAGGCGCCCGCGAGGCCGGTCAGGCCGGTGCCCGCCGCGAGGGCGCCACCGGCCCGCAGGAGGTGCCGACGGGAGAGGTTCATAGCGGGGCCCGCCTTCTGCGCAGGTCGGCCCCGACGGCCGACCGGGCAGGACGGTAGCAAGTCCGTCGCCTTCCTTGCAAGAAAAGGCTGAAAACTTCCGGATTTAGCGGCATCGCCTACTTGCAAGTCGACCGAGAGGTGGAGGTGGACCGGAGCGCCGACGGGACCGCCCGGTCGCTCAGCGGCCCGGCCGGCGCGGGGCCCCGGGAGTGTCCTCGCGGCTGTCCTCGCGGGTGGGCGGCGCGCCCTCGCCCGGGGTGTCCCAGGAGTCGGCGCGGGCGGCGGGCGGCCCCGTCGGGCGGCGCGGCGGGCGGCGGGCCAGCACCCGGCGGCTGCCCCAGAAGAACCCCGCGATCAGCAGGCCGGTGACGATCAGGGCGGGGACGATCACGACCAGCAGCGGTGGCCCGCCGGACTCCGCCGCCAGCGGGAGCGGGTGGACGTTCATGGCGGTCTCCCTCCGGAAGGACGCGGACGGCACCCGGACGGTGCCGCGCGGCGGGCCCGGCCGGAGGGGGGAGACCGACCGGGCGCGCCGTGACCGCCGTCTACCCGGCTCCCCCGACCTCATGCCCCGCGCTTCCCGAACGGCCGGACCGGGCCGTTCGCGGGCGGGCGCGGCCCGATGATCTTGTCCTGCGGTCCGTCCGCGCCAAGGATGGGGTGATGATGCCCCAGCGGAACGAGCGGCCGCGCCAGCCCCGGGTCGCGGACGGCGCGCGCAACCTCCGGCACGCGGCCCTGGAGGTCTGGCGGCACGGGCGGGACATCGAGCTGCTCCAGCGCTCCTTCGCGTTCGCGGCGCTGTTCTTCGTCACGCTGGTGCCACTGCTGATCGTCATCGCGGCGGCGCTCCCGGCGGGCGGCGCGGGCATCGCGGAGTGGATCACCACCGCGCTCGGCCTGGACGGGCGGGGCGGCGAGGCCGTGCGCGGGCTGTTCGCCTCGCGCGGGCAGGTGCTCAGCACCACGACGGCGTTCGGCCTGGCCGCGCTCGCGGTCTTCGGCATCTCCCTGATGTCGGCCGTCCAGAGCGGCTACGAGCGGATCTGGCGGCTGGAGCGCGGCCCGTGGCACTCGGTGTGGCGGCAGACGCTGGCGCTGGCCGCGCTGGTCGGCTACATCGTGCTGGCCGCCTGGATCGGCTCCCCCTGGCGCGGCACCCCGCTGCAACCGGCCCTGGGCATCACGGTCGACAGCGTCGGCGGCATCCTGCTCTTCTGGGGCCTGCAACGCCTGCTCCTGGCCGGCCGGGTCCCGGGCCGGCGCCTGTTCCCGGGCGCCGTCGCCACCATGGCCGCCCTGGTCGGCCTGCGCGTCTTCTCCCGCCTGGTCTTCGCGCCCCTGCTGGTCTCCAACGCGGTCTCCTACGGCACCGTCGGCACCGTCCTGGTCGTCCAGTCCTGGCTGGTCGGCGTCGGCTACACCGTCTACGCCGGGCCCCTGCTCGGCCGGGCCCTCACCGACGACGAATGGCTGGCCGACCGGGACCGCCGCCCCTGAGCCGCAACGGGATTATCTGGGGTTGTCAAACGAAGCCCGAGGCAGAACGCATGTTCATCCGTCTGGCACGTAAGGCACGGTGCTCGTTGTGACCGAAATGATCATCGCTGATGTGTCGGAGCATCAGGCGGTCGACTGGTCGACCTACGCCGGAACTGGCAACCGAGCTGCGATTATCCGCGCCTACAACGGCTTCCCGGCGGACTACAAGTTCGGAGCGAACCGCTCGGGGTTCTGGGTGGCCGGAGGACGCTGTCTCGAGATCTACGCCTACGTCAGCAGGAGCCGCTATGCCGAGGACCAGGCCGAGGCGTTCTGCGACACCCTCGGTCCGCTGAATCCTGGCGAGTTCCCGATCGGCGACTTCAGGGAGGGAGACGGTGACCAAGAGGGCCGGGCCAGCACCTGGCGGCAGGTCGTCCGGCTGCGGCTCGGAATCGAACCATGGATCTACAGCGGGCAGTACTTCTTCCGCGAGCACGGACTCGGCAATGCCGGTTTCTCCAGCAGTCGAACATGGATCGCCGCGTACGGGCCAAATCGGCCAGCCCGGCCTGAGCACTCCATGTGGCAGTTCTCGGAGAGCTTCGGCCAGATGGCCGGCATCAACGCCAGGCACGACAGTTCACGCCGGTACGGCACCGTGGACGACCTGCTCACCGTCGTCTCCGAGGACGAGGCGAAACACCGAGAGTCCGGATTCGTGCCGTTCCCCGGGCCGAACAAGTTCCGTCTGGGCCAGGTCAACGAGTACGTCAGCATGCTCGGCACATGGCTGATCCCCGATACCGAGACCTGGCGTCGCCTCCAGCTCTGACGCGGCGGGGCGACGCATTGAGAGCAGAGGTGGGGGGGGCCGGGCGGGGGGGGGGGGCCCCCCCCCCCCGCGGCGCCGCACACCCTGACGTGGGGTACGGGGGGGGCGCCCGGCAACCGGGGGGGAGGACCGCGAGGCCCCACGGGGGCGGGGGGGGGCGGGGGT
>NZ_JBIVNB010000001.1:441404-735224 GCF_044753345.1 Kitasatospora sp. NPDC088391
GCTCCCCCCCATCCGGGCGCCGGGGGGCCCCCCCCGGGGGGGGGGGGGGGGCCCGCCGTGGGGGGGGCGGGGGGGGGCGGGGGGGGGGGGGGCCGCCCCCCCCACCTCTGTAGCGACGATCAGGAGCTGAGGAGCTTCCGGATGGCGCCGCTGACCTCGGGGAGGTCGTCCGGAGAGGCCCACTGGTAGGCGTCGTGCTCGGTGAGGATCACGGGCTCCGCCTTCTCCACGGTCGCGGAGAAGTTGAACTGCCGCGTGGTGTCGCCCCGGCTGTTCTGGTAGTCGAAGTGGCCGATGTAGCCGGTGATCTCGGTGATGGTGAGGCCGGTCTCTTCGTTGGTCTCGCGGTAGACGGCGTCGGTGATGCTCTCGCCGTCTTCCACGGTGCCGGAGGGGATCTCCCAGAGGCCGCCCATGTAGTCGTCCGGGTTGCGCCGGACGAACAGGCTGCGGCCCTCGTGGCTGATGACGGCGGCGGCGCCGAAGCCGCTGACGCCGGCGGCTTCGGCATCGGCCGCGAGACCGGCCACGAATTCAGGGGAGGTGACGTTCACAGCAGCTCCTTGTGATGGTCGCTGATCTTGACGGCCGCGCGGACGTACTGCTCGGCCAGTTCGAGATCCTGCTCACGATGCCAGACGGGGAGCTTGATCGTGTGCGCGTGGACGAGTTCGGCGACGGGGAAGTCCCCGGCCTGGTAGGGGCGGTGGGAGTGCGGGTGGCCCGGGAAGAGCGTGCCGGGCTGCTGGTACAACGGCAGCATGTTCATCGGGCAGGTGGACCCGGGCCGGTCGTACTCGGTGGCGCCCTCCGAGATCAGCGCCTGGTGGAACTTCTCGATCGGCAGGCCGCTCAGTTCGTCCGGCTTGTAGGTGATCGTCAACCCGTACCAGGAGGGGATCACCCCTTCGGGCATGGGCGTGATCTCCAGGCCGGGGGCGCCAGTCAGGTGCTGGGTGAGGTAGCGGGCGATCTCCGCGCGGCCGGCGAGGTAGCCGTCGAGGCGGCCGAGCTGGTCGTGGGCGAGCGCTGCGGCCAAGGGGTGGATGCGGAGCTTGAGGCCGGCGCCGGTGACCGCGTACCGCGCGAGCGGATGGCCTTCCGGGATCTCGTTCTTGGCCCGCTTGTTGTAGTGCGCGAAGGCGATGGTGCGGTAGTACGTCTCGTCGTCGTCGGTGAGGACGAAGCCGCCCTCGCCGCCGGACAGGGGCTTCGGACCGTTGAGGGAGAACGCGGAGGCCAGCCCGAACGTGCCGACCCTCTGCCCGGCGATGCTCGCGCCGTGCGCGTGGGAGCCGTCCTCCAAGATCACCAGGTTGTGGGTGTTCGCCACCTTGATGACCTCGGCCATGTCGGCGGGCCGGCCCCACAGGTGGGTGACCATGATCGCGCGGGTGCGCGGGGTGACCAGCTCCTCGATCCGGTTCGGGTCGATGTTGCCGTCCGGGCCGGTCTCGCAGAGCACCGGCACCGCGCGGAGGCTGAACAGCGGGGAGGCGGTGGCGTGGAAGGTCCAGGCCGGGACGATCACCTCGTCGCCGGGGCGGACGCCCGCAGCCCAGTACGCGGCGTGAAGGGCGGAGGTGCCCGAGCTGGTGGTGATCGCGTGCCGGACGCCGAAGTACTCCTGGAGGCCGTTCTCCAGGTCGGCGACGATCCCGGACCGGCCGGGGATGGAGATCGCGGTGTCGAGCTGGGCGGCGACCTTGGTACGGGTGGTGTCGTCGATCGGCGGCCACTCGAAGTGCGGGCCGGTAGCGGTGACGGCGGGCTTGCCGCCGAGCAGGGCGAGCGTGCTGGTCACAGCATCTCCTTCGGGTTGACGTACCGTCCGGCCGCCTTGGAGCGGTAGCAGGACGCGATGAACGCGGCGTGGGCGAGGTGCTGGTCGGGGCCGGAAACATTGGGGCGCTGGCCGTCCAGGACCCGGCAGAAGTGGTCGATCAGTGCGGTCGCGGCGCTGGCCGGGGCGTGCGGGCGGCTCAGTTCCTCGGCCACGGTGCCGTCCAGGTTGAGGCGCTGGACGGTGCCCTTGGTCAGCAGGACGGAGCCGCGGGTGCCGACGACGTGGAGGCGTTCGGTCTTGGGTGCCATCCAGCGCGACAGCAGCAGGGAGCCGTAGAGGTCGCCTTCGTAGCCGAGCTGGACGACGGCGGTGTCCTCCGCGTCGTAGTCGGCGTCGGGCAGCGCGGCGGCGGAGAACTCGGCGATGATCCGCTCGGGCAGCCCGAAGTACCACAGCAGCAGGTCGATCAGGTGGTAGCCCATGTCGATGATGCAGCCGCCGCCGGCCTGCCGGACGTCGCCCCGCCACCCGGCTTCGGGGTGGTCGGTGTGGAAGGTGTACTGGCCGTCGATCAGGAACGGGGTGCCGATCTGGTCGAGGAGGCCGATCGTGCTGGTGCAGATCGGGTTGAAGCGGCGCTGGAGCGTGACCATCAGCTCGATCCGCCCGAGCTTGCAGATCTCCGCCAGCTCCCGGGCCTCCTCCGGGGAGGTGGCGAAGGGCTTCTCCTTGAGCACGTGGACGCCCCGGGTGGCGCACTCCTGGACGACCTGGCGGCCGACGTGGTGCGGCACCGCGACGATCACGAAGTCCGGCTTCACCTCGTCCAGCATCTGCCGGAAGTCGGTGAACCCGGGTACCCGGTGGACCTGCTGCTGGGCCCGCAGCGCGTCGGGGCTGCTGTCGCAGACCGCGACCAGCTCGGCGTTGTTGGACCCGGTGAGTCCCGGGAGGTGGTCTTCGATGGCCTGGTGGCCCAGGCCGATCATGGCTGCACGGCGTTTCATGGCACACCCATCCGATTCGTTGGCGCGGAGGTGGAGCCGGTCGGGGAAGCAGGTCAGGCGTCCGCCGGGACGGTGTCCGGCAGTTCGGCGACGGGCGGCGAGCTGACGGCGGTGGTGTCGGCCTGGTGCACGGCGATGCCGAGCAGGGTCGCGGCGGCGATGTTCAGGGCCAGCCAGGACCCGGTGACGAACCCGTCGATTCGTCCCGTGTCCGTAAGGGAACGTCGCTGCATGACCGGTCTCTCCTCGAAGCACAGGGGGAGGCCGCGCGAGACTGACATGGCGTCAGGTCGGGGGCGGATCGGCCACCCCGAGCGGCTGACTCTCAGTCAACGGCTGTGCACGCAAAGGCGGCAGATGCCAGGCTGTAGGCCACTTGTCGGCCAGTTGTCGACCCGTGTCGGCCAGGGGAGGGGAACCCGTGTCGGACGACGCCAAGGCGATCGGGGCGATGATCCGGTCTGCAAGGACGAAAAAGGGCTGGTCACAGGGCCGACTGGGGAAGGAGCTCGGCGCCGCCGAAGGCAAGGGCGCGGACGGCCCGCAGCGGGACCAGGTCTCCCGGTGGGAGCGCGGAGACCGCATCCCGAAGTACTGGATGCCGTACCTGATCGACGTTCTGGATCTCCAACCACCAGACGGAACAGGTGGATCGCCAACCGGCGAAGGGCATCCCCTTCCTGGCGATACCGTGGCATCAGTCCTCGCGCTGGGAAGGAGCGACGTGGAACGACGGCAATTTCTCGCGGCCTCCAGCGGATACGCACTCGCAGCCCTCGGCCTGCCCGACCTCGACAGCATCACCCGTCGGACACGCCTCCAGGCCGGCAGCGCCGTCCGCGTCGGCCGCGGCGAGGTCACCGCGATCCGGCAGATGACCCGGGCCCTCGGCGACGCCGCCGCCGAACTCGGCGGCGGCCACGCCCGCCACCTGGTCGTCCACTACCTCAACGCCGACGTCGACCGCTGGCTGAACGGCACCTGGACCGAGGCCATCGGACGCGAGCTGTACGCCGCCACCGCCCAACTCGTCCACCTGGCAGGGTGGATGGCCCAAGACGAAGGCAACCAGGGCCTCGCCCAGCAGTACTACGCACACTCCTACAGCCTCGCCGCGGAGGCCCGCGACGCCGAACTATCAGCCACCGCCCTGCGCGGTCTCGCCGTCCAGGCCATCGACCTCGGCTACCGCGCCGCCGCCGTCCGGCTCTCCGAAGCCTGCGTGGACGAGGCCAAGCACCTCAGCGACCCGAAGGCCCTCGCGTACTACCAGGTCACCCTGTCCGACGCCGCCGCCCAGGACGGCGACCGCCGTACCGCCACCCACTACCTGGGCGCCTCCCAGACCAACATCGAACGCTCCGCCCTGGAGCCCGGCGAGTCCTGGGCCTCGCACTTCAGCATTGGCCGCTGGGCCCACCACTCCGGCATGATCCTTGCCCAGCTCGGCGACCACGAGGCCGCCCAGGACCACCTGCACCACGCCCTCGACATCCACGGCCTCGACCGCCGCCGCAGCCGAGCGATCGTCCTCGCCGACCTCGGCACCGTCCGCCTCCGGCAGGACGACCTAGACGGCGCCCTCGCCGCCTGGCACGAGTTCCTGGACTGCTCGGACGGCATCCGTTCCGTCAAGGTCGAGGACGCCGTACACGACATGCGTGCCCGACTCGCCCGGCTGCACGGGGTAGCCGGTGTCGCCGAGCTGGACGAACGGGCGTCAGCGCTCTGAGGTCCAGGATCCGTCTTCAAAGATCAAAATTTGAAAAACGTCGCGGCTGACTCACGACCTCGTGCATGGTTAGCCGTGGCTTGGCGCGGGCTCGGCTCGTTGGACCGTTCGTGGTGGGGACAGCGGCACGTGCGTTGATCGTTTCGGAGCGTCGGATCACCGGCTTGCCGCGGGCCGTGATCGCTGACCTGGTGGCCGAGTTGGGTCCGGTTTGGCAGGCCCGGCGCGAGGCCGAGCTCCTCGACCGGCCGCGGCAGCGGTCGGTGGGCACCGGTGCGAAGTACAAACCGGTCTTCGTCGACCGGCTCCTTGCGACCCTTGTCCACCTACGGCACGGCGTCACCCACGACGTCCTGGCCTGCCGGTTCGGCGTGGACCGCTCCACCGTCACCCGCACCGTCGGCGAGATCCGCCCGCTGCCGGCCGAGCGCGGCTGCCGCATCGCACCCGGCCTTCGGCTCCGCACCCTCGCCGACGTGATCGGCCACCTCGGCGCCACCGAGATCCGGGGCCGCCGACCGGCTGCCAACCGGCCTGGCCGCAACCGCTTCGTCCCGGGCAAGAGCCGCACGAACGCCATGAAGGCACTGGTGGTCACCGACGACCGCGGCCGCATGCTGTTCTGCGGCGAGGTGCGGGCCGGGTCGGTCGCCGACATCCCCAGGCCCGCGACGCCGGCCTGGTCGGCCTGCTGGCCGACACGATCCACTTGGAAATTCTCGCGGACGCCGGCCGCCAGGGCCTGGGAGCCCGGACCTGCGGCCAGGTGGTCACTCCGCCCCGCAAACGCCGCGGCAAGCACCTCGAGCAGGTGCAATGGCTCATGGCCCACCACGAACAGGCCCGCTTCGCCCACTCCCCACGCCGTATGCCGGTCGAACACGGCATCGCCCACCTCAGGAACCGGCGCACCCTCGCCCGCCACCACGGCCGCCGCGACCGGCTGCCCGACACCGTCCGACCTGTCGCCGGACTCCTCTCCGACCAACAGGACACTCACACAAGCCAGTTGCTTGCCACCCCAGTCGGACGGGCCGCCTGAGCAACAAGGTCGCCACCCCGCCGAGCACGACCCACCGCCAACCATGCACGAGGTCGTAAAGCAATGACACTGCCCCTGAGCCGCCCCGGTCCCCGCCGGGCCCCCGTCCGCCGACGGGGGCCCGGCGGGGCGTCCGACGGCGGGTCAGATCCGGCCGTACTGGCCGCCCGCGTCGCGGCGGTAGTCGGAGTCGGCGAGGTGCGAGACGTGGTGGAAGGTCGGCGCCTCCTTGATCTGCTCCCTGGTGCGGTTCACCCACACCGTGCGGCTCTCCTCCTCCACCCGCTGGACGACGCCCGCGGGGAGCAGGACCTCCCGGCCGAAGATCCACGGGCCGGTGTCGACCACGATCTGGCCCTGGTCGACCTCGTAGGAGTGCTTGTCGATCTTCCCGATGTGCCCGTCCTCGGCCTCGACCCGGAAGCCGGTGAGGTCCATGCCCTCGGTCCAGCCCTCGGCGTGGTCGTAGCCCCAACTGCTGGTACTCACAACTGCCTCCTCCGCGAAGGGACTTCACTGGTCTGGGAGGCGGTTGCCCGCTTCTCCCGCCGTCATGCGCCCCGGTCCGGACCGGCCGGTCGACGGCGCGTCAGGGGCGCAGGCCGTCGAGGAGGGTGGCGAGGTAGCGGTGGGCGGTGGCGGTGCGGACGGGGAGGGGGCCGCCGTGGACGGTGGCGGCGTGGGCGAGGCCGCACACGAGGGGGACGAGGTCGGGGGCGGTGAGGTCGGGGCGGACGGCTCCGGCCAGGTGGGCGCAGTGGAGCAGGGTGCTGCCGGTCGACCGGAGGGCGGCCTTGAGTTCGGTGGTGCGCGGGAGGGCGTCGGCGGGGGCGGCGGCGACCGGGGGGAGGGCGGCGTCGGTGACCTGGGCCTCCAGGACGCGGGCGAGGAAGCCGCTCAGGGCGTGCCAGGGGTCGGGGTCGGCCAGGGCGCGGCGGCCGTGCTCGGCCAGGTCCTCCAGGCAGGGGGTGGCGACGGTCTCCAGCAGGGCCTCGGGGGTGGCGAAGTGCCGGTAGACGGTGCCGACCCCGAGGCCCGCCCGGCGGGCGACGTCGTTGAGCTGCAACGCGGTTCCCCCGTCGACCAGTTCACGGGCGACGGCGACGATCCGCTCCCAGTTGCGGGCGGCGTCCTTGCGCAGCGGTGCGGTCGTCATGTGGCGGGGGTCCAGGTCGCTCGTACGGGTGTCGGGACTGCCGCCCGATCATATGGCCCGGGCCGTCGCCGCCGGTCACGGCGCCGGGGCGGGGGCGTGGGCCTCGCTCAGGCGGCGGACGGCGGCGGCGAGGCGGGGGTCGGCGGCCGGGCGGAACGGGGCGACGGGCCGGGCCGACGGGCCGATCACGAGGCCGGTGCGGCCGGTCAGCGCGGTGTCGGTGGCGGCGGCGATCGAGGACCGGGCGGCGGCCGAGGCCGGGCCGGAGGTGGCGCGGGCGAACCGGCGACGCACCAGCGGCCAGAGCAGGCGCAGCGCCGGGGAGACGATCCGCGGATCGGTCATGGTGCCGTCGGTCATCCCGGTGGCGGCGCCGCCGGGGTCGGCGGCGAGGACGGAGACGCCGGTGCCGTCCAGCCGGGCGGCCAGGTCCAGGGTGTGGGCGAGGTGGGCGAGCTTGGCGCGGCCGTAGTGGTGGAAGCCGTAGTAGCCGCCGGGCGGCTCGACGCCGTCGAACACCCGCCGGGCGACGCCGACCGCTCCGGAGGTGACGTTGACGATCCGGCTCGGCGCCCCGGCCGCGAGGGTGGGGAGCAGGAGTTCGGTGAGCAGGTACGGGGAGAGGTGGTTGACGACGAAGGACGCCTCGATCCCGTCCAGGGTGCGCCGCCGGGGGAACATCGCGCCGACGTTGTTGACCAGGACGGTGAGCCCCTCCCCCCGGGCGGCGTGCTCGGCGGCGATCCGGGCGGCGAGCGCGCGGACCTGGTCGAGCGAGCCGAGGTCGGCGGGCAGGAACCTCGCCGAACCGGCCGTCGCGCCCGCGCCCGCGCCTGCGCCGATCCGTTCGACCGCCCGGGCCCCGCGCTCCTCGTCCCGTCCGACCACGGTGACCGCGTACCCGGCGGCGGCCAGCCCGCGTGCCGTCTCCAGGCCGATCCCGCCCGTTCCGCCCGTGACCACGGCCGTCTTCGTCATGTGCCCTCCCTCGCCGAAAAACGGATGGGTCATCCGTATGACTGGACGCTAGCACATGCGGATGACCCATCCGTTTCACCGGCCCCGGGCGGGCCTACTGCATGACCTCCCGGTGCGGGTGCTCGAAGGAGGCCGGGCAGCGGTGGAGTTGGAGGTGGTAGCCCCGGCCGATCATGACGCCGAGGTCCCGGTCGGGACCGGTGTCCTCGACCGGGTCCCAGCTGTTGCCGTCGCGGACGCCGCCGGAGGCGATCGTCAGGAGCGGGAGCATGGCGGCCCCGCAGTCGGCGCAGCCGAGGGGCTCCGGGTCGCGGAAGCTCCAGGGGCCCCAGCCGCCGAGCTTCCATCCGGGGGCCACCGAGAGCTCCTCCTGGTAGGAGTGCCGGGTCAGGCCGGGGTGCGCGTGCTCGCAGTGGTCGGCGATCCGCTGCCGGAGGGCGGGGTCGAGCTCCAGCGGGGCCGGGTACTCGGTGACCTCCTCGGGGTGGAGCAGGCACGGCTCGGCGAGGTACTGGCCGTAGTGGGAGAGGTCCGCGGGCTCCGGCGGCGCGGCGAGCGGCCGGTCGACCGCCGCCGAGGAGCGCCACACCGGGCGGGTGGCGGGCATCCACTCCGGGTCGTGGTCCAGCGGGCACCACAGCACCTGGAGCAGGTCGGCACCGTCCGGGCGCGGCAGGGCGGGGACGTCGCGGGCGTACAGCTGGACGACGGGGAGCATCGCGTTCGGCCCGGGGCTCCACGGGTGGCCGTCGTAGGTGGCGTCCAGGGCGGCGTTCCGCTCCGGGCCCGGCTCCGCCTTCCAGAGCTCCCGCCGCCGCCGGACGTCGCCGAGCGAGACCGGCAGGTCGCCGCCCTCGTCCTGCTCGGCGTGCGGCCCGGCGCAGACCGGCCACGGCTCGTCGGCGGGCCAGAGCAGCGGACCGCCGACCGAGCTGTCGTGGACGGTCGGCGCGCCGGGGCGCGGATGCAGGCGGACGGCCCGGCGGGCCAGCGGGGCGAGTGCGGGGAAGGCCGCGGCGATGTCCACCGGGCGCGGCGGGGTGGTGCGGGTCATCGGGGGTCTCTCGTCCGACGGGGACAGGGTCCGTGGACCTTACCCCCCGGTGCCGACGGCCGGGTCCGCGGCCGGGCCGACGACCCGTCAGGCGCCCTCCGGGTAGTGGCAGGCGGCGGTGTGGTCGGCGCCGGGTGCGGCGGCCTCGGGGAGGGGCGTCTCGGTGGCGCAGCGTTCGCGCCGCTCGGGGGCGAGGGCGGCGTGCACGGGGCAGCGGGCGCGGAACGGGCAGCCGGTGTGGCGGACGGTCGGGGAGGGCGGGTCGCCGGCCAGCAGCAGGCGGGGGCGGGCCCGTTCGGCGGCGGGGTCGGGGAGCGGGACGGCGGCGAGCAGCGCCCGGGTGTAGGGGTGGCGGGGGCCGCCGAAGACCCGGTCGACGGTGCCGGTCTCGACGGTCCGGCCGAGGTACATGACGCTGATCCGGTCGGCGAGGTGCCGGACCACGGACAGGTCGTGGGAGACGAACAGGTAGGAGAGGCCGAGTTCGGCCTTGAGCCGCTGGAGCAGGTTGAGCACCCCGGCCTGGACGGAGACGTCGAGCGCGGAGACGGGTTCGTCGAGGACCAGCAGGTCGGGGCGGACGGCGAGGGCGCGGGCGATCGAGATCCGCTGGCGCTGGCCGCCGGAGAACTCGTGCGGGTAGCGGTCGGCGTGCGCCGGGTCGAGGCCGACCTGGCGGAGCAGTTCGGGGACCCGGCCGCGCGCCTCGGCCCCGGGGACGCGCTGGGCGAGCAGCGGTTCGGCGATCACGTCGCCGACCGGCATCCGGGGGTCGAGCGAGGCGGCCGGGTCCTGGAAGACGATCTGCAGGCGGGAGCGCAGCCCGTGCGCGGCGGCCCGGTCGAGGGTCGCGGTGTCCCGGCCGAGGAGTTCGATCCGGCCGCCCTGGGGGGCGGCCAGCCGCAGGATCTCGTACAGGGTGGTGGACTTGCCGGAGCCGGACTCGCCGACCAGGCCGAGGGTCTCGCCGCGTCGGATGTCGAGGTCGACGCCGTCGACGGCGTGGGTCTCGCCGATCCGGCGGCGCAGCAGTCCGCCACCGTGCCGGGGGAAGCTCTTGGTCAGGCCGCGGACGGTCAGCACGCTCTCGCGCTCCTCGCGCGGCGGGGCCTCGGCGACGGGGACGGCGGGCACCGGGTAGACCTCGGCGGGCCGGGGCCGGGTGGCGGCCAGGTGCTCGGCCCGGACGCAGGCGGCGAGGTGGCCGTCGGCACCGGCGAGCGGCGGTTCGGCGGTGCGGCAGCGGGCCTCGACCAGCGGGCAGCGGTCGGCGAACGGGCAGCCGGGGCCGGCGGGTTCACCGGCGGCGGGCGGGCGGCCGGGGATCGGGACGAGCGGTCCGCCGCGCCCGTCGAGCCGGGGGACGGCGCCGATCAGGCCGAGGGTGTAGGGGTGGCGGGGCGCGGCGAACAGCTCGTCCACGGGGGCGGTCTCGACGATCCGTCCGGCGTACATGACGGCGACCCGGTCGGCGCTGCCCGCGATCACCCCGAGGTCGTGGCTGACCAGGACGAGCGCGGCGCCGGTCTCGCGCTGGGCGGTCCGCAGGACGTCGAGGACCTGGGCCTGGATGGTGACGTCGAGGGCGGTGGTGGGTTCGTCGGCGAGCAGCACGTCGGGGTCGTTGGCGACGGCCATCGCGATCATGGCGCGCTGTCGCATGCCGCCGGAGAACTCGTGCGGGTAGGCGTCCAGGGCGCGGACCGGGTCGGGGATGCCGACCAGGTCGAGCAGTTCGGCGGCGCGCCTGCGGGCGGCGGCCCGGCCGGTGTCCTGGTGGATCAGGATCGCCTCGGCGATCTGGGCGCCGATCCGGTGGACGGGGGTGAACGCGGACAGCGGGTCCTGGAACACCATGGCGATCCGGCGGCCGCGGACGGCGGCGAGCTGCCGGGAGGGCAGGCCGACGAGTTCGCGGCCGTCCAGGGCGACCGAGCCGCCGATCCGGGCGGTGCCGGGGAGCAGGCCGAGGACGGCGAGCGCGGTGACGGACTTGCCGGAGCCCGACTCGCCGACCAGGCCGAGGGTCTCGCCGCGCCGCAGGTCGAGGTCGACGCCGCGGACGGCCGGGTGGTCGCCGAAGTCGACGGTCAGGCCGCGGACGGCGAGCAGGGTGTCGGTGGCGGTGGCGGTCATGTGCTGCTCCGGCGCGGGGAGTTGACGGTGGGTCGGCGGTCGCGGCGGCTCTTCCGGCGGGGGCGGCGCGGGCGGCGGGCGGCCTCGGCGGTCGGGTCGAGGGCGTCGCGCAGGCCGTCGCCGACCAGGTTGACGGCGAGCACGAACAGCACCAGCAGGCCGGCGGCGAAGTAGAACAGCCAGGGGAAGACCGGCGCGTCGGAGGCACCGGCGGCGAGCAGGGTGCCGAGCGAGACGTCGGGCGGGCGGACGCCGAAGCCGAAGTAGGAGAGCGCGGCCTCGCTCATCACAGCGCCGCCGACGGTGATGGTGGCGTCGATGATCAGGAACGAGGAGACGTTCGGCAGGATGTGCCGCCAGATGATCCGGAACGGGCCGACGCCCATGAACCGGGCGGCGGCGACGAATTCGCGCTCGCGCAGCGAGCGGGTCATCGAGCGGACCACCCGGGCGGTGACCATCCAGTTGAAGACGGCCAGCAGCAGGACGAAGGCGATCCAGCCGGTGCCGCGCAGCCGGGGCGAGATCACGGCGATCACCAGGAAGGCCGGGAAGATCAGCATCAGGTCGACCAGGAAGGTCAGCGCGCGGTCGGTCCAGCCGCCGAAGTAGCCGGCGCAGGCGCCGACCAGCGAGGCCAGGCCGGTGGAGAGCACGGCCACCAGCAGGCCGATCACCAGGGACTTCTGCAGGCCGCGGACGGTCTGCGCGAACACGTCCTGGCCGAGGCCGTTGGTGCCGAACCAGTGGGTACCGGACGGGGGTTGGCGCAGGCTGGCGTAGTCGGGCGTGGCGTAGTCCCAGGGCGTCAGCCAGGGCCCGGCGAACGCCAGCAGGAACAGCAGCACCAGCACCAGCACCCCCGCCACCGCCCCGCGCGAGGCCCGCACCCGCCCCACCGCCAACCGCAGCCGCCCGCGCGGCGCGACACCGTTCGACGCGACTGCCACCGAGTCGGGTCGAGCACCCGGACGGTCGGCAGCGAACGGGCGCCCGTCGACGGGGGTACCGGTGTCGGTACGGGGCAGGGGCTCGGCGGTCGGACCACCGGTCTCGGGAAAGCCGCCGGCGCTCACGCGGTCCTCACCCGGGGGTCGAGAGCGGCGTGCAGGGCGTCGGCGAGGAAGCCGGCGGCGAGGACGAGGACGGCGGCGAAGAGGTTGACGGCGACCACGGAGTTGACGTCCTGTTCGTTGACGGCCTGGATGAACCACTCGCCCATGCCGTGCCAGCCGAAGATGGTCTCGGTGAAGGCGGCGCCGGTGAACAGGCCGAGGAAGGCGTAGGCGAACATCGTGGTCATCGGGATGATCGCGGTGCGCAGCCCGTGCTTGACCAAAGCGCGGCCGCGGGTGAGGCCCTTGGCCTCGGCGGTGCGCAGGTAGTCCGCGCCGAGGACGTCGAGCATGGTGGCGCGCTGGTAGCGGCTGTAGGTGGCGAGGCCGCCGAGCGCCAGCGAGAGGGTGGGCAGCAGGAGGTGCAGCGACCAGTCGGCGAGGTGGGCGCCGAGGCCGCCGGCCAGGTTGGGGGTCTCGTAGCCGGTGAACGGGACCACCTCGTGCCCGGCGGCGTCCTTGGCGGCGATCGCGCCGTTCTTGAGCAGCAGGGCGAGCAGGAACACCGGGGTGGAGAGCAGCACGAACGACAGGATCGTCAACGCCCGGTCGGAGAACCGGTACTGGCGCACCGCGCTCCAGGCCCCGGCGGCGACGCCGAGCAGCATGCCGAGCAGGCTGCCGACCAGCAGCAGGCGGAGCGAGACCCAGATCCGGCGGCCGAACTCGTCGTTGACGGCGGTGTTGTGGATGGTGCGGCCGAGGTCGGCGTGCAGCAGTCCGTCCGCCCAGGTGCCGAAGCGTTCGACGACGGGGGTGCGGTCGTTGAGGTTGAGCGCGGTCAACTGCCGGTCCACGGAGGCGGCGGAGGGGCGCGGCTGCTTGGCCTCGAAGTAGGCGCGGGGGCCGAGCGCGGTGCTGGTGAGCGCGTAGGACAGGAACACCGCGGCGGTCAGCAGCACGGCGTAGTAGCCGAGCCGTTTGGCGAGGTACGCGGTCACGGCCTGCCTCCGGTGTGGTTCGCACACCTGGGGAACATGGTCATTTGCCTTCGTTAGAGCGGACTTTGACGCACTGACGCGCAGCAGTTGTACGCCACCTCGGGCGGTCCGTCCAGGCCCCGCCGCGTCGACGGGTCCGAACGGTCGGACGAACCCGCAGGTCACAGCTGATCAGACGGATACGGACGAGGTGTTGCGGCGGTGTTGCGCCGCGTTTCACTTCGATCAGTTCTGCGCACGACCCCCTGGTGGACGGGCTGACGGGCTGTTACGTTCGGCCCGCCGGCACCGACTTGGCTGCCCACCATCAAGTGTCGCCACACCTGGCGGCCGCCCCCTCTTCGAGATCCGAGGACTCCCCCGATGCCTTCGACACCCGCCACCCGCCGAATCGGCCGCGCCACCGCGGCGGCCCTCGCCGCCCTGCTCGCCGCGACCGCCTGCAGCTCGGGCGGCGGTTCGACGGACGTGGCGAGGACCGTGGTCCCGACCGTCGGCGCCGAGGACAACAACCCGCAGCCGCTGGACAACGTCAAGGACGGCGGGGAGCTGCGCTCGCCGCTCCAGCAGTGGATCACCCAGTGGAACCCGTACCAGGTCGACGGCACCTACGGCGACGCGGTCGAGATCATGGGCTACGTGGAGCCCCGGCTGTTCCGCTCGGACGCCAAGGGCGTCTACCACGCCGTCCCCGAGTACCTGGCCTCCGCGCAGGTCACCTCGACCTCGCCGCAGGTGGTGACGTACAAGCTCAACCCGAAGGCGGTCTGGTCGGACGGGACGGCGCTCGGCGCCCGCGACTTCCAGGCGGTCTGGAAGGCGTCCAACGGCAAGGACCCGGCGTACAACCTGGCCGACTCCTCCGGCTACGAGCAGATCTCCGCCGTCGAGCAGGGCGCCGACCCGAGCGAGGTCAAGGTCACCTTCAGCGAGCCGTACGCGGACTGGCAGAGCCTGTTCAGCCCGCTGCTGCCCGCCTCCGGGATCTCCACCCCGCAGGACTTCAACGAGGGCTGGGTGGAGAAGGTCCCGGTCTTCGGCGGCCCGTACGTGCTGGCCAACGCCGACAAGACCGCGCAGACCATCACCCTGACGCCCAACCCGCGCTGGTGGGGCCCCAAGCCCAAGCTCGACCGGCTCACCTACCGGGTGCTGGACGCCGCCGCGACCACCCAGGCGTTCCTGAACAACGAGATCGACTTCGCCACCGCCGGCTCCGCCGCCACCTACGGCCAGCTCAAGGACGCCAAGGACGGCGTGATCCGGACCGGCACCCCCTGGGACGAGGTGCACATCTCCTTCGGCGGCAACGGCGCGCTCGCCGACCAGAAGGTCCGGCAGGCGCTGGCCAAGGCGCTCGACCGCAACGCGCTGATCAAGATCGCCAACAAGGGCGTGCCGGTGGAGTTCAAGCCGCTCGACAGCCACCTCTACATGACCAACCAGAACGGCTACCGCAACAACTCCGCCGACTGGGCCGCCTACGACCCGGCCACCGCCAAGTCCTGGCTGGACGCGGCCGGTTGGAAGGACGCGGGCGGCACCCGGGCCAAGGACGGGCAGCCGCTGGAGCTGCACTACGTGCTCAGCGACGGCTCCAACCAGGCCCAGCTGGACATCGCCGCCGCCGCGCAGAACATGCTCCAGCAGGTCGGCGTCAAGCTCACCGTCGACAAGGTGCCCAGCAAGGAGTACTTCGCCAAGTACATCGACCAGGGCAAGTTCGACCTGGCCAGCTGGCGCAACACCGGCTCCTTCCCGCTGTCGAGGACCGTGCCGATCTACCGCGCCCCGCAGGGCGACAACGTGTTCGGCAACTACTCCAAGCTGAGCACCCCCGAGATCGACACCCTGCTGCGCAAGGCCGCCGCCACCCTCGACCCGGCGCAGGCCGACGAGCTGTACAACCAGGCCGACGCCAAGATCTGGGAGCTCGGCCACACCCTGGAGCTGTACCAGCGCCCCAGCATCGTCGCCGTCCGCAAGGGCCTGGCCAACTACGGCGCCGGCAGCCTCGCCGACACCGTGATCACCTCGGTCGGCTGGCAGAAGTGACCGCCCGGTCCGCCCCCGCGCGCCGCCCGGGCGCGCCGGGGCGGACCGGCGACTCCCGCGCTACGTCAGGTGCTTGAAGTCCTCGACCGCCTGCAGCGCGGCCTGCCGCATCGCCTCCCCGCCGACGTGCCCGGAGTCGTCGAAGATCTGCAGCCGGGCGTCCGGCCAGCGCTTCGCCAGCTCCCAGGCCGTCTGCACCGGGCTGCCCATGTCGTGCCGCCCGTGCACCAGCCGGCCCGGGATGCCCGCCAACCGGTGCGCGTCGCGCAGCAGTTGGTCCTCCGCCAGCCAGGCGCCGTGGCCGAAGACGTGCGCGCAGATCCGCACGAAGGCGATCCGGGCGTCCTGCTCCCGGGCGCTGTACATGCCCGGGATGCCGTTCGGCTCGGCCGAGATCACCGCGTCCTCCCAGGCCAGCCAGGCGTCGGCGGCCCGGACCCGCACCTCGCGGTCCGGGGACTCCGTCAACTCGGCGTACCGGAGCAGGAACCGGTAGATGTCCCCGTCCCGGTCGGCCGCCGGGACGAGCGCCGCGAACCGGTCCCACGCCTCCGGCCGGAACAGCCGGTTGCCCCGGTAGAGCCACTCGGTCTCGGTCCGCCGGGTGGTGGTGACCGCCTGGATGATGATCCCGGTCACCCGCTCCGGGTACTGCTGCGCGTACGCCAGGATCAGCGTCGAGCCCCAGGACGCGCCGTTCAGCAACCACCGCTCCACGCCCAGGTGTTCGCGCAGCCGCTCGATGTCCTCGATCAGGTGCGGCAGGGTGTTCAGCGCCATGTCCGCCGCCGGGTCGCTCGCGTGCGGCGTGCTGCGCCCGCAGTTGCGCTGGTCGTAGCGGACCAGCCGCCAGTGCTGCGGGTCCCAGGCCCGGGTGGGCCGGTCCGGGGTGCCCGCGCCGGGCCCGCCGTGCACGTACAGGGCGGGTCTGCCCTCGGGGTGGCCGAGTTGCTCGTAGTAGAGGCGGTTCCCGTCGCCGGTGTCGAGGAACCCGGTGTCGTAGGGGCCGGTCGGGGGATGGAGATCAGCCATGGTCGCCGATCCTAGGTTCCCCCGACCGCCCCCAACCACCGCTTTTCACCCCGGTGGTGACGCCGGGTCAGGTGGTCCGGGCCGCCGGGGTCAGGCGTCCCGGCCCTTCAGGTGCCGGTCGAAGAACCGTACGCCGTCCTCGAGTTCGAACCACGGGGTGCCGGTGTGGCCGCCCAGGTTGGCGTGCAGGGTCTTCTGCCCGCTGCCGAAGGCGTCGAACAGGTCGAGGGCGCGCTGCCGCGGGTTGCCCTCGTCGTCCCACTGGAGCAGGAGCAGCAGCGGGACGGTGACCTCCGGGGCCTCCGCGCGCCGGGCGAGCGGGACGTAGCCGCCGGCGAAGAAGCCCGCGGCGGCGATCCGCGGCTCCAGCACCGCGAGCCGGATGCCGAGCGCGGCCCAGCCGCCCGAGTAGCCCACCGGGCCCTGGACGTCCGGGAGTTCGAGCAGGGCGTCGAGCGCGGTCAGCCAGTCCGGGGCGGCCCCCTCGACCAGCGGCCCGATGAAGGACTCGTAGTCCTCCTCGGTCGCGCCGCCGGCCTGCATCGCCGCCCGGAACCCGGCCCGGGCCCGCTCCTCGTCCGGCGTCCTCGGCCGGTCGCCGCACCCGGCGGCGTCGATGCTCGCCACCGCGTAGCCGCGCGCGGCCGTGTAGCGGGCCCGCGCCACCAGGCGCGGATCGGCCTTCGGCAGGCCGTTGTTGTGGGACATCAGGATCAGCGGGGCCGGTCCGTCGCCGGACGTCCACAGGGTGCCCGGGATCTCGCCGAGCCGGAACTCGCGCGTGAGGACGCCGTCCTCGTGCCGCTGCTCGGCGGTGAAGCGGATCTTCTCGGCGCCCTGGGTGTTCTGCGTGTGCTGCGCGTTCTCGGTCTGCTGCGCGTTCTGCACGGTCGTGCCTTTCGGGAGGGCTCTGAACGGCGCTCCCGGGCGACCTATCGCCCGACCGTGACCCCGGAGGGGAGCACCCATGTCGTCACTGCGTTCACGGGTACCACCTCCACTGTCTCTCGCACGGCCGAGGGAAAGGTAGCACGGCCGGGGCCCGGCGCGCGGGTCAGGCCGCGGCCGCCGCCCAGCGGAAGCCGTCCAGGTCGGCGTACCCGGCCTCGCCCGCGCCGTCGCCGTTCACGGTGAGCCGGTGGCAGCCGCTGCCCTCCGGGTCGACCCCGAGGTCCTTGGCCAGCGCCTTGCGCCGGTACAGCGCCAGCTTCACCGGGCCGCCCGCCGACTCGAACTCGGCGTAGACCCGGCCGAAGCTCTTCGCCACCTCCAGGCCCTGCCCGACGTAGAACTTCTTCGTCGCCGCGAAGTCCGCGACCCCGATCAGCAGCACGAACTCGTCGATCCGCCGGGTCGCCGGACCGGTGTTCCGCTTCGCCGAGGTGGCCAGCTTCCAGATCGCCCCGTCCGGCGCCCGCAGCACCGTGCTGTACCCCCACAGCGACTTCGCGGCGGGCTTGACCACGGTCGCGCCGGCGGCGACCGCCGAGGCCGCGAAGCTGTCCACGTCGGCGGGCCGGGCCACCGTCAGCGCGAGGGTGAACCCCCGGAAGCCGGTGGAGGGTTCGGCCGCGGCGCACAGCCGCAGCCGGTCCGCGCCGAGCCCGAAGGCGGCGGAGTAGAAGCGGGCGGCGGCCTCGGTGTCGGCCACGTCGAGGGTGATGGTGTCGATGATTGCCATGCCGACGACGTTAGGCCCGCCCCGCCCCCGCGGGCTTCTCGATTCCTGACCGGTCCGCCGGGGCGGTTCGGGGTGCCGGGGCGGTTCGGGATGCCGGGGCGCACGGCCCGGTGGCCGCGTTCGGGGCGTCCCGGGCGTCGGCGGAGCGGGCCCCGGGGGCGTGGCCGGGCGCGAGCGTCCTGCGGGGTGCGACGGCCACGGGTGTCCCGTGCTCACGACGTCCGCGCGGCCGCTACGCCAGGCCGAGGGCGGCCCGGAGCCGGCCCCGGGTCGCGGCGGCGGCCTCCCGGGTGACGGGGTCCTCGCTGTCGAGGGCGGCGTTGAGCAGCAGGTCGGCGGCGGCCACCACGGCGGCGGGCAGCATCACCTCGCGCAGGCCGAGCAGTTGCGCGGCCGCCTGGTGCCCCACCGACTGGTGCCCCACCGACTGGGCGGGGGCGGGCCGGGTGACGACCGGCCGGACGGACGGGCCGCCCGACGGGACGGACGACTTCTCACCGCGGGCCTGGCGGGGTTCGTTGATCACGGGCATGTCCGTTCCAACGGACGGCGACCCGGGACGGTTACGCCGACGGAGCGTTCGGGTGGTCGGCGAGCCGCGGCGCGACGGCCCCGACGGGGCGTCAGGAGGCGTGCCGGTCGCGGAGCGCGGGCCGCTCCGGGGCGGCGTCGCGGTCCGGGAGCGCGGGCCGGGCGGGGAGCGGCCAGGCCGCCGTGGTCGGCGGGGCGGCGGCGGAGGCGTGGTGGGCGGTGCGGATCCACCGGGCCAGGGCCTGGGCGAAGTCGGGGCCGAGCGCGGCGGCGTGCTGGAGCCGGTCCAGGTCGCCGGGGCCGAGCGGGACCCCGGCCTCCGAGAGCGCGGCGAGCAGGGGCTGGAGCAGCGTCCACTGGAACCGGACGACGGGCAGCGGGCTGGTATGCGCAGGCTCTGTCACACCTCGTCCAACTCCCGCCCGCCACCGGGGACACGGTCCGCCGCCCCGGTTCCTCCCCACGGTGCACCCGCCCCGGCGGGCGGCCGGTCCGGGCGCGGCCGTCAGTCCTGTCGGGCCGCGGCCAGCCGGCGCAGCGCCCAGCCGCCGAGCAGGGCGGTCGCACCGGCGGCCAGGGCTGCCGGGAGCCTGGTCGGTCCGGCGGCGGCCCCCGCGCAGAGGGCGGCGGCCGCGGTGAGGACGCAGAGCAGGGCGACGGCGGCGGCGAGCGGCCGGGGCCGGTGGGCGAGCCGGGTGAGCGGCCCCGGCGCCCGGTCCAGCAGGCGGCCGAGCCGGGGGTCGTCCCGGCGCAGCCCCTGCTCGATCCCGTCCAGCAGGGCCAGTTCCCGTGCGGTCAGCGACGTCCCGGCCATGGCCCGCGCTCCTCTCCGTCCGCCTCGCCCCCGCGTGTACCCGGCCCCCGGATTCCACACTGGCGCGGTCCGGACGGCGGCCCCACTCGCATCGTCGGTGCAGCGTTTCGCGCCGCGCGGGGGCGGTCGTCCCCGGCGGGCGTCGGCCGTGGTCGGCGCAGCGTGCGCCCTCTCCCGGCGCGGGGCGGGGGCGGGGTGAGATGCTCTCCTCCGACGTCCGGATGTCCGAATGTCCGAACGTCCATCGGTCATAGGGCCTGTTCATCGGGGGATGATCTTGCGCAGCGGGATGCGGTTGGCCGGACGGTACCTGCTCCACGAGCCGCTGGGCCGCGGCGGCATGGGCGAGGTGTGGCGCGGCCAGGACGAGCGGCTGCACCGGCCGGTGGCCGTGAAGCTGCTGCCGCCGACCGCCGCGGTCGACCGGGACGCCGTCGCCCGGTTCCGCCGGGAGGCGGAGATCGCCGCCAACCTCGACCACCCCGGCATCACCACGGTGTTCGACATCGACGAGCACGTCGACGAGACCGGCGACACCCTGCTCTTCCTCGTCATGGAGCTGCTCCGGGGACGGGACCTGCACTCGGTGGTCGCCCAGCACCCCGGCGGCGTCCCGATCGAGCGGGTGACGGAGTTCGGCCGGCAGGTCCTGGAGGCGCTGGGCACCGCGCACGAGCAGGGCGTGACCCACCGGGACATCAAGCCCGCGAACCTCTTCCTGCTGACCGACGGCCGGGTGAAGGTCTGCGACTTCGGCATCGCCCGGCTCGCCGACGCCACCCGGATCACCTCGACCGGCGGCATCACCGGGACACCGCTCTACATGGCCCCGGAGCAGATCCGGGGACGGCCCACCGACCGGCGCACCGACCTGTACTCCTTCGGCTGCGTGCTGTACGAACTGCTCACCGGGGCGGTCTGGGTGGACCCCGGCACCGGGGTCGCCGCGCTGCTGTACCAGCACCTCGACCGGCTGCCCGACGCGCCGAGCAGCCGACGTCCCGAGATACCCGAGCACCTCGACCGGCTCGTGCTCGCGCTGCTCGCGAAGGACCCGGGCGACCGGCCTCCGACGGCGGCGGCCGCCCTCGCCCTGCTGAGCGCGCCGGGCAGCGCGTCACCCGCCGACCCGGTGCCCGTGGAGCCGTCACCCGCCGAGTCGCCGCGGGTGGACCCGGCACCCGTCGAGTCGGCGGCTCCTCCACCCCCCACGGCGGCGGACACGGCGGCCGCCACCGCGGCGGACACCGCCGGGCCGACCGGGACCCCCCGCCCGCCCGGCCGCCGGCGGAAGAACGTGCTGACCGGTGCCGCCGCCCTGGCGGCGGTCGCCGCTTTCGCCACCGCCGGTTACTACATGACCGGCGACCGCTGGTGGCGCGACCCTTCCGTCGACGTGCGTCCGCTGCGCACGGGTGAGACGGCCTCCGGCACCGTCCTGGCGCAGGGGGAGACGGCCCGGATTCCCTTCGTCCACGAGACCGGCCCCGATCGGCAGCACACCTCCCCCGTCCGGACCACCCTGGGCGTCACCGTCACCTCCATCGCCCTGATCAGGGCATCGAACGTGCCGGGGACCGACGACAGCCTCTACTGCGTCCACTTCAGGACGACCAACCTCGGCACCGGGGAGATGCCCGCCGAACTGCGGACCGACGGCAGCCAGGCGTGGGACGCCGACCCGCGCGAGACCTTCGTCGGAGGCCTGCTGAACGGCCTCCGGCAGCAGACCGTCGACGGCCGGCCGGCGCTCCTCGTGGAAGGGGTGCTCTCGGACGGCAGCACGACGTCCCCGCACCTCGTGGGCCCCGGGGCTCCGGTGGTGATCGACACGCCCACCTGCCGCCCGCACGCCCCCGGGAAGGTCGCGGTCGGCCAGTCGGTCGAGCAGGGCGTGATCGTCAGCGTTCCCGCCGGGAGCCCGCTCACCGTCACCGGGGCCCGCTGGACGGAGCCCTCGTCCACGGCGGAGACCCCGGCCACCGACGACGCGCACACCTACTGGGTCCGGTGGAAGTAGCGCCGTCCGGGCGCCGGACGGCCGGTCAGGACGGGGACGGGGACGGGCCGGCGGCCCGGCGCGGGCCGGGCCACGGGTAGCCGAGCAGGTCGGCGAACTCGCGGGTGCCGCCGCAGACTTCGAAGGTCTCGCGCGGCTCCTCCCCGGGGACGACAGCCCGTCCGGGCCGAGGAGTTGCTCGGGCTCCGCCGCCCGGGCGTCGAACGGCACCCGGCCCAGCAGGTCGCGCCCGTCGACGACCGGCCGGCACTCCACGGGGTCGTGCGGGCGGTCGGCGGGCGGCACGGCGATCCGGAGGTCCAGGCGGTGCGTCTCGGCGCTCATCGCCCCATCGTCCCGGAGCCGCCCGCGCAGCCCCGCGCGGGGGTCGCGCCCCGTCCCACCACCGCCGCACCCCGTTCGGACCAATCCGGTGAGCGGGCGGTTCCGAATCGCGGGAGCAAGGGTTCGGAGGCGGCGGAGAGGGACGACGTGACGGCGCTCGGCGGGATTTCCACGGACGGGGCGGTGCCGCCCGCGCGGCGCGGCACGGGGCGGCCGGTGCGGCGGGTGGCCGTGGTCGGGGCGGGGGTGGCGGGTCTGACGGCCGCTCACGAGCTGGTCCGGGCCGGGGTGCGGGTGGACCTGTTCGAGGCGGACGGCCGGCTGGGCGGCCACGCGCACACCCAGCGGACGGTGGCCGGGGACGGCCGCGCGCTCGACCTGGACACCGGCTTCCTGGTGCACAACACCCGGACCTACCCGGAGCTGACCCGGCTGTTCGACGAGCTCGGCGTCCGCACCCGGGACAGCGACATGAGCATGTCGGTGAGCTGCGAGGGCTGCGGCCTGGAGTACGCGGGCTCCCGGGGGCCCTCGGGGCTGCTGGCCGCGCCGGGCAACCTGGTGCGCGGCCGGTACCTGCGGATGCTGGGCGAGGTGCCGCGGTTCCACCGGCTGGCCCGCCGCCTGCTCGCCGACCCCGGGCAGGGCGACCCGAGCCTGCGCGACTTCCTGGCGGGGCACGGCTTCTCCCGGTACTTCGTCCACCACTTCATGACGCCGGTGGTCGCCGCGGTCTGGTCCTGCGCCCCGGACATGGCGGGCGACTACCCGGCCCGGTACCTGTTCGCCTTCCTGTCGAACCACGGCATGCTGTCGGTGACCGGCTCCCCGACCTGGCGGACCGTGGTCGGCGGCTCGCGCACCTACGTGGACCGGATCGCCGAGCGGATCACCGCCGTGCACCGCGCCGCCCCGGTCCGGGCCGTCCACCGGCACGAGGACGCCGTGGACGTGGTCACCGAGGACGGGCGGCACACCCGGGTCGACGCCGTGGTGGTGGCCACCCACGCCGACCAGGCGCTGCGGCTGCTGGCCGACCCGACGGAGGACGAGCGGCAGGTGCTCGGCGCGTTCGGCTACTCCCGCAACCCGACGGTGCTGCACCGCGACCCGTCGGTGCTGCCGCGCGCGGCCTGGGCCCGCGGCTCCTGGAACTACCGGATGCCGGGCTGCGCGGCGGCCTCCGACAAGGTCCGGGTCAGCTACCACCTGAACCGGCTGCTCGGCCTGGGCGGCGCCGAGGACTACCTGGTCACCCTGAACGAGGACCGGCACCGCCCCGTCCCCGCCGAACTGGTGGTCTCCCGGACCGTCTACGAGCACCCGGTGTACACCGCGGCGAGCGTCGCCGCGCAGCGCCGGCTGCCCGAACTGGCGGGCCCCCGGACGGCGTTCGCGGGCGCCTACCACGGCTGGGGCTTCCACGAGGACGGCTGCCGGGCGGGCCTGGCCGCGGCCCGGCACCTGCTCGCGGCGGTGGCGGTGGCGCCGTGAACGACCCGTCCCGCCCCGCCGCCCGCGCCCGGACACTGCCGGGGGCGTGGGGCGCGCTGCTCTACGAGGCCCGGATCACCCACGTCCGCCGCACGCCCCGCCGGGTGTTCCGGCACCACACCCCGCTCTGGCTGGTCGACCTCGACGACCTCCCCGAACTCCCCCGCCCGCTCCGCCGGTTGGCCGACTTCCGGGCCGTCGACCACGGCGGTGCGCCCGGCCTGACGATCCGTCAGGAACTGGAGCGCGAACTCGCCGGGCACGGAATGAAGTTGGACGGCGGCCGGGTGCTGATGCTGGCCCAGGCCCGCTCGCTCGGGCACGTCTTCGACCCGCTGACGGTGTACTGGTGCCGCGACCGCGACGGCGCGCCGCTGTGCACCGTCGCCGAGGTCCGCAACACCTACGGCGGCCGGCACCGCTACGTGCTGCGGCCGGACGCCACCGGACTGACCGGCGCCGCCAAGGAGTTCTACGTCTCGCCGTTCCTGCCCGTCGAGGGCCACTACCGGATGCTGCTCCCGGAGCCGGACGAGCGGCTGCGCCTGACCGTCCACCTGGACCTGCCGGACGGGCCCGCGTTCACCGCGACCGTCTCCGGCACCGGCCGCCCGGCCGGGCCCGCCGCGCTGCTCCGCTCGCTGCTGCGGCACCCGTTCGCCACCTGGGCGGTCAGCCTGCACATCCGCGCCCAGGGCGTCCGCCTGTGGCTGCGCGGCCTGCCCGTCCACCCCCGCGACGCCGTCCCCGCCCCCACCGTGGAAGAGGTACCCCACGCATGAGCATCATCACCACCGCCCGCCCGTCGACCGCCCCGGCCGTCGACCCGGACCGCTGGCCGGACGTCGCCCGGGTGCCGCACGCCCCGCTGCGCGCCGCGGTGGCCGAACGGCTGCTGCGCCGGATCGCGGCGCGGCGCGGCCTGCGGGTCGAACTCCCGGGCGGCCGGGCGCTGTTCGCGGGCCCGGACGGGGCGCCGGTGCTGCGGCTGCACCGGCCGCGGGCGTTCCTGCGGCGGGTCGGCGCGGGCGGCCTGATCGGCTTCGGCGAGTCCTACCAGGCGGGCGACTGGGACAGCCCGGACCTGGCCGGCCTGCTGACGGCGCTGGCCGACCGCCCGGAGACCCTGGTGCCGCCCGGCGCGGGACTGCTGCGCCGCCTGTACGTGACCAGGCCCCCGGCCGCCGAACTGTCCACCGAGGCCAACGCCCGGCAGAACATCCAGCGGCACTACGACCTGTCGAACGAGCTGTTCGCGCTCTTCCTCGACCCGACGATGAGCTACTCCTCCGCCCTGTTCGACGGGCCGCCCGGCGCGGCCCCGTGGGAGGCGCTGGCCCCGGCCCAGCACCGCAAGATCGACCGGCTGCTCGACCTGGCCGCGGTCGGCCCGGGCACCCGGCTGCTGGAGGTCGGCACCGGCTGGGGCGAACTCGCGCTCCGGGCCGCCGCCCGCGGCGCCCGGGTGCTCACCGTGACGCTCTCCGCCGAGCAGGCCGCGCTGGCCCGCCGCCGGATCGCCGACGCCGGGCTGACCGACCTGGTCGAGGTCCGGCTCAGCGACTACCGGGCGGTGCGCGGCGAGTTCGACGCGATCGTCAGCGTGGAGATGATCGAGGCGGTCGGCCGCCCGTTCTGGCCGGTGTACTTCGCCGCGCTGGACCGGCTGCTGGCCCCCGGCGGGCGGGTCGCCCTGCAGGCGATCACCATGCCGCACGAGCGGATGCTGGCCTCCCGCGACACCTACACCTGGATCCTCAAGTACGTCTTCCCGGGCGGGCAGATCCCCTCGCTGCGGGCGATCGCCGACACCACCGCCCGGCACACCCGGCTGCGGGTCGCCACCGCCGACGCGTACGGGCCGCACTACGCGCAGACCCTGCGGCTGTGGCGGGAGCGGTTCACCGCGCGGGACGAGCAGGTCGCGGCGCTCGGCTTCGACGAGGTGTTCCGCCGGATGTGGGAGCTGTACCTGGCGTACTCGGAGGCGGGCTTCCGGACCGGCTACCTGAACGTCCACCAGGTCCTGCTGACCCGGGACGGCGCGCGGTGAACGGCGCCGCCTTCGGACTGAACCTGGCCGTCACCGCCGGGGTCGCGCTCGCGGTGATGCTGCTCGCCTTCGCCGTCGGCGTCCGCACCGGCCGCCACCGGGGCGTGGACGTCGCCTGGGGCCTGGCCTTCGCCGCCGTCGCCGTCACCGGCTACCTGCTGTCCGCCGGTGACGGCGACGGCGGGCGGCGCGCCCTGGTGACCGCGCTGGTGGTGGTCTGGGGGGTGCGGCTGGCCGTCCACCTGTGGTGGCGGGCCCGCGGCCTGCCCGAGGACGCCCGCTACGCCCGGATGCTCTCCCGCGCCCCGGCCGGGCCGGCCCGCACCCGGTACGCGTTCCGGATCGTGTACCTGCTGCAGGCCGCCCTGGTCTGGGTGGTGTCGCTGCCCGTGCAGGCCGCCCAGTACCTGCCCGACCCGCTCGGGCCACTCGCCTGGGCGGGCACCGCGCTGTGGGCCGTCGGCCTGTTCTTCGAGGCCGTCGGCGACGCCCAGCTCGCCCGCTTCAAGGCCGATCCGGCGCACCGCGGGCAGGTGATGGACCGGGGCCTGTGGGGCTGGACCCGGCACCCCAACTACTTCGGCGACGCCTGCGTCTGGTGGGGCCTGTTCCTGTTCGCGGCCCACACCCCGCTCGGCTGGGCCTTCCTCCCGTCCCCGCTCCTGATGACCTGGCTGCTGGCCTTCGGCAGCGGCAAGCCGATGCTGGAGCGCCACCTCTCCCCCGACCGGCCCGGCTGGGCCGAGTACACCGCCCGCACCAGCGGGTTCTTCCCGCTGCCGCCGCGCCGCCGCTGACACCGCACCGCCACTGACGCCCCGGCCCCGGCGGAGGTCCGTCGGGGCCGGGTGGGCGAGAATGCGGCCCGTGGCGCAGATCGAGTTCTTCACCTACGGGCCCGACCGGCTGTGGGGCGCCCGGATCGACGGGGCGGACCTGCGGGTCCGCGCCGCCGACGCGGTGCGGCCGCTGTGGGAGGAGGAGCAGCGCCCCGAGGAACCGGCGGAGATCGAGGAGTTCCTGTTCCGGCAGTACGCCGGACTGGCGGAGGCCGACCTGGGCGACCCGGTGGCGCACTTCCTCGGCGGAGCCGCCGGCCCGGCGGGCCGGACCGCGGTCCTGGGGTGCGACTGCGGCCTGTGGCAGTGCTGGCCGCTGCTCACCCGGATCACGGCCGACGCCGGGTCCGTCGTCTGGTCCTCCTTCCGCCAGCCGCACCGCCCGGCCTGGGGCGACCTCGCCCTCGGGCCGTTCGCCTTCCCCCGGCCGGCCTACGAACGGGCCCTCGGCGCCCCCGTCCACCTCCCCGAGGACCCGTTCACCGGCCTCACCTGACGGTGCGTCAGGTGAAGGGGAGCAGGAGCACGGGCTGACCGCTGGGGTGGGCGGAGCCGCCGGCGGGTTCGAGGGTGAGGCCGATGCCGGTGGCGGCGTTCAGCGGGCCGGTGAGCAGCAGGGTGCCGTCACCGGCGGGGAGCAGGCCGGCGGGGCGCATGGTGCCGGCGTCGTCGAACCAGAGCTGGTAGGTGCGGCCGGGGCCCGGTGCGGGGAGTCCGGCGGCGAGGAAGCCGGCCCGGCCGCGGTCGGCGGACCAGACCACGGTGCCGGTGCCGCCGTCGGCGCGCACCGTGGCGGTGCGGGCGTCGGGCGCGGTGAGCAGCGCGGCGACGGCGTCCCGCTGCTGCTGGAGCGCGACGACCCGGTCCCGGGCCCGGTCGGCCTCCCGGTGCTCCCGGACGGCGACCGCGCCCGCGCCGGCGGCCAGCGCCAGGCAGGCCGCGAGGGCGAACTTCGGTGCGTTGCGGGCGAGTCGGCCGACCCGGCGGGTGGCGGGGCGGGGCACCGCCGGGGCCTCCTGCCGGACGGCGGGCAGCGCGGCGAGGACGCGCCGCTTCAGCTCCGGCGGGGGCGGGACGGCCTCGGCCGCCCCGAGCCGGGCCAGGGTGGCGGCGAATTCCGCGACCTCGTGGGCGCAGGACGGGCAGTGGGCCAGGTGCTGTTCGAAGGCATCGTTCTCCGCGGGGTCGAGGGCGTGCACGGCGTACGCGCCGGTCAGCGTGTGCGGGTCGGTCCGGCCGGGCCGGTCGGCGGTGTTCACGCGCCCACCCCCAGGCAGTCGCGCATCCGGATCAGACCGTCGCGCATCCGGGTCTTGACGGTGCCGAGGGGCGCGCCGAGCACCTGGGCGACCTCGGGGTAGCTGTAGCCCCGGTAGTAGGCGAGGGTCAGCGATTCGCGCTGCAGTTCGGTCAGGGTCTTCAGGCAGCGCCGGACCTGCTCGCGCTCCAGCCGGCCCTCGACCTGCTCGGCGACCTCGTCGTAGGCCGCGGTGTACGCGGACTCGGCGGCCCGCCGGTCGCGGTCGGCGGCGGCCTGCGCGGACCGGACCCGGTCGACGGCCCGCCGGTGCGCGACGGTCAGCACCCAGGACATCACCTCCCCGCGCTCCGGCTGGTACCTCGCCGCGGTGCGCCAGATCTCCACCAGCACCTCCTGTGCCACCTCCTCCGACTGGGCGGCGTCCCGGACGACCCGGCGCACCAGCCCGAACACCGGCCCGGCGAGCGCGTCGTACAGGGCCGAGAACGCGTCCTGGTCGCCGCGGACCACCCGCGCCACCAGTTCCTTCAGATCCGGTCCGGGCCGTCGCGGCAGGCCCAGCGGCACGACGCTGCTCATCCGGGGACCGTCCCGCGGACGGTACGGCTGCGGCGGGCGACTGGCACGGGGACCTCCTGGGCACGGCGGGCCGCGGGCGGCCCGGCCGCGCATAGCTGGACAACACGACGCCACTTGTTCGGAACCGGGGCCCGCCCCGGATTGGCGCGGGTTCCGCGCAGTTCGGCGAAATTCGGTTTACAGCGCACACCCGATCGACCATGCTCCGGTCGTCCTGCCGGGGGCACGGCGCCGCGGGTCGGCGCACCGCCCCGGTGCCGCGCCGCACGAACGGGGTTCCCCATGGGGTACGAGCCGTCCGAGTCCTTCCTCGGTCTCCACCACGTCCACCTCGCGCTCCCGCCGGGCGGGGAGGAGAAGTGCCGGGAGTTCTGGGGCGGCGTCCTCGGCTTCGAGGAGCTGGCGAAGCCCGCCGTGCTGGCGGCCCGCGGCGGCGGCTGGTTCCGCGGCGGCGGCCTGGAGGTGCACCTCGGCGTGGAGGAGGACTTCCGCCCGGCCGCGAAGGCCCACCCGGGCATCCTGATCCGCGGGCTGGACGCGGTCGCGCGGCGCCTGGCGGAGCACGGCATCGAGGTGACCTGGGACGGCGACTTCCCCGGCATGCGCCGCTTCTACGCCTCCGACCTGCTGGGCAACCGGCTGGAGTTCCTGGAGCCGTCGGCCTGACCGGCACCGCCCGCTGACGTCCCGTCAGGTCCGGTGAAAATTCTTCGCCCCCCGGACCAATCCGCTCCCCCGGTACGCCCGAATGCCGGGTGTGAGCAACGACAACCGTCCCCGCCGACCGCTGCGGCGAGCACTCCGGCGCACGGCCCTCCCGGCCCTGACCGGTCTGGCGGCCGCAGCGGCCGCCCTGGGCGCGGGCGAACTGCTCGCCGCCCTGGTCGGGCCGGGCAGCTCGCCGCTGCTCGCGGTGGGGTCGGCGGCGATCGACCTGACGCCGACGCCGCTCAAGGAGTACGCGGTCCGCACCTTCGGCACCCGGGACAAGGCGGTGCTGCTGGGCGGGATCGGCCTGACGACGGCCCTGCTGGCCGCCGCCGCCGGGGTGCTGGCGTCCCGGTTCCCCCGGGCCGGCGCGGCCGTGTTCGGCGCGTTCGGGGTGCTGGGCGCGGTCGCCGCCTGGTCCCGCCCGACGGCGGCCCGGGCGGACGGCCTGCCCGCGCTGCTGGCGGGCGCGGTCGGGGCGGTCGTCCTGCTGCTCCTGTCGCGTCCCGCCGCGGCCCCGTCCCCGGCGGCGCCGTCCGCCGCCGGCCCGGCGGTGTCACGCCGGGCCGTGCTGGTGGTGGGGACGCTCGCGGCGGGCGCCGTCGCGGGCGTCGGCGGGCGGGCCCTGACGAACCGCCGGTTCGACGTGTCCGCCGCCCGGGAGGCGGTCCGGCTGCCCGCGCCGGCCGTCCCGCTCGCGCCGCTGCCCGCCGCCGTCCACCCGCAGGTGCCGGGACTGTCCCCGTTCCGCACCCCGAACGCCGGCTTCTACCGGGTGGACACCGCGCTGTCCCTGCCGCGGATCGACCCCCGCGACTGGGCGCTGCGCGTGCACGGACTGGTCGACCGCCCGCAGCTGATCACCTTCGACGAGCTGCTGCGCGAACCGCTGGAGGAGCTGGACCACACCCTGTCCTGCGTCTCCAACGAGGTCGGCGGCCCGTACGTCGGCACCACCCGCTGGCTGGGGGCCTCGCTCCCGGCGCTGCTGCGGCGGGCCGGGGTGCGGGCCGGGGCGGACCAGCTGGTCGGCCGGTCCAAGGACGGCATGACCATCGGCACGCCCCTGGAGTCCGTCCTGGACGGGCGCCGGGCGCTGCTCGCGGTCGCCATGGACGGCGAGGTGCTGCCGGTCGCGCACGGCTTCCCGTGCCGGACGGTGGTGCCGGGCTTCTACGGGTACACCTCCGCCACCAAGTGGCTGGTGGACCTGGAGGTGACCACCTTCGCCGCCTTCGACCCGTACTGGGTACGGCGCGGCTGGGACCGCACCGGCACCGTCCGCACCGCCTCCCGGATCGAGGTGCCCGCCCCGTTCGCCAAGGTCCCGGCCGGGGAGGTGGACGTCGCGGGCACCGCCTGGGCCACCCACCGGGGCGTCGCCGCCGTCGAGCTGCGGTTCGACGACGGGCCCTGGCAGCAGGCCCAGCTGGCCGCCGACGCCGGGCCCGACCTGTGGCGCCAGTGGTCCTACCGGTGGAGCGGCGCGTCCCCCGGCACCCACCGGATCGAGGTCCGGGCCACCGACGCGACCGGCGCGGTGCAGCCCGAACAGCGGGCCGCGCCGTTCCCGGCGGGCGCGACGGGCTGGCACAGCACCGTCGTCACCGTCACCTGACTTCTCGTCAATCCGTTCTCCCCTTTCACCCTTTCGAGTACCGAGGAGTACCTCCACCATGTCCGTTTCCACCCGCCGCCAGACCCTGACCGCCCTGTTCGCCGCCGGCGCGCTGGCGCTGACCCTGGGCGCCTGCAGCAGCAGCGGCTCCGACAACTCCGGTTCCGCCGCTTCGAGTTCGGCGTCCGCCCCGATGGCGGGCGGCAGCAGTTCCGCCGCCATGGCCTCCGGCAGCGCCACCGGTGACCAGCCGTTCGGCGCGGCCTGCGCCGCCGTCCCCAAGGACGGGGCGGGCTCGTTCAGCGGGATGGCGCAGGACCCGGTGGCCACCGCCGCCTCCAACAACCCGCTGCTGTCCACCCTGGTCACCGCCGTCAAGCAGGCCGGGCTGGTCGACACCCTGAACTCGGCGCAGAACATCACCGTCTTCGCGCCCACCAACGACGCCTTCGCCAAGGTCCCGAAGGCCGACCTGGACGCGCTGCTCGCCGACAAGGCCAAGCTCACCAAGGTGCTGACCTACCACGTCACGCCGGAGCGGCTGGCCCCGACCGCGCTGGCCGGCAGCCACAAGACCCTGGAAGGGAGCAACCTGACCGTCACCGGCTCCGGGCAGGACTTCACCGTCAACGGCAACTCGAAGGTGCTGTGCGGCAACGTGCAGACCGCGAACGCCACCGTCTACATCGTCGACACCGTGCTGATGCCGACCTCCTGACCCCGGCCGGCCCGGCTGCGGGACCGACGGGCTGACGGACCGACCGGTCCGTCAGCCCCGCAGCCGGGCCAGCAGGCCGTCCAGGTCCAGGTGGGCGTGTTCCCGGCCCGCCGGGACGAGGGCGTAGCTGTCGAGCAGGAAGCCGGTGACGATCCCGGCCGGGACGCTGATCACGGCGTCCCCCGTGGCCCCGCGCAGGGTGACGAGCACGTCGCCCGCCCCGCCCGGGGCCACCGTCACGTCGCCGTCCCCGGCGGGAGCGTGGCGGCCCTCGTTGAGCAGGTCCCGGCCGAAGTACCACTCGGTGGCCCCGATCCGGCCGACCGCGGGGAAGGCCAGGCGCACCGCGTACGGCAACGCCGAGTCGAAGTGCAGCGCCGCTTCGACCTGCTGCCTCGGGTACGGGCTGCGGGGCAGCGTGACGGTGGTGGACCAGCAGGTGGCGACGGTCATCCGTGGCGGCCTTCCTTCCGGGTGACAGTGCGGGCAGCACCCGGCTACCCGGTCGGAGCGGGAATCTGCACGTCCCCGCAGAACCTTCACCGAGGCCGCCCGACCACTCCACGACCGCACCCCGAACGGCGCACGCCCGCCGCGCCGCGCGCCCCCACCTCCGCCCCCGGCCCCGCGTCCGCCCCCGACCCCCCGGGGCCGACCCTGATCCGTCCCCGATACCCGCCGAATCCCTGACGGCGTGTCAGCTCGGTGTGATGGGGTGGGCTCCTCGGCCGCGGGGGCGGCCGGGGGTGCGGACGGACGGGGTGGGGCATGGACCGGGTGGAGTGGCGGGCGTTCCTGGAGCTGTGGAGCGCGGAGTGGATCGCCGCACACGACCCCGAACGGCAGGACCCGCTCGACCCGGCGGTGGTCCGGGAGGGCTGGCTCGGCTTCGCGCCCGCGAGCGAGGCCGCGATCACGGCGGCCGAGGCCCGGCTGGGCCACCGGCTGCCGCCCTCGCTCCGCGAGTTCCTGCTGGTCACGGACGGCTGGCGGGACGCCGGGGCCTCCATCTACCGGCTGGCGGGCCCGGCCGGGCTCGACTGGCTGCGCGACACCCCGGACCGCGGCTGGATCACCGCCCGGGAGCAGGCCGCCGACGGGACGGCCGCCGGACTGCTCGGCGGGCTGCTCGACGGGGTGGCTGACGGGGTGCTCGACGAGGTGGTTGACGGGGTGCTCGACGGAATGGTCGAGGGAGCGGCCGACGGGACGAGCCTCGGAACGACCGACGGGACGACCGGCGGGACGACCGACGGGACGACCGACGGCGGCTCGGCGGTCGAGGCCCGGATGCTCGCCCGCTCGTTACGGGTCTCGCTGTCCGGCGACGCCGCCGTCGTGGTGCTCGACCCGCAGGACGTCGCCCCGGACGGCGAGTGGGCCGCCCACTGGCTGGCCTCCTGGTCCGGCTCCGGGCCCGAACGGTTCGGCTCCTTCGGCGAGTTGATGCGCGCCCAGTGGCGGACCTTCCACGCGGTGCGCCGCCCGCCCGGCCCCACCCGGGACCACTGGGACCGCGAGGTGGAGCGCGGCCGCCGGGCCGCCCTCGCCGGGCACGTCGACCCGGCGCTGCGCCTGTTCGAACAGGCCGACGCGTTCGGCCGCCCCCGCGCGGGCCTGCTCCGCCTGCAACTGGACCTGCTGCTCGGCGACTGGCGGCACCGGGTGCCCGGCCCGTTCTGGAACATCCGGGACTGGGACGTGCTGCTGGCCGGCCCGCTGTTCGCCCGGGAACTGCTGCCGCTGCTGGCCCGGCACGATCGCGAGGCCCGCCCCGGCGCCCTGCGCCCGCTGCCCCGGATCGCCCAGTGCGCCCCGCCGCCGGTCCGGGAGCTGATCGCCCGGCACACCGTCCGCTCCGCCGAACCCGGCTTCCGGCTGTGCTTCGGCCCGCCCGCGTTCGACGCCGCCGTGCACGCCGTGGTCGACCGCCTGGCCGCGTACCGGGACGGACAGCACCACCCGTCGCCCCCGTCGGCCGGGCGGTCGGTGCTGTCCGTCCCGCCGCCCGGCGAACCGCTCCCGCCCGGCGCCCGCTGCGCGCTGCGCGACCGCCCCGCCGCCCCGCCCGTCCGGCACCTGCAGGCCGCGCCCGCGCCGCGCCCGGCCTCCCACCCGGTGTCCCACCCGGTCCCGCTGCGCGCCGACCCCGGCTTCCCCGACGCGCTCGCCGAGGCCGCCTGGGCCGAGCTTCTGACGGCCCTTCCGCTCTGGCGCCCGGTCGACCACAACCACCTGGCGCCCGTCTCGCTGCTCGCCGAACCGCTGCTGGACGAACTGCTCACCCGGGCCCGCGGCCGGGCCCTGCTGTCCGTCCCGCGCGCCGCCGCACCGGACCGGCCCGGGCCGCGGTAGCGCGGCGGGGCCCGCCGGCCGTGCCACCGGGGTAGGTTCGGACGTACCACCGGAACCCACCCTGGAGCGGCCGTGCCCACCGCCGACGAGCTGATCAGCGCCGAGACCGTCCGCGAACTGGCGGGCCTGCTGCGGGAGTCCGCGCCCCGCCGGTCCGACTGGCGGACGGTCGCCGGGGCCGCCACCGCCCTGGCCGGCCTCGGCCCCGGCGAGCGGGCCCGGACGGTCGGCGGCGCGCTGGTCGCGGACGCGGGCGGCGGCTGGGACGAACTCGCGGACGCGGTACGGGCCCTGCTCGGGCGGCCGGAACTGACGGGCTGGATGGTCTGGCCGGTCACCGAGGCGGTGGCGGCCGCCGCGACCGCCCCCGGCGGCGACTTCGCCGACGGCCTGGACCTGCTGGCCGCCCTGACGCCCCGGCTGACCGCCGAGTTCGCGCTCCGCGCCTTCCTGGACGCCGACCTGGACCGCACCCTCGCCGCCGCCCGCGCCTGGTCCGCCTCCCCCGACCCGGCCGTCCGCCGCCTCGCCAGCGAGGGCACCCGCCCCCGGCTCCCCTGGGCCCGCCAGGTCCCGGCCCTCACCGCGGCCCCCGGGGTGACCGTCCCGATCCTGGACGCGCTCCGCCACGACCCCGACGAGGTCGTCCGCCGCTCGGTCGCCAACCACCTCAACGACCTTTCCCGGCTCGACCCGGCCCTCGCCACCGCGACGGCCGCCCGCTGGGCCGCCGACCCGGACGCCGCCACCGCCTCCGTGGTCCGGCACGCGATGCGCACCCTGATCAAGGACGGCGACCCCGCGGCCCTCGCCCTGGTCGGCTTCCACGGCGACCGCGAGGACCTGAAGGTGGTCGGCCCGCTCCTGGACCGCTCCACCGTCCCGATCGGCGGCACGCTCACCTTCACCGCCCGGGTCACCAACGTCTCCGCCGCCCCCGTCTCACTGGTCATCGACTACGTCGTCCACCACCGCAAGGCCAACGGCCGCACCACCCCCAAGGTCTTCAAACTCACCCGCCGCACCCTCGCCCCCGACGCCACCACCGACCTCACCCGCCACCACTCCTTCCGCCCCCTCACCACCCGCACCTACCACCCCGGCGAACACGCCCTCCAACTCCAGGTCAACGGCCACCGCTTCGACACCGCCCCCTTCACCCTCACCACCCCCACCGTCCCCCCACAACCCTGAGCCCGCCCCTCCCCACCTGACCCGCCGGGGCGAACACCCCTCTCCCTTCTCCCTCCCCACCTGACCCGCCGGGGCGAACGTCCCTCCCCTACGGCCCCGTTCGGCAAGTGCCGCTCCGCAGGCAGCGTCCGCGCCGCACTCCCCCGCCCACCCCTTCTCCTCCCCTCCCCACCTGACCCGCCGGGGCGAATGCCCCGTCCTGCACCCCCGTTCGGCATACGCTCGTGCGCAGGCGCGTCCGCGCCGTGTGCGGAGAGGGGTTTCGGGATGGCTCAGCTGGTCCGGGGTGTGATCGCGCGTGCGAAGGACGCACCGGTGGAGGTGGTGCCGATCCTCGTGCCGGACCCGGGGCCGGGCGAGGCCGTGGTGCGGGTGCAGGCGTGCGGGGTGTGCCACACCGACCTGCACTACCGGGAGGGCGGCATCAACGACGAGTTCCCGTTCCTGCTCGGGCACGAGGCGGCGGGCGTCGTCGAGGCGGTCGGCGAGGGCGTCGACGAGGTCGCGCCCGGCGACTTCGTCATCCTCAACTGGCGTGCGGTGTGCGGTACTTGCCGGGCCTGTCGGCGCGGCCGCCCGTGGTACTGCTTCGCCACCCACAACGCGACGCAGAAGATGACGCTGGAGGACGGCACCCCGCTCTCCCCCGCCCTCGGCATCGGCGCGTTCGCCGAGAAGACCCTGGTCGCGGCGGGCCAGTGCACCAAGGTCGACCCGGCGGCCTCCCCGGCCGCGGCCGGCCTGCTGGGCTGCGGCGTGATGGCCGGCCTGGGCGCGGCGATCAACACCGGCCAGGTCGGCCGGGGCGACAGCGTCGCCGTGATCGGGTGCGGCGGCGTCGGCAACGCGGCCGTGGTGGGCGCCCGGCTGGCGGGCGCGGCCCGGATCATCGCGGTGGACGTCGACGCCCGCAAGCTGGAGACGGCGCTGCGGCTGGGCGCCACCCACACCGTCGACTCCCGCTCGGTCGACCCGGTGGAGGCGATCCGCGAACTGACGGGCGGTCACGGCGCGGACGTGGTGATCGAGGCCGTCGGCCGGCCCGAGACGTACAAGCAGGCGTTCTACGCCCGCGACCTGGCGGGCACGGTGGTGCTGGTCGGCGTCCCGACGCCGGAGATGACGCTGGAACTGCCGCTGCTGGACGTGTTCGGGCGCGGCGGCGCGCTGAAGTCCTCCTGGTACGGCGACTGCCTGCCGGACCGGGACTTCCCGATGCTGATCGACCTGTACCTGCAGGGGCGGCTCGACCTGGACGCGTTCGTCAGCGAGACGATCCCGCTGGACGGCGTCGAGGAGGCGTTCGCCCGGATGCAGCGCGGCGAGGTGCTGCGCTCGGTGGTGGTGTTCTGATGGCGGCCCGGATCGAACACCTGGTCACCTCCGGCGAGTTCAGCCTCGACGGGGGGACGTGGGAGGTCGACAACAACGTCTGGATCGTCGGCGACGACGAGGAGGCCCTGGTCATCGACGCGGCGCACGACGCCGACGCGATCGCCGCCGCCCTGGGCGGCCGCCGCCTGCTCGCCATCGTCTCCACCCACGCCCACAACGACCACGTCGACGCGGCCCCGGCCCTCGCCGACCTGACGGGCGCCCCGATCCTGCTCCACCCCGCCGACGAGGTGCTCTGGCGGCAGACCCACCCGGACCGCCAGCCGGACGCCCCGCTCACCGACGGCCGGCAACTCACCGTCGCCGGAACCACCCTGACCGTCCTGCACACCCCGGGCCACAGCCCGGGCGCGGTCAGCCTGCACGCCCCCGACCTCGGCGCCGTCTTCACCGGCGACACCCTCTTCGCCGGCGGCCCGGGCGCCACCGGCCGCTCCTTCTCCTCCTTCCCCACCATCATCGACTCGATCCGCGACCGCCTCCTCACCCTCCCGCCCGAGACCGTCGTCCACACCGGCCACGGCGACTCCACCACCATCGCCACCGAATCCCCCGCCCTCCCCGCCTGGATCGCCCGCGGCCACTGACCCCCACCCCACCGGTGGCCGCGCCCCACGGCTCGGCCACCGGCCCGAACGGGCAACCGGGTCAGCCAACAGATGTGGGCGCTGAAGCCGAAGATCCTCGATGCCCGGGCGTGCTGGCTCCCCGAGGTGCCCGAACGGGACGGCGAGGGGCGGCCGGTGGCCATCCGCTACTGAGGCGTGCCGCGCGCCCCGCAGGCGGTCGGGGTACCGGTGGCGTGGCCTCCCCCGCGCCGCGGGTCCGGTCAGGCGTCCGTTTCGGTGGCCGCGCCGAGGTCGGCGAGGGTCAGGACCCGGCCGGAGATGCCCCAGCCGCCGTCGGGGACCTCCTCGACCAGGACCATGGTGGTGGCGCGGGCCCGTTCGCCGTAGATCTCGGCGTACAGGTCGGTGGTGCGGGTGACGATCTGCTCCTTCTGCTCGGGGGTGAGAGTGCCCTGAAGGACCTTGAAGTTGGCGAAAGGCATGGCGGGTCGTTCCTGTTCGGTCGGTCGGTCGGTCGGTGGATGGGGACGGGAGGGGACGGCGGGTCAGACGATCCCGCCGTTGGCGCGGACGACCTGGCCGTTGATCCAGTGGCCGGCCGGGGAGGCGAGGAAGGCGACGACCTCGGCGATGTCGGCGGGGGTGCCGAGGCGTTCCAGCGGCGGCTGGGCGGCGAGGCGGGCGACGGTCTCCTCGTCCTTGCCGTCGAGGAAGAGGTCGGTGGCGGTGGGGCCGGGCGCGACGGTGTTGGCGGTGACGTCCCGGCCGCGCAGCTCGCGGGCCAGGATCGGGGTCAGCGCCTCGACCGCGCCCTTGCCGGCCGCGTACGCGCCGTAGCCGGGGAAGGCCAGCCCCAGCACGGAGCTGGAGAAGGTGACGATCGCGCCGCCGGGGCGGACCCGGCGGGCCGCCTGCTGGACGACGGCGAAGGTGCCGCGGACGTTGGTGCGGTGCAGTTCGTCCAGGACGGCCAGGTCGAGTTCGGCGACCGGGGCCAGGTGCATCCGCCCGGCGGCGTGCACGACGGCGTCGACGCCGCCGAACGCGTCCTCGGCCGTGTCGAACAGCGCCGCGACCTGGTGCTCGTCGGCGACGTCGGCGCGCACCGCGACCGCCCGGCCCCCGGCGGCGACGGCCTCCCGGACGGCGTCCTCGGCGGCGTCCCGGTTCCCGGCGTACCCGACCACGACGGCGTACCCGTCGGCGGCCAGCCGGGTGACGGTGCGGCGGCCGATGCCGCGCGAGCCGCCGGTGACGATCGCGACCCGGGACGGGGCGGTGGTGGGAGAGGAGAGGGACACGGCGGGCTCCTGGCGTTCGGTGCGGGTCGGGCCGCGGTGCTGCCGCCGCCCTGCTGTCCCCTCCAGCTTCGGCCGGTCCGGCGGGCGCAACCAGGGCTGCGTCCACCCGGGGGTCGCCACCCCCTGGTTGCGCCCGGCCGGGCGGGCGACCATGGAGGGGTGGACCTTCCCGAACTGGGCGCCTTCCTGAGGACCCGCCGCGACCGCATCCGCCCGACCGAGGTCGGCCTGCCGCCGGGGCCGCGCCGCCGCGTCCCGGGGCTGCGCCGCGAGGAGGTCGCCCACCTGGCCGGCCTGTCGGTCGACTACTACACGGAACTCGAGCGCGGCAGCACGAAGAACGGGGTGCAGCCCTCGGCCCAGACCCTGGCCGCACTGGCCCGGGCGCTGCGGCTGGACGGCGACGAACGCGACCACCTGTTCCGGCTCGCCGAACGTCCGCTCCCCCCGTCCGCGCACGGGCCGTCGACCCACGTCCAACCCGCGCTGCTCGGTCTCCTCGACCGGCTCTCCGACACGCCCGCCCGGGTCATCACCGACCTGCACGAGACCCTGGTGGAGAACGACCTGGCCCGCTCCCTGCTCGGCCCCTCCCCTGCCCGGCGCGGCCCGACGGCCAGCTTCGTGTACCGCTGGTTCACCGACCCGCAGGCCCGCGCGCTCTACCCGCCCGAGGACCACCCCCGGCACTCCCGGGTGTTCGTCGCCGACCTGCGGGCGGTGGCCGCCCGGCGCGGCCGCGACCGCGAAGTCGCCCGCATGATCGCCGAACTGGGCCGCCGCAGCGAAGAGTTCACCACCCTCTGGGCCACCCACGACGTCGCGGTGCGCCGCATCGACCGCAAACGAATCGTCCACCCGACCCTCGGCGTGATCGAACTCGACTGCTCCAACCTCCTCAGCGAGGACGGCCGCCAACGCCTCCTCTGGTTCACCGCCCCACCCGGCACCCCGGGCGCCCACCAACTGAACCTGCTGTCCGTACTCGGCACCCAGGACCTCACCACCGGCACCCCAGCGGAACGGCACACCCCGGAACGCCACACCCGGAAAGCCCTCCCGTAACACCTGACACAGCCGGCACCGTGCCCTCGGCCCCAGCACTGGCAGACACCCGCTCGCGCGAGGTGGACTTCTCCGGCATCGGAGACAAGATCGCGTTCCCCGGCAGACCCCCGCTCGCACGGGGTGGACACAAGGCGGGTGAGTTCGACCCCGTGACCGGCCGGCAGACCCCCGCTCGCGCGGGGTGGATGGGCAACCGCCGATCACGCCCCGGGCGATGAGCGGCAGACCCCCGCTCGCGCGGGGTGGACTGGGAGTGTGGCCGACATGACGACTGAAACTGCGGCAGACCCCCGCTCGCACGGGGTGGACTCGTGCAGATGATCGAAGCCCTCCGCGGCAGCTGGCAGACCCCCGCTCGCGCGGGGTGGACGCGCTGAGCCCCATGACCTTCCCCACCACCACCGGCAGACCCCCGCTCGCGCGGGGTGGACGGCCGAGGATGCCCATTGTGAAAGTTGGGCAACGGCAGACCCCCGCTCGCGCAGGGTGGACTTCGGGTTGAGGTCGTCGAACGCGGCCGACACCGGCAGACCCCCGCTCGCGCGGGGTGGACAGCGGGTCGCCGGTCCGGCCGCCCGCGGGCAGCGGCAGACCCCCGCTCGCGCGGGGTGGACATGCCCAGGTCGGTCTTGTTCCGCAGGATGACCGGCAGACCCCCGCTCGCGCGGGGTGGACGACATGTAGCCAGACAACCACGCTCCGTGCAACGGCAGACCCCCGCTCGCGCGGGGTGGACACCCGGGGGTGGCCGTCCTCGTCCATCCAGACCGGCAGACCCCCGCTCGCGCGGGGTGGACCGGCCATGTCAGATCTCCTGGTGGCGGCGGGGCGGCAGACCCCCGCTCGCGCGGGGTGGACCGCACATGTTCCCCTCGATCCCCGGCCGGCCCCGGCAGACCCCCGCTCGCGCGGGGTGGACGGCCGTGGCGCGAACCTCGTGGTGGCGGACGACGGCAGACCCCCGCTCGCGCGGGGTGGACGGCCTGCTGGACGCGTCCTTGGCGGCGGAGTGCGGCAGACCCCCGCTCGCGCGGGGTGGACACCTCAGCCCCCGACAACGCCCGCGACCGAGCCGGCAGACCCCCGCTCGCGCGGGGTGGACTCGCGGCGTTCCTCGGGGAGGTCGGCACCGGGCGGCAGACCCCCGCTCGCGCGGGGTGGACACGTACAAGCTGGTCCGCACTTCGAATGGGCCCGGCAGACCCCCGCTCGCGCGGGGTGGACAGGACATCGGCGATGTGGGTGACCTGGGCGCCCGGCAGACCCCCGCTCGCGCGGGGTGGACGGCCGGGCCCTCGTGCGCTGGGAGGACATCGACGGCAGACCCCCGCTCGCGCGGGGTGGACCTCGCGCTGCCGTTCATCACCGTCGGCGCGTTCGGCAGACCCCCGCTCGCGCGGGGTGGACGCCGCGTACGTGGCGCCGGTCTCCTCGCTCAGCGGCAGACCCCCGCTCGCGCGGGGTGGACCCTGCTCCCGCCCGGTACCGTCCGGGTGCATCCGGCAGACCCCCGCTCGCGCGGGGTGGACTCCTCACCCCAACCGGTGTCGTCGATCGCGGTTGGCAGACCCCCGCTCGCGCGGGGTGGACCGTCCGACTTGACGATCGCGTCCGTCGTCGCGCGGCAGACCCCCGCTCGCGCGGGGTGGACTGGTCGGCGTTCGAGTTCGTCGGCCCGTGCCGCGGCAGACCCCCGCTCGCGCGGGGTGGACGCGCTCATCGCCATCCCCTACGCGGCCGCCAGCGGCAGACCCCCGCTCGCGCGGGGTGGACACCTTCGCGACGAGGATGCCGTTCCGCCCGCTCGGCAGACCCCCGCTCGCGCGGGGTGGACTGACGACGAATCCGTTCGCCCGGTTGGCCATGCGGCAGACCCCCGCTCGCGCGGGGTGGACGGATGCGGGGCTGGCGGCGCATGGTGTCGCTCCGGCAGACCCCCGCTCGCGCGGGGTGGACACCACGAGGCGTACGACCAGGGGATGCGCCGCCGGCAGACCCCCGCTCGCGCGGGGTGGACCCTTTTTGAGCTGGGACTTCTCTAGGGGTTTGCCATTTCTTGACCTTCTGGGGTCGGGGGTTTGGTCTGGGCGATGAGCAGGAGGCCGTCGAAGTCGATGGGGTGGCGCCGGTGGGTTCCGGCGGTGCGGAGTTGGAAGCCTTGTTCGTTGGCGGCGGGATGGATGAGGACGGCTACGCCTTCTGCGAGGCAGCCTCTGACCGAGGTCCAGAGTTCTTCGCGGACCTTGGCGGAGACGGTGCCGACGTACAGGTGGGGTGTGACTTCCAGCAGCCACCGCGTCAGGGCGCCGCGAAGGTGGTCGGGGACGGCGGTCATCGACAGGACGGTCAGGGATGCCATCTCGGCTCCTTGACCGCAGCTGACTGACGATAGTTCAAAGCGCTTCCCCCCTGGAGTAGTTGACGCCGCCGGGTACAACCCCGACGACGGGGTCCCAGAGGTCGACGAGTTGTTCGTCGGGGTCGGAGGGCACGATGCCGGCTCCGGGTGCGAGCAGGCGTTGGACGTCGGCGACGATGCGGGGCAGGAGCTTGAAGAGCCGCAGGCCCTCGCGGAAACTGCGGCGTGCCTCTGCTTCGGGGTCGGTGGAGGAGTGGAGGGAGAAGGCCAGGGGGATGGTCAGTTCGGCCTTGTAGAGGTCGGCGATGTCGTAGACGAAGGCCTGCTGGTTGCCGCTGTGGACGAAGCCGAGGGCGGGTGAGCAGCCGAGGGCGAGGAGTGCGGCGTGGACGATTCCGTACAGGCAGGTGTTGGCGGCGGACAGGGCGAGGTTGACGGGGTCCTGGGTGTCCCAGGAGTCGGGGTCGTAGGTGCGGCGGAATCGTCCGATGCGGTGTTGCTGGGCGAGGAGGCGGTAGTGGGCCTTGACGCGTTGGCCCTCCATGCCTCGGAGCTTGTCGAGGGTGACGTCGGCGGGCAGGGCGGTGTCGCCGAAGCGCTGCCGGTACATGGCGACGGCGATGGCCAGGCGTTGCCGGTCGTCCGCCCAGGCGCGGACCTGGTGTTCGAGCCAGGTGGTGCTGAGGGATTCGGGGAGGGCGGCGGCGTAGCAGCGCACGCCGCCGGAGCCCGTGGCGACGACGGTGGTGCCGTGGCGGGCGAAGGTGGCCAGGGCGCGGGCGGTGATGGAGGTGCCGGGGCCGAGGAGGACGCAGCTGAGGGCGGCGGTGGGGAGGTAGACGGTTTCGGTGCCGCGGTCGGTGGTGGCGATCTCGGCGCGGACGCCGGTGTCGTCCTGGACGACGCGCACGATGTCCAGGTAGAGGAAGGAGAGGGAGTCGGCGATGCGGGGGAGCATCGCGACGGTGGGTGCGGCGAGTCTGCGCCGGGCGCCGGAGCCGGTCGCGGTGCGCGGGCGCGGTGGTGTCATCGGGGTCCTCGGTGGGGGGCGATGCTGAGCAGGCCGCAGCCGTAGGCCTTGCCGCGGCCGATGCCTTCGCGGATGCGGGTGCGCAGCAGGTCGGGGTCGGTGATGCGGGCGGTGCCCTCGAAGAGGGTGCGGGTGTGGTGGATGCGGTGCCGGTCCTGGCGGCGGTGGCCGGTGGCGGCGTCCAGAGGGATGGAGTGCAGGGTGGTGAGGGCGAGTCCGGAGGTTTCGGCCTGGCGGGTCCACCATTCGTCGGCGTGGGCTCCGCCGAGGGCGACGACCTCGGGGAGGTGGTAGAGGGCGCGGGTGGTGGCACCGGGTTTGCGGACGGGGCTGGCGGCGATGCGGTAGCGGACCGGCAGGTCCTTGCGCAGGGCGTCGAGGAGCGGGGCGAGGGGTTTGGCGGCGATGGTGCCGTAGCCGTCGGGGAGTTGGGCCGGGTCGGGTCGGCGGTTGCTCTGCAGCAGGATCTGTTCGCCGTCGCGGCCGGTCTCCGTGCGGAAGAGGATGCCGAGGTGGCGCCGGGGTTCGGTGCTGGGGACGTCGTCGGGGAAAAGCGACATGATCCGGTGGTGGAGGCGGACCGCTTCGTCGGCGTCGTGGCGGACGTCGGGGTGCCGCGGGTCGGGGATGATGCGGGTCAGCCACAGGGTCATGCCGGTGAGCCTTCGGAACGGGGCGGGTGGGTGGCGAGGTGGGCGGCCAGGGCGTCGAGGTAGTCGGCGCCCAGGCCGTGGCACTGCTGGGCGGGCAGGTGCAGGGTGCGCTGGTAGCGGGAGCGGCTCTGGTAGACGCGGCGCTGGGGGTGGAAGTTCAGCGGCTGGTCGTTGACCTGGCCGGCCGCGTCGCTGCCGCTGTCGGTGCCCTCGACGGCGGGTGACAGGTGGGTGAGGGGCCGGTCGCCGTGGAAGAGCACCGGCACCGTGGCCGCGGTCCCCTTGCGGGCCCGGGCCAGTGGCAGCTCCACCAGGTGGCGGTGGACGTCGTCGAACTCGCCCAGCAGCAGCGGTCCTTCGGGCGGGCAGGAGCGCCGTCCCAGGTACGGCGGCCAGTGCGGTGCGCGCAGGGCGGCGACGCAGGCATCCAGGACGTCGGCGGGGCCGGTGAGCGCTGCGGTGAACACCGCGTCCGCCAGGTAGTAGCGGTGGGAGAGCAGCGTCGCCGCGGCGGCGGGGCGCTTCTTGCCTTCGGCGGTGGTGACGGTGTGCCGGGCGGGGAGTCCTCCGCCGACGGTGTGCAGGTCGCGCAGCACCACTCCGGGCCGGTCGGCGCGCACGGTCAGCGACAGGCGAGTCAGGTCGCCGATGTCCTCGCCGCGTCGGCGGCCGAGCGTGCAGGCGAGCAGGCCGATCACTCCGGAGCGAGTGGGGAAGGGCGCGGTGTCGCGTTCGTTGAACTTGCTGCGCTCGCCCCAGGACTGCAGCGGGCCGGCCAGCCGCAGCAGCAGGCCCGCCTCACCGCTCACCGGTCCGCCTGCGGGTAGGCGGCGGCGATGGCCGCGGCGATCAGCGCGGGGAAGGAGGCGGCCCGCTCGCCCAGTTCCTTGGGGCTCTTCGCGTCGGTCCCGGCCCAACTCGCCGAGATGACGCCGCGGTTGCCGAGCAGCGTGTTCGCAGTCGCCGCGTACTCGGCCAGCGCGGTGCGCGAGGGCTCGGAGTAGCCGCCCTCCCGGCCGGCCCGGACCGGCTTCTCGAACGCGGCGGCGAACGACAGCGGCCGGTCCGAGCGCACCGCGATGTGCACCAGGTCCGGGATGGTGTGCGGCGCGGTCGCGGTCTTCTTCGCCTGCGGCAGCGACAGCACGAACGCCTCCAGGAACCCGGCCGCCAGCTCCCGGGCGGCGGCCAGGTCGCCGCCGAGGTTGTCCGCCAGTTCCTTCAGGTCGATCGTCGCGAAGCGGTAGAACACGCCGGCGGAGAACTCGGTGTGGCCCATGTGCGCGCTGCCGGTGGTGTCGCTCCAGAAGTCGGTCACGTCGTCGACGGCCGAGAAGTAGTCCAGTTCGATGTCGGTGCCGTGCGTGGTCAGTGCGTGTGCGACCTGCACCGCTCCGTCCACGCCCGCGTCGTCGACCTCCGCCAGCATCCGTCCGAACAGGTTGATCACCCCGTTGCGCGAGCGCAGCACCGCGTCGATCCGGTCCTTGGACAGCACGCTCTTGTCGTTGGACTTCTTGATGTCCTTCGCCGTCTCCAGCCCGGCCCGGAACTCCTCCGCCAGGTCGGCGAGTTCCGCCACCGCGCCGTGCGGCACGTACACCATGGCGTTGGTGGTCACCGCGGCGCTGTCGCTGTCGACCTCGAACTTGATGCTGCTGCCGGCCGCGACGTGCTGTCCGGCCCGCGCGGCCAGGGGGCCCGGCCAGCCGCGCTCCTCCTCAAGCAGCCGCGCCACCCGCTCGCCGATCCGACGCGTCCGCAGCGCGGCGTCCCCCATCTGCTCCTGGAAGTAGGTGCGGGCGGCACGCTTCCACGACTGGCTGCTCACCCTGGTCCGCTCGGTCCCGCCGTAGGAGACGGTCTTCACCGAGTTGTTGTCGTCCCGGTTCAGGTTCGCGAACGGCACGCTCTGCACCACGTGCACGTCCACGAACCGCGCGACCGCGTCAGCCTTCGTCACCATGCTCTTCTCCTCGCTTTTCGTCGTGAATCCGTAGGGATGGGTCCGCCCGACGGACGGCGCCCGGCCTTGCGCCTACTGCTCGCGGACGCCGTCGCCCGCCGCGCTGTCCGCCTGCTGGGCCTGCTTGACCTTCTCCGGATCGAGTTCCCGGTAGAAGTCCTGCAGCCAGCGCCGCTTCACTTCGCCTCCGTAGCGGCGCCACCGGCACAGGTCCGCCAGCAGCAGGGCCCAGTCCACCCGTGCCCCCGCTTCGCGCAGTTGCCTGACAGCTCCCGGAAGGTGCCGGTGCAGGCCGTCCACGCTCTGTCGTGTCAGCAGGTTCAGCCGTGTCTCCGCCGAGGTCTCTCGCACCCCGTCGGCCTCCACCGCGTCCGCGAACGTCCGGCCCAGGCTCTGCCGAGGTCGCCGCGCTGGGGCCGATTGGTCTTCCGGCTGCCCCGCGGCCGGACCGTCCGGAGTGCCCTCAAGGGCTTCCACGGCCTCGTCCTCCGGGGCCGCGGGCACCGCGTACTGGCTGCGGCGCTGGGAGGCGATCATCGCCGCCACCGTGTAGTAGGCCCGCTGCACGTCCTCCCCGGCACCGGCGGGCAGCCACCGCGCCACGAAGCGGTGCATCGAGGGCACTTGGTCCAGTCCCTTGCCCGCGCCGCGTCGCAGCGCCGACCGCACGCCCGGGTCCGTCGCGCAGCGCTGCTCCACCCACGCGGTGAACGCCTCCGCCCTGCTCGGGCGTGCCTCGTCGGCCTTCACGGAACCGTCCGCCGGTCCCGGTGGTTCCTGCTCGATCAGCACCGCTTCGCTCACTTCGCCACCGCCTTGCTCGCACTCCGGCGGGCCGGACCGCCCGCCGCCGCGGCGCCCTTGCGCCGACCGCCGTACAACTCGACCCGGGCCGCCTCGCAGGCCCGCGCGCCCCGCACCGAGGCGACCGCCCGTGCGGTCACCGCCTCGAACGCCTCCTCCGCGAGGCGCCGGAACACCGCCCCCGCGCCGTCGAAGTCCCGTCTGCCGAACCGCGCCCAGAACTCGGCCTCCGCGGCCGGCCAGTACCGGGCGCCCGCGTCCACCGCCCAGGAGCAGTCCTTCAGTTTCGGGGCGTCGGTGAACTGCTGCCACGCCTTCTTCGCCGCCAGCTCCAGCCGCCGCCCGTACATCTCCCCGACCGCTCGCAGCTTGCTCACCAGGACGGCGGAGTCCGGGGAGCGGCGCTCCGACAGGCCCAGCACGGGCGGCGTCGACGCGTCGACGACCTGGACGTCCTTCGCCTGGCCGTCCTGCTCGAACCCGAGCGCCCGCACCCGCAGCCACTCCGAGACCTCCGGCGCGGTCCGGAACACCTCCGGCCGCTGCGGCCGACTGTCACCCGGCAGCTCGCTCAGCAGCAGCGCGTCCACGTCCCGCCACAGGGCGCGCCCGGAATCGGCGGGCCGCGGGTAGCGGTTCCCCTCCTTCGACAACTGCCAGATCAGGTAGGCGTCCCCGTCCCGTGCCACCTTGTCCCGCCACGCCCAGGTGATGAACGCGTCCGTGACGTACCGTCCGCTCGCGTCCGGGACCAGGAGCAGTGCGTGCTGCGAACGGGCCGTCAGTTCCGAACAAGGGCCGGTGAGTTCCGGAGGAGGTCCAGCCGGGTCACCGGGATCGCGTTCCCAGGCGCACAGGTCACGGTCCCGTCTGACCTCGGACGCAGGCTCCGGCAGGCCGGCCAGCAAGGTCTCGAAGATACTCACCCCCTCGGGGTGGTAGGAGAGCGTGCTGCGCAGCGGGCCCGCCTTGGCGTCGGCCGCCTTCACCGTGCCGACCGTGCGGCTCGAGCAGCGACCCGAGGGGCCGTAGTAGTGCCACACCAGCAGGTGCAGGACCGCCTCCGCCGCGGACGGCTGCACCGGTGCACGTGCGTCGACGTGCTCGAACCAGGCGTGGTTGTTGCCGGAGGGCCTGGTGGTCACCAGTTTGTCGACGCCCGCGGTGTTGCCCGGGTCGCACTGCGCCGTCAGCCGGGGGTCCTGGAGGAACGGACGTCGAGGGTCGAACAGGTCGAAACGATGGCGGTTGTCGTTCACGTACTTCTCGACGTCGGCCGTCTCGAAGCGGCCGGCGTCGAAGACGTCTGCCCGGCGCTCTCCCCACTCCCCCGGGCCCTGCTCGTCCAGTCCCGTCACGCGCACCGTGATCGCGTAGAGCACCCGGTACAGGGCCGACAGCGCCGGAGGCAGAACGACGGTGATCGCCTCGATCTCGTCTGCGCGGAGCAGGAGTTCACGCAACCCCACCGCGGCGGGTTGCCCGCCTGCGACCGGGCTGTCGATCCGCCAGCGGACCGGGATCCACGGTTCGTCGAACAGGTTGTAACTCGGTGGTGCGGTGGACGGCATGAGGTCTCCGACAAGGGGTGACGTCTCGAACGGGCGAACATGCGCGGATAGGCTCTGGCTGCTCCCCGCGACGAGCGGGGGTGAGCCGTCTGGCGGCTGGAACAGCCGGACGGAGCGCACTGTCCCCGCGCAAGCGGGGGTCAGGCGGCGGGTGGACGGAAGGACTTCGCCCACCCGCCGCCGTCAGGACTGACTCTAGAGACAAGTCTGGTGGCTGTGTGGCTAGTTGGAGGAAACTCCGACATCCGAGAGCTCCAACTCCCGCCCTCCGATCCGGCACGTCCACCGTCCGTCGCCTCCCTGGCGCACCGGCAGCAGCACCGATCCGGCGAGGACGGCCCACCGCTCCCAGGCCGTCGGCACGGCGTGCTCCTCCGTCCTGCCCCGAACCCATCCGCCGGGAATCGGCACCGAGCGCCGCATCAGCGCCGCCACGCCTTCCCGATCCACCCGGGAGCTGCTCCCCCAGCCCGGCACCGGCACCCGGCCCGCCTCGTCCAAGCTCGCCCCGCCCTCCGCGTCGACGAACACGCACACCGCGCGTGCTCCGTCCGCACCCAGACGCGTCGTCAGCAGATCCTCGGCTCCCTCCACCGTGGACGACAGCCTCGACCAGTCACCCCCCCAGGTCGAGCGGCCCCCTGACCTCCACGACACGGGCCAGCTGTTTCTCCGCCGCCTCCGCCGCCAACCGGGCCGCGTCCCGGCGCTCGAAGTCCGCCCGGGCCGACTCCTCCAGCCGCGCCCCGAACGCCTCCGCGTACACCTCGTCGACCAACCGCTGCACGTCGCCCGGCACGGCCACCTCGTCCACCCCCGCCAGGAGCGCACTCGTCCGCATCAGCAGCGCCGGGTCGTACACCTGCCCCCACGAACCCGGAACCGCCAGCTTGCCCGGAGCGCCGTCGACGGGCTCCAGCACCACCAGCCGCAGCTCGCCGTCCGCCCATGCCGGCCGCACCTTCCGCTTGTGCCGCCACCCGCGGCCCGCCCGCTGCAGCAACTGGGCGAGCGGCGCGAGATCGGACACGACCAGGTCGAAGTCCAAGTCCAAGGACTGCTCCACCACCTGGGTCGCCACCAGCACCCCGGCCGCCCGCACCACGTCGGTGGGTTCCCCCTCCCCAGGCTTCCCGAACGCACGCTCGCACTCCGCCGAGATCCGCTCCCGCTCCTCTGCGGGGAACCGCGAATGCAGCAGGCGCAAGCCGCCCTCCCGTTCCGCCAACTCCGGGAACCGCCGCTGCAGGTAGCGGTAGGTCCGCTGCGCCTCGTCCACCGTGGTGCAGCACACCAGCACGCACCCGCCGCCCGTCGCGACGGGCGCCACCAGTTCCACGAGAGCCTTCCGCCGGGACCCGGCCCGCGGAACGCCCTCCTCCTTGACGTCCCACTGCACCGGGCGGCGCTCCACCGCCAACGTCCGGGCTCGGTCGCTCTTCACCGGCCGGGCCGGGGAGACCGCACCCGTCCTCCCGTCCACGTACAGCCACCCCGGGTACCGGGGGTGCACGTCCACCTCGTCGATCGCACCCGCGCCCCGGCGGTACGCCGCCACCAGGGACCCGGCCGCCGCCCCGGTCAGCGTCGCGGACAGCAGGACCACCGGGGCACCCATCGCCCCCATCCACTCCAGCAGCCGCACCAGGAGGCTGTGCATCCATGGCCCGTACGCATGCGCTTCGTCCACGACCAGGACCTTGTTCGCCAGACCGAACAAGCGCAGGAACCCGTACCGGACCGGCAGAACCCCCGTCAGCGCCTGGTCGATCGTGCCCGCCCCCAACGGGGCCAGCAGGCCGCGCATCGGCGTCCGGAGCCACTCGCCCGCCACCAACGCCACCGCGTCGTCGGAGGCGAACCCGCCACGGGCGCCGCCCGCCCCGCCCTCGTACCACGGGCTCAACCACGCCATCGCGTGCAGCAGCGCCAACGACCGGTCACCCGTCACATTGGCTCCGGCGAACTCCGCGACCCGCCGGTACATCGCGTCCGCCGTCGCCATCGTCGGAAGCGCGAAGTACAAGCCCCCCGACCCGGCAGCCCTCGCCAGCACCGACGCCCCGAACAACGCAGCCTCGGTCTTCCCGTCACCCGTTGGTGCCGTCACCACCAGCATCCCCGGCCCGTCCACCAGCGAGGGAAGCCGCTCGGCGAGATCCCGCTGCAAACTGTTCGGCGGGAACTTGTCGAACATCTCGCCGAACGTGCGCTCCGGGAACCCCGCACGCCCCAGCCCCGCCCCCCGGATCCACTCCGGGGCCGCCGCACACGCAACGGCGAAGTGCTCCCGCAACGCCTCGTCCGTCGCCTCCCAGCCCTCGGCCGGGATCCGGGGCTCGATCAACTCCACCTGACTCGCCAACCAGTCGGACACCACCACCAGCCCCGCGACCAGCACCGCAACCCACCCCGGCAACCCCTCGCCGGGCACCGCCGACGCCTCGACCACCCTGCGCACCGCCTCGGCGTGCGCCACCCGCTGACGGTGCCAACCCTCCGCGCTCCCCAGCCCCGGCTGGTAGCTCGCCGCGTGGTCGACCTCCTTGCGCTGCAACACGGCACCGAAACACCCGTGGTGCCCACCGAGCAGTTGAGCCACCTGGTGCGCAGCCGAAGCCCGCATCCTCCCCCGAGCACCCTGCGGGTAGCCCCACGCCTCGAAGACCTCCACCAGCCCCCAGTGGGTGGCCACCTCGTGCGCGAGCCACTCCCGCGAACCTGCCTCCGTGAACAGCGGATCATCCGCCAACGGGGCGGCCGCAGCCTTCGACGATCCCTGGAACCCAGGAACGATCTTCCCCACGTCATGCAGCCCCGCCCACAGCATCACCAGCCGACGAGCTCCCTCCTCGTCCGCTCCCAACGAATGAGCGATCCGCCCCCTCGCTGCGCCGCTCAGCACCCCGTCCCACAGCGCCCCTGCCACGGCCGCCGTATCCAGCAGGTGACAGACCACTGGGTACGCACGCGAGAGACCGCGCTGCTTGCCCCACAACCGACAATCCACGGGGGCGCAGCGGCCCTCCATCGCGACATCATGCACGCTCAGGTAGATATCAACTGCCACTGACAAAAGACTTCCTGATGGTCAGTCACAAGGAGAAAGCCGGAGCGTTCCGCGGTTGAACTGCCTCGCAACCAGGCAAGTCCTCCGCAGGCCACAACCCGGCACGAACAGATCGCCGACTGCTGGGTACCCGCGCTCACCCTGTGGGGAGTGCCACGCTGGCCGACCGAGGAGGGCCGCTTCAAGGTGTCTCACCGCAGTGCCGAGCTGGACCTACTACGCTGCCCTTGGCACCTGAACATCTCCGCCAGCCCGAATCGCAAAGAGATTGCAAAGGCCCCGCAACGTTGCAGGTGGCGAAGGGTCCTCCCCGCGCGAGCGGGGGTCTGCCGGCGATGAAGGAGCAGCTGGCGCAGGCCAAGCTGTCCTCCCCGCGCGAGCGGGGGTCTGCCGCTGCACCTGGCCGAGGTCGGCGACGACGAGACGTCCTCCCCGCGCGAGCGGGGGTCTGCCGTACTTCACCGCCCTGCCCTGGATCCGCCCCGTGTCCTCCCCGCGCGAGCGGGGGTCTGCCGGCGACCGGCGGCACCGAGCTGGTCGACCTGGTGTCCTCCCCGCGCGAGCGGGGGTCTGCCGTCCTTGTCGGGACCGTCGAGGCTCACGGTGGCGTCCTCCCCGCGCGAGCGGGGGTCTGCCGTTGGCCGGCGACGACGACATGGAGGGGAGGGTGTCCTCCCCGCGCGAGCGGGGGTCTGCCGTAGCGCGAGAGGACCCGACTTGCCGTCGTACCGTCCTCCCCGCGCGAGCGGGGGTCTGCCGGCGGCGGTCCCCAAGCCCACGATCTGAGTCCAGTCCTCCCCGCGCGAGCGGGGGTCTGCCGGTGGAGTCCAACGGGAAGGGCATCAGCTTCCCGTCCTCCCCGCGCGAGCGGGGGTCTGCCGGCCGGCATCGGCGACATCCACTTCATCGCCCAGTCCTCCCCGCGCGAGCGGGGGTCTGCCGGAGTTCTCCTTGCGGGCCGTGGGCGGGGGGCGCGTCCTCCCCGCGCGAGCGGGGGTCTGCCGCACGCCATCACCCTCGACGCCGCCGTCCGCGTGTCCTCCCCGCGCGAGCGGAGGTCAGCCTCGGCGGTCGCCGCCCGGGCCGGCCTGACCGTGGTCCTCTCCGCCAGCGCGGAGGTCAGCCGGCGCTGCAGGAGGAGATCAACGCGAACGAGCAGTCCTCTCCGCCAGCGCGAAGGTCAGCTGGCGACCGCGGGAGGCGGCTTGGCCTGGCGGCCGTCCGCTCCGCCAACGCGGAGGTCAGCCGAGGAGCTAACCGCCCGTCAGGTCAGCAGCTCCGTCCTCTCCGCCAGTGCGGAGGTCAGCCGCCGCACCTGTGCTTGAGGTTGAGGACGTTCAAGTCCTCTCCGCGCAGCCGCAAAGGTCAGCCGTCTACGGCCACCTGGATCACGGTGTTCTCCGTGTCCCCTCCGCGAACACGGAGGGCTGCGGAACTGCACGATCAGATCGGCGCTGCCCTGTCACCGGCTGCGGGATGGTTCCTGACGGCCGGGATCTCCCGGAGGTGTAGTGGGTGTTCAGCCGATTCGACCGAGGTGGATCACGATGACGGTGACAGTGGTCTCGGTGATCTCGTACATCACGCGGTAGCGGCCGACGTGCATCCGGCGCAGGTCGGCGGAGCCGTACTCCGCGCTGCCCGCCGGGCGCGGGGAGTGGGCGAGCAGGTCGACGGCGTCCATGAGTTGCCGTAGACCTTCGGGGTCGTCTTTGAGGAACCGGGCGGCGGCGTTGATGGCCGGCTCGTCCCAGATGATCGTGTAGCTCAAGCGGTCGGTCCCAGGCCGAGTTGAGCACGGACCTTCTCGTGGGTCAGACCGGTCGTCTCGCCGGTCGCCTGCCTTACACGGTACTGGGCCAGGGCGAGGGCGTCCTCGAGGTCGGCGAGTTCCTGAGGGTTGATCAGGACTGCGGCCGGCTGGCCGTGGTCGGTGATGGTGATGCGTTCACGGGCGTGGGAGGCACGCCGGACCAGCGAGCCGAGACAGGCCCGAGCCTCCGTGATCGGCAAGGTGTCACTCATGTACGCAACTGTACACTTCCAGTGCTTTCCGTACAGTCAGCCGAGGCAAGCAGTTCGGGCGCATGCCCCTGCCTGAGCCCACCCGCACCCCTGGCCACGCCACCTCGCCCAGGGAGGCAGGCTGAGGTCGGAGAGAGCCCGCTGACGCTCCGTGGTCTTCTCCGCAACCGCGGAGGCTCGTCGGACCGGTTGCCGGGGAAGGTTCGCCTGCCAGCACGTGGGGCGAGACCCTGTCGTTTGGGCCCGGGCATCGCAGACCGGGTCCAGCCCGAGGAGAACATCGCCGGACCGTCAACTCCCGCTCCCCGGCGTCCTACCTGCATGCCACCATGGACCTGCACTGCCTCTTGGCACCACAACACACCCCACAACCAAGCCGGGCAAAGAAACTGCAAAGCCGCCACAACGCCCCAGGTCAAGAAGGGTTCTCTCCGCGACCGCGGAGGTCAACCGCCGACCGGGGCCTGGAACGCGCCCACGCCACGGTTCTCTCCGCGACCGCGGAGGTCAACCGGAACGATCTTCTTCGCCTCGGCGAGGACGTGCGTTCTCTCCGCGACCGCGGAGGTCAACCGCACGCCATCACCCTCGACGCCGCCGTCCGCGTGTTCTCTCCGCGACCGCGGAGGTCAACCGGTGCACATGCTCTTGCACACGGACGCTGCGGCGTTCTCTCCGCGACCGCGGAGGTCAACCAGCAGCGGAGCATGTGGCTTAATTCGACGCAACGTTCTCTCCGCGACCGCGGAGGTCAACCAGGCTGCTTAGGGGAGTGAATCGCTCGTACGAGGTTCTCTCCGCGACCACGGAGGTCAACCGGCCCCGGCCACCCCGCTGCCGACCAGAGCGGCGTTCTCTCCGCGACCGCGGAGGTCAACCGCGGACGCCACGCTGCTACGGTCCTGGGAACTCGTTCTCTCCGCGACCGCGGAGGTCAACCGATGCGTGGCGCTCACTAGGTGAGCGGTCGTGAGTTCTCTCCGCGACCGCGGAGGTCAACCGTCAATCGACCACCAACGAGTGAACTCGGGCTTGGTTCTCTCCGCGACCGCGGAGGTCAACCGGCGTGCCAGCAACGCGACCAGGCCCTCGCCCGGTTCTCTCCGCGACCGCGGAGGTCAACCGGCGACCGCCTCGTCCTCCGTCTCGAAGTTCCGGTTATCTCCGCGACCGCGGAGGTCAGCCGTTCAACGCGGACGGGCTGCTGCAGTACTCGGCGTTATCTCCGCGACCGCGGAGGTCAACCGCTGCAGCATCTCGCCGCCGAGCCGGGGGCGGCGTCCTCTCCGCGACCGCGGAGGTCAGCCGACGTACCCCGGCAACGCGCGGCTCGGAGACCTGTCCTCTCCGTGACCACGGAGGTCAGCCGTCAGCGGCGGGGGCGGGCGATGGGCTCGCCCGGTCCTCTCCGCCAGCGCGGAGGTCAGCCGCTCGGTGCCCGCACGCGCGGACGAAGTAACGGGTTCTCTCCGCAACTGCTGAGGTCAGCCGGACCAGGACCACCGGGCTTCGGTCGGCCGGGTCCGAGGTTCTTTCCGTACGTGCGGGGTGGTCTCCGGGTGGTTTCGGGCTCTGTCCGGGGGTGTGGGGCAGCCCCTAGACTCGGGCGGGCCGAAGGGATTACCGACGAGTAGGGCGGGGTGGCCGTGGGGCGGGTGCATGCGTTCGGGGACGATGCGCTGGGGGAGCACGATGCGGTGGCGCTGGCGGGGATGGTGCGGGCCGGGGCGGTGAGTGCCGGGGAGTTGGCGGCGGCGGCGTTGGAGCGGGCGGCGCGGGTGGACGGGGAGTTGCGGCCCGTCGCGGCGTCGGTGCCGGGTCCGCCCGCGCGCAGTCGTCGGGGCGAGGGCGGGCCGTTGTTCGGTGTGCCGACGTATCTGAAGGACAACGTCGATCTGGCGGGGGTGCCGACCGGGCACGGCAGTGCCGCGTTCACGCCGCGGCCGGCCGGGCGGAACGCGCCGTTCGTGGAGCAGTTCCTCGGGACGGGGCTGGCGGTGCTGGGGAAGAGCCGGCTGCCGGAGTTCGGGTTGAACGCCTCCACGGAGTACGCGGCGGCCGAGCCGGTGCGCAACCCGTGGCGGACGGACCACTCCCCCGGCGCGTCCTCGGGCGGTTCGGCGGCGCTGGTCGCGGCGGGCGTGGTGCCGTTGGCGCACGCCAATGACGGCGGCGGGTCGATCCGGATTCCGGCGGCGTGCTGCGGGCTGGTCGGGCTGAAGCCGACCCGGGGGCGGCTGGCGCCGAACGAGCAGGGGCGGCGGCTGCCGATCGACCTGGTCACGGACGGCGTGGTGAGCCGCACGGTGCGGGACACCGCCGCGTTCCTGGCCGCCGCCGAGCTGGTCCGCCGCGACCCGGCGCTGCCGCCGCTGGGCCTGGTGGAGGGGCCGGGCGACCGTCCGCTGCGGGTCGGCCTGGTGCTGGACTCGCCGTTGGCGGCGGTGGACGGCCCGACCCGGGCCGCCGTGGAGGCGACGGCGCGGCGGCTGGAGGCGCTCGGCCACCGGGTGGAGCCCGCCGTGCTGCCGTTCGGCACCGACTTCCGGCGCGACTTCACCCTCTACTGGGGTTTCATCGCGTTCCTGATCGCCTCCACCGGCCGCCTGCTGCTGGACCGCAGCTTCCGTGCCGCCGACCTGGACGGCCTGACCTCGGGCCTGCGCGACACCTTCCACCGCGAGTTCCTCCGCACCCCGGGCGTGCTGCGCCGGCTGCGGGCCGGCGAGCGGACCTACGCGGGCGTGTTCCGGCAGTACGACGTCCTGCTCTCCCCGGTGCTGGCGCACACCGCCCCGCCGATCGGGCACCTCAGCCCGAACCTGCCGTTCGAGGAGCTGATGGCCCGGCTGCACGCGTACGTGGCGTTCACCCCGGTGCACAACGTGACGGGCGCGCCGGGCCTGGCGCTGCCGACGGGCGCGACCGCCGACGGCCTGCCGATCGGCGTCCACCTGTCGGCCGCGCACGGGCAGGAGCGCCTGCTGCTGGAGCTGGGCCTGGCCCTGGAGGCGGACCGCCCGTGGCGCCGTATCCAGGACGGGGCTTGACGGACCGTCAGCCGGACGGGTCCTCGAAGCGGACGCCCGCCAGCCGCCCGCGCGAGTGCGCGTCGGCGAGCAGGACGGAGTGCGCGCCCGGGTAGCCGGCCCGGCCGCGCCGTTCCAGGGCGGCGACCAGCCGGGCCAGGCCGCGCACGTGCAGCCGGAAGGTGCGCGGGGCGGTGGCGCGGGACCGGGCGCGCTGCCCGGCGAGGGCCTCGGCGGGGCGGACGGCGAGCAGCACGACGTGCAGTTCGCGCCCGTTGCGGCGGGCCCAGCGGGCCAGCAGGTGGCGCATCCAGCGGCGGCTGCCGCAGTCGTGCACCAGCAGCGGCCCGGGCCGGGCGAACGCGGCGCGGGTCCGCAGCAGGTGCAGCAGCCGCACGGCCGGGCGGTAGAGGGGGTACGGGACGCGGGCGGGGACGCGGGCCTGGCAGGCCAGCCGGGTGGTGCGCGGGTCGACGACCGGGGCAGGGGCGTCCCAGCGGCGCAGCAGGGTGGACTTGCCGCTGCCGGGGACGCCGCCGACCACGACCGCGGCGGTGCGCGGGTAACGGAGCGTCAGGTCGGGGCCGCCGTGTCCGCGCAGGTCGGTGACTCCGCGCGGGGCGGGTCCGGCCGTTCCGACTCCACCCGTGCCGCGCGTCTCCACCGCTGCCCCGTTCGCATACCCGCCGGGCCCCCTGGTGGGCCCGGCTCCGACGGTGGGGCAGCCTACCGGGGTTCCGTGGGCGGTCGGTCCTCGCGGAGCCGGATCGCCCCGCCGGGGCAGGCGGCGACGGCCTCCCACGCGGCGGGGAGCTGGTCCGGGCCCGGTTCGGCGTCGAGCAGGACGGAGATGCCGTCCTCGTCGCGCTGGTCGAAGAGGGCGGGGGCGGCGAGGACGCACTGTCCGGAGCCGCAGCACCGGTCCTGGTCGAGGTGGAGGCGCACGGTGCGGTTCCTTTCCGGAGGGGACAACAGAAGACGGCAGGAGACGGCAGGAGCCGGCGGCGGGCTACCAGGTGACGGGGAGGCTCTGGACGCCGTAGATGAGCATCTCGTTGCGGAACCGGATCTCCTCGAACGGGACGGCGAGGCGCAGCCCGGGGAGGCGGCGCAGCAGGGTCTCCAGGGCGATCTCCAGTTCGAGGCGGGCGAGCGGCTGGCCGAGGCACTGGTGGACGCCGAAGCCGAAGGCGAGGTGGCGGCGGGTGTCGCGGTCGAGGTCGAGGGTGTCGGGGTCGGGGTAGCGGTGCTCGTCGCGGTTGGCGGTGTTGATCTGGACGACGACGCCCTCGCCGGCCTTGATCAGGACGTCGCCGAGTTCGACGTCCTCGACGGCGACCCGGGTGAGTCCGGAGTGCACGATGCTGAGGTGGCGGAGCAGTTCCTCGACGGCGGCGGGGGTGGTCTCGGGGCGGGCGCGCAGCCGTTCGAGCTGGGCGGGGTTGCGGAGCAGGTCGAGGATCGAGAGGGAGGTCATGTTGGCGGTGGTCTCGTGTCCGGCGATCAGGAGCAGGCGGCCCATGGAGCCGATCTCCTCGACGGGGAGTTCGCCCTCGGCGACCAGGCGGCTGAGGATGCCGTCGTCGGGGTGGTCGCGCTTGGTCGCGGTGAGGGTGTCGAGGTAGTCGACCAGGCGGTCCTGGGCGGCGACGATCTCGTCGAGGCCGGCCTCGCGGTTGAGCAGGTCGCGGCTGCACTCCTGGAAGAAGGCGTGGTCCTCGTAGGGGACGCCGAGCAGCAGGCAGATGACCAGGGAGGGCAGCGGGAGGGCGAAGTCGGCGACCAGGTCGGCCCGGTCGCGGCCGTCGGTCATCCGGTCGACCAGGTCGTCGGCGATCCGCTGGATCGCGGGGCGCAGCCGGGCGGTGCGGCGGAGGGTGAAGTCGCCGGTGAGCATCCGCCGCAGGCGGTTGTGCTCGGGGTCGTCCATCCGGATGAACGTGGGGTTGCTGGTGCCGAGTTGGCGGGCTCCGGCGCTGATGAAGGGGAAGCCGGGGTGGGTGGAGTCGGCGCTGAACCGGGGGTCGGAGAGGACGGTGCGGGCGTCCTCGTAGCGGGTGACCAGCCAGCAGGGGGCGCCGTCCCAGAGCGCGACCCGGACGGCGGGGGCGTGCTGCTGGGCCTCCTGGTAGGCGGGCGGCGGCGCGAACGGGCAGCCGCCGCGGGGGGCGGGGTGCTGGAGGGGGGAGGCGGGCGTGGCGGTGGCCATCGTGGTGTCCCTTCCCGGAGGACGGGTCGCGGGCGGACCCGGCGGCGAGGCGGACCGCGAAGATCGATGCCTCGGGCAACCAATTCGTCGTCACGCTAACTCGCGTTCCGCGGCGGCGGAAAGGACGCCGGGGCCGCCCGGCGGATTCTGTCCGGATTCCGGCCGTCCACGAATCACCGTTCGCCGGGGCCGCCCCCGCGCCCACCAGTCGGGTCCGTGCCCGGGGTCGCCGGCCCGCGCCCGGCCGCACGGACGAGAACGGGCCACCGCCGCGCCGGAGGCCCCGAAGGCCCCGTCGGAGGCCGGCTGCGGGGGTGCGGCCCGGCCCCGTCCGGCGGTCGCCTACACTGGAGGGAGCGAAGGGGAGTAGTCCCGAAACACCGCCGGTCGACATACTGGACGGATTTTTTCCGTCCCGGCCCGCGGGCCGCGGCGTGTCGCCGGGGTGGACGAGACCTTCGGCCCTTGCATGACCCCTGGCGCACCTGCCGTGCGCCGGGCTCCGTCGTGTCGGGCCGAAAGGTTTGCCCGTCGCCTTCCAGGTGCCGTTCGAGCCCGAGGCCCGGCCCCTGCAGAAAGCACTCCGATGTCCTTCGACCCCCTGGCGATGCTCACCGCCTTCGGGCTGATCTTCCTCGCCGAACTCCCCGACAAGACGATGTTCGCCTCACTGGCGATGGGCACCCGGATGCGCCCGCTGTACGTCTGGTTCGGCACCTCGGCGGCCTTCCTCGTGCACGTGGCGATCGCGGTCGGCGCGGGCAGCCTGCTCAGTCTGCTGCCCCACCTGGTGGTGAGCCTGGTCTCGGCCGCGCTGTTCGCGTTCGGCGCGTTCGTGCTGCTGCGCTCGGGCGGCGACGACGACGATGACGAGGGCGGGACGAAGACCGTGACCGGCTTCTGGCCGGTCTGGGGCACCGCGTTCATGACGGTGTTCATCGGCGAGTGGGGCGACCTGACCCAGATCACCACCGCCAACCTGGCCGCCACCAACGGCTGGTTGCCGACCGCGATCGGCTCGGCCGCCGCGCTGATGTCGGTCTCCGCGCTGGCCCTGCTGGTGGGCCGGTTCATCGCCAAGCGGGTGCCGCTGAAGACGGTGCAGCGGGTCGGCGGCGCGTGCATGGCCGTGCTCGCGCTCTGGACGCTGGCGGAGGCGTTCATCGGCTGAGGCGGGCCGGGCGGACCGGGCGGACCTCCCCCGCGCCCTCCGCCCCCTCGCACCCTCCGCCCCCGCGCGCCCTCCGGACGGGCCGCCCGACTTCGGTCGGGCGGCCCGTCGGCGTTCCACCGGGTTTCGGCACGGCACCTCCCCCGTGCGGTCGTGCCGGTCCGTGTTGGGTTGCGTTCGGTCCGATCTCCCGGGCGGTGCGCAGGCGTTGACATGCCCGCCGGGCAGCTCTAACTTGTTCGAAACTCGGCGGTTCCGAGCAGAAATAAACACACCGTCGTGTTCAGGGCCCCCGGCGATCCCCGCCGCACGGGGCCCTCGCACGCCCGCCGCCGTCCCCGACGGTCGCGGGAACCGCGCGCCCCCACACGCGAATTGGAGACCGCACCAGTGCCAGCCCTCCGCGGAAGAATCGTCACGGCCCTCGCGGCCGCGGCCGTCGTCCTCACCGGCCTGCCCCCGGCCACCGCCTCGGCCACCCCGCCCACCTCCGGCTGGACCGTCGCGGTCGGCAGCCCCGTGACGTACAGCCACCCGACCGACACCCCGGCCGTGCCGTTCGTCGACAAGGACGGCAGCTTCTGGTTCCAGCAGTCCGCCGCCCTGTACGGCGCGAGCGACCCGCGCTACTGGGACTTCTACACCGGGCGGGACTTCGACACCGCGACCCGTTCCAGCACCGTCAGCAACTACGTCAACCCGGCCAACAGCCAGGACCGCAACAACGACACCAGCTGGCGCTGCGACAACTCGCCGACCGGCCTGCAGTCCACCCTCGCGGTCGGCAGCGCCAGCTACGCGCACAAGAACTACTGCGACCTGTCGGGCATCTGGATCGACCCGGACACCGGCGACTGGTACGGCCTGGTGCACAACGAGTTCACCCCGCAGCCGTTCGGCGACGGCCTGCACTTCGACGCCATCGACTACGCGCGCTCCACCGACCAGGGCCGGACCTGGAGCATCCTGGACCACGTCATCACCTCGCCGTACAGCACGGCCCGCAACGACACCGCCGCGTTCCCGAACCAGACCTACTACTACGGCGACGGCGACCAGCGCCTGTTCGTCGACACCGCCTCCGGCTACTTCTACGTCTTCTACGGCTCCCGGGTGGTCGACAAGAGCGGCGGCTGGAAGGCGTTCCACGAGCACGTCGCCCGCGCCCCGATCTCCGGCAAGATGGCGCCCGGCACCTGGCAGAAGTGGTACAACGGCGCGTGGAGCGAGCCCGGCACGGGCGGCCGCGAGTCCAACATGGTGCCCGTGGACGGCTCCAGCACCACCGGCTACACCCCCGCCGCCGGCGAGTACAACCCGGCGAACACCGGCACCACCACCCAGCAGATCGCCGCCGGGACGACCCCGGCGACCTCGCCGCTGTTCGTCATGGACATCACCTGGAACGCCTACCTCGGCCTGTACATCGGCGAGCCGCAGGCCGTCGACCAGAGCGGCAACGCGCCGCAGCAGTACTACGCCACCGACGACCTGACGACCCAGAAGTGGTACCCGATCGGGAACAGCGGCAGCTACCACACCGCGTCCTGGTACCGCTGGTTCCTCGACAGCGCCAACCGCACCTCCTCGGCGATCGTCGGCAAGAGCTTCCGCTCCTACTGCGCCTTCGGCTGCGCCAACAACGCCTCCGGCCAGTACGTCGACCTGACCCTCGACAACGGCGCGCCCGCCGCGCCGCCGGTCGACCTGTCCCGCAGCTACCGGATCGCCAACGGCTCCGGCCGGGTGCTCGCCCAGGTCTCCGGCTCCTCCGCCACCACCTCGGTCGCCGCCGCGACCGGCTCCGCCCTGGAGAGCTGGACCTTCGCCGCCAACGGCGACGGCTCCTACCGGATCACCAACGGCTCCACCGGCCAGCTGCTCGGCGTCGACGCCACCGCCAACGCGGGCCGCGCCTGGGGCGCCAAGCCCACCGTCAGCGCGGCCCCGGCGGGCGGCCCGACGGTCGGCCAGCAGTGGTTCCCGATCGCCGGGAAGAACGGCACCACCGCGACCGGCACCTTCCAGCTGGTCAACCGCTACAGCGGCCTGGTGCTCGGCCTGTCCGCCGACAGCGCCCGCACCGCCGAGACCACCCCGGTGCGGACCTGGACCAACACCACCGGCAACAGCGTCGGCTCGACCCGCACCGCGGCCGAGCAGACCCTGACCCTCACCCCCGTCGGCAGCGCCCCCGAGACCGTGGCCGTCGCCGGCCAGGGCGACCGCTCCACCACCGTCAACACCGCCGTCTCGGTCCAGTTCACCGGCACCGACTCGCTCGGCAAGGCGCTCACCTGGTCCGCGACCGGCCTGCCCGCCGGACTCTCGATCAGCTCCGGCGGCCTGGTCTCCGGCACCCCCACCACGACCGGCTCCGGCACCGTCACGGTGACCGCCTCCTCCGGCACCGCGACCGGCTCCACCACCTTCACCTGGACGATCGGCTCGGTGCTCAACGGCGCCCGCCGCCTGACCGTCTCCGGCAAGGCGCTGGACGTCCCCAACCACTCCACCACCGCCGGCACCCAGCTCGCCCTCTGGACGCCCAACGGCGGCGCCAACCAGAGCTGGACGCTGGCCCAGCAGTCCGACGGCTCGTACACCCTCACCGGCGGCGAGTCCGGCCTCTGCATGGACGTGAACGGCGGCGCCACCAGCCCCGGCACCGCGATCATCCAGTGGACCTGCACCGGCGGCACCAACCAGCGCTGGAACGTCACCCCCGTCACCGGCGGCTACCGCGTCACCAGCCGCCTCAGCGGCCTGGCCCTCACGGCCGCCTCCGGCTCCAACGGCGCCCTGATCACCCAGCAGACCGACACCGGAGCGACCCTGCAGACCTGGTCGATCGCCTGACCCCGCCCCTCCCCGACGGCCGGGCCGTCCGCACCCCCGACGGGTGTGGACGGCCCGGCCGTCGATCTTGGACAATCGGGCCGTGCCCTCCCTCGTCGCCCCCGCCGTCCCGCCCGGCTCGCTCGCCGCCCGGCCGCAACCCGCCCTGCGGGCCGGCCGGGACCTGCTGCTGCGCCCCTGGTCCCCGGACGACGCCCCCGCCGTCCTCGCCGTCTACCAGGACCCGGAGATCCAGCGCTGGCACGTGCAGCGTGCCGACTCGCTCGCCGAAGCGGCGGCCTGGATCGCCGACTGGCACGGCAGTTGGGCCGCCGAGAGCGGCGCGCACTGGGCCGTCACCGACTCCCGGACGGGCGCCCTGCTGGGCCGCGCCGCCCTCAAGCGCCTCTCCTTCGCCGACGGCTCCGCCGAACTCGCCTACTGGACGGCCCCCGCCGCCCGCGGCCGCGGCGTCTGCCCGCGCGCCGTCGAAGCCGTGGCCGCCTGGGCCTTCGGGAGCGCCGGCTTCCACCGGCTCGGTCTCCGGCACGCGGTCGGCAACACCGCCTCCTGCCGGGTCGCCGAGAAGACCGGCTTCGCCGCCGAAGGCGTCCTGCGCAGCGCCTGGCAGCAGGCCGACGGCCGCCACGACGTCCACGTCCACGCCCGGCTGACGGACCGGCCCATCGTCAGTTCTCCTCGCTGACGGTTCGGTTGACGGTCAGCTCGGCGTCGGTACCGTCCAGGTGCAGGACCCGGCGGGCCCGGCGGGCGCTCGCCGGGCAGTGGGCGATCACCGCCGAGGTGCCCGGGCGGGCGGCGAAGGCGGCTTCGGCCCGGGCCTCGGCGGCCGGGTCGAGGTGGCAGGCGGCCTCGTCCAGGACGGTGAGCCGGGCCGGGGACAGGTGGACCCGGGCCAGGGCGATCGACCGGCGTTCGCCGGAGGAGAGTTCGTCCGGGGTGGCGACCAGGGCGGCGAGGCCGTCGGGGCCGGGCCGGGGCAGCAGGCGCACCGCGTGGTGGCGCAGGGTGCCGAGCGGGCGGGTGCGGTCGTCGCCGGGGGTGGCGGTGCGCAGGTCGTGCCGGCCGGGGGTGCTGCGGCAGAGCAGCAGGCGGCCGTCGGGCAGTAGCAGGGCCTGGGTGCGCGGGGTCTCGTCATCGCGGACGCCCCGCCGGGGTGGCCGGCGGGGCGTCCTGGTCGGGCCTGCTGGTGCGGCGTCAGGAGACGGAGACCGCGCTCCAGGCGGCGGCGATCGCGTTGTACTCGGTGGAACCGGCGCCGTAGAGGTCCTTGGCGGCGTTCAGCGAGGCGGTGCGGGCACCGGCGTAGTTGGTGGTGGAGGTCATGTAGACGGTCAGCGCCCGGTACCAGATCTTGGCGACCTTCTGGTTGCCGATGCCGGTGACGGTGGAGCCGTTGCAGGTCGGCGAGTTGTAGCTGACGCCGTCGAGGGTCTTGGCGCCGCTGCCCTCGCTGGCGAGGAAGAACCAGTGGTTGCCGACGCCGGAGGAGTTGTGGACGTCGAGCCGGCCGACCGACTTGCTCCAGCAGTCGGCGGAGCTGCCGTCCAGCGAGGGCTTGTCGAAGCGGCGCAGCCACGGCGGGGTGGACTGGTCGGAGAACAGGTAGTCGCCGCGGTCGACCGCGTTGTGGGCGTAGAACTCGACCATGGTGCCGAAGATGTCGCTGGTGGACTCGTTGAGGCCGCCGGACTCGCCGCTGTAGCGGAGGTTGGCGGTGGCGCTGGTGACGCCGTGGGTCATCTCGTGGCCCATGGTGTCGAGGTCGACCTGCTCGGGGTCGGTGGTGCCGTCGCCGTCGCCGGTCATCATGCAGAAGCAGGCGTCGGACCACTGGGCGTTGTCCCACTTGGTGCCGACGTGCACGAAGACGGTGGCGCCCTTGCCGTCGTTCTTGATGCCGTTCCGGCCGAAGGTGTTCTTGTAGTAGTCGTACGTCCAGGCGGTGTTGGCGTGGGCGTCGACGGCGGCGGTGGCCCGGTCGGTGGAGAACTTCCGGCCGTCGCCCCACACGTTGTCGGCGTCGGTGTAGAGGGTGCCGGAGCTGGCCTTGACGCTGCTCGCGGACAGGTTGCGGGCGTCCTTGGTGGTGTGGCCGCGGACCGGGTCGATCAGCGCGTAGGAGCCGTTGGCCTGCAGGGTGGTGTCGATGGTGATGTCGCCGGTGTACTCGGAGTGGCCGGTGCCGGCGGCGCTGTGCTCGGAGTCGTAGCTCTCGATGGCCTCGCCGGTGGTGGCGTCGGTGACGACGACCCGGCCGGTGGGCTGGCCCTGCTTGCCGGTGCCGCTGACGGTGGTCTGCCAGGCCAGGCGGGCGCCGCCGTCGGCGGCCCACACGACGAGTTCCGGCGCGGAGGTGGCGTCGGCGATGTTCTCGGACTCGCGCAGCGCGTTCGCGGCGCTGGTCTGCGCGGCGACGGCGGGCCTGGTGGTCTTCACCGTGGGGTTGTGGCCCTTGGCGCGGGAGGAGTCGCGGAGCCGGCCGCGGGCGTCCTGGTGCACCACCAGGTCGCCGCCGATGACGGGCAGTCCGTTGTAGGTGCGGTCGAAGCGGACGTGCTGGGCGCCGTCCGCGTCGGTGACGACGTCCTTGACCACCAGGGCCTGGCCGGGGCCGAAGCCGAACAGGTCGGCGTGGGAGGCGACGTTGGCCTGGGCCCGGGCGATCGCCGCGTCGCGGCCGCTGGTGGCGGCGGAGGCGGTGCCGTACTGCACTCCGGTCAGGAGCAGGGCGGCGGTGGCGGCCAGTGCGGCGGTCGGGAGGATGCGACGGCGCGCGGAGGAGGAGGGGCTCACTCGGGACTCCAGTCGGGGTAGCTGAGGGGTAGCCGACCAGAATCCTGACGGTGAACATACAAACAGTTCTATTAACTGAACGGACCGTGACCGGTTCGTAGCCGTTCCTCCGCGCCGTTCCTCCGCGCGGGGCGCCCCACGCAGGGCGCCCTGCGGGACGACGGACCGTCAGCCGGAGGTTCCCGTCGCCCAGATCGGGGTGTGCGCGGTGTCCACCACCACCAGGTTGCCGTCGCCCTGGACCTCCAGCCACCAGCCGCCGGAGGCCGGGCCGAACGACCGGACGACCGTCTCGGCGGCGTCCCGGACCGTCAGGGCGCCGCCGGGGGCGAGCACGAAGTGGTAGCCCTTGCCGTCGTTGCCCCAGGTGTCCGAGGCCCAGAGCGGGTGGCGGCCGGGGCCGTACCAGACCAGGTTGCCGTCCAGCTGCATCACCAACTGGTGGTCGGAGCCGACCGAGAGCGCGGTGCCCGGCGCCAGCGCCAGGGTGTGGAACTCCCCGGTGAGCGAGGTGAACCAGCGCACCGCGTGCGCCGCGTCGGCGATCCGCAGCGCCCCGTCGCCGCCGAAGGTCAGCGTCGAGCCCGCGCCGCCGGCCGTGGCCGAGCGCCACACCACCGTGCCGTCGGGGGCCATCACCTGGAGGCTGCCGTCGGCCGCGAACCGGGCGGCGGCGCCCGGGCTGTTCCAGGTGCCGGTGGCCCAGAGCGCGCCCGTCGTGCCCGGCGAGGTCACCAGCAGGTTCCCGTCGCCCTGCATGGTGAGGATGTACGCCGTACCGCCGCTGCCCACGCTGGTGCTCAGCCCGGAGGGCAGCGTCCAACTGCCCGCCTGGACGGTGAAGTTCGCGCCGTTGTAGTTCGGCAGCGGGTACGAGACCAGCACCCGGCCGTTGCCGCCCGCGCCCGCCGGGGCCGCGAAGGTGCCGCCCGTCGCGCTGCCCGTCTCGACCGCCGTCACGCCGTTCTGCGAGCCGGCGTGGCTGCTGCCGCCGCCGCCCGCGTCCGGCACCTGGCCGTAGGGGTCGAGCGGGCCCTCGCCGCCGCCGTACCAGCCGCCGCCCCCGCCGCCGCCGGCCGTCACCTGCACCCCGTACGGGGACTGGAAGGAGCAGGATGCGCCCTCGCCGAACCGGCCGTCGTGGCAGGTGTCGGGAGTGCCGCCCATCACGGCCAGGTTCGCCATGCCGCCGGCCGCGTTGCCGCCGCCCGCGGTCTGGGTGCCGCCGGAGGTCCCGTGCCCGGCGTCCTGCGACGGGGCGCCGGTCGCGCCGCCGCCCGGGCCGGCCGTCGGCGTGCCGTCCGCCGCCGTGCTGCGGCCGTTGCCGCCACCGCCGCCGGCCACCACCAGGCGGCTCTGCACGGGGTACTGCCCGGCGCTGTCGGCGGCCCGCACGTCCGAGGCCCCGCCGCCGCCGGAGGCGCCCGTGCCGCCGCCGTTCCAGCCGCCCGCGCTCGGGCCCCAGCCCAGCGGCCCGGGCGTGTGGTCGACGCCCGCGCCGCCCACGTTCACCTGCAGCAGCCGGCCCTGCGTCAGGCCCGACAGCACCGCCGTCTCCCGGCCGCCCGCCCCGCCCAGCCGCCCCAGCACCGGGGACTGCCCGCCGCCGTACGCGCCGTACGCCGTCACGGTGGCCGTGGTCACCCCCGGCGGGACCTTCCACAGCTGCGGGCCGCCCGTCCAGTCGAAGGCGCAGGTCTGCACCCCGGCGTCGACCGTGCACGCCGCCCCCGCCGCCGCGGTGGCCGCCCCCGCCGCCCCCGCCGGCCCGGCCGCCCCCAGCGAGCCCAGCGCCACCAGCACCGCCAGCCCCCGCGCCGCCTTCACCCTCACGCGTACCGCCCCCCTGCCGTCCCCCGGCCGCCGCCCGACCGTGCACACCGAACGTTCACATACCCGTGTACGACCTCACAACCCGTCAGGAACCCGCACCGGCCGGACTTCCGGGAGCGCGGACCGCGACACGCGCCCCGGGCGGTTCGGGCGCCCCGAGTGGTTCGGGCGGCTCAGGACGGCCCGGGCGGCTCGCGCCGGACGCGCTCCAGCGCCGACCGGCCCGCCGGGCCCCAGTGCGCCTTGCCGCCGGGCAGGCCGCGGTCGCCGTTCAGGCCCATCACGACCAGGAACAGGCCCTTCAGCGCGGCCAGCCCGCGGGCCCGCCGGACCGCCGCCCCGTCCGCCCGCGCGTAGCGCTCGAAGAACCGGGCCGCGCCGCCCTCGGGGAGCAGCAGCCAGGCCGCCGCGAGGTCCCAGGCCGGGTCGCCCGCGAAGAGGTCGCCGAAGTCGACGACGCCCGCCAGGGTGCCGTCCGTGACGACGACGTTCGCCGGGTGCAGGTCGCCGTGCACCCACAGCCGCGGGCCCGCCCAGGCGGGGGCCGCGACCGCGTCCGCCCACACGGCCCGGAGGTCCGCCTCGACGCCGGGCGGGAGTTCGGCGCCCCGCAGGAAGTGCTCGAAGCCGTCGGTGTACTGCCCGGGGTGGCCGCCGCGGTCCGGGGCGTCCGGCGCGTCGGCGGGCGCCTCGGTGTGCAGCGCCGCCAGGAAGTCCGCCAGCGCGTCGGCCGCGGGCCCGCACCGGGTGATCGCGCCGTGCTCCAGCGGCGTGCCCCCGACCCAGGTCATCACCGTCCACATCCTGGGGAAGCGCTCCGACGGCACGCCCTCCCGCACCGGCACGGGAACGGGCAGCGGCAGTCGCGGCGCCAGCACCGGCAGCCACCGGCGCTCCTTGAGCTGCGACCCCGGCCCGCTGTCCATCCGCTGCACCCGGACGGCCAACTCCTCGCCCAGCCGCCACATCTGATTGCCCCAACCGCCCGCCACCTCGCGCACGGACAGGCCCGCCAGGTCCGGATGCTGCTCCCGCAGCAGACTCCTGACCAGTTCCTCGGTGACCTCGATCTCGGGTTCGATCATGGCGACCCACCGTACCGGAGCCGTCCCGGCGCGGCGTCGCCCCGACCCTGGCGCGACTCGGCGTCCTCGGCGGGCCGGAGCAGGTCGACGGGGCCGGGCGGGGCCGCCGTCGGCGGGGGCCGGTACGGTGTGGCGCGCCGGGTGGCCGGTGGCGGGGGAGCCAGGAGATTCCGAGGAGTGCCCATCGTGATGTCCGAGACCGAGCAGAACGCCGAACCGGGCGGCTGGGAGGCCGAGTTGGGGCGGGCCTTCGCGGTCCTGCTGGCGGGGCGGGAGGCGGAGCGGGCCGCGGCGGCCGGGGCCCGCTACGGGGTGTACCACGCCTCCGAGACGCTCGACGAGTTCCTGTTCCCCAACGACTGGACGACGCCCGACGCCCTGTCGGACCCGGCGCCCCGGCTGCTGCCCGACACCGACGGGCCGTACCCCTTCTCGCCCTGGACCTGGCGGTTCGACCTGGCCGGTTCGCTGTTCCGCTTCGACCCGGACCTGGTGGACCGCACCGGCGCGTGGGGCCCCGACGGCCACAAGGGGGACAGCCCGTTCGGGGCGGGGTTCACCGCCGAGCTGCGCATCCTCGCCACCGCCGACGAGGACGGCGGACTGCTGCTGTCCGGCGCCGACCTGGGGCCGCTGCTGGCCCGGCACGGGGTCGACCTGGGCGGTGACGCGGCCGGGAAGCTGAACACCTGGCTGACCGTGCTGCTGCGGGTCGCCACCGACGGCACCCTGCACGACGCGATGCGCGCCGCCACCTTCACCGAGCGCGGCCCCGACCACCTGGTCTCCCCCGGCGACCTGCGCCACGCCCGCACCGCCGCCGACCCGTGGGAGGAGCGCCTCGCCGCCCTCCCCCACCCGGGCCTGCGCGACCACCTGCGGATGCTCTCGCTCGACCGGAAGGACGCCCGCAGCGAGGGCGGCCACTACTCCGGCAGCGCGCCCTGGCTCTGGTCCGACCTGCTCGACACGGCCGGCTGCACCCTGGTGGCGGGCTGGAGCTTCGGCGAGTCGCAGGCCGGCACGGCGGTGGTCTGGCTCCCGGCCGCCTGAGCGACCCGCCAGGCACCGCGGGGAACGGCACCGCGGGGAACGGCACCCCACCGGCCGGCTGCCCTCCGGGCGGGAAAGGTGCCCGGCGGAGGTGAACCGCGGCCCGCCCGGCCCGGGGCGCGCAGCGACAGCCGGCTCCCCGGACCACCGAGCAACCCGGCCGACCGGTAAGGGCGTTGGGCGGGCGCCGGTCGCGGCTTGCCCGACGCCCGCCCGGTGCGGGACGATCGGTGGGTGTTCGAGCTGCTGACCGGCGTCGGAGTCGTTCTCCCCGGTGGCGCGGGCGTCCTCCGCTTCGGGTCCGACCCGGTGGCGGCCGCGGCCGTGCTGGGGGCGCTCGGGGCGGGCCGGTCGGCGTTGCGGGCCCGCTGGGGCGAGGTGGTGCTGACCGCGCACACCGACGGCGAACTGCGGCTGTGCTCCGTGGTGTTGACCCGCGACGAGGGCTCGGGGGACGCCCCCGGCGGGACGCCCGTCGTACTGGACGGCATCGACCTGTTCGGGTACCCGGCCGCCGAGGTGCGGGCCGCGCTCGGCCCGCGCCCGGGTCTTGAGCTGCGCCCCGCCGACGGCCCGGGCCACCCGACGGGCGTCACCCTGCACGCCGCACCCCCGGTCGGCCGCCGGGCCCGGGCCGCCGCCGAGGAGGCCGAAGTCGCCCGCGCCCTGGCCGAGTTGGAGCCGCTGTGGACCACCGGGCGTGACCACTGGGAGCTCCTGGAGTCCGGCGGCGGCCACCTGCCCCGCCGCAAGGACGGCACCGGGAGCACCCTGCTGATCTGCCACGAGACGGTGGCCCGCCGGGTCGTCGCCGCCATGCTCGCCGCGGGCGTCGAGGTCGTTCCGGAGCCCTCCTGACCGGCCTGCGGCACCCCCGGCGGTCAGCGGGCGGGCGGGTGCTCGCCGTGCAGGCTCGGCAGGTTGACCACGACGGCTTCCTGGGTGCTGCGGGCGATCACCACGACGGCCTCGCGCTCGGGGTCGGGGTTCTCCTCGCGGTGCGGGACGTAGGGCGGGACGAAGACGTAGTCGCCGGGCCCGGTGCGGAGGCGGACCTCGGTGGCGGGCTCGGTGGAGCGGTCGAGGAAGACGAACTCGGGGTGGCCGCTGACGACGTGGATCGCGGTCTCGGACTCGCCGTGGTGGTGGTCGGAGGAGGCGGTGGCGGGGGCGACGTGGGTCTGGCCCATCCAGAGCTTCTCGGAGCCGACGGTGCGGCCGCTGATCGCGGCGAACCTGCGCATGCCGCCGCTCTGCGCGGTGTCGCCGTCGAGGGCGTCGGCCCGGACGTGGTGGAGGCGTTCGCGCAGCGGTCCGCCGTCGGCGGCGGACGCGCCCAGGTGGGGGTGGAAGCCCTCGCCCGCACAGGTCCGTCCGTCCCCGGAGGTCTCCGGAACGGGCGGACGGTGCTGTTCGGCGGACATGGGCGCTCCCGGTCGTGGTCGGTCCGGTCCGGGCGCGCGGGTCGGCGCGCCGCGGGCAGGGGGGATGGCTCGGCGCCGGGGCCGGACGGCTTCCGCCGGGTGCCCGGTCGGGGGAACGCTAGGCGCGGCCGGAAAAGGATGTCAAGAGGTGTCTTTTCCGACCGGGGCCCAACGACGCGGCCCGGGGTGGTACTTGATGCGGGCCGGAGCCGGTGGATACTCGGGGGTATGCATATTTCCGCGAAGGCGGACTACGCCGCCCGCGCGCTGGTGGAGCTCGCCTGCGACACGGGGCGTCCGCTCACCTGCGAGGCGATCGCCTCCTCCCAGGAGATCCCGTTCCGGTTCCTCAAGTCGGTGGTCGGCGATCTCCGCCGGGCCGGGCTGGTGCGCAGCCAGCGCGGCTGCGAGGGCGGCTACTGGCTGGGCCGGCCGGCCGCCGAGATCACCCTGCTGGACGTGGTGCGCGCGGTGGACGGCGAGTTGATCACCCTGCGGGGGGAGCCGCTGTCGGGACTGGCCTACCCCGGACCGGCCGATGCGCTGCCCGGGATCTGGCGGGAGGTCGAGGAGCGGGCCGGCGAGGTGCTGGGGCGCACCACGGTGGAGGCGCTGGTGCGGCACTCGCGCCGACCGGCGGCCCGCGCGGTCGCGGGGGCCGTGTGACGTCCGGCGGCCGGGCGGCCCCCGGGGCCGGGGCTTCCGAGGCCGGGGCGTCCGGGGCGTCCGGGGCGGAGATGGTCGAGTTCACCGACCCGTTCTGTCCGTGGGCCTGGGGCTCGGAGCCGACGCTGCGGCGGCTGCGCGAGTCCCTGGCCGGGTCGGTGACGCACCGTCGGGTGTTCGGCATCCTGTTCGACGAGGACGAGGAGCCGGCGCCCGACCCGGCGGCGGAGGCCGCCTGGTACGCGGAGTTCGTGGCGCGGGTCTCCGGGCACACGGGCGCGCCCCGCCCGGCGGAGCTGCGGTGGGTCGCGGCGAGCAGTTGGCCGGCCTCGCTGGCCGCCGCCGCCGCGGAGCGGCAGGGCCCGGCGGTCGCCGAGCGGGTGCTGCGGCGGCTGCGGGAGTCGATGTTCCTCCACGGCGAGCCCGCGGACACCCCGGAGCGGATCGCGGTCGCCGTCCGCGGGGTTCCGGACCTGGACGCGGCCCGGCTGACCCGGGACGCGGCCTCGCCCGAGGTGCGGGCCAGGGTGTCCCGGGACCGGGCCGAGACCAGGCGACCGCGCCCGGAGGTGGTGGGCCTGACCGGACCGGGCCCGCACCCGGGCGGGGCGAAGGAGACCGCCGACGGCCACCGGTACGCGCTGCCGACGGTGCTGTTCCGCAGCCCGGCGGGGTGCCGGGTGGTGCCGGGGTGGCACCCGCCGGAGGACTACCTGGCGGCGGCCCGCGCCGTCCTCCCGGACCCGCCGACCGACCGGCCCTGAGCCACCGGCCGGGCCCCGGCCGAGCCCCGGCCGAGCCTGCGGACGGGCACGCGACCGGCCCCGAAGTCCGCGGACCGGACGCCGTCCGCACACGCACCGGACCGATTCGGCCCGGCCGCCGTCGGGCCCCGCCCCGACCCGACCTTCCGTCAGTTCCGTTCCACCGCAGTCCCGTTGACGGTCCGCGCACGCCTCCGGCGGGCCTTCGACCCCCGCCCGTCGAATGAGACACCTTTTGGTGTCCATTGACACCGGGCCCCGCCGCCCGACAGGATGACGGCATGCTTTCGACGCACCCCAACGTGGTGTGCCGCTACGTGGACTTCCGGCGCACCAGCAGCGACCTCTGTCTCTGAGTGCCCTTCTCCGCCGGCGGCACGACCGCCCGCGATTCCCGGAGCGCGGCCCCGTCCGCGCCCGACGAGCGGCCCGCGCCGCCGTTCCGGGCCCCCTCCCCCAGGCATCGCCGCGCCCGTGACCGGGCGGGTTCCGGCCGCTGCCGCCCTTCCTCCCTTCCCGGTGTCCTGTCGCGCCGCCGTGCCCCGCCCGCCGCCCGTCCCCGCTGCCCGCCGCACCGCGGCGGCCGGTGACGGCACCGGTCCGGGCGGGCATCCGCCGCGCCACGAAAGGTGACGCACGCCCATGACCAGCTCCGACCTGCCCTCCTCCGACGCCCGGCCCGCCCCGGGCCTCCCGTCCCTCGCCAGACGCTCCTTCCTCGGGCTCGGCCTCGGCGCCGGCGCCGCCCTGGCCCTCGCCGCCTGCGGCGGCGCCACCGTCACCACCGCCGGCTCCGGCCCGGCGGGCGGCCGCAACGGAACCCTCAAGTGGGGCTGGGCGCTGCCCACTTCGTGGGACCCGGTGTTCTCCTCGGCCGGCTGGGACGTGCACGTGCTGTCCCTGGTCTACGCCGGTCTGACGAAGCTGGACGAGTCGGGGAAGGCGGTACCGGCGCTGGCCAGCGCCTGGACGTACAACGCCGACGGCACGAAGCTGACGTTCACGCTGCGCCCGGGCCTGGTCTTCGAGGACGGCTCGCCGCTGGACGCCGACGCGGTGAAGCAGAGCCTGGACCGGGGCCGCACCGACCCGAAGTCGCTGGTGGCCCCGCAGCTCACCCAGGTCAAGCAGGTGACGGCCCCGGACGCCGCCACGGTGGTGATCGAACTCACCGGCCCGGACTACCAGTTGCCGAACCTGCTGGCCGGCAAGACCGGACTGGTGGTCAATCCGCGGGCGTTCGCCACGGACGCCGCCGCGCTGGCCTCGAAGCCCGCCGGGGCCGGCCCGTTCAGCCTGGTGTCGTACACCCAGAACGCCAAGGCGGTGCTCAAGCGCAACCCGCACTACTGGGACGCCGGGTCGATCGAGCTGGAGAACTTCGAGGTCCACCCGCTGCCGGACGCCGCCACCGTGGTCGGCGGCCTGCAGTCCGGGCAGTTCGACGTGGCGCAGATCCCGGGCAGCCAGGTGGAGGCGGCGAAGGCGGCCGGGCTGGAGGTGCAGGAGATCCCGTCGCTGGTGGTGGCGGTGCTGGACGTCAACACCGCCAAGGCCCCGTTCGACAACCCGGACGTGGTGCAGGCGCTGAAGTACGCGATCGACCGCGAGGCGCTGGTGAAGACCCAGCTGTTCGGCCACGGCGAGGCCAACTACCAGCCGTTCCCGAAGGGTTACGTCGGCTACGACCCGGGCTCGGCGGACCTGTTCCGCTACGACCCGGACAAGGCGCGGGCGCTGCTGGCGAAGGCCGGGCATCCGGACGGCGTCGAGCTGACCCTGACCACGACGGCCGCGCAGGGCCTGCCGGAGCAGTTGCAGGCGCAGCTCAAGCAGGTCGGCATCAAGGCCGCCATCGAGGTGGTCCCGGCCGCGCAGGCCACCCAGATCGTCTACGTGCAGCACTCCAAGGCGCTGTTCACCGACCAGTTCGCGGGCCGCGACTCGGCCGCGCAGGCGTTCCAGGTCCTGTTCGGGGAGCAGGGGTTGATGAACCCGGGCCGCAGCACCCCGCCGGAGCTGCTGGCCGCCGTGCAGCAGGTGTCGCGCACCCCGCTGGACTCGCCGGACTACCCGAAGGCGCTGCAGGCGGCGACCGCGCTGGCGGTGCGGACCATGCCGAACGTGTTCCTGTACAGCGTGCCGCGGCTGCTGGCCCGGCGGAAGTCGGTGTCGGCGATCCCGGCGTTCACGGTGGTGCAGCGCTTCGAGGGGGTGAGCGTCTCGTGAGCGGCACCGCGGCGTCCCCAGGGGCAGCGGTCCGCCCCGCCGGTGCTCCGGTCGGCCCCGCCGGTGCTCCGGTCCGCTTCGCGGGGTGGGCGGTGCGGCGGGCGGCCCGCGCGCCGCGCCCGCTCGGGCGGGTGGCGGCCTCGGCGGCGACGGTGTTCCTGCTGTCCTCGGTGCTGACCTTCGCGCTCGGCGCGGTCTCCGACGCCAACCCGGCGGCGGCCGTGCTCGGCGAGACCGCGACACCGGCCGACATCGCCCGGCTGGACCACGAGTTCGGCCTGGACCGGCCGCTGTGGGCGCAGTTCGGGAGCTGGCTGGGGCACGCCGCGCAGGGCGACCTGGGGCGGTCCTGGTTCACCACCCTGCCGGTCGGCGACTCGATCGCGCAGGCCCTGCCGGTGGACCTGTCGATCGCCGGGCTGGCGCTGCTGCTCGCCGTGCTGCTGGGTGCGGCGGCGGGCATCGCGGCGGCGCTGCGCCCGGGCGGGCGGCTGGACCGGGCGGTCACCGCGGTGTGCACGCTGCTCGGCACGCTGCCCGCCTTCGTGGTCGCGATCGGGCTGATCACGCTGGTGTCGGTGCAGCTGCGGCTGCTGCCCTCGGGCGGCTACGTGCCGCTCGACCAGGACCCGGCCCAGTGGCTGCGGTTCGCGCTGCTGCCCGCGCTGGCGCTGAGCCTGGACGCGGCGGCGGGCATCGCCCGCCAGTTGCGCACCTCGCTGGTCGGCGCGCTGCGGGAGAACTGGGCGACCGGCGCGGCGGTGCGCGGACTGTCGCGCCGCCGGGTGCTGTTCGGGCACGTGCTGCGCAACGCGGCGGGCCCGGCGGTGACGGTGCTCGGCATGAGCGTGCCGATGCTGATCGGCGGCGCGGTCGTCACCGAGCGGATCTTCAACCTGCCGGGGATCGCCCAACTGTCGCTGCGCGCCGCCGAGCAGCACGACGTGCCGGTGATCCAGGGGACGCTGCTGGTGACGGTCGCCGTGGTGCTGGTCGCGAACCTGGCGGTGGACGCGGGGCTGCTGGCGCTCGCCCCGGCCGCCCGGCGGCGCCCGGCGGGTGCCCGGTGAGCGCCGGCCGGTCCGGGGCGTGGCGCCGCCCGGTGGTGCGGGCCTCGCTGGCGGTGCTCGGCGCGGTCGCGCTGCTGGCGGTGTTCGGCGGCCGGCTCGCCCCGCTGGACCCGCTCGCCCAGGACACCGCGCACCTGCTCCAAGGCCCTTCCGCCGCGCACCTGTTGGGCACCGACTACCTCGGGCGGGACGTGCTGAGCCGACTGCTCGCGGGCACCGGCCTGTCGGTGGCGGCGGCGGTCGAGGCGGTCGGCGCCGCCCTGCTGCTGGGCGTGCTGCCGGGGCTGGCCTCGGTGCGGTTCGCGGCCCCGCTGGCCTGGGTGTCGCTGCGCGCGGTGGACGCCCTGATGACGCTGCCGTTCACGCTGTTCGCGATCGCGGCGGTCGGCGTCCTCGGCAACGGCCTGCACCAGGCGATGCTGGCGCTGGGCGTGCTGCTCGCCCCGCTGTTCTTCCGGGTGTCGCGGGCCGCGGCGCTCGGGCTGGACCGGGCCCAGTACGTGGAGGCGGCCGAGCTGATGGGCGCGGGCCGGTGGACGGTGCTGCGCACCCACGTGTGGCGCAAGGTGCTTCCGACGGTGGCGGTGACGACCGCGCACGCGCTGGCCACCGGCCTGCTGACGGTGGCTTCGCTGACCTTCCTCGGCATCGGGGTGCAGCCGCCCGCGCCGACCTGGGGCGGCATGCTCGCCAGCGACCTGGGCTTCCTCGCCCAGCAGCCGTGGGCCCCGGCGCTGCCCGCCGTGCTGATCGTGCTGACCGTCGGCGCGCTCAACCTGCTGGCCGACGCGCTGCGCGAGGACGACCCGGCGCGCCGCCCGGCGGCGGAGCCCGCGGAGGACGCCGCGGAGGAGCCCGTCGAGAGACCCGCCGAGCAGCCCGCCGCCGAGCGGTCGGCCGTCGAGCCGTCCGGGACGCCGTCCGCCGCGCCGCGGCCCCGCCCGGCCGCCACGGGGGAGGACGCCGATGCCCGCACCGACGACCGCGTCCGCGCCTGACGCCGCGCCCCGCCCCGCCGGGCCCCGGCCCGAGCCCGCCCGTGGCCCTACCGCCGTCCCTGCCCCTACCGCCGTCCCCGTGTCCCGAAGGAGTGGTCCGATGAGTACTGCCGTGTCCGCGCCGCCCGCGCTGGAGGTGCGGAACCTGCGGGTGACGGTCGGCGACGGGCGGGCCGAGGCGGTGCACGAGGTGTCCTTCGCGGTGGCCGCCGGGCAGGCGGTCGGGCTGGTCGGCGAGTCCGGCAGCGGCAAGACGCTGACCTGCCGGGCGGTGCTCGGCCTGCCCGCGCCCGGTGTCGCCGCCGACGCCGACGCGCTGGCGCTCGGCGGGACGGACCTGCGCGGCCTGGACGCCCGCGGCTGGCAGCGGGTGCGGGGCAGTCGCCTGGGCGCGGTCTTCCAGGACCCGGGCTCGTACCTCAACCCCGCGCTGACGGTGGGCCGGCAGCTCGCCGAGCCGCTGCGGGTGCGGGACGGGCTGTCCCGGTCGGCGGCGCGCCGCCGGGCCGTCGAGCTGTTCGACTCGGTGGGCCTGCGCGACCCGGAGGCGGTGTACGACCGGTACCCGCACGAGCTGTCCGGCGGCATGCTGCAGCGGGTCCTGATCGCGGTCGCGGTCTCCGGAGACCCGGAGCTGCTGGTCGCCGACGAGGCCACCACCGCGCTCGACACCGTGGTGCAGGCCGAGGTCCTCGACCTGCTGGCGCGGCTGCGCGCGGAGCGCGGACTGGGCCTGCTGCTGGTCAGCCACGACCTGGCGGTGGTCGCCGAGGCCACCGACCGGCTGCTGGTGTTCTACGCCGGCGAGGTGGTCGAGGACGGCCCGACCGCCGAGGTGGTCGCCGCGCCCGCCCACCCGTACACCGAGGCGCTGCTGACGGTCGCCGGGCTGGTCGGCGGGGGCTCCGGCCGGTTCCCGGTGATCCCGGGCCGACCGCCCTCCCCCGGCGCGGACCTGCCCGGCTGCCGGTTCGCGCCGCGCTGCGGCTACGCCGTGGAGGCGTGCTCGCTCGCCCCGGTGGCGCTGACGTCCCGCCCGGACGGGCGCACCGTCCGCTGCCGCCGTTCCGACGAACTCGTCCTTTCGGAAAGTGACATGACGAAGCATCAGGAGGTGACCGCATGACCGCCGACACCCCGGCCGGCACCGCCGCCGGACCGCTGCTCGCCGTCGAGGGCCTGCGGGTCGCGTTCGGCCGGGGCGCGCCCGTGCTGGACGGGATCGACCTGCGGGTCCGGGCCGGGGAGATCCTCGGGGTGATCGGCGAGACCGGCTCCGGCAAGACCACGCTGGCGCGGGCGGTGGTGGGCCTGGCGCCCGTCACGGCGGGGCGGATCACCGTGGCGGGCGCGGACCGGACCGCGCTGCGCGGGCGGGCACTGCGGCAGGCCCGCCGGGAGGGCGCCGTGCAGTACATGTTCCAGGACCCGCTGCGCTCGCTGGACCCGGACCTGACGGTGCTCCGCTCGGTCGGGCAGCCGCTCGCGGTGGCGGGCGTGCCCGTCGAGGAGCGCCGCCGCCGGGTGCTGGAGGCCCTCGACCAGGTCGGCCTGGCCGCCGGGACGGCCGACCGGCGGCCGGGACAGCTCTCCGGCGGGCAGCGCCAGCGCGTCGCGCTGGCCCGGGCGATCGTCACCCGGCCGCGCCTGCTGCTCGCCGACGAGCCGGTGTCCGCACTGGACGCCTCCAACCGCAACCACGTGCTCGGCCTGCTGGACGGGCTGCGCCGCGACCTGGGCCTGGCGGTGGTGCTGATCTCGCACGACCTGGACTCGCTCGCGGGCGTCGCCGACCGGCTGGCCGTGCTGTACCGGGGCCGGATCGTGGAGAGCGGCCCGGCCGACGTGCTGCGCCGCCCGCTGCACCCGTACACGGCGCTGCTGGCCGCGTCCGCCCCCGGCGGCGGCCCGGCCCGGCGGGCCGAACTGGCCCTGCTGCGCACCCCCGCCACCGCCCCGCCGACCGCGTCCGGCTGCGCGTTCGCCCACCGCTGCCCGTTCGCCGACACCGCCTGCACCCCCCGCCCGACCGAACGCACCCTCCCCGACCACCGGACCGTCACCTGCCACCACGCCCCCGACCGGCTCCCCGCCACCGCCGCCTGACGCCCCGCCACCCGGTGCTCCCGGCCCCTCGGCGCGGCCCGCACCTCCCGCCGGACCGTGGCCCGCCACCACGCGTCCGCCCACCACACCCTGACACCGCCGCGCCCCCGCCGGGACGCCCCGCCCCTTGCCCGACAGTCCATCAGTTCACTTCCTCCCCGGGGGAGTTGCCCATGCCCGCCCGCGCTGCACCCCGAGCACCCCATCACCCTGCCCGTCACCACCCCGGAGGCCGACCGATGACCACCACCGCCGCACCCGTCCTCCCGGCCCCCGCCCTCGACCGACTGCCGGAGCTGACGGCCGCCCTGGCGGGCTGCGCCGCCGCCCACGACCGGGACGCCGAACTCCCGCTCGCCGACTTCGAACTCCTGCACGGCGCGGGGCTGTTGACGGCGACGGTGGCGGCCCGGCACGGCGGCCCGGAGGCCGGTCTCGGCGACACCGTGCGCATCCTGCGGGCCCTCGGCGCGGGCGACCCGGCGGTGGCGCTGATCACCGCGATGACGCTGTTCACGCACGCCGCGGAGGCCCGCGCCCCGCACTGGCCCGCCGGGCCGCTCGCGGACCTGCTCGCCGCGTCCGCCCGCCGCCCGGTCCTGGTCAACTCCCTGCGGGTGGAACCGGAGTTGGGCAGCCCGGTGCGCGGCGGCCTGCCCGCCACCACCGCCCGGCGGCGCGGCGACGGCTGGGAGCTGACCGGCCGCAAGACCTACTCGACCGGCGCGTACGTGCTGGACTGGCTGCTGGTCTGGGCCGCCACCGACGAACCCCGGCCCCGGGTGGGCTCGTTCCTGGTCCGGGCGGGCAGCCCCGGCGTCACCGTCGAACCGGTCTGGGACCACCTGGGCCTGCGCGCCTCCCGCTCCGACGACGTGCGCCTCGCGGCCGTGCCGGTGCCGGGCGACCACGTCGCCGGACTGGCCCCGGCGGGCCCGGACGGCGGCCGGGACCACACCGCCGGCGCCTGGAACGGCCTCGGCCTGGGCGCCCTGTACCTGGGCGTCGCGGACGCGGCCCGGGACTGGCTGCTCGGATTCCTGCACGAGCGCACCCCGACCGCGCTCGGCGCACCGCTGGCCTCGCTGCCGCGCTTCCAGTCCGCGGTCGGCGAGATCGAGGTCGCGCTGACCGGGGCGCACCGCCTGGTCGCGGCCCTGGCCGCGGCCGTCGACGCGGGCGAGCCCGGGGCCGCCGAACAGGCCGGCGGCGCGAAACTGCTCGCCACCCGGGCCGCGATCGACGCCGTCCAGCAGGCGGTGGCCCTGGTCGGCAACCACGGCCTGACCCGCCGTCACCCGCTGGAGCGCCACCTGCGCGACGTGCTCTGCGCCCGCGTCCACACCCCGCAGGACGACGCGGTGCTGCTGGCCGCCGGGCGCACCGCCCTCGACCGCCGCCGCTGAACCCCCTCCCCCGTCCGATCCCGTGACCCCGTCCCGACCCCGTGACCCCGTCCCGACCCCGTGACCCCGTACCGACCCGAAACGAGGACCGCACCGTGCCCGTCGAAATCATCGGCATGATCTCCACTCACGACGTCTCCGAGACCCGGCCCGCCACCGGCCCGGTGGTCGACGTCGACTACACCCGGCGGTTCGCCCGCGCCCACGAGGAGGCCGGCTTCGACCGCATCCTGATCGCCCAGTCCTCGGCCAGCCCGGACCCGAACCAGGTCGCGGCGTTCGCCGCCGCCCACACCGAGCGCCTGGGCCTGCTGATCGCCCACCGCCCGGGCTTCCTCGCCCCGACCGTCGCCGCCCGCACCTTCGCCACCCTCGACCAGTTCTCCGGCGGCCGGGTCGCGGTGCACGTCATCACCGGCGGGCACGACGCCGAGCAGCGCCGCGACGGCGACTACCTGTCCAAGGACGAGCGCTACGCCCGCACCGACGACTACCTGACGGTCCTGAAGAAGGCGTGGACCGAGGAGGCGCCGTTCGACCACGACGGCACCCACTACCGGCTGGAGGACTTCCGCTCCGAGGTGCGGCCGGTCCAGCAGCCGCGCATCCCGCTGTTCTTCGGCGGCTCCTCGGAGGCCGCCTACCGGGTCGGCGGCAAGCACGCCGACACCTTCGCGCTGTGGGGCGAGCCGCTCGCCGAGACCGCCGAGCAGATCGCCCGGGTCCGGGAGGCGGCCCGGGCCGCCGGACGGGACACCCTACCCGGCTTCAGCGTCTCGTTTCGGCCGATCCTGGGCCGCACCGACGCGGAGGCGTGGGAGCGCGCCGAGCAGATCCTCGGCGTGATCCGGGAGCGCGGCAACGCGTACAGCGGCTGGCGGGTGCCGCTGCCGACCGGTCCGGACGCGGTCCCGGCGAACGTCGGCTCGCAGCGGCTGCTGGCCGCCGCCGCGAAGGGCGACCGGCACGACCGGGCGCTGTGGACGGCCACCGCGAAGGCCAGCGGCGCGGCCGGCAACTCGACGGCGCTGGTCGGCTCCCCGGAGACCGTGGCGCAGGCCCTGCTCGACTACGTCGACATCGGCGTGACCACCGTGCTGATCCGCGGCTACGACCCGCTGGACGACGCGGTCGACTACGGCCGGGAACTGCTGCCGCTGCTCCGCCAGGAGGTCGCCCGCCGGGACGCCGCGCAGCCGCTCGCCGCAGCGGGCACCCGATGAGCGCGCCCGCGCTCGCCCCCGACCCGGTCACCGCCGCCCCCGTGGCGGTCGACCGCTGGGAACCCGCCCCGCCCGCCGCCGTCCGCGGCACCGTGGTCCTGCTGCCCGGACGCGGCGAGCACCCCGGCGTGTACGCCCGGTTCGGACGCCGGCTGGCCTTCGACGGCTACCGCCTGCTGGTGGCGGCCGACCTGACGGGCCGTCCGGCCCCGGCGGTCCCGGCGGTGTCCGGGCTGGTCGCCGCGGCCCGGACGGAATCCGCCGGAGGCCCGGTCGTCCTGGCCGGCTCCGACACCGGCGCCCTGCTCGCCCTGGCCGCCGCCACCGCCGCCCGCCCCGACGCCCTCCTCCTCGCCGGCCTGCCCGGCGGAGCCGCCCGCCCCGACGCCGGGAAGACCGGCACGGTCGGGCCGCGCGGCCGGGCCCGGGAGGAGGCCGGGGGCGGGGTGGCGGTCGGGTGGGCGGCGGACGAGCTCTCGGCGCGCACCGCGTGCCCCGTGCACCGGGGGCTGTTGGCCGCCGACCCGGAGTTCCGGCCCGGCGCGCTGCTCGCTCCGGTGGCCGCCGACCTCGCGGCGGCCGCCGCGGCGGCCCGGCCGACCGTCCCCGTGCTGGCCTTCCACGGCCTGGCCGATCAGGTCGCCCCCGCGTCCGCCCTCCGGTCGCTCGCGGAGCGGCTGCCCGCCGTGACGGCGGTCGCCGTGGCCGACGGCCGGCACGACGTGTTCAACGACGCCGCGCACCGCAGCGTCGCCGCCCGCACGGTGCAGTGGCTGGAGCAGTTGCGGGCCGCCCCCGACGACGGCTCCGCCGCGCCGCCCCTGCTCGTCCCGCTCACCCCGGGTACCGGCACGCGGCCGACCCGCCCCGGGGAGAACCGCGGCCCAGCCCCGGCCGGAACCGCCCCCGCAGATCCGATCCACCGTCAGGAAGGGCTCCCCCGATGACCGCCGTCGACGAACGGCCGACCGCCACGCCGGCCGAACTGCTGCGCCGCACGCTGCGGCGGCACGCCGCGGGCGTGGTGGTGATCACCGTGCCCGGTCCGGCCGGGTTCACCGCGACCTCGTTCACCTCGGTGAGCCTGGAGCCCGCGCTGGTCTCCTTCTACCTGGCGTCGGGCGCGTCCACCGCGCCGGCCGTCCGCGCGGCCGACGCCTTCACCGTGCACGTGCTGAGCCGCGAGCAGGAGGAGCTGGCGACGGCGTTCGCGCGCAGCGGCGTGGACCGGTTCGCCGGCGTCGACTGGCGCACCGGCCCGCACGGCACCCCGCTGCTGCCGGGTGCGGCGGCCCGGCTGACGGCCCGTCGGGTGGGCCTGCACCCGGTCGGCGACCACCTGCTGGTGGTGGGCGAGGTGGTGGCGGCGGACACGCCCGGCGGTGCGCCGCTGCTGCACCACGACGGCGGGTACGGCGGCTTCCTGCCCTCCGCCGAGGAGGGCCGGTGGCACTGACGGTGCACTGGTTCCTGCCGACCACCGGCGACAGCCGCCTGGTGGTCGGCGGGGGGCACGGCGCGGTCCCGGGGGCGGCGGGCGGCGACCGGCCGCCGTCCCTGGGCTACCTGGGGCAGATCGCCCGCGCGGCCGAACAACTGGGCTTCGCGGGGGCGTTGACGCCGACCGGGCCGTGGTGCGAGGACGCCTGGCTGACCACGGCGATGCTGACCGGCCTGACCGAGCGGCTGACCTTCCTGGTCGCGTTCCGGCCGGGGCTGGTCGGCCCGACGCTGGCCGCGCAGATGGCGGCGACCTACCAGAACCTGTCCGGGGGCCGGCTGGCGCTGAACGTGGTGACCGGCGGGGAGTCCGCGGAGCAGCGGGCGTACGGCGACTTCCTGGACAAGGACGGCCGGTACGCGCGGGCCGACGAGTTCCTGTCGGTGACGGGGCGGCTGTGGCGGGGCGAGCGGGTCGACCACGAAGGCGCGCACCTGCGGGTGGCGGGGGCGGAGCTGACCCGGCTGCCGGACCCGCCGCCGCCGGTGTACTTCGGCGGTTCCTCGCCGGCCGCGGAGCGGGTCGCGGCCCGGCACGCCGACGTGTACCTGACCTGGGGGGAGCCGCCCGCGCAGGTCGCGGAGAAGATCGGCCGGATCCGGGCGCTGGCCGCCGCGCACGGCCGCCGCCCGCGGTTCGGCGTCCGCCTGCACACCATCACCCGCGACACCTCGGCGGCGGCCTGGGCGGAGGCCGACCGGCTGCTCGCCGGGATGGACCCGGCGCGCATCCGGGACACCCAGCTCTCGCTGGCCCGCAGCGAGTCGGAGGGGCAGCGGCGGATGCGCGCGCTGCACGGCGGCGCGGTCGACCGGTTGGAGGTGTACCCCAACCTGTGGGCGGGCTTCGGCCTGGTCCGGGGCGGTGCGGGCACCGCCCTGGTGGGCAGTCACACCGAGGTGGCGGACCGGATCGAGGAGTACCACCGGCTGGGCGTGGACGAGTTCGTCCTCTCCGGGGTGCCGCACCTGGAGGAGGCGTACCGGGTCGGCGAGGGGCTGCTCCCGGTGCTCGCCGCACGCGGTCTGACCGCCGGGGGAAAACCGGTTGCCGTGGGGCCTGACCTGCGGCGATGATGCGCGCATGAAGCACATCATCCGCCCCGTCGCCGCCGAGGACTGGGCCCTCGTGAAGTCCCTGCGGCTGGACGCGCTGCAGGACCCGCTGGCCGGGATCGCCTTCCTGGAGACCTACGAGGCCGCGCTGGCCCGGCCGGACGAGTTCTGGCAGCAGCGCGCGGCGGGCGGCTGGGGCGAGGTGGTGTCGCGGCAGTTCGTCGCCGAGCGGGCGGACGGCGGCTGGGACGGCTCGGTGACGGTGCTGATCGAGCGGGCCGGCGGCAACGACGTCCTCGGGGAGCCCACCGACGTCGACCAGGCGCACCTGGTCGGCGTGTTCGTCCGCCCCGAGCAGCGCGGCACCGGCCTGGCCCGCGAACTGTTCGCCGCCGCCGTCGAGTTCGTGCACGGCCTGGCGGACCCCGCGGTCTCCCGGGTCCGGCTCTTCGTCCACCAGGACAACACCCGTGCCGAGGCGTTCTACCGCCGGATCGGCTTCGCCCCCAGCGGCCTCACCCACCCGGCCCCGGGCGACGGCTCGGCCGTCGAGCGGGAGCTCGTCCTGTCCGAGGGCGGCATCCGCTGACCCTGCCGCCGCCGGGTCAGGGCAGGATGCCGGCCCGGCGGGCGGTGGTGACCCAGTGGGGGAACTCGGAGAGCAGCCGGTCGTAGAGTTCGGGGTCGGGGAGGGTGCTGATGTCGTCGACGGCGAAGAAGCCGACGTTGTCGACGCGGCGGCCGGGCAGTTCGCCGAACTGTTCCAGGACGCCGTAGCCGGCCCGGCCGAGGCCGACGAACTGCCAGAAGACGGGCTCCTCGACGGCGGCGCGCAGCTCGCGCTCGATCTCGGCGTTGCGGTAGACCCCGCCGTCGGAGAAGAACAGCACCAGGGTGGGGGCGGCGGCCGGGTTGCGGCGGACGTACTCGCGGACCTCCGCGATGACCTTCTGCTCCTCGTTCTGGATGCCGACGGCCTTCATGTCGATCCGCCCGTCGGGCTGCGGCGGGCGCGGGCGGCGGCGGCCGAACAGGCTCAACTCGCCGACCCGGACGTGCAGTCGGAGCCAGTCCGGGAGTTCGGGCAGGCGCAGGTCGGGCAGCCGGGCCGGGTTGCTGGCGAAGGTCCAGGCCTGCATCTCGCCGTCGTCGTCGAGCTGCGCGGCGACGGCCGCCATCCGCTCGACCACGTCGGCGACCACGCCGCGCGCGTACAGCGTGCTCATCGAGCCGGAGGCGTCCAGCACCAGGACCACCCGCGCCGTCAGGTCCTGGGCGCCGTGCTTGCGCAGGCTGACGGCGACCTGCTGCTTGCGCAGCGAGAGGCGCTTGCGCATGTCGACGGGCAACTGCTCCTCCCCCGCCCCGGAAGCCGTACCGGCCGCGGGGCCGTGCCGATGGTCCGTCGGCCACGCCCCGGCGGGCGCGGCGGGCGCGGCGGGCGGCAGCACGGGCGGCGCGGCGGGCCTCGGGGGGACGGGCGGCGCCGGCCGGGCGGCGGGCGGGAGGGCGGTGAGCCCGTAGGTGGCGGCGAGGCCGGTGAGGCCGTCGGCGTAGCCCTGGCCGACGGCGCGGAACTTCCAGTGGCCGTCGCGGCGGTAGAGCTCGCCGCAGACCAGGGCGGTCTCCCGCCCGGCCTCGATCGGGAACCGGGCCAGCGGGGCGCCGGTGCGCGCGTCGCCGAGCAGCAGGGTGAGGCCGGGGACCTGCCCGAAGGTGGCGTCGCCGACGGTGGCCGCGACGAACACGATGCGCCGGACGGCGGGTTCGACGGCGCCGAGGTCGACCTCCAGCCGTTCCACGGGGCTGTCGGCGGTGCCGGTGCGGCCCCGGTGGGCGACGGCGCCGGAGGAGTGCCGGGGCAGGTGCGCGCCGACGTGGTCGCCCCGGTCGCGGACGTGGCCGCTGCCGAGCAGCAGCAGCGCGGTGACGGCGACCTCGGGCGTGCCGGGCCCGGCGCGCCTGCTCAGGTCGATCCGGACGGTGGCGGCCTCGATCGGCAGGTTGGCACCCTTGGCCAGTTCTCGCACGGTCACCTCCTGTTCTGCTCAGTCTGCCCGTTCGGACGCTCCGCGTCGCCGTCGCGGACCTCAGCCGGTGACGGCGAGTTCGGCGACGACGGCGCGGTGGTCGCTGCGGGCCATCGCGTGCTCGTCGACGGAGACGGCGGTCAGCGCGGGGCCGTGCAGCACGTGGTCGATCTGGATCAGCGGCGGGGCGGCGTAGTCGGGGTGGTCCTGCGGCCAGGTCGGGAAGAGTCCGGCGCCGAGCTGGTCATGGGTGTCGGTGAGGCCGGTGGCGAGCAGGTCGCGCATCGGCTTGTGGTCGAGGGTCGCGTTGAAGTCGCCGAGCAGGACGGCGTCGCGGGTCCGTCCGGGGGCGGCGGCGCGCAGCCGGTGCAGGCCGTCGGCCCAGGCGCGGGGGTCGCCGAGCGGGTAGTAGGTGTGCACGGCGACGATCCGGACGGACCGGCCACCGACGTCGACGGCCAGGTTGGTCGTGGGCCAGGCCGGGTCGGGGCCGGAGCTGACGGGCAGTCGGGTGTAGATCACGGTGTCGCCGTGCTCGGGCTTCTCGCGGTGCGGGAGCAGTTCGCGCAGGCCGGCCCGGTCGAGGGCGTCGGCGGCGGAGTCGCCGAGCTCTTCCATGGCGAGGACGTCGACGCGCTGTTCGCGCACCAGGTCGACCACGGCCCGGGGCGAGATGCCGCCCATGAAGGCGTTGCTGGTGGCGACGCGGAGCCGGGGCGCGGCGGCGGGGACGTCCGTCCCGTCGGGGAGCGCCCGGGGCAGCAGCCAGCACAGCTGCAGCACGGCCAGGGCGGCGGCCAGGCCGACGGCCCACCAGCGGCGCAGCCCGGCGAGGGCGGCGAGCAGCAGCACGGTGAGCAGGGCCGCGTGCGGGAGGAAGGACATCGGCAGGGCCCAGCGGGTGCCGTCGTCGAGTCCGAGGAGCCGGGCGGCGGCGAGGGCGGCGGGCCCGGCCAGCAGGAGCAGGCAGAGGGCGAGGGCGGCCGTCCGCAGCCGGGGGCGGCGGCCCTCCACAGCGGTGTGCTCCGGCGTTCCGTCGGTCATCCGTCCTCCTCCCCGCCCCGGCATGATCATCCGTTCGGGGGGAGGGACGTGCCCGGACGCCGGACGGTTCCGCCGCCCGCGCCTCGTGGGCGGGGTGGCGGAACCGTGGCCGGTCCTGCGGGGGCGCTACTTGTTGGTGGTCCAGGTGGAGCGCGGCGCGGCGTGGCCGGCGCGCAGCGAGGCCGGGTCGACGTCGATGTCGGCGTAGAAGACGCCGAGGTTGTAGCCGTCGCCCTGGGTGTTGACGGTGACGGTCACGTCGGTGTCGCCGTTGCGCAGGAACGGGGAGACGTTCCAGCGGTTGGCGTCGTAGCCGAAGGAGTTGGGGTAGGCGGGGTTGCGCGGGAAGCGCTGGGCCGGGTCGGCGTTGTCCAGGTTGGAGGTGAAGGCGTCGTTCGCGGGGTGCAGGGCGTCGGTGAAGCGGGTGAGCGGGCCGTTGGTGGACTTCAGGTCCATGGTGTCGCCGGTCCACTTGTGGTCGCCGTCGTAGACGACCCAGCCGAGGTGGCCGGTGACGGGGCCGCTGGCGGGGGTGCGGATGCCGGACAGGGTGCCGGACAGGGCGGGGCTGTTGGGCAGTTCGGGCTGGAAGCCGTCCCAGATGTGCAGGTGGCGCAGCGGGTCGCAGTCGTTCTCGTAGGCGACGACGATGGTCCAGCCGCCCCAGCTGTGCGGCTTGACGACGGAGTCCATGTCGGCGGCGGTGTAGGTGCCGGAGCCGTGCTTGCGGACCATCTCGGTGATGTCGGAGGAGGCCTGGTAGCTGCTCTCGTCGTCGGTGGTGATGTAGCCGATCGAGGGCTGCTGGTTGGCGATGTTGCTGTAGTCCGCGTCGCCGGGGAACTTCAGGTAGATCTCGTCGATCTGGCTCTCGGGGAGCACGGTGCTGCCGATGCCGCGGGTGCCGCCCCAGTAGAGGCGGGCGTACTTGACGGTGGCGCCCTCGGGCAGCTGGAGGTCGGCGGAGCTGGAGGAGTAGATCGGGTCGCCGAGCGGGCCGACCTTCCCGGGGCCCTCGATGTTGATGTACTTCATCTGGTACTTGTTGTTGATCGGCAGCGCGCCGTCGCCGTTGCGGGCCTGTTCGCAGGGCGCTTGGGCCGGATCGACGGGGGGCTGGGTCTCGTCGCAGGTCATCAGCGTGTTGCTGATGTGGGTGATCCCGCCGTGGAAGTCGCCCTGGAAGCGGGTGGTGAACGGCAGCCGGTTCTCGGAGAGGGTCTGGGCCGCGGCGCGGCCGTGCGTGGTCGGGCGGCTGTCGGTCGAGTACGCGGCCGGGGCGGCCAGGGTGCACGCCGCGACCACCAGGGTGGCGGAGACGGTCAGCGCACGGCGCGCGGTGCGGGGACGGGACAAGGCGGACTCCTCGTGTCTGGCCGGGACGGCCGGGGTCGACTGTCCTTCCACCTGACCATCCGTCAGACGTTCCAGCACGTCATTGGGCCGAACGGCGGCATTCCTGGGAGTGGGCGGCTGGGCCGAACGGGGGCATGTCTGGGAGTTCCCTGACAGCGCCGCCGCCCGGCCCGCCGCGTCCGGTGCCCGGACGGCTCAGCGCTTGGGCCGGTGAGAGGGTGTCACGGTTGCGAGAGGACGTTACTGGGGCCGCCGAAAGCGGAATTGACGGCCCGTCCGGTGCCGTTGACCACGGAGTCGATGCCGCCGGAGCCGTTCAGGAAGACGGTCAGCAGGTCGTGCAGCCGGACGCCGGGGCGGTCGGGGGCCTCGAAGGCGGTGGAGTTGTGGATGTCGACGCCCTGGTTGAAGAACGAGTAACTGCCCATGCCCCAGCCCTCGAAGGACCTCACCCGGGAGCCGACGGCGAACGCCGGGTAGCCCTTCCGGGCCCGGGAGGCCATCCAGGCGGCCTGGTTGGGGACTTCGTACGGGTTCTCGTTCTGGAAGAACACCACCCGGCCGTCCTCGCCGTTCCAGACCGTCTCGGTCTTCTGGAAGTGTTCGACGGCGAGGCCGGTGGCCACCACCCGGTCGCCGTTGACGACCAGGCCGGTCTCGCTGCGGGCGGTGTTCCAGTTGCCGCCGCCGGCCCCGTGGTCGGCGCGCCAGATCCAGGCGTCGTCGATCAGGGTGTCGTCGCTGTTGACCTCCAGCGCGGTGGTGGCGTAGCCGTCGCGGGCGCCGCCGACCCGGAAGAACACGTCGGAGAGGCCGATCGGGTTCCGGGTGTGGCGGTCGTGGCTGCCGCGCTCGCCGACCTGGACCAGGACCCGGGAGTTCTCCGGTCCGGCGTCGACGATCAGGCCGGAGACGTCGACGCCGTCCACGTCGGAGATCCGGAGCGCGGCGTCGCCGCGGGTGGGGACCAGGGTGGCGAAGCCGAGGCCGAGCACCTTGGTGCCGGGACGGGTGACCTTCAGGGCCTCGGTCAACTCGTACACGCCGGGGGTGAAGAGCAGGTTGCGGCCGCCGCGGAGCGCGGCGTTGATCTGCCGGGCGCTCGCGCCGGGCCGGACCACGTAGAAGCCGTCCAGGCCGAGCGAGGCGCCGTCCGCCGCGCCGTTCTGCCAGTCGGTGCCCGCCGAGTCGCGGCGCAGCGCGGGCACGGCGACCCGGTACGCCCCGGCCGGGTCGCGGTACAGGTAGGGGGCCTCGCGGGTGGCGGGGCAGGTGTCGAGGGTGGTGTAGGGCGCGGCGGCCGGGTCGGTGGAGAAGGACTGCGCGGGGGCGCCGGCGGTGCCGCAGAACACCTGGTTCCAGACGCCGTTGGTCCAGCCGTCGAGGTCGCTGTTGCGGGTGAAGAACTGCTGCTGGGAGCCGTTGATCACGGTGCCGCCGGTGAACTTCGAGTCGGCGATGAAGCCGCCGCTGGCCCAGGCGGGCGAGCCGGTGCAGTAGTCCATCAGGGTCAGGTTGCCGTTGACCTGGACCCGGCGCAGCGGCGCGGCCTGGGAGACCGCCCAGAAGTCGGTGTTGGCGTAGCAGCCGCTCTTGCCCGCGACGTTGACGGTCAGGTTGCTGAGCGAGCGCCAGAAGTTGGTGGTGGCGTAGCACTTGCCCTGGTCGCCGTCGACGCACTGGTTGTAGACGTCGACGGAGCCGTTGAGGACCACGTCGCCGGGGTTGCGGCCGAGGCCGGCCACCGACTCGTAGAAGCCGACCGAGAAGTTGAGCGGGTCGGCGGCGGTGCCGTAGGTGCCGGGTGCGAACAGGATCGCGTAGCGCTCGGCGCCGAACTCGTTGCCGGTCTGGGCCCGGGCGATGGTGTCGAGCCGGCTCTGGATCTCGGCCTTGGGCATGCTCGGGTCGAGGACGAGGACGTGCTCGCCGAGGCTGCCGCCGCCGGGCGGGACGGCGGCCTCGGCCGTGGTCCCGCCGGTGGTCTCGGCCGTGGCCTCGGCGGCCTGCGCGGTGGGCGCGAGCAGGGCCGCGACGAGGGCGGTGGCGGCGACGGCGGCGAGGCCGAGGCGGCGCGGTCCGGTGGCTCTGGTCATGGGGCACACCCGTCTGGTGGGTTCCGGAGGGGACGGCGGGGCCCGGGGTTCCGGCCGGCCTGACGTCGGCCGCGCACCCCGTCCGCTTACTTCACGCCGAGATTTAACGTATGAGAAAAATGGGCGTCAAGACTCCGGGGCAGGCGGGTTCCCGCCGCGCGCGCCGCGGCCGGACCCCGTCGGGGCCCGGCCGCGACAACGTGCCCGGTCAGCACGGTGACGGGGCGTCAGAGCCCGAGCAGACGGGTGGCCTCGGCGCGCATCTCGACCTTGCGGACCTTGCCGGTGACGGTCATCGGGAAGGCGTCCACCACCCGCACGTACCGGGGGACCTTGTACCGGGCCAGCCGCCCGGCGCAGAAGGCCCGGACCGCCGCCGCGGTGAGCGGCTCGGCCCCCTCGCGCATCCGCACCCAGGCCATCAGCTCCTCGCCGTACTTCTCGTCGGGCACGCCGATCACCTGGACGTCCAGCACGTCGGGGTGGGTGTGCAGGAACTCCTCGATCTCGCGCGGGTACACGTTCTCGCCGCCGCGGATCACCATGTCCTTGATCCGGCCGGTGATCGACAGGTAGCCGTCGGCGTCCATCACCGCCAGGTCGCCGGTGTGCATCCAGCGGGCCGCGTCGATCACCTCGGCGGTCTTCGCCGGCTCGCCCCAGTAGCCGAGCATCACCGAGTAGCCGCGGGTGCACAGTTCACCGGGCTCGCCGCGCGGCACGGTCCGGCCGGTGGCCGGGTCGACCACCTTGACCTCCAGGTGCGGCCCGACCCGGCCGACGGTGGAGACCCGGCGCTCCACCGAGTCGTCGGCCCGGGTCTGGGTGGAGACCGGGGAGGTCTCCGTCATGCCGTAGCAGATCGACACCTCGGCCATGCCCATCCGGCCGATGACGTCCTTCATCACCTCGGTCGGGCAGGGCGCGCCCGCCATGATGCCGGTGCGCAGGCTGGACAGGTCGTGGGAGTCGAAGTCCGGGTCGGCGAGTTCGGCGATGAACATGGTCGGCACCCCGTACAGCGAGGTGCAGCGCTCGGCGGCGACCGCGGCCAGGGTGGCCGAGGCGTCGAAGGCCGGGGCCGGGATCACCACGCAGGCGCCGTGCGAGGTGGCCGCCAGGTTGCCCATCACCATGCCGAAGCAGTGGTAGAACGGCACCGGCACGCAGATCCGGTCCTGCTCGGTGTAGCCGCACAACTCCCCCACCCAGTAACCGTTGTTGAGGATGTTGTGGTGCGAGAGGGTGGCGCCTTTCGGGAAGCCGGTGGTGCCCGAGGTGTACTGGATGTTGATCGGGTCGTCGGCGCCCAGTTCGGCCGCCGCCCGCTCCAGCAGCGCCGGGTCGCCGGCCCGGCCGGCCGCCACCAGCTCCGCCCAGTCCGGGGTGTCCAGCAGCACCACCCGCGCCAACCCGGGGCAGCGCGGCCGGACTTCGGCGACCATCCCGGCGTAGTCGGAGTCCTTGAAGCGCTCGGCCGCCACCAGCAGCCGGATGCCGGCCTGGTTCAGCACGTACTCCAACTCGTGTGCCCGGTACGCCGGGTTGACCGTCACCAGGATCGCGCCGAGCCGGGCCGTGGCGTACTGCACCAGCATCCACTCGGCCCGGTTCGGCGACCAGATGCCGACCCGGTCGCCCCGGCCGATCCCGAGCGCGGCCAAGCCCAGCGCCACCGCGTCCACGTCGGCGGCGAGTTCGGCGTACGTCCAGCGGCGGCCGGTCGCGCACTCGACCAGCGCCTCCCGGGCCGGGTGGGCGCGGACCGCCCGGTCGAGGTTGGCTCCGACGGTGTCGCCGAGCAGCGGCGCGGCGGACGGGCCGGAGGAGTAGCTCAGCGGACGCGGGTCGTGCGGCACGGGTGCCTCCTGGACGTGCACGGGCGGGACTCCCCCATGCTGCGCACCGCGGCGCGCGTTGACCAGAGGACGGCCCGGGGGCGCGGGGCGACCCGCGGGCGCCGGTTCAGTCGGCCAAGGTGCGGTCCCCGATCACGTCCAGGTTGCGGAAGGTCGGCGGGCCGTCGCAGAGCCCGGCGGCCCGGGCGGCGAACTCGGCCGTCTCGGGGCGGCGCGAGTTCTCCATCGCCACCTCGTAGGACGGGAATTCGACGATGTTGAGGTAGACGTCCGCACCGTCCCGGTCCCGGGTCTGCAGGGCCCGCACGGCCAGCCGGTGGCCCTCGTTCCTGGCGGCCCACTCGTCCAGCAGCGCGTTGAACTCGTCGATCCGCCCGGTCCGGTACTCGATGATCTGGATGAACTTCACCGGAGACCTCCCGGGGCCCGGCGGTCGAACGCCGCCACTCGCCCCTTCCAGCCTCCGCACCCCGCCGGCGGACCGCAAGGCCGGACGGCCTGCCGACCCGTCGGCCGCCCCCGCCGGTCTGCCCGTCCGCCGGTCCGGGCACCTGGAGCATCCGCCCACAATTGATTAGGCTAACCTAACCTAAGTAGGCCGCAGGTCCGCGACCTGCGCATCCGTGTACCCGGGAGCACCCATGCCGTTCCGCATCCGCACATCCGCCCTCCCGCGCCCGGCCGCCCGGTGACGGCCGACGCCGGCGGGGACGGTTCCGGCGGGGACGGTTTCGGCGGGCGGGTCGCGCTGGTCACCGGCGCGGCGCAGGGCATCGGCGCGGCCGTGGCCGCGCTGCTCGCCGGGCGCGGCGCCCGGGTGGTGGGCTGCGACCTGCGCGGCTCCGACACCGAAGGGGCCTTCCCCGTAAAGGAGTTGGACGTCACCGACGGGGCCGCCGTGGAGGCGCTGGTGGCCGAGGTGGAGCGTACGGTCGGGCCGGTGGACGTGCTGGTGAACGTCGCGGGCGTGCTGCGGGTCGGCCCCGCGCTGGAGCTCGCCGACGACGCCTGGCAGCACTCCTTCGCCGTCAACACCACCGGCGTGTTCCACACCTGTCGCTCCGTCGGGCGGCGGATGGCCGGGCGCGGCCGGGGCAGCATCGTCACGGTCGGCTCCAACGCGGCCGGGGTGCCGCGCACCGGCATGGCCGCGTACGCCGCCTCCAAGGCCGCCACCGCCATGTTCATGCGCTGCCTGGGCCTGGAACTGGCCGCCTCCGGCATCCGCTGCAACCTGGTCTCCCCCGGCTCCACCGACACCGCCATGCAGCGCTCGCTGTGGACCGACCCCGGCGCCGAGCAGCGCGTCCTGGCCGGCGACCCGGCGAGCTACCGGGTCGGCATCCCGCTCGGCCGGATCGCCGACCCCGTCGACGTCGCCGAGGCCGTCGCCTTCCTGGCCGGCGACCGGGCCCGGCACATCACCATGCACGACCTGTACGTCGACGGCGGGGCCACCCTGCGCGCCTGACGCCCCGTCGGCCCGCCCCGCACGCCCCGTCCCCGTTCCGCACCGCCCCGGCCCCCTGCCCGGCCGGGCGCCCCACGAAGGGATTCCGATGACCACGGCCCCCGAGCTCCGCACGCCCGCGGCGGTGACCGGCAGCGACCTGCTCGCCGCCTACCGGTCCGGGCCCGACCGGGCCTTCCTCACCACGCCCACCCGCACCCTGCTGGCCGAGGGCGTGCACCGCGCCGTCGAGGACCCGGCCGAGGCCGCCCGGCTGCTGGCCGCGGCCCGGCCCGACGGCGGACGGCGGCTGCTGGTCGGCGCCATACCGTTCGCACCCGGCGCGCCCGCCCGGCTGTTCGTGCCGGAGCGGGTCCGGCAGGCCGGGCCGGTGCCGCCGCCGGCCGGCGCGCCGCTGCCCACCGGCCCCACCGCGGACGGGCGTTGGCAGCGCCGCCCGGTGCCCGGCCCGGACGGCTACCGGACGGCCGTCGCCGAGGCGGTGCGCCGCCTGGCCGGGAGCGGCCCGCTGGAGAAGGTCGTGCTGGCCCGCACCCTGGAGCTGACCGCGCCCGGCGGCGCCGACCTGGCCGCGATGGCGGCCCGCCTGGTGCACCGCGACCCGCACGGCTACACCTTCGCCGTCCCGGCCGGCGGCGGCGCCACCCTGATCGGCGCCAGCCCCGAACTGCTGGTCTCCCGGCGCGGCGGCCGCGTGGTCTCCAACCCGCTGGCCGGATCGGCCGCCCGCAGCGCCGACCCGGTCGAGGACCGGCGGCGCGCCGAGGCCCTGCTGGAGTCCGCCAAGGACCTCGGCGAGCACGCCTTCGTGGTCGACGCCGTCCGGTCCGCGCTCGCCCCGCACTGCACCGACCTGGCCGTCCCGGTCCGGCCGACCCTGCTGCGGACCGCCGCGATGTGGCACCTGTCCTCGACCGTGACCGGCGTCCTGCGCGACCCGGCCACCAGCGCCCTCGACCTGGCGCTCGCCCTGCACCCCACCCCCGCGGTCTGCGGCACCCCGACCGCGCTGGCCCGGGACGCCATCGGCGAGTTGGAGCCGTTCGACCGCGGCCTGTACACCGGCGTGGTCGGCTGGGGCGACGAACACGGCGACGGCGAATGGGTGGTGACGCTGCGCTGCGCCGAGGCGGACGGCGACCGGCTCCGGCTGTTCGCGGGCGCGGGCATCGTCGCCGCGTCCGACCCGGAACTCGAACTCGCCGAGACCGCCGCCAAGTTCGGCACCTTCCTGCAGGCCGTCGGGATGGCGGGGGACCGGTGATCCCGGACCCCGACGCCGCGGTGACCCGCCGCTGGCCGGCCCGCCCGGCGGAGCCCGGCCTGCGCCAGCACTCCACCGACGGCGAACCCACCGACGAACGGCCGGAGTTCCGCACCCACCCGATCACGCCGCACGGCCCGGAGGACCCGCGATGAGCCCGCACCCCGACGGAACCGGCCCCGGCTCCCCCGCCGACCCGCACCCCGCGGAGCCGCACCCCGCCGACCCGCACCCCGCGGAGCTGTACCCCGCCGGGGTGGCCGCCCGCTGGCGGGCCGCCGGGTACTGGACCGGCGAGCTGCTGGACGCGGGCGTCCGGCGGCACGCCGCCGCGACCCCGGACCGGATCGCCGTCACCGACCGCGCCCGGCAGTGGAGTTACGCCGAACTGGACGCCCGGGCCGACCGGCTGGCGGCCGGGCTGGCCGCCTGCGGCCTGCGCCCCGGCGACCGGATCGTGCTCCAACTGCCGAACGTCGCCGAGTTCTTCGAGGTGTTCTTCGGCGCGCTGCGGGCCGGCGTGGTGCCGGTGATGGCGCTGCCCGCGCACCGGCGCGCCGAGATCGGCTACTTCTGCGAGTTCGCCGAGGCCCGGGCGCTGTTCGTGCCGGACCGCCACGAGGGCTTCGACCACCGGGAGCTGGCGGCCGAGGTGCGGGCCGCGGTGCCGCACCCGCCGGAGGTGTTCGTGGTCGGCGAGCCCGGCCCGTTCACGCCGCTGGCCGCACTCCGCGCCCCCGCGGGCGTTCCGGTGCCCGCGCCGCCGCACTCCGGCGACCTGGCGTTCCTCCAGCTGTCCGGCGGCTCGACCGGCCTGCCGAAACTGATCCCGCGCTGCCACGACGACTACCTGTACAGCGTCCGGGCGTCCGCCGAGATCTGCGAACTCGGCCCGGACACCGTGTACTTGTGCGCGCTCCCGGCGGCGCACAACTTCCCGCTGTCCTCGCCCGGCACGCTCGGCACCTTCCACGCGGGCGGCCGGGTGGTGCTGGCCCCCGACCCGAGCCCGGCCACCGCGCTCGGCCTGGTCGCGCGCGAACGCGTCACCCTGACCGGCGTGGTGCCGCCGCTCGCCCTGGCCTGGGCGCACGCCGCCGAGGCCGACCCGGGCCGGTACGACCTGTCCAGCCTGGAACTGCTCCAGGTCGGCGGGGCCAAGCTCAGCGCGGAGGCCGCCCGGCGGCTCGGACCGGCGCTCGGCTGCCGGCTCCAGCAGGTCTTCGGGATGGCCGAGGGGCTGGTCAACTACACCCGCCCCGAGGACGACGAGCACACCGTGCTGACCACCCAGGGGCGCCCGATCTCCGCCGACGACGAGATCCGGATCGTCGACGACGCGGACCTCGACCTGCCCCCCGGCGAGCCCGGCCACCTGCTCACCCGCGGCCCCTACACGATCCGCGGCTACTGGCGGGCCCCCGGGCACAACGCCCGCTCCTTCACCGCCGACGGCTTCTACCGCACCGGCGACATCGTCCGCCGCACCCCGACCGGCCACCTGGTGGTGGAGGGCCGGGCCAAGGACCAGATCAACCGCGGCGGCGAGAAGGTGGCCGCCGAGGAGGTGGAGAACGTCCTGCTGGCCCACCCCGCCGTGCACGACGTCTCGGTGGTCGCCGTCCCCGACGACTACCTGGGCGAACGCTCCTGCGCCTACGTGATCCTGCGCCCCGACGCGCCGCCGCCCCGGCCGGTCGAGCTGAAGTCCTTCGTCCGGGCCGCCGGGCTGGCCGGGTTCAAGGTCCCGGACCGGGTCGAGTTCGTGGCCGCGTTCCCGTCCACCGGCATCGGCAAGGTCAGCAAGAAGGACCTCCGCGCCACCGCCGACTGAAGCCCTGCCGGACCCGTCCGCCGAGAAAGGCTCCCCTCCCCCATGGCCCTGCCCGCCATCGCCCCGTACGAACTGCCCGCCGAACTGCCGCCGCGCCGCGTGCCCTGGCAGGTCGACCCGGGGCGCGCCGCCGTCCTGGTGCACGACCTGCAGCACTACTTCCTGGCCGCGTTCCCGGCCGCCGGACCGCCGCTGGAGCCGGTGCTCGCCAACACCGCGCGCATCCTGGCCGCCGCCCGGGCCGCCGGGATGCCGGTGTTCCACTCGCACCAGCAGGGCGGCCAGAGCGCCGAACAGCGCGGCCTGCAACTGGACTTCTGGGGCCCCGGCCTGCCCGCCGACGAGCACGCCCAGTCCTCGCCCGCGTCCGTCGCGGCCGCCCCCGGCGACCGGCACGTGCAGAAGTGGAAGTACAGCGCCTTCGTCCGCACCGACCTCGCCGAGCAGCTCGCCGGACTCGGCCGCGACCAGCTGGTGATCGTCGGCGTGTACGCCCACATCGGCGTCCAGCTGACCGCCGCCGACGCCTGGCAGCGCGACCTGCAGGCGTTCGTGGTCGCCGACGCCGTCGCCGACTTCTCCGCCGAGCGGCACCGCGAGGCGCTGCGCTGGACGGCCGGCACCTGCGCCGTCGTCCTCGACACCACCGAACTGCTGGAGGCCGTCAAGTGACCGGCACCGAAGCCCGACTGCTCGCCGAGAAGGTCACCCTCCGGTACGGCGACCGGCCGATCGCCAGCGAGCTGACCGTCGCCGTCCCCGACCACTCCTTCACCGTGGTCGTCGGCCCCAACGCCTGCGGCAAGTCCACCCTGCTGCGGGCCTTCGCCCGGCTGCTCAAGCCCAGCGCCGGACGGGTGCTGCTCGACGGCGAGCAGATCTCCGCCCTGCCCGCCAAGCAACTCGCCCGCCGGCTCGGCCTGTTGCCGCAGTCCTCGACCGCGCCGGACGCGATCACCGTCGCCGACCTGGTCGCCCGCGGCCGCTACCCGCACCAGGGGCTGCTGCGGCAGTGGTCGGCCGAGGACCGGCGGATCGTCTCCGAGTCGATGACCGCCACCAACGTCGAGGCGCTCGCCGACCGCTTCGTCGACGAGCTGTCCGGCGGGCAGCGCCAGCGGGTCTGGCTGGCCATGGCGCTCGCCCAGCAGACCCCGCTGCTGCTGCTCGACGAACCCACCACCTTCCTCGACCTCGCGCACCAGGTGGAGGTGCTCGACCTGTGCGCCCGGCTGCACCACGAACAGGGCCGCACCCTGGTCGCCGTGCTGCACGACCTCAACCAGGCCGCCCGGTACGCCACCCACCTGATCGCGATGCGCGACGGCGCGGTGGTCGCCGAGGGGCCGCCCGGCGAGATCGTCACCGCCGACCTCGTCGAACGGGTCTTCGACCTGCCCTGCCAGGTGATCGCCGACCCGCAGACCGGCACCCCGCTGGTCGTCCCGCTCGCCCCCGGCCGCCGATGACGCCCACCGCCGCGCCCGCCGTCACCGCCGTCCGCACCGACTTCCGGGACGCCGGGGCGCTGTACGCGCTCTCGCTGCCGTTCATCCGCTCCGGGGCGCTGCGGGCCCGCACCCCCGCCGACTACCGGTGCGCCGCGGACACCTTCCTGGTCGTCCGCGGCGCCTCCGGGCTCGACGCGTGCGCCGCGCTGCGCGTCCTCGCCCCCGAGCCCGGCCACCCCGCGACCGGCGTCCTGCACAACCTGTGCGTCCGGCCGGACCGGCAGAACCTCGGCCTGGGCGGCGTCCTGATCACCGCCGTGCTGGCCCAGGCCCGCCGGACCGGCCTGCGCACCGTCCTCGCCGCGACCGTCACCGACGGCACCCCCTTCCGCCGCCACGGCTTCACCGAGATCCCGCCCGCCGCCGCGCCCCCCGCCTGGGCCGCCACCCTCGACCCGGCCCGCCGCGCCCGGGTCTTCCGCCGCCTCCTCACCCCCTGACGGCCGAAAACCCGTTGCCCGCCCCCCGGACGGCCCCCACCATGTGGTGGTCCGACCCGGCCCCCCGCGGAAAGCGAGCCGCCCCACCCATGCCGACCCCCTCCGGATTCGAGTACCAGCGGCGCCCGGACGGCACCGTCCTGATCCTGCACCGCCACCGCCCGGCCGGCACCCTCCGCGGCGACCGGGCCGACCGGTTCCTCGCCGAGGTCGAGTCCGGCGACCCCCAACTCGTGATGGCCCGCTGGACGGGCAACTACAAGCGCGGCAACGAACGCACCGCCCGGCACCACCCCCGCAACACCCCCCGCTGACGCCCCGCCGACCGCTCCGCGGGGCGGGGTGCGGCATGATCGGGGGATGGTGGATGCGGGCGAGGCGGCGGAGGTCCGGGAGTTCTGGGGCGGGTTGGGGCTGCCCGGGCTGGTGGACGTGCACACCCATTTCATGCCGGAGCGGGTGCTGCGGAAGGTGTGGGAGTACTTCGACGCGGCGGGGCCGCTGATCGGGGACCGCGGGTGGCCGATCACGTACCGGCGGGGGGAGGCGGAACGGACGGCGCTGCTGCGGGAGTTCGGGGTGCGGGCGTTCACCGCGATGCTGTATCCGCACAAGGCGGGGATGGCGCGGTGGCTGAACGGCTGGGCGGCGGAGTTCGCGGGCCGGACGCCGGACTGCCTGCACACCGCGACGCTGTTCCCGGAGCCGGGCGTCGAGGGGTACGTGCGGGAGGCGCTGGAGGCCGGGGCGCGGGTGTTCAAGGCGCACGTGCAGGTCGGCGGGTACGACCCGGCGGACCCTGAACTGGACGGCGCGTGGGGGCTGTTGGCGGAGGCCGGGACGCCCGTGGTGATCCACTGCGGGTCGGGCCCGGCGCCGGGGAAGCACACCGGTCCGGAGCCGGTCGCCCGGGTGCTGGCCCGGCACCCGCGGCTGTGCCTGGTGGTCGCGCACCTCGGCATGCCCGAGTACCGGGAGTTCCTGGACCTGGCCGAGCGCCACGCGCGGGTGCACCTGGACACCACGATGGCGTTCACCGACTTCACCGAGGACTTCATGCCGTTCCCGCCCGGGCTGCTGCCCCGGCTCGCCGCGCAGGGCGACCGGGTGCTGCTCGGCACCGACTTCCCCAACATCCCCTACCCGTACCTGCACCAGCTGCGGGCGCTGGAGCGGCTCGACCTGGGCGCGAACTGGCTGCGCGCGGTCTGCCACCACAACGGGGCCCGGCTGTTCGGCCTCGGGGAGCCGGCGGATCAGGCGGTGCGCCGCCACTGACGGGCGATCAGCCAGAGCAGGTAGCCGCCGCCGACCACGCCGGTCAGGACGCCGACCGGCAGCTGGGTGGGCGCGAGCAGCCGCTGCGCGGCCAGGTCGGAGAGGGCGAGCAGCAGCGCGCCGAGCAGCGCCGAGCCGAGCAGGTTGGGCCCGGTGGTGCGGGTGAGGCGGCGGACGGCCTGCGGGGCGATCAGCGCGACGAACGGGACGGGTCCGGCCGCGGCGGTCGCGGCGGCGGTGAGCCCGACCCCGACCAGCACCAGCCACAACTGGACGGCCTCGGTGCGGACGCCGAGCGAGGCGGCGGTGTCCTCGCCCATCTCCAGCATCCGCAGCGGCCGGCCGAGCAGCACGGCGGCGGGCAGCAGGAGCAGCAGGGCGAGCGCCATCGGCGTGCAGTGCTCCCAGCCGCGGGCGTTGAGGCTGCCGGTGAGCCAGACGGTGGCGCTCTGCGCGTCGCCGAACGAGGCCCGGGCGATCAGGTAGGAGTTGAGCGAGGCGAGCAGCGCGGAGACGCCGATGCCGACCAGGACCAGCCGGTAGCCGTGGGTGCCGCCGCGCCGGGCCAGCAGGTAGACCAGCAGCGAGGTGGCGAGGCCGCCGACGACGGCGCCGCCCGCGACGGTGGCGGCGCCGCCGCCGATCAGCAGGATGACGGTGAGCGCGCCGGTCGCGGAGCCGACGGTGAAGCCGATCACGTCGGGGCTGCCGAGCGGGTTGCGGGCCAGGGTCTGGAACAGCGTCCCGGCCAGGCCGAGGGCCGCGCCGACCAGCAGCGCGGTGAGCAGCCGGGGCAGCCGGACCTCCATGACGATGTACCGGTCGGCGCGCCGCCCGCCGCCGCCGAGGACGTCGAGGACGTCCCGGACGGGCAGCGGGTAGTCGCCGGCGGTCAGCGTCCAGGCGGCGGTGCCGAGCAGGGCGAGCAGCAGGACGGCGGCGACCAGGGCGGCGCGCGGGTGCCAGCGCACCGAGCGTCCGCCGGGCAGCGGCAGGGCCCGCAACGGGGAGGGCGGCGGGACGGCGGCCGGGGCGCGGTCCGCCGACGGTGCGTCGAGGGTCTTGGTGGTGCTCACAGTTGGGCGATCCTCCGGCCGCGGACCAGGGCGATGAAGAGCGGGGCTCCGAGGAAGGCGGTGACCACGCCGACCTGGAGTTCGGCGGGGCGGAGCAGCAGCCGGCCCAGGATGTCGGAGGCGAGCAGCAGGACGGGCGCGAGGACGCCGGAGAGCAGCATGATCCAGCGCTGGTCGGGGCCGCAGAGGCGGCGGGCGAGGTGCGGGACGGCGAGGCCGACGAAGGCGATCGGGCCGACGGCGGCGGTGGCGGCGCCGCACAGCAGGGTGATGGCGAGCAGGCCGAGGGCGCGGGTGCGGCCGGGGCGGGCGCCGAGGGCGTGGCCGGTGTCGTCGCCGAGGGCGAGCGCGTCGAGCGGGCGGCCGAGCAGCAGGGCGAGGACGGCGCCGGCGGCGAGGAAGGGCAGCACCTGGCCGAGGACGGGGGCCTCGACGCCCGCGAAGGTGCCGACCTGCCAGTAGCGGAAGCGGTTCAGGGTGAGCGGGTCGAGCAGGACCAGCGCGTTGACGAAGGCGGTGAGCACGGCGGTGACGGCGGTGCCGGCCAGCGCGAGCCGGGCGGGCGTGGCGGAGGCGCGTCCGCCGCCGCCGAGGATCTGCACGACCAGGGCGGAGACGGCGGCGCCGAGCAGCGCGAACCAGACGAACGCCGAGAAGGTCCGCAGGTCGAGCAGGGCGGTGCCGGCGGCGACCGCGGCGGCGGCGCCGCCGTTGATGCCGAGCAGGCCGGGGTCGGCGAGCGGGTTGCGGGTGAGTGCCTGCATCAGCGCGCCGGAGAGGCCGAGGGCGGCGCCGACGGCGATGCCGAGCAGGGTGCGCGGGATGCGCGAGTGGTGGACGGCGATCCAGTCCTCGGAGGCGGGTTCGCGGTGCAGCAGGACGTGCAGGACCTGCCCGGGAGCGATCCCGCGGGCGCCGACGCCGAGCGACAGGACGGCGAGGACGGCGAGCAGCGCAAGGGCCCCGAGCAGCCAGGCGGTGCGGCGGCCCGCGCTCGCGGCCGGGGCCCGACGCCGGGAAGCGGGCGGGTCGGCCGCGGCGGCCGCCGCCCGCGGCCCGGCACCCGGGGCGGTCCGGGTGGGCCGGACGTCCGCGTCGAGCCGCCCGGTACTCACGGTGCTTGGGGCAGTCGCGTCGAGCCGACCGCCGTTCGGGGCGGTTCGGGCGGTTTCCTCGGGCCGCCCGGTACTCACGGCGGTTCGGGCAGTCTCGTCAAGCCGCCCGGCGCCCGGGGCGGTTCGGGTGGTCTCGTCGGGTCGCCCGGTGCTCGGGGCGGGCCGGGGGTGCTGGGTGCTCATGCGTGCGGGGTGTGCTCGTCCTCGTGGTGGTCGTGGTTGGCGGTGCCGCGCTTCCAGTAGCCGTCCACGTCGACCTGGTCGCGGCCCAGGCCGCGTTCGTTGCGCAGGTGGCGGCGGATCGGGCGGAGCGTGCCCGCCTCGCCGGCGATCCAGGCGAAGCCCAGGCCGGGGGGCAACTCGGCGGCGCGGACGGCGCGTTCGAGGTGGTCGGTGGTGCCGGGTGCGGCGTCGCCGCGGTGCAGCCAGACGACGGTGGCATCGGCGGCGGTGTTGAGCGGCTGCTCGTCCTCGGGCCCGGGGACCTCGGCGAAGGCGAGCGCCTTCGCGCCCGCCGGGAGGGCCTCCAGCCAGCGGGCCAGGGCGGGCAGCGCGGTCTCGTCGGCGCCGAGCAGGTACCAGTCGTGGACGAGGTCGATCTCCTCGGAGCCGCGCGGGCCGAACACGCCGAGCCGCATGCCGGGTTCGGCGGCGGCGGCCCAGCCGGAGCCGACGCCGGTGCCGTGCAGCACCATGTCGATGTCGAGTTCGCGGGCCTCGCGCCGGTAGTTCCGGATCGTGTAGTCGCGGGTGATCGGCTCGACCGGGGCGTCCATCCAGGTGTCGTTCTCCACCACGGGCTCGGTGGGCAGCTCGTGGCCGGGCGCGGCGAAGCAGAGCTTGACGTGGTCGGTCGGGGCCTGTTCGCAGAAGCCCTCCAGCGCGTCGCCGGCGAAGGTGACCCGGACGGTGCCGGGGGTGACCCGTTCGACCCGCTTGACCTCCAGGAGGCGGTACTTGAGCGGGTGGCGGACGATCCGCATCCGGGGCGGCGCGGCGGTGGTGGTCATCTCGGTCAGCCCATTCGGTCGGTGGTGGCCGGAACAGCCGGGCGCCACCGCACCGTCCCGGGGCGGGACGTGGCGGCGGCGCCGGGCGAACGCCTGAAGCTTAGGCTAGCCTAACCTTTTCTTCGTGGCCAGAGCGAACCGGGGATGACGTTCCCTCAGCGAGCGGGCCGGGGCCGCCGTCGGCGACAACCCTGCCGTCGGCGAGGCGGACCACCCGGGGCAGCCGGGCGATGGTCGCGGGCCGGTGCGCGACCACGATCAGCGTGCAGTCGGCGTGCAGCTCGTCGAGGGCGTGCTCCAGCCGGGCCGCGGTGGCGGGGTCGATGTCGGCGGTGGCCTCGTCCAGCACCAGCACGGCCGGGTCGGCGAGGACGGCGCGGACCACACCGAGGATCTGCCGCTCCCCCGCCGACAGCCGGGAGCCGCGCTGCCCGACCTCGGCGTCCGGGCCGCCGATCCCGTCCAGCCACTGCGTCAGGCCGAGCCGGGCGACGGCCCGTTCGATCGCGGCCCGGTCCGGCGCGCCCCGCACCAGCGCCAGGTTCTCCGCGACGGTGCCGGTGACCAGCCGGACCTCCTGCGGCACCAGCACGATCCGGCGGCGCAGCTGCTCCTCCGGGATCGCGGCGAGCGCGGTGCCCGCGAACCGGACCGCGCCGGCGTCCGGCCGGTAGAGGCCGCAGAGCAGCTTGGCCAGCGTGGTCTTGCCGGAGCCGGTCTCGCCGACCAGGCCGGTGCGGCTGCCCGCCGGGAAGGCCAGGGTGGCGCCGTGCAGCGCCCGACCGTCCGCCCGGTAGCCGAAGTCGACGCCCTCGCAGCGCAGTTCGCCCCGTTCCGGCAGGTCGGCGACGGGGGCCGGGTCGGCGGCGGGCGCGGTCGCGGCCAGCAGGTCCAGCAGCCGGGCCAGGCCGGTGCGGGCGGTGGCGACCTCGCCGACCAGCTGGGACAGGTCGGTGCAGGAGTCGAACAGGTTGCGGCTCGCGACCACGAACACCACCACGGTGCCGACACCCACGGCGTCCCGGGTGACCAGCCAGCCGCCGACGGCGAGCAGCGCGACCAGGGCCAGGCCCTCGACCAGGCTGACCAGGTCGATCCGGTTCTCCACCCGCAGCGCCCGCCGGGCGGCCCGCACCGCGTGCCGGTTCTCCCGGTCGAAGCGGACCGTCCAGCCGGCCAGGCCGCGCGAGGTCTGCAGCGCCTCACGGGCCGTCAGGGTCTCGGTGAAGGTCGCGGCGACGGCCGCCTCGGCGCTCGCCTTGCCGCCGAACGCGGACGCGGCGTCGCGCTGGAACCAGCGGGTGACCAGCAGCGCGGGCGGCAGGAACACCACCAGCTGGACCAGCAGCAGCTGCCAGGAGTACCCGGCCAGCACGGTCAGCGTGAACCCGAGGGTGGCCAGCGCCGACACCAGGTTGCGCAGGTGCAGCCGGACGAACGCGGCCAGTGCCGCGACCTCGCCGGTGGCCCGGCGCAGCAGGTCGCCGCTGCGGTGCGTCTCCAGGAAGCGCAGCGGCGCGGTGGCGAGGTTCTCCACGGCCCGCTCGCGCAGGGTCCGCACGACGTCCTCTCCGCTGCGGATCAGCAGCAGTTCGCCGACCCGGGCCAGCACCAGTTGGGCGGCGGCGAGGACGGCGAGCAGGACGACGGCCCGGCCCAGCCGCCCCCGGTCCCCGTCGAGCAGCGCGTCGGTGGCCAGGCCGACCAGCGGGGCGACCGCGACCAGCGCCGCCGAGTCCGCCAGCCCCACCCCGAGCGCCACCGCCAGCCGGCCCCGGTGCGGCCGCAGGAACGGCAGGGCCCGGCGGAGCACCCCGCGCTCCTCGGCCTCCTCGCGCAACAGCGGCTGTTCAGCCATGGGTGGCCTCCGTGAGGGTCGGTGACGGGGTGGCGGGGCCGCCCGGGGCGTGGAGGTGGACGGTGCGGTCGGCGGCGGCGAGGACGGCGGTGCGGTGGGTGGCGAAGAGCAGGGTGCGGCGGCCGGCGGCCCAGGCCCGGAGGCGGTCGAGGACGAGGGCCTCGGTGGTGGTGTCGAGGGCGGAGGTGGCGTCGTCGAGGAGCAGGACGGCGGGGTCGCCGAGCAGGGCGCGGGCGATCGCCAGGCGCTGGACCTGGCCGCCGGAGAGCGCGGTGCCGCCCTCGCCGAGTTCGGTGGCGTAGCCGTCGGGCATCGCGGCGAGCTGGTCGTGCAGCCCGGCGGTGCGGCAGGCGTCCTCCAGGGCGGCCTGCGGCAGTTCGCGGCCGAGCCGCAGGTTGTCGGCGACGGTGCCGGAGAGCAGCACGGGCCGCTGGGCGACGTACGCGATCCGGGTCCGGACCTGGTCGAGCGCGGCCGTGCGCAGGTCGACGCCGCCGTAGCGGACGGTGCCCGCGTCGGGGTCGTCGAGCCGGACGCCGAGCCGCAGCAGGGTGCTCTTGCCCGCGCCGGTGGCGCCCGAGAGGGCGACGAACTCGCCCGGGGCGACGGTCAGTCCGACCGGTCCGAGGACGTCCTTGCCGTCCCGCCGGGCGAGTGCGCCGGTGAACTCCAGCGCGCCGCCCGCCGGGAGGCCGACCGGTTCGGCGGGGTCGGCGACGGTCGCGCCGAGGGAGAGCGCCTCGTCGATCCGGGCGGCGGCGACGTCGGCCTGGCCGCGTTCGAGCAGGCGGTCGACCAGGACCCGGGTGGCGAGGGTGACGATGGCCATCCAGGAGGTGAAGGCGACCAGTCCGCCGACGGTGAGGTGCCCGTCCAGGACGGCGAGGCCGCCGAGGCCGACGCCCGCGGCGACGGCGAGCCGCGGGACGAGCGGGGCGACGGCGGCCCAGGACGCCTCGATCCGGGCGGCGGTGAGGGTCCGTCCGGTGACGTCGGCGCTGGCGGCGTGGTGCCGGTCGACCAGCGGGCGGTGGCCGCCGGTGCCGCGCAGGCCGGTGCCGAGCTGGAGCAGGTCGGCGACGGCGTCGGCGCGGGCGCCGTGCGCGGCGGCCAGGTCGGCGGAGGCGGTGGCGAACCGGCGCGGGTAGTGCAGGTTGACCCAGACCAGGAACGGCAGGGTGGCGAGGGTGACCAGCAGCAGGCTGAGGTCGAGCGCGGCGATGGCGGGCAGCACGGTGAGGAAGGTGGTGCCGAGCACCACCCAGATCGCCAGGCCGTGCACCCACTCGCGGACCAGGTCGGTGTCGCGGGTGGCGCGCATCGCCAGGTCGCCGTGGCCGCGGGCGGCGAGCGCGGCCCGGTCGAGCCCGGACAGGTGGCGCAGCAGCCGCCCGCGCAGGTCGGCGCCGACCTTGGCGTCCGCGTACCCGGCCCAGTACTGCCAGCCGTACAGGCCGGCGAACTGGACCAGCGCGGCGAGCGCGGTGGCGGCGGCCCAGCGCGCGAGCGCGCCGGCGTCGTGCTTCTGCAGGCCCTCGTCGAGGGCCTGCTGCACGCACCAGGGGACGGCGAGCAGCGCGAGTTGCCGGATGCCCGCGGCGGTCATCGCGGCGGCGACGGTGCCGCGGTGCGGGCGGAGCGCGCCGCGCAGCAGGGCCTTGGCGCGGCGGCGCTGCTCCGGGGAGAGCGCGGTCGGCGGCAGGTCCTCGTCGGCGGGCAGCACCGTGTCCGGGTGCTCGCCGTCCGGGTGCCCGGCGGTCGGGTGCTCGGCGGTCGGGCCGTCGGGGGGCCCGGCGGCGGGGGCTGGCTGGTGGGTGCTCACGGCGTTGGCCATCCGTCGGTCGGCGGGGTGCGGCGGAGGGGACGGTCCGGGTCGTGCCGGGCCGTCCCCTCCGCCGGCGGTCGGGTCGGTCGAGTCGATCGAGCCGGTCGGGTCAGGAGGTGCGGGCGACCAGGCTGGCGGGGCGCAGGTCGGTCCAGTGGGCGTCGATCCACGCGGTGGCGCCCTCGCGGGTGTCCTCGCCGTGGACGGTCCGCCAGCCGGCCGGGACCTCGGCGAACGCGGGCCACAGCGAGTGCTGGTTCTCGTCGTTGACCAGGACCAGGTAGCGGGCGTCGTCGTCCTCGAAGGGGTTGGTGGCTGCCATCGGGTCTCTCCTCGGTGGGGTGGGGCGGGGTGGGTGGCGGGGTGTCAGGCGGAGCAGGACGGCGCGTCGCCGAGGGCGGCGCCGACCAGCCGGTCGACCAGGAACTCGGCGAGGGCCGAGACGGTGGGCCGGGTCAACAGGTCGGGCAGGCGCAGGTCCCCCTCGAAGTCGGCGCGCAGGCGCTGGAGCAGTTCCATCGCCAGCAGGGAGTGGCCGCCGAGGTCGAAGAAGTTCTCGTCGATGCCGACCGCGGGCAGGCCGAGCACCTCGGCGAAGGCCGCGTGCACCGCCCGCTCGCTCGGGTAGCGCGGGGCGCGCCGTTCGCCGCCGGTGGTGAAGTCCTCGGCCCGGGGCGCGGGGAGCGCCTTGCGGTCGAGCTTGCCGTTGACGGTCAGCGGCAGGGCGTCCAGGACCACGAAGGCCGAGGGCACCATGTACTCGGGCAGCCGGGCGGCCAGCGTGCGACGGATCGCAGCGGCCTCGATAAGGGTACCCTCACCTGCGACCAGGTAGGCGACCAGGCGCTTCACCCCGGGGGTGTCCTCGCGGACCACGACCGCCGCCTGGGCGACGTCCTGATGTGCGCTCAGCGCGTCCTCGACCTCGCCGGGCTCGACCCGGTAGCCGCGGATCTTGACCTGGTCGTCGGCGCGGCCGAGGAAGTCCAGCAGCCCGTCCTGGCGCCAGCGCACGACGTCGCCGGTGCGGTACATCCGGGCGCCGGGTTCGCCGAACGGGTCGGCGACGAAGCGCTCGGCGGTGAGGCCGGGGCGGTTGAGGTAGCCGCGGGCCAGGCCGACGCCGTTGACGTACAGCTCGCCCGGCACGCCCACGGGGACGGGGCGCAGGTGGGCGTCCAGGACGTGCGCGACGGTGTTCCAGATCGGCCGGCCCACGGTCGCGGTGGCCGAGTCGAGGGTGCCGCCGCCGAGCGTGTTGATCGTGTACTCGGTCGGCCCGTACAGGTTGTAGCCCATCACGCCGGGGGTGTCCCGCAGCTTCGACCACAGCGTCTCGGCGACGGCCTCGCCGCCGAGCAGGACCAGCACCGGGCGGTGCCGGTCCTCGTCCAGCAGGCCCCGGTCGACCAGTGCCTGCGCGTAAGAGGGTGTCACGTTGATGACATCCACGAACTGTTCGGCGCAGTAGGCCGCGAGGGCTTCCGCGTCACGGCGCAGGGCTTCGTCGAGGACGTGCACCTCGTGGCCCTCGACCAGCCAGAGCAGTTCCTCCCACGACATGTCGAAGGAGAACGAGACGGTGTGCGCGATCCGCAGCCGACGGCCACCGGCCGAGGCCACCACCGGGTCGAAGATCGCCTCGCGGTGGTTCAACTGCATGTTCGTCAGGCCGTGGTAGGGCGTCACCACGCCCTTCGGCCGACCCGTCGACCCGGACGTGAAGATCACGTACGCGGCGGCGTCCGGCTCGTACGGCACCCGGTAGGGGGTGTCGGGGAGCACCGCGAGTTCGGCCTCGACCACCGGGTCGTCCAGCAGCAGGCGGGGCACACCCGGGGTGAACGGCATCCGTGCTTCGGCGGCCCGGCTGGTGACCAGGACGACGGGCGCGGTGTCCTCGACCATGAACGCCAACCGGTCCTCGGGGTAGTCGAGTTCGAGCGGCAGGTAGGCCGCACCGGCCCGCAGGACGGCGAACAGCGCCGCCACCATGTCCAACGAACGCGGCAGCCCCAACGCCACCACCCGCTCCGGACCCGCACCCCGCGACGCGAACAACCGCGCCAACCGGTCCACCCGCGCATCCAGTTCGGCATACGTCCACGACTCGGACCCGAACACCAATGCGACCTCGCCCGGCACCGAAGCAGCCCGCTCCGCCAACAGCTCCGCCACCGACGCCGACGGCAACTCCCGCCCCGTGGCAGCCCATGCACCGAGCAGCTTCCGCTCGCCGCCGGTCAGGACGTCCAGTGCGCCGATCCGGCGGTGCGGGTCGGCCGCGACCTGGGCGAGGACGGCGAGCAGGCGCTCGACCAGGGCCTCGGCGGTGCTGCGGTCGTAGAGGTCGGCGGCGTACTCGAAGGCGATGTCGATCTCCTCGGCCGAGGAGGTCTCCTCGAAGTTGAAGTCGAGTTCGAACTTCGCCGCGCCCAGCTCGAACGGCACGATCCGGCTCTCCAGGCCGAGCAGCCGCCCGGCCTGGCCGTCGTTGTGCTGGTAGCCCAGCATCACCTGGAACAGCGGGTGCCGGCCCGGCACCCGGGGCGGGTTCAGGTCCTCCACCAGGCGGTCGAACGGCAGGTCCTGGTGGGCGAACCCGGCGAGGTCGAACTCCCGTACCCGGCCGAGGAGTTCGGCGAAGGTCGGGTCGCCGCCCAGGTCGGTGCGCAGCACCACGGTGTTGACGAAGAAGCCGACCAGGCGGTCCAGTCCGCTGTCCGCGCGGCCCGCGACGGGCGCGCCGAGCGGGATGTCCTCGCCCGCGCCGAGGCGGTGCAGCAGGGTGGCGACGGCGGCCCGCAGCACCATGAAGGTGGTGGTGCCGGTGGCCCGGGCGGCCGCCCGCAGGCCCCGGTAGACGGCCGGCGGCACCTGGGCGTGCACGGTGTCGCCCCGGTACCCGGCGGCGGGGGTGCGCGGGTGGTCCAGCGGGAGCGCCAGTTCCTCCGGCAGGCCGGCCAGCGCCTCGCGCCAGCGGGCGAGTTGGCGGCTGTGCAGGCTGTCGGGGTCGGCCGGGTCCCCGAGCAGCTCCTGCTGCCAGCGGGTGTAGTCGGCGTACTGCACGGGCAGCGGCGCGAGCGCCTCCCCGGCGTAGGCGGCGGTCAGGTCCTCGACGAACGGGAGCATCGACCACTCGTCGCCCGCGATGTGGTGGAACAGCAGCACCAGCACGTGGTCCGCGGGCCCGAGTTCGAGCACGGTGACGCGCAGCGGGCGCTCCGTCGCCAGGTCGAAGCCGCGCCGGACGGCGGCCTGCACCGCCGCGTCCAGGCCGGCCTCGGTGACGGGCCGCAGCTCGATCGCCTCGGCGGGCGGGGGCGCGTCCAGCAGGTGCTGGAACACCGAGCCGTCGCGCTCGGTGAAGACGGTGCGCAGGCTCTCGTGGCGCTCGCTGACGGCGCGCACGGCGGTGCGCAGGGCGTCGGTGTCGAGCGGGCCGGAGACCCGGACCACCAGCGGCACGTTGTAGGTCGCGCCGTCGCCGTCCAGGTTCTGCAGGAACCACATCCGACGCTGGGCGTGCGAGAGCGGCAGGTCGGCGGGCCGGTCCCGGCGGGTCAGCGCGGGGCGGGCCTCGCCCGGGCCGTCCAGGCGCAGCGCCAGGTCGGCGGGCGTCGGGGCCTCGAACAGGTCACGGACCGTCAGGGCGCCGCCGAGCAGAGCGCGGACCTTGGCGACCAGGCGGGCGGCGAGCAGCGAGTGGCCGCCGAGGTCGAAGAAGTTCTCCTCCGGGCCGACCTCCGCGAGGCCCAGCGCCGCGCCGAACGCGCCGCACAGAATCTCCTCGCGGGCCCCGCGCGGGGCCCGCTCCCCGCCGCCGAGCTGCGGCGCGGGGAGCGCCCTGCGGTCGAGCTTGCCGTTGACGGTCAGTGGCAGCGCGTCCAGGACCACGAAGGCCGAGGGCACCATGTACTCGGGCAGCCGGGCGGCGAGCTGCGCCCGCACCTCGGCGGGGTCCAACTCCGTTGTGGCGGAAACCAGGTAGGCGACCAGGCGCTTGACGCCCGGGGTGTCCTCGCGGACCAGCACGGCGGCCTGCGCGACGTCCCGGTGCAGGGTGAGCGCGTCCTCGATCTCGCCCGGTTCGATCCGGTAGCCGCGGATCTTGACCTGGTCGTCGGCGCGGCCGAGGAAGTCCAGCAGCCCGTCCTGACGCCACCGGACGACGTCGCCGGTGCGGTACATCCGGGAGCCGGGCGTGCCGAACGGGTCGGCGACGAAGCGCTCGGCGGTGAGGCCGGGGCGGTTGAGGTAGCCGCGCGCCAGGCCGACGCCGTTGACGTAAAGCTCACCAGGGACGCCGATCGGCACCGGGCGCAGGTGGGCGTCCAGGACGTGCGCGACGGTGTTCCAGATCGGCCGGCCGACGGTGGCGGTCGCCGAGTCGAGGGTGCCGCCGCCGAGCGTGTTGATCGTGTACTCGGTCGGCCCGTACAGGTTGTAGCCGATGACGCCCGGGGTCTCCCGCAGCTTGGACCACAGCGTCTCGGCCACGGCCTCGCCGCCGAGCAGCACCAGCACCGGGCGGTGCCGGTCCTCGTCCAGCAGGCCGCACTCCACCAGCGCCTGGGCGTAAGAGGGTGTCACGTTGATGACATCCACGAACTGTTCGGCGCAGTAGTCGGCCAGCCCCTGGGCATCGCGGCGGAGCGCCTCGTCGAGGACGTGCACCTCGTGGCCCTCGACCAGCCAGAGCAGCTCCTCCCACGACATGTCGAAGGAGAACGACACGGTGTGCGCGATCCGCAGCCGACGGCCACCGGCCGACGCCACCACCGGGTCGAAGATCGCCTCGCGGTGGTTCAACTGCATGTTCGTCAAGCCGTGGTAGGGCGTCACCACACCCTTCGGCCGACCCGTCGACCCCGACGTGAAGATCACGTACGCGGCGGCGTCCGGCTCGTACGGCACCCGGAACGGCTCGGCGGGCAGGGCGGCCAGTTCGGCGGCCACGGCCGGGTCGTCCAGCAGCAGGGTGACGGGGTGCTCCGGCAGCAGGGCGGCGGCCGTGGAGTCCGTCACCAGCACCACCGGCGCGGTGTCCTCCACCATGAACGCCAACCGGTCGACGGGGTAGTCGAGTTCGAGCGGCAGATACGCCGCACCCGCCCGCAGGACGGCGAACAGCGCCGCCACCATGTCCAACGACCGCGGCAACCCGAGCGCCACCACCCGCTCCGGACCCGCACCCCGCGAGACGAACAACCGCGCCAACCGGTCCACCCGCGCATCCAGTTCGGCATACGTCCACGACTCGGACCCGAACACCAATGCGACCTCGCCCGGCACCGAAGCAGCCCGCTCCGCCAACAACTCCGCCACCGAAGCCGACGGCAACCCGCGACCGGTATCGGCCCACTCCCCCAGCAACTCCCGCTCGCCGCCGGTCAGCACGTCCAGGGTCCGGACGGGGCGGTCGGGGTCGGCGGTGAGCCGGTCGAGCAGGACGATCAGGCGCTGGGCGTGCTGCTCGACCTCGGGGCGGTCGAAGACGTCCGGGCGGTACTTCCACTCGAAGGTCAGCGCCTCGCCCGGGTTGGTGATGAAGATCAGCGGGAAGTGCGCGGCGTCGACGTCCTCGATCTCCCGGACGCCCAGGCGTTCGCGCAGTTCGGCGCGGGTGTCGGCGTCGGCGGGGGTGTTGCGGAGCACCTGGAGGGTGTCGAAGAGCCGGCCGAAGCCGGTGCCGCGCTGGATCGCGCCCAGGCCGGTCTGGTGGTGCGGCAGCAGGGCGGCCTGCTCGGCCTGGTGGCGGGCCAGGAAGGCGGCGACGGACTCCGAGCCGTCGAGCACGGCCCGGACCGGGACGGTGTTCAGGAACATGCCGATGGTGCCGTCGATGCCGGGCAGTTCGGCCGGGCGGCCGGAGACGGTGGCGCCGAACACCACGTCCTGACGGTTCGTCAGGCCGCCGAGCAGCAGCGCCCAGGCGCCGGACAGCACGGTGTTCAGGGTCAGGCCGTGCGTCCGCGCGAACTCGGCGATCCGGCCGCTGAGTTCGCCGCTCAGCCGGGCCGTGACGGACTGCGGGAGCAGCCCGGCGCGCTCGCGGGCCTGCGGGGCGAGCAGGGTCGGGCCGTCCAGTCCGGCCAGCGCGGCCGTCCAGGCGGCGGTGCCGGCCGCGCCGTCGCGGGCGGCCAGCCAGCGCAGGAAGTCCCGGTAGGGCAGGGCGGGCTCGGGCGCGGGCAGGTCGGCGCAGCGGCCCAGCAGCTCCTGCAGGAACAGGCCGGAGGACCAGCCGTCCCAGAGCAGCGCGTGGTTGGTGACCAGGATGCGCTGGCCGCCGCCGGGGGCGAGCACCGAGACCAGGCGCAGCAGCGGCGGCGCGGCGAGGTCGAACCGGGTGGCGGCCTCACGGGCCGTCAACTCCGCCATTTCGGCGGCGAACTCGGCCTCGTCGAGGTGGGAGAGGTCGAGTTCGGCGAGCGGCACGTCGACGGCCCGGGGGACGAACTGGACGGGCCGGTCGGGGCCGGTCTGCAGGAAGCCCGCCCGCAGGTTGGGGTGGGCGTCCAGGACGGCGGCGACGGCGGCCCGCAGGGTGGCGGCCGGGAGGCGGCGGTCCAGGGTGATGACGTCGCGGGCGGTGTACACGTCCACGGCGCCGTCGTCGTAGTCGGCCTCGAACAGCAGGCCCTCCTGGAGCGGCGAGACCGGCCAGACCTCCGCGATCTCCAGGTGCGGGGCGGCGGCCCGGACGGCGGCGTGCTCGGCCTCGGTGGCGGCCGGGAGTTCGGGCAGTTCGGCGCGGGTGTCGGCGTCGGCGGCGCCGCGCCCGTCGGCGAGGGCGGCCAGCGCGGCCGGGGTGCGGCGCTCGAAGACGTCGCGGGGGCTGAGCGCGAGTCCTTCGGCGCGGGCCGCGCCGATCAGCCGGATCGAGGAGATCGAGTCGCCGCCGAGGCGGAAGAAGTCGTCCTCGGCGCCGACCTCGGGCAGGCCCAGCACCTCGCCGTAGAGCGCGCAGAGCAGTTCCTCGGTGGCGGTGGCGGCGGCCCGGGAGCCGGCCGCGCCCGCGTAGTCGAGGCCGTCCTCGGGCAGCGCGGCCCGGTCGAGCTTGCCGTTGACGGTCAGCGGCAGCGCGTCCAGCACGGCGAACGCGGACGGCACCATGTACGCGGGCAGCCGGGCGGCGAGCCGCGCCCGCACCTCGGCGGGGTCCAACTCCGTTGCGGCGGGCACCAGGTAGGCGACGATCCGGTCCACGGGGCCGCGCCGGACCAGCACCGCGCTCTGCGCGACGCCCGGGTGCTCGGCCAGCGCGGCCTCGATCTCGCCGAGTTCGATCCGGTAGCCGCGGATCTTCACCTGCTCGTCGGCCCGGCCCAGGTAGTCGAGCGCGCCGTCGGCGCGGCGGCGCACCAGGTCGCCGGTGCGGTACATCCGGGAGCCCGGCTCGCCGAACGGGTCGGCGACGAACCGGGACGCCGTCAGGCCCGGGCGGCCCAGGTAGCCGCGCGCCACCTGCACACCGGCCAGGAAGAGTTCGCCGGGCGCGCCGTCCGGCACGGGCCGCAGCAGCGCGTCCAGCACGTACGCCCGGCCGCCGGTCAGCGGGCGGCCGACCGTCGGGGCGGGGCTGTCGGCGAGGTCGGCGACCAGGGCGTCCACGGTGAACTCGGTCGGCCCGTAGTAGTTGAGCACGGTGGTGCCGGGCTCGGCCCGCAGCTCCGTCCGCAGCTCCGTCCAGAGCGCCTCGGGCAGCGCCTCGCCGCCCAGCAGCAGCACCGGCGGGCGGTGCCCGCCCGTCAACAGGCCGCAGTCCAGCAGCTGCCGGGCGTAGCTGGGGGTGACGTCCAGGGCGTGCACCCGCTCGGCGCGGGTGTAGGCGACGACGGCCTCGGCGTCGCGCCGGTCGTCCTCACCGAGCAGGTGCAGTTCGTGGCCGCCGAGCAGCCAGATCAGCTGCTCCCAGGAGGAGTCGAAGGAGAACGAGGCGGTGTGCAGGGCGCGCAGCCGGGGCTCGCCGGTGGCGGCGAGGGCCGCCGCGAACTCGCCGCCCAGGTGGTCGTGGGCCAGGTTGGCGAGGCCCGCGTGGGCCAGCACGACGCCCTTGGGGCGGCCGGTGGAGCCGGAGGTGTGGATCACGTACGCGGCCTGCGCGGGGTCGATCGGGCCGCCGCGCTCCTCGTCGGTGACGGGCCCGCCGTCCAGGGCGGCGAGTTCGGCCCGGACCGCCGGGTCGTCCAGCAGCACGACGGTCGCGGCCGGGTGCCCGGGCAGCCGGGACAGCACCGCCGAGGTGGTCAGCAGGACGGCCGGGCGGGCGTCCTCCAGCAGCAGGGCGAGGCGCTCGTCCGGGTGGTCGAGGTCCATCGGCAGGTAGGCGCCGCCGGCCCGGAGCACCGCGAGCAGCGCCGTCACGGACTCGGTGCAGCGGGGCAGTGCGAGCGCCACGATCCGCTCCGCCCGCACCCCCCGGGACAGCAGCAGGCGGGCCAACCGGTCGGTGTCGGCGTCGAGTTCGGCGAAGCTCCGCTCGGCGCGGACCCCGTCCAGGGCCGGGCCGACCAGGGCGCGCAGCGCGGGCCGCTCGGCGGCGCGGGCGCGCAGCAGGTCGTCGACGCCGGGCGCCGGGACGGCGGGCAGCGCCGGACCGGCGGTGGCGGCCGGGAGGGCGGCGCGCTCGGCGGCCGTCAGCAGGTCGAGACGGGCCAGCGGGGTGTCCGGGTCGGCGGCGAACGCGGCCAGCAGGCCGAGGAAGCGCTCGGCGACGGCCTCGGCCTGCGCCGGGTCGAACGCGTCCGGCCGGTACTCGAGTTCGACCCGGAGGTCCTCGCCGGGCAGCAGGGTCAGGCCCAGCGGGTAGTGGGTCGCGTCGCGGGCCCCCAGCCCGGTGACGACGGGGCCGCCCGCCCCCGCCAGCGACTCCTTCAGCCCGTCGCCGCCGCCCCGGTAGTTCTCCACCACCAGCAGCGTGTCGAACAGCGCTCCCCCGGCCCCGGCCGCCCGCTGGACCGCCGCCAGGCCGAGGTGCTGGTGCTCCATCAACTCGGCCTGGCCGCGCTGCACTTCGGCCGCCGCCGCGGCGAGGGTCGCGGTGGCTGCCGGGCGCACCCGGACCGGGACGGTGTTGATGAACAGCCCGACCATCGACTCCGCCCCCGGCAGGTCGGCGGGACGGCCGGACACGGTGGTGCCGAAGACCGTGTCGGTGCTGCCGGTCAGTGCCCCGACCAGCACCCCCCACAGCGTGTACGCCACGTTCCCGAGCGTCAGACCGCGCCCCCGGACGGCCGCCGCGAGGCGCGCCGTCAGCTCCGGCCCGGCGTGGCGGGTGATCAGCCCCGGCTCGACGTCCCCGGCCCCGGCGACGGCGGGCGCGACGGGGTGCGGCGTCTCGAACCCGGCGAGAGCCCGCGCCCAGGCGCGTTCGGCCGCGTCGGTGTCGCGGGTCGCCAGCAGCGCCAGGTGGTCGCGGTACGGCCGCACCGGCGGCAGCGCCTCGCCCCGGTACAGCGCCAGCAGCTCGCGCACCACGATCGGCATCGACCAGCCGTCCAGCAGCAGGTGGTGGCAGGTCAGCACCAGGCGGTGCCGCCCCTCCCCCAGCCGCAGCAGGGCGAAGCGCAGCAGCGGCGGCGCGTCCAGGTCGAAACGGCGCTGCCACTCCTCGTCCATCACGGCCTGCACGTCAGCGTCCTGACGCCCCGTCAGATCGACGGTGCGCAGCGGGGTGTCGACGGTGCGCTGCACGAACTGCAGCACGTCCTGCGGGTCCTCGTACCAGAACCCGGCCCGCAGGTTCGCGTGCCGCGCCAGCAGCGCGTCGACGGCCGCCGCGAGACGGTCCTGCGCGACCTCCCCCGCGAGATCGAGGTACGACTGCACGACGTACACGTCCCGCGCCCCGTCGTCGTACAACGCGTGGAACAGCAGCCCCTCCTGCAGCGAGGACAGCGGGTACACGTCCTCCAGGTCCGAAGGCGCCGCAACGCTCTGCTGCGGGGCGTCGTCGTGCGAGGTGGTGGAGTCGCTGCTCATGATCGCTTTCTCGGTGGTGGAGGAGGAGGGGGATCGGTCGGGGGCCGGCCCGTCCGGCCCGGAGGCCGCCGGGAGGGCGTTCGCGGAGCCGGGGCCCGGCGGGAGGGCGGTCATCGGGGGCGCCGGGTGCGGAGCTTGGACTGGAGGCGGTCGAGCTGGCCCTGCTTCAGGGCGACCAGGGAGAGGTCGGCCGGGGTGAGGGGGGCCGTGCGGCGGGCGAGGGCGTCGAGGGCGGTGAGCCAGGCGTCGGCGATGGCGGCGGCCTCCGGTTCGGTCAGCAGCGCGGCGGGCCAGGAGAGTTCGACCGCGAGTTCGGGGCGGCCGGTCGGGCCGGGGACGACGGCCGCGTCGATCTCCAGCGGGTAGCCCGCGGGCATCCGCGGGTCGGGTCCGGCCCCGGCCGCGACCGCGGCGCGTTCCTCGGCCGGGGCGAGCGGCCAGCCGTCCCCGGTGGGCGCTGCCTGGTCGGTGCGGCCCCGGTAGTTGAACAGCACCGGGGAGGCCGGGGCGGCGGCCAGCAGCGGCGCGGTCTGCGGGTCGAGGTGGCGCAGCAGGCCGTGGCCGAGCCCCTTGTCGGGGGCGGCGCGCAGCTGCTCCTTGACCCGGGCCAGGACGTCCGACGTCGCGGCCGGGTCGAGTCCGGCCAGGTCGAGCCGGACGGGGTGGACGGTGGTGAACCAGCCGACGGTGCCGGACAGGTCGGGGGTGTGGCCGTCGTGGCCGCCCCGGCCGTGGCCCTCCAGGTCGACCTGGACGTTCGGCGCGTGGCCCGGCCGGGCCACGGCCAGGCCCAGGACCAGTGCGGCCAGCAGGAGTTCGTCGACGCCGGTGCCCGCGCCGGCGAGCAGCGGGGCGGTGCGCTCCGCCGGGACGACCCGGCGCAGGGTGCGCAGGGTGGCGACGGTGTCGCGGACGGGGTCGGCGGCCAGGCCGGCCAGCGGCCCGGCGGGGCCCGCCGTCGCGGTGCGCCAGTACGCGGCCTCGGCGAGCCGGACCCGCTGCCCGGCGTGGGCGTGCAGGTGCTCGGCCCACTCGCGCAGGCCGACCAGCTCGGGCGCGAGGGCGGGGCGGCGACCGGCGGCGGCGTCCCGGTGGGCGGCGGCGAGCCGGGGCAGCAGCACCCGCCAGGAGACGCCGTCCACGGCCAGGTGGTGGACCGTCAGCAGCAGCCTGCCCTCGGCCCCGTCCCCGGCGTCGAACCACACCGCGCGCACCGTCCGCCCGGCCGCCGGGTCCAACTCCCCGGCCGCCCGGTCCGCCTCCGCGGTGAGCTGCGCCGCGCTCGGCCCGCCGGGGGCCGCGACCCGCCGCAGCAGCCCGTCGGCGGCGGGAGCGCCGGACGACGCGGCCGCGGCCGGGACGGTCTCCTGGGTCCACAGGCCGTCCGTGGTGTCGAGGCGCAGCCGCAGGGCGGGGTGGGTCTCGATCAGCGCGGTCAGGGCGGTGCGCAGGGCGGTCGGGTCCAGGTCGGCGGGGGTGGTGAGCAGGACGGACTGGTTGAACCGGTCGATCGGGCCGCCGCGTTCGCGCAGCCAGTGCACGACGGGGAGCAGCGGGACCGGCCCGTCGGACGGAGCGGCCGGCGGGAGGGCCGGGGCGGCCGGGGGTGCGGCGGGGGCGCCGAAGGCGGTGGCCAGCGCGGCGGGGGTGGGGTGCTGGAAGACGTCCTTGGCGCTGATCGCCCAGCCCGCGGCCTTGGCCCGGCTGACGAGTTGGAGCGAGACGATGCTGTCGCCGCCGAGGGCGAAGAAGTTCTCGTCGGGGCCGACCTCGGCGAGGCCGAGCACCTCGGCGAAGACCCGGGTGAGCGCGGTCGCGGGGGTGGCGGCGGCCGGGACGGCGGCGGCGAGGGCGGTGGAGCGTTCGGGGGCGGGCAGCGCCTTGCGGTCGAGCTTGCCGTTGACGGACAGCGGCAGCGCGGCGAGCTCCACCACCACGGACGGGACCAGGTGTTCGGGGAGGGTCGCGGCGAGCGCGGCCCGGGCGCCGCTGCCGGTCGCGCCGGAGCCCGCCGCGGGAACCACGTACCCGACCAGCTGCTTCGCGCCGCCGGCGGTCTCCCGGACGGTGGCGGCGGCCGCGGCGACGCCCGGCAGGGCGGCCAACGCGGCCTCGATCTCGCCGAGTTCGATCCGGAAGCCGCGGATCTTCACCTGGTCGTCGGTCCGGCCCAGGTACTCGACGCTGCCGTCGATCCGGTGGCGCACCAGGTCGCCGGTCCGGTACATCCGCTCGCCGGGCGCGCCGAACGGGTCGGCGACGAACCGGGACGCGGTGAGGCCGGGGCGGCCGAGGTAGCCGCGCGCCAACTGCACGCCCGCCAGGTACAGTTCGCCCGCCACGCCGACCGGGCAGGGCCGCAGCGCGGCGTCCAGCACGTACAGCCGGGTGTTCCAGGCGGGGCGGCCGATCGGGACGGTGCCCGCACCGGCCCAGGCGCGGTGGTGGGTGACGTCGACGGCGGCCTCGGTGGGGCCGTACAGGTTGTGCAGTTCGATCTGCGGCCAGAGCGCGAGGAAGCGGTCGACGGCGGCGGCGGGCAGCGCCTCGCCGGAGCAGTAGACCCGGCGGACGCCCGCGAACTCCCTTCGCAGGGCGGGGTCCTGTTCGGCGGCGGTGGTGAAGGCGACCAGCATGGACGGCACGAAGTGGCAGGTGGTGACGCCGCCGCGGGCGACCAGCGCGGCCAGGTACCCGGGGTCGCGGTGGCCGCCGGGGCGGGCCAGCACGACGCGGGCGCCGACGGTCAGGGCGAGGAAGAACTCCCAGACGGAGACGTCGAATCCGGCGGGGGTCTTCTGCAGGACCCGGTCGGCGGCGTCGATCGCGTACATCTCGCGCATCCACTCCAGCCGGTTGACGATCGCCCGGTGGGTGACGACGACGCCCTTGGGGCGGCCGGTGGAGCCGGAGGTGAAGATGACGTACGCGGCGTGGTCGGGGCCGGGCGCGGCGAGCGCCAGGTCGGCGGGGCCGGTGGCGTCGACGGGCAGCAGCGGCACGCCGGGCACCGCCGGGACGGCGGCGTCCGCCCCGGGCAGGGTGAGCACGCAGACGGGGCGGGCGTCCTCGATCATCCCGGCCAAGCGCTCGGCCGGGTACTCGGTGTCCAGCGGCAGGTAGGCGGCCCCGGCCCGCAGCACGGCGAGCAGCGCGACCATCAGTTCGGCGGAGCGCGGCACGGCGACGCCGACCACGGTGTCCGGCCCGGCCCCGGCGGCGGTCAGCGCGCGGGCCAACCGGTCGGCCCGGTCGGCGAGTTCGCGGTAGGTCAGCGCGGTGTCCTCGAACTCGACGGCGACCGCGTCGGGGGTAGCGGCGACGGCCTCGGCGATCCGGGTGACCAGGGTGCCCGCGCGGACCGGGATCGCGGTGGCGTTCCAGGCCCCGGCCAGGCCGCGGACCTCCTCGGCGGCGGTCGGCTCGATCGTGCCGACCGGCCGGGCCGGGTCGGCGGCGGCCTGCTCCAGGACGCGCAGCAGCCGGGCGCCGAACAGGCGGGCGGTGGCCCGGTCGAACAGGTCCTCGGCGTGGATGACGGTCAGGTCGGTGCGGGTGCCGTCGGCGGACTCCACGAAAGTGAACGCCAGGTCGAAGCGGGCGGCGTGCACCGGGTCGGGCAGCAGCGCGGTGCGGGCGCCGAGCAGCGCGTCCAGGCCGCCGGCCTCCTTGCGGTACTGGACCATCACCTGGAACAGCGGGTGCCGGCCCAGGGTCCGTTCGGGGTTGACCAGGTCGACCAGGCGGTCGAACGGCAGGTCCTGGTGGGCGAGCGCGCCCAGCACGGTCTCCTTCGCCCCGGCGACGAGCTGCTCGAAGCTCTGCCCGTCCTCCCACCCGTGCCGCAGCACCAGGGTGTTGACGAAGAAGCCGACCAGCTGTTCCAGCTCCTGCTCGCCGCGCCCGGCGACGGGGGCGCCGAGCGCCACGTCCCTGGTCCCGGCCAGTCGGCCGAGCAGCAGCGCGGCGGCGGCCTGCACCACCATGAACGGGGTGGCGCCGGTGCGCCGGGCCAACGCGGCGAGGGCGGTGTGCAGTTCGGCGGGCAGTGCGAGCCGGACGGCGCCGCCGCGGCCGGTGGCCTCGGCGGGGCGCGGCCGGTCGGCGGGCAGCGCGAGTTCGGCGGGCAGCCCGGCCAGCCGCTCGGCCCAGTAGGCGGCCTGGCGGTCCGTCGGCTGCTCGGCCTGCCACAGCGTGTGGTCGGCGAACTGGAGCGGCAGCGGCGGCAGTTCGGGCGCGCGCCCGGCCCGCCGGGCGGTGTAGGCGGCGTCCAGGTCGCGCAGCAGCACGCCCTCGGACCACTCGTCCCCGGCCAGGTGGTGCAGCGCGATGCTCAGCACGTGCCGGCGCGGGCCCGCGCTGAGCAGCACGGCGCGGACCGGGAGCTCCCCGGTCAGGTCGAAGGCGTGGGCGCCCGCCGCGGCGGCCTCCGCGTCCAGCCGGTGCCCGGGCACCTCGCGGACCTCGAACGGCACCCCGGCCCGCTCGGGCGACAGGACGCGCTGGTAGGGGCGGCCCTCGTGCTCGGCGACGACGGTGCGCAGCGCCTCGTGCCGGGCCAGCACGTCGCCGAACGCCGACTCCAGGGCGGCGGCGTCGAGTTCGCCGTCGATCCGGAGCGCGCACGGGATGGTGTAGGCGGTGGACGGGCCCTGCAGGCGGTCCAGGAACCAGAGCCGGGCCTGCGCGGGGGCGAGCGGGAGCAGCTCGGGGCGGGGCCGGGCCGCGGGCGCGGTGCGGCCGGGTCCGTCGCCGTCCAGCCGGGCGGCGAACGCGGCGGGGGTGCGGGCCTCGAACAGGGCGCGGATCGCGACCTCGGTGCCGAGCGCGGCGCGCAGCCGGCCCACCACCCGGGTGGCGAGCAGCGAGTGGCCGCCGAGGGCGAAGAAGTCCTCGTCGACGCCGACGGCGGGCAGGCCGAGGACGTCCGCGAAGGCTTCGCAGACCAGTTGTTCGCGGGCGGTGCGCGGGGCCCGCCCGGCGGGGGCGGCGTACGCGTCGGCGCCGGGCTCGGGCAGCGCCTGCCGGTCGAGCTTGCCGTTGACGTTCAGCGGCAGCGCGTCCAGCGCCACCAGGGCGGCGGGCACCAGGTACTCGGGCAGCGCCGCGCCGAGGGCCTTGCGCAGGGCCGCCGGGTCGGTGTCCGCGCCGGGCGCGGGCACCAGGTAGCCGACCAGGCGCTTGGCCCCGCCGGGGCCGGGGCGGACCACCACGGCGGCCTGCGCGACGCCGGGCAGCGCGGCGAGCGCGGCCTCGGCCTCGCCGGGCTCGACCCGGAAGCCGCGGATCTTCACCTGGTCGTCCTCGCGGCCCAGGTAGTCGAGGCCGCCGTCGGCCCGGTGCCGGACCAGGTCGCCGGTGCGGTACATCCGGGTGCCGGGCGCGCCGAACGGGTCGGCGACGAACCGGGACGCCGTCAGGCCGGGCCGGTTGCCGTAGCCGCGGGCCAGGCCGGGCCCGGCGACGTACAGCTCGCCGGGGGTGCCGGGCGGCACCGGCCGCAGCCGGGCGTCCAGCACGTAGCAGCGGGTGTTGCCGATCGGCCGGCCGACGAACGGGGTCGGACTGTCGGCGAGGTCGGCGCCGAGGGTGTCGACGGTGTACTCGGTGGGACCGTAGAAGTTGTGGCCGAGCACGCCGGGGGTGGCCCGGATGCGCTGCCACAGGGCGTCGCCGACGGCCTCGCCGCCGACCAGGAACAGCAGCGGCCGGTGCGCGGGGTCGTCCAGCAGGCCCCACTCGACGAGCTGCGCGCCGAACGACGGGGTGACGTCCAGGGTGTCGATCCGGTCGGCGGTCAGGCGGGCCGCGAGCGCCTGCGGGTCGCGGCGCAACTCCTCGCCGTAGACGTGCAGTTCGTGGCCGAGCAGCAGCCACAGCAGCTGCTCCCAGGAGGAGTCGAAGGAGAACGAGGCGGTGTGCGCGGCGCGCAGCCGCCGGCCGCCGGCCGCCGCGACGGCCTTGGCGAAGACCGTGCCGCCGTGGTGCTCCAGCAGGTTGGCCAGGCCCCGGTGCGGGACCTGCACGCCCTTGGGGCGGCCGGTGGAACCGGAGGTGTGGATGACGTACGCCAGGTCGTCGGGCCCGGGGCGGACGGGGTCCGCCGAGAGCGTCCCCAGCTCGGCGAGCGGGACGGCGCCCAGCCGGGTGTCCGCCAGCACCGGCCGTTGGGCGACGAGTTCGGGCGTGGTGAGGGTGAGCAGCGGTTCGGCGTCGGCGAGCATCAGGGCGATCCGCTCGTCGGGGTGGTCGAGGTCGACCGGCAGGTAGGCGGCGCCGGCGGCGAGCACGCCGAGCAGGGCGGCGACCAGATCGGCGGAGCGCGGCAGGGCGAGCGCGACCACGGTGCCGGGGCGGGCGCCGAGCGCGGCCAGGTGGCGGGCGTGGGCGTCGACCCGGTCGGCGAGCCGACGGAACGTCAGGGTGCGCCCGTCGTGCACGACGGCGACGTCTTCGGGGCGGGCGGCGGCGGTGGCGCGGAACGCGTCGACCACGGTGCCGGCCGGGACGGGGCGGTCGGTGGCGTTCCAGCCGTCCAGCACGGCGTGCCGCTCCTCGGCCGCCAGGACGTCCAACTGCCCGACGGGCGTGGCCGGTTCGGCGGCCATCGCGGCGAGCAGGCGGAGCAGCCGGTGGCCGATCGCGGCGGCCTGCCCGGGGCGGAAGGTGTCGGGCCGGTACTCGATCGTGAACTTCGGGTGCTCGCCGGGCAGGGTGAGCAGCGTCAGCGGGTAGTGGGTGGCGCCGCGGTTGCCGACGGCGGCGACCCGCAGTCCGGTGGTGGCCAGGGCGTCCGGGTCGAACGGGTAGTTCTCGAACACCAGCAGGGTGTCGAACAGGGTGCCGTGCCCGGCGTCGGCCTGCAGCTGGGCGAGGCCGACGTGCTGGTGGTCGAGCAGCGCGGACTGCGCCTGCTGGAGCCGGGTCAGCGCCGCGGCGACCGGCTCGTCCTCGCGGAGCGCGAAACGGACCGGGACGGTGTTGCTGAACAGGCCCACCGCGCGCTCCACGCCCGGGAGTTCGCCGGGGCGGCCGGAGACGGTGGCGCCGAACATCACGTCGGTGCGGCCGGTCAGGCGGCCCAGCAGGACCGCCCAGGCGCCCTGCACCAGGGTGTTGAGGGTCAGGCCGTGGCGGCGGGCGGTGGCGGTGAGCGCGGCGGCCAGTTCGGCCGGGATCGGCAGGTCGAGTTCGCGGGCCGGGGTGCCGTCGGGGGCGGCGGGCGCGCCGAGCGCGTCGGCGAGCAGGGTGGGGCCGTCCAGGTCGGCCAGGGCGCGGCGCCAGGCGGCGGTGTCGGCGGCGGCGTCGCGTCCGGCCAGCCAGGCCAGGTGGTCGGCCCAGCGCGGCGCGGCGGGCAGTTCGCCGCCCGCGTAGACGGTCAGCACCTCGCGCAGCAGCACGGGCGTGGACCAGCCGTCCATCACGATGTGGTGGCGGGTCAGCAGCAGCCGGTGCCGGTCCGGGCCGAGCGCGACCAGGGCGCAGCGCAGCAGCGGCGGCCGGGCCAGGTCGAAGCGGCGGGCAGCCTCGGCGGTCTCGATCCGGGCGCTCTCGGCGGCCTGTCGCTCCTCGTCGAGGGCGGTCAGGTCGTGCTCGGTCCACGGGACGCGGACCTGCCCGGCGAGGGCCTGCACGGGTTCGCCGGCGGCGGTGGGGCCGAAGGCGGCGCGCAGCGCGCCGTGCCGGTGGACGACCAGGTCGACGGCGCGGACCAGGGCGTCCCGGTCGAGCGGGCCGTGCAGGTCGAGCGAGGTCAGCGAGGTGTACAGCTCGTCGTCGCCGGGGCGCTGCATCCGGTCGTGGAACAGCAGGCCCTCCTGGAGCGGGGAGAGCGGCAGCACGTCTTCCAGGCCGGGGTGGCGGGCGGCCAGCGCGTCCAGGTCGGCCTGGGTGACGGGGGCCAGCGGCACGTCGGACGGGGTGGGCGCGGCGGCGTCCGGGCGGGCCGCCCAGCGGGCCAGGCCGTCCAGCCGGGCGCACCAGGCGGCGGCCAGCGCCTCGACCTCCGCCTCGGTGAACACCCCTTCGGGCCAGACGAGTTGGACGGTCAACTCGGCGCCGCCGGGGTGGTCGTGGACGAACGCGCCGATCTCCAGGGCGTGGCCGCAGGGCCGTTCCGGGTCGGTGGTGGCGGTGATCGCGTCCCCGGCCCGCGGGTCGGGCGTCCAGGGCTCGCCGGTGGCGGCGAAGCGGCCCAGGTAGTTGAAGAGCAGGCGCGGCTCGGGCGCGTCGGCGAGCGCCAGCTCCCCGGCGGCGTCGAGGTGGCGCAGCAGGCCCCAGCCGGTGCCGGCGGCGGGCAGCGCGCGCATCCGCTCCTTGACCAGGCCGAGGGCGGTGCCGGGCTCCTCGTCGCCCGTCAGGTCGAGCCGGAGCGGGAACTCGCTGGTCAGCCAGCCGACGGTGCGCGAGGTGTCGGCGCCCGGGACGAGGTGGTCCTCGCGGCCGTGGCCCTCCAGCCGGAGCAGCAGCCCGGTGGCGGCGGCCTCGCCGTGCAGGGCGCGGCGGCGGTCCTGGAGCGCCAGCGCGAGGCCGGTCAGCAGGACGTGGTCGACCCCGGCCCGGCGGGCGGCGGGGACGGCGGTCAGCAGCGGGGCGGTCCGCCCGGCCGACAGGGTCAGCCGCAGGCGGCGCTGCCGGGCGGCGGTGTCCTGCCGGGGGTCGAGCGCCCGCTCGGCCAGCAGCGGGGCCGCCTCGCGCGTCACCTGCTGCTGCCAGTACGGCAGTTCGGCCTGCACGGCGGGGCTCGCGGCGGCCTCGGCCAGCCCGTGCGCCCAGGCCCGGACGGAGGTCGGCACCGGCGCGAGGGCCCGGCCCTCGTAGGCGTCGCGCAGGTCGGGCAGCAGGATGCGCCAGGACACGCCGTCCACCGCCAGGTGGTGGACGGCCAGCACCAGCAGCCCGTCGCACGCGGGCCCGGCGTCCAGGTGCACGGCCTGCAGCACGACCCCCTGCTCGGGGTCGAGCCGGTCCGCCGCCTCCTCCCGGGCGACGGCCGCGGCCGCCACCAGCCCCTCCGGCGCCACGGCCGTCCGCCGCACCGCCCCGGCGGCGGGCGCGGACCCGACCGGCCGCACCTCCTGCGTCCACCCGGCCGGAGCGGCGCCCGCCTCCCCCGTGAGCGCGTCCGCACCGACGTGCAGCCGCAGCCGCAGCGCGTCGTGGCGGTCCGTCAGGGCGTCGAGGGCCGCCACCAGGCGGTCGTGGTCGAGGCCGGGCGGGACGGTGACGGTGACGGTCTGGGCGTGGCGGCGGACCGGGCCGCCCTGCCGGCGCAGCCATTCGGTGACGGGGGTGGCCGGGAGCGGGCCGACGGGGTCGACGGCCGGGCCCGCGGCGGCGCCGCCGGGGGCCGTCGCGGTGACGGCGGCGGCGATCCGGGCGACGGTGCGGCGGTCGAAGACCTCGCGGGGGGTGAGGGCGAGACCGGCGTGCCGGGCCCGGCTGCCGAGCTGGATGGCGGAGATGCTGTCGCCGCCGAGCGAGAAGAAGTTGTCGTCGGCGCCGACCTGCTCGACGGGCAGGCCGAGGACCTCGGCGACCAGCGCGGCGAGCATCCGCTCGGTGCCGGTGCGCGGCGCGGCGGTGCCGCCGGTGCCGGTGGCGGGCGCGGGCAGCGCCTTGCGGTCGAGCTTGCCGTTGACGGACAGCGGCAGGGCGTCCAGGCCGACCAGCACGGCGGGGACGAAGTACTCGGGCAGGGTGAGCGCGAGGCGGTCCAGCAGGGCCTGCGGGTCGGCGGGCGGCGGGGCCGCGTAGCCGACCAACTGGTCGGCGCCGCCGGGGAGCCGGCGGACCAGCACGGCGGCCTGGGCGACGCCCGGCAGGGCGGCCAACGCGGCCTCGATCTCGCCGAGTTCGATCCGGAAGCCGCGGATCTTCACCTGGTCGTCGGTCCGGCCGAGGTACTCGACGCCGCCGTCGGCGGCCCAGCGCACCAGGTCACCGGTCCGGTACATCCGCTCGCCGGGCGCGCCGAACGGGTCGGCGACGAACCGGGACGCGGTGAGGCCGGGGCGGCCGAGGTAGCCGCGCGCCAACTGCACGCCCGCCAGGTACAGTTCGCCCGCCACGCCGACCGGGCAGGGCCGCAGCGCGGCGTCCAGCACGTACAGCCGGGTGTTCCACACGGGACGGCCGATCGGCACCGTTCCCGCGCCGGGGACGGTCGGGTGGTAGGTGACGTCGACGGCGGCCTCGGTCGGGCCGTACAGGTTGTGCAGCGGGACGCCGGGCAGTTCGGCGTACCAGCGCCCGACGGTGTCGGCGGGCAGCGCCTCGCCGGAGCAGAAGGCGCGGCGCAGGCCGGCGCAGCGGTCGGCGAGGCCGGGTTCCTCCAGGAAGGCGCGCAGCATGGACGGGACGAAGTGCAGGGTGGTGACGGCCTGTTCGGCGATCAGGTCGGCGAGGTAGCCGGGTTCCTTGTGGCCGTCGGGGCGGGCCAGCACGACGGCGGCGCCCTCGGCGAGGGCCCAGAAGAACTCCCAGACGGAGACGTCGAACCCGGCGGGGGTCTTCTGCAGGACCCGGTCGTCGGGGCCGAGCGGGTAGGCGTGCTGCATCCAGGCCAGCCGGTTGACGATGGCCCGGTGGGTGACGACGACGCCCTTCGGGCGGCCGGTGGAGCCGGAGGTGTAGATGACGTACGCGGCGTGGTCGGGCCCGGCCGCGACCGGCTCGGCGCCGTCCGCGTCCTCCGGCAACCCGTCGATCAGCAGGGCGCGTTCGCGGGCGGCGGCGGGGAGCCGGTCGAGCAACGCGGCGGTGGTGACGACCCGGACGGGGTCGGCGTCCTCGACCATCGAGGCGAGGCGTTCGGCGGGGTGGTCGGTGTCCAGCGGCAGGTAGGCGGCGCCGGAGCCGAGGATGCCGAGCAGCGCGGTCATCAGGGCGGTGGAGCGCGGCACGGCGACGGCGACGATCCGGTCCGGGCCGGCCCCGGCGGCGGCCAGCACCCGGGCCAGCTTCCGGGCGGTTTCCGACAGTTCGGCGTAGCTGAGGCTGCCGTCGGGGGCGATCACGGCGGTGGCGCGGGGGGTGCGGGCGGCCTGCGCGGCGATCCGGGTGGCCAGGGTGCCGGGCTCGACGGGGTGCGCGGTGGCGTTGCGGTGCTCCAGCAGGTCGGTGCGCTCGGCGGCGGTGAGCAGGTCGAGGTCGCCGACAGGGCGGTCCGGCTCGGCGGCCAGGCGCTCCAGCAGGGCGGTGAACCGCTCGGCGTGCAGGGCGAGTTCGGCTTCGGTGTACAGGCGCGGGTTGGCGTCGAAGTCGAGCAGCAGCCGGTGGTCGGGGGTCTTGGCGACGGAGAGCGAGAGGTCGTCGACCGGTCCGGCGGCGAGGTTGACGGTGCGGCCGGGGATGCCCGCGAAGTCCAGGTCGAGGTCGAAGGGCTTGATGTTCAGCAGCGGGCCGTACAGCCGCTCGTCGGTGCCGACCAGGCCGAGGGCGCGGCGCAGTTCCTCGCCGCGGTGCAGCTGGTGGCGGCGCAGGTCCTTGAGCTCGGCGGCGGAGCGCCGCAGGAGGGTGGCGAAGCCGTCCTCGGGGGCGACGGCGAGGCGCAGCGGCAGGATGTTGACGGCCATGCCGGGGACGCGCAGGGTGCCGGGCGCGGTGCGGGCCATCACGTGCAGGCCGACGACGGGGTCGGCGGTGCCGGTGATCCGGTGCAGGTAGGCGGCGAGGGCGGCGTGCGCGGCCTCGGCCCAGGTGGTGCGGGCGGCCTTGGCGGCGGCGAGCAGCGGGGCGGTGCGGGCGGCGTCGAGGGCGATCCGGTGGCGGAGCGCGGCGGGCGCGGCGGCGGCCTGCTGCTCGGTGAGGGCGTGCGCCTGCGGGCGGTCGGCGAAGCGCTGCCGCCACCAGGCGGCGTCCCGGGCGGCGGATTCGCCCGCCAGGTAGGCGCGTTCGGCGTCGGCGAGGACGGCGGCGGGGCGCAGCGGGCCGGCCGGGACGTCGGCACCGGTGGCGAGGGCGGTGTACACCTCGGCGACCCGGCGGGTGAACAGGGTGACGCCGTAGCCGTCGATCACCAGGTGGTGGAACCACTGGAACCAGAGGTGGCTGTCCGCGCCGGTGCGGACCAGCAGCGCGCCGTGCAGCGGGCCGCGCTCCAGGTCGGCGGGGCGGGCGAGTTGGCGGCGGACCAGGTCGACGGCGGCCTCGACGGGGTCGGTGGCGGCGCTGGTGTCGAGCCGGGCGAGGGTGAAGGCGTCCGGGTCGAAGCGGCCGGGGCGGGCGTGGCGCGGGCCGACGGTGAGGTGCAGGCCGTCGGCCTCGGCGAGGGTCCGGGCCAGGGCGGCTTCGAGCAGTTCGGGGCGGAGCGGGCCGTCCAGGCGCACGTACTGGCCGACGTTGTGGGCGGGGCTGCCGGGGTCGATGCGTTGCGCGGCGAGGACGCCGGCCTGGGCCGCCGTCAGCTCCGGTCCGGCTCCGTGTGCGGCCTGCGTGGTCGTGGTGCCAGCCATGGTCGGGCCCTTCCCGAGGTCGGCGGCCGGGGTCCGGTGCGGGGCGGGCCGGGGCCGCAGTGTGGTGCGAGGTGCGGAGGTACGTGTGCCGGGGGTGTCGCCGCCCGGGGGTCGCCGAGGGGTGCCGCCGGGGGCGCCGGGGCCGCCGCCGGGGCCCGGCCGCCGCCGCGGGCGGCCCGGGGTCCGGCGCGGGGCCTACTGGCCCTTGAGGACGGCCTCGATCTGGTCGAGCACGTTGATCGAGGTGCCGTAGCGGTCGGTGGTGGCGTAGGTGACCGGAACGACCTTGCCGGCCTTGACGGCCTTCAGGTTCTGCCAGGACGGCTGCTTGTCCAGGTCCTTGGTGTCCTGCGGGACCTCGCCGGTGGCGGCGGTCCTCGGGATCAGGATGATGTCGGCGTCGGCGAGGACGTCGAGCTTCTCCACCGAGTAGGTGACCTCGTGGTCGGTGGCGTCCGAGGACGCCTGGGAGAACTTGGCGCCCGCGTCGTTCAGCACCCGGCCGACCCAGGAGGTGGAGGTGTCGACCAGGAACTCGCCGCCGCCGTAGGAGGAGGCGATGGTCCACTTGGTCGAGTTGAGCTTGTCCGCGTAGGTGGACTTGATCTTCGCGGCCTTGGCCTCGTAGTCGGACTTCAGCTTCTTGAACTCCGCCTCCTTGCCGACTGCGGTGGCGATCTTCTCCTGCGCGTTCAGCAGGTCGACGGGCTTGTCGATGCCGAAGTACAGGGTGGGGGCGATGCCTTCGAGCTTCTTGACGCCCCAGTCGAAGGCGGTGGCGCCCTCGACGACGATCAGGTCGGGGCGGAGCGAGGCGACCTTCTCGATGTTGATCTCGATGCCGGAGCCGATCGGCTCGATCTTCTTGGCGGCCTCGGTCTGCGCGGGCAGCAGCTCCATCGGGTTGTTCTCGTCGATGGTGCTGGTGCCGACGGGCTGCACGCCGAGGTCGAGCAGCGCGCCGGTGGCGTAGGAGATGCTGACGATCCGCTGGACGCCCGCGGGGACGGTGACCTTGCCGTTGCTGGCCTCGACGGTGACCGGGCCCTTGCTCGCGCCGCCCGCGGCGGGGGCGGCGTCCTTGCCGTCGCCGCCGGAGCCGCCGGAGCCGCAGGCGGTGGCGGCGAGCACGACGGCGGCGGCCGCGGCGAGCGCCCTCGCGGTCCGGGAGGTCAGCGCGCGGGTGTTCATGGTTCTCCTCAACGGGGGTTCTTCGGCGGGGGTTCTTCGGTGGGGGGTCTTCGGCGGGAAGTCCGAGAGCTGCGGGGCGGTCAGGCGCGGGTGAGGTGGGCCGACCAGGCGAGCAGGGTGGGCGGGCCGTCCAGGTCGGCGAGGTCGGCGAACTCGACCCGGGCGCCGCGGGCGCGCCAGGTCTCCACCAGGTGCATCAGCCGCATCGAGTCCAGGCCGAGGTCGCGCAGGTCGTCCTCGTCGTGGATGTCCTCGGGCGCCTCGCCGAGCAGGTCGGCGATCTCGGCGCGCAGGGTGTCCGGGTCGAACCCGGCGGGGGCGGTCATGGCGTCAAGTCCGTTTCTTGGCAAGGAATGTGACGGAGGTTCAGGCGGTGACGGCGGCGCTGCGGGCCCGCAGGTCGCGGCCGGAGCGGCGCAGCAGCATCGAGTCGCGGATCTCGCCGGAGCGCACGGCCAGCGTGGAGAGCAGCGAGGAGGTGATGCCGTGGGTGTGCTCGGTGCCGCCCTGGAGGTAGATGCCGACGTCGAGGCGGTCCCCGGTGAGCACCCGGTGGTCGCGGTCGACCCGGAGCCGGCCCTGCTCGTCGGTGCGGCAGTCGGCGGCGAGGTCGCCGAGCAGTTCGCGCGGGTCGACGTGGGCGTAGCCGGTGGCGAGCACCACCGCGTCGCACTCCAGGGCCTGTTCGCGGCCGGTGGTGAGCGAGCGCAGCTGGGCGCGGACGCCGTCGGCGGTGTGCTCGGCGCCGATCAGGCGGGTGGTGTTGAGCACCCGCAGGCGCTCCTGTCCGGCGACCTTCTCCTGGTAGGCGGTGCGGTACAGCGCCTCGATCAGCTCGCCGTCCACCACGGAGTAGTTGGTGTTGGCGTGCTGGGCGAGCAGGGTCCGCCTGGACTCCTCGGAGGCGGCGTAGAACTCGTCCACCGCGGCCGGGTCGAAGATCCGGTTGGCGAACGGGCTGTCGTCGGCGGGGCTGTAGCCGTACCGGGTCAGCACGGCGCAGATCTCGGCGTCGGGGAAGGTGCGGTGCAGGTACTCGACGGCCTCGGCGGCGGACTGGCCGGCGCCGACCACGGCGATCCGGCGGTGCCGCAGGCCGCGCCGGGCCAACTCCGGTGCACGGAACAGCAGGTCGCGGGTGTGCCAGAGGCTCTCGCCGGTCTCGACGCCCGCGGGCAGCCGCGGGGTCAGGCCGGTGCCGACGGCGATGTTGCGGGCCCGGCGGACCTGCGCGTCGCCGCCGCCGAGCGCCTCGGAGACCACCTCGACCTGCTCGGTCCGGCCGTCGGGGCCGGTCAGCGGGCGGATGCCGGTGACGGTGCGGGCGTAGCCGACCCGGTCGGCGAACTCGGCGGCGCACCACTCGAAGTAGTCGTGGAACTCCAGCCGGGTCGGGTAGAAGGTCTTCAGGTTGATGAAGTCGGCGAGCCGGCCGCGCTCCTGCAGGTACGTCAGGAAGGTGAAGCGGCTGCGCGGGTCGCGCTGGGTGACCAGGTCCTTGAGGAAGGACACCTGCATGGTGGCGCCGTCCAGCAGCATGCCGCGGTGCCAGCCGAAGCGCTCCTGGCGCTCCAGGAAGCCGACCCGCAGCGGAGGTTCGGCACCGGTCCGGTTGTGGTCGTCGATCGCGATGGCGAGGGCGAGGTTGGCGGGGCCGAAGCCTATGCCGACCAGGTCGTCGACGTCCGCGTCCGTGCGGACCGCCTCGTTCTCCAGCGACATGCGCGTCCTTCCCTCTTCCCGATACCGGTACGACGGGGCCGGAACCGCCCGGCCCCCCAACTGCTTTGGTTAGGCTTACCTAACTTCTCTTACGACAGGCGGCTGAGTCAAGTTCAGCCCCCGCCCCGGCCAGGGCTTTTGCCCCCGACCACCCCCCGAACGCCCCTCAGCCGCCCCCGAAAGTCCCCGAACGCCCCCGGCCGCCGCTCAGCGGGCCGCGGGCACCCGGGTGGTCGCCGACCCGCCGGCGGCGGGACGGGCCGCCGGGTCGGCGACCACCCGGGTGCCGGGCGCGCCGGGGCCGAAGGCGCGCAGCACCGCGTCGGGCTCCCGCCCGTCCAGCACCCGCACCTCCCCCACCCCGGCCCGCAGCGCGGCCAGACAGGCCGTCATCTTCGGGACCATGCCGCCCGCCAGGCCGGGCAGCAGGGCGGCCAGCTCGGCGGCCGGCAGTTCCTCGATCACGTCCCCGGCGGGGGGCCAACTCCGGTACAGGCCGGGCACGTCGGTGAGCATCAGCAGGGTGCGCGCACCCAGCGCGCCGGCCACGGCGGCGGCCGCGGTGTCGGCGTTCACGTTGTAGACGGCGCCGTCGTCGCCGACCGCGACCGAGGACAGCACCGGTATCCGGCCGTCCGCCAGCAGGGCGCGCAGCAGTCCGGTGCGAACCTCGGCGACCTCGCCGACCCGGCCCAGGTCGACGGGCTCGCCGTCCACCAGGCAGCGGCGTTTGACGGCCCGCAGGGTGCCCGCGTCCTCGCCGGTCAGGCCGACCGCGAACGGGCCGTGCGCGTTGACCAGGTTGACCAGCTCGCGCTGCACCTGCCCGGCCAGCACCATCCGGACCTCGCCCATCACCTCGGGCGTGGTGACCCGCAGGCCGCCCGCGAACGGGGCGCTGACGCCGAGTCGGCGCAGGTGCGCGTCGATCTGCGGACCGCCGCCGTGCACCACCACCGGGCGCAGCCCGGCGTACCGCAGCAGCACCACGGAGCGGGCGAAGGACGCCTTCAACTCCTCCTCCACCATGGCGTTCCCGCCGAACTTGACCACCACGGTGGCGCCCCGGTGGGCGCCCAGCCCGGTCAGCCAGTCCAGCAGCCCCGGCTCCTGCGCGTGCGGTCGGTCCACCGTTCGCCTCCCACCCTCGATCACCACCCCGCCCACTTAGGCAAGGGTTACCTTACATGCAGCTCGGAGCGCTGCCCAGCACACCCCGGGCCCGCCCCGGACCGGCCTCGACGGATCTGGGCCCGCTGCGCCGGAGAGCGCTCTCACCGCCCCCCGACCGGCATGGACGACCCAGCCTTCAAGTCCCGAAGGCAAGTTGGGCGGAAATGCCTAGCAGAACAAGGGTTCTTTGACGTTGCCATGCCGATAACACCTCCGTACGATTCAGCCCTACCGGCGGCGGGACACCGCCGCAGAGAGCGCTCTCAGATCGAGGGAAGGTTCTTCCATGGCTGCTCCCCCACGCACGCGCCGCTGGTCCTTCGGCGGCTTCGCCCTGCTGGTCGCCACCGCCCTGGTGGCCGCCGCCCCGCTGACCTCGGCCACCGCCCCCGCCGCGGCCGCCGTGCCGGCCGCGGCGGCGGCACCGGCCGCCGGACAGCTCGCCGCGAACTGGGGCGACGACTTCGACGGCCCGGCCGGCGCGGCCGCCGACCCCGCCAAGTGGACGCTGGAGACCGGCGGTTCGGGCAACGGCAACCACGAGCTGCAGTACTACACGGGCGGCGCCGCGAACGCCGCGCTGGACGGCCAGGGCCACCTGGTGATCACCGCGAAGCGGAACACCGACCCCGGCCTGTCCTGCTGGTACGGCACCTGCCAGTACACCTCGGCCCGGCTGAACACCTCGCGCACCTTCACCCAGGCGTACGGGCACTTCGAGTCCCGGATCAAGATCCCGCGCGGGCAGGGCATCTGGCCGGCCTTCTGGATGCTCGGCAACGACCTCGGCACCGTCGGCTGGCCGAACAGCGGCGAGATCGACGTGATGGAGAACATCGGCCGCGAACCCGGCACCGTGCACGGCACCTTCCACGGCCCCGGCTACTCCGGCGCGGCGGGCATCGGCGCGCCCTACAGCCTCCCGGCCGGGCAGTCCTTCGCCGACGCCTTCCACACCTTCGCGGTCGACTGGAGCCCCAACTCCGTCACCTGGTCGGTGGACGGCAACGCCTACCAGACCCGCACCCCCGCCGACCTGGGCGGCAACCGCTGGGTCTTCGACCACCCGTTCTTCGTCATCCTCAACCTCGCGGTCGGCGGCGACTGGCCGGGCAGCCCCGACGGCTCCTCCAGCTACCCGCAGACCATGGTGGTCGACTACGTCCACACCAGCACCTGGGGCGGCAGCACCGGCCCCTACACCGGGCGGATCACCGGCCCCGGCGGCATGTGCGTGGACGTCGCGGGCGGCTCCAGCGCCGACAGCACGCCCATCCAGCTGCACAACTGCACCGGCAACGCCGCCCAGCAGTGGACGGTCGGCACCGACGGCACCGTCCGCGCCCTCGGCAAGTGCCTGGACGTGGCCGCCGCCTCGCACAACGACGGCGCGGTGATCCAGCTCTACACCTGCAACGGCACCAGCGCCCAGCAGTGGCAGCACCGCTCCGGCAACGACTTCCTCAACCCGGGCTCCGGCAAGTGCCTGGACTCCCCGAACGGCTCCGCCGCCGACGGCACCCACCTCCAGCTGTGGACCTGCAACGGCACCGGCGCCCAGAAGTGGACGCTCGGCTGACGCCCCGTCCGCTCCCGGGCCGCTGAGCCACCGGGCCACGGGCCGTCCCCACCGGCCCCTTCCCCGGGCGCGGCCGGTCGGCTCCCGCACCTGCCACCGGCCGCGCCCCCTCCCGCCACCGCCCCCGCTCCCTCCCGCCCCACCCGGAAGGACACCCGCACGCCATGACGCCCCGTCACGTCCAGCCCCCGGCCCCCTCGTCCGGGAGCCGCCTCTCCCGCCGCGCGCTGCTGGCCGCCGCCGCGCTCGCGCTCCCCGCCGCCGCCCTCGTCCCCGGCGGCCAGGCCGAGGCGCAGACCCCGGCCACGCTGGCCCTCGACCTGGCCAACACCACCGGCAGCAACACCGTGTACGCGTACGTGCTCGGCCGCGACCCGGCGGCGGGCGGTAGTTGGGCCTTCCTGCAGGCCAACGGCAGCGGCCTGTACCACCCGCCGAACCCGGCCAACGACCAGACGCCGCTGGGCACGGACTGCGCGATCGCGCTGAACGCCTCCGGGGCGGCCCCGCGCCGGGTCACGCTGCCGCACCTGGACAGCGGGCGGGTCTACTTCTCGGTCGGCGGCAAGCTGACCTTCCTGATGAACCGCGGCGGCGGGCTCGCGCTGCCCTCGGTGGTCAACCCGACCGACCCGAACATCGACGTCCGGCACGACTTCTGCGAATTCACCTTCAACAACGACCAGTTGTTCGGCAACATCACCTTCGTCGACATGGTCTGCCTGCCGATCGCCTTCCAACTGGAGGTCTCCGGCGGCCCCACCCAGACGGTCCGCGGCCTGCCCGCCGACGGCCTGTCCCGGGTCGCCGCCGCGCTGCGCGCCCAGTCCGCCGCCGACGGCGCGGACTGGAGCCGGCTGGTGGTCAACCGCTCCGGAGCCGACCTGCGGGTGCTGGCGCCCAACCTGGCGATCCGCGGCAACGGCTCCCTGTTCGGCGGCTACTTCGAGCCGTACGTCGACCAGGTGTGGAGCAAGTACGCGGGCACCGACCTGCGGATCGACACCCAGTACACCTGGGGCGCGTTCACCGGCCGGGTCAGCGGCGGCACGCTGAACTTCCCCGGCGCGGGATCGTTCGCCAAGCCCTCCACGCTGGCGATCTTCTCCTGCAGCGACGCCCCGTTCACCACCGGCAACGACCTGATGGGCAATCTGAGCGCCCGGCTGGCCGCCGCGTTCAACCGCACCACGCTGCTGGGCAACCCGAACCAGCCCACCGGCGAGAACCCGGCGACCTTCTACGCCCAGGCCCGCACCAACCACTACGCCCGCATCCTGCACTCCACCACGCCCGACGGCCTCGGCTACGCCTTCCCGTACGACGACGTCCACCCGGCCGGGGTCGACTTCGAGGGCAAGGTGCAGTCCGGCGCGCCGACCCGCTGGGTGATCACCGTCGGCGGCCTGTCCGGCGGCGGCACCCCGACCACCCCGCCGCCGGGCGGCGGCACCTCGGCGTTCGCCACCGTCCAGGCCGAGTCCTTCGCCGCCCAGTCGGGGGCGCAGACCGAGTCCTGCTCCGACACCGGCGGCGGCACCGACGTCGGCTGGCTCGCCAACGGCGACTGGCTGCGCTACACCCTCGACTTCGGCTCCACCGGCGCCACCCGGATCGACGCCCGGGTCGCCTCCGGCGCGGCCGCCGGCGTCAGCGGCCTGGTCCAGGTCCGCCTGGGCAGCCCCACCGCCACCCCCGTCGGCTCCTTCGCCCTCGCCAACACCGGCGGCTGGCAGACCTGGCGCACCGTCCCCGCCGACCTGGCCCGGATCACCGGCGTCCGCGACGTCTACCTGACCTTCAGCAGCGGCCAGCCCGCCGACTTCGTCAACCTCAACTGGTTCGTCTTCTCCTGAGCCCGGTGAGGGGTGGTCGTCGGCCGACGGCCGCCGGCCGCCCCTTGCCTACGCCTATCGATATTCGATAGATTTCCATCGTTGCTCGATGGAAGGTCGACTCATGGGAAAACTGACGGTCCGCGCCCTGCGCACCGTGCTCGTGGTGGTGCTCGCCGGCACCGTGCTCGTCCAGGTGCTGATGCTGTGGATGCTGGTCGGCGGGAAGGACCCGGAGGACGGGACGCTCCCGCTGACCGCGTTCCGGGTGATCACCGTGCTGGGTCTGGGCGCGGCCCAGGTCGTGATGGGCTGCGTGTGGCGGCTGGTGGCGATGGTGCGGCGCGGGACGGTGTTCTCCACCGCCGCGTTCCGGTACGTGAACGGCATCATCGGCGCGATCGTCGCGATCGCCCTGCTGTGGTTCGCCGTCACCGCCGTCAACGCGCCCGGCCAGCGCGACGATCCGGGCGTCACCGTCATCATGGGCGGCATCGGGCTGGCGGTCCTGGGCGTCGCCCTGATCGTGGCGCTGCTGCGCGCCCTGCTCACCCAGGCCGTCGCCCGCGACGTCGAGGCGGACCGGCTGCAGGCCGAGTTGGACGAGGTGATCTGATGCCGATCAGCGTCGACATCGACGTGATGCTGGCCCGGCGCAAGATGTCCGTCGGCGAGCTCGCGGAGCGGGTCGGCATCACCCCCGCCAACCTCGCCGTCCTCAAGAACGGCCGCGCCAAGGCGGTCCGCTTCGCCACCCTCGCCGCCCTCTGCGAGGTCCTGGCCTGCCAGCCCGGCGACCTGCTGCGCTGGGAGCCGGAGACCGCCGACCTCGCGGAGGCCGTCGAGGGCCGCTGACCGGCCGTCAGACCCGGCCGTCAGACCCGACCGGCCGGGTCCGGGTCCGGGACCTGGCTGAGCGGCGCGGCCAGCGACTCCAGGCTGCGCCGCTCGGCCTTGATCCCGATCAACGCCTCGACCAGTCCGGCGGCCGCCATCAGGGCCGCGCCGATGCAGAACGCCAGCGTGGTGTCGCCGACCTCCCCGCTGCCGACCAGGCCGTTGAAGAGCAGCGGCCCGGAGATGCCGCCGACCGCGGTGCCCACCGCGTAGAAGAAGGCGATGCACAGCGCCCGGGTCTCCATCGGGAAGATCTCACTGACCGTCAGGTAGGCCGAGCTGGCCCCGGCCGAGGCCAGGAACAGCACCGCCGTCCAGCAGGCCGTCATGGTGGGGGCGTCCAGCGAGCCGCGCTGGAACAGCCAGGCGGTGCCGAACAGCAGCACCCCGGAGCCCAGGTAGGTGCCGGCGATCATCGGGCGGCGGCCCACCGAGTCGAAGAAGTGGCCGAGCAGCACCGGGCCGAGGAAGTTGCCGACCGCGATCACCGCGAAGTAGTAGCCGGTGTCGCCCGCCGGGACGTCGAAGAAGGTGGTGAGGATCGCCGCGTACCCGAAGGTGACCGAGTTGTAGAGGAAGGACTGCCCGACGAACAGCGACAGGCCGAGCACGGTGCGGCGCGGGTAGGTGCGCACCAGGGTCCGCGCGACGGTGACGAAGCCGATCGGGCCGCGCTCCCGGATCCGGATCGGCGGGTCCTCGACCGGCGGCAGTTCCTTCCCGCTCTCCTCCCGGACGATCCGCTCCGCCTCGGCGACGATCTCCTCCGCCTCGTCGCCGCGCCCGTGCAGGAACAGCCAGCGCGGGCTCTCCGGGACGTGCCGGCGCACCAGCAGGATCACCAGGCCGAGGACGACGCCGATGCCGAACGCCAGCCGCCAGCCGACGTCGGTGGCGAACAGCGCGGTGTCCAGCAGGGCGATCGAGGCGAACGCGCCGAGCGCCGCGCCGATCCAGAAGCTGCCGTTGACGATCAGGTCGACCCGGCCGCGGACCCGGGCCGGGATCAGCTCGTCGATCGCCGAGTTGATGGCCGCGTACTCGCCGCCGATGCCGAAGCCGGTGAAGAACCGGCACAGGAAGAAGAACCAGGCCGTCCAGGAGAACGCGGTGACGGCGGTCGCCGCCAGGTACACCACGAGGGTGACCATGAACAGCTTCTTGCGGCCCAGCCGGTCGGTCAGCCAGCCGAAGAACAGCGCGCCGCAGCACGCGCCGGCCACGTACAGCGCGGCGGCCACCGTGGTGACCTGGGTGGTGCTGATCGCGACCCCGCTGCCCGGTTCGGCGAGCCGGGCGGCCAGGTTGCCGACGACGGTGACCTCCAGGCCGTCCAGGATCCAGACGGTTCCCAGGCCGATCAGGATGCGCCAGTGCCAGGGCGACCACGGCAGGCGGTCGAGCCGGCCCGGGACGTCGGTCTCCACCGTGCCGGGACCGGGCCCGGCCGCCTCGCGTTGCGGTGTGGACATCTCGGCCTCCGTCGCCTAGGACGCGCGCCCGGCCCCTCCGGGTGCGCCGCCCCCGCGCCTGCCCCGAAGCGCCGCGCGTACGCCGGAAACCCCCGCCCGGCCGTCCGAACGGCTCCGGGGGGCGAGGGAACCGGGAGCCGGGAGCCGGGGCCGGGAGGCTGTCCCGGCGGCTCAGACGGCGGTGAGCCGGTCCAGGAACTCCGGGACGCCGTCCACCCGGCGGTGCCGGGCCAGCGCCGGGGCCAGGTCGCGGACCAGGGCCACGCAGCGCGGGGCGCCGATCCGGGCCGACAGGTCGAGGGCGTCGGCGGTCGCCGCCAGGGCCTGTTCGACCTCGCCGGTGCGCAGCAGGGCGTGGGCCTGGTAGGCGAGGAAGACCGCGCGGGTCTTGTCCCGGGCCGGGGGCAGCAGCGCGACGCCCTCGGCGATCCGGGCCCGGGCGGCGGCGGGGTGGCCGAGGTCGAGCAGGCAGCGCCCGGAGTCGACGGCCAGGTCCGCGGGGCCCATCCAGCAGCACCAGCCGGGCGGCGGCGGCCCGGCGTCCGCCCCGTCCAGGGCGCGTTCGGCCGCCGCCAAGTCCCGGTAGCAGGCGGCCCGTTCGCCGAGTGCGGCGTCCGCGCGGGCCCGCCGGAGCAGCAGCAGCGCCCGGGCCGAGGGGTGCCGGACGCCGGTGAGCGCGTAGCCGAGCCGGTCGGCGGAGGCCCGGGGCCGTCCGAGCCAGGTCGCCTGGTAGGCGGTGTCGGCGAGGACGCCCGCGACCCGGTCGCGGTCCCCGGCGGCGTGCGCGGACAGCAGCGCGACCTCCCACATCCGCCCGGCGGCGGCGTGCCGGCCCTGGTCGAACCGGTACCAGCCGCAGGTGGAGGCCAGCGAGGCGGCCAGCCGGTGCAGCCGCCGCCCTGTCCGCTCGTCGTACCGCCCGTCGGCCAGCAGGCCCGTGACGGTGGCGAGTTGGGCGTCCATCAGGCGGGCCGCGTGCCGCCGCTGCTCGGTCGGCAGCACCGCCAGCCCGTTGCCGCCCGCCTCCAGCCAGTCCACCACCGCGCCGTCCACCCGCGCCCCGCCGAACGCCCGGGCCAGCCGCTGCGGCTCGGCCGACGCCCACTGCACGGCGAGCACGGCCAGCGAGGCCACCCCGAACCCCACGAAACTGCGACGGTCCACGGCGACCCCCGGTCCCACGTCTCGGCCCTGTACGCGGGACGGATCGGGCACCCGTCCCCGACCGACAGTAACGGCGGGCACCACCCGGCAACGGGCAACGGCACGGTTTGGGCACTTCCCGACCACTCGTGCCCCCTCCCGACCGAGAACGCCCGCCGCGCCACCGTCCGCGGTCGGCGATCCGCTCCGCGAGCGGGTCCGGGAAGGCCCCCGGCGCACGCGGGCCGCCCCGCCGGACGGGGCGGGGCGGCCGGGCGGCGGGGCGGACGGCGAGGTCAGGACGGGGTGATGCGCCCCCGCCAGCCACCGGTCTCCAGGCCGCGTTCCTCGACGAAGGACTTGAACCGCTCCAGGTCGCCGCGGACCCGACGGTCGATCATGCCGAGGGTGTCGGCGGTGTGTTCGGCGATGCCCTGCGGGTCGTAGTCCATCGCCAGCCGGACCTCGCAGCGGTCGTCGTCGAGGCGGGCGAAGCTGACCGCGCCCCTCTGCTGGACGTCACCGCCGATCGTCCGCCAGGCGATCTTCTGGTCCGCCAACTGGTCGACGATCTCGGTGTCGAACTCCCGGGTCACTCCGGCGATCTTGGTGCGCCAGTGGTTGTGGCGCTCGTCGATCTGGGTGACCTCCTCGACGCCGTCCATGAAGCGGGGGAAGTCCTCGAACTGCGTCCACTGGTTGTACGCGGTGTGCAGGGGGACGTCGACCTCGATGGTCTCCTGGACCGTGCTCATGTGCGTTCTCCTCCGCGCTCGGGGATGTTCTCGGGGAGCGTGCTCACAGGCGTGCTCCGGGGACGCTCCGGGCGTTCCCGGAGCGCCGCGGGCCGTCAGCGGTGTCCGGCGTCACCAGCGGTACCAGCGGGAGCGCTCGCCCCCCGAACGGGCGCCGCGGGCGACGAAGCCGATCAGCCAGAGGACCAGCACGGCGATCGCCACCCACCACAGCACCTTGACGGCGAATCCGGCGCCGAACAGGATCAGGATCAGCAGCAGTACCAGCAGCATCGCGAGCATGTCGGTCGCACCTCCTCGGTCCGGGGCGGCCGCCGACGGGAACGGGCGGCGGCCGGACGGCCCGCTGCGGGCCTGCCGGGCGTCTGACCGATCCGTCCCGTTCCAAACCTTTTCGCCGCCCTCTTCGCGTTCCCCGCCGAGCACCTCGCTCGCGATCGGGCAGGTGTCGTCGTCGGTGTCGGAGGCGCTCAGGCCGAGCGCGCGGTCCGGCCGGGCGTCCAGCTCGGGGCGGCTGCGACACCGGTCGGCTCAGGGTTCCGCCGGAGGACGGACGACCTCCAGCCACACGCGCTTCCCACCCCCCGCCACGGGCTCGCACCCCCACGCGGCCGACAACCGGTCCACCACCCGCAACCCGTGACCGCCCGGCCGGGCCCTGACCTGCGGGGACCGCAGCACCGGCGGCCGGTCGTCGCCGTCCCGGACCTCGACCCGCACCAGCGGGCCGCGCCGGCTCAACTCCAGCCGGTAGGGGCCGGTCGCGTGCTGGCAGGCGTTGGTGACCAGTTCGCTGGTCATCAGCAGCACGTCCTCGGCGGCGGTCCGGACGGCGTCGTCCGGCCGCCGGGACGCGCCGCCCACCCCCGAGCCGTCCTCCTCCGCGGGCAGCCAGCCCCAGGCGCGCAGCGCGCCGCGGACGAACTCCCGGCCCAGGGCGACGGTGCCGGGCGTCCCCGGGAGCGGCAGGCCGCGCCGGTCGACGCCGGCCGGGGCCGGGCCGACCGGACCGGCGGGGCGGCCGGTCATCGCTCCTCCCCCGCGTCTTCGCCGCCGTCCCCGTCCGGCGCCGCGGGGGCGGCGAGCGCCTCGTCGACACCGGGGTGCACGGACAGGACCTCGTCCGCACCGGTGATCCCCAGCATCCGGGCCACCACCGGCCCGGGCCCCGCCAGCAGCAGGGACAGACCGACCCGCCGGGCGGCGGCGTGGGCGCGCAGCAACAGGTTGAGGCCGGTGGAGTCGCAGAAGCTCAGGCCCGCGCAGTCCACCACCAGACGGCCCGGCGGATCGGCGACGGCACTCTCCAGGGCCTCCCGGAGCGGACCGACACTGTCGTGGTCGAGTTCCCCCTCGGGCCGCACCACCAGGGCCCCGGGAAGACGGCGCAGCACCACCGTGAGCGGTGCGCCCGCAACGGGCTGGGCATTCACGGTTCCGGCCACTTCCTGCGCCTCCTGCCGTCCGGCACGGGCCCCCTCCAGCCTGCGAGCCCCACCCCGGTGCGGCTACCCGACCGCCCCCGCCCCAATCGACGGGGCCTGCCCGGCCACCCCTCACCCTGCTCCCCGCCCCACACCTCCGCCGCTCTCCCCTTCCTGTTCCTGTCTCGCCTTCCCTCCCCGTCCTCCTTCGCCCTCCTACTCCGCCCGCCCCTCGATCCGCTCGCACAGGGCCTCCGGCCCACTCCCACCGCTCCCCCTTCCCTCCTCCCCTCCCCGTTCTCCTTCGCCCTCCGGCCCCGCCCGCCCCTCGATCCGCTCGCGCAGGTCGGCCAGGGTGGCGGCCAGGATGCGCGAGACGTGCATCTGGGAGACGTCGATCTCGGCGGCGATCTCGCTCTGGGTCAGCCCGCCCCAGTAGCGCAGCAGCAGTACGGTGCGCTCGCGTTCGGGCAGCCGGCTGATGAACGGCTTGGCGGTGACGCGCAGTTCGGCGAGTTCGAGGGCCGGGTCGCAGTCGCCGAGCCGGTCGACCAGCGCGCTCCCGGCGTCCTCGGAGCCGTCGTCGCGCAGCGCGTCCAGCGAGTCGCACCGGCACAGCCGCCCGGCGTCCAGCCCCTCGGCCGCCTCCGCCTCGCTGAGGTGCAACTCCTCGGCGAGTTCGGAGAGTTCGGGCAGCCGACCGAGTTCCTGCTCCAGCCGGTCGGAGGCGCGGGCCGCGGCCAGGTAGTGTTCCTGCACGCTGCGCGGCACCCGCAGCGGCCACGAGGTGTCGCGGAAGAACCGCTTGATCTCGCCGGAGACGGTGGGGATCGCGTACGTGACGAACTCGACTCCGCGCTCCGGGTCGAAGCCGTCGACGGCCTTGATCAGGCCGACCGTGCCGACCTGCAGGATGTCGTCCAACTCCTCGGGGCGGTGCCGGAACCGGGCGGCGACGAACCGCACCAGCGGCATGTTCAGCTCGATCAGGGTGCCCCGGACGTAGCCGTACAGGGCGTCCTCGCGCGGCAGTTGGGCCATCCGGCGGAACAGCGCGTCGCTCAGTTCGCGGGCCTCGTACTTGCCCATGGCCCGCATCTCGCGGCGGGTCGGCCGGTACGTCGGGTCGACGCCGTCCGCGTTCGAGGGCGTCGCGGCGGCACCGGTCGCGGCGTCGCCGGTCGTACCCGTGTCGGACAGGTACGGAGAGAGGGTGTTCACGGGGAGTCATCTCCCGGGTGACGGTGGGGACCTGCCCCGTGCCTCGCGGCGGCGTGCCGTGCGCCGGGACACCCTGCGGTGTCCGGACGGCGGCGGCCCGGGCGGAACGACGACGGGGCGGGCGAGAACCGTGGAAACCCGGCTTCTTCAGGCGACGGCTCCCGGCACGCGGCTCGCATGCCGTGCTGGGCGACCTCTCGGGTCGACCGCGCCGGATGCTGCCCACTCGGCGGTGGACACTCGACACGGCACTCCCCTCCTACCCGCCCCCGGGCGTCCCAATCCACCCGGACCGACCCGATTCATCCGATTCGACCCGGGTAGGCGCGCCGTAGACCGTCCGGACCGTCCGGCGACGAAAGGAGTCCGCCATGCCCGCCGGATCGAGCCCCAAGCGGGAGCGCCAGTACGAGCACATCAAGGAGAGCGAGCTGCAGCGCGGGGCGAGCGAGGAGCGGGCCGCGGAGATCGCCGCCCGCACGGTGAACAAGGAGCGCGCCCGGCACGGCGAGAGCCGCACCGCCAGCCGCAGCTCGACCCACGACGTGTCCTCGGGCCACCGCGGCGGCAAGCGCTCGCACCGCGGCGCGCAGGGCCCGACGTACGACCAGCTGTACAACGAGGCCCGGCAGCGCGGCATCAAGGGGCGCTCCACGATGAACAAGCAGCAGCTCGAACGCGCCCTGGGGCGGTGAGGACGATGACGATCCCGATGCCCGCCGACCCGGACGTCCGCCCGCCGGACCCGCCGGACGCCCCGCCCCGGCCCACCGACCCGCCCGCGCCGCTCGGCCCCGCCCCCGTCCCGCCGGACCCGGCACCGCCGATCCCGCACGATCCCCGGCCGCCCGCCCCGGTGCCGTCCCCGGAACCCCCGGACCCGCACGGCCCGCCCTACCACCCCGTCCCCCACCCCGACCCGGAGCCGCAGCCCGGGCCCGGATGACCGCCGGACCCGGCACCCGCCCCGGACGAACGGGCGGGCCCGCCGCCGCGCTGTCCGTGGACGCCGTGGACGTCTGAGCGCGGGCCAGGGAAATAGGTCTCCATTGCATCGATTGATCCGCTTCCGTCCGGGCAGGCGCTGTCCGACCCGGGGCACGACACGGAGCAAGCGAAAGGACCTGGACCATGCTGCTGCTCGGACTGCTGCTGTTCGCCGCGTCCGGCGCGTTCGCGGGGCTGCTGATCGCCGACAACCTCGGCGGCGGGCCCGAGACGGGCGTGTCCGTGCTCGGCCACCACCTCGCCACCGTCAGCACCCTGGGCGCGTTCCTCACCGGACTCGCCCTCGCCCTGCTGTTCTGCGCCGGGATCGCCCTGATGGGCGGCAGGGTGCGCCGTCACCGCCGTCACCGCCGCCCGGCCGAGCCGGTCACGGCCGCGCCGACCGTCGCGGAACGCGGCGGCGGGACGACGGACCTCGACGCCACCGCGGGCCTCCCGACCGCACAGCCGCCCCGCCCCCGGCCGCGGCACCGCTTCACCCACTGACACCCCGTCAGGACCACCCCGTCCGCTGATCCCCTGGAGGGAACGACCATGAGCAACGCAACCGACAAGTTGAAGCACAAGGCCGAGGAAGCCGTCGGCGCGGCCAAGGAGAAGGCCGGCTCCGCGACCGGCAACGAGCGCCTGGAGCACGAGGGGCGCGGCGACCAGGCCGAGGCCCAGGTCAAGCAGGACGCGGACGAGGCGAAGGCCCGGATCGCGGAGGGCGTCGACAAGGTCAAGGGCGCCTTCAAGCGCTGACCCCGAACGGGGAGGGGGGGGGGGGGGGGGGGGGGGGGGGGGGGGGCGGCCCCCCCCGCCCCCCCCGGCGCGGCCCCCGCGGGCCACCCCCCCCCCCCCCCCCCCCCCCCCCCCCCCCCCCCCGGGCGCGGGCGGCGGCCCCCCCCCCCCCCCCCCGCCCCCCCCCCCCCGACCCTCCCCGTTCCGCGTCCCGCGTCGTCATCGCCGTCGTCGAGCGTCGTCCCCAGGTTGTCGGGCAGGCCGGGCGGGCACGGCCCGGGGCTACCGGTGCCGGCGACGGCCGTTGTGGCGGAGCAGCCAGGGCAGCAGCAGCCACCACACGGCGAACCAGAGCATCACGGCGGCGACGATCAGGCAGGCCGGCAGCAGGCCGACGGCGAGGTGCAGCAGCAGGAGCAGCGCGGAGCCCACGGTCAGGGCGAGCAGGACGACGCCGAGGGTGACCACCCGGGAGGTGGCGTCGACGAGTTCGGCCTTGAGACGGCGACCGGCGAGCAGCCGGTGGTAGGCGACGGGGGCGATCAGCGCGCCCGTCGCGAGGGCGCCGAGGACGACGGTGACCACGTACAGGTCGCGGTCGAAGGGGTCGAGGGTGGCGAAGCGCGGTGTGAAGACGACGCTCAGCAGGAAGCCGAACAGGATCTGCGCGCCGGTCTGCGCGACCCGGACCTCCTGGAGGAGTTCGGTCCAGCGCCGGTCGGCGCGCTCGTTCGGGGTCTCGTGCCGGCCCCGGCCGTCCTCGGGCATCACGGGCCCTCCTTCCGTCCGGGCCCTCCTTCCGCCCGGGGCGTCTGTCCGGCCGGGGTGGCGCGAAACCGCCGCCCGTGGTGTCCGGTTCCCGGTGGGTGTGCGGCGCGCCGACCGGGGTAGACGGGACGGCGCGCCGGAAGAGCTCCGGGCGGGTCGGGGCGGGAGGTGGAGTCGGCATGGCAGAGGCCGCGGCCGCGCTGTTCGACGTGGACGGCACCCTGGTGGACACCGTGTACCTGCACACCCTCGCCTGGCAGCAGGCCCTGCGGCAGTACGGGCACGAGGTGGACGCCGCCCCGATCCACCGGGCCATCGGCATGGGCGGCGACCAACTGCTCGACCACCTGCTCGGGACGGACCGCGACCGTTCCGAGGACGAGGCCCTGTCGGACGCGCACCTCGCGCTGTACGCCGCGCACTGGCCCGCCCTGCGGGCCTTCCCCGGGGCGGCCGAACTGCTCCGGGAGTGCGCCCGGCGCGGCTGGCGGGTGGTGCTGTCCACCTCCGCGTCGGGACGTGAACTCGACGTGCTGCGGCGGGCCCTGGACGCCGAGGACGCCCTCTACGCGGTGACCGACGCGGACGAGGTGTCGGCCTCGAAACCGGCCCCTGACCTGGTGCGCAGCGCCCTGGAACAGGCCGGCTCCGCCCCCGACCGGGCGGTGTTCGTCGGCGACAGCGTGTGGGACGTGCGGGCCGCGCACCGGGCGGACACGCCGTGCGTGGCGGTCGAGACCGGCGGTGTCGCCGCGGAGGAGCTGCGCGGAGCGGGCGCCCTGGAGGTGCACGCCTCGGTCGACGAACTGCTGCGCGAACTGGACGACAGCGTGCTCGCCCGGCCCCGGGCGGGCCGGCGGTGACCGCGGTGCGAGCGGCGTCGGCGAAGCGGCTGCCGACCGCGGTGCAGTGCGGCTGCTACCGGCTGCGGGCCCTGTGCTGGACCCTGCTGGGCGCTCTGGCCGGCCCCACCGCCGCCCCTGCGGCCCCGGCCGACGGCGCTGACGGCCCGTCGGGCCGGTCCGCCACCGGGACGACAGGCGAGGAGCGGCGGTGAGGGCGGTGGACGGGGCGGCACCCTCCTGGACCGGCGGGAACATCTGCGACGAGTGCGTCGACCCGGCCGGCTCCACCGTGGCGGAGTACCGGCCGGGCCCGTCGAGCTGCGGATGCCGAGGTGGGGCGAGCTGACGGACGCCGAGACGCTGTCCCGGCTGCCACAGGTCGCCGCCGTCGCCGACCAGGTGGCCGCCGACCTGCGCACCTGGGTCCTGGAACTGCGGCGGCGCGGCGTCACCTGGGCCCGGATCGGCGAGGCCCTCGGGATCACCCGGCAGTCCGCCTGGGAGCGTTTCTCCGGCGAGGAGTGAACCCCCGGCGGCCCACCGCGCACCCGCCGCGCGGGCCGCGGGCCGCGCCGTTCACCGCACCGCCGAACGGGACGTCCGACAAGGGGACTTGACGGTGGATCGACGATCCGACGAACAGTCGACGACCCGCCCGGACCCGACTCCGCGGTAACCGGCGGGACCCGTAGAATCCCGCCTGCACGGCACCCGGCCGACCCGGCCGCACAGTGCTCCGAGGGGCGGGGGACGACACACGCATGGTCTGGCCACGACTGCGCCGCAGGCGCGCCACGCCCGGCCAACCGCCGCTCGGCCCGTGCGGGTCCGGACGGCACGCGCTGCGCACCGAACGGCTGTTGCTGTTCACCCCGGAGAACAAACTGGACCTCGCGGCGGCGCTGGCGGCCGCGTCCGACCCGGTCGCGCAGCACTGGCTCGGCTGGACGGAGAGCGTGGTGGCCGACGCGCGGGTCCGCGAGGCGCTGGTGCAGGTCCGGCCGGGCGACCCGGGTTCGCTGCGCTCCTCACCCCTGTTCCAGCGACTGCTGGCGGAGCCGCTGCTGCCCGGCGACCTGGAGGGCGGCTGGCTGGTCGCGGTACGCGCCGACGACGGGCGCTACGCGGGGTGCGCGCACGTGCACCCCGAGCACGGCGAACTCGGCGGCTGGCTGGCGCCGCACGCGCGCGGCGAGCGGCTGGGCAGCGAACTGTTCCGCGCCGCCGTGCACTTCGGCCACACCCACCTCGGCCTGCCCGTGCTCCGCGCGGGGCACGAACGGATGAACGCGCCGAGCGGCCGGGCCCTGGAGGGCGCCGGGCTGGCCCCGGCCGAGGGGCCGGAGCTGTTCACCCTGGCGAACGGCCGCGAGACCGCGGTGCGCTGGCTCCAGCACGTCGCCGCCGAACCGGCCACCCGCTGCCCCGGGATGCCCGTCCCGGCCGGCACCCCCGCCCCCGCCCACGCCTGAACGGCCGTCCCCGCACCGGTCCGCCGCGACCGTCACCGGTACGACCGACACCGGTAAGACCGACAATGGTCCGGTGACTCAGCAACCACCGGGTGCCCGGCTGTCCCTCGTCCTCGACGCGCTCGGCGCCCCCGCCGACGGGCCGGCCGCCCGTCGGCTGGCGGAGGCGTTCGGGGGCGTCCCGGCGGCGGTCCGGGAGCGGTCCGTCGGCGAACCCGCCTACCTGGCACGGCGGTTGGCGTTCGCGTCCGGCGGCGAGATCGTGCTGCACGACGACGTGGTCGCCGCCGTCCTGCTGCACCTGGCGCCGACGCCGACCGCCCCGCGCGGCCTCGACCTGGCGGAGTGGGTCGCGGGCGCGGCCGACGACGCCACCCTCGACGTGCTGGCGGCCGCCCTCGGGGCCCGGCCCGGCTTCGCGGGGCTCGGCACGCCGTACTTCGCCCTCGCCCCCGCCGGGTACGCGCGGCCCCGCTTCGCGGACGACCGCGGCTGGAACGAACCGGGCCGCCTCCTCGGCCTCACCTTCACCCCGGAGCAGCCCGGCCTGGCCTGCCGTCCCGAGGACGACGACTGCCCCGCCTGCAGCCACCTCCTGGTCCGCCGGGTCCGCGAAAGCGCCGACGGCCCCGACCCCGTCGGCACCACCGCCGGCACCACCACCGGCCCCGTCGACCCGGCCGGCACCGTCGACGCGCTCACCGCCGCGCTCACGGCCGGCCTGCTCACCGAGGACGCCCACCGGGTGCCGCTCGCCGACCTCCTGGCGCTGCACGCCTCGGGGCTGATGGAGCGGGCGGAGAGCCAACTCACCTGCCGGGCCTGCCGACGGGTCGTCTGCCTCACCCTGTACCGCGACTCCGCCCCGACCTTCGCCCACCACGTCCTGAACGACGCGCGCCGACGCCCGCTCGAACCGGTCCCGCCCGTCGAGCAGTGGGGCGACCCGGCCCGGGTCGCGCGGGCCCGCGACGCGATGCGCTACGTGGACCACGAACCCGGGGCCTGGTTCCTGGTCGAGGAACGGGGCGTCCTCCACCTCGACGCCCGGTACAGCTACAGCGCGGTGATCGACGACTCGGTCCTGATCCGCCTCGACGACGCCGAGACCGAGACCTACCGCACCGGCGGCCACGCCGCCCTGTCCCGCCTCGCCGCCCGCATCCAGCACAGCGCCCCCTACCGGGAGGAGTCCCCGTACCACCGGCGCAACCTGTACACCGGCCCGGACGCCGCGAAGTACCGCGCCGCGGTCACCGCCGCGATCGCCGACCACACCTGGCTCGCCCAGCAGCACCGCCGGAACCCGTGACCTCCCGGAGGTGAACGGCTCAGGCGGGGCGGCCGTACGGGACGACGACCACTTGGTGCTCGTCCTCGTAGCGGACCTCCCCCGGGTCGGCGGAGCGGAGCGTCTCGCACCCCACCCCGTGCGCGGCCAGGATCTGCAAGTACCCGTCGACCTGGGCGAGATGACGGTGGGCGGACGCCTTGAACCAGGCCTCCGCGCCGAGGTTGAGCTCGCGGTCGTAGACCGCGGGGTCGACGTGGGAGGGGTTCACGAGGTTCGCGTCGTACCAGTCGTAGCCGGCCCGCCGGAACGCCTCCTGCCCGGCGGTGAGCGCCCCGTCCGCCGCCAGCCCGTTGACCAGCGCGAACACCCCGGGGAAGGTCCCGCGCCGATTGGGCTCCGTCGCCTGGAACCGCACGTACAACTCCGCCCCCCGTTCGCCGGACCGGCCCGAACCGAGCGGGCCGCTCCGGGCAGCCTGCCACACCCACCGCCGAGGGACGGCGCGGTCGACCTCCGAACTGCCGTGGCGCGAGCGGACGCACCGGCGCTTCCGGTGCGCCGACACCCGCGTCACGACGCCGCCCCGCCACCGTCCCGTTCACCGGCGAGCTACGCCGGTTCTCGGGCCCCGGGTTCCCCGTCCGCCGTCAGGCCGTCCGCCGTCAGGCCGATCGCCAGCAGGCAGGTGTCGTCGAACGGGTTGGGGGCGTCGAGGCGGCGGAGCAGGTGGTCGAGCAGGCCCTCCAGCCCGGGGGCGCGGTAGTCGGCGCAGGCGCGCAGCAGGCGGTCGACGCCCGTGCCGAGGTCGGTGCCGCGGCGTTCGACCAGGCCGTCGGTGTAGAGCAGCAGCCGGTCGCCGGGGGCGAGGTGCTGTTCGGCGGTGGTGTAGCGGGCCCGGGGAGCGACGCCCAGGACGATGCCGGGGGGCGGTTCGAGGGGGCGGACGGTTCCGGCGTGCAGCAGGACGGGCGGCAGGTGGCCGGCCCGGGCCCAGACGAGTCGGCCGGTGCGGGGTTCCAGCCGGGCGACGGCGACGCTGGCGAGGTGGTCGACCCGCTGGTGGCAGAGCAGCCGGTTCAGCCGGTCGAGGACCCGGTCGGGCGGGGCACCGTCGTAGGCGATCCCCCGCAGGGCGTACCGGAGTTGGGACATCGCGGCGGCGGCCGGCAAGCCGTGCCCGGAGACGTCGCCGACGGCCAGCAGGAGGGTGCCGTCGGGGAGGTCGAGCAGCTCGTACCAGTCGCCGCCGACCTTGCTCTCCCGTTCGGCGGGAAGGTAGCGGAAAGCGCTTTCCACTCCCCTGACGGGGCGTCCGCCGGGCGCGTTCATCAGGGCTTCCTGGAGGGAGCGGACGATCCGCTGCTCGTCGCCGGTGCGGCGGCGCTGGTCGGCGAGGCGGCCCCGGGTGTCGCTGAGGGCCTGCTCGGCGCGCCGCCACGGAGTGACGTCCTGGACGACGCCGCCGACCGCGAGCAGGCGGCCGTCCGCGGCGACGGTCGCCTCGCCGAGGACGCGCAGGCTGCGGTAGCCGTCGGCGGCCCGGACCGCGAAGTCGACGGTGGCCGGGGTCCGGCCGGCCAGCAGTTCGTCCGCGGCGGCCCGGACGGCGGCCCGGTCGGCGGGGGCGACGGCGGCGAGCGCGGCGCGCGGGTCGATCCGTCCGGCGCCGCCGGAGGTACCGGCACTGCCCGGCGCACCGATGCCGCCGGAGGAGTCGGTGCCGCCGAAGGAGTCGGTGCCGCCGGAGGAGCTGGTGCCGCCGGGCGCGCCGAACAGGGCCGGAACGTCGGCCGAGCAGGACAGTTCGCGTTCGCCGGGCCGCCACTCCCAGGTGCCGATCCGGGCCAGCCGGGCGGCCTGCGAGACCTGGGCGAGCTGCCGGTCCTGGTCGTCGTGGGCCCGCCAGGTGAGCAGCAGGCCGTCCTGGAACGGGGTCGCGCAGACCGTCATCGCGCTGGCCCGGGCGCTGCCGCCGACGGTCTCCACGTGCTGCTGCGCGGCCTCGCCCCGGTAGGGGACGGCCTCGGCCGCGGCGGCGCGCAGCAGGTCGAAGACGCCGGAGGAGACCATGCCCGGGTACAGCTCGGACAGCCGCCGTCCGCGCAGGTCGGCGGCGTCCCGGTCGGCCAGGTCGACGGTGGCGGCGTTGGCGTGCTCGACCAGCAGGTCGGCGACCGCGCCCCCGGGCCCCCGGATGGCGCGGAGCACCAGCACCGGGTCCAGCAGCCCGTCCAGCGCGGCCCGGAACCAGGGCGTGCCGGCCGGGTCGAGCGCCTCCGCGAGCACCTCCGCGAGCGGCGCGGGGGCGGGGGCGGTCCCGGACCGAGCGCCGGTCGGATCGTCGGGCGGGGCGGACGTCAGCCGCAGCAGCGCGTCGGCCGCGAGGTCGGCGAGCGCGGCCAGGTGCGCCTCGACGGCCGGGCCGGGTCGGTGGCGTCGGAACCAGCCGATCTTCAGCGCGCCGAGGAGCCGGCTGCCGGTCCGCATCGGCAGGGCGCAGACGGCCGTCCCCGGCACCAGGTCGTCGCCGCCGAGGTCGGGGTAGCGGGCGGCGAACTTCGTGCGGTCCTCGACCCAGACCGGCCGCCCGGTGCGGACCGCCTCGGTCATCGGCAGGCCGGTCTGCGGCGGGATGCGCTGCCACTGACTGAACCGACGGGCCGTCACCCCGTGCGCGCCGACCAGCCGCAGCGCCCCGTCGGGTTCGCGCACGGCCAGGGCCAGCGCCTGCGCGCCGAGCGGGGCGAGGGCCGCCCGGTACAGGCGTTCGGCCAGTTCGTCGGGCCCGGCGGCGGTGGCGAGCGCGGCGGCGGCCAGGTGGAACCTGGTGGCGAGCGCGGCCTCGTCGTCCTCCGCCCCCTCCCCCGTACTCGGCCGGGCGTCCGGCCCGACACCTGGCGCACGCTCCGCCGCGGTGCCGTCCGGCTCCGCCTCCGGGGCGCCGGACGCGGGAGCGCCGCTCTCCCGAAGGCCGGGGTCGTGGCCGGAGCCGACTCCCGCCCCGGGGCCGTCCTCCGCGACGGGGCGGGCGGCCGGGCGCGGGGCGGCCGCAGCGACCAGGTCGGCGGCGAGCTGCGCGAGCTTGCGGTTCTCCTGCTGGGAGCGGCGGCCGAGTTCCCGGAACGCCTCCTCGGGGGTGCAGCCGAGGCGCTCCACCAGGACGCCCTTGGCCTGTTCGATCACGGCGCGGGTCCGCATCGCGATGCGCAGGCCCTCCAGCTCGGTGCGCATCCGGTCGACGGTGGCCTCCAGCGCAGCCCGCTCGTCCGCGTGCCCGTCCTCCACCGTGCCCTCATCTCCGTTCCGTCCGCCCTTGACCCTTGCCCAGCTTCAGACTATTCCGGCCGATTGACCGATATACATATTTCATGGTGGTTTACCGATATTCATGACCGGTCAGACGCGCCCCGACAGGGAATCCGCCACTCCTGCGGGGAGCCACCATGAACCAGCCGAGCGAACCGTCCACGCGAAGCGGCGCCGACACCGACACCCGCGCCGGCGCGGGCGCGGGCGCCGAAGACCTGGCCGGGCTCACCGTCGCCTTCCTGGCCGCCCCCGAGGGCACCGAGCAGGTGGAGCTGACCTCGCCCTGGCAGACCGTCCTCGACCACGGTGGAGCCCCGCGACTGGTCTCCACCGAGCCGGGGCAGATCCGCGCCTTCCACCACCTCGACCGGGCCGACCCGTTCATGGTGGACGCGACGGTCCCGACCGTCTCGGCGAACGACTTCGACGCGCTGATCCTGCCCGGCGGCGTCGCCAATCCGGACTTCCTGCGCACCGCCCCGGACGCGGTGGCCTTCGTCAAGGGGTTCTTCGAGGCGGGCAAGCCGGTCGCGGTGATCTGCCACGGCCCGTGGACGCTGATCGAAGCGGACGTGGTGCGCGACCGCACCCTCACCTCCTGGCCGAGCCTGCGCACCGACCTGGCGAACGCGGGCGCGGAGTGGGTCGACCGCAAGGTGGTGGTCTGCTCGAACGGTCCCAACGTCCTGGTCTCCAGCCGCAAGCCGGACGACCTGCCCGCCTTCGACCGCGCCCTGGTGCACGCCTTCGCGGGCCGCCGGGCGGACACCGCCTGACCCTCCGTACCTGAACAGCCGTCAGACCGCAGAGCGTGCCGGAAAGCGCTTTCCCATCCGGCCCTCGGCCTTGCAGGTCCGGTCGGCCGTCACGACGGACCGGGCGACCACGGGGGCGCGGACGGCGACACCACCGGCGGCCGCGGGTAGGAGCAGCCCGGCGGAAGCGCCTCCTCGCCCTGCGCCACCCAGTAGGTGTCGGGCGTGGTCGGGCACGGCAGCGGAGACGGCCGGGTCATCGCACAGCCCGCAGCGGCCGCCCGGTCGAGGCGACGGTACTCCCACCAGTCGGTCGGGCACCGGAAGGCCGAGCCCGTCGGGGCCGGTTCCTGCTGGATGCGCGTGCATCCGCCGGTCGGGTAGTTGGAGTTGTCGCAGCGGTACTCGCTGGGCGGCGAGAGCAGGGCCCACACTACGATCCCGCCGAACAGCAGCACCATCACGGCCAGTCCCGCCCAGAAGTCCTGCGGGCCGAATCGCCGGCCGGAACCCCCCGCGCCCATCCCGCCCCCGCTCCCCGGACTCCGCACTCCCCCGGAGGGGATACCCGCCCCGCCCCCGCCGTACGCCGCGCCCGCCACTCCGCGCCGCCCGCGACGGCTTCATCCCGGCACCCCGTACCGGCCGTCGGCCGTCAACAGGTGGCTGTCAGTCGGTGGCCGTCAGTCGGTGGCCAGGGGACAGGCGTAGCCGTACGGGTGGCCCAGGCCCTCCGGGTACGGCTCCAGGAAGCGGGCGACCGCCCCGTGCACCGCCACCCGCAGCCCGCCCTCCCCCAGGTAGACGGCCAGGCCCTCCGGGGTGGTCTCCTCGGAGCGGTACACCACCACCGTCGACTGCGGGGCGTGCGCCCCCGGCCGCCCGGGGACGGCGATCCGGTATGCGTGCACACTCTCCATGGCGGCCACGACTCCACCTCGGCCCTGTTCGTCGTCCACCGCGCATACCCGGGGGCCGCTCCCCCAATCGGCCCCGGCGCCACTCCGGTCCGGGCCGGGCACGCCCGCTTTTTGACGATACGTCAACTTCCACGAACGGTGACGGGTTGGCGCCCCTGCGCCTTCCGTTGCGCCCCCGGATCGGGAGGGGTGGCCGTCCGGTCCACCACGCCCGGCTCAGCGGTCGGCGCGGCCGCGGGTCTCGTCGGCCTCGTCGGCCTCGTCGCGGAGCCGGGTTCGGGTGCGCATCAGGATGCGGCCGAGCATGTTCTTCCCGGTGCCGGTCCGGCCGCGGCCCCAGTAGTGGTCGGTGCCGGTGTCCTCGACGATCTCCCGGTCGCCGGTGGACAGCAGGATCGCGCGGATGTCCGCGTGCGCGCGGAACTTGGCGGCCACCGCGCGGCGCATCGCGTCGTCCTTGACCCGCTCCCAGTCCCGCCGCAACGGCCGGGCCGGGTCGCGGCCCAACTCGGCGGCGCGCAACGGCGTCCGGGCCCTGCGGACCTGCTCGGCGTGGCGGGTGCCGAGGAACTTCTGAGCCTGGAAGTAGTGCTCGGAGGTTGGCCACAACTGCCCGTCCAACTCGAACCCGTGGGCGGAGAAGTTGGAGAAGCAGCCGTAGGGGGCCTCGTCCTCGCCGTAGAAGTAAATCGTCATTCCAGCCTCGCCGCCTGTCCGGGAACCCGCACCGTCCCAGCCACCGGGCCGACCCCGCAACCGGTTTCGCCCAGCACCTCGCACGCCGTCCCGAACGCCGTCCCGCCCACCAGGTCCACCGGGCCCGCCCTGCGTCGCCCGGCGCCGCCCGGCAACCGCCGTCCCCTCTGCTCGCGGGGCGGGCGAACAACTAGGATGAGGGCCCGTCGCGAGTGGTCCACCTGTGCACGCACCGAGCGTGGGCACGGGGTGAGAGGTGAGGTGCGCCGTGCCCGAGTCCGAACCCGAAGCCGGGGCGTCCACGCTCGCGGCGAAGCTGGACCGGCTCTTCGACGTGGTCCGCCGCCCCGACCGGGAGCAGTACAGCCACGAGGAGGTGGCCCGGGCCTGCCGGGAGGCGACCGGCGAGAGCTTCTCGGCGACGTACGTCTGGCAGTTGCGGACCGGCCGCCGGGACAACCCGACGAAGCGTCACCTGGAGGCGCTGGCGCAGTTCTTCCAGGTCCCGCCGGTGTACTTCTTCGACGACCGGCAGAGCGCCCGGATCACCGAGGAGCTGGCGCTGCTCGGGGCGCTGCGCAACGCGGGGGTGCGCGAGGTGGCGCTGCGCGCGGTGACGCTGTCGCCCGAAGGTCTGGGCACGATCAGCGACATGATCGAGGCGATCGCCCGCCGCGAGGCCGGCAGCAGGTGACGCGGCGTCGCCCGCCGGGTGGATTCCCAGCGGGTGGCCGCGTCCGTAGTATCACCTCCCGGTCGACAGCCAGGGGGCGAATCGTGGGGTATCCGGGTGGGGTCGAGCAGGCGCTGCTGTGGCAGCGATGTCGCGGGGTCGCGGAGTCGATACCGCTCCCCGAGCCGTTCGGCATAACGGAGTTGACCCGGGCGCTCGCCCTGCGGCGCGGCCGGCCGATCGAACTGGTGCCGCTCTCCGGGCCGGACCACTCGCCGTGCGGGGTGCTGATCAGCACCGACCGGGCCGACTACATCGGCTACCCGGCCGACACCACGGCGCTGCACCAGCAGCACATCGTGCTGCACGAGATCGGGCACCTGCTCTGCGGCCACACCGGGAACGCCGGAAGCCCCGGGAGCACCGGTGGCGCCGGGTGCTCGGAGGGTGCCGGGCTGAGCGGAACCGTGGCCCAGGTGCTGACCCCGGGGCTGTCGGAGGAACTGGTGCGCCGGGTGCTCGGCCGGTCCGGGTACACGGAGCGGCAGGAGCAGGAGGCGGAACTCGTCGCCTCGCTCGCCCTGCAGCGCGCGGTGCACCGCCCGCGCTCGACGGCGGTGGGGCAACTGGCCGACCAGGTGGGCCGGTTGCGCCACCTGTTCGGTCGGCCGTTACGGCTCGGCGCGGCCCGCCGTGGGTGACGGGGTGGTCTCGGCGCTCTGCTGGTCCGCCGCCTCGGTCGCGCTGCTGGGCACGCTCTGGAAGGTCCTGCTGGACCACGGGCGCCGCTCGGACCGGGCGCTGCGCTACGGCTACGCCTGCGGGGCGCTGATCGGGGCGGGGATGCTCGCCAGCGCTCCCGGCACGGCCGCGGCGCTGTCCGGGGGGTTTCCCGATCCGGCCCATCTGACCCTGTTGGCCGACCAGTTGAAGACCGCGGCGGCCGGGGCGCTGGCCATGATGGCGCTCTCCACCCGGCCCGCCGGGGCGGCGCGGCGCGCCCTGCGGCGGCAGGCCGTCCTGACGACCGCCGCCGTCGCGCTGGGGGTCGCCGTCTTCACCGCCGCCGCGCCGGTCCGGTCGGGGTCGGCGCTGGGCGTCGCGGAGGCGGGGCGGCCGGTGCTGGGGGTGTACATCGTGCTGTTCGCCCTGCACGCCGCGTGGTGCCTGACGGTGTTCGGCGTGCTGATCGGACGCTGTGCGCGCTGCCTGCCGCCGGGGGTGCTGCGGCTGGGCCTGCGGCTGATGACGCTCGGCGCGCTGGCGGGCCTGCTGTGGACGGCGGACAACCTGCGCGACCTGGCGGACGTGCTCGGCACGGGCCGGGAGAACGGCGCGGAGAGCGCGGTCTCCGCGGTGGCGGCGGCGTTCTGCGTCACGCTGGGGCTGGCGGGTGCGACGGCGGCGGCCTGGGCCGACTGGGGCGGACGGCTGCGGGCCCGGCGCGACCACCGTCGGCTCGGCCCGCTCTGGTCGGCGCTCCGGACCGCCCTGCCGGAGATCGAACTCGTTGCCCCGGACGGGCAGTTCGCGGACGGGCCGGGTCGGCGCGGCGAGGACGCCCGGTTCGCGCTGTACCGGCGGATCATCGAGATCCGGGACGGCCAGTTGGCGCTCCGGCCGCACCTGCATCCGGCGGTGGCACTCTGGGTCGGCGAGGCCGTCGGCGGCCCCGACGCCGTCCGCTCGCTGGGGCCGCTCTGCGCGCCCGGGCTGCTCCGCTCCCCCGGTTCCGTCGGCCCCGTCCGCGCGGTCGGGACGGAGCGGCTGGCGGCCACGGTCGAGGCCGCGGCCATCGCCGCCGCGTTGGAGGCGGCGACGGCCGGGCAGCGTTTCGCCGCCGGCCCGGGCGCCCGGTGCGGGCCGCACCCGGTGGCGGCCGGAGTGCCCGAGGAGACCGCGTGGCTGGTCAAAGTGGCTGCGGCGTACGCGGGTTCACCGGCGGTGGCGCACGTCCGCCGCCGGGTCCGCGCGGAGCTGGGGCCGCCGGGCCCCGGACCGGGTCAGGTGGCCCCCGGGCCGGGTCAGGCCCCGGCCAACTCCGGCATCAGCGCGTAGACCTGTTCGGCGGCGTCCGGGTCGGCCGCCAGGCAGGCGAGCAGGTCCTGCCGGGCGGTGTCGGCCCGGTCCAGGCCGATCAGGCAACGGGCCCGCTGCAGGCGGGCGTCCATGTCCTCGACGGCGTCGAGCACCTCGTCGAGGAGCGGCAGCGCCTCCCCGTAGCGTCCGGCGTCGTGGTGGACCACGGCCAGGTTGAACCGCATGCCGGGGTCGTCGGAGAGTTCGACGGCGCGGGCCAGGTCGGTGCCCGCACCGTCCAGGTCGCCCTCCTGGTACCGGAGTTCACCGCGCAGGGCCCAGGCCTGGGCGTAGCCGGGGTCGACGGCGAGGGCGGCGTCCCAGGCTGCGGCGGCTGCGGCGGCCTCGCCCTCGGCGGCCAGCAACTGGCCCTTGAGGGAGAGGAGTTGCGCACTGTCGGGGGCGGCGTCGAGGCCGGCCAGGATCTCGGCCCGGGCGGCGGGGTACCGGCCCGACTCGATCAGCAGGGCGGCCCGGTTGAGCCGGGCGTCGGCGAACCCCGGGTCGAGTTGGAGGACGTAGCCGAAGTCGGCGGCGGCGGCCTCGGCGTCGCCCATCTCGGCCAGCACGTCGGCCCGGTTGAAGTACGCCTCGGGGAACGGCGGCGAGAGCCGGATCGCCCGGTCGTAGTCGGCCAACGCCCGTTCGGGGTCGCCCAGTTCGCGCCAGAGCATGCCCCGGTCGAAGTAGTACTCGGCGTAGTTGGGGTCGCACTCGATCACGGCCGTGTAGTCGGCCACCGCCTCGGCCTGCCGACCGAGGCCCGCGTACACCTGGGCGCGGTTGTAGCGCAGCACGGACCGGTGCAGGGTGTGCTCGTGGTCCTCCAGGGTCTCGTCCAGCCGGGCGATGCAGGCGTCCAGCAGGGACAGCGCCTCGTCCAGGCGGCCCTGGTGCACCTCGATCAGGGCGAGGCCGTTGCGGTTGAACACCACCCGGGCCTCCCGCTCCTTCGGCTCGGGGTGCCACTTGGCGAAGGCGATGGCCTGGTTGACCCAGCTGCGGGCCAACTGGTGGTCGCGCCGGTCGGCCTCGAAGTGCCGGGTGTGCAGCATCGCCGTGGCGTAGGCGGCCTGCATGTGGACCTCGGGCGAGCTGCTGAGCGCCCGCGCCTCGTCGTACAGCGGCAGCGCCTCGTCGGCGAGGCCCAGGGCGGCGTACGAGGTGGTCATCTTGGTGGTGAAGGCCCACCAGTGGTCCGGGTGGCTCTCGTGGGTGACCAGGCGGCGGCCGCGCTCGCCGAGGTCGAGGACGGCGTGGTAGTAGCCGAGGTCCATGCAGTGGTCGAGGGCGTGGCGCAGGACGTCGGCCCCGGCGCCGGACGGGTCGCTGCCGTGCTCCGCGTGCCAGGCGATCGCGCCCAGCCGCAGCGAGGACTCGCCGGCCGTCTCCAGCTCGGCCCGCCGCAGGTCGTGCAGCCGGGCCCGCTCGTCGGACGGCAGGGCCAGGTACGCGGCGAGCAGCTCCGGGCGGTCGCCGACGCCGTCGCGGTCGATGTGCTCCCGGCCGGACACGGCCCCGTCGGCGGCTCCCGCCTCGGCGGTGGCGGCACCGGCGGCCTCGACGTACTCGGCGCACCGGGTGGCGAGGGCGGTCGGGAGGTCCTCGCCGCCGAGGCCGACCGGGCGCTGCGGCGGCTCGCCGCCGGTGGTGACGACCACGGTGAGCAGGGCGGGGTCGATGCGGCGCAGCAGGACGGCGAGGAACTCGGCGTCGGTGGGGTCGGCCCGGTGGGCGTCGTCGACGATCAGCGTGCGCGGGCCGGGGTCGAGGACGCGCAGGTACGCCTCCAGGAACTCGACCAGGCCGTGGGCGATCCGCAGGGTGCGCAGCGCGGAGTAGAAGCGGGTGCGTTCCTTCGGCACCGCCAGGGAGGTCAGGGTCTCCCGGGTGGCGGGCACCAGGTCGCGCAACTCCGGTGTGGTGGAGAGGATTTCGATGTCGTGACCGGCGACGGTCTCGGGGCAGCGGGCGAGCGCGTCCGGGACGACCGCCCGCAGGATCGAGCCGACCGCGGTGTAGGGGCCGCGCAGCCTGCGGTCGGCGTTCACCGCGACGAGCAGCGGCGGCAGGTCGAGCCGCTCGCGGGCGTCGGCGCGGGCGACCGGCCCGGCGGTGCGGACCCAGTGGTGGCGGTGCTCGGCCATGACACAGCTGCCTTTCGTGCGGTGGCGCGGGAGGAGGCGGGGCGGGGGCTGGAGGCGCGGGGGCTGGAGGCGGGCGGGGGTCAGGCCGTCCGGGCGGCCCGGCGCTCGCGGGCGGCGAGCACGAGCACGGCGGCGGTCTGCGCGAGGCTGAGCAGCATCAGGGCGAGCGAGTCGAGCCGGCCGGCCAGCGAGGCCTGGCCGGTCAGGCGCAGCCACATGTCGTGCAGCATCCGGTAGGCCGTCGGCACGACGACCCCGGCGAACATGGTGAGGGTGAACGCGTAGCCGGCCAGCATCAGCCAGGCGTACCAGCGGGCGGTCCGCCGGTCGACCGGGTGGTGGGCGGAGAGGTCCAGCGGGCTCCGGCCGGTGGCCCGGCGGAGGGCGTTGCGCAGGACGTCGGTCGCGGCGGCGTGCAGGTCCACGCAGCCCAGGACGGTGCTGAGCAGGACGTAGAGGTCGGTCCGCAGGTAGAAGAACCCCTGCCAGGCGAGGCGCAGCACCGTGGCGTAGGCCATCGCGAGGCAGAGTTCGGCGACCAGCGCGCTGCCGGACCGGGTCGCGTCGGCGACCAGGGTGAGGACGGCGATCACCAGGGTGTCGGCGAGCATGCCGGCCATGATCGGCAGGTAGCGCTTGCGGCGCGGGACGCCGACCAGTCCGTCGAGGGAGGTCTCCAGGACCAGGTAGACCAGGCGGCGGCCGACGGAGAGCCGGGAGCGCAGGCCGAGCCGGCGGCCGGCCAGGGCGTGGAAGGCTTCGTGCAGGGCGAGCAGCGGGACCTGGCCGACGAACAGCATCAGCACCACGAGGGTGTAGGACGAGCTGAAGAACAGGTTGTCGACCCGGGGGACGAGGGCGGGCACCCGGATCATCTCGGCCGCCGCGAGGGCGGTCAGGAGGGCGTAGCCGACGAGGGCGGGCGGGCTGAAGACCAGTCGGCCGAGCCGCTGCCAGCGCACCGGCGCGGACTGCCCGGCGGCCTCGGACTCCCCGGTGGGGCGCACCAGTTCGAGGTCCACGAGGACGTCGACCAGGTCGGCGATGTCGACGCTCTCGCCGTGCGCGTCCTGGTACCGGGCGGCGGCCTCGCGGGGCGTGAGGCCCTCGGCGAGCATCCGGACCAGTTCGGCGCCGTCGGCGGGGAAGACGGCGTAGGTGTCGGTCTCCGGGCTGCCGATGGTGACCTCGTCGGCCTCCGGCAGGTAGACGAGCCGACGGAGCGTCAGCGGCCGGTCCAGGTCGAGGCCCGGGCCGGGGGCGGCGCTGCTGTCCGTGGCGGAGTGCACGGCTCCTCCTGCGTGAGGTCGGCGGCTGATCGGGCGGAGCGGTGCCGGGTGGAGCCGTCCCCGGGCGGAACTACCGGGTGGAGCGGCCCCGGGCGGAGCGGTGCCGGCCGGACCTCACGGCCGACCGGCACCGGGCCCCCCGATCCGGGGGGGATGGATCAGTTCTGCACCACGCAGGACCACGGCAGGTACAGCGCACGGGCCGCGCTGGTCAGGCGAACCGGGCCGGCCTTGCGGACGACGATCTTCTTCATCGCACACACCTCCTTCGGTAGCTGTTCCTCGGCGACGCCATTAGCTGAGATGAATGCCGATCGGCTCAGTATTCACACCAGCGGTGACGACGAGCCAAGAGTGATGAACGTGTGGTGACCGTGTCAAGAGAGGCGGAAGCTCTCAGCCCGGGTCGGCTCACGCCTTCCAGAAGGAAGCGCAGGCCACCGGCCATGCCGTCCCGCCGAGCACTTCGAGGCCAATGAATAAACTGAAAAATCCGTGAGTCTTTCTGTCCATCCATCCTGGTTCACCATCATCCCGAACCGGCCGGGCCGACAGCATTTCCTTCCTTGACAAAAAAATTTGTCGGTGTGACTCTGGAGGCGTGCTGGACGTAGCAGTGATCGAAGACGCCGCAGCGGCCGAGGCCTCGCTGGACCCGATGCGAGCCGGCCTCCTCGCCGCCCTGGCCGAGCCCGGCTCGGCCGCCATGCTGGCCTCCCGCCTGGGCCTGCCGAGGCAGAAGGTCAACTACCACCTGAAGGAGTTGGAGCGGCACGGCCTGGTGGAACTGGTCGAGGAGCGCCGCAAGGGCAACGTGACGGAGCGGGTCTACCGGGCCACGGCGCAGTCGTACGTGATCTCGCCGACCGCACTGTCCGCGGTCAGCCCCGATCCGGCGCGCTCGCCGGACCAGCTCTCGGCCCGCTGGCTGCTGGCCCTCGGCTCCCGCCTGGTCCAGGAGGTCGGCACGATGCTGACGGGCGCGGCCCGGGCGGGCCAACGGGTGGCCTCGTTCGGGATCGACGCCCAGGTGCGGTTCGCCTCGGCGGCCGACCGGGCCGCGTTCGCCGAGGAGTTGGCGCAGGCGGTCACCGCCCTGGTGGCCCGCTACCACGACGAGTCCGCGCCGCAGGGCCGGACCCACCGCCTGGTGGTCGGCCTGCACCAGGTACCGACCGCCCCCGCCGGTCCCCCCGGCCCGCCCGACGCGTCCCAGCCCCCCTCCCCCTCCCCCTCATCCGCGCCGACCCAGGAGAACTGACCGTGCCTCACCCCTTCGAGCTGGAATTCGAGTTGGCGCTGCCCGCCGACCCGGAGCAGGTGTGGGAGGCGATCGCCACCGGCCCCGGCATCGACTCGTGGTTCATGGGCCGCAACGCGGTGGAGCCCCGGGTCGGCGGGACGGCCTCGATGGAGACCGGCGGCCACCTGGAGACCTCGACGGTCACGGCGTACGAGCCCGGCAAGCGCTTCGCCTTCCGGACGGACCCGGCCCCCGACGGCCGCTTCATGGCCTTCGAGTACCTGATCGAGGGCCGCGACGGCGGGAGCACGGTGCTGCGGGCGGTGCACAGCGGCATGCTCGGCGACGACTGGCAGGACGAGTACGACGCGCTGCGCAGCGGCTGGCCGTTCCACCTGCACACGCTGCGCGAGTACGTGACGCACTTCGCGGGCCGCCGGGGCGTTCCGGTGTTCGCCGTGCAGCCGGTGCCCGGGCGTCCCGCGGGCGAGGTCCGGGCGGCGCTGACGGCCGCGCTCGGCCTGCCCGCCGACCCGCCCGCCGGGGCCCGGGTGCGCGCCGACCTTGCCGGACTCCCGCCGTTGGACGGCGAGTTGGTGTGGTCCGACGGCGAGCGCTACGAAGTCCGCACCGCCGACGGGCTGTTCACCTTCCTGCACCCGCCGGGCGTGGTGCTGCTGTTCCACCACCTGTTCGACGACCTGTCCGCTGCCCCGACCGACGACCCGACCGACGACCGGGCCGGCGCCACCGAAACGGCCTGGCAGCGCTGGCTGTCCGACCTGCTCGCCGCCTGAACTCCCTTCCCCGCCCTTTCACTTCACCAGCTCGACGCCGCCACCGCACAGAACGAGGTACCAGAGATGCGCACGTTGATCAGCACCGCCTTCGTCTCCCTCGACGGCGTGATGGAGGCGCCGGGTGGCGAGCCGGGCTACCGGAACGCGGGCTGGACGTTCAAGGACATCGAGTTCGTCCCGGAGGCTTTCGAACTCAAGGGGCAGGAGCAGGAGGAGGCCGGGGCGATGCTGCTGGGCCGGGTCAGCTACGCGGCGTTCAGCCAGGTGTGGCCGGGCATGGCGGAGTTCGCCCGCTACAAGGAGCTGCCCAAGTACGTGGTGTCGACCACGCTCGGCGAGGACGGCCTGGTCTCCGACTGGGGGCCGACCACGATCCTGCGCTCGCTGGACGAGGTGGCGGCGCTGAAGCAGACCGAGGGCGGACCGATCCTCGTGCACGGCAGCGTGGAGCTGAACCACGCGCTGTCCGACGCGGGCCTGATCGACCGCTACCACCTGCTGGTGTTCCCGCTGCTGCTGGGCGCGGGCAAGCGCCTGTTCAGCGGCACCGACAAGGACACCCAGCACCTGAAGCTGGTGGAGTCGGCCGTCTACGCGAACGGCATCCAGAAGAACGTCTTCGACGTCGTCCGCTGACACCCGCCCCGCCCCGCCGGACGCCACCGCGAGCGCCACCGCGGACGCCGCCGCCCGGCCGACCTGTCGCACGTACAGGGCTCGGCCGGGCGGCGGCGTCCGCGGCACCGGCGTCAGTACGGGTACCGGTACCGGCGCCGGCACCGCTGCCGACGGACCGTCAGGGGGTGCGGGCCAGTTCGGGCCGGGCCGCGACGGGGGTGACGGTCACCGCCAGGCCGCGGCGGCGGTGCTGCTCGGCCCAGGCGGTCAGGGCCTGTCGGCAGGCGGCGTCGAGGTGGGTGAGCGCGGAGAGGTCGAGCTCCACGGGGCCGGTGGGCGAGACCTCCTCCAACCGGTCGACCAGGGTGGGGAGTTTGAGGAAGGTCGCGTTGCCGTGCACCCGGACCACGGTGGCCTCGGGGGTCTGCTCGACGTGCAGGCGGATGTGCGTGACGTCCCAGGCTGTCTTGGCGAGCGCGGCGACCAGGCCGATGACCACGCCCTCCAGCAGGTTGGTGGTGACGATGCCGACGGTGGTGGCGAGCAGCACCAGCGCCTCGGACCGGTCCGCGCGCCACAGCCGCAGGCGTTCGCGGGGCGCGACGAGCTTGGCCCCGGCGTGCACCAGCAGACCGGCCAGCGCGGCCAGCGGGACCAGTTCGAGCAGGCCGGGCAGCGCGAGGGTGAACAGCAGCAGCCACAGCCCGTGCAGGACGCGGGACGCCTTGGTGCGGGCCCCGGCCTGGACGTTGGCGGCGCTGCGGACGATCACGGCGGTCATCGGGAGCGCGCCGAGCGCGCCCGCGACGGTGTTGCCGACGCCCTGCGCGACGAGTTCGCGGTTGTAGGAGGTGCGCGGCCCGGCGTGCATGTGGTCGACGGCGGAGGCGCTGAACAGGCTCTCGGCGGAGGCGATCAGCGCGAACGCCAGGATCGCGCCCCAGATCTCGACCCGGCCGAGCAGCCCGAACTGCTCGGCGCCGGGCGGCTGCAGGGCCCCGAGCAGGCCGCCGACGCCGACCGTCGGCACGGGCAGGTGCAGCAGCCGGACGGCGGCCGCGGCGAGCACCACGGCGACCAGCGGGCCGGGCAGCAGGGCGAGGCGGCGCGGCGCGCGCTTCCACAGCGCCAGGACGGCGATCACGCCCGCGCCGACCGCGAACGAGGCCGCGCCGGGGCCGGTTCCGAGCGCGCGGACGGCGGCGGCGGGCAGCCCGGCCAGGTCGGCAAGCGCTTTCCCGTTGGCTTTCCGGGCCAGCAGCACGTACGCCTGGGAGGCGATCAGGACGATCCCGATGCCGGCGAGCATCCCCTCCACGACGGCGGAGGAGACGGCGCGGAACCAGCGGCCGAGCCGCAGCACGCCGAGGAGGATCTGCAGCAGGCCGGCCACCAGCACGATGACGCCCAGCGCGGGCAGGCCGTAGGTGGTGACGGCGGAGTGGACCAGCACGGTCAGGCCGGCGGCGGGGCCGCTGACCTGCAGGCTGCTGCCGGGCAGGGCGCCGGCGACCAGGCCGCCGACGATGCCGGTGACCAGGCCGAGTTCGGCGGGTGCGCCGGAGGCGACGGAGACGCCGACGCAGAGCGGCACGGCGACCAGGAAGACGGTGATCGAGGCGGGCAGGTCGGTGCGCAGCGCGCTGCGCAGCGCGGTGGTGTTCCAGGGCATGGCGGGTCCTCGGACTCGTCGTGACGGGGACTTCCGTGGGTTCCGGGCAGGCAGCAGCCCGGTGCGGCGCCCGGTACCGCCGTCCGGCGCCGCTCGCGTCCTGTGGACGGTGCGTCGGGTTCGGGCGGTCCGGCGTCCGGCGGAGCGCGGGCGCTCCGGGGATCGGGTTCCGACAGGGGTCGGAGGTCGGCGCTCGGAGGCGGTGGGCGTTCAGGCCCCGGCGAGCGGACGGGCGGGCGACGGGCGGGCGGGGACGTGGCTCAGCAGCGGAACACCTGGAGGTCGGCGGGGCCGCGCGGTCCGGCCGCCGGACAGGAGCCGCCGGGCGAACCGGCCGGAGCCGCCGGGCGGACGGCCGGCCCGAACCGGCGCACCGCCGGACGGATGGGGCACCGGTCGTTCCCGCGGGGCTGCGGGGTGGCGGTGGCGGCGGGGCAGACCCGCCGCCCGCGCACCGCGGCGACGTGCTCCTCCTCCGCGACGCCGCCCCCGGCCCCACCGCCGCCGCCCGGGCGCCCGGAACCGCGACCGCCGACGGGAGTACCGCCGGGGCCTTCCGGGTGTTCCGGGCCTTCGCCGTGGCCACCCGGAGTGACCGGGGCCGGGGCGGGAAGGGTCGGGGAGCCCGTCGGCGCGAGGCCGTGGACGGTCGCGGAAGCGGCCGTCGCGCCCCGCGAGCCCGGCCCCGGCACTCCGACGGCCTGGCCGGGGGTGGGGCCGACGAGCAGCAAGGACAGCAGCAGGCCGAGCAGCAGCGTGACGCGGCGCATGCCCAACCTCCCCCGGCCGCAGCGGAACTGACGTCGTGTCATCGTATCCGGGCCGTCACGTCGGGTGTGTTGCCGACAGGTGTACGCAGCGTTATCGGCCAGCTTTTGTCCAGTTCCCGGCCGCGCGCGCACCGCGCACGGGGCATGCCCGGACCGACTCGCCGACCCGCCCGGCGCCCACCGCGCCCCCGGCGCCCGTCCCGCTGCCGTCCCGCCGTCCCGCCACTTCCAAGGTAGCGCGCGGCGGGGGGCTTGCCGCAAGGACCCGGGGGTGCAGCAGAATGTCCGCTCGGTACGGGGATGGACGAGAAGTCCGATTGGCCTGACAGATACGGAAAACCGACGGAAAATCACTTGCCGGGCGGTACGGGAGAGTTGATGATCGACGTGATCGTGGTCGGCGGCGGGCCGACGGGGTTGATGCTGGCGTGCGAGCTGCGGCTGCACGGGGTGGAGGTGGTGGTTCTCGAACGGCTGACGGCACCCACTGGGGAGTCCCGGGGGCAGGGCCTGCACGCGCGCAGCGTGGAGGTGATGGATCAGCGCGGGCTGCTGGAGCGGTTCCGGGCGGTGAGTCGGGAGTTCCGGGTCGGCGGGCTGTTCGCGGGTGTCGCGAAGGAGTGGCCGGCGGGGATGGACACCGCGCACCCGTACGGGCTGGCCACGCCGCAGCCGGTGACGGAGCAGTTGCTGCTGGAGCGGGCCGGGGAGTTGGGCGCGGAGGTCCTGCGCGGCTGCGAGGTGGTGGGCCTGGCCCAGGACGAGGAGGGCGCGGAGGTCGAACTGGCGGACGGCTCGCGGCTGCGGGCGCGCTGGGTGGTGGGGTGCGACGGCGGGCGCAGCACGGTGCGCAAGCTGGCGGGCGTGGCCTTCCCGGGCGAGCCGGCGACGGCGGAGACGTTGCTGGGGCAGTTGGCGGCGACGGAGGCTCCGGAGCGGATCGCCGAGGTGGTGGCGGAGGTCCGGCGGACGGAGCTGCGGTTCGGGCTGCATCCGGAGGGCGACGGCGTGTACCGGGTGATCGTTCCGGCGGAGGGGGTGTCGGAGGACCGGGCGGCGCCGACGCTGGAGGAGTTCCGGGCCCGGCTGCGGGCGGTGGCGGGCACCGATTTCGGGGTGCACTCGCCGCGCTGGCTGTCGCGGTTCGGTGATGCGACGCGCCAGGCGGAGCGCTACCGGGTCGGCCGGGTGCTGCTGGCGGGCGATGCGGCGCACATCCATCCGCCGACGGGCGGCCAGGGCCTGAACCTCGGGGTGCAGGACGCGTTCAACCTGGGGTGGAAGCTGGCGGCCGAGGTGGCGGGGTGGGCCCCGGCGGGGCTGCTGGACAGCTACCAGGCGGAGCGCCACCCGGTGGGGGCGGCGGTGCTGGCCAACACCCGGGCACAGTTCACCCTGCTCGGGACGTCGCCGGGCGCGGTGGCGCTGCGCGAGCTGTTCGCCCGGCTGATGGAGTTCCCGGACGTCAACCGCCACATCACCGGCATGATCACGGCGGTGGACGTGCGCTACGACTTCGGCCCCGGCCCGGAGTTGCTCGGGCGCCGCCTGCGCGACCTGCCGCTCGGGCCGGTCCCCGGCGCGCCGGACGGCTCCCGGCTGTACGAGCGCCTGCACGCGGGGCGCGGCCTGCTGCTGGACCGGACGGGCAAGCTCTCCGCCGAGGGGTGGACGGACCGGGTCGACGTCCTGCACGCCGACGTCCCGGAGTTGGACGCCCCGGCGGTGCTGCTCCGCCCGGACGGCCACGTCGCCTGGCTGGGCGAGGACGCGGCGGAGGCGGCCACCGCCCTGGAGCGCTGGTTCGGCGCTCCCGCCCCCGCTCCCGCCCGACGCCTGACGCCTGACGCCTGACGCCTTCGCCGGGAGATTTTGCCGAACGGTCGACCAACGGGCGGCGCGCGGTGGGTAGCGTCCTCGGCCATGAGCCCGATCAACGTGTTCGAGACGGCGGCCGAGTTGCCGCAGACCTGGCGTTCCCGACTGCTGGGGCGGTTCGGTGACGCCCGGCTGAAGGTGCTGCGGATGGACGAGCTGCCGGTGGTGGAGGAGGCGCACGCCGAGGCCGAGGCGCTGCTGGTGCTGGACGGCAGGCTGGAACTGGTGGTGGCCGGCGAGCCGGTGACGGTGCGTCGGGGGGAGCTGTACGTGGTCCCGGCGGGGGTGCCGCACGCGGTGGCGGCGGGGAGCGGCGGCACCCTGCTCCTCGTCACCACGGAGGACTGACCGCCCCGCCGCCCCACCGCCCACCGCCCGCGACCGCGACCGCGACCGCCGCGGGAAGCGCCGGAACCGGAACCCGGAACTCCCGCCCCCGGTGCGGGCGTTCCGGTGACCGTGAAGGGGCCTGGGGCCCGCCGACCTTACGGGGAGCCGGAGTTGAGCGACAGCGTGAAGAGCGTCAAGCACAGCGAGGTCGAGGTGAACGGGGTGCGGCTGCACCTGGCCGAGCAGGGCGAGGGGCCGCTGGTCCTGCTGCTGCACGGCTTCCCGGAGAGCTGGTACTCGTGGCGGCACCAGTTCGGTCCGCTGGCCGAGGCCGGGTACCGGGTGGTCGCGCCGGACCAGCGCGGCTACGCCCGCAGTGCGCAGCCGGCGGCGGTCGACGCGTACACCCTGCTGCACCTGGTGGGTGACGTGACGGCGCTGATCGGGGCGCTGGGCGCGGAGCGGGCGGTGGTGGTCGGGCACGACTGGGGCGCACCCGTCGCCTGGACGACGGCGGCGCTGCGGCCGGACCTGGTGCGCGGGGTGGCGGGGCTGAGCGTGCCGCCGCTGCCGGTGGGCGGGCCGCCGCCGCTGCAGGCCCTGCGGGAGTCGTTCGGGGAGGGCTTCTACCAGGTCTACTTCCAGGAACCGGGCCGGGCGGACGCCGAGTTGGCGGCCGACGTGCGGTCCAGCCTGCGGCGCATCCTGTCCGGCAGGCAGCCCGACGGCGTGCCGCGGCCGTGGGTGGTCCCCGCGGGCGGGCGGCTGATCGACACCCTCCCCGAGCCCGAGCGGCTGCCGGACTGGCTGACCGAGGAGGACCTCGACGCGTTCGCCGCCGACTACGCCCGGCACGGGGAGCGCGCGTTCACGGGCGGCCTCAACTGGTACCGCAACCTGAACCGGAACGCCGAACTGCTGGCGCCTTTCACCGGCCGGACGGTCGAGGTCCCGGCGCTGTACGTGGCGGGCGAGCAGGACCTGGTGCACGCGATGCTCCCGCCCGGGGCGCTGTCCCACCTGCTGGGCCGGCTGCCCCGGCTGCACGACCACGTCCGCCTCCCCGACACCGGCCACTGGACGCAGCAGGAGCGCCCGGCCGAGGTGAACGCGGCCCTGCTGGACTTCCTGGCCCGGCTCGACGACTGAACCGCCCCGGCGCCAGGCCGGCGGCCTGCCGTCAGGTCGGTGACCCGGCGTCAGACCGGTGGCCCGGGGGGCAGGTCGGCGACCCGGCGGAGCAACGGGGCGTCACCCTTCGGAGTGGATCGATCACTTTGGGTGCGAGAACGCGGTAAGCGGACGGGCCGGTGGGACTCATCTCCTTCGAACCGGTGAGCAGCCGGTCCCGTTCGCGCCACCCCGCCGGGGTGCGCCCGTCCCGGAAGGGGACACGTCCATGACGGTCGTTCCGCTCGACCCCGCCTCGCCCGCCTCGCACGCCGTCGGCATCGACTTCGACCAGACCCTGGTCGCGCACGACGACGGCTGGCAGGACGGCCGGATCTACGGCAAGCCGATCCCGGGGGCGATGGAGTCGCTGCACGCGCTCAACAAGGTCCGGTCGGTGTTCATCATGACGGCCCGTCCGCGCTGCTACCACCCGGCGGTGGCCGGGTGGCTGCGCGAGCACTCGGGCCTGGAGACGCTGGTCGACGAGGACCCGGAGCGCGCGTACTGGCAGGGCGATTCGCTGCTGGTGACGAACAAGAAGCTGGGCGCGGCGGTGTACATCGACGACCGGGCGATCCGCTTCACCGGCGACTGGATCTCCGCCCTGGCCCAGGCCCGGCACGCCATCGGCCTGCCACCCGCGGCCGGACGCCCGGTCTGCCCTTCCCCGGCGGCCGGCCCGGCGCTCGCCCCGCAGACCGATTTCGCGCGCCGCTTCCCCGACCGCTGCTGACCCGCATCCGCCCCGCCGCCGGGGCCGACCCGCCAGCGGGGTGCGTCCCGGCGGCGGGGTGCGTCCCGGCGGCGGGGAGGGGGTGGGCCAGACTACTGAGGGACCGCCAGCCCGGCGGACCGGTCACGGAAGGAACCCCTGTTGTCCCCGCCCTCCCCCTCCGCCTCCGCCTCTCCCCCACCGCCGTCCGCGGCCGCGAGCGACCTCCCGGACAGCGACCCGCTGGTGCTGGCGCTGTTCGGGCTGACGGTGGTGAGCGGGGTCGTCGACGCCGTCAGCTACCTCGGGCTCGGGCACGTGTTCGCCGCCAACATGACGGGCAACGTGGTCGTGGTCGGGTTCGCGCTGGCGGGCGCGCCCGGCTTCTCGGTGCTCGGGTCGGTCGTCTCGCTGGCCGCGTTCCTGCTGGGCGCGGCGCTGGCCGGACGGCTCTGCCCGGGGCGGCTGCGGACGGCCCTGGTGGTGGAGGTCGTCCTGCACCTGGCGGCGGCGGGCACGGTGTTCGCGGCGGGCACCGCGGGCGACGTCCAGTACACCGTGATCGGGCTGCTGGCCCTGGCGATGGGCATCCGCAACGCGACCGTCCGCAGCCTGGGCGTCCCGGACCTGACCACCACCGTGCTGACCATGACGCTCACCGGCCTGGCCGCCGACGCCGCCGCGCCCGGCCCCCGTTCGCCGCGCCTGCGCCGCCGCCTCCTGTCGGCCCTCACCATGCTGGCGGGCGTCGTCCCGGGCGCGGTCCTGGTCCTGCACGGCCAGGCCGCCTGGGCCCTGGTCGCGGCGGCCGCCCTCACCGCCGCCGCCCTCGCCGTCCACCGCGGGGCCTGAACCGACGGCCCGTCAGTGCGGGTGCGGGGCGAGCACGCAGAACTCGTGCCCCTCGGGGTCGGCGAGCACCGTCCACGGGACGTCGCCCTGCCCGAGGTCGAGGTCGACGGCCCCGAGCGCCCGCAGCCGTGCCGCCTCGGCCGCCCGCACGTCCCCCGCCCCCGCCCCTGCCCCCGCCGGGAGCAGGTCGAGGTGGACGCGGTCAGGCGCGGTCGGCGCCCCGGCCGGGCGCGGGACGCGCAGGAACTCCAGGTAGGGGCCGGTACCGGCGGCGGAGCGCAGCGCGGCGAAGTCACCGGTCACCCGGTGCACCGTCCAGCCGGTGGCCGCACCCCAGAACCGGGCCATCACCCGGGGGTCCTCGCAGTCGACCACGACGGCGGCGACCGGCCCGGTGTCGCGGTAGACGTCCCGGGGTTCCAGCACACAGAACTCGTTGCCCTCCGGGTCGGCGAGCACCGTCCACGGCACCTCGCCCTGCCCGACGTCGACCGGGGTGGCGCCCGACTCCCGCAGCCGGTCGACCAGTTCGGCCCGGTGCCCGGCCGAGGTGGTGGCCAGGTCGAGGTGGGTCCGGTTCTTGACGGCCGTCTTCATCCCCGGCACGGGCACCACGTCGATGCCCAACATCTCCGGGTCCGGCCAGACCGGCCCGCCCTCCGGCCCCACATAGGTGGTCGCCCCGGCGGGGTATGCCCGCCACCCCAGGGCCCCCGCCCAGAACCGGCCGACCGCCGCATGGTCGCGCGCCTTGATGTTCAGGTGAGCGGGTCGCAGAGCCATACCCGCGATCCTAGAACCCGCCCCGCCCGCGCCGCCCGCCCCACCGTCGCGCTCCACGGCGAACCGGCATGTTCCCGGCGGGTCGGCGGCCGCTTCCGCTCCACCTGCTGACACCCCGTCACTCCTGTTGGTGCCTCCAACGGGCCACCGCGTCAGGTGCCGTCGGGCCGCCAGATCACCACCTCGGTGTGGGGCTGCCGGACCGCGAAGCGGCCGTCCGGGGAGGTCTCCCGGAGCAGGGCGCGCAGGCGGGACTCGAATTCCGGGAGCCGGGTGCCGAACAGGTGCGGTGCCGAGAAGGACATCGAGAGGACTTCGGCGACCACGTCGTCCTCGTCCCGTCCCAGCACCCGCCCGCCGGGGACGAGCAGCCGCTGCGGGCCCCGGAAGCCCGCCGCGGCGAGGATCTCCGCCTCGCCGCCGGGGGTGCCGTGCCGCAGCACGCCCCGCCCGGCACGCCGGAGCGGGCCGAGGAACTCCCGTACCAGGCGGGCGATCCCGTCCTGCGGCACGGCGGGGGCCGGCAGTCCGTCCCGCCCGTCCGCACCACCGGCCCCGCCCGTCCCGCCCGTCCCGTCCTTGCGATCCGCGACGTGCACGAGCGCCCCGCCCGGGCGGAGCATGCCGCGGACGGTCGACGCCACCCGCGGCCGGTCCGTCCAGTGGAACGACTGGGCGAGCACCACCACGTCGAACGTGCCCAGACCGCCCGGCAGTTGCTCGGCCCGCAGGCACTCCCACCGGGTCTTCCCGGCCACCCCGGCCCGGGCCGCCGCCCGCACCGCCGCACCGATCATCCCGGCGTCCGGATCGACCCCGACCGCCGCACCGAACCACCCCACCAACCCGGACGACGCGCCCGCAGTCCCCAGCACGACCGTCCCCGGCCCGCACCCGACGTCCAACAGCCGCCCCGTGCCGTCGAGTCGCAGCGCGGCGCCGATCGCCGCGGCCAGGCCGGGGGCGTACGGCAGCCGTCCGCGCGCGTAGTGCTCGGCGGCCCCGGCGAACAGCGTCTCGTCCCACTCCCAGCCCTCGACCGCCTCGACCATTCCGTCCGGCCGTCCTTCCGTCCGCTCGGCCTTCACTTCGCCTCCACTCAACTCCCCATCGGCACCAAGGGTTTCGCCGATGTGGACCGGACGCTTCGACTTCGTCACGGTCGGGCCACACCCCGGCCGCCGAAGGCCCGTTCGACCCCCGCTTCGGACAGGATTCCCTCACACTTCGAACGCGGACCATTCGGTGACCAACAGAACGGCAGGACAGTGGAGTTCACCATCAGCGGGCGCATCCGGCAGCGTGGCCGGCGCCAGATCGGCTGGTCGGTACCGGGCATCGCCGGCAGTACGGCGTGGGCGCTCACGGCGGGGGACGAACTGCGCGGCACCGCCCTGTTCGCGCTCGGTTTCTGCGTCGTCGTCCTCCTGCTGGGCATCCACGAACTGCGCCGCCTGCGCAGGCCGTTCCGACTGCGGCTGGACGAGTACGGGGTGGGCCTGCCCGACGTCCGGCTGCCCTGGGACGCGGTCGAGTCGATCGCCCTGCGCTACCGGGAGCGGTCCGCCGAGGAGCCCGAGACGTCCGTCCGGCCGCCCCGCCTGGTGCTGCGGCTCACCCCGGAGGCCGACCCGGACCGCCCCGGCGGCCCCCGCGACCTCCGCGGCCCCGGCGGCCCGGCGAACGCGACCCCCCGCAGGAGCCGCCCGCTCCCGTGGCCGACCGCCCCGACCGCCCCGAGCGGCGGCGGCACCACCGGGACGGCCGACGAACTCACCCTGGTCAACTGCGCGGACCTCGACCAGTCGCTCGCCGAACTCGTCGGCGCCCTGCACGAGTTCGCCGGCCACCGGTTCGAGAGCGCGCCGCGGAGCGTGCTCCCGCCGGGGCCGCGCGACCGCTACGACCCGCACCTGGGCGGCGCGGAGCGCCGGTTCACCGTCGAGGACGGGAACCTGGCCCGGCTGCTGCTCCTGCTGGCCGCCACCGCGGCGTCCCTCGCCCCGTTCCTGGTCGGTCACCTGCGCGGCGCGCCGCCCGGGCCGGAGGCGCTGTACGTCCTCTGGGCGCTGCTCGCGCTGCTGTTCGGCCGGTTGAGCTTCCGGGCGGGGCGGCGCTGGCGCCGTCCGCTGCGGCTGCGGATCGGCCCGGACGGGATCGGACTGCGCGAGCCGGGCGGCGAGGAGGTGTTCCTGCGCTGGACGGACCTGGGCGCGGTGACCACCGCGCCGCTCCCCGACAGCCTGGACCGGCGCCCGTTCCTGACGGTGTACGCCGCACCCGGCGCCGATCTGCCGCTCACCGCCCCGTTCCTCAGCGACGGGCACCGCGGGTACGGGCTGATCCGCCTGGACCGGCTGCCCGAGCAGGGGCAGGGCGTCCCGGCGGCGCTGCGCGCCTTCGCCGCCGACCGCTACACCTCCCGCTCCTGAAGCCTTTCCTGACCGACCGTCAATTTGCTGACGTACGGCGCAAGTTCGGCGAGCGAGGCGACGAAGTGCGCGGCCCCGGGCAGCCCGTGGGCGGGGTGGGCGCCGGTCAGGCCGATGACGGTGCAGCCGGCGGCGGCACCGGCCGTGACGCCGGCGGGGGCGTCCTCGACCACCAGGCAGCGTTCGGGGGCGACGCCGAGGCGGCGGGCGGCGAGCAGGTAGGGGGCGGGGTGCGGCTTGGCCTCCGCGACGTCCTCGCCGTAGACCTGCACCGCGGGCAGCGGCAGGCCGCCGAGGGCGAAGCGGCGGTGCACCGGGCCCCGGCTGCCGGAGGTGACCAGTGCCCAACTGCCGGGGCGCAGCGCGGTGAGCAGGGCGCGGGCGCCGGGCATCGGCGGGAAGGCGTCGCCCTGGTCGCGCATCAGCGCGTTCAGGGTGCGGCGTTCGGCGGCGGGGTCGAGGGCGGGGGCGACGTCGCGGACGGTGTCCTCGGGGCGGCGGCCGAAGGTGCGCCGCCAGACGCGCTCGGGGTCGAGGGCGTGCCGGGCGGACCAGGCGTCCCAGATCCGGCGGTAGGCGGCGAGGGAGTCGATCAGGACCCCGTCGACGTCGAACAGGACCGCCGCCGCACCGCCGCCGTCCGCACCCGCCCCGTTCCCCATCCCTTTGCCCCTCCCGTTCCGCTCCCGCTCCCCCGGCCCGCTCCCCCGGCCCGCGACCGGCCGGGTGCGATGGTATCCGCACGATCCGCGCCGATCGGCCGTGATTATCGCCGCCATAGCGCCGTTATCCGGACAATCGCGGCCGTGATCACCCGATTGATCATGCTTTGGGACCGGTGGGAATCGGTCCAGCTCGTGGCCCGGGCGAGACCTGCCCGAGGTCGGGGACATAGTCTGCGAACATGACTGACGCCACGCACCTCACTCCCCGGGCCGCCTTCGAGACGCTGCTTGCGGGCAACGGCAGGTTCGTCGCCGGTTCCCCCGCCCACCCGAACCAGGACGCCGCCCGCCGCGCCCAGACCGCTCCGTCCCAGGCCCCGTTCGCGGTCCTGTTCGGCTGCTCCGACTCCCGCCTCGCCGCCGAGATCATCTTCGACCAGGGCCTCGGCGACCTGTTCGTGGTCCGCACCGCCGGCCACGTGCTCGGCCCCGAGGTGCTGGGCAGCATCGAGTACGGCGTGGCCGTGCTGGGCACGCCGCTGGTGATCGTCCTCGGGCACGACTCCTGCGGCGCGGTCGGCGCGACCCGCGAGGCCGTCGCCGCCGGCACCTCGGGCGAGGGCTTCGTCCGCGACGTCATAGAGCGGGTCACCCCGAGCGTGCTGGCCGCGAACGCCGCCGGCTACACCGACAACTCGGACTTCATCGACGAGCACATCCGGCACACCACCACCCTGATGCTGGAGCGTTCGCACATCCTCGCCGACGCCGTCTCGGCGGGCCGCGCCGCGGTCGTGGGCCTCTCCTACCGCCTGGTCGACGGCACCGCCCAGCTGGTCACCACCCGCGGCCTCGACGCCGCCGCCCCGGCCGCCGCCTGACCCTCCTCCCTCCCCGTCCTCCCTCCCACCGTCACGGACACCGTCGCCGACACCGTCACGGAACGCCCCGCCCCGGAACTGCTCGGGGCGGGGCGTCCTGCGTGTCGGGGACGGGGCGGGGGTCAGTCCTTGCCGGGCACCGCCAGGATGCAGAGCAGGGAGCAGGCGACCGCCGCGGACGGGGCGCTGGTGGTGGGGGTGGTGCCGGCGGGCGCGTTCGCGGCGACGAAGCTCGCGGAGGCGGTGTTCTTCAGCGGGAGCGCCAGCAGCAGGGAGTCGCAGTACACGGCGCGGCTGGTGCCGGCCGCGAGGGCGAAGGTGCCGGCGGCCTGCCGGCAGGCGGGCGTGCTCGGGTCGTTGACGGTGACGGACGCGGCGTCGACCGGTCCGGCGTTGCTGACGGTGATCCGCCAGTGCGCGGTGCCGAGCAGGCCCAGCAGGCCGACGGGGCTGGTCTTGGCCCAGGGGCCGGGTCCGCCGGGCAGGCAGTCGTGGGAGTTCGCGGAGCCGCAGATCTCCTTCTCGACGGTGACCTGGGGCTGGCAGCCGGTGCCGGGCGCGACGGCGGTGGTGACGGTGTTGGAGGTGAGGGCGCCGGTGGTGTCGCTGCCGTTGGCGGTGTTGGTGACGGCGGTGGCGGTGCAGGCGGCCGCGACGGTGGTGCGGAAGCAGATCTGCGGCCCGTCGCCCCGGTACTCGACGACCAGGGTGGGGTGGTGGCCGTCGGCGAAGTCCGCGGAGGTGTTCAGCACGAGCTGCGCGGTGACGGTGAGCGCGGGGTGCGCGGTGACGGAGATGCCGGACAGGTCGACGGTGCCGTCCGCGCCGAGCGCGGGGGCGGCGACGGGCGTGCCGTCGGGGTCGGTGACCAGGACCCGGGACGCCGACAGGACGACGTGCGAGAGGTCGATGTCGGTCAGCCGGACCTTGTCGTAGCCCTGGACGTGGCCGCTCGCGCCGTCGCAGTAGAAGTCGCCGGGCTTGAGGGTGACGGAGGCGCCGCTGTGCACGCACGGGCTGGCGCCGGTGGCGGGGTCGAGCGAGAACAGCACGCCGCCGTCGCCGAGGCCGATCAGGCAGCGGGTGGTGGAGTCGTAGCTGTAGCCGTAGTCGCGGGTGGCGCCGCCGTTGGCGTTCGGGTGCCCGGCCGGGAGCGGGAAGCCCGCGCAGGGGGCGTTGGCGGTCCAGTCGTGGCAGACGGTGGCGCCGGCCACGCTGCCGCCCCAGGCGGGGAAGTAGCTGCGGGTGCCGCTGTCGGTGGTGACGGTCTCGGGGTTGAAGGTCAGCACGTTGCCGGCCAGCGCGCCGAGGGTGCCGGGCGCGGCGTGCGCGGAGCCGTCCAGGCCGTAGCAGCTGGTCAGGACGTTGGCGCCGCCGACGGTGCTGGCGCAGACGCCGTCGGGGTGTCCGGCGGTGTCGTACGCGGTGTAGGCGTTGTAGGTGTAGTAGCCGGCGCTCGGCGCGACGGGGCGCGGGGCGCTCCAGCCCGCGCAGGCGGTGAGCGTGGCGGTGTCGAAGCAGCCGAGCGCGGGCGGCCCGGGGACGGTGGAGCCGCCCGTCTGCGGCGAGCTGGAGGCGAAGACCTTGTCGCCGACGGCGGTGAGCGCGCCCAGGTAGAGCGCGGTGGGGGTGCTCGGCAGGTCGTGGTTGGCGGGGACGACGGGCGCGTAGGGCTGCCCGGCGCAGGGGGTGCGGGTGGCGAGGGCCAGGCAGAGCGTCCGGCCGTCGGTGGCGACGCCGTACAGGTTGTCGCCGGAGCGGACCAGGCCGCCGAGGCTGTTGGCGCTGCTGGGCGAGCCGCCGGTGGCGGCGAGGGCGGTGAAGCCGCAGTTCGCCTGGGCGTCGAGGTCGAGGCAGCCGACGCCGACGGCGGTGGCGGTGACGCCGGGGTACAGCACCTGGTTCGGGTGCGCGGGGTCGAACACGTACTGCGGGGTGAGCGGGCTGCCGATGTCGCCGGTGGCGCCGGTGCCGAGCGGGCCGGCGGCGGTGTTCAGCGGGCGCGGCCAGGGGCCGCCGGTGCAGGGCTGTCCGGCCGTCAGGCTGAGGCAGACCACCTGCGGGGCGGTGCGTCCGGCGTGGTGGTAGATGTTCCAGGACTGGATCTCGCCGGTGGCCGTCCGGTGCAGGATCGGGGTGAACCCGTCGCCGCCGGTGGACTGCGCGGTGGGCTGGACGGGGGCGAGCAGCAGCGGGGTGACGCCGGTGCCGACGCCCCGCAGGACCGGGTTCTCGGCCCGGACGGCGGTGGTCGCGGTGCCGGTGTCGGTGGCGCCGAAGGTGCTGCCGTCGGTCGACCAGGACGGCGTCCACCCGGGCGGCACCCGGAGCGAGCCGGGCACGTACGTCTGGGAGGTGCCGGCGCCGGTGATCGGGTCGGTGACGACGGCGGGCCCGGCGGTGTCGCCGGTGCTGCCGCTGCGGTAGGTGACGGCCCAGTTCAGGGTGTCGCCGTGGTCGGCGGTGGCGGCGCCCGGGTGGGTGGCGTTCTGCACGGTCTTCACCAGTGCGGACGTCCCGGCGGCGTCGGCGGGGGCGGCGCCCGCGCCGGGGGCGGTGCTCCCCAGGCCCAGCAGCAGGAGCGCGGAGGTGACGGCGGCGGCCGTGGCGGCGCGCAGCGGGCGGCGGTTCCGGAGGGGGATCGGCTTGGGGGGACGCGGGCTTCTCAGCACTGGTTCTCCACCTCTGATCGGCTGCCGTCCTGACGGGTCGTCAGGCCGGACCGTCGATCAGGGTAAAGGTGCGGTAAGTACGAGCCGGACTCACTTTTTCGTATTGGTCGCATCGTGAACGAATATGATTCGCCATCTTCTCCGACTTGTCCGACCGTATGCCCCGGGGCACTCGGAGTGCTCGAACTCCGCTTCGACACCCGCTCATCCTCCCGACCAACCGCCCCTCCCCCTCACCGCCACCCGCCGCGCCCCGCCCCTTAGGGGATCGCGACCCTTTCCCGACCCGCGCTCGGTGACATCCCCTAAACCTCCGACGGGACGTCAAGTCCCGTACGAACGACCTAATCTGCGAAACATGACCGGACTCCGCCGCACCGCCGCGGCAGCCGCGCTGCTGCTCGCCCTGCCGCTCTCCTTCGCCGCCGCCGCGCCCGCCCTGGCCGCGCCCGCGCCCTCCCCCGCCGCCGTCACCGCCGTCCCGGCCTCCGCCGCTGCCGCCCCCACCGCTCCGGCCGGGCTGCACGTCGAACTGCCGCGCCCCACCGGGCCGTTCGCGGTCGGGCGGGAGATCCTGCACCTGGTGGACCAGGACCGGACCGACCCGTGGGTGCCCGCGGCCGGGCCGCGCCAGCTGATGGTGTCGGTCTTCTACCCGGCCCGGCCGGGCACCGGCGGCCCGGCCCCGTACATGACGCCCGAGGCGGCCCGGCTGCTGCTGGACGACAAGCTGCCCGGCAACACCGTCCCCACCGAGGCCGTCTCGGGGGCCACCACCTGGTCCCGCAGCGACGCCCGCCCGCGGCCGGGCCGCTACCCGCTGGTCGTGCTCTCCCCCGGCTTCACCATGCCGCGCACCGAACTGACCAGCCTGGCCGAGGACTTGACCAGCCTCGGCTACGTCGTCGCGCTGGTCGACCACACCTACGAGAACACCGGGACGACCTTCCCGGACGGGCACACCACCACCTGCCCGGTGTGCCACACCCTGACCACCCAGGAGCAGTGGCAGGCCCTGGACGCGAGCCGGGCCACCGACATCTCCTTCGTCGTCGACCGGCTCACCGGGCACGGGCCCGCCGCCTGGCACTACTCCCGGCTGATCGACCGCGACCGGATCGGCACCGGCGGCCACTCCGCCGGCGGCGCGGCGGCCGTGCCCGCACTGCTCACCGACGACCGGATCAGGGCCGGGGTCGACCTCGACGGCACGATGGACTACCCCGTGCCCGCCACCGGCCTCGGCCACAAGCCGTTCCTGATGATCGGGCACCCGCTCGGCGACGGCGACGAGGACCCGAGCTGGACCGGCGCCTGGCCCCGGCTGGACGGCTGGAAGCGCTGGCTGACCATGGCCGGCTCCGACCACGGCACCTTCACCGACAACCCGCTGTTCACCGAGAAGTTCGGCGTCCCGAGCCCGCCCGGCACCACCGTCGGCGCCGAACGCGGCATCCAGCTCACCCGCCGGTACGTGGCCGCCTTCTTCGACCTCCAACTGAAGGGCGTCCCGCAGCCGCTCCTCGACGGGCCGACCGCCGCCGACCCGGAGATGCTCTTCCACCCGTGACGGGGGAACGCCCCGGGGCCCGCCGAGCCCGCCGAGCCCGCCGGGCGCCCCGAAGGCGCGCGCAGTGGCGCGGATCACAGCGGTGCGCGCCGGGTCGGCGAAATGCGGGGGCCACCGGGACGGTTGGGGCGGTTGGGCACGGGCGACCGTCCCGCGCCCGGCGGCCCCGCACCGTCCGGGCGGCCACCGGCACCCGACCGCGAGGAGCACCCATGACCGCCACCGGTCCCACCGTCCCCACCGAGGCCGCCGCACCGTCCACCGCCGAGGCGTCCGTCACCGGAGCGCCCGCCGCCGACCGCGCGGCCGGGCTGCTGTCCCGGCCGGTCGCGATCAACGGGCTGACGGTGCCCAACCGGATCGTGATGGCCCCGATGACGCGGATGTTCTCGCCGGGCGGCGTGCCGGGCGAGGACGTCCGCTCGTACTACGCCCGGCGGGCCGCCGCGGGCGTCGGCCTGATCGTCACCGAGGGCACCTACGTCGGGCACGAGTCGGCCGGGCAGAGCGACCGGGTGCCGCGCTTCCACGGCGAGGAGCAGTTGGCGGGCTGGGCGAAGGTCGCCGAGGACGTGCACGCGGCGGGCGGCACCATCGTGCCGCAGCTGTGGCACATCGGCATGGTCCGCAAGCAGGGCGAACCGCCGTTCGCGGACGCCCCGGCGATCGGGCCGTCCGGCATCCGGCTGAACGGCGCCGAGGGGACCGGCCGGGCGATGACCCGGAGCGACCTGGACGCGGTGATCGGCGCGTTCGCCGAGGCCGCGGCGGCGGCCGAGCGGATCGGCTTCGACGGCGTCGAACTGCACGGCGCGCACGGCTACCTGCTCGACCAGTTCCTGTGGGCGGGCACCAACCGGCGCACCGACGGGTACGGCGGCGACCCGGTGGCGCGGACCAGGTTCACCGCCGAACTGGTCGCGGCGGTCCGCGCGGCCGTCTCCCCCGACTTCCCGGTGATCTTCCGCTACTCGCAGTGGAAGTCCGACAACTACGACGCCCGCCTGGCGGAGAGCCCGCAGGAACTGGAGGCGGTGCTGGCCCCGCTCGCCGCGGCCGGCGTCGACGCCTTCCACGCCTCGACCCGCCGCTACTGGCTCCCCGAGTTCGACGGCTCCGACCTCAACCTGGCCGGCTGGACCCGCAAGCTCACCGGCCTGCCCACCATCACCGTCGGCTCGGTCGGCCTGGACGGCGACTTCATCCGCGCCTTCGCCGGCGAGGGCGCCCCGGTCGGCAGCCTCGACAACCTCCTCGACCGCCTGGAGCGCGACGAGTTCGACCTGGTCGCCGTCGGCCGCGCCCTCCTCCAGGACCCGCACTGGGCCGCCAAGGTCCTCGCCGGCCGCTTCACCGACCTCCTCCCCTACGAAGCCACCGCCGCCCGCACCCTCAGCTGACCCCCCTCCCCCGGGGCGCGGCGATCAGGTCGCGCCACCGGGCGCAGGAGGCCCCGGGGTGCACCGCCGCGTCTCGAAGCAGGCGCGGACCCTGCCGAAGCGCCGGCGGTGGCCCTCAGCTCTTCGAAGACCCCGACCCTCTACGGACTCCGGCTGACGTCACGTCAGCATCCGGACCTCGTGACAACACCATCGCGCCTCCCTTCCGCAACGATCCCCCGATTGCAAAGCCAGCTCTGGATCAGCAGTCACGACGACGAGCCCCGCGAGCGCGGGACTGAGAAGGTCTGCATCGCCATGGAGGCAGTGGCGAGGGAGCGATCCCCGCGAGCGCGGGGGTTGCTCCTCCCGCACGCACTCCTCGATCCGGCCCCGGCCGTCAGCAGGCCGCCCGCGCCCGGGCGCTGAACGCCCCAGCGGGGCCTGCCGTCCGAGCCGGTCCGCACCATCACGGCCCGGTACACCTCGGTCTGCTGCTCGCTCACACCGACCTCCCCACTCGGCAGTCCGGGTGGTGGAGTGTCGTCTCGACGTGCCCGCTGCCGTCCGCCCTGGTGCGGGCGATCAGCGCCGTGGCGGTGCTCGCGAGATCCTGCACAGCCCGGCAGTCCGCCAAGGAGTCGGGGCTGGCGGGCGCGGCCAGGCGGTAGCACCCGCAGTCCAGGTGCCGTATGGCGACCTCGGCGCCGATGCGGGTGGCGAAGGTCGATGCGGTCTCGAACACCCCGACCTCGAACGGGCTGCTCATGCTGGCCGCCGGGTGGTGGCGGCGGTGAGGTAGTCGTCCCAGCAGTCGGTCGCGGTCGGGTCTTGGTCGCGGCCGGTGCCGGAGACACAGCGGCTGCACCGGGTGCACGGCCGGTACGGGACGGCGTCGTGCGCTGGGCGCGGGGAGGGGCTACCGGCCATGGCCGACCTCCAGATCCCGCGTGCACACCACAGTGTCGAAGTCGTGCACCACGCCGTGTTCGCCGGGGACGGTGATGGTGCCGTCGGGGTGGAGCGGGGGCTCGGTCGAGCCGCAGACGAGGCATGCCTCTCCGTGGAGGCGCGCAGGGCTGATGCCCTGGTCAGAGGGTGTCGCTGTCACGTCCTCCACGATCCCCGGCCGGAACCACCGAAAGTGACACAGCCTGTGTCACTCGTCGTCAGACGGCCTGCGCCCAGCGGGCCATCGCCAGCAGCTCGGCGTCGCGGCCCCTGCTGAGCCGCACCAGGGTGGCCAGCTCGGTGCGGACCTGGCCGTGCTCGCGGACATGTTGCGGGGCGATCTGCCGGGCCACCAGCAGAGAGTCCCGGGCGTGGCCCGGGCGGCCGAGCGCCCCCTGCGCGCGCCCGAGGTCGATGTAGTAGTGCGAACGGCGTTCCGCCGGGAGGTCCCGGGGTGGCGCCCACCGGCCGGCCTCCGCCACCGCCCGGTTCAGGCCTGCGGGATCGGCCAGCTCGACGGCCACCGCCAGCTGATGGATGCGGACCGAGGCAAGGCCGACCGCGGTGCCGTCGTACAGGCGCTCCGGCACGTCGCGGGCCAGCCGCTCGGCCTCGGCCAGGTGCAGGCGGGCGGCATCCGGGTCTCCGGCGCGGCCGGCGACGACGGCGGCCCGCATGTGCAGGGCGGCCTCGGCAGCGGCCAGCAGCACAGTGACGGGCGGCGGCATGCGGTCGGTGGCCTGCTGCAGGGCGCGCAGTCCGGTGGCGAGCTGCCCGGTGGCGAAGAACGTCTCGGTGCGGACGTAGGCGGCTGCGGCGGCGAGCGCAGGGTCCTCGGTGATGCCTGCGGCCCAGCGCATCAGCTCGACCAGGCGGGCGGACAGGTCGCGGTAGCCGTATTTGTAGGCCGCGGCGTCGGCGGACCGGAGGGCCAGCGCGAGCAGGTGCGCAGCGCGGTGCCGCTCTGCGCCGGTCGTCCGATCGACGGCGCGGAACAACTCCTCCAGCAGGGGCGCGATGGCCTCCGCGAGCATGCTGTACTGCGAGTTGACGCGAGCCTGCGTCATCTCCTCCACCACTGCCGTGAGTTCGTGCAGCGGCCGGACCGGGCCGTCCTCGGGCAGATCGTAGGAGGCGATCGCGGCCTGCAGCGCGGGGATCGCCCGGTGCACGCGGGAGTTCGTGCGCCCGGGGCCGCCGAGCAGGTGCTCGGGCGTGGTGTGCAGCGCGCGGGCGAGAGCGGTCAGAACGACGTCGCTGGGGTTGCGGGTGCCGCCCTCGACCTGGCGGATCATGCTGACCGAGACCCCGGACCGGTCGGCGACCTCGGCTCGGGTCAGGCCACCGGCTGCTGCGCGTGCGGCGGCTACGCGGTACCCGAGGTGGGCAGCGCTGGTTCCGCGCATACTGGACTCCGTTCCGTGCGACCACTCGGAACGGTACCGCCCTGCTGCTGTGCGGCAGGGCGGTTCGTCGCACTACGGGGTGAGGAGATCGGCCAGCTCGGTCAGCGAGTTGACGGTCCAGTCGGCGTCCGGCGCGGTGGTGGTGAGGCCGATCGGTCCGCGGCGCAGGTGCGCGGCCCGCAGCCCGGCCGCCCGCGCGGGGGTGATGTCGTTGGCCGGGTGATCGCCGACGTAGACGATGTGCTGCCGCTCTCCCTGCGCCCACTCGGCGATCCGGGCGAAGAAGCCCGGCGAGGGCTTGGAGACGCCCCACTCGCCGCTGGTGGCGATCGCATCGGCCGGCAGGTCGAGCCCCCGCAGCAGGTTCGACACGTCCGCGTTCTGGTTCCCGGCGATACCCACCCACACTCCGGCGTCGCGGAGCCGCTGCAGAGCGGGCCGGACGTCCGGGTACAGGTCGGACTCCTCCAGACGGTCGCCCTGGTCGGCGGCCTGCCTGGCCCGCCACTCGGCGCCGACGTCGCAGCCCGGCCGAACGAGCCTGATCGCCTCGGCGTTGTCGAGGCCCTGCGCGAGGACGTGGCCGACGAGCGCGGACATGGTGTGCTGGGGGACGCCGAGCCAGCGGGCCCAGTCCGCCCAGTACCGGGTGTCGCTGGTCAGGGTCTCGCCGATGTCGAACACCACCGCTGTGATCATGCGGGCCAGGGTAGCCCGGTCCCTGCTGGCGGCCCAGGCCCGGACGCACGAAACCGCCCCGCGCTCCCGAGCGCCCCGGCGTCCTCGACAGCATGGAACAACCCTTAGTACTCCAGTAGTACTCCAGCCGTAGATCGTGATCTTCATGCGTGGAGGGAGGCTTGGCGGCGGTAGTGGCTGTGACGGGCTCGGGCTTGGTGGCGTCGCAGCAAGGTTGACCAGCGGAGCAGGTGGGTCGCGTCCCGGGTGGATCGGGCGATCAGCGCGGTGCACAGGCGCTGGATCTCGTTGCAGGTGAGCGGGATCAGCCCGTTGGGGCTGGTGCCGTCGTCGACGGGGGCCCGTCCCTGGTGTTCGAGGGCAGCGGTAGTAGGCGAGTTCGCCGGTACTGCGGTTGCGGCGGATCAGCAGGTGCCGATGGCCCGTCGGGCCGTCGGCGGTGATGCGATCAGCACCCAGTCGTACCAGCGGTGCCCCTTCGCGCCGTGTTCGGCGGACAGTTTCTGCCAGGCCAGCCAGGGCTTGGTCGCGAAGCCGGTCTCGTCCGGGACAGCGGCCTGCTCGCAGCGGCCCGGTCCACTGGTCCAGGACTTGGGCAGGTACAGGGCGCGGTCGATATCCGCGTGTTCGAGCCGGGAGGCGCATGTGAGGCAGACGGCGACCTGGGCGTTCTCGATCCGGCCCGCGGTGCCGGTGTACTGGCGCTGCACGCCCACGGTCCGGGTGCCCTTCTTCAGGTCGCCGGTCTCGTCGGCAACGAGTACCGCCTGCTCGTCCGCCAGGTGCTCCAGTACGAACTCCCACAGGTCGTCGCGGACCAGGTCGGCGTCCCACTTCGCGCGCCCGAGCAGGTGCTGCAGTCCGTCCGGTGTGGTGTCCCCGGCGTGCTCGGCGATCGTCCAGCAGTTCTTGCGCGGCAGGTCCGCCAGCAGCCCGAGCACCAACTGCCTTACCCGACGGCGGGGTTCCACCCGACCCAACCGTCCGGCGATCCGCCCCATCAGCCCTCGAATGCCCCCTGCCAACCGACAGGCACTGCGCTGTGACCCACGGCCACCGCGTGATCACTTGTCTTCACGCACCGATGATCAGCGGTGGCCGCACCTGTCTCCGCGGCGGCCCCGACCAGCAGGACGGCGGTCCACCCGCTAGTCAAGAAGACCCCGGCGCTGGAGTTCTTCCTCGATCGCCTGCCGCATGACCTTCCAAGAGCGCCGACCCTTGTTGGCAACAGAGCGAGCCTCCCCGGCTTGGGAGTTCTGCAGCGCGTCGCGCAGCGCGTCGTCCGAAATGTGGCGGTACCGCTGCTGTTCGGCAGCATCCTTCTTCCAGCGGGCCATGGCCCCTCCTCAGCGTCGATCACCGTCTGGCAACCATGCCTGCTCGACAGTTGCCCCTTCCACAGGTATCCGCGCCCGTCGGCGCCAGCCAGACCAAGCCGTCCCCACCAGCAAGATCACGATCTACGGCTGGAGTATTGGCCCGTATCTCAAGTACGAGGACAGCCGACCGAAGACGTTCACCCTGACCAAGCGTCGGAAGATCAAGAAGATTGCGAAATTCAAGCAGGCCGAGCACAGCCTGCCGTTCTCGATCTGGAGCCCGGCCGGACCAGCAGGCTTTTCTGGTCGCCGAGAGAGGGCGGTGGCATCAGCAATGAGGGCATTGGGGTCCTGCTCCCTGAAGGGGCTTCTCCTTTTTTCGGCGTGTGGAGACTTGGGCGCCCCGAACTACGTCACGAGGACGGCAAGGGTCGAGCGCCTCTACGCAATCACTGAGGGCCAGGTCGCTCCCGAGGGGGCGAGCCCGAAGTCGTTCTGTGCCTGAGCGAGTTCGGGCCGCTCAGGCTTCGGCCACACCCTGGCCGACGGTGGGCGGGGCACAGCGGTAGACACAAGGCCTCGCAGGACAGCACGATCCGCTGCTGCACCGTCCGGCGCAACGAACACGTCCAGGGTGAGCGCCTTCGCACAGTTGCCAACAGTGCGAACACTGCCTTGTGCGGCACCGGTTCGCCTCCGTCACTGCATTGCGGGCTTCGCCCGGTGCGCGGCGATCAGGTCGCGGTACCAGGCGTAGGAGGCCCTGGGGGTGCGCCGCTGGGTCTCGAAGTCGACGTGGACGAGGCCGAAGCGCTGGCTGTAGCCCTCGGCCCATTCGAAGTTGTCGAGGAGGGACCAGGTGTAGTAGCCGCGGACGTCGACGCCGTGGACGGCGGCGCGGGCGAGGGCGTCGAGGTGGCCGGCCAGGTAGTCGGTGCGGAAGGTGTCGTCGAGGGCGCCGTCGGTGGAGCAGCCGTTCTCGGTGACGGTGATCGGGGGGAGGGCGTCGCCGTAGCGTTCCTGGAGGGTCAGGAGCAGTTCGTAGAGTCCGGCCGGGACGACGGGCCAGTCGAAGTGGGTGCGCGGGACGCCGTCGATGGGGGCTTCGGCGAAGGGGAGGCCGGGGTCGGTGGGGGCGGCGATCCGGGTCGGGTTGTAGTAGTTGACGCCGAGTCCGGCCAGGGTCGGGGCGGAGATCAGGGCGAGGTCGCCGTCCTTGACGGCGCCGTGCAGGTCCGGGCCGACCCCGTAGGCGGACAGGTCGGGGTAGCGGCCGAGCAGCAGCGGGTCGGTGAACAGCCGGTTGTGCAGCGCGTCGTACGCGTCGGCGGCGGCCCGGTCCGCGGGGGCGTCGCTCGCCGCCCGCACCGGTGTCAGGTTGTTGGCGATCAGGACGTCGAGCCCGCGGCCGCGCAGTTCGGCGGCGGCCAGGCCGTGGCCGAGGAGCTGGTGGTGGGCGGCGGGGAGGGCGTCCAGCATCAGGGCGCGGCCGGGGGCGTGGATGCCGAGCGCGTAGCCGTACACCATGTGCACGAAGGGCTCGTTGAGGGTGATCCAGGCCGGCACCCGGTCGCCGAGGCGGTCGGCGACGACGCCCGCGTACTCGGCGAACCGGAAAGCGGTTTCCCGTTCCAGCCAGCCGCCCTCGTCCTCCAGGGCCTGCGGCAGGTCCCAGTGGAAGAGCGTGGGCAGCGGGGTGATCCCCGCCGCGAGCAGCCCGTCCACCAGCCGGTCGTAGAAGTCGAGTCCGGCGGCGTTCACCGGGCCACGCCCGGTCGGCCGGACGCGGGTCCAGGCGATCGAGAACCGGTACCCGTCCAGGCCCAGTCCGCGCATCAGCTCCACGTCCTCGGGCCAGCGGTGGTAGTGGTCGCAGGCGGTGCGCCCGCTCTCGCCGTTCTTCACCGCCCCCGGCCGCTCGCAGAAGGCGTCCCAGATCGAGCGTCCCCGCCCGTCCTCGTCCACCGCGCCCTCGACCTGGTAGGCGGCGGTGGACGCGCCCCACCGGAACCCGGCGGGCAGGTCGTGACGGTCCGTCATGGGAGTCCCTTCCACGGCACGAACCCCGCAAATGCGAGGAGTGCTCATGTTAGAGAGATCCACCGGCCGCCGACCAGAGCCCCGGGCCCACCGATCACCGGGCATCCCGCTCACCGGGTGTGGTGAACGCGGAGGACCGCGCGGCTGCGCGGACGTCGATCTCGGCGTCGAACGGTTCGGCGGCGGAGCCCCCAGCACCCGAGCACCCGAGCACCCGCAACACCCGACAGAACCTCGCCACGGCGCGCAGGGCGGCAGGGTTCGGCGAGGACGTCTCCCGCCCGCCGGACCGACCACCCCTCCGGCCGGGTCGTTCACCCGGCGACGGGCGTCAACTCGTGCAGCAACAAGTGGAGTTCGACGTCGTCACCGGGTTCGACCCACAGTCCGTCGGCATCGAGAACGGCGGCGGCGGCCGGGAGGGAGTCGCCGGCCCAAGACCCGAGCCGGTACTGCCGGGCGTGGCCGACGCCACCGATCATCGTGGGGCGGTCGATCCCGCACAGGGACTCCTCGCACCGGGGTGGTCGGCGCAGTCCTCCCGTCCGGGCCGGTGGCCGAGTGCGGCGGGGCGGGCCGCCGACCCCGGACCCGGCCCCGCTGCGGTGCCGGGGCTCAGATCCGGCCGGTGAGGACGAAGCCCGCCTCGACGACGGCGGTGCGGACGCGGTCCTCGTCGATCTCGCCGGCGACGGTGACGCGGCCGGCCTTGGCGTCCGCGGTGACCTCGGTGATGCCGGGGAGGGCGGTCAGGCCGGCGCTGACGGTGCGCTCGCAGTGGCCGCAGCTCATGCCCTCGACGGCGAAGACGGCGGTGCTGGTCATGGGGACTCCTCGGACATGTCGCTTCATCGGCTTGTCTGACGTTCCGTCAGCGGGTCGGCGCGCGCCGGACGGGGCCGCCGCACGGGTCCACCCCAGCGCACTCCGCGGCGCGGAAACGTCGGACGCGCCGCCGGATGCCCCCATCGGATGGAGTCGGGAACCGCCCGGGCCGCCCGGCCGACCCGCACCCGGACCACCCTTGTTGCACTATCTTTTCAACTGCATAGAGCAATCAAGAAGGAGGGCGGGCATGGGGATGCCGGAGTCGCCGGTGGTGCTGGGGATCGAGTCGTCGTGCGACGAGACGGGGGCGGGGCTGGTCCGGGGCGGCGTGCTGCTCGGCGCGGCGGTGGCGTCCAGCATGGACGAGCACGCCCGGTTCGGCGGCGTGGTGCCGGAGATCGCGGCCCGGGCCCACGTCCACGCGATGGCCCCGGTGGTGCGGGAGGCGCTGTCCCGGGCGGGGCTGGCGCTCGCCGACGTCGGCGCGGTCGCCGTGACGACGGGGCCCGGCCTGTCCGGCGCGCTGCAGGTCGGCGTGGCGGCCGCGAAGGGCTACGCGTTCTCGCTGGGCGTGCCGCTGTACGGCGTGCACCACCTGGCGGGGCACGTCGCCGCCGCGACACTGGACGGCGGGCCGCTGCCGAACCCGTGCGTCGTGCTGATCGTCTCGGGCGGGCACACCTCCCTGCTGCTGGTGCGCGACCTGGCCCGCGACCCGATCGTCCACCTCGGCGACACCCTGGACGACGCGGCCGGCGAGTGCTTCGACAAGACCGCGCGCGTCCTCGGCCTGCCCTACCCGGGCGGGCCCGCGATCGACCGGGCCGCCCGGGACGGCGATCCGGCGGCCGTGCGGCTGCCCCGCCCGCTCACCGGGCCGGGCGACGACCCCTACGCCTTCTCCTTCTCCGGCCTGAAGACCGCCGCCGCCCGCTGGGTCGAGGCGCACCGCACGGCCGGCACCGCGCCGCACGTTCCGGACGCCGCCGCCTCCGTGCAGGAGGCGATCGCCGACACCCTGACCCGCAAGGCCGTCCGCGCCTGCACCGACCACGGCATCGACACCCTGGTCGTGGTCGGCGGTGTCGCCGCCAACTCCCGCATCCGCGCGCTGACCGAGCAGCGCTGCGCCGCCGCCGGGATCACCCTGCGCGTCCCGCCGCTGCGCCTGTGCACCGACAACGGGGCGATGGTCGCCGCGATCGGCGACCTGCTGGTCCGCGCCGGCGCCGCGCCCGCCCCGCTCGACCTCTCCGTCGACCCGTCCGCCCCGCTGGAGTTCGCCGCCCTCAACCCCGTTGCCAGGAAAGCCGCCTGACGTTCCGTCATGGATCGTGGCGGGGCGCCGCGGGCACGCTCAGCTCCGGCGGTGCCACCACTCCGCCGCCGGGTCGGCCGTCGGCTCGTGGTGGGTCCGCCGGAGCAGGACCGCGTCCAAGTGCTCGACCCGGCGGCGGAGTTCGGCGGCAGCCCGTGGCGGGAGCGCGGCGAGCGCGTCCCGGAGGGTGTCCCGGGCCCAGCCCCCGCCGCAGCACAGGCAGGTGAACTCGGCCTCCCAGGGCCGCCATCGGCGGTCGGTGCCGTGCACCCGGACCGACCACACGCTCACCGCCACCGCCACCAGGCCGGGGCACAGGCGCTCACGTTCGAGCTGCCGGACGGCGGCGTTGGCCGCGCCGGAGAGCCCCGGGACGTCGCGGTAGCGGACCCACGGCAGGCCGAGGCCGCGCCCCTGCGGGCGGAGCGAGACGGGCGTCCTACGCGGCACGGCCCCTTCGGGTGCAGATCATGGGCCGCATCCTGCCACACCACCGCCCGGGCCCGAGCCCCGCCCCCTTCTCCCCGGCCCTCACCGAACAGAACCGAACAGCCGGTTCACTGCCCGTCGCCCGCGGGGCCCGCCGCGCGGCGCTCCTGGAGCCAGCGGTCGCTGAGGTCCGACCAGGTGCGGCGGTACTCCTCGTACAGGGGGCGGAGCTGCTCGTGGGTGAGTTCGGCGGCGGGCGTGGTGGCGACCAGGTGCTCCAGGTCGTCGCCGAGGCGGCGGAAGCGGGACTGGGTCTCCTCCATCAGCACCCAGCGCGAGCGCCAGTTGAAGAAGGACTCGACCGCGCCGAGCAGGGTCACCACGGCGACCAGGGCGAAGCCCAGTCCGGCCCAGAAGTCGAGGTCCTGCAGGCCGAGGATGATCGTCGAGGCGGCGGAGAGCCCGAGGGTGAGCACCCTCAGCAGCGAGGACGAGCAGCGGAAGCGCTCCTTGCGGGCCCGCGCGTACACCGCGCCGGAGCGGATCTTCCGGTGCAGGCGCTCCGCGGCCTGCACCGGGGCCAGCCCGACCTCCAACCGCCCGACCGCCCCGGCCCGCGCCACCGGTTCCACCGGCCGCGTCGACTCCACGGGCTCCATCGACCCCGCCGGTTCCACCGACTCCACCGACATCCCGCCACCCCCGGCCTCCGTGCCGCCGGAGGCGTTCCGGCAGCTTCCGGCCGTAGCGTCCCACACCCCTGGGGCGGGGATTCGGGCCGCCTCTTGCGCTCGTTCGATTATGGTGATTACTGTTTGATTGTGATTGATTGGCCAGTGCGCACAGAGACAAGAGACAGGAGCACCCCCGCCATGAAGGTCCTCATCACCGGCGGCGCCGGCTTCATCGGCTCCACCGTCGCCTCCGCCTGCCTGGACGCGGGCATCACCCCGGTCGTCCTCGACAACACCGTCACCGGCCGCGCCGAGTTCGCCGAGGGGCGGATCTTCTACCGGGGCGACATCGCCGACGGGGCGCTGCTCGACCGGGTGTTCGCCGAGCACCCGGACATCGCGGCCACCGTCCACTGCGCGGCCCTCGCGGTCGTCCCGGACTCCGTCGCCGACCCGCTCGCGTACTACCAGGTCAACGTCACCGGCACCCTGGAGCTGGTCCGGCACCTGCTGCGCAACCACTGCCGTCGGCTGCTGTTCAGTTCCTCCGCCTCGGTGTACCGGCCCGGCGCGGACTTCACCGTGGACGAGGACAGCCCCTTCGACCCGCAGAGCCCGTACGCCCGCACCAAGGCGATCTGCGAGCAGCTCCTCGCGGACGTCGCCGCCGCCGAGCCGCTGCGGGTGCTCTCGCTGCGCTACTTCAACCCGATCGGGGCCGACCCGGCGCTCCGCACCGGGCTGCAACTTCCGCGCCCCAACCATGCGTTGGGCAGGCTGATCCAGTCCTGGCAGCGGGGCGAGCCGTTCCTGGTGACCGGTACCGACTACCCGACCAGGGACGGCTCCGGCCTCCGCGACTACGTCCACGTCTGGGACCTCGCCCGGGCGCACGTCGCCGCGCTGACCCGCTTCGACCTGATCCTGCCGCCCGCCACCACCCCGGCCGGCACCGCCCCGGCCGGCACCGCCTCGACCGCCACCGCCACGGCCGGTGCCGGCGCCGATGCAGTGGGCGGCTCCCCCGCCACTTCGCTCGCCGTCAACCTGGGCACCGAGACGGGCACCACCGTCACCGAACTCGTGCGCGCCTTCAACGCCCTCGTCGACCGGCCGGTGACGGCCGTCCCGGCGCCGCGCCGCCCGGGCGACGTCGCCGGGGCCCGCACCCGCAGTGACCGGGCCCGCACCCTGCTGGGCTGGGAGCCCGCACTCACCCTGGCCGACGGCATCCGGGACTCGCTGCGCTGGGCCGAGGTCCGCCCCGCCCGACTCGCCGACCGGTCTTAGCGGCAAAGGGAGTTGACGGTCCGTCAGGTGTGGCGGCGGCCCGTCAGCAGGTCGACCACCGGCTCCCAGGCGGCCTCGCCGAGCAGCCCGTCGCCGCGCGCCGTGCCGCCGTAGTCGAAGACCTTCGACGGGACGGGGAGGGGCTCGCCGGGGAAGTACACCCGGTGGCCGGCGTCGTGGCGGGCGATCACCCGGACGGGCCGGCCGGCGGCCCGGCGGCGGGCGGCCAACTCCTCGGCGTAGCGCAGCGAGGACCACATCTCGTCGTCGCCGCCCGCCACCAGCAGCAGGTCGGCGGCGGCCCGTTCGGCGGGGATCGCGGCGGCCTCCAGCCGGTCGGCGAAGGTCCGCTCGCTGCGCTCGTAGGAGCCGCGTACCGCCACCGGGCCTTCGGTGTCGGGGAGTTCGGCGAACCAGGTCTCGTCCATCGGGACGAACGGGACGGGCTCGCCGCGCCAGCTCCAGCAGGAGCGGTAGGGGCGTTCGCGGCCGTCGTGGCCGGGGCCGAGGTTGCACCAGACCAGCGAGGTCGGCGAGAGGCCGACCACGGCGTCGACCCGGGGGTCGCGGACGGCGGTGAGCAGCGCGGCCTCGGTGCCCTTGGAGGTGCCGAGGATGCCGATCCGGTGCGCGCCGCGCTCGCGCAGCAGGTCGACGGCCGCGACGAAGGTCTCCAGCGGCACCTCGCAGATGCCGGGCGGCTGGCCGGGCCCGCCGAACCAGCGGACGGCGAGGGCGAGCAGGCCCCGTTCGGCGAGGAGCCGGGCCCGCACCCGTTCGATCCGGCCGCTCGACCCGGACAGCACCAGGACGCCCGCCCCGGTGGCCGTCCCCGGCGCGGGTTCGATCAGCACGCCTTCCCAAGGTTCCGTCAGCTCGTGTTCCACGACCACCACGGTGTCTCCTCTCACGGCACGCCCCCGTCCCAGAGGCTATCCGCGCGGGCGGCGGACCTGTCATGCACCCCCGCCTCCCCACCGCCCCGCCGCACGGCCGCCGTCTCCGCCACCCCCGCGCGGCCCGCCCATCGGCGCGCGGAACCAGGACCCTCCGGCCGTCCCCGACGGGACCATCGGCCCTGGAACGGCGCGGCGCCCGCGCACCAGCATGGAGATCCACCGTCCGGCGGGGGCCGCGCCACTCCCCGGAGTGCGGCCCCCGCCGGACGGTGTGCGGCAGCTGTTCCGACGGTCCGTCAGGCCGCGTACCGGCCGGCCGACGCCGGCCTCCCGCACTCCTCACCCCGCGAAACCCGGATGACCGGCCGCCGCCCGGCGGCTAGGGTCCGGCGCATGAAGCAGCAGATCACCGTGCACCGGGTGCGCGACGGCGCCCGGGAGTACCGGGTCCTGCGGGCGGCGGCGGGGCCGGGGCGGCTCGCGCTGCGCGACGAGCACCACTGGCTGACGCTGTACGCGGACCGCGCGGGCCTGGAGCGGCTGCTGGCCGTGTGGGCGCTGGCGACGCGCTCCCCGCACTCGCTGCTCCACCTGCCGCTGCGCGCCCAGGCGCCGCCCGCCGGCCTGCCGCCGCTCCGGGACGGCGCGGCGGCCCCGGAGACCCTCGACCTGGTCCTGGCCCACCACTCGCTCCAGTTCCGGCCCAGCGCCTGGAAGGACCTCCGCTCCCGCCTCGGCCGGGGGCGGCCGCAGACCACGGGCACCCCGGACGCCGACTTCCGCGCCGTCCCCGGCTTCGTCGAGCGCCTCTTCCACCGGGAGTTCCGCGACCACCTGCGCTTCGACCTGGCCGCCCGCACCCTCTTCGTCACCGGCAGCGCCGCCGCCTTCCGCGACGACGGCCGCCACCTCGCCGCCCTCCGCACCGAGGGCCCGGCCGACCACCACCGCCGCGCCTCCCGCACCATCGGCCACGAGTGCGCCGAGATCGGCACCGCCCCCCGCTCCTTCCCCACCACCCGCGGCCCCTTCCCTCCGGGCCTCCTGCACGTCCAGTACTGCCCGGACTGGGCTGAATGAACATCATTTGATCCTTATCGAATGCTTTTCATGAGGAACCGAATGATTTCGATCAAGCTCCCTGACACGGCGAACCCGCGCGGTAGCGTCCCCAGGAGTCCTGTCGCGGCTCCCGGCCGCCGGACGATCCGGTAGGGGGAGCCATGGCACCGCGCCCGGGCGGCGAGAGTGACAAGTTCGGCAACCGCTACGAGGGGGCCTGGACCGTCCGGCAAGCCCTCGACGTGCTCCTCGGCAAAGCCCGATCGATCACCCTCGAACCGCTCTCGCCCTTGGGCGACGGTGTCGAGTTCGTCTGTCACCGGGACAACGGCGTCCAGGCCCACCAGGTGAAACGGCAGAATCGGAACGCGAACAGCTGGACCGTGCTCTCGCTCCGCGAGAAGGGCATCTGGGAAAACCTGCGGCTCCATGTCGACGCCGGCCGCACGTTCCACTTCATATCCACGATCCCCGCCGGGATCGTGGAGGAGCTCACCGACCGGGCACGCCGGGCCGACAACGCCACGGTTTTCAGACGCGAGTGGCTCTCCGCCGAACTCGGGGAGCAGTTCGACGTCCTCGCCTCCGACGTCGTCTACGGCTCCGCCGACGAGGCGTGGCGCATGCTGCGCGGGCTCCGGGTGGAGTGGCCGAACGAGCGGGAGTTGGCCGACACCAACGCCGTCCTCGCCGAACAGGTCCTGACAGGTGCCTCCGGCAGCCTCGCCGCCCTGGCGGTCGGCGACGTGCTGGTGAACAGTCTCGGCAGCACTCTCGACGCCTCTGCCATCCTCACCGGGCTACGGGCACACGGACTTCAGCCGGTCGCTCCGACGGCAGGTGCCGGTGCGGCCGATTCGGTGGCGGAGGTGACCCGGAAGTGGCGGGCCACGGTCGCCATGGGCCTGCTGCAACCGGTCATCGCTCGAAGCGAGAGCGACCGGTTGCTGGAACTCGCCACCGGAGCCGATCGGCAGACCATCGTGGTGACGGGAGCCGCAGGCAGTGGAAAGAGTGCCGTACTGCACCAGGCCGTCGACCTGCTCATCGCTTCGGGTACGCCGGTGCTCGCCTTCCGGCTGGACCGGTTGGCCGCTTTCACCACCACTCACGAACTGGGACTACGCGTCGAGCTGGCCATGTCTCCGGTCGGTGCGCTCGCGGCGGCCGCCGCAGGGCGGCCCTGTGTCCTGGTCGTGGATCAGCTCGACGCGGTGAGCCTGGTGTCCGGACGCAGTTCGGAAGCATTCGGTCCGGTGGCGGACCTCATCACCGAAGCCGCCGTGTTCCCGGGCATGCGCGTCGTTCTGGTCTGTCGGGCCTTCGATGCCCAGGCCGATCCCCGCATCCGGCAACTCACGGCCTCCGACCACTCGGAACACCTCTCGGTCGAACCGCTGGCGGATGATCAAGTCGACCCCGCGGTGCATCATTTGGGGTTCGATCCCGCACGTCTGACGTCCTCCCAGCGTGCGCTGTTCCGTTCTCCGTTGCACCTGTTCCTGCTGTCCCAGCTCACTGACCGGCGGGCCACCGTAGGGGTCGTGCACTCCGACCGCCAACTCCTCGACGAGTTCTGGGAAGCCAAACGGCGCCGGTGTGAGCTGCGCCTCCCGGAGGTCCGCTTCCACGAAGCGATCTCGATCGTGGCCGCCGCCATGAGCTCTCGTCAGCGGCTGTTCGCCCCGGTCAGCGTGCTCGACCCGGACGACCTCTCCGCCAGCGCGAAAGTCCTGGTATCGGAGAACGTCCTGGTGCGCGACGGTGACAAGCTGGCGTTCTTCCACGAGAGCTTCTTCGACTACGCCTTCGCCCGGGACTGGCTCCGGAGGAACGAGAGCCTGGTCGAGTTCCTGACCGGTGCCGAGCAGGAGCTGTTCCGCCGCGGCCAGGTGCGACAGGTTCTCGGGCACCTGCGGAGCCAGGACGAGGAACGCTTCGTCGAGGAAGTCGAAGCACTCCTGACCAGTCCGGACATTCGCTACCACCTGAAGCAGGTGGCCCTCGCCGTACTCGGCGATCTCGCCGACCCGACGGCCGCGGAGTGGGACGCCGTCGTCCGGGTGCTGGAAATGCGCCCCCCGTTCATGGACCAACTGGTGATCGCGGTCAGGAGCGCGCCCTGGTTCCGCTGCGCGGACGACAGTTCGACGATCGGCGACTGGCTGGCCGGTGCCGACACCAGGGAGCAGGAGTGGGCGGTGCAGTTGATGGGGGCCGGCGCCCAGGACTTTCCGGACCGGGTGGCCCGCCTGCTGGAGCCGCACACCGCACACCCGCGGTTCGGGGGGTGGCTGGCCTGGATCGTCCGCTTCGCCCGGGTCGGCGACAGCAGGCCGTTCCTGGACCTCCTGCTGGGTTCCGTGCGGACGGGACGCCTCCTCGGCCACGAACATCTCCTGTGGATGGCGGCGGACGATTTCACCGACGAGCAGCCCGCGTGGGCGGTGGAGTTGATCGGGGCGCTGCTCTCGGACAGTCCCGACGCGTCGCAGTTGGACGGCCAGGGCCGGATCACCGCTCTGACCTCCAGGGACAATTACGCGGTACAGGTCATCGCCGCTGCGGCCACCGGCGCTCCAGAAGAGTTCTGTGCCACAGTCCTGCCTCTGCTCCTTCGCTCGATGGCGGCGACAGCCCGGCCGCAGCGCTCGGGCGGCATGTACGACCTCCACTTCTCGACTCGCTATCCCGAGGAGCGGCCCTCCGAGGTGGCCGAGGCCCTGTTCCACGGCGCGACCGGCGCATTGAGGACGGTGACCGAACGAGACCCCGTCCGGGCCCGGATGTTCCTGACGGATCTGGCCGATTCGCCGTACGAAGCCGCCACTTGGCTGCTCTACCAGGCGCTCTCCGTCGGAGGAAGGGAGCTCGCGCCGTGGTCGGCCGAGCTCCTGCTGGAAGGACCGCACCGACTCTTCGTCGGCTACATGTCGCACTCCACCTGGGGCACGCGCGAACTGCTGCTCGCCATCGGCGACGCACTGCCCCGGCGCACCCTCACGGATCTGGAAAGCCTGATCCTCCATCTGCGGCTGCCCCACGACGGCAGCCTGTCTCCCTGGCACGAGTTCCCCCTGCTCTCTGCCCTCCCCGAGCAACGACTCTCCGAACGTGCCGGACGTCGGCTGGGCGAGCTCCGCCGACTGCTCGGCAGGACCGAGCCCGAGGAACCGCGAGGAATCAAGGTCGACTTCGCCGCCTCTCCCATCCCCCCGGATTCCGCCCGCCGCATGAGCGACGACCAGTGGCTCGCTGCCTGGAAGAAGCACACCACGGACCGGGTCGACTGGTCGACCGGCACCGGAGGCGCCCGGGAACTCGCCCATGTCCTGCAGAACCTGACGGCAGAGGACCCTGTCAGGTTCGCCCGACTCGCCCTGCGGATCGACGGCGGGACCTACCCGGCGTACGGGTCCTCCCTCCTGCTCGGCCTCGGCGACGCCGAGCAGTTCGACGATGCGGAACCGCTCTTCGCCGCGGTACGTCACCTCGCCGAGCAGAACAGGCCGGCTCATGACCGCTGGCTGGGGTGGGCCGTCCGCAAGCACCTCGAGAGAGTGCCGCTCGATCTGGTGGAAGCGATTCTGCAGCGTGCCCTGAACTCCACCGACCCCGCCCCGGCCGACGAAGACACTGTCATGCCGGAGGGGCAGCGCGACCTGCTGGCATCGGGCATCAACACTGTGCGTGGCAGTGTCGCCGAGAGCTTGGGCAATCTGCTCCTCACCGATCCCGACGGAGCCCGAGCCACCCTGGTACTGCCCCACCTGAGGCAGTTGGCAATCGACCCCTCCCCCGCGGTCCGGGCCTGCGTGGCGCATGTGCTCTATGCGGCGCTGCGCCACGACCGTGCCGCCGTTGCCGCGGCGTTCGACCTCCTGGTCCAAGCCCCCGATCCGCTGCTCGCCTCGCACCACGTCCTGCGGCTGCATGTGGCGCTCTGCCACGGAGATCCTGTGGCGGGTCGACCGGTGACCGCACGCATGCTGCGCTCCGAGGTCGCCGAGGTGCGAAGGGCCGGAGGCCAGGTCGCAGCGCTCGCGGCCATGGACTGGGGGGCCGTCGATCTCCTGGAAGGGGTGCTCGACAACGACGATGCCGAGCAGATGGCGGGCGCAGCGGTGGTGTGCGCCCATCGCCTCTCACGGACCGGGGACGCCGCTCTCACCAACCGTGCACTGGTCCGGTTCTTCCATCACCCCGAGAAAAGTGTCCGGGAGGCGGCCGCGGAGGTCGCCGGCGCTCTGCGCGGGCAACGGCTCGGTCCCGTCAAGGAAGCATTGACCACGCTGATGGCTTCTCGTGCGTTCGAGGATGCGCTGCCACAACTCCTGATCACCTTCGACGAGGCCGACGACCGGATCGAACAGTTGGTCCTGGACTGTGTGCGCCAGTTCCTCAGGGTGTTCGGTGCCGATGTGGCGGACATGCGCACGCGGGCGGCCGCCGATGCGCACCACATCGGTGAACTACTGGTTCGGGTACATGCCAGGGCCGCTTCCAAACCGCTGCGCGCCGAGATCCTCGATCTGCTGGACAAGCTGCTGATGCTGGGAGCCTTCGGTGTCGCCGAGGCGATCGCCGACGCGGACCGGGACTGATCTCCGCTTTGCGCATGCGCCCAACACCCGGGCCGTACGCTGCCGTACGCCCCGGCGCACGCACGCCCGCGCTCGGGAAACGCCTACCGGCGTCGGGAATGCCCGTGCTGTCCTGGGCCCATGACTGACCCCTCGTACATGAGCGATCGCTCTCCGTTCCTGTGTGCACTCTCGGCCGGGACCAGGGCAGCCCTGGAACGAATCGGCGGGACAAGGGATTTCTCGACCGGAGAGGTCCTCATCACGGAAGGCGATGAACAACACGACCTGTGGTGCCTCCTGGAAGGGAAAGTGAAGGTCACCTGCCTGTCCGACGGCCGCAAACCGTCGCTGGTGGACCTCAAGGGCGCCTGCGACGTGGTGGGCGAGATCGCGGCGATGGACTGCGGGATGCGCTCTGCGACCGTCACCGCCTGCGCCGACGGAGCGGCGCGTGTCATTCCGCGGGGAGCGCTGGAGCCGTTCCTCCTCGACCATCCGGATGCGATGCACGCCCTGCACCAGGTGGTCGGCGACCGTCTGCGGAGGTCCGACCGCCAGCGCCTGGAATTCGGCAGGTATCCGGTCCTGGTTCGACTGGCCCGGGTGTTACTGGAACTCGCCGAAGCACATGGAACATCGACGGCGGAAACGGCGCGCATCGATGTGAACATGACCCATTCCGAGCTGGCCTCACTCGTCGGCGCGAAGACGGGCACCGTACAGAAAGCACTCGCAGAACTGGGGAGGAACGGCCTGATCGAAACTGGCGAAAAACGGACTCACATCCGCAGCAAGAGCGGCCTGCGCAGGGTGGCTCAGGGGCACACCAGCCTGCGCCCGGTCAAGTATTCCGCATAAATTCGGGATTCTGGACTCTCTGCCACCGAATCTCCCACAGTTGGCGTGCACCGCACCCAACACTGATGGAAGGTGGCGAGTTGTTGTGATCGAACAGGTCTCCCTCCGGAACCCGGAGAGTCCCCAGGGGCAGCGGATCTGCATGGGGGCAGACGTCGAGAAGTACAGCTGCCTCGACACCCGGGCCCAGTCGGCTGTGCAGGCCGACCTGGTCCGGCTGCTGGACGAGGCGGCCGCGTTCTCCGGGCTGGACCGCACGACTTGGGAGCGGCAGCCCCAGGGCGATTCCGAGTTCGCGGTCCTCCCCGAGAGCACACCGGAAACGGCCGTCCTCGGCCCTTTCGTGCAGCACCTCACCGCCTGCCTCCGCGTCTTCAACGCCCGTGTGGCCGCTCCTCGCATCCGGCTCAGGCTCGCCGTCGACGCCGGTATCGCCGCCGGCTCCGCACTCGGCCACGCGGGGCCGGCGCCGGTGGCCGTGGCCCGGTACATCAACTCGGCCCAATTGAAGGCCACGCTGACCGGGCTCCCCACCGCGGATCTGGCCGTCATGATCTCCGATCGGCTGTACCAGGACGTCGTCCGGTCCGGACACCCCGATCTCGACCCCGGCCAGTACCTGCGTGTCCACGTCCGGGTCAAGGAATTCCTGGGTTATGCCTGGATCCTGGTGCCGGGTCACGGACCGGACGAGATGCGGGAGTTCGTGGACGGGCCGACGAATCCGTGGCCCGTGCCACCGGCCGCGGCCACGGCGATCGCCGTGGCCGCAGCTCCGATGCCGCTCACCCAGCACGTCAAGCACGGTGCCGCCGTGGGCCGGGATGTGCACGGCACGATCACGATCGGGGCGCCCGCGCACTTTCCGCGCAACAGCCTCCGGTACGCCCGATGACGCCCGCCCAGGACGGCACGCCCCGCATCGGCGACGGGGGCCGTCTCCAGTGGATGGACCGGGGCGTGAACGTCGGCCACGCCATGTACGGCGACATCCACATCCACCCGCCGGAGCCCCAGGTCGGGCCCTCCGGCTTCCGTCCGGCACCTCCCTTTGCCCCACCGGCTCTGCAGACCGGCGCGCTGAGGTCGGCACTCCAGCGTCTGACCTTGGCCTGCGACCGAACCAGTAGCGCCCTGGAGAGCGCCGGGCCCGATCTGCTCCGGGAGGAGAAGCGATGAGTTGCACCGCACCCCCGCTCCACACATTCACACGTCTCGGCCGGGCCCTGCTCTCGGCACCCGAGGACACTCAGCCCCACCTCGACCTGAAGTTCGACGGGTGCGAGCTGCGACTCTCCCCCTCGGCGTGCAGGACGGCCCTGTACGGGCAGCCGCGTGATCCTGCACTGCGCCGCGCAATCTGGCGGCAGGCCGTCTCCGATGCCCGGAGCGAGTCCCGGGACAGCGCGGGCGTCCGTTCGCTCCTCGTCGTCTGGCTGGCCGCTCCCGGGATGAACCGGCAGGTGAACCGGCTCCTGGATCTCTGGCGGCTCGACCGTTCCGATCTGGAGTCGGAGGCCGTCGTGGGCGTGCTCGCCGCTCTCGTTGAAGCCGACCCCGACGCGCCGGAGATCGGCGGACGGCTGATCGGGGCCGGCATCCGGCAGATGTGGATGTACGCCGGCCGGGTCAGGAAGGAAGTCCCCAGGGTGAACCTCGGCCGCTTCACCCGGGCCCGCGCCTCCACGCTGTCCGGAGTCCCGTACCGGGCCCAGGCCCAACTGTGGGAGCTGTGCGTCGCCCCGCCGCAACGGACTGCCCGGTCGGCCGAGACACCTCGGCCCGCCGATACATCGCACTGCCTCGAGGGAGAACGGCTCGGCGCGCTCGCCCACAACGTGGGCCTGCCCGAACTCGCCTTCCGTGCCCGGCGGCACGAAGGAAACCGTCGAGTCGCCATCCTGGCGCTCCGTCCGACCGGAGGTCCGCGATGACCACCACCAGGTCCGGTCCGCCGATGGGATTCGCGGAGGCCTTCGACCTGCCGCTGAGCATCGACCTGCGGACGGCTGCCCGCGCTGTCGGTGTCTGCCCCGGAACCGCGTACAAGCTGATCCGGCTGGGGGCCTTTCCGTGTCCCGTGCTCCGTGTCGGCCGGAAGTACCGCGTCGCCACCACCGACCTGCTTCGAGCGCTCGGCATCGAGGAACGCCCGGTGTACTCGGACGATCTGGAGGCCGGCGCCATCCATGCCGCCCGACTCGACGGCACCGACGCCCCGGGGCGGGAGGGCCGCTCATGACTGCATCGCTCCGGACGCCGGGGCCCGACACCCCCCGGCAGTGCTTCGTCATCGGCCCCATCGGAAACCCGTACGCCGCGCATGGCAGCCCCGAACGGGATGCGTACGAGCACCACCTCACGATCTTCGAGCAGGTGATCGCCCCCGCCTGCGAGAAGTTCGACGTCACCGCGCTGCGGGCGGACGACATCGCCGACGCCGGTGACATCAACGAACAGATCTGCCGACACGTCATCGGCTCCGACCTGGTCATCGCGGATGTCAGCGGCGGCAATCCCAACGTGATGTACGAGCTGGGCCTGCGCCATCTCAACGGAGGTCCCACCATCCACATCGGGGAGGACGGTCAACTCCCCTTCGACATCGCCTCGGTGCGAACGATCAAGTACCAGCGGTCGCGCAGCATGCTCGCCACGGCCCGCCGCCGGATCGAAAGTGCGTTGGAAGCCGGCTTCCGCGACGGCTTCGAGCTCCTCACCCCGGCCCGTGTCCTGCGAGAGATCCAACCCGACACCCGCCGTCCCCCGGACCCGGCTGCCGCGGAGGAGACCCAAGAGGATCGCCCGGGCCTGCTGGACGACATCGCCGCTGTCGAAGACGGACTGGGCGAGCTGACCGCGCAACTGGTCTCCATCGTGCAGACGGTCGAGACCATCGGGTCGCTGACCGAGAAGCACCACACCGAGGCCCTCGATCTCGCGCGGGCCGGCGCACCGGCGAACGCACAACTCGCAGTGATGATGCGGTTCGCGCACGCGCTCGGCCGTCCGGCTGGAGAAATACGTTCCACCACTCGGGACTTCGTGGAACGGATGAATCGTTCGGACAGCGGTGTCCGTACGGCACTCGCTCTCGTGCAGGACATTCCGGCCGAGAAGCGCGACGACAGGACCGCCTTGTTCCTCAATCAGCTCGTCACGCTGAAAACGAGTGCCGCGACCGGGTTGGCTGAGCTCACCCGTTTCGGTACGGCCGCAGGAAACATGACTCGAATGAGCCGGTACCTGCGGAAGCCGCTGCAGGACATGTCCGGTGCGGCGAAAGAGTTGGAATCGGCCATCACCTGCATCGGCGCGTGGGCCGACCGGGCCCGTTCGCTGCTGCCGTCCGACGAGGAGTGACAGCCCCGCTCCGCAGGCGGCCCGGGCCCGTTGCGGGTCCGGGCCGCAACCCGATTGTGGTTAGAGCCAGTTGCGGCGTTTGAAGACGAGGTAGAGGCTGACGCAGACCACGCCCATCAGGCCGATGGCGAAGGGGTAGCCGAAGGCCCAGTGGAGTTCGGGCATCTCCTCGAAGTTCATGCCGTAGACGGTGCCGATCAGGGTGGGGGCGAAGAGGATGGCGGCCCAGGAGGAGATCTTCTTGATCTCGTCGTTCTGGGCGTGGCCGGCCTCGGCGAGTTGTTTCATCTCCTCGTTCTGGCGCTGGGAGACCAGGGTGGCGTTGACGGTGAGGATGTTCTGGAGCATCTGGCGGAAGCCGTCGACGCGTTCGGCGGCGTAGGTGGCGTGGTCGGCGACGTCGCGCAGGTAGCGCTGGAGCTCCTCGTCGGTGCCGTACTTCTGGAAGCCGGACTCGAGGGCCCGCATGATCTCCAGCAGCGGGCCGGTGGCGCGCTGGAACTCGATGACCTCGCGGGAGAGTTCGTAGATGCGGCGGGAGACCTGGGGGTCGCCGCCGAAGACCTCGGTCTCGATCTCGTCGATGTCGTGCTGGAGGCCGGCGATGACGGGGGCGTAGCCGTCGACGACCGCGTCGAGGACGGCGTAGAGGACGGCTTCGGGGCCGAGGGCGAGGAGTTCGGGGTCGGCTTCGAGGCGGCTGCGGACGGCGGAGAGGTCCGGGGACTGGGAGTGGCGGACGGTCAGGACGAAGTCGGGGCCGACGAAGAGGTGGATCTCGCCGAAGTCGACCTCCTCGACGTCGTCGAGGTAGCGGGCGGCGCGCAGCACGACGAAGAGGGTGTCGCCGTAGCGTTCCAGCTTGGGGCGCTGGTGGGCGACGATGGCGTCTTCCAGGGCGAGTTCGTGGAGGTCGAACTTCTCGGCGGCTTCGACGAGTTGGGACTCGGCGGGGCGGTAGAGGCCGATCCAGGCCATGGTGCCGGGCTTGTCGGGGAGTTCGCGGTGGATCTCGGCGAGGGTGGCGGGGCTGTCGATCCGGTGGCCGTCGCGGTAGACAGCGGCGTCGACGACGGAGTGCTCGACGGAGTCCGCGGGGCCGTCGTCGGGGTGCTGATCGGACCGCGGGTCCATGGAGTGCTCCGGGGCCGAGCCGCGGTCGGCGGGCCGGGCGGTGGTCCGGGTGAAGGGTCGCTTGCTCGCGCGCACGGCGCGCACACGCCAGTCGGACACGGCGGTACCTCTCGCAGGGTTCGGGGCGGCCCGGTGGGCGGGCCGCGGGCCCGGCGGCGTCCGTGCGCGGCGCGCGGGCCCGGGGGAACGCGGAGGTTCAGCGGGCGGTGCGCGGGCGGGGGTGCCGGGGGCCGGAAGGGCGGGGTGACGTCCCGGTGCGGGGCCGACTTCGACCCGGACTGCTGCGTTCCACCGCCCCCACCTCCTCGCGTTCCGGACGCGCCCGGCGCGTCGGTGACCGCGCCCCAGTCTAGCCCGCCGGCAGGCACGGGCCGGGCGGGCACCGGGCCGGACCGGAGCGTCGGGTCGGAGGGCCGGGTCGGAGCGTCGGGTCAGAGCATCGGATAGGAGTCGAGGAACATCTCCCAGAAGTGGGTGGTGCCGCCGAACGGCAGCGGGTCCCAGCGGTCCATGCCTTCGCGGATGATCTCGTCGATGTCGGCCCAGTCGTAGGGCGTGGGGCTCTCCTCGGGGCCCGGGCGTTCGACGGCGGTCTTGTAGACCAGGTAGGAGAACGAGGAGAGGTCGCCGTGCACCCGCTCGTACTCGACCTCGTGGTCGGGGTCGGAGATCCAGATGGTGCCGTCGTCGGCGTGCACGTACACCGTGGACTGGTAGACCTCGCCGAGTTGGCGCAGCCGCCCGTGCGGGGTGTCGACCGGTTCGCCGTCCCCGTACGGGTCGGTGAACGCCCTCGCGGGGGCGCCGGTCCGGCCGGACGGGGCGGCCGCGAGTCCGGCGAGGAGCCGGAACAGGCCGTCCGCGTGCGGGATTCCAACCTCGGCGGCGAACCGGGCGGCGTCCGGGTGGTGCGGCCAGAGCCGGGCCGCGGCGGCCGGGTCCAGTCGCAGCATGCCGCCGGGGGCGACGTGTTCCTCGGTGACGGTCCGCCAGTCGATCCGCACCAGCATCGGGCTGTTCCTTCCTCCGGGCCCACCGCCTCGTTCCGGTGGGCGGCGCCGTGAACGGTCGCGTGGACGGCCATGTGAACGGCCGTGCGAACGGCCGCGTGAACGGTCGTACCCTATCCGCCTGCCGGAACCGGGTGGCGTCGGCCGGTCGCGGTGGGTCAGACTCGCCGGGTGACCGAGACGAGCGCCACCGCCCTGGACGACCAACTCCGCACCCTGACCGGCCTGCTGACGGCCGGTTCTGCCGCCGAACGGGAGTCGGCGTGCCTCCGGCTGGGCCGGATCGCCGACCCGGCGGAGGACGAGGTGAAGGCCCTGATCGCACCCCCGCTGCTGGCCCTGGCCGGGCGGGAGCGGGACGTCCGGGTGCTGCCCGCGCTGGTACGGGCCCTCGCGGCCACCTACGACCCGCGGGCGCTGCCGGTGCTGACGGGGCTGGCCAGGCATCCGGACGCCGCGGTCCGGCGGGCGGTCGCCGAGTCGCTGACCGCGCTGGAGACCGAGCGGGCGGACGGCCCGGACGTGGCGGCCCTGCTGGCGCTGGCCCGGGACACCGACCCGGAGGTCCGCGAGTGGGCGGTGTTCGCGCTCGGCAGCCAGCTGACGGCGTACGGTCCGGCGATCCGGGCGGCGCTGCACGAGCGGCTGGACGACGAGGACGAGGACGTCGTCGACGAGGCGGTGCGCGGGCTGGCGCGCCGTCAGGAGGGCGCGGTGACGGAGCTGCTGGCCGAGTTGCTGGCGGACGAGGCCGACGATCCGCACCCGGTCACGCTGCGGGCCGCCGCCACCCTCGGCCGTCCCGAACTGCTGCCCGCGCTGCGGGAGTCGGCCGCCGCGCAGCCGCTGGTCACGGCGGCCCTGGCGGCCTGCGACCCGGAGCGCCGGGAGCAACTGGCCGTCGACGGCTGGCAACTGGTCGAGGCCCTGGACGCGCTCCGGCCGGACCTGGCCGCCGCGCTCTGCTCCGAGCGCTTCTCCCCGAACGTCGACCTGCTGCTGCCCGGCGCGCCGGACCCGGCCCGCTACTCGGTCCCGCACCTGCTGCAGCGCGCCGGCGCGGACCCGTCCCGCGCCGCATCGCTGGTGGACACCGACCTGCCGGCGGCGGACGGAAACTCCTGACGGCCCGTCAACAGACTTGTTCTCCCTATGGGTTGACGGCGGCTTCGACGGCGGCCTCGGCGTGGATGCGGGTGGTGGGGAAGACCGGGACGGGGCTGTCGGCGGGGCCGATCAGCAGCTCGATCTCGGTGCAGCCGAGGATCACGCCCTCCGCCCCGGCGGCGACCAGGTCGGCGATCACCGCGCGGTAGGCGGCGCGGGACTCCTCGCGGACCACGCCGAGGCACAGCTCCTGGTAGATGATCCGGTGCACGGCGGCCCGGCCGGGCGCGTCGGGGACGAGCACGTCGAGGCCGTGCGCGGCGAGCCGGTCGCGGTAGAAGTCCTGCTCCATGGTGAACGCGGTGCCGAGCAGGCCGACCCGCCGCACCCCGGCTGCCAGGACGGCGCGGGCGGTGGCGTCGCCGAGGTGCAGCAGCGGGATGTCGACGGCGTCGGCGACCTGCCCGGCGACCTTGTGCATGGTGTTGGTGCAGATCAGCAGCAGGTCGGCGCCGGCCGCCTCGACGGCGCGGGCGGCGGCGGCCAGCAGGTCGCCGGCCGCCGCCCACTCCCCCGCCGCCTGCAGCCGCTCGACCTCGGCGAAGTCCACGGAGTACAGCACGCACTTCGCGGAGTGCAGGCCGCCGAGGCGGTCCCGGACGAGTTCGTTGAGCAGCCGGTAGTAGGCGGCGGTGGATTCCCAGCTCATGCCGCCGAGCAGTCCGATGGTCTTCATCGGGCCACTCTCGCACGCCCGGCGCGGTGCCCTCGTCGGGCGCCCCCGCCCACCCGGCACCCGGCCCACCCGGCACCCCGCCCACCCGGCACACCGTTCGCTCCGGGGCCGGGCGGCGGGTCACAGCTCCAGGGTGACCCGGTGCTGCCGCAGCCAGCCGTCCAGCAGGAGCACCAGCTCGCCGCTGCCGCGCAGTTCGTCGCCCGGGGCGTGCGCGACGGCCTTGGTGGCGGCGGGCAGGTCGAGCAGGTCGCGGACGGGCGCGTCCCGGTCGGCCAGCAGGTCGCGCAGTTCGGCCCGCAGCGCCTCGGCGTAGCGCGGGTCCTGGGTGGACGGGTAGGGGCTCTTGACCCGCTGGGCGACCGCCTCGGGCAGCACGTCGCGGGTGGCGGCGCGCAGCAGCGACTTCTCCCGGCCGTCGAAGGTCTTCATCGTCCAGGGGGTGTTGAAGACGTACTCGACCAGGCGGTGGTCGCAGAACGGGACGCGGACCTCCAGGCCGACGGCCATCGAGGCGCGGTCCTTGCGGTCGAGCAGGAGTTGGACGAAGCGGGTGAGGTGGAAGTGGCCGATCTCGCGCATCCGGCGTTCCGTCGGGTCCTCGCCGGGCAGTCGGGGGACGTCGGCGAGGGCCTGCCGGTACTGGGCGTCGCGGTAGCCGGGCAGGTCGATCCGGTCGAGCAGGCCGGGGGCGAGCAGGGCCTGCGGGCCGCCGGGGGCGCCGCGGCCGGAGAAGGCGTGGGCGAGGGTGTAGAGCCAGGGGAAGCCGTCGTGGGCGACGGCCCGCGGGTCGTGGAACCACAGGTAGCCGCCGAACACCTCGTCGGCGGACTCGCCGGACAGCGCGACGGTGGACTGTGCGCGGATCGCCTTGAACAGCAGGTAGAGCGAGGTGTCGCCCTCGCCGAGGCCGATCGGCAGGTCGCGGGCGGCGAGCACGGCGTCCCGGTTGCGACGGTCGATCAGGTCGGCGGTGTCGAGGACGATGTCGCGGTGCGCGGCGCCGACGTGCTCGGCGAGGGCGTGCGCGTAGGGGCCGTCGGGGGTGCCGCGGAGCGCGTCGGGGGTGAAGTTCTCGGCCTGGCCGGTGAAGTCGACGGCGAAGGAGCGGACCGGGCCCTGTCCGGCGGCGGCCAGGCCGCGGGCGGCGAGCGCGGTGATCACCGAGGAGTCGAGGCCGCCGGAGAGCAGGGTGCACAGCGGGACGTCGGCGATCAGCTGGCGGGCCACGATGTCGTCGAGCAGCTCGCGGACGGTGGCCACGGTGGTCGGCAGGTCGTCGGTGTGCTCGCGGGCCTCCAGCGCCCAGTAGCGGCGCTCGGTGAGGCCGCCGCGGCGGACCCGCAGGGTGTGGCCGGGCCTCAGTTCGCGCATGCCGCGGTAGACGGCATGGCCGGGGGCCTTGACCATGGCGAGCAGTTCGGCGAAGCCCTCGGCGTCGACGGCGGCGCGGGTCGCGGGGTGGGCGAGGATCGCCTTCGGCTCGGAGCCGAACAGGACGCCGTCGGGGGTGGGCCAGTAGTACAGCGGTTTGATGCCCATCCGGTCGCGGACCAGCAGCAGCTCCTCGGTGCGCGGGTCCCAGAGCGCGAAGGCGTACATGCCGTTGAGGTGCGCGGTGAAGTCCTCGCCCCACTCCAGGTAGGCGTGCAGGGCGACCTCGGTGTCGCTGTCGGTGCGGAACGCGTGGCCGCGGGTGCGCAGTTCGGCGCGCAGTTCGCGGTAGTTGTAGATCTCGCCGCTGTAGGTGGTGACCAGGACGGTGCGGCCGTCGTGCTCGGCGGCCATCGGCTGGCGGCCGCCGTCGAGGTCGATGACGGCGAGCCGGCGGTGGCCGAGGCCGACGTGGGTGTCCAGCCAGACGCCGGCGGCGTCCGGTCCCCGGCACTCCATGGTCCGGGTCATCGCGGCGAGGGTGGCGTGCTCGGTGCTCAGGTCCCGGTCGAACGAGACCCATCCGGTGATCCCGCACATGTGTGGGTGGCCCTTCCTCTACGGGACCGGCGCCGCGCCGCCCCGGGGGTGGTGGCGGGGGCGGGGCCGTCTCCCGTACGGCCGCGCCGGCGGCACGACGCTAGGCCCGTTGGATGCATCACACAACCAAGTGCGGGTCAGGGCCGTCCGGTTCGGGCCACTGTCCGCCCCCGCCCCGACCTGCGCCCCCGCCGGACCGACGGTTCGTCAACTCACCTTCCGCGTCCGACGATCTGGCCCGAACCGGGCTACCGGCGGACGGGGCCACGGGCGGACGGGACCACCGGCGGACCCGGCTACGGACCGACCGTCACCCGGTGCTCGACGAAGCTGCGCGCCGTCGTCACGCCCGGCGCGTACCGCAGCCGGGCGGGCTCCACCGGCAGGCCCAGCAGCGCCCGCAGGTACTGGCCGACCAGGTCCGCGCCCGCCGCCAGCGAGATCGGCAGGCCGCCCGCGCACCGCGGGTTGACCTCCACCACCCGGGCCGGCCCGTCCTCCGCCAGGAACCCCTGGACGTTGACCAGCCCGGTCAGCCCGAACGCCCGCGCCAGCACGCCGACCAGGGCGTCCACCCGGGCGTCCGCGAACGTCGTCCCCCGGGTGGCGATCCCGCCGCGCACCTGGGTCCGCCAGCGCGGCACCGCGGCCAGCACCGTGCCGTCCCGTCCGATCAGGCAGTCCGCGGTGAACTCCCGTCCCGGCAGCAGGGTCTGCACGATCGGCTCCGGGACGCGGCGCAGCAGCGTCGGGAAGTCCGCCGGGTCGTGGACGGCGAACACGTCGCGCGAGCCCCGGCCCCGGCGCGGCTTGACGATCCACGGGCCCGGCAGCGCGCCGGGCCCCGCGAGGGCCGTCCCCGGCGCGGGGACGCCCGCGTGGGCGACGGCCTCGGCGAACGCCCACTTGTCCAGGCAGGCGGTGACGGTGGCCGGCTCCGGGAACCAGGCGGCGATCCCCTTGTCGGTGAACTCCCGCTCCCGCCCCGCGAGTCGTTCGAGCTCCTCGCCGACCGTGACGACGACGGCCGCGCAGGCGTGCTCCACGGCGAGGGCGAGCAGCCGCTCGGCGAAGCCCTCCTCCGCCGCGCCCGGCAGCAGCACCGACTCGAACCCCAGGTGCAGCCCCACCCCCTCCGGGTCCACGTCCCCCACCACCGGCACCGCCCCGGCCCGGGCCACCTCCCGCGCCACCACCACCCCGGCCGGCCCCCCGCCCCCGGTCACCAGGACCCGCCGCCCCACCAGGGGCCCGCTGTCGACCATCACCACTCCAACTCTCGAAGAACGAAACCGACGGGGGAACACTTCAGGGGCCCGGGGGCCGGCAGGGCCGGGGGCCGGGCGGGGGTCTACTCCGGTTTGCGGCGGATGCGCAGGGCGACCATGAGCAGCACCACGAGCAGCAGCATCAGGTACGACCAGAGCGTGCCGCCCCAGTCGTGGAAGGCGACCATCGCGGGGATGCCGTAGTCGTTGCCGACCCACAGGACCGCGGCCAGCCGGAGCAGGTTGGCGGCGGCGAAGACCCCTGCCGCGACGCCCGCGCCGACCAGGCGGCGGCGCCAGGTGCCGCCGAGCAGCAGGAGGGAGACGCCCGCGCAGGCCGCCGCCACGGTGAGCGCGGAGCAGGACGGGCTGATCCGGATGAAGAACGGCTGGTGGCCGTGGAAGCCGTGGACCAGGTCGGTGCCGGGGAGTTGGCGGACCATGGTGAGTCCGCACCAGCGGGCGATCGTCGCGGTGGCGGCGGCCTCGGCCCGGGTGACGGGGCCGGTCGCCCAGTGGCCGAGCGCCAGCGTGCCCGCGATCACGGCGAGGACCCGCAGCAGCGGGGCGAGCGGACGGGCCGTCACAGTTCGCTCCCCGCTGCCGCGGCGGCCGCGTTCGGGCGGGTCGCGGTCCGTTCGGTCTTGACCCAGGAGTAGCCGGAGCCGGCCAGGCGGTCGATCAGCGCGCGGGTGCACAGCAGCATCGAGACCACGAACAGGGCGGGGAACAGCAGCAGCAGGAGGACCTCGCGGCGGCGCGTCCCGGCCCGGATCAGGCCGCCGCCGATCTCCAGCACCGGCCCGGCCAGCATCAGCGGGGCGACCGGCCAGAGCGGGACCGTCAGCGCCAGGCCGGGCCAGGAGGCTTCCAGCGCGGCCAGCAGCAGCGCGACCGCGCACAGCACGGGGACGTGGTAGAGGTACAGGAACAGCGTCGCCTCGACCTTGCCGAGCGGGCCGAAGTGCCGGGAGCGCAGCAGCGCGCCCCGGTAGTCGGCGCAGACCTGCTGGTGGCCGCGCGCCCAGCGGTAGCGCTGGCGCCAGTAGCCGCGCAGGGTGGTGACGGCGAGTTCGGTGTCGACGGCGTCCTCCGCGTAGCCGACCTTGCGGCCGCTGAGCCAGACCCGGACGGTCAGGTCGGTGTCCTCGGTGACGGAGTCGGTGTTCCAGCCGCCGAGTTCGCGCAGCACGGAGGTGCGCACGGCGCAGTTCGCGCCGCCGTACGCGGGCAGTCCGAAGGCGGCCCGGCGGCCGGCCATGTTGACCAGGTAGCCGCACAGGTAGTCGACGGCGACCAGGCGGGCGATCAGGCTGTCGCCGGGGTTGCGGACCACGCAGCGGCCCTGGGCGGCGGCGACGGCGGGGTCGTCGAAGACCCGGACCAGGGCGCGCAGCGAGTCGGGGCGGGGCTGGTGGTCGGCGTCGTAGACCACGGTGATCTCGCCGCGCACCGACTCCAGCACCTCGTTGAGGGCGGCGGACTTGCCGCCGACGGCGTCCGGGGCGCGGCGCAGCACCCGCCAGCGCGGCCGGTCCGCGGCGGCGCGTTCCAGCAGGTCGCCGGTGGCGTCGGCGGAGCGGTCGTCGACGAAGACGACGTCGAGCCGGTCGGCGGGGTAGTCGAGCGCGGCCAGCGCCCGGGTCAGCCCGTCCACCACCCGGGCCTCGTTGTGGCACGGGACGAGGACCGTGACGGTTGGCAACTCCCTTTTAGGGCGAGGGAATTCGGCCTTCGGGTGGAGCGCACTGGTGAGCAGCACCAGGTGCCGCAGCAGGTAGAGCCCGAAGACGGCGGCGAGGAACCCGGCGAGCGCGTGGTGCGCCCACTGCGGTTGCCGCCAGAGCAGCGCGACGGCGGCGAGCAGCGGCAGCAGCCGCCACGCCCGCGCACGGCGGAGGACGGCCCCCGCCCGCCCGAACACCCCCGCCCCTCCTCCGCGCCCCGCCTCCACCGGCTCCGACTTCACCGGCTCCGGCTTCCGCTGCTCCGGCTTCACGGCCGTTCCTCCTCGGCGCGGCTCGCGGCGAAGCCCTCCACGTGGGCGAGCAGCAGGGCGAGCGCGTCCGGGGTCCGGTCGACGCCGCGGACGGCGGTCAGTTCCCGTGCCGTCAACGCCTCGGGCAGGTCGGGGAGTTCGCGGTACTCGCCCTGCCGGACCCGGAAGACCGGGATGCCGAGCCGGGCCGCGCCGAGGACGTCCTTGTCGGGGCGGTCGCCGAGCACGAAGGCGTCGACGGGGCGGCAGCCGAGCAGTGCGAGGGCGTGCCGGAAGCCGTCGGGGGCGGGCTTGCGGGCGGACCGGCCGCCGGGGAGGGCGTCGGTGCAGACCAGGTGCGAGACCAGCGGGGCGAGTCCGGTGGCGGCGAGCTTGGCGCGCTGCTGCTCGGGGTTGCCGTCGGTGAGCACGACGACGGGGACCGACTCGGCGAGCCGGGCGAGCTGTTCGGCGACACCGGGGTACGGGGTCAGCGTGCGGGGGCGGAACGCCCGGAAGACGTCCACCAGTTGCCGGGCCGTCCCGGGTTCGTGGCAGCCGAGTGCGGCCAGCGCCCGGTCGACGATCCGGCCCCGGTCGCTGCCCTCGGCGCAGATCCGGTCCAGGGCGGCGCGCAACGCGGCCCGGTCCTGGCCGAGTTCGGCCCCGGCGTCGGCGACGGCGTCCCAGGCGGCGGCGAGGAACTCGGCCTGCGGGTAGAGCGTGTCGTCCAGGTCGACGATCAGGCCGGCGGGGCGGCGGCGGGTCACGCGCCCACCTGCCGGGTCGCGGCCGCGCCGACGGCGGCGTCCGAACTTCCTTGCTGCGGACGGACGGTGAGCAGGCTGCGGGTGGCGGTGAACGCTTCCGCGGCTTCCAACCGTCCTTGGAAGCCGCGGAAGCGGGCCTGGGCGGCCAGCGCGTCGAGGTCGACCCGGCGGGAGCCGACCACCTGGGAGAGGTGGTGGCGCAGCAGGGCGAGCTTGCCGGGGACGTGGCCGGCGACGTCGCTGTACACGGTGGGGTGGAAGTCCAAGGTGGTGGGGCCTTCGTAGTGCAGCAGGTGGGGGTGGGTGCGGGCGGCGGCGACGGTGGCGTCGGCGGCGGCCCGGTGGTCCTGGTGCGAGTCGGCGGGGGCGTGGGTGAGGACCAGGTCGGGCCGGAACTCGGCGAGGACCTGCTCGATCCGGCCGGTCAGCGCGGCGTCGTGGACGAGTTCGCCGTCCCGGAAGCCGCCCCGGTAGAGGGTGGCGCCGAGGTGGTCGGCAGCGGACCGCTGTTCGCGGGAGCGCAGTTCGGGGTCGCCGGGGCCGAGGCGGCCGTCGGTGAGCACCAGCAGGCCGACGGCCGCACCGTCCTGACGGGCCTTCAGCAGGGTTGCTCCGCAGCCGAGTTCGATGTCGTCGGGGTGGGCGCCGATCGCCAGTATCCTCATCGCCGGGCCTCCTGCGGCGCAGCGGGCACCGGGCCGGGGCCGGGGCCGGAGCCCGGACCTGGGCCGGGTTCGCGCAGCGCCAGCCGGTCGGCCGCGTGCAGGCGCAGCAGCAGGTCGGCGATCCGCTCGGCGGTGTGCCCGTCGCCGTAGGGGCAGGGGAGTTCGGCGATCCGCGCCTGCTCGGCGGGGTGCAGCAGGCGGCGGGCCGCGGCGAGCGCGCGGTCCGGGTCGAGGCCGGTCAGGACGGCCTGGCCGAGGGCGACGCCCTCGGGGCGCGGGGTGCTCTCGCGCAGCACGACGGCGGGGACGCCGAACCAGCCGGCCTCCTCCTGGAGTCCGCCGGAGTCGGTGGCGACCAGCGCCGAGGAGGCGATCAACTCCAGCATGCGGCGGTGCGGTTGGGGGTCGAGCAGTTCGACGCCGGGGTGGCGCAGCGCGTCGGCGAGGCCGTGCGCGGCGAGCCGGTCGGCGGTGCGCGGGTGCAGCGGGAAGACCACCGGCCCGCACCTGTCGGCCAGCGCGCGGACGGTGGCGACCAGTGCGGCCAGCCGCCCGGGCGCGTCGACGGTGCCGGGGCGGTGCGCGGTGACCAGCACGCCGCGCCGCCGGGCCACGGGGACGGGGTCGACGCCGGAGGCGCGCAGCACGTCCAGCACGGTGTTGCCGACCACGTGCACGCCGTCGGCGGGGACGCCCTCGCGCAGCAGGTTGGCGCGGGCCCCGGCGGTGGGGGCGAGGTGGACGGTGGCGAGGTCGGCGGCGACGGTGCGGTTGCTCTCCTCCGGGGAGAGCGGGTTGTGCGAGCGCAGCCCGGCCTCGACGTGCGCGACGGGAATGCCGTGCCGGCGGGCGGCGAGCGCGACCAGCGACACCGTCCAGGTGTCGCCCTGGACGACGGCCAGGTCGGGGCGCGGCCCGGCGGCGAAGTGGCCGAGGGCGTGGGTGAGCAGGCCGCCGGTGCGGGCGGCCTCGTCGCCGGTGAGTTCCCAGCGCTCGTCGGGGTGGACGCCGAGGTCGGCGAAGAAGTCGCCGGCCATCCGCCGGTCGTGGTGCTGGCCGGTGGCGACCAGTCGGACGGCGGCCCCGGCGGAGCGCAGCGCGTGCACCACGGGCGCGAGCTTGACGATCTCGGGCCGGGTGCCGGCGAAGACGGTGATCTGCGGCGCCCGGCCGGGACGGGGCGTCCCGGCCGGGGCCTGCTGCGGGGCGGCGCTCATCAGGAGGCGGGGACCTCGAGACCGCTGCGGTGCTTCTGCCAGGCGCTGTAGCCCGCGTACCCGGCGCCGGCGGCGAGGGCGGCGCCGGCCAGCAGCGCGCCGGAGCCGAAGGCGGGGGTGTCGACGGTGGCGGCGGTGCGGCTGATGGTGATCCGGTCGATCTCGGTGCCGGCCTTGGCGCCCTCGACCGAGATGCCGCGCACCGTCAGGGTGGCGGTGCCGCCGGGGGCGGCGGGCTTGACGTCCACGGCGAGCAGGTTGTGCCCGCGGTAGCGGACCCGCGACCAGTTGACGGCCTCGCTGACCTTGCCGCCGGCCCCGAAGTAGCCGGCCGTGACGCCGGAGACGTCCTTGACGTTGCCCGCGTAGCTCTCCGGCCCGTTCGACGGCAGGCTGTACAGGCTCGCGCCGCCGCCGCCCGCCACGATGTAGGTGGTGCCGTCGGCGACCGGGTTGACGGTGTCGCCGACGGCCGCGGCGCGGGTCGGGTTGCCGCCGCGGATCGGGTCGGTGCGCTCGTACATGTGGTTGTGGCCGTTGATGACCAGGTCCACGTTGTACTTGTCGAACAGCGGGGCCCACTTCTCCCGCACGCCGCCGTCGGAGACGTGACTGGTCGTCACGGCGTAGGCGCAGTGGTGGAAGAAGACGATGACGAAGTCGATCGTCGGGTCGGCCCGCAGCTTGGCGAGGGTCTGCTCCAGCCAGCTGGTCTGGGCGCCGTTCGAGTAGTTCAGGTTCGCCTTGATCTCGTAGGAGACGTCGTTGGCGTCGAGCGACAGCACCGCGACGTTGCCGTAGGTGAAGGCGTACACGCTGGGGCACTCGGTGGGGCCGCTGGTCGGCAGGTCCAGGCGCTTCTGGTGGCCGCCGTAGCCGTTCGGCGAGTACCAGGCCTCCATGTCGTGGTTGCCGGTGGCGACCATCCACGGCACGGACTGGGCGACGGGCTCGATCTGCTTGAGGTAGCTGTCCCAGACCGCCGGGTTGTAGCTGTCCGTCAGCTTGCCCTGGCCGTTCGGGTCGGCGTAGCAGATGTCGCCGGCCAGCAGGTGGAACTTCGGGTTCTGCGCGGTGATCTGGGCGTTCTCCAGCGCGGCCTGGGCGCTGGCGCCCTGGTCGCCCATCGCGGTGAAGGTGAACGGCTGCAGGGCGGAGCCGCTGCCGGTCGGGCCGGTGGTGAAGGAGTTCACCGGGCCGGACGCGGCCTCCAGGCCCTCGTGGCCGACCGCGTAGTAGTACGTGGTGTTGGGGCTGAGCTTGTCCAGCGCGGCGTGCCCGTAGTACTGCTCCAGCGGGGCGCCGGTGCCGTAGTCGCTGTGCAGGTTGCGGATCTCGGCCTGCACGGTCTGGCTCAGGTCGGTCGGCGAAGTGCCCAGCCGCAGAACGGGGTTGGACACCGCGGACGGCACCTGCCAGCCGACCCGCATCTGCGTCGCCGGGTCGTTGCCGAACGCCAGGTGCCGGCCGAACGGCACCACCGCCGACCCCGGGGTGTCCGCGTACGCGGCCCGGGTCATCAGCATCGGGCCCGCCGCGACGGCCGCCGCACCGAAGATCCCGGCCCGCAGCACGCTGCGCCGCGAGACGCCCTTGCGGACGTCCTGCCAGTACTCGTACTGCTCGGCGATGGTCATCTCGTCGGCCCGGCGGCGCGACACCCGGAAGCCGGGAAGGTCCACGGGATATCCCCATTCAATGAACGATCGACTGATGCGGAAGCGGAACCTCGCCTTCGCCCGGAGGAGATTCATCCCCCGAGATGACCCGTTCGCAGACAACCGATGAACAACCGCCGCCCTCGCACGGACGACCGAATGAAGATCACCCGGACACTGCCCCGAGCCGCGCCCCTCAGCCCTCCGCGGCGGCGGAACGCCAGGCGAGCGCGCCTTCCCCGTCGACCGCGGCGGTCCGGGGCTCCTCCGCACCACCGAGCGCCGCGTGCCCCAGCAGCACCGGCGCCCCGGCCTCCAACGCGTGCGCGACGTCGCGCAGCATCGCCGCCACCGAGCCCCACTGCGGAACGTCCAGGACCCAGCTCTCGTGGTCCCACCGGAACACCGCGCCGTGGGTGCCACCGGGGCGCAGGTCGACGAACAGCCCGTCGCCACCGGGGTCCGACGCGATCGGCAGGAACTCCGGCAGGAAACGGTCCTCGACCCGCCCGGCCCCACCGGACCCGTCCCCTTCCCGCTCCTGCTGCTCCCGCCACTCCTGCTCCTGCTCGGCGACCAGCAGCCAGACCCCGCGGGTATCCAGCGACTCCTCCAGCGGGACCGGGGCGAACGCCTGCGGAATCCAGTCGCCCCTGGTGACGCCGGGCAGCAGCCACCAGGCGCGCAGATCGGCGGGCAGGGGCAGGCCGAGCTCCGCCTCGAGCGCGTCCAGGCGGGCCGCGTCCGCCGCCGCCCGCACCGGGCCCTGCCGGGTGTGCGCGGCGAGCCAGCCGCCGATCCGCTGCCAGGAGTCCGGGACGTCGTGATCAATCGTTGTCATGCCGGGCAGTCTGCCGCGCCGGGACGACAGCCGACGGAACCGCGCGGCACGTGTCGGCAGGCGTCGGCAGGTGTCGGCGGGTGTCGGGCCCCTCCCCCGCGGGCGGCCGGGCTGACGCCCCGTCAAACACCCCGCGACCTGCGCCGCGCCGCCCGGTCGGGCCTCCCGGGGGTGACCCCGTCGCGCGTCCGCCGGGCGCCGATGATGAACTGTGACCGTGAGCAACGATCAGCAGAGCACCGAACCCCCGCTGCCCGGGACGGCCGTCGACCGCCGCCCCGCCCCGGTGGTCCGCTGCCGGCGCTGCCACCGCCCGCTGCACTCCCCCGAGTCGCGCTGGGAGAAGCTCGGCCGCCACTGCGCCGACGCCCCCGAACGCACCCGTGTCTACGTCATCGACCAGGACTGCCTGCCGGGCACCTGACCCGCCCCGGCCGCCCCGTCACCCGTTGCCCGCCCGGTGCGCCGTCCGGACCGCCGCGTACGCCGCCACCGTCGCCCCGATCCCGGCCAGCAGACCGCCGATCGCCGCGACCAGCGCCACCAGCCCGTTCGAGTCGCCACCCGCCACCTGCACCGGAGGCGCGGTGACCGTCGCGGTCGCACCGACCGTCGCCGTCGCCGTCACGGTCGTGGTCGCGGTCACCGTGGTGGTCGCGGTCACCGTTGCCGCCGGAACGACCTGACCGGCGGCCGGCGACAGGCCCGGAGAGGCCGCCGCCGAGGGCGGCGGCGCCGTCACGGTCACCGTGACGACGGGAGCCGGGCTCCGCATCGCGGCAGACGGGGAAATGGAGGCAGAGGGCGTGGGCGCGGGAGTGGCGGACGGCGAGAGCGTCGCCGAGGGGGACGGCGCGGGCGACGGCTTGCGGTCCGTCGAGTCGTGCGGGTAGATCACGCCGCACCACATCAGAATCTCCAGCGTCAGCGCGGCGAGGAACAGCAGGCCCGCCACGACCGCCCGTCCGCCCTCGCTGTCGCTCACCAGGGACGCACACGCGATGCCGAGCCCCAGCACGGCCAGTCCGAGCAGGATCTCCAGCGCGAGCCGCCCGCCCATCGGCCAGGCCGCCCAGAGCACGAGGGCGTCGAACAGCACGAACGCCATGGGGATCAGGGCGCCGGGGACGTTCTCGTCGTCCGGCCCGGTACTGATCATGTCGGCGATCATGATCAGCGCGTACCAGAGGGCCACCAGGGCCACCACCTGGACCAGGCACACCAACAGGATCTCCACCCACCCCATGGCCGAAGGCTAGCGGGGCCAACCAGGCAGGCACAGAAGGAAACTGACAAACAATCAGATTCGGTCCGCCCCCGCCCGCGCGCCCCGGACGTCCGCCACCGCGCAGCCCGGCACCGTCACCGGGTGCAGCGGCGGGCCGTCCCACCCGGCGCGCCGCTCCCGGTCGATCGACGCGCCGTCGAGGACCGCCCGGTGGACGGCGCGGGCCAGCCGGGAGCCCCAGTGCGAGCGCGGGCCGCCGAACGGCTCGGGCGGTTCGTCGGCGGTCGGGGTGCGGACCGCGACGCAGACCGCGTCGGACGGGGTGCCCGAGCAGTCCAGGCCCGCGTCCAGCAGCGCCTGCACCTTGGCCTCGGTCGCGGTGGCCAGCAGGTTGACCAGCCCGGCGTCCGAGACCGGGGCCGGGACGACCGCGAGGATGTTGACCGTGCCCGGCACGTACGGGGCCACCGGCCCCGCAGCGGGCACCGGGGCGGCCGGGGCGGCCGGGGCGGCCGGGGCGGCGGCCCAGGTCGGGACGCCCAGGCCGGTGGTGACCAGGGCCTGCACACCGCCGTCCGCGGACCGGGTGCAGTGGTCGACCTCGGCGGCCGTCATCAGGCCCACGCCCGGGCCCGACAGGCCCTGCGCGGCGGTGAGTTCGGCCAGGTGCGCCGCCGGGTCCATCCGCCCGTACCCGGCCCGGACCTGCGCGTTCAGCACCCACTCCCGCTCGCCCAGGCCGCCGCCGAGGACGCCCGAGGAGACCATCCGCCAGCCCGGCCCGGCCCGCCACACCAGCAGGTGCCGGCAGGCCCCGTCCTCGATCCGCCCGGCCCGCCGCACCGCCATCGGGAACCCGTCCACGCCCGTCACCTCCACCGGTCCGCGCCGCGGCCGCCGTCCCGTCCGCGATCTTCGCCGACCACCCAACCACACCGGTGCGCGCGGGGATTCGCGGCGGCCCGCACCGATGCGGCAGAGTGTCCGCCATGACCCCGCAGCCCGCCGCGCCGTCCGCTCCCGCCTCCCGCGCCCCCGCGGCCGGTGCGCGCCGCCGACCGGTGCAGCAGCGCAGCCAGGAGCGGTACGAGCGCCTGCTGGACGCCTGCGCGGGCCTGCTCGACGAGGTCGGGACGGCGGGGCTGACCACCAAGGAGGTGGCGCTGCGCGCCGAGGTGCCGATCGGCACCCTGTACCAGTTCTTCGCCGGCAAGGAGGGCCTGCTGGCCGCCCTCGCCGAACGGAACCTGGCCCGCTTCCTGGACGGGCTGACCCGCCGGGTCGCGGCCGCCGGGCACCCGGACGTGGCCGGGTTCACCGACCTCGCGGTCGAGGAGTTCGTGGCGATGAAGCGCACCGTCGCCGGGTTCGGCCACCTCGACTTCGGCCTGGTCGACGCCGTGCCCGCCGAGGTCGACGACCTGCACCTGCTGGACGCCGAACTCGACAACAACGCGGCCGTCGCCGTCCGGCTGCGCACGATCGGCGGCGGACTGTTCGCCGCGCCCGGCTACGCGCTGGCCCTGCGGGTCGCGATGGAGTGCGCGGACGCCGTGCTGAAGCTGGCGTTCCGGGCCGACCCGGACGGCGACCCGGCGCTGATCGGCGAATGCAAGCGCCTGGTGTGCAGCTACCTCGCCGAGGTCCCCGCCGCCGACTGACCCCCGCCCCGCCCGTACCGTGGCCCGACACGCCGACGCCGTCCACCGTTGCCACGCCCGGGGCCCCGCCGCACAGTGGAAGGAGCACGGGAAGGGCAGCCCCTTCCGCCCCACCGGTCGACAGGGAGCAGCAGCGATGCACGCCACCGCAGGAGACCACGTCCACATGTTCAGCAGGTCCGTCGGCATGCCCGACCGCCGGGGCGAGATCCTGGAGGTCCGCGGCGCCGACGGCCGACCGCCGTACCTGGTCCGCTTCGAGGACGGCCACCAGGGCCTCGTCCACCCCGGCCCCGACTGCCTGGTGGAGCACCACACCGGCACCGGCACCGGCACCGGCACCGAGCAGCGCTGACCCGGGCGCCGCACCCGCCGTACCCGACCCGCCGCACCTGACCCGTCCGATCCGTCCGACCTGCCCGAAGCCCCCGCCGCCGACGCGCCCGACGCACCCGACCCGAGGAGCAGCCGCCCTTGGCCACGCCCCTGCCCGGCCCGCTGGCCCAGCTCGCCCCGCTGCTCGACGACTACGGGTACCTCGCGGTCGGGGTGCTGGTGTTCCTCGACAACTGCGTGCTCCCGGTGCCCGGCCAGACCATCCTGGTGCTGGCGGCGGTGTACGCGGGCGCGGGACAGCTCTCGCTGCCGGTCCTGCTGCTGGTCGCGGTGACGGCGGCGACCGCCGGCGACGCGCTGGCGTACGTGATCGGCCGGACCGGCGGCCTGGCGCTCGTCCACCGCTGGGGCCGGTACGTCCGGCTCACCCCGGAACGGATGGAGCGCGCCGACTCGTTCTTCCGCCGCCGCGGCGGGCTGGTCGTCACCGGCGCCCGCTTCGTCGACGGGCTGCGGCAGACCAACGGCCTGGTCGCGGGCACCACCGGGATGCCGTGGCGCCGCTTCATGCTGGCCAACGCGGTCGGCGCGGCCCTCTGGGCGGGGGTGTGGACGGCCGTCGGGTACTTCGCGGGCAGCAACATCGACACCCTGTACCGGCAGGCCGTCCGCTACCAGGTACTGCTGTTCGCGGTGGTCGCCGCGCTGGTGCTGCTGCTGGCCGTCCGGGCCTGGCTGCGCCGCCGCCGCCGTCGCCCGCCCCGGGACGGCGCGGCCCGCATCCCGCACCAGGACGACGGGGGCGGCGGCAGCAGCGGGAACGGCACGGACGATGCCGCGGACGGGGGCGGCCCCGGGTCGCCGCCCGCCGCCGACTGACGTCCACTCTTCGGCAACCCGCCCTCACCGCACCACACTTGACGGACCGTCAGCGGAGCGAGATCACCTCGAACGCGGCGGCGAACCGGGTGCCCAGGCGGGCGCCCGCCTCCCGGCCCATCGACTCCAGGAACTCGGCGGCGTTGGCCATCTCGCCCCCGAGGCCCGCCAGGTAGGCCCGGTGGGCCTCCAGCGAGACCACGCCCGCGGCGAAGGTGTCGGTGATGTCGACGGCGTGCAGCCCGTCGGGCGAACCGGCCGCCCAGAGCTCGCGGACGCCGTTCCACGGGCGGTGGCCCTCGGCGGTCAGCTCGGGGAACACCCAGCGGTTGCCCGCGTCGCGGACGGCGTCCAGCGCCGCCCGGCCGACCGCGATGTGGTCGGCCTGGTTGGGGAAGGTGCCGCCGTAGGTGTCGCGGAAGTTGGTGGTGATCACGATGTCGGGCCGGTGCCGGCGGATCGCCCGGGACAGGTCGCGGCGCAGCGGCAGGCCGTACTCCACGATGCCGTCCGGGTAGCCGAGGAACTCGACGGTGTCGACGCCGACCGCCGCCGCGGACTCGACCTGCTCGCGCTCCCGGACCGGGCGGCACTGGGCGGGGTCCATGCCGTCGATGCCGGCCTCGCCGCTGGTGACCATCAGGTAGGAGATCCGCTTGCCCTGGCCGGTCCAGCGGGCGACGGCGGCGGCCGCGCCGTACTCCATGTCGTCGGGGTGGGCGACCACGGCGAGCGCGCTCTCCCAGTCCTCGTCCAGCGGCAGGTAGAGGGCCGGTGCGGACGGGGCCGCTGCGGTGGAGTCGTTCATGGTGCTGCCTCTCGTTCTCGTCCGACCTCGCCCACAGCCGCCCGCAGCCGCTCGGGGCCACCGGGGCCGCCCGGCGGGGTGCCGCGCCCCGGGGCGGGGCGCGGCGGGGGTCAACGCGCGGTGCGGATCGAGTAGTTGAAGTCGGCGTGGCCGTAGTGGCGCATCAGGCGCAGCCAGAACGGCATCAGCATCTCCAGGCTGCGGGCGGCGTCGATGCCGCCCAGGTCGAGGATGTCCTCGGCGGGCCAGCCGAACTCCACCAGCAGCGCCTTGACCTGGGCCTTGGCGTCCGCGTCCTGGCCGGCCACGAAGAGCTGGTGCGGGCCGGGGACGCTGCCGGGGTCGACCATGATCGCGTTGTTCACGGTGTTCAGCGCCTTGACGACCCGGGTCTCCGGCAGGGCCCGCTGCAGCTGCTCGCCGACGCTGTCGTCGTTGACCGGATTGAGGGTGACCTCGCCCTCGGGGGAGAACACCAGCGGGTTGGACACGTCCAGCAGGGTCTTGCCCGCCAGCCGCTCCGGGCCGGCCAGCTCGACGGCGGCGAGCGAGACCGTGCCGCTGGTGGCGTTGACGACCAGCTCGCCGAACTCGGCGGCCTCGGCGAAGGTGCCCGCGTGGGCGCCCTCGCCGGCGCGCTGCGCCCAGTCCAGGGCGGCCGGGTTGTCCTTGCCGCGCGAGCCCAGGGTCACCTCGTGGCCGAGCGAGACCAGCTTGCTGCCCAGGGTCTGCCCGACCGTTCCGGTGCCGATGATTCCGATCCGCATTGTTCCTGCTCCATCCCCACGTCAGATCGACGAACTCGAACGCACCCTAGCCGAGTGCGTCCTGACGAGTGATCAACTCTCCGGGGGCCGATGTTCTTCCCCGGCCGCGCCGACCGGGGCCGGGGGCGGGCCGCGCCCTCTCCCGGGCCGGGCTCCGTCTTCTCTCCACGGTAACCCCGGAGGACTGCCCGGAGCAGCGGGAAAGCGCTTGCCAAACTGCCGTCCGACCCGTTGACGCCCCCTTCGGAAAGCGCTTACCGTCAGCCCACGGAAAGCGCTTTCCCGCCCCTTCGCCCCGCCCCACCCCGCCCCATCCCTCCCCCACCCCCCGGAGACGTCGTGCCCCTGCCCGCACTGTCCCGCCGCCACCTGCTCCAGGCCACCACCGCCGGCGCCCTCGCGCTGGCCGCCACCAGCACCCTCGCCGGACCGGCGTCCGCCGCCGACCCCGACCCGTACGACGCGTTGCGGCTGCGCTGGCTGGCGCTGCTCACCGGGACGGGCTTCGACCCGGCGGCCGAGCCGTTCGCCGGGGCGCTGCGGGCGCTGGGCGACCGGGCGCGGGCGCAGCAGCAGACGATGGCCCCGGCGGCGGGTTCGCTCTGGCCGGACCTGCCGCTGGGGTCGGTGTCGGCGAACATCACCGGCAGTTTCGTCCGGCTGCGCACGATGGCGCTGGCCTGGGCGCAGCCGGGGACGGGCCTGACCGCTGACGCGGCGCTGGGCGCGGCGGTGCTGGCGGGCCTGGACCACCTGGTGGCGACGGCGTACACGGCGACCGCGACGGCGTACGACAACTGGTGGGACTGGCAGATCGGTTCGCCGCAGGCGCTGCTGGACGCGGCGGTGCTGGTGTTCCCGTTGCTGTCGGCGGCGCAGTCGGCGTCGTACGGGGCGGCGGTGGACCGTTCGGTGCCGGATTCGCGGGTGGCGGCGTACTCGGGGACGAGCACGGGCGCGAACCGGGTGGACCTGTGCCGGGTGCTGGCGCTGCGCGGGGTGCTGGGCCGGAGTTCGGCGAAGCTGGCGCTGGCGGCGGGGGCGCTGTCGCCGGTGTTCCCGTTCGTGCTGGCGGGGGACGGCCTGTACCGGGACGGTTCGTTCGTGCAGCACACCTGGGTGCCGTACACGGGTTCGTACGGGGAGGTGCTGCTGGGCGGGTTGAGCCGGTTGTTCGCGCTGCTGGCGGGGTCGGCGTGGGCGGTGTCGGACCCGCAGCGGCAGAACGTGTTCGACGCGGTGGACGCGGCGTACGCGCCGTTCCTGTTCAACGGCCTGGTGATGGACGCGGTGAGCGGGCGGGCGATCAGTCGGGGCGTGCAGCGTTCGGACCTGTTGAAGCTGCAGCAGGACGACCACGGGCGCGGGCACACGATCATCGGGCACGTGCTGCGGCTGGCGGAGTCGGGGGCGGCCCCGGCGGGGCAGTCGGCGGCGTGGCGGGCGGCGGTGAAGGGCTGGATCGCCCGGGACGTGTACCGCCCGTACCTGTCGGACGCGGCCGTGGACGTGCCCGAACTGGCGCGGGCGCAGGCCCTGTTGGCGAACGGCGGGGTGGTGGCGGCGCCGGAGCCGCCGGGGGTGCGGGTGTTCGCGATGGACCGGGCGGTGGTGCGTCGGGCGGGCTGGGCGGCGGCGGTGTCGATGTGTTCGGCGCGGACGACGTTCTACGAGACCGGCAACGGGGAGAACCTGCGGGGCTGGCACACGAACAGCGGTCTGCTGTCGTGGTGGAACGCGACGAGCGGCAACGGCCAGTACTCGGACGCGTTCTGGCCGACGGTGGACCCGTACCGGCTGCCGGGGACCACGGTGTCGACGAAGCGGCTGGCGGACGGGGCGGGCGGCGCGTGGGGTGCGGCCCGGCCGGACACGGTGTGGGCGGGCGGGGCGACGGACGGCCGGTACGCGGCGGTCGGGCAGGCGGTGCGGGGGTTGTCCTCGACGCTGTCGGGCCGCAAGTCCTGGTTCCTGCTGGACGATTCGGTGGTCTGCCTGGGCGCGGGCCTGTCCTGCGCGGACGGGGTGCCGGTGGAGACGGTGGTGGACAACCGGAACCTGGGGGCGGCGGGCACGCACGCGCTGACGGTGGACGGGGTGGTGCAGCCGGCGACGCTGGGCTGGTCGCAGCAGTTCACGGGGGCACGGTCGGTGGCGCTGGCGGGTTTCGGCGGGTACGTGTTCCCGGGCGGCGCGAACGTGCGGGCGCTGCGGGAGGCGCGCAGCGGGAGCTGGCACGACGTCAACTCCGGTGGCACGACCGACGTGTTGACGCGCCGGTACGTGACGCTCTGGTTCGACCACGGGACGGACCCGGCGGGTGCCTCGTACTCCTACCTGCTGCTGCCGGGGGCGGACGCGGCGGCGACGGCGGCCCGGGCGGCCGCGCCGACGGTCACGGTGCTCGCCAACTCGGCTTCGGTGCAGGCGGTTTCGGACGCGGCTTCGGGGGTGGTGGCGGCGAACTTCCACGCGGCGGGGAGTGTCGGCGGGATCACCGTGTCGGCGCCGTGCTCGGTGCTGGTGCGGGAGGCGGGCGGGGTGCTGACGGTGTCGGTGGCCGATCCGGCGCGGACGGTGGCGGCGGTGCGGGTGACGGTGGACCGTCCGGGGTACCTGTCGGCGGACCCGGCGGAGGGCGTGGCGGTGCTGGCGGCGGGCCCGTCGGTGCAGTTGCTGGCCGAGTTGGGCGGCACCCAGGGGGCGTCCCGGACGGTGACGCTCCGTCCGTCCGGTCCGGCGGTGGGCGGGTCGGCGGTGCTGCTGTCGCCCGTCCAGGACACGTACGTGCGGGACGGCTCGTACGCGGACGCCAACTACGGGACGGCGTCGGTGCTGACGGTGAAGGAGACCGGGACGTCGGGGTCGGGGTACGCGCGGCGGGCGCTGCTGGGGTTCGACACCTCGGCGTTGGCGGGGCCGGTGCGGCGGGCGGTGCTGTGGGTGCGCGGGGCGGTCGCGGACTCGGGCGGCACCGAGACGGACCTGCAGGCGTTCGGGACGGGCACGGCGGCCTGGCAGGAGACGGCGGCGACCTGGAACCGCTGCCCGGCGCCGGGGGCCGCGCTCGGCACGGGGCGGATCTCCGGGACGGCGGACTGGGTGGGGCTGGACGTGACGGCGGCGGTGGTGGCGGCGCCGCTGCTGACCCTGACGGTCGGTGAGCCGGCGGGCCGGGCGGGTCTGGCCGTGAACCTGAACAGCCGGGAGAACGCGGCCTTCCCGCCACTGCTGGAGGTGGTCACGGGCTGACCGGCGGCCGACGGGGGCGGGCCGTGGTTTTCCAGGTCTCCACTCTACCGGCCCGCCCCCGCAGGAACGGGTATTCGAAGGACCTGGGCGTGCCGCGGTCCGTCCGCGCTAGCGTCCTCCCCCGTCACCCCGTACACCGACCTCCCGGGAGATCCCGCCATGACCGTCCGGCCGCCGCTGCCGCACGAATTCCTCCGCCCCGTACCGTCGTTCACCGTCACCGGTGACCAACTGTCGGAGGGCGCCGACCTGTTGCCGGAGCAGACGTACGAAGGAGGCAACGTCTCGCCGCAGTTGGCCTGGTCCGGTTTTCCGGCGGAGACCCGGAGCTTCGCCGTCACCTGCTTCGACCCGGACGCCCCCACCGGCAGCGGCTGGTGGCACTGGCTCCTGTTCGACCTCCCCGCCGACTGCACCGCCCTGCCCGCCGGCGCGGGCACCGTCCCCTTCCCCGGCCTGCCCGCGAAGGCCGTGCACGGCCGCAACGACTACGGCACCAACGACTTCGGCGGCGCCGCCCCGCCCCCGGGCCACGGCCCGCACCGCTACGTCTTCACCGTCCACGCCCTCGCCGTCGACACCCTCGGCCTGTCCCCCGACACCCCGGCCGCCGCCATCGGCGGCACCCTCGCCTTCCACGCCCTGGCCCGCGCCACCCTCTGCGCCCGCCACGAAACCCCCTGAGTGCCCAGGTCGTTCTGTGTCACGGGGCGGACTCCTTGTCGAGGTGCCGGAGAATGCCGGTGATCCAGGAGGGCCTGGTGGTGTGCCAGCTGAACCGGTAGCCGTTGGTTCCGAGGTAGGGCGTGGTGAGGACGTGGTGGAACTCGCACCATGCGGCGAACTCGCGCCAGGAGCATCCGGGCAGGCCGCGCCGACGGGGGTGGTGGTTGTAGGTGTCCACGGCCCGGCGGACGGTGTCGTCGGACAGCGGGCCGGTGGTCATGGCGGTGCTGACGACGAGCTTGGCGAGGTCGTAGCCGAACGGTGCGAGGGTGAGGGAGTCGAAGTCGATGACGGCCACATCGGCGTCGGCGATGAGGAAGTTGCGCGGGTTGGCGTCCTTGTAGAAGGCGGCCGGCATGGCCGCGGCCCGCTTCAGCCAGTCGTCGGCGGCCTCGGGCGTCAGGGCCGGCTCCGGCACGGTGCCGGAGGCCAGGAGCTGGTGCAGGCGTTCGCGGCGGCCGTCGGCGAAACCGGTGATGGTGATGGTGTCGTGGGTGTGCGGCGTGTCGAGGCGGGCTGCGTGCAGCTCGCGGGTGTGGGCGCTGGTGTGCTGGTGCCCGAGGAGGTTGGCCAAAGCCACCAGGTCGTCGGGACCGCCGTGTCGTCCTTCGAGGTGCTCGAAGTCGATCTCGGTGGAGCGGACTTGGACGATCCGGGGGATGCGCACGTCGGGGTTGGCACGGGCGATCCACCGGTGGTGGGCCAGGGATTGCTGCTGGGCCCGGGCGCTCAGGTACGTCTTGGTGAAGGTCTTCATCGGCGGGCGGCCACGGCGTAGGTGACGGTGGAGGTGGTCTCCAGCGGGCCGTTGCCGACGGTCTCCCGAAGCCGGTGGGCGATCTCCTCGACGTCACCACCGAGTCGGTACTTCGGGTTGGTGGCCGCGTACTCCGCGATGTGGTCGGCGTCGGCGAAGCGGAAGCGGTGCTCGTGGTGGACGACCTGCTGCACGTCGAGGCAGGTGGCGACGATGTCGGCCTGGTTGTGGCTGTGGAAGGTCTCGTACAGGCTCGGCCGGCTGGTGGCCTCGGGGTCGAGGCCGCTGGCGACGATCACCTCGTCCAGCGCGCGGTAGCTGTCGGGCGACTTGGTGACGGTGATCGACAGCCCGCCGGGCGCCAGGCAGCGGGCGATCTCGGCGATCGCCGTCGCCGGCCGGGGCGAGTGGTAGAGACAGAACGCGGCCACCGCGACGGCCACGGAGGCGTTGGGCAGGTCGATGGCGTGGAAGTCGCCGCGCAGGAACTCCACGCCCAGGCGGCCGGTGAGCCGGCTCCGGGCCTCGGCGAGGAGGGCGGTGGACTGGTCGAAGGCGATGAGTCTCGGCGGGGCGAGCCGCTCGGCCAGGGCGAGCGTGGTCGTGCCGCGTCCGCAGCCGATGTCGAGGACGGTACCGCGCAGGCCGGTGGCGGCGAGGTCGGCGACGACGGTGGCGGGGTGGGGACCGGCGGTCTTGGCACGGGACAGCACGCCGGTTCGTTGGGCGATGCGGCCCGCGTCGGCGTACAGGTCGTGGCGGACGCGGTCGGTGTCGAGGAACGGGTTGGCGGTCATGGACAGGTGGAGCCTTCCCGGTGCGAAGTGGGTCAGGTCATGTCTGTGGAGGGGTGGCGGCGACGAAGCGGCGGGCGGCCCGGCGGCTGGTGAGGGTGACCACGCGGGCGTGGCCGGCGTGCTCGGCGATCAGCGCGCGGACCTTGGGCCGCATCTGGCGCCGGTAGCCGAGGATGTAGCGGACGAAGCTCCAGGTGATGCGGTCGAAGACGCCCTGGGAGGTGTGCTGGCCACCGCGGTAGCGCCAACGTCGCTGCAGGATGCCGAGCAGGCAGACGACCGGGGGAATGTCGAGGAAGATGACGGTGTCGGCCCGCTTGAGGCGGATCGGGAGGGTGGAGGCGTAGTTCCCGTCGATCACCCAGCGGGGTCGGGCGACGAGATCCTCCTGGAGAGCAGCGAACTTCTCCTGCGGCAGCGGGTTCCAGTCGGCGTCGTAGTAGACGCCGTCGAGGTGGGTCAGAGGGGCGTTGATCAGTTCGGCGAGCTGGCGTCCGACGACGGTCTTGCCGCTGCCGCCGCAGCCCATGATGGCGATCCTGTCCATGCCGCTACAGGCTACCGAGCCGTGCGACGGCACGGTCCCCGACTTGTTCGGGCCACTCGGGCGAGATCTCCAGCGTGGTCATGCGTGGTCTCCTTCGAGCAGCAGGGGCGGGATGGCTGTGCCGGCCAGCGCGGCGGTGAGGGTGCGGAGCTGGCGGGTGAGGCGGAACGGGTCGAGCCGGTCGATGCAGCGGGTGATCAGGTCGGCGTGGGCCTGGCTGCCCGCGATCCGGGCGAGCGCGGTGACGGTGGCCACGACGTCGGCCGCGCTCGTGACGACCAGCTCGCGCGGGACGACCGTCTCGGCGGCCCGCATGGTGCGCGGGGCCAGCGGCAGGCAGCCGGCGAGGACGGCCTCGAAGAGCCGCTGGGTGAACTGGCCGGTCCTCGCGTACCGGTCCGGGGCGAGGAGCACGGTGCTCACTGCGGAGCGGTAGGTGGGGGTGACCTCGTCGAAGGGGATGCGGCCCGTGAAGTTCACCTCCGGCCAGCGGGCGGTGTTGTTCCACTTCCCGGCCACCTGGTGCGGCAGCTGGGCGGCGGCCGGGGCGAAGAACTCCTCGAAGGCGGTGTCGCGGTCGTACTGGTTGCCGATGTAGACGAGTGGCAGCAGGCGCTTCTCGGCCGCGAGGGCGGCCGGGTAGGCCCGGTCGAGGGCGTCGTCGGCGACCGGGAAGAGCAGGCCGGCCGCTCCCGGCGACGGGTACAGGGCCGGCTCGCACACCTGGAGGTGCCGAACAGTCCGCAACGGGGCGTCGGCGGGCAACTGCTGGTCCTTGTCCCACAGCACCGTGCGGACGGCGAGCCGGTGGGTGTAGTGGTCGAGGAGTTCCTGCTGCCGGTGCAGGTCGCAGGTGTGCCCCTCGGTGCCGCAAGCGGTGGTGTTGCGGCCGGGGATCGGCCAGCGCCACTCCAGGAACAGGGCGTCGATCTCGGGCAGGCCGCCGTCCCATCGGTAGGTGGCGGTGAGGTCGGTGCCGGCCTCGGCGAGATCGCGGTTGGCCTGGAGGAAGACGACCTCGTGCCCGGCGGCGATCAGGCCGTCCACCAGGGTACGGCGGTGGCTCCGGCCGCCGTCGGGGGTGTCGGTGATCCCGGAGCCGAGGAAGCCCCAGAAGCTGTAGCCGATCCTCATCCCTTGGTCACCCACCAGTCCTCGACGAGGAGTGCATCCAGCCCGGACTCGGCCAGGCAGTCCAGCGCCATCTCCGGGGTGCCGCAGATCGGCTTGCCCTTCACGTTCAGGGAGGTGTTGATCAGGACCGGTACGCCGGTGAGTTCGGCGAAGGCGGTCAGGATGTCGGCCAGGAGCGGGTTGTCCCTGGGCGCGAGGGTCTGCACCCGGGCGGTGCCGTTGGCGTGGACGATCGCCGGGATCGTCTCGCGGGCCAGGCCGGTGACCGGGGAGGCCATGGACATGAACGGGGCCTCTTGGCCGAGGGTGAAGTAGTCCGCCGCCTTGTCGGCCAAGACCACAGGGGCGAACGGCCGGAACGGCTCGCGGAACTTCACCGTGGCGTTGAGCCGGTCGGCGACGCCGGGCCGCAGTGGCGAGGCGAGGATCGAACGGTGCCCGAGAGCACGCGGGCCTGCCTCCAGCTCGCCCTGGAACAGGCCGATGATCGTGCCCTTGGCCAGCTCGCGGGCTGCGAAGCCGGCCGGGTCGTCCAGGCGCCGGGCGATCATCCCCGGTCGTGGTTCGGCCGGCAGCTCCAGGCCGGGGAAGGACGGGCCGAGGTAGCAGGCCCGCGCCAGCCCGGTCGGGAGGTCACCGTGCCGGTCGAGATGGGCCACGGCGGCTGCACCGATCGCGGTGCCGGAGTCACCGGGCGCGGGCGGTACGGCGACCTCGTCGAACAGCCCGGAGGCGATGATCTTCCCGATGCTGACGCAGTTCATTGCCACCCCGCCGCCCACGCACAGCAGCCGGGCACTCGTGCGTTCGCGGGCGATCCGTGCCAGGTGCAGCATCACCTGCTCGGTGCGTTCCTGGAGAGCGGCGGCGAGGTCGGCGTGGACCGGAGCGACTTCCTCGTCCGTGCGGCGGGGCGGGCAGGTGAGCGCGGTGAAGGCTGCGGTCAGCCGCGGGTAGCGGGGGTCCATGACCCGCAGGCCGATCAGCCGGTGATCGAGGGCGAAGCCGTCGGTGGTGAGCCGGACGGCCTTGGCGAACAGCGAGCGGAACCGCTTCGGGTCGCCGAGGGCGGCCAGCGCCATGACGGTGCCCTCCTCGTCCCCGCGCCGCCAGCCGAGGTGCTCGGTGACGGCGCCGTACAGGTAGCCGAGGGAAGCGGGGTCGTCGAGGGCATGGACGATCCGGTACGAGCAGCCGGCCGCGCTCTGCCGCGCGTGGCCGATGGTGGTGGTCCGGGTCTCGCCGAGGCTGTCCACCACCAGGACGGCGGCCTCCTCGTAGCCGGAGGCGGCGAACGCGTACAGCCCGTGGGCGCGGTGGTGCAGGACGGGCTGCACTTCGGCGTTCGGGAAGATGTCGGCCAGGCGGGCAAGGCGCCGGCGGGTGTTGGCGGCGACCTGGGCGAACGAGCGGGCCCGGGGCAGGGCCCTGGCGGCCGTCGCCGGTCGCAGGACGTGAGCGAGGGCGGAGGGGATCGCCCGGAGGTAGTGCTGCGGGGTGAAGTTGTACGCGACGGTGCCGATGTCGGCGAGGGTCAGGCCCGCTTCGTCGAGGAGCCACTCCACGGCCTTGGCCGGGTAGCTCTTGTCGTGCTTGACGGCGCTGAGCCGCTCCTCCTCGACGAAGCCGACGAGTCGGCCGTCGACGAGCAGGGCGGCGGCAGAGTCGTGGGTGTACGAGCACAGGCCCAACACGGTGCTGCGGTTTGCGGCCACCACGGTCACCTCTTCGCCGGGGTCGCCGGGATCGCCGGGATGGGCATGGCCGCGAGCGGGATCTTCTGCTCGCGCTGGTCGTACCAGAGCGCCAGGGTCTCGGGCAGCGGCCCGGTCGCCTCGGCGGCCCTGGCTCGGGCCTCGTCGCGGCGACCGGCCTTCCACAGCCGGTAGCTGGCCAGGACGGCGGCGAAGCCGTCCCAGACCGGGTGGCCGACGGCCTCGCCCACGGTGACCTGCTTCACCATCAGGTCGAAGTCCTCCCACGGGATGCCGAGCGGCTGCCACGCGGGTGAGGCGGGCGCGTCGGCGGCGAGGCTCCAGGCCGTGTCCTGGTGCTGGGCGTACAGGTGCAGGGAGTCCACGTGGTGGTGGTAGTCGCCGACCTCGGCGCCGAGCCATCCGGCCATCAGCTCGTGCAGGACGGTAGTGGTGATCAGGTCGTACGGAAGGCCGAGCCACACGTCCTGGCTCCGCATGCTGGTGTGCATCTCCAGCCGGCCCTCGCGCAGGTAGAAGCGGTATCCGAGGGTGCAGGGCACGTCCTTGTGGCCGACGGTGTCGCGCGCGGGGTCGAAGATCTGGACGACGGCGCGGCGGCTCTTGCTGTCGCGGGTCAGCTGGCGGCGCACGTAATCGAGTTGGTCAAGCTGACCGTGCCAGCGCCGCAGGCGCGGACCGTAGGCACCCTGGAGGGCGCCGTGGTCGGTGAGGCCGGCCAAGCGGCTGTTGAAGTCGTGGATCCAGTCGGCGCTGGAGCCGGAGAGGATCCACACGGTCTCGGCGGCGGCGAACGCGGGGTTCAGCACCCGGTACGGGCCGAGGTGGACCATCCGGGCGGCCGGGTTGGTCAACTTGAGGTAGGAGCCCATGAGCTCGGCGGTGGCCATGCCGCGCGGCGCGACGCTGCGGCCCTGGCTCAGGATGGCCTTGCCGGCGCGGGTGAACAGCGCGTTCGCGCTGTCCGCGGTGGTGACGAACACGATTCCTCCGGTGGAACGGTGGAACGACAGGGCAGGATCGTTCAGGTGCCCACGGGCTACGGGGAGTTGGCGTTGAGGTGGGCGAGTTGGCGCGAGACGCCCTGGGTGAGGGCGGTGCGGGGCTTCCAGCCCAGGAGGTCCACCGCCCGGGAGTTGTCGGCGAGGGTGGCCTCGACGTCACCGGCCTGGGCGGGCAGCCGGTTGACCGATACGGGGCGGCCGGTCAGCTCCTCGACGGCGGCCAGCACGTTCACCACGGTGGTGGTGACGCCGGTACCGATGTTGAGGACCGTCGTGCCGATCGGGGCGGTCGCGGCGGCGATGGCGGCTCGGACCACGTCGCCGACGTAGGTGAAGTCCCGGCGCTGGCTGCCCTCGCCGTAGAGGTTCAGGGCGGGTCCGCCGAGTGCCGCCGTGAGTGCGCGGCCGATCAGCATGTCATCGCGTTGGCGAGGGCCGTAGACCGTGAACAGGCGAAGTGCCACCGCAGTGACGGTGGAGGTGGCCTTGCCCGCGTGGGCCAGGCAGAGCTGTTCGCCGGCGAGCTTGCTGACCGCGTACGGCGACTCGGGGTTCGGCGCGATCTCCTCGCCTGCCGCGCCACCGCTCGTGGTCCCGTAGACGCTGGAGGAGGAGGCGTAGACCAGCCGGGGAACACGGACGTCCTCGCAGGCGGCCAGCACGCGCTCGGTGGCGAACACGTTGCAAGCGGTGTACTCGGCGAACCGCTCGCCCCAGGAACTGCGGACACCTGGCAGTGCCGCGAGGTGGAAGACCGCATCGGCATGCAGGAACAGTGCCGTGAGCGGGCAGGTCCTCAAGTCGGCGGCGACGAAGGTGAAGCCGGGGTGGTCGAGGGCTCTCGCCAGGTTCGCCGCCGCACCGCGGTCGGTGCGAGGGTCGCGGCGGTCCACACCGATGACGGTGGCGCCCGCGCCAAGAAGGGCGTCGACCAGGTGCGAGCCGATGAAACCGGCGGCTCCGGTGACGACCGCCCGGGACGGGGCGCGTCCGGGTGTTGCCTTGTGCTGCATTGAAGTCCCCCCAAGAGCCTTGTCGTTGGTGTCTGGATCGACGGCGCCGGACGGTCAGGACGTGTGCGGCGTGCGCGGGTGGGTGCCGTCGAGCGCCGTGGTGCGGCTGGGGACCGACGCGGCGAACTGGTGCTGGACGGCCGTCCCGAGCAGGGCGAGGGACAGGACGTGGCCGAGGGCCCACAGGCCGGTGAGAGCCGAGCCGATCGGGTCACGGGCCCCACTGCGGCGGCGTCGGCCCCGCGTTGAGCCCAAGATGTGGATCACCACCTTCTCCTCGAAGTTCCGTGCGCGGCCCCGAAGAGCCACGACGGTCGAGTGCGAACAACATGAGGTGCGCGCAGATCAAGGCACGCTGCCCAACGGTCGGCCGGTGACGAGGCTCGTTGCCTCGGCGGCCGGGGCGCGTCGAAACCATCACGCACCGCAACGCCGGCAGGGAAGGACTGGCGATGGTCAGTCAGGTCAGACGTCGGTCAGATTGGTCAGAATCGCCCAAGGGCGGAGGTCGGCACCGAGGGCTGTTGTACGTTGGCGTCAAATCTGTTCAGCCGAACCGGACTTCGAGGTCACCTGTGGACGAAGGGTCTGTTCTCGGCGACTGCCTCAAGCGACTCGGCTGGTCGCCCGACAAACTGGCACGCGAGATCAACCGCGTGCGCCCGAACAGCATCAGTCCTAAAGCGCCCTACGGCTGGCTCAAGGGCTCCACGCCGCGCGGCTCGCTTCCGCAGATCGTCGCGTCGATCCTCTCGCACCATCTGAGGGAGACGATCACCGCCGATGCCCTGTGGCCGGCGAAAGCCACCGCGCCCGGTTCCGACGGCTGGCTGCAGCAGCCGTGGTCGCAGGGCGGTACCTGGGAGGGACTCGGAGCGTTCACGGCGGGTCCCCTCCGCTCCGGCCTCGGAGTGTCGCGCACCTTGTCCGGCCAGGGGCTCATCGGCCCGGCCGTCGACTGGCTGACGACACCGGACGCGCCGGTCGCGGGACGGCCCAGTGGCGAGACGATCAGCCCCCAAGCCGTCGACGTCCTCACCGACCGCGTCGCCCAGCTCCGCCGGCTCGACGATGCCCAGGGCGGCCCGCTGGTGCTGGACTGGATCACCCAAGACCTGAACTGGGCCGCGCACTTGGCCCGCAACGGCACTTACGATCCGGCCATAGGGCAACGCCTCCACAGCGTGCTCGCCGAACTCGCCCAGCTGGCCGGTTGGCTCGCCTGCGACCTCGGTCGCAACGCCCTCGGCCAGCGGTACCTCCTCTTCGGACTCCGCGCCGCGCACACGGCCAACAACCGCGCGCTCGGCGCGAACATCGTCTCCTGCCTCAGCTACCAGGCCACCTGGCGCAGTGCGGACGACGAGGCGCTTCGCTTGATCAAGATCGCCCGTCAGGGCGTCGGCGGCCCGTCCGGCGGCGCGGTCCACGCCCTCCTCGCCACCAGGCAGGCCCGTGCCCATGCCCAGCTGGGCCAACTGGACGACTGCGCCCGGACCCTCGACGAGGCAGCCGCCCTGGTCGAGTCCGCAGCGGACAGCGGCACACCCTCGTGGGCCTACTGGGTGACACCGGCGGTCCTGGCCGCCGATGCCGGCCGCGCATGGCTCGAACTCGGCCGCCCCGAGGTCGCCGAACGCCACCTGGTGCGTGGCCTGCAGCTGTTCGGTGAAGAGCAGCCCCGGAACCGGCTGCTGCACACGATGTCCCTGGCGGAAGCCCGGCTGCGGCGGCACGACCTCGACGGTGCAGCCGAGGCCACCCACCAGGCCCTCGATCTCCGCTCGTACCTCGACTCCGGCCGCGCCAGACAGCGGATGGCCGGCCTGCACCACGAGTTCGAGCACTCCGACAGCCCATTGGCGCGCGCCGTCACGGACGAGATCGGCGCCGTCCTGGCCGCGTAGCCTGGACTTCCGCACGCACCCGAGGAACCGCATGTACGTCCGCACACAGGTCCCGCTGGCTCCGCTCACCACACTCGGCATCGGCGGCAACGCCGTAGTCCTCGCTGAGCTGACCGACCCAGCCGACTTCCCCGACGTCGTTGGCCTGGCCCGTCGGGAGGGCACCCGGCCCTTGGTCCTCGGAGGCGGCAGCAACATCCTCGTAGCCGACGCCGGGTGCGGCGTGCCCGTCGTACGCATGGCCACCCAGGGCGTGGTGTTCGAGCGCGGTGACGCCAGCGAGGCGGTCACCGTCACCGTCCAGGCCGGCCACATGCTCCAGGACCTCGTCGAGGAGACCGTCTCCAACGGCCTGACCGGGATGGAGACGCTGATCGGCATCCCCGGCACCGTCGGAGCCACCCCGGTCCAGAACGTCGGTGCCTACGGGCAGGAAGTCGCGGACGTCCTCGTGCGCGTCACCGCCTGGGACTGGGTCACCGGCCGCGAAGTCACGCTCTCGGCCGAGGACTGCCGACTCGGCCACCGCACCAGCATCTTCAAGCACTCCACTCGCTGGACGCTCCTCACGGTGACGTTCCGGCTGCGACCGTCCGAGCTGAGCACCCCGATCACGTACGGGATGGTCGCCCGGGTCCTCGACGTCCCCAAGGGCACGCCGGTCCTCCTTGCCGACGCGGCTGCCGCCGTCCTGACCGTGCGCCGCAGCAAGGGCATGGTCCTCGACCCTGGAGACAGCGACAACCGCAACGTCGGCAGCGTCTTCCTCAGTCCTGTCGTCGACGAGAAGCAGGCCGAGAAGCTCCGGGCCGAACAGGCGCCCGTGAACGCCTTCCCCGACGGCCTGACCAGAGTCAGCGCCAGCTGGCTGATCAAGGCCGCCGGGTTCGCTCTCGGCCAGCCGATCGCCCCTGGCATCCGGATGTCGACCAAGCACTTCACGCTCGTCGCCGAGGGCCACGCCACCGCCGGCGCGTTCGCCGAAGCGTCCAGGACGGTCGCCGAGAACGTGCAGGAGGTTACGGGAATCCAGCTGACCCCCGAGCCCGATCTCTTCGGCGACGAACCCGCGTACCTCCGCCTCAAACAGAAGGCACTCTCCCCAACGGCCCCCTGACGGAGCGCGCGGGACCGCGGTTCGGCCCGGCCCGGGGTCGGGCGCCCGGGGTCAGGCCGGGGGTTGGGGCGGGAGGGCGGCGATCAGGGGGTGGTCGTTCGGGAGGACGCCGAGGCGGGCGGCGCCGCCCGGGGTGCCGAGGGTGGCGGAGAACTCCTGGTTGGCGGTGGTGAATTCGCGCCATTCGTCCGGGGTGTCGTCCTCGAAGTAGATCGCCTCGACCGGGCAGGCGGGTTCGCAGGCGCCGCAGTCGATGCACTCCTCGGTGTTGACGTAGAGCATCCGCGGTCCTTCGTAGATGCAGTCGATCGGGCATTCGTCGACGCAGGCCCTGTCCTTGACGTCCACGCAGGGCAAGGCGATGACGTACGTCACCGGACCGCCCCCTCTCTCGCTCGGGTGGGTCGCCGGTCGTTCCGGCCCGACCGAACGTAGGTGCTCAAGTAAGGTTGAGGTCAACCGAGGGGGAGGCGGCACGATGACGGACGGGCACGGCCCCGAGGCGCACGCCTCCCCGGACGACTGGCTGAGCATCGGCGAGGTGAGCGCCCGGACGGGGGCGGCCGTCTCGGCGCTGCGGTTCTACGAGGAGCTGGGCCTGATCGCCTCGGAGCGCGACGGGCGCAACCGGCGCCGCTACCCCCGGCACATGCTGCGCCGGGTCGCGCTGGTCTCGGTGGCGAAGCGGATCGGCATCCCGCTGCAGGACCTGCGCGAGGCTTTCGCCGACGTGCCGCTCGACCGGCCGCCGAGCCACCAGGAGTGGCAGCGCGCCTCCCGGGGCTGGTCCCGGCGCCTGGAGGAGCGGCGGCAGACCATCGAGCGGCTGGAGGCCGAACTCACCGGCTGCATCGGCTGCGGCTGCCTGTCGATGAAGGCGTGCGCCCTGCTCAACCCGGGCGACGCCCTCGCGGAGGACGGGGCGGGCCCGCGCCGCCTCTGAGCCGGACGCGGCGGGGCCGCTCAGAGCACCAGGTCGTCGTGCTCGTCGAAGATCCAGCCGTCCTCGTACAGCACCTCGAAGAGGTGGCCGTCGGCGTCGGTGAAGTACCCGCTGTGGCCCCAGGCGTTCGGACCGGCCGGGCGGGTGACGGTGGCGCCCAGTTCGGCGGCCCGCGCCATCACCCGGTAGACCTCCTCGGCGCTGCGGGCGACGTAGGCGAGGGCGAAGCCGGCGAAGCCGCCGGGTCCGCGGTCGGGCAGCGCGGCGTCGGCGGCGAAGGCCGCCCGGGACTGGAACGCGACGGCGACGCCGCCCAGTTCGAACAGCGCGAACTCCTCGGAGCCCGCCGCGGAGCGCTGCCAGCCGAGCGCCTGGTAGAACGCGGCGGAGGCGGCGACGTCGCGCACGCCGAGGAGGATCAGGTTGAGCCGCTGCCGCATGGTGCATCCTCAGATAGGAACTGACGTTCGATCCGTCATCCTGCCATCCCGCCGTGCAGGCGCAGCAGCAGGGCGTGCAGGGCGGCGCGCCCGGCCGGGTCGAGTGGCGCGAGGACGGCGTCCTGGACGTCGCGGGCCTCGTCCTGCAGGGCGGACAGCCGGGTCCGCCCGGCGGGAGTCAGGGTGAGGGTGAGGCGGCGACGGTCGGCGGGGTCACGGGTGCGGTCGATCCAGCCCCGGGCCGCGAGCAGGTCCGCGGCCTTGGCGAGGTCGCTGGGGTCGAGACGCAGCCGGTCGGCGAGTTCGCGCTGGGTGTGCGGCCCGAGATCGGCGAGCGCGGCCAGCGCCGCGTGGTGGTACAGCCGCAGCCCGTCGGCAGCGAGACGTTCGGCGAGCCGGGAGCGGGCGTCCTTGCCGGTGCGGGAGAGCAGATAGGTCGTCAACTCCAGCAGCGAAGGCGGGTCTCCGGCGGAGGTGGAGGCGGAGACGGGGACGGGAGCCGGGGCGGAGGCCGGAGAGGAAGACGGAGCCGGGGCGGGGGTCGAGGCCGAAGGGGAAGGCGGGGCGGCGGCAGTGGTGGGGGTGGTTCGGGGGCGGGCCATGACCAGATCCTAGGTCCCGCCCTATAGTGGGTGCGACCCCATGATGGGTGCAGACCCACGATTTCGATCGGGAGATTCCATGGACGCGCTCCACCCCCGCCTGTTGGCCGCCGACTTCGCGGGCTGCTTCGCCTTCTACGACGCGGTGCTGACGGAGCTGCTCGGCGCGCGCCGGGTGCAGGGCGGGCCGGGCGGGCCGTACGCGCACTGGGACGTCGAGGAGCAGGCCGTCCTGACCTTGTTCGACCGGGGGGCGATGGCGCGGGCCCTGGGCGGGACGCCCGCGCCGGCGGGGGCGCCGCCGGTCGACACCGCAATGTTCGTCTGCCGGGTCGCGGACGTGGATGCCGCACACGCCTTCGCGTTGCGGCACGGCGGCACCTGCGCGCTGCCGCCCGCCGACCGTCCCGACTGGGGCGCGGGCCTGCGGACCGCCCACCTGCGCGACCCGGACGGCACCCTGGTGGAGTTCCAGTCCTACTGACGGACCGGCAGACCGTCGGACGAAGGCGACGGGCAGGTCTTCGTACGGTCGGGCGAACCGACGGTGTTTCCTTCGGCCTGACGGATCGTCGGATCATTAGCCTGGCCGGATGTGCTGGAGCGCGGAGGCCGACCTGGTCGCGGGCGGCGCCGTCGCGGCGGTCGGGATCGCGGCGGCGGTGCGGGCCGGGGCGTCCCGGCGGCTGCCGTTGGCCGCGCTGCCGCTGCTGCTGGGGGTGCACCAGTTGGTCGAGGCGGGCGTCTGGGCGGGCTGGGGGTGGGCGCGCACGCTGTGGGCGGTGATCGCGCTGCCGCTGCTGCCGCTGTACGTCCCGGCGGCGGTGTGGTGCGCGACCCGGCGGCGTTCGGCCGCCGCGTTCACCGCGCTGGGCGCGGCAGTGGCCGTCCCGCTGGCGCTCGCGCTCGCCCGGCACCCGGTGACGGCGCACCCGCACGGGCACACCGTGGGGTACGCGGTCGGCGTCCCGGCGGCCGGCCTGCTGCTGGCCGGCTACCTGGCGGCGGTCCTGGGCTCGCTGCTCTGCTCCGGCGACGCCCGGCTGCGCCTGCTCGGCGCGGTCGTCGGGGTGGGCGCGGTCGGCTGCGCGCTGCTGTGGCGGCTGGCCTTCGTCTCCACCTGGTGCGCGCTGGCGGCCGTCGCCTCGGTGCTGCTGCTCGACTGGGCGAAGCCGCCCGCCGCGCGGTCAGCCCGACGCCGGACCGGCCAGTAGGGCCGCGTCCGCCCGCTCCGCCGCGTCGATCAGCGCCAGTGCGTCCTGGACCGAGCCGCCCGGGTCGGGGACGGGGTGGAGCACGCCGCGCACGGTGCGCCGGGAGTCGACCAGCAGGGTGAGGCGCTTGAGCCGGTCCGCGCCGCCGGCCCGGAAGGTGGGCAGGCGCAGCGCCCCGGTCAGTTGCAGCGCGGCGTCCGAGAGCAGGCCGAACGGGAGGGCCTGGTGGGCGGCGAACGCGGCCTGCTGGTCGGGGCGTTGGGTGGAGATGCCGTGGACGGTGGCGCCGCGGGCGGTGAAGTCGGCGAGCCGGTCGCGGTAGGTGCAGGACTCCAGGGTGCAGCCGGGGGCGCCGGGGATGTCGTCCCAGCCGGGCGGGTGGCCCTGGGTACCGGGGGCGTAGGCGCCGGGGAAGCAGTAGAGCACCGTCCAGGGGGTGTCCGCGACCGGGTCGACGGGCACCGGCCGGGCGCTCTCCGAGGCGGCGGGCAGGGCGAGTTCGGGGATGCGGGTGCCGAGCAGGGCGTGCACCCGGCGGCTCTCGGCGGAGTCGGGGTCGCTGGTGGCGGTGAGGCTGCCGTCACCGAGCAGGTGGCGGCCGCCCCAGTCCTGGAGCGCGACCAGGACGGGGAGCAGGCCCCACCCCTTCTCGGTCAGGTGGTAGGCGTAGCGCGGCGGGTGGGCGTGGTAGAGGCGCTTCTCGACCACGCCGTCCTCGACCAGGGCGCGCAGCCGGGCGGTGAGCACCTTGCGGCTGATGCCGAGCGCCTCGTGCAGGGCGTCGAACTGGTGGGTGCCGCCCGCCAGGTCGCGGACCAGCAGCAGGGTCCACCAGTCGCCGACCACGGACAGCGCCTGGGCGATGGAGCAGTCGGTGTCACCGACGTCGGTGTAGCGCATGGGAACACTGTGCCACTCCGGGGACCGCACCCCCTATAGTGAGTTCCCCAAGGGAACTCACCAGGTGACCAGGGGGAACGCATGAGCACCACCGGAACCACCAGCACCACCGGACGCACCCGTCCGCCGTCCGCACCCGCGGACCCCGAACCCGGGCCCGGCCCCGGCGCGGCCGCCGCGTTCTGGCGGTACTGGACCGCCTCCACCGTCAGCGGCCTCGGCGACGCCGTCACCACCGTCGCGCTGCCGCTGACCGCCGTCTCGGTGCTGCACGCCGGCGGCATCGAGGTCGGCCTGGTCACCGCCGCGGGCTTCGCCGCCTGGCTGCTGATCGGCCTGCCCGCCGGGGTGCTGGTCCAGCGGCTGCCGCTGCGCGGCACCCAGATCGCCATGGACCTGCTGCGGGCCGCCGCGATCGGCTCGGTCCCGCTCGCCGCCGCGTTCGGCGCCCTGACCCTGCCGCACCTGGTGGCCGCCGCCCTGCTGGCCGGGCTGGGGAGCGTGGTCTTCGACGTCGGCAACGCCACCTTCCTGCCCACCGTGGTCCCCCGCGAGCAGCTGACCGCCCGCAACAGCCTCACCTCCGCCACCCACTCGGTGAACCAGCTCGCCGGGCCCTCGCTCGGCGGCGTCCTGGTCCAACTACTGGGCGCGGCAGCCGCGTTGCTGGTGGACGCGGTCAGCTTCCTGCTCTCCGCCGCGCTGCTGCGCACCCTGCCCCGCCCGGCCGCCGCCCGCCCCGCGCCGGGCACGGCCGGCTCCGTCGCCGGACAGATCCGCGAGGGCTGGCGGTACGTCACCGGGCACCCGGTGCTGCGCCCGTGCGTCGCCGAGGCCACCTGCGTCAACTTCGTCTGCGGCGCGCTGATGGCCGTCACCCCGCTGTTCCTGGTCCGCACCCTGCACGCCCCGGCCGCGCTGGTCGGCGTGCTGATGGCCGCCGAGGGCGTCGGCAGCCTGCTCGGCGCGGCCCTCACCCCGCGACTGGACGCCCGCCTCGGCAGCGCGCGGGCCCTGCGGTACGCCGCCCTGGCCGGGCTGCTGACCGCACCGCTGATGGCCTTCGCCGCGCCGGGGGCGGGCCTGCTGCTGTTCGCGCTCGGCAGCGCGGGCTTCGGCGGCTCCGTCGTGGTGCTCAGCATCCTGACCCGGACGCACCGTCAGCGCAGCGTCCCCGCCGAGCTGCTGCCCCGGGTGATGGCCACCGTCCGCTTCGTCTCCTGGGGCGCGATCCCGATCGGCGCCCTCGCCGCCGGTGCCACCGTCTCCCTCACCGACCCCCGCACCGCCCTCGCCCTCACCTGCGCCCTCACCACCGCCCCGGTCGCCATCGCCTTCACCACCCGCCTCCGCACCGCCCACCGCCTGGAGGACCTCAACCCCTGAACACCCCCGAGCCCGCCCACGCGGCGCCGAACGGACAGCGGACACGAGAGACAGAAGGCCCCGCAGGGAGGCGCAGCCCAGCCCGCGCAGCGGGAACCAACGGCGCAGCCCAGCCCGCGCAGCGGGAACCAACGGGGGGCGGCAGGCAGGCCGGGGCGGGGTCAGGGCGGGAGGGGGGTGAAGGTGCGGCCGGTGTCGAGGAGGCGGGGGAGGGCCTGGGCGTAGCCGGGGGTGGTGCCGGAGGTCGGGTGGTTGAAGTGGCTGATGACGATCGAGCCGGGTGGGGCGGTCGTGAGGGTGGCGGCGACCTGGGCGGGGGTGAAGGTGGCGCCGCCGTCGGCGTTGACCGCGAAGCCGGCCGCGCGTTCGCCGAGGTCGCCCAGCAGGTGGAGGGCGACCTCGTCGTAGTGGGCCGTGCCGGAGCGGAACCAGGCGGGCGGGCGGCCGAGCAGGGCGGTGAGTTTCGCCCGGTTGCCCGCGACCTCCTCGTACGCGGCGGCCGGGTCGGCCGTCCCGGTGATGCCGTACGCCTGACGGCCCGTCACCGAGAGCGGGCGGTGCGCGGTGCCGTGGTTGCCGATCGTGAACAGCGGGTCGGCGGCCAGTTCCGCGGTGGGGCCGGGGTTGGCGTCGATCCAGCGGGCGTTGAGGAACAGTGCGGCGGGGACGCGGTGGCGCCGCAGCAGGGCGATCAGGTCGGCGTCGTAGCCGTTGCCGCCGGGGCCGCCGCAGGCGTCGAAGGTCAGTGCCAGGGCCCCGCCGGGGACGGTCGCGGCCACGCCCGGCAGGTCGGTCCCCCACTGCCGGGGCGCCTGTCCGGCGTACCGGGCCAGCACCTCCTCCCGGGAGGGCGCCGCCACGGGGACGGTCGACGGCGGGACGGACGGCGGAGCGGACGGCGGGGCGGCGGACGGGACCGCCGACGGCCCGTCAGGCGTCCGCCGGGGTGCGGCGCAGCCCGCCGCGAGGGCGAGGGCCGCCGCGAGCACCGTCCGTCGTGTCGTCATGGTTCCGCCCCTCGTGGTCGTTTCCGTCACGTTCGACCGGCTTCGTGACCTTTGCCACGAGTGTCACTTCCGGTCCGGAACGGTGCCATCTGCGAAGCTCGGCCGTATGGCTTCCTCCCCTCGACCGCACTATCTGCAGTGGACGACCGTCGCCCCGGTGCTGGCGTTCCTGCTGCTCCTCGCGACCTGGCACCGCGACGTGCCGTGGCCGGTGGTGACGCTGGTGGCCTGCTTCCTGGCGGTGTCGGTGCTGGCCGCCGTGCACCACGCGGAGCTGATCGCCCATCGGGTGGGCGAGCCGTACGGGTCGCTGGTGCTGGCGGTGGCGGTGACCATCATCGAGGTCGCGCTGATCGTCACGCTGATGGCCGACGGCGGGGACAAGAGCGCGGGGCTGGCCCGGGACACCGTGTTCGCCGCCGTGATGATCACCTGCAACGGCATCCTCGGGCTGTCGATCCTGGTGGGGGCGCTCAAGTACCGGGTGGCGGTGTTCAACGCGGAGGGCACCGGCGCGGCGTTCGGCGCGATCGCCACCCTGGCGACGCTGAGTCTGGTGCTGCCGACCTTCACCACTTCGAAGCCGGGCCCGCAGTTCTCCACCACCCAGCTGGTGTTCGCCGCGACGGCCTCGATCGTCGTCTACGGCCTGTTCGTCTCGACCCTGACGGTCCGTCACCGGGACTACTTCCTGCCGGTCACCCCGGCGGGCGAGGTGGTCGACCCGATGGAGGAGCACTCGGAGATCCCGAGCATGAAGGAGACGCTGACCAGCGTGGGGCTGCTCTCGCTGGCCCTGGTGGCGGTGGTCGGCCTGGCCAAGGGCGTGTCGCCGACGATCGAGCGCGGGGTCGCCTCCGCGGGCCTGCCGAACGCGGTGGTGGGCGTGGTGATCGCGCTGCTGGTGCTGCTGCCGGAGTCGATCGCGGCGGTCCGGGCGGCGGTCCGCAACCGGGTGCAGATCAGCCTGAACCTGGCGCTGGGGTCGGCGCTGGCCTCGATCGGCCTGACCATCCCGGCGGTGGCGATCGCCTCCAGCTGGCTGGACGGGCCGCTCGAACTCGGCCTGGGCGCCAACCACATGATCCTGCTGGCGCTGACGGTGGCGGTCGGCACCCTCACCGTCATCCCGAAGCGCGCCACCCCGCTGCAGGGCGGCGTCCACCTCGCCATCCTGGGGGCCTACCTGGTCCTGGCCGTGAGCCCGTGAACCCCTGGAGCCGGTGAACCCCTGACCGCCCGTCCGAGCGCCCGTCGGCGAATTCGCCGACGGGCGCAGGCATGGACGGCGCGGCACGGGACATGCGGTGGGTGCGGCCGGGGAGACGGGCCGCGTCGCACGAGACGAGGAGGCTCCATGTCCATCCTGTGGGCGATCATTGCCGGTCTGGTCATCGGCCTGCTGGCGAAGCTGGTCATTCCGGGCCGCCAGCCCATTCCGCTCTGGCTCACCGTCGTCCTCGGCATCGTCGGCGGCCTGATCGGCAACGCGCTGGCCGGCGCCTTCGGCGTGGCCGACACCTCCGGTGTCGACTGGATCCGGCACGCCTTCCAGATCGGCGCCGCCGCCCTGCTGATCATGCTGGTCACCCCGTTCTGGTCCCGCCGCGGCGCCTGACGCCGCGTCACCCGAACCGCGACGGCCCGGGGCCCGCACCTCCTTCCGGTGCGGGCCCCGGGCCGTCGGCGCCGCCGTCCGCGTCGGCGTCGGCCGCTACTCGACGGTGACGCTCTTGGCCAGGTTGCGCGGCTTGTCGACGTCCCGGCCGAGGGCCACCGCGGCGTGGTAGGCGAACAGTTGGAGCGGGATGTTGAGCAGCAGCGGGTCGAGTTCGGGCTCGCTCTTCGGGACGACCAGGCAGTGGTCGGCGAGGCGGGGCCCGACCGGGCGGTGGGCGACGGCCAGGACCCGGCCCTCGCGGGCCTTGATCTCGCCGAGCGCGGTGAGGTTCTTGTCGAGCAGTTCGTCGTCGGGGACCATCGCGACGGTGGGGAGCTCGGGCGAGATCAGGGCGAGCGGGCCGTGCTTCAACTCGCTGGCGGGGTACGCCTCGGCGTGGACGTAGGAGATCTCCTTGAGCTTCTGCGCGCCCTCGCGGGCGACGGGGTAGCCCCGGACCCGGCCGATGAACATCATGCCCTGGCTGTCGGCGTACGCGGCGGCGAGCCGGGCGATCTCGGCGTCCTGCTCCAGGATCTCCCGGATCTGGTCGGGCAGGGCCTTGAGCGCGGAGACGATCCGCCGGCCGTCGGCGGGCGACAGGTCGTGGATGCGGCCGAAGTGCAGGGCGAGCAGCGCGAAGGCGACCACGGTGGAGGTGAACGCCTTGGTGGAGGCGACCGAGATCTCCGGCCCGGCGTGCAGGTAGATGCCGCCGTCGCACTCGCGGGCGATCGCCGAGCCGACGGTGTTGACCACGCCGAGGACCCGGCCGCCCTTGCGCTTGACCTCCTGGACGGCGGCCAGCGTGTCGTAGGTCTCGCCGGACTGGCTGACCGCGACGTACAGGGTGTCGGCCTCGATGACGGGGTTGCGGTAGCGGAACTCGGAGGCGGGCTCGGAGTGCGCGGGGATGCGGGCCAGCTCCTCGATCAGCTGGGCGCCCATCTCGCCCGCGTAGTAGGCGGAGCCGCAGCCGAGGATCTTCACCCGGCGGATCTCGCGCAGTTCGCGGGCGTCCAGGTTGAGGCCGCCGAGGTGGGCGGTGGCGAAGCGCTCGTCGAGGCGGCCGGAGAGGGTGCGCTCGACGGCGCCGGGCTGCTCGTGGATCTCCTTGAGCAGGTAGTGGGCGTAGCCGCCGGTGTCGTAGGAGCCGATCTCCCAGTCGACGGTGGAGGGCTGCCGGGTGACGGTGCGGGCGTCCTCGGTGAAGGTGCGGAAGCCGTCGGCGCGGACGGTGGCGAGCTCGCCGTCCTCCAGGTGGACGACCTGCCGGGTGTAGCGGACCAGCGCGGAGACGTCGGAGGCGGCGAACATCTCCTTCTCGCCGATGCCGAGGACGATCGGGCTGCCGTTGCGGGCGACCACGATCCGGTCGGGCTGCTCGGCGTCCAGGACGGCGATGCCGTAGGTGCCGACGACCAGCTTGAGCGCGGCGCGCACCGCGTCCTCCAACTCGCCGTCGTCGGTGCGGTGCGCGGCGATCAGGTGGGCGAGGACCTCGGTGTCGGTCTCGGAGCGGAAGACCGCGCCGTCGGCGGTCAGCTTGGCGCGCAGTTCGTCGGCGTTCTCGACGATGCCGTTGTGGACGACGGCGATCCGGTCCTCGTTGTCGGTGTGCGGGTGGGCGTTGGCGTCGGAGGGGACGCCGTGGGTGGCCCAGCGGGTGTGGCCGATGCCGGTGCCGCCCTTGAAGCGGGCGGGCACGGCGGCGGCCAGGTCGGCGACCCGGCCCTTGACCTTGCAGACCTTCAGCCGGGCCGGGGCGGTCCGGGTGGCCGGCGCGACGACGGCGAGGCCCGCCGAGTCGTACCCCCGGTACTCCAGCCGCTGCAGTCCCTCCAGCAGGAAGGGGGACGCGTCCTTGGGGCCGATGTAGGCCACGATTCCGCACATGACGTGGACTCCTGGGTGGGTCGGAGGTGGGTGGGTGGGTGGATGGGTGGGTGGATGGGAGCCGGGGCCGTCAGCCGTAGACGATCCGCCGCAGCTGACGGGCCGACAGCTGCGGGGCGGCGACCCGGCGGACCGTCAGCTCCTCGCCGAGGCGGGCGAAGATCCGGTCGTTGGTCAGGCCCCGGGCCTGCAGCTCACCGTGGCGGCGGCGGACGTACTCCTCGGTGGTCTCGGAGAAGTACGCCAGCACCTCCGCCACGACCCGGGCCGCCTCCCCGGGGGCCAGCGGCGTGGTCCGGGCGAGGTGGGCGAGCAGGTCGTCATGAGGGTGGGGTGAGGCAGGCACGTCCGGGGAGCCTAGGCGGGAAGCGTTCATTTGCCAAAGATCCTGCCCGATATCGGGCAGGGAAGGGCGCGGCGACCCGGCCGCGCAACCGCGGGAACCACCCGTGCGTACTAGAGGACGGCGGCCGCACGGCCGCTCCGGTCGCGCACCTATGATGTGGGGCCGTCGTTGGAAGACGGTGTGCGCACGGTGTTCGGGTGACGATTCCCGGGCATCCAGGCCCTTCGCGGTGTCCCTGACCGGGTTTCCGGCGGTCACACCGCAGGATGGGCCGCACACCGTCCGTGTCGATCACAGGGGGACCGTCCGTCATGCAACCGCGTGTGTTCGCCGTTGTCACCGCCGTCCTGCTGGCCGTCCTCGGCCTCGGGTCGGTCCTGGTGACCGACTGGACGCCCAAGGCCGTCGGCGCCGCGGGCGCGCCCGCGGCCGGGACCGCCCGCCCGGGGGCCGCGCCCGCGAGCGCGGCCGGCTCCCCCTCCCCCACCGGCGACCCCGCCGTGTGGACCCGCAGCTCGCTGCGGAACAAGCTGATGGCCGAGATGGACGCGACCGACCCGGGCGTCGCGCTGGCCGACCTCGACAAGATCTCCAAGGACAAGCCGTACACCGTGCGGTTCTGCCACCCGATCGCGCACGAGCTCGGGCACGCCGCGGTGCAGCGCTACCACCAGGACTTCCAGAAGGTCATCTCGTTCCCGCACGAGACCTGCGCGGCCGGCTACCTGCACGGCGCGGTCGAGGAGATGCTCGCCAACTCCAAGGACCCGCAGCACGACATCCTGACGCTGTGCGCGCCGAGCAACACCGGCCCGTGCATCCACGGCGTCGGCCACGGCATCATGTTCGTCACCAAGCAGGACATCCCGGCCGCCCGCGCGCTGTGCGACAAGTTCCCCAGCCAGAGCCGCCGGATCACCTGCTCCGAGGGCGTGTTCATGCAGCTGTTCGCCCCGGACGAGGAGGACGAGAAGGCCAAGGCCAACCTCCCCGCCGACAAGATCGCCGCCGAACCGCTGTACCCGTGCCCCGAGCAGCCCGCGCTCTACCAGTCGGCGTGCTTCTTCTACGCACCGACCTACTACCTCTCCTCGCACGACTACGCCAACCACCCCGAGGCGTTCGCCGACGCCCTCAAGTGGTGCCTGAACGCGCAGGCCAGTGGCGGCGGCAACGACTGCTCCCGGGGCGTCGGCTCGCGCACCATGAAGTACAACCTGGACCGCGAGGACTGGGCCGCCCAGCAGTGCGCCACCGCGAAGGACGGCTGGCAGCGCAAGGCGTGCGCGCAGGGCCTGGTCTCCTACTACACCGTCAACTACACCGACGCGGGCGCGGCCGGACGCCTCTGCAACAAGATCACCAACAAGGAGATCCAGGGCTACTGCCGCTCCGCCGGCGGCCTGTCCAACACCCTGGACTGACCCGCCGTCGGGCCCGCCCGTCTCGCCCGTCGCCCGTCTCGCCCGTCGATCCTTCCGCCCCCGCCATGAGCTGCGCGTTTAGCATGTGGCGGGTGGACGATGACTTCAGGAGTGCGGCGCTCGCGGCCGCGGAGCTGGTGGCGGACTACCTCGACGGCCTGCCCGGGCGGCCGGTCTGGGAGCCGATGGACCCGGCGGCGCGCAGCGCGCTGCTCGACCTCGAACTGCCGGAGGAGGGCGCGGACTTCGCGGCCCTGCTGAAGACCGTCGAGGAGCGGGTGATGCCGCACCCGATGGGCAACGGCAGTCCGCGGTTCTTCGGCTGGGTGAACTCCGCGCCGCAGCCCGCCGGGGTGCTGGCCGCGCTGGCGGCCTCGGCGATGAACCCCAGCTCGGCGGGCGGCGACCACGCCGACGTGCACCTGGAGCGGGCCGTGGTGCGCTGGATCGCCGAGCTGGTCGGGTTCCCGCACCCGGCGGGCGGCGGCCTGCTGACCTCCGGCACCTCGATGGCGACCATCGTCTGCCTGGCCGCGGCCCGCAACCGGGCCGCCCGCACCGCCGGGTGGGACGTCCGGGCCGACGGCCTGGCCGGGATGCCGCCGCTGGTCGGGTACGTCACCGGCGAGGCGCACAGCTGCGTGCGCAAGGCCGCCGAGCTGCTCGGCCTGGGCTCCCGGCACCTGCGGGTGGTGCCGACCGACGCCGACGGGCACCTGGTGGTGGACGGGCTGCGCCGGGCCGTCGCCGAGGACCGGGCCGCCGGGCGGCTGCCGTTCCTGGTGGTGGCGTCGGCGGGCACCGTCGGCACCGGCGCCGTCGACCCGTTCGGACCGATCGCCGACCTCGCCGCCGCCGAGGGCCTGTGGTTCCACGTCGACGGCGCGTACGGGGCGTTCGGCGTCCTGGACGAGGAGATCCGGCACCGCTACGCGGGCATGGACCGGGCCGACTCGCTGGCCCTGGACCCGCACAAGTGGCTGGGCGTGCCGGTGGACTGCGGCTGCGCGCTGGTCCGGGACGCGGACGAGCTGCGCGGCACCTTCAGCCTGGTGCCGTCCTACCTGCGCGACGACGCGGCCGGCGACCTCGGCTGGTTCTCCGAGTACGGCACCGAGCAGACCCGGCCGTTCCGCTCGCTGAAGGTGTGGGCGTCGATCGCGCACCGCGGCCGGGCGGGCGTCGCCCGGGACGTCGCGCACTGCGCCGCGCAGGCCCGCCGGCTGGGCGGGTGGGTGGACGCGGACGCCGACCTGGAGCTGCTGGCGCCGGTGGAGACCTCGATCGTGGCGTTCCGCTACCGCCCGGCCGGGGTCGACGAGGAGACCGCGCAGCGGATCAACGCGCGGCTGCCGGTCGCCGTCCAGCTGCGCGGGCGGGTGTTCGTCACCGGCGCGGTGTACCGCGGCACCGAGCTGCTGCGGGCCTGCCTGCTGAACGCCTCGACCACCGACGCGGACCTGCGGCTGCTGCTCGACGAGGTGAAGTCCGCCGGAGCGGAACTCCTGGCCGGGGCCCGGACGTCCAACTGAGCGCGGGGCGGATCAGCGCCGATCCGGCAGGGGCCCGCGGAGACATTAACCGTCAGGTCACGGGACATTCGTGATCGTGAAACAGCGGAGCGCCACCATGCTGGCATGGACAAGATGGCGTACACCCACGAGAAGAGCAGGCAGCGCGGGGCGGGCCGGGGGCACCGCTGGCGCCGGGAGACCGTCGAGCTGGCGGCGGTGTTCGCCGCCGTCGCCGCGGCCGACCTGGTCGCCAACGTGGTCGTGCACGGGCACGACGGGCCGGTGCTGCTGGTCGCCTCCGCGGCGGCCATGCTCGGCACCGCCCTGTTCCGGGGCTGGCTCGCGCACCGGCACCCGCACGGCCCGCCCGGCCCGGACGCGCCCGCACCCCCGGGCGGTGGGGCGGTGAACGACGAGTCCGAGCCCACCGCGCTGTGGCGGCTGCGCACCAGCGTCGCGGACGCGCCCGGCAGCCTGGCCCGGGTCTGCGCGGCGCTCGCCGAGCGGCGGGTCAACATCGTCTCGATGCAGGCCCACCCGCTGCCCGACTGCACGGTCGACGAGTTCATCGTGCGGGCCCCGAAGTCGCTGCCGCGGGCCGAGCTGGCGGCGGCCGTCGCCGCGGGCGGCGGCTGGGACATCTGGACCGACCGGGCCGACGCCCACGAGCTGGTCGACGTGCCCCGGCAGGTCCTCGCGCTGGCCACCCGCACCGCCCTGGACGCCGCCGAACTGCCGGTCGCGCTGCGGCAGTTGTTCGGGCGGGCGACGATCCGGCAGTACCCGGGGCGGGGCGCCGCCACGCCCGCCGGGGTGGACGGGCACCTGATGCGGCTGCCGCTGCCCGGCGGCGACCTGCTGGAGCTGTCCCGGCCGGGTCTGCCCTTCACCCCGACGGAGTTCGCCCGGGCCCGCGCCCTGGTCGAGCTGGACACCGTGCTCGGCCCGCGCGTCCCGCAGGTCGCGGCCCGGATCAGCCGCCCCGCCGGGGACGACCTGACGGTCCGTCGGGCCACCCCCGCCGACAAGGCGGCGGCGGTCGCGATGCACGCCCGCTGCTCGCCGGAGTCGCTGCGCCGCCGCTACCACGGGCCGGTCAGGGACGCCGACCGCTACCTGGACCACCTGCTGGACCCGCGGCACGGGCAGACCCTGGCCGTGGAGACCGTGCAGGGCCGGCTGGTCGCGCTGGCCCACCTGATGTGGGACGACGAGGGCGCGGAGATCGCGCTGCTGGTCGAGGACGCCTGGCAGCGCCGCGGCCTGGGCGTGGACCTGGTCCGCCGGATGGCCGCGCTCGCCCTGGAGTCCGGCGTCGGCACCGTCTACGCCGTCACCACCGCGTCCAACTCGGGCCTGATCTCGACCATGCGCCGCCTCTCGGCGCCGCTGGACTACCAGGTCGAGGACGGCACCCTGGTGATCACCGCGCACCTGGCGGAGGCCGCCGAGAAGCTGCCCGCGCCCTGGGCGGCGCGCTGACGGCCGGGCGGGGGCGGCGGGGGCGCGGCCGCGTGTCGCCGGGGGGGCGCGGCCGCGCGATGTCGCCCCTGCTCAAGTGTGCGGGCGGGAGTCGGTAGGCTGAGGCAGTCCCCGCCACCCGCGGGTCCCCCGAGGACCGGCCAGGGTGGTGCCGCAGCAAGGAGGAACCCCTGAGCATGCCAGGCACCGATTCGGAAGCCCCGCGCGACGCCTCGCTGCCCGCCCGCGCGAAGATCGCTGTGACGGCCGGCAAGATGGCCGCCGCGCTCTCCCAGAAGGCGGGCCGCGGCAGCGGCTCGGTGATCGGCGGCAAGGTCGCGCTCAAGCTCGACCCGGACCTGCTGGCGACCCTCACCGAGCACCTGGACGTGGTCCTGGTCAGCGCCACCAACGGCAAGACCACCACCACCCGGCTGATCGCCGAGGCGCTGCGGGCGGCCGGCCCGGTGGTCTCCAACGCCCTGGGCGCGAACATGCCGGCCGGCATCACCGGCGCGCTGGCGGGCGGCACGAGCGCCCGGTTCGGCGTGATCGAGGTGGACGAGAAGTACCTGCCGATGGTCGCCCGGGACACCCGGCCGAAGGCCATAGCGCTGCTGAACCTCTCCCGCGACCAGCTGGACCGCGCGGCGGAGACCCGGATGATGGCCGAGAAGTGGCGCGAGGGCCTGCAGGACACCGACGCGGTGATCGTCGCCAACGCCGACGACCCGCTGGTGACCTGGGCCGCCTCGTCCTGCAAGAAGGTGGTCTGGGTGGCCGCCGGGCAGGCGTGGAAGGAGGACGCCTGGTCGTGCCCGTCCTGCGGCGGCGTGATGCAGCGCCCCGGCGACGACTGGTTCTGCGGCGAGTGCGGCTTCCGCCGCCCGAACCCGCACTGGGCGCTCCAGGGCACCCACGTGATCGACCCGCACCGCGGCGCCTGGCCGATCCAGCTCCAGCTGCCGGGCCGGGCCAACCTGGCGAACGCCACCTCCTCGGCGGCCGTCGCGGCGGTCTTCGGGGTGGCCCCGCAGGTCGCGCTGCAGCGGATGCAGTCGGTGGCGGCGGTGGCCGGCCGGTACGACGTGGTGCAGTTCCGCGGCCGCGAGGTCCGGCTGCTGCTGGCGAAGAACCCGGCGGGCTGGCTGGAGACCTTCTCGCTGATCGACGGCCCGCCCGCGCCGGTGGTGCTGTCGGTGAACGCGCTGGACGCGGACGGCACCGACACCTCCTGGCTGTGGGACGTCGACTACGAGCGCCTGGCCGGGCACCCGATCTTCGTGCTGGGCCAGCGCAAGCTGGACCTGGCGGTCCGGCTGGAGGTCGCGGGCCTGCAGTTCCAGGTCGTCGACACGCTGGCGCAGGCGGTGGACGCCGCCCCGCCCGGGCGGATCGAGGCGATCGCCAACTACACGGCGTTCCAGCAGCTGCGCAAGGCCGTGGTGGCCTGATGTCCGATCAGTTCCAGTCCGGCGGCGGGCAGTTCGGCGGCCGCGCCGGTCGGCAGGGGTACGGCGAGCAGCAGCAGCGGCAGTTCGGGAGGGGTGCGAGGATGAGCGAGAGCAGCCTGCGGGTGGTCTGGGTGTACCCGGACCTGCTGTCGACGTACGGCGACCGCGGCAACGCGCTGGTGGTGGAGCGGCGGGCCCGGCAGCGCGGCCTGGGCGTGCAGCGGATCGACGTGCGCTCGGACCAGTCGGTGCCGACCAGCGGCGACATCTACCTGATCGGCGGCGGCGAGGACCGTCCGCAGCGGCTGGCGGCGGAGCGGCTGCGCAACGACGGCGGCCTGGTCCGGGCGGCGGAGAACGGCGCGATCATCTTCTCGGTCTGCGCGGGCTTCCAGATCCTGGGCCACGAGTTCGTCAACGACCTGGGCGAGCGCGAGCCGGGCCTGGGCCTGCTGGACGTGCGGACGGTCCGGGGCGAGGGCGCGCGCTGCGTCGGCGACGTGCTGGCGCAGGTCGACCCGCAGCTGGGCCTGCCGCAGCTGACCGGCTTCGAGAACCACCAGGGCGTCACGCACCTGGGCCCGGGCGTCAGCCCGCTGGCGACGGTGCAGGTCGGCCGGGGCAACGGCACCGGCGACGGCACCGAGGGCGCGTGGCGCGACACCGTGTTCGGGACGTACCTGCACGGCCCGGTGATGGCCCGCAACCCCGCGGTCGCGGACATGCTGATCAAGCTGGCGCTGGACGTGAACGCGCTGCCGCCGGCCGACACCACCTGGTACGAGGCGCTGCGCGCGGAGCGGATCGCCGCGACCTCGCGCCCCGCGTAGCGGGTCGGCCCCGGGTGCCGGGCGGCTGACCGCCATGTGGTCAGCCGTCCCGTCCCGGGGCGGGTTCGTAGGAGAATAGGAGTGCCCGGGCGCAACACCCTCCTCGGCGGTCGGGTCGCAGTTACGCGTGGTGCGTCGAGGAAGCCGCCCCGCGTCGGTTTCGGCTCGGCCGGACGCAGGAACCGTATGCTGTGCAGCAGGTCAGTTTCGGGCGTTATGTCCGATTCCCACCCACAGTCCGGCCGTCCGATCCTGCTCGGGAGTTGGCAAAGCAATGCGTATTGGTGTCCTGACCAGCGGCGGTGACTGTCCCGGCCTGAACGCCGTCATCCGTTCCGTGGTCCACCGGGGGGTGGTCGACCACGGCGACGAGATCATCGGTTTCGAGGACGGCTGGCGCGGTCTCCTGGAGGGCGTGCACCGCCCCCTGACGCTCGACTCCGTGGGCGGCATCCTGGCCCAGGGCGGCACCATCCTGGGCTCCTCCCGGGTGCAGCCCAGCCACCTGCGCGACGGCGTCGAGCGGGCCAAGAAGTACTGCGCCGACCTCGGCATCGACGCGGTCATCCCGATCGGCGGCGAGGGCACCCTGAAGGCCGCGAAGCTGATGAGCGACGCGGGCCTGCCGGTGGTCGGCGTGCCGAAGACCATCGACAACGACATCGCCTGCACCGACGTCACCTTCGGCTTCGACACCGCCGTCTCGGTGGCCACCGAGGCGCTGGACCGGCTGAAGACCACCGCCGAGTCGCACCAGCGCGTCATGGTGGTCGAGGTGATGGGCCGGCACACCGGCTGGATCGCGCTGAACGCGGGCATGGCGGCCGGCGCGCACGCCATCGTCGTCCCCGAGCGGCCGTTCCACATCGACAAGCTGACCGAGGTCGTCCGCGAGCGCTTCGACCGGCAGAAGAAGTTCGCGATCGTGGTGTGCGCCGAGGGCGCCAAGCCCGAGCCCGGCACCATGCCGTGGGAGGAGGGCACCAAGGACATGTACGGCCACGAGCGGTTCACCGGCATCGCCACCCAGCTCTCCCGCGAGCTGGAGCACCGCCTCGGCAAGGAGGCCCGCCCGGTCATCCTCGGCCACACCCAGCGCGGCGGCACCCCCACCGCCTACGACCGGGTCCTCGCCACCCGCTTCGGCTGGCACGCCGTCGAGGCCGCCCACAAGGGCGCGTTCGGGCACATCACCGCGCTGCAGGGCACCGACATCAACCTGGTGCCGCTGGGCGAGGCCGTCGCCGAGCTGAAGACCGTCCCCGCCGAGCGCTACCTGGAGGCCGAGACCGTCATCTGACGGCCCCTCACCCCCCGCCCGGCATCCGTCCGCCGGGGGCGCGTCGCGGCCCGGCCGCCCGCGCCCCCGGGGATAGCCTTCGCCGCATGGAGATCCTCGCCTACGGCGTCCAAGCAGACGAAAAGCCGCTCCTGGAAGCGGCCTTCGCCGGCCGGCACGGCCTGCGCACCCTGGCCGTCTTCCTCAACCGCGACACCGCGCCGCTGGCCGCCGGGTACCCGGCCGTCAGCACCAGCGTCAACGCCGAACTCGACGCCGCGGCACTGGCCGTCCTCGCCGCCGGCGGCACCGAACTGATCGCGCAGCGCTCCACCGGCTTCAACAACATCGACCTGGACGCCGCCGCCGCACTCGGACTCACCGTCGCCCGGGTCTCGCACTACAGCCCGTACGCGGTCGCCGAACACGCCTGGGCCCTCGCCCTCGCCGTCAACCGCCGGCTCACCCGCGCCGCCAACCGCTCCCGCGAGTTCGACTTCCGGCTCGACGGCCTGCTCGGCCGCGACGTCCACGGCATGACCGTCGGCGTGATCGGCACCGGCAAGATCGGCGAGTGCTTCGCCCGGATCGCCGCCGGCTTCGGCACCACCCTGCTCGGCTGGGACATCGCGCCCAACCCCGCCTGCCTCGACCTCGGCATGACCTACACCGAACTCCCCGAACTGCTCTCCCGGTCCGACCTCGTCAGCCTGCACGTCCCCCTCCTCCCCTCCACCCACCACCTGATCGACGCCGGCGCCCTGGCCCGGATGAAGCACGACGCCATCCTGGTCAACTCCAGCCGCGGCGGCCTGGTCGACAGCGCCGCCCTGGTCGAGACCCTCCGCACCGGCCACCTCTCCGGCGTCGGCCTCGACGTCTACGAGGAGGAGACCGGCGTCTTCTTCACCGACCAGTCCATCCAGGGCATCACCGACGACACCCTCGCCCGCCTCATCACCTTCCCCCAGGTCCTGGTGACCAGCCACCAGGCCTACTTCACCCGCACCGCCGTCGGCCAGATCATCGACGCCACCGCCCGCAACATCGACGACTTCGCCGCCGGCCGCCGCAACGAGAACACCCTCGTGCCCAGAAGCTGACCCGCGACGCGAGCCCGGCCTCTCTCAGGACACCTGTTCGTAGAGGATGCCCTCGGCCTCCCAGAGTTCGCGCTCAACGGTTTCAGTGAGGTTGGGGTCGTCGATGAGGACTCCGAACTCGACGTTGTTGTTCTCGGCGCTCCAGGAGAAGTTGGCGCTGGTCACGAGAAGGAGGCGGTGGTCGACGGCGAGGAACTTTGCGTGGTTGCGGACATAGGTTCTGTCGAACGTCTTGGTGCGCCAGACCGTGGCTGGCGCCAGGTGCGCGGCCACTTCGGCGGTGGAGGGTGACCAATGCTGTCCGTTTCCGTCGGCGGCCTTGGTGTCGAGGTAGAGGCGGACGGCGACTTCGTCCCTCTGGGCGGCCTTGTGCAGGGCCGTCCAGAGTGCCGACGTCCGTTGGAAGTTGAAGGTGGAACAGGTGACTGATTGCCGGGCACTGTCGATGAGACGGGTCACCGAGGAGGTGAGCGGGCCACTCTGGGCGAGGTGGCCGGGCATGGTCCACACCGGGGTCAGCCGAGTGGAGATGGTTCGGGCGCCTTCGATGGCGCGCAGCACGGGCAGGTAGCGGTGGGTGCCCTGGCCGTCGGAGGTCGCAGGAGCGACGAGTACCAGGAGTCGGCGGGCCTGGGCGCGTTTGCCAGTGGCGACGGCTTTGAGTGCGGTGGTCAGGGTATCGCCGTCGAGCAGTCGGTCGGCGATACCGGCGGCTTCGGTGCGGGTGAGGAGTCGGCCGAGTTCGCGTGCTGCTTGCCCAGGGTCATTCATGAGGCTCGAAAAAGCCGAGAGTGCTGCCGGGCAGGTGGACGAGAAAGCGGCGATCGAGGAAACGATTGGCCCGTTCGCAGGAGGTTTCGGATGCCATGACGCAGCAGTGGCAGGCAGCACCGTGCAGGAAGTCCTCAGGATCCTGGGGGGTACGCATGGCGCAGATGGGGTCGGAGGAGCAGCGGGTGGCTTTGCGGAGCGCGTTGTTGACGACCTGCTGGAGGCGAGTGGGTTCGCTGAGTTGGACGAGGCCGCCGAGGGTGCCATCGCTGTCGGAGGCGGTGGTGCAGATCAGGAGGCCTGCGGCCGGATCGCGGCCTTCGGCGGCGGGCCAGGCGTAGAGGCGTTCACTGAGACTGGCGGCGGCATAGCCGCAGGTGAGGGCGAGTTCGCGGATGAGAACGTGGGCGAAGCTGTGGACAAGCCAGTAGCGCGGGGGCTTGAGGCGGGTGAGGTGATTGACCTGGTCGGCGGTCTCGGAGAAGCGACGCTCGAAGTTCCGCCTGTGTGCCTCCTTATGGTGCGCCCACACCGCCGAGTCCTCGACGTGCTTCTCCCAGGCGGCCACTTTGTTTTCGTCGAGCTGGAGGAAGATGCCTTCGCCGCGGTCCTCGGTGGCGACGGTCCAGGCGGGGCGGCTGCTGCGAGTCAGCGGGGCAAGGCGGCGGGGGAGGTCGCCGACCCGGTCCATGTCGTCGATGCGGGTGAAGCCGACGAGGGCGTTGACCTTGCGGAGCCGTTCGACTGCGAGGACACGCGTGATCTCCGGTCGCAGGTCGGGACCGCGTTCACGGGTGGCGAGGGTCAGTCCGCTCCTGGGTTCTTCGGCGCGCAGGCCGACGATGTCACGGAGCAGGTGCTGCCATTCGGGCACGAGGAGGTCGACCGGGTCCCAGTCGCGCAGTTTCCGCTCCTGCTCCTCCGGGGTGTCAGTAGGGGCGGAAGCGGTCTGGAGGGTGTGTTCGAGTTCCTGGTCGGTGAGCTTGGTGACGTCGACGTTCTTGGCATCCAGCAGGGCTCGGATGACGGCTGGTTGGTCACGGAACACGGCGAGGTTGTCGCCGAGGGCGGTGCGGACGCGGTCGGCGAGGTCCTCAGCCTTCTCCTGGGGCGAGTCGGGCATGACGATGATCGACCAGGTCGCGGGGAACCACAGGTTGGAGGCGCCGACGAGCATCAGGCGGGTCTTGTTGAGGCAGCCCTTGGGTTCGAAGGCATCCAAATGGGGGTGACGCCCACGGCAGTCGGGCAACTTCTCCCGGCCGACTTCGCCCTGGGCCTCGTTCATTGGGCGCCGCAGGTCGCAGGAGGCGCAGTGGATGACGGCCGAGGCGCCCTTGCCCGCGAGTCGGTCGACCATCTTCAGGGTGGGCAGTTCCGCCTTGGCGCACGGCCGGCCGCGGTGCACCCACTGGTCGTAGGGGAATTCGTCGAGGTGACCGTCGGGGCAGGCCAGCAGGTAGCGGGCGGGGACGGCGGTGCGGCGGGTCGCCTTGCGGGCGGCGGAGCCGGCGCGGCCGGTGCACCTGGTGTGTTCGAAGACGGCGAGGTCGGTGCGGTAGGGGTGGGTGTTGCGGTAGTCGAACTGGGAGAGCAGTCCGAGCAGGTCGCAACCGGTGCAGCGCAGCCACTGCGGGAAGACCCGGGCGGGCACGCCGAGGTCGTTGCCTTCGGCGGAGCGGCTGTTCTTCTTCGGCTGCCAGGGGAAGGGGCGGAGTTGGACGTCGGGTGAGCGCAGCGTCATGCGGACGACGTCGCGCAGCCGGGGGGCGTGGATCTGCGGGGGCGCGGAGTCGCGGCGGGCCCAGATGCGGTCCCAGTCGTCGAGGCCGGTGGGCATGATGGTGAACTGCGGGAGGTCCATGATCGCGCCGGGCCCGTAGGTGTACAGCAGTGAGGAGGGGCGGGCGGAGCCGACCTTGGCGCGGTTGTGCTTGGCGGCCTTCTCGGCCTCCTGCTCCAGGTCGCCGAGCGGGTCGACGGCGTGGGCGACGTCGTAGACGAAGCGGGTCTCGTCGCTCACTGCTGGTCCTCCGGCATCTTCCACTTCGGGGCGTGATCGGGTGCGCGGTACACCAGGCGTTCCTTGATCGGGCTGACCAGCAGGTTGATCTCGGGCTGGACTTCCCGCATGGAGTTGGCCACCACGAACGGCGGGGCGTCGAGGGAGTCGATGCCGGCCTTGGCGTTCTCGGCGCTCATGATCAGCGCGTCGTGCAGGCTGTCGTCCTTGACCTTCTCGTACACGAGCGATTTGCGGTCCGCCATGAGGGACTTGCGCCGTTTGACCCAGTGGTCGATCCGGTTCGCCAGGCGCTGGCGGGCCCGGTCGGGCGCGTCCTCGTCCTCGCTGGCTCTGCGGATGCGGCGGACGAGGGTGTCGACGAGTTCGCCCATGAAGTCCTGCTCGGCCTCGATCCGGGAGGCACCGTCCTCCGCCGACAGGCCCTGGCCCGAGCCGGCCTTGCCGGCTTGCAGGACGCGGGCCGCGCTGACCAGGACGCCGTCCAGGCCGCGTTCGAGGGAGGTGACCGAGAACGGGGTCACGGACAGGGCTTCGACCTGGGCGTAGAAGGTCTCGTGGTAGTGCCGGAACTGTTCGAAGTGGGCGAGGTCGCGGGGGCGGGCCCAGTTGCCGAGGGCAATCACCAGGCCGGGCCGCTGGGCGCTCCGGCCGACCCGGGAGGACGCCTGGATGTACTCGGCGGTGTTCTTGGGCTGGCCGACGACGAGCATCAGGCCCAGGCGGGTGACGTCCACGCCGACCTGGAGCATGGAGGTGGCGAGGACCACGTCGTAGGGGTTGACCTCGCGGGTCGGCTCGGGCTTCTTCGCTTCGCGCATGGCACGGCGTTCGCGCTTGCCGGCCGTGGAGTCGAAGGCCGGGTCGAAGGCGAGGGCCATCTGGTCGAGCGTCGCGGTGATGTCGGCGCTGGAGACCCGGGAGGTCAACTCGGCGACGTTCAGCGAGCCGTAGTCGGTGCCGGTGCGGCGGGGCAGTTTCGACCACGGCCGGCCCTTGGCCAGCGCGGTCTGGATGTCGTCGCTCATGTACCGGGCCATGCCCGCGAGTTCACGGGTGGCGCTGAAGTAGCCGACCAGGCTCAGGTACGGGTCCGCTTCCGGTCCGGACCGGTCGAGCATCAACTGCCCGGCCGCCATCAGCACTTCGGCGACCCGGATCTCGGCCGTGGTCAGGCGGACGCCGGTGGTACTGATCCCGAGGTAGCGCCGGCCGGGATGCTCCTCGGAGACCGGGATCTCCTTGGAGAAGAAAGTGTTCCCGGCGTCCAGGACCTGGGGCGGGAAGATGGTCACGGCCCGCCCGTACAGCGCCTTCACCTGCTCGGCGGCGTTGCGGGCGGTGGCGGTGGAGGCCACGAGCAGCGGGCGCACCGGCAGGCCGTCCTTGGTCTGCCAGTCGGTCATCGCGTCGATGGCGACCTCGAACAGGCCCACCGTCGTGCCGAGCGCACCGGTGATCAGGTGCAGCTCATCCTGAATCACCAGATCCGGCGGACGCAGCCGATCAGCCGCGCTCACCTTCGCCGGAGGGAAGCCGGTGGGCGTCTTCGGGTGGCTCTTGCCGAGCTGGACGGCGCAGTGCTGGTAGTCGGGGTGGACAAAGCCGTGCCGCTCGCAGCGGCGCGAGACGTGACCGAACAGGGACGCCGCCTCGCCCTCGCGGGACAGGCGGGCGAACTTGTCCACGGTGGCGATCACGAACGCGGGCGCGAGCCGGTAGATCTCCTCGTCGACGGTGAGCACCGGCAGCCCTTCGGGGACCTCGCCGCCCTCGGCGAACGGGCAGTCCGCCAGCTCGTCGCCGCAGTACACGTAAACCCGGCGCAGGGTCGGCTCGGTGCGCACGTCCCGTGCCTCGACCCGGGTGCCGCACCACGGGCAACGCTGGATCTGCAGCACCGTCAGCCGGTAGCCGCGACCGCCGTGCGCCTTCTGCAGTTGTTCGGCGGCCTCGTCGTACCGCTTCGGGCTGACGTCGGTGCCGACCCACAGGCCGATCCGGAACGGCTCCTCGCCCCAGGTTTCCGGGTCCTCACCACGGGCCAGCTCGGCGGCGCAGACCAGGGTGGTGGCGCGCTGGAACTGCTGCGCGGTGAGCAGCCGCAGCGTGTACCGCATCAGCACCGCCACGCCCGACCGGCCATCCAGCGGCCCGTCGAAGGCGTCCACCACCCCCTGGCGGCGGCGGATCGCGAAGGTGTACGCGGCTAGACCCAGGTACGCCTCAGTCTTGCCACCACCGGTCGGGAAGAACAGCAACTGCGCCTTCGCCAGGTCACTCGACCGCTTCTCGGCCGCCGGATCGGACAGCAGGGGCAACTGCATCAGCACGAAGGCGAGTTGGAAGGTACGCCAGGAGTGCGCTCGTTCCTTCTCCCGGTCGAGGATCGCCCGGCGGGCCTCGTCGATGGACTCCTCGGGCCTGCTCGCACGCCGCTCCGCGACCTGGGAATGCACGCGCTGATCCGCCATTACCCGGTTCATGAACCGGAAGCAGCGCAACGCCTCCTCGTCCACGAGCAGGAACTCCAGCCCCTCGGCGAGCTGCTGCTGGACGCGGCGGGCCTCGCCGACCGCCTCCAGCCCCTCGAAGCGCAGGTGCTCGGGCAGGTCCTCGGCGCGCTGCTGCTCGCCGTTCAGCCAGGCGGTGTACCCCTGGACGATCGGCTCCAGGCCGGCACGAAGTTCGGCGACCGGTGCCTCTTGCAGGCGGCGCATGTCCAGCAGGGCCGCGCCGATCTCCTCGGCCGCCGTCTGCCGGGTCTCGCTCACCGGCAGCCATGTCGTCCATACCGCGCTCGCCCGCCGGGCGCCGTCGGCGACCGCCCAGTCCACCGAGCAGGTCCGCCCGTGCGCGAACTCCAGCCGGTCGCGGTACTGCAGACGGAGGCGGCGCAGTTCGTCGTCGTCCTCTTCGAACGGTTCGAGGAGCGCGTCGTTGACGGGGAGGAACGCCGCGGGGCCGGGGGCGGTGACCTCCAGCCTGGTCTGGTACAGCCACGCGTCGACCGGGATCTGCCGGGGCGTCTCCCGGTCGTTGCACAGCGCCACCTCGATCATCCGGCAGCCGCGCTCGGTGTCGTCATGGCGATCGACGCGGAGCAGAACCTTGTCCTCCAGCACGTACGGCCGAGTCCGGGACGGCGTCAGGTCGGCGACCTTGACGGTGACCGGGACCTCGTGCGGAACTCGCTGGAAACGGCGCAGCGGCCGGGACGCCTCGGCCTCGGCCTCGGCCGCACCCTCGGGCTTGCGTTCCTTCACCGGCTCGTAGGTGCCCCAGGTCGCGGTGACGGTGAACTCGTCCAGGTCGGAAGGGATCTGGAACCGCAGCCCCATCGACGCCGGGATCATCAGCCCGCGCTTCTGCGGCTGGTCTTCGACCTCGTCCTCGTCCCCGCTGGCGCTGCTCTCGTCCACTGCGGTCAGCGGCACGCCCCGACTGCCGGACGCGTCCACGGCGTCGCCGACGTCGGTCGCAGCGTCGGAGGAGTCGGCCTCGCCCGGGTCCGCCTTACTGGGCGTCAGGCGGACGGGTGCGATCCGGCCCACCAGGTACGCCGCGTCCGGCACGCCGTCCAGGAGCTCGGTCGGGCCGTTGGCCGGACCGAGCAGTTCGCGCTCCAGGATGTCCACGAGGTTCTGACGGACCGCCCAGGAACTGCCGTCGGGGGCGTGGGTGAGGTGGTAGGCGGGCGCGACCGTCACGCTGTTCTTGTGGTCCGCCGGTTGGGCGCTGCCGCGCCGGGGAGTGGTCACTCCTCGCCCTCCTCTTCCTCGCTGCCGCCATCGTCCCCGGCAGCACTGACAACGCCCTGCGCGGCGGCCCGGCGGTGGTTCTCCTCCAGCAGCCGATCGAGGATCTCGACGCGGGCGGCCGGGCTCACCGTCCAGCGCTGCATCTGGCGGTAGGTGTGGAAGCCGTGGTCCAGCGGGACGTCGTCCCAGCCGTAGGCGGCCATGACGGCGTGGTCGAGCTCGACGTGGATCTCGCGGAGGCGGGCCACGTCGGGGTCGACGGAATCGGGGACCGTGGGGTCGTTGACGAGGTTGTAGAGCTTGGTGAGGCCGAGGTCGCGGCGGAGCATGATCTCGCGGCGTTCAGCATGAAGGGTTTGCCCCGCCAGGCCCAGTTGTTCATTCTTCTCCGGCCGAGGAAGGGTCTCGAAGACAGCCGATGGAGTGTAGGTGGGGTCGACTCGCATCGTGGTGCCGTACTTGATCACCCAGAGTTGGTGCAAATTACTAGAGAGGATCGCCAGATCTGCATATGATTCCAAAGCAAATACAACAAGTTTTTCATGGAATACCTGGCGCGTATACACTCGGGTCGGCATAACGGTCTTACTGACGCGCGCGATAACCAACACCTCGTCCAGGTTGGCGATCGCCTCCCGCATCGCCGGACGCTTTTCGCCGAACTGCCACCAGTAGTCCCGGTAAACCTTCCGATTGTTCTTCGCCCGCTCTGGCTTCACCTCCTCCAGCACCCGCCGGTACGGCAGCTCATACGCCTGCGCCCGCGCTTCTGACCGGTTGTTGAAGTCGATGACCCATCGCGAAGGGGAGCTGTCGGAGCGGGAGTTGAGGTCCTCCCCATTGAGGTAGGGGAAGAGGACCTCCTTGTTGCGCGCGTCGGCTTCGATCCAGGCTTCCGCCTCCTCGGCTTCCAGGACGAAGCCCATGCCCAGCACGATGCACCCTTGGAACGCGATCCCGGCGTTCTCGTTCAGCCTCACCGGATCACCGTCGACCCGGCCGCCGGCCTCCAGCAGGGTGGAGATCCGCGCGACTTCGCTGTCCCCATCCTGCTCGGCGACGACCCGGGGAACGTCCGCGCTCACCGACGACCGGCTACCCCACATTGCCGCGTACTCCAGATTCGCGCTGGCGGCGGGCCAGGACCGGCTCTGGATCGCGCGGGTGATCGTGAAGTCCTGCGCGACGAGCCGGTCGAGACCGACCTGCCGGGTGCCGCCCTGCGCGACGGTGTTGGTGGCGATCAGTCCCAGCCCGCCCCGCCGTGACAGCAGCCCGTACGCGCGCAGGAAGAAGTACGCGACCAGGTCGGCGCTGCCCTTCGTGCCGTCCGCGAGCACGTTGACGAACCAGTCGCGGACGTTGGTGCCCATCGCACCGGTGAGCTTCTGCCCGCCCAGGAACGGCGGGTTGCCGATCACCGCGTCGAAGCCGCCCCGCTCCATGACGTCCGGTACCGCGAGAATCCAGTGCAGCGGCTTCCAGCGCCCGTAGTCCGTCGTCACGGTCGGGGTGAGCCCGGCGGCGAGGATGCCGTCGAGCAGCCTCCGGTCCGCTGTCCCGCCCCCCTTGGGGTACGCCAGCTCCACTGCGACGCGCAGGTCCTCGTACGCGGCCTTCAACTGTCTGCCGGGCTTGCCGCCCCAGCGCAGCCCGGCCGCGACCACCCCGTCCGCGACGTCGGCGAGTTGGGCGGTGTCCTGCTGGTACTGCTTCCACTGCCGCCGCTTAGCGGTTGCGGTCCGTTGCGGGTCCTTGGTGTCGACTTCGGTGGCCAACTGGCGGCGCAGGCGGCGGGCCCGGTCGAGGATGTCGTCCACGTTGAGGCCGAACGCGCTGAGCTGTCCGCTCGCCGCCTTCGGGTCGATGTGCAGGTCGCGGAGTTGCCGGGCGTCGGTGAGGCCGAGCAACGCGTTGCCGTGCAGGACCTTGTCGTCGACGAAGGAGAACGGCAGCTTGGGGTCCAACGACACCAGCCACAGGGAGAGTTTGCACATCTCGACGGCCATGCTGTTGATGTCGGCGCCGTACAAGCAGGTGGCGACGACGGTCCTTATCGCGTGGATGCGCGTCTCGTGCGGGGTGCCGTAGTTCTCCCGCTGGCGCCGCCACGCCTCGACCAGCCGATCGGCGAGGTAGCGCGCTGCCGCGACCAGGAACGCGCCGGAGCCGCAGGCGATGTCGGCGATGCGCAGGTCGAGGATCTGGTCGGAGTCGACCGGCACCCAGGCGTCCCGGTCGGCGGTCTGGTGCGGTCCGAACGAGTAGACCAGGGGCTCCAGGGCGTGCCGCACCACCTCCTCGGCGAGCGAGCGCGGCGTGTAGTGGGCGCCGGCGGAGGCCCGCGAAGGGGTCTCCACGACCAGCACGCCGCCGGGCTCGACCACCATCGGCCGATTGCGCAGGTCGCGGCGGATCAGGCCGAGGAACGGGCGCAGCCGCTCCCGGAGTTCGGGGTCGTCGGTGACGTCGCGCAGGGCGGTCTCGGCGTCGTCGGGGATGCCGGTGGGCTTGAGCGCCTTGGTGAGGGCGGCCTTGCTGGACGGCTTGGCGGCGGGCTGGTGCTGCTTGGCCCAGGCGAGGATCGCGTCCGCGAGTGCGGTCTCGGTGTGCTTGGTCGCGGCGAGGTCTTCGAGGACGGCGAGCGGGATCTCGGGTTCGGAGCCGGGGGTGCCGGTGAGTCCGACGGTGGTCTCGTCGGCGGGTTCGCAGGAGTAGCCCAGCAGGCCCTCGTAGATGTAACCGATCTGTTCGACGTCGATGTCGCGGAAGGAAATTCGCCGTGCGCCGCCCGTGAGTCGGGCGATCTGGACGGCGCGCAGGACCTCCAGCATGACGCGGTCGCTGACGGTGATGGCGAGGGTGCCGCGGGCGTCGCGGGCGGTGAGGAAGGGGAAGCGGGCGGGGTCGAAGAGGGAGCCGCCGTACTCGGGCATCCGCAGATCTTCGAAGCTCGAACCCCGGTACAGCGCCTGCGAGGTGGCGAGCAGCCGGTGCCAGGTCAGGAAGGTGGCGTCGAGGGGCTGCTCACCCTCTTCCTTCTCCCGTGCGTCGAGCAGGTCGAGTTCGTTGCTGATGCCGTAGCCGGTGGCGAACAGGCGGCTCTCCGGCAGCAGTCCGCGCTCCTCCGCGAACAGCAGGAAGACCACCCGCATCAGCACGGTGACGGCGGCTTCGTAGACCTCGCCGCGCTGCTCCGGCAGCGGGTCGGCCTCGCCGCGTCGGCGCGCATCCGACGCGGCCTCGGAGAGGGCCTGGACGACGAGTTCGACGGCCCGGCGAACCTGGGTGCCGAGTGCCTCGGTGATCTTCTCGGCGGCGGTGACGGACTCGCCGAACAGGGCGGTCAGCCGATCCTCCAGCTTGCCGCCGACAAGGCGGCGGCGCTGGAGAAGCTCGATGAAGGCATTGCGGGTCTGGGGTTGTTGGATCCAGTCCTGAGCGTCGACGATGCCGGAGGCTGCCATGGTCTGCGGTCGGGCGCTGACGATGCCCCACCAGCGGCCGTCCGTGACAACACCGATGGGGACGTCGGCGGCGCGCAGCAGTACTTCCATCCGGTCGATGGGACTGGCGGACCAGCCGTCGGCGAGCGGGTCGCGCAGCGAGTCGACGGGGTCGGTGACCATGACCAGGGCGCCGGTGGTGTCGCCGTGCATCAGGGCGCTGTCGGCGCGCACGGTGACGGCGTAGTCGGGCGAGTGCGCCTCGATGGCGGCCGCACCGGAGGTGGTGTAGGCGTTGCCCCAGCGCAGGCCCTGACGGAGCACCAGTTCGACCCAGCTGTCGCGGGCATCCCGGTAGAGGTCGAGTGCGGCCTCGTCGCCGGGGTTCTCGTCCCAGTTCTCCCAGGCTTTCTCGAACCCCGGCTTGGCGTCCTTGACGGCGTCCAGCGCACGGCGGTCCGGCTGCGGAATGCCCTGCGGGTAGACGCGTTCAAGGGCGGGGACGGCGAGGAACGGGCCTTCGGTGTCGACAAGTTCGAGCCAGCCGCGGTGCAAGTCAGCAGCGGTCGGGGCGTGCTTGCGGCTCATGCCGTGGCCTCCTCGTTCTCGGCGTCTTCCGGGGTGAGAGCGAACACGACGGCGGCGGCGGACACGTGGGGCCGGATGTCGCTGTAGCGCTCCCTGATCGAGGCGACCTCACGGGCTTCCTCCTCGTCCAGCTTCTCCAGGCGCTGCTTCATGCGTTCCAGGTCGCGCAGGCGCTGCTTCTGCTGGTCGTCGGTGAACAGCAGTTCCTCCTCGGCGCGGATCTCCCGTTCCAGGCGCTCGCGGGACTCGGTCAGGTTGATCCGGAACGCGGCGAAGATCTCGTGGGCGCGGGTGACGTCGGCGTCCCGGCGCTGGGCGAGCGCTGCGGTGACGCGCTCCTGATGGGCCGCGCTCTTGCGTTCCATCGCGGTCAACAGGCGGGTGCGCAGCCGGCCGCTGTCGTTCCACTGCGCAGCAAGGCGGGCCCGCACCTGCTCGGGGGCGAGGACCAGGTCGACGGAGTCGAGCGTCTCGTCGAGGACCTGCTCGACCTTGGCCTCGGCGAGAGCCTGTCCGCGCAGGCGCACCCCCGTGAGGAACACCTCCTCGTGCAGGCGCAGGCCACCGCGTCCGACCAGGACGAGGCGGGAGACCGCAGCGACGCAGGACTCGGGCAGTGCGGGGGCGACGACGGCGGTGACCCGGTGGACGGGCGAGTCCGCGCTGAACAGGGCCGAGCGCAGGGTGCGGGTAGCACGTTGCATCAGGGCGTGGCCGAGGTGGATGTGGACCAGATCGGTGCGGTTCCGGGCCGCCTGGTCGTCGAAGGTGATGGGGCGCAAGACGCCGGGTTCCAGGCGGGTGTCCAGGCCTCGCAGGGCAGGCTGCCAGGAGCGGCCGAGCGCGGGGATCTCGAAGACTTCCGCGTCGGTGAGGTCGTCGCCGGTCTCGATCAGCGGCGGCTGAGCGGTCAGGGTGAGGGCTGCGTCCACGACCCGGCGGGCGTTGGCGGGCGTGAGGTGCATGGCGGCCTTGGTGTCGCCGTACGTCTCGGACAGCTTCGTCAGTTGGCGGTTGAGCTCCATGCCGCCGGCCAGCGCCCGGGTGATCACCTCGTTGCCGTCATCGGGCGGAGCCTGCCTGGAGGCCTTACGGCCGGTGCGGGCGGGGGCGAAGTGGTTCTGCACCTCTACATCAATGACCTGGTTGACCTTGCCCAGGTCCCGGCCGGCCTGGGCGACCTTGGTGGCGATGATCCCCATGAACTTCATGTCCGCCTCGTACGTCGAGGCACCGGCGACCGGTACGAAGTGGAAGATCTCGGGGCTGTGGGTCTGCCCGTACCGATCGATGCGGCCGATGCGCTGCTCCAGCCGGGAGGGGTTGAAGGGGATATCGAAGTTCACCAGGCGGTGGCAGTGCCGCTGCAGGTCGATGCCCTCGCCGGCGGAGTCGGTGGCGAGCAGGACGCGGACCGGCTGCTTGTCCGGGCTCTCGGTGAACCGGGCGCGGATCTTCTCGCGCTCCTCGGTCGGGGTGGAGCCCTGGATGACCTCCAGCACCCGGTCGTAGCCGCGCTGCCGCAGCACCCGCTCGATCCACTCCAGGGTGGTGGAGTACTCGGTGAAGACCACCACCCGCTCGTTGGACCAGTGCTTGCCGTCCGGTCGGCAGACCGCGTCCAGGAAGTCCAACAGCCGCGTCAGTCGGCTGTCCGGCTTGTACTCGTAGCGCCGCCCCCACTCGACGAGCGAGGCGATGTCCGCTGCGGTCGCCGTCACCAGCGGGTCCGACCTCTTGGAGTGGCGCAGCGCCGTGAACTCCGGGTGCTCGGCGGCGCCTTCCTCCTCGTCGGACTGGCCGGAGCCGAGCACTTCCGTGTAGTACTCGTCCTCGTCGTCGACCCGCAGCTGCCGGGCTCCGCTGTCCGCATCCTGGTACAGCTCCAGGGTCCGGGCGAACGACCACGGGCTGGACAGGAACCGCTTCTTCAGCAGCATCGCGACGATGTCGCCGCCTGCGCTCTTGTTGTTGGCCCGGGCGCTGTCGGCCAGCAACCGCTCCAGCCGCTCGAACTGCTGCTGCTCCTCGTCCGAGGGCGTGAAGTCGAGGGTGCTCAGCTTGCGGGCCTTGAAGCCCTTCTCCGGCAGGTCCGTCTTCAGCCAGCGCACCATCACCTCGCGCAGGGCCTGCTCGTCGATGTTCGCGCCGCGAGTGAAGCGGCGGCCATCGATCATCTCCAGCAGCGCGGTGAACGACTCCGAGTAGCCGTTGTGCGGCGTCGCGCTCAGAAACAGCCGATGCTCGCACGCCTCGGCGAGGTTCTTGGTCGCTGTCGTACGGTGGCTGTCCACTGCATAGCCGCGCTGACCTGGCGCCGTCGTTGGACTGGCCGGCGCGACATGGTGCGCCTCGTCCACCACCAGCACGTCGAAGGCGTACCGCCGGGTGCCACTCGAACCGCGGGTGTCCGCCAGCACGTCCCGCAACAGCCGCTGCGCCCGCAGCGACGGCAGCCAGGCCATGCTCACGATCACCCGGGGGAACAAGCGGAACGGGTTGGCGTTCAGGCCGTGGCTGCGCTTGACCTTCGCCATCAGCTCGCTGTTGACGATGACGAAGTCGAGGCCGAACTTCTCCCGCATCTCGTCCTGCCACTTCAGCGACAGGCTCGGCGGGCACACCACGACCACCGACCGGGCCCGGTGGCGCAGCAGCAGCTCCTGAACGACCAAACCGGCTTCGATGGTCTTACCGAGACCGACGTCGTCGGCGAGCAGCAGGTTGGTCCGCGCGGACTGCAGGGCCCGGCTGAGCGGCACCAACTGGTACGGCTCCACGTTCGCGCCGCTGCGGAACGGTGCCTGGTAGGAGTTGGCGTCCGCCGAGGTGACCGCGCCCCAACGCACCGCGTCCACGAACGCGGCGAGCTGGTTCGGATCGTCGAACGACTCTGGCCGGACCGTCTCCGGCAGGCCCTGGTCCGGTGCGACGGTATGCCCGACCTCGAGTTCCCATACCACGGTCAGTTCCTGGCCGAGCCGGTCCTCGTCCAGTGACTGCAGACTCACCACGTGCGTCAGCCGCGGCACGCCCTCGTCAGCGGGGCTGCGCGGAAGCCCCTGCCGCTGGACGTCGGACACCGCCCAGGTGGAGCCTCGCACCATGACAACCTGCCCAGGCTCCGGAACCGGCGGAAGCGCCGTCCCCGCCGTACCGCTCGCCGTCTGCTGCGGGTCCTCTGTCGCGGTCGCCACCTGGGCAGGCTCCTTCGCCACTGTCGTCCTCATCGAAGCGTGATCTCATTGCTGCACCGGACCTCGAGGGCCGGGTGATAGATCACGAAGAAACCAGTATGGCCGACCTGCTCAGGGACCGGACCGCATTGTCCCACGCGAAGGCCCGATGCCCCTCCCCGGGGGCGCGGCGTAAGCGGCGCTTAGGCTGGGGCCCGAACGAAACCGGAGCAAACCGGACCGCGGCGGGGTCGTGGCGCCGGACGGCATGGACGAAAGCGGGGCCGCCCGATGGGCGACGGCATGACGGGGATGCACCACCACGGCGGGGGGCCCCTGCCGCCCTTCACGCTGTCCCGGGCGCTGGAGTGGTCGCCGGACTGGCCCTACCTGGTGTTCTGCGCGCTCGCCCTCGGCCTGTACCTGGCGGGGGCGGTCCGGCTGTGGCGGCGCGGCGACAAGTGGCCGGCCGGCCGGGCCGTCGCCTGGACGGCCGGCGTCGGCACCGTGCTCCTGGTCACCTGCACCGGCCTGAACGACTACGGCATGGTGCTGTTCAGCGCCCACATGATCCAGCACATGGTGCTCTCCATGCTGTCGCCGATCCTGCTGCTGCTGGGCGCCCCGATCACCCTGGCGCTGCGCGCGCTGCGCCCCGCCCGCAAGGGCAGCGGCCGGGGCCCGCGCGAACTGCTGGTCGCGCTGCTGCACTCCCGGTACGTGCGGATCGTCTCGCACCCGGTGTTCACCATCCCGGCGTTCATCGCCAGCCTGTACGTGCTGTACTTCACCCCGCTGTTCGACTTCCTGATGCGGTACCAGGTCGGGCACCTGGCGATGATGCTGCACTTCCTCGCCGTCGGCCTGCTGTTCTTCTGGCCGATCATGGGCGTCGACCCGGGCCCGCACCGCCCCGGCTACGTGATGCGCATCCTCGAACTGTTCATGGGCATGCCCTTCCACGCCTTCTTCGGCGTCGCCGTGATGATGGCCTCCGGCCAGCTGGTCAGCACCTTCTCCGCCGCGGCCGCCCCGCTCGGCACCAACCTGCACGAGGACCAGCGGCTGGCGGGCGGCATCACCTGGGCGTTCGGCGAGATCCCGACCGCGATCGTGCTGATCGCGCTCACCCTGCAGTGGGCCAAGTCCGAGGAGCGGCAGGCCCGCCGCCGCGACCGGGCCGCCGACCGGGACGGCGACGCCGAGCTGGAGGCGTACAACCGGTACCTGGCCTCGCTCGACCGGGCCACCGGCTGACACCCCGTCAGCCCGACCGGTCCCCCGCCGGTCCCCCGTCACTCTCCCGTCTGTCCCCCGTCACCGCCCGGAAGCCGCACGGCTCCCGGGCGGTCGGCGTCCCCGGACCGGCCCGCCCGGCGGTTCAGCCGATGCCCTGGCGGTCGGGGGCGAGGGCGAAGGCCCGGTTGTCGGGGTCGTGGATGGCCTCGGCGACGGCGCGTTCGAGGAGCCGGCGCTGGCGCAGCAGCGGGGGGCGGCGGGGTTCGGGGGTGATCCGGAGCAGGTCGTCGAGGGCGGCGGTGAGGCGGCGGGTGACCTGGGGCTGGCCCGCGCCGCAGATCCGGATCTCGGTGAAGGCGAGGTCGACGGTGGCCTCCCAGCCCGGCACCGGCTGGACCAGCCGGACGGCGCCGTCCCGGTCGCGGTGGCGCAGCGCGCCGAGCCGGTGCGGGGCGAGCAGGGCGAGCAGCTGGTGGATGCGGTCGACGGCCTGGACCGCGGTGGTGGGGTCGTTGACGGCCGGGGAGAGCGCGCGGATCGCGATGTCGACGAGCTGGCGGAACCCGAAGCTGAGGTCCTGGTGCATGGTGCGGTCGACGCCGACGTTCAGCGCGGTGGTGATCCGGCGCGGGCGGGGCGGGGTGCCGCCGACCACGACGACGGTGGGGGTGCCGGGGGCGATGAAGTCGCCGATCCGCGGCACCAGGTGCAGCACGGTGCCGTGCCGCCGGGCGACCCGGATCAGCCGGCGGATGTTGACGTCCCGCAGGACGCCGCCGCGGCCCTCGTGCAGCAGTGTCAGGCCCGCGGGGTGGGCGTCCGGGGCCTGGGCGGTCTCCGGGGCGAGGTCGGGGGCGATCCAGCGGATGTCCTGGAGGACCTGGAGCGACTCCCGGGTGACCCGGTCGATGACGTGCGGCACCCGCAGCAGCCGCAGCGTGGCCTGCACGTACAGCACGAACAGGGCCAGGCTGAGCAGCACCATGGCGAGCGCGACGACGGTGGAGACGATCGGGACGGAGACCGCCCGGTCCGGGTCGGTGGTGTCGTCGTAGCCGAGCTGGACGAACAGCGTGTAGACGAAGGTGGCCAGGCAGGTCGCGAAGGTCGCCTTGATCAGCCGGCTGCGGACGTACAGCCGCAGCACCCGGGGGCTGAACTGGCTGGCGCCCATCTGGAGCGAGACCAGCGAGATGGAGAACACCACGCCGATGAAGGTGAGCATCGCCGAGCTGATCGTCGACACCACGCTCTTCGCGGCCGTGCCGAACGACAGCAGGGTGTCGGCGGTCCGATCGGCCGCGGCCTCGGCGAAGATCTCCCGGTCGAGCAGGTCGGTGAGTCCGGCCAGCAGCACCGCGCCCAGGCAGGCGAACAGCGGCGCGAACCAGAACGACTCGCGCAGGTGCTCGCGCAGCGGCGAGAGCGCCCGGTAGCGCGGTGCGCGGCGCGGCGGACGCGGCGGGCCCGGTGGGACGGACGGCGGCTCCTGGTCGCTCATCGGCCCAGGCTAACGGGGCCCGGTCGGCCCGCCGGGGAGCCGCGCCCGGCGGGGCCGCGGCGGGGCTACGGCGGCGTGGCGGCGGGAATCCGCTGGTCGCGGTGCCGGTGGCCGGTGGATACTCGGTGACCGTGACGGACGACGGAGAGGTGGCCGGGGGCGCGGGCGGGGCGGCGCTGCGGCGGGTGCTGGCGGAGGCGGGCGGGCCGGAGCTGCTGGAGGTGCTGGCGGAGCGGCTGAGCGGGGCGGACCTGACGACGCTGCTGCTGGAGGTGTTCCGGCGGCGGGCGGACCGGGTGACACCGGCCGAGGTGATGCGGCGTTACGCGGCGGACCGCTTCACCGCGCCGGCGCCGACGGCGTTCGCGGACCTGCGCCGGGTCGAGGACGTCCTGCTGGCGGCGCTCCCGGACGGGTTCCGGACGGTGCTGCCGGCCCCGCTGGTGCCGCTGGCCGCGCACGCGGCGGTCGCCCCCGTGGACCCGCGCAAGGTGGTGGCGACGGTGCGCGGCACGGAGGTCGCCGCCGATCCGACCAACGCGCTGGCGCTGGAGGCGGCCCGGTTGCGCGCCGCGGCCCCGCGCTCCGCCGAGCCGGTCCGGCTGGCCGCGTCCCAGCGCGTGGTGCGCGCCCAGCGTTTCGCCGACCCCGGGGCGCTCGCGCACTTCCAGCTGTTCGCGCTGGTCTCGGCGGGCCGCGACACCGGGGCGCGGTCCTTCGAGCGGACCGGGCTGACCGAGCACCTGGCCTTCGCCGCGCGGGCCCTGGCGGCGGCCGGGGTGCCGCGCACCGAGGTCCGGCTGACGGTGCTCGACCCGGCGCTGGCGGAGACGGCCGCGCACGCGGCGCGGGCGCTGGCGGACCTCCCGGGCGTGACCGTCCGGGACGACCCGGACCGGCCGACCGGGCGCGGCTACTACACCGGCCTGTGCTTCAAGGTGCACGGCGTGCTGGACGGCGGCCCGGTCGAGCTGGGGGACGGCGGCTTCACCGACTGGACGCGGCGGTTGACCGGCAGCCGCAAGGAGCGGCTGCTGATCAGCGGCTACGGCCTGGACCGGCTGGCGGGCCTCAGCGGTCGGACGGGGTGAGGGCGGAGACGACGTCCAGCAGGGGGGCCGGGTCGGTGTCGTCCGGGCCGCTGACGCACAGGCGGTCCGCCGATGCGCCGTAGCGGGCGCGGAGTTCGCGGGCGGCCTCGGCGGGTTCGCCGGCGACGGCGAAGGTGTGCAGGACGGTGTCGTCGATCAGGGCGCCCATCTCGGCCCAGCGGCCGCGGAGCGAGAGCGGGTGCAGCTCGTCCTGGAGGGCGGCCCAGCCGTGGGTCTCCAGGACGGGGCGGTAGGCGGGCGTGGAGGCGTAGAAGGCGAGGCGTTCGCGGACCGCGCGGAGGTTGGCCGCGTACTCCCGCTCGTCGCGGCCGGTGGCGACCAGCACGTTGGCGACCACCTCGAACGGCCGGGCGGTCCACGGGGCCTGCTCGGCCTCGGCGGTGGCGCGGGCGGCCCGGACGGCGGGCAGCACGTGCGCGGCGAGGTGCCGGGGCGAGCCGAAGGGGTGGGCGAGGAAGCCGTCGGCGACGGCCCCGGCGGTGGCCGTCATCAGCGGGCCGACGCCCGCCAGCAGGATCGGCGGCGGCCCGTACGGCAGCGGGTCGGGGGCGAACACCGGCGTCATCAGGGTGTGCCGGTAGAACTCGCCGCGGTGGGCGAGGCGTTCGCCGCTCTGCCAGCTGTGCCAGATCGCCCGGACCGCCGCCACGTAGTCGCGCATCCGGGCCGCGGGCCGGTCCCAGGGCATGCCGTAGCGGCGGACCACGTGCGGTTCGATCTGGGTGCCGAGGCCGATCGCGGCCCGCCCGTCGGAGCTCTCGTGCAGCCCCCACGCCTCGTAGGCGAGCGTCATCGGGGTGCGGGCCAGGGCGACGGCGACGCCGGTGCCGAGGCCGATCCGGGTGGTGCGGTCGGCGGCCCGGGCCAGTTGCAGGAACGGGTTGTGCGAGGTCTCGGCGAGCACGAAGCGGTCGGCGCCGCGCTCCTCCGCCTCCCGGGCCAGTCCGGGTGCGGTGGCGGGCCGGGGCGGGGCGGCGAGGTCGATGCGCATCGGCGGGGCTCTCCTGCGGGCGGTACGGGGCGGGCGGTACGGGGGCGGGCGCCTCCGATGCTATGCCGCGTGTAACGGCTCTTCGGGGCCGGTCAGGAGGGGACGGCGAACGGGGAGGGGGTCGTGGTGGTGGTGTTGCCCCACGGGTCGACGGTGACCACGGGCTCGTCGGGGTCGCGGACGTCGACGCCGCTCACCAGGACGGTGTCGCCCGCCGGGTCGAAGTAGGTCCGCGACTGCCTGGCGCGGACCAGCACCGGTTCCAGTGCGGGGACGGTCACCCAGGCCGCGGCGTCCGGCGTGTGCGGGGCCAGTTCGCCCGGCAGGCCCGGGTCGGCGGGCACCGCGTCGGTGAACCCGGGCAGGGGCGTGGCGACGGTCGTCCGGGTGCCGATCAGCCGGGCGACCTGACCGGGCGTCAGGCGCAGCACGGCGGTCAGGTAGTACCGGTTGTCCTGGTACGGGACCAGGTCGCGGCTGCTGCCGCGCCAGGAGGAGACCCAGTGCGCGTCGACCGCCTCGCCGAAGCGGTGGAAGCGGGCCGTCATCGGGTCGCGGTCGGTGCGCAGCCCCGTCGTCTGCCAGCCGTGCACGTCGACGGGCTTCGGCCGGGACGCGTGGTCCGCCCAGCCGACCAGCCCGGCGGCCGCGACCAGGCCGCCGACCGCCAAGAGCACCTTCACCCGTACCGCTCTTCGCACGACCGGCTCCCCCTCCGTCTGTGGGCACCAGCCTGGCGGGTGCCCGGACCGTCGGCATCGGCCCGACGGAGGACCGGCCCGGGCCGGCACCCCCGCCGATCGGGGCGGGTGACCGTCCGTCAGCGGGTGCTGGACGCGCCGCCGTCGACGTGCAGGGTCCGGCCGGTGCGGTGGCGGGCCCCGGGGAGGCGGGGAACCGCGCGGCGGCGGTTTCCCCTTCCTCCACTCTGCGCCCGCGGGCCCGGCCAGGACAAGACTGCAATTTTTCCCGCCGGACCAGCACACTCGTTCCCGGACGGGAGCCCGCCGGGCTCCCCGGCGAGAGGGGGACGCTCGTGTCGGACGCCCGATGGGACCCGCACGGCAGTCTGCGGCGCGCCCTGTGGATCGGCGGCGCGCAGTGGGCCGGCAAGACCACGGTGGCCGAACTGCTGGCCGAGCAGCACGGGTTGACGGTCTACCACTACGACTACCACGACGCCCGCGGGCACCGGGACCGCCGGATCGCCCGCCGGATCGCCCTGGGCGAGCCGCTCGCGGAGCCCGACCCGGACCGGACCTGGTCGGACCGGACGCCGGAGCAGATGGCCGCCGACACCCTGGCGGGGTTCCCGGCCCGTTTCGGCTGGGCGCTGGACGACCTGCGCGCGCTGTACACCGGACGCCCGGCGATCGCCGAAGGCTGGGGCCTGCGGCCGGAGTTGGTCGCGCCGCTGCTCGATGCGCCGCGCCGGATGGCCGTCCTGGTCCCCACCGAGGAGTTCCGCCGCCACCAGCTGCGGGTCCTGCCGCGCGCGGGGGCGCTCGGCGTCCCGGTCCGCGACCCGGCCCGCGCCCAGGCCAACCGCGTCGCCCGGGACCGCCTGGTCGCCGAGGACGCCGTCCGCCACGCCCGCCGCCTCGGCATCCGCGTCCTGGAGGTCGACGGGACCCGGGACGCGACGGCGGTGGCGGCCGACCTCGCCGACCAGTTCGCCCCGTACCTGGCCGCGTCCGCCGCCGCCTGAGCCCCGGCGGCGGACGCGGGCCGGTGGCGGGTCAGCGGTGGCGCAGGTAGGCCGCCGCGGTGGCGCGGAGGCGGTCGTGCAGGCCGTCGTAGGGGCGGGTGCGGCCGAGCAGGGACTTGGGGAGCTTGGCGACCATCGTGTAGTTGGTGTCGCAGACGTTCGCGGCGGGCGCCAGGCCGGCCTGGCTGACCAATTGGTAGGCGTCGAGCTGGTCGAGGCCGAGCAGGTCGGCGGTCCAGGTGACCAGGTCGTGCTGGCTGATCCGGAAGGCGTCCTCCAGCGGGCGGGCCGAGCCGGTGCTGATCAGGTGGTCGTCGCTCTCCAGCCGGGGCCAGGCCGGGCCGCCGCCCTTGACCAGGTCGACGATCACGGTGGTGCGCATCGCCGCCTCGACGGCGGTGCCGCACACCTCGCCCTCGCCCTGCCGGGCGTGACCGTCGCCGAGGGCGAGCAGCCCGCCCTCGACGTTGACGCCGAAGTAGGCCGTGGTGCCGGCCCGCATCTCGGGGGTGTCCAGGTTGCCGCCGTGCGCGCCGGGCGTGATCGAGGCCAGCACCTCGCCGCCGGCCGGGGCGACGCCGACCGTGCCGTGCATCGGGTCGAGCGGCAGGGCGACGGTGAAGTCGCTGTTGCGGGCCCGGAAGTGGCACAGTCCGGCGGCCATGTCCAGGTCGTAGATCCAGACCCGTTCCTCCAGCGCCGGGTGCAGCATCGCGGTCTGATGGGTGGCCGTCAGCGCGCCGAAGTGCGGGAAGGTGCTGGAGATGCCGTGGTCGCGGGCCGGGGTGATCTCGACGAAGTGCACGGCCAGCACGTCGCCGGGCTCGGCCCCGGCCACCGCGATCGGGCCGGTGACGGGGTTGAGGTAGGGGAAGACGCAGACCTGGCTGGGCAGGTCGCCGGTGCCGCGCACCTTGCCGCCGAAGCAGTCCTCGGTGGTCAGTTCCAGCAGCGTCCCGGGCCGGACGGTGGTCAGCGGGGCGCGCCCGCCGAAGGTGTAGGCCCAGTCCTCCGGGGACGGGGACAGGCGGACGATCTCCTCGGGCAGGGTCACTTGTTCTCCTCCGTAGCGGTCGCAGCGGTGTCGGCGGTGTCGGCAGTGTCGGCGGCGACGGCGAGGCGCGGGGCGCGGCCGGTCGCCATCAGGCCGATCAGCACGATCGCACCGATCAGCAGCCAGACGAAGCCGAGCCGCTGGGCGGCGATGTCCGCGTTGACGACCACGTAGCCGAGGATCGCGAAGCCGAGCACCGGCGCGACCAGGTGCCGCCAGTAGTCCTTGCTGCGCTGCCGGACCAGGTAGTGCACGACCACGGCCACGTGCAGCACCAGGAAGGTGGTGAGCGCGCCGAAGTTGACCAGGGTGCTCAGCAGGGTGATGCCGTCGTCGCGGGAGGCCGTGTAGAGGCCGAGCACCAGCGAGACCCCGGCGGTGAGCAGCGTCGCGTTGACCGGGACCCGGCGGGTGGGGTGGATGCGGGCCAGGAAGGACGGGAGCTGGCGGTCGCGGGCCATCGCGTACAGCAGGCGGGAGGTGGCGGCCTGGGCGACCAGCGAGTTGGCGAAGCCCCAGGCGACGGCGGTGGCGGCGGCGGTCAGGGTGGCCAGCCAGCCGCCGGCGGCGGTGCGGGCGGCGTCGTAGAAGGCGGTGCCGTTCGGGTCTCCGTCGCGGATCAGCGCGTCGGGGTCGGCGACCAGCAGCGAGGCCACCCAGGTCTGCACGATGAACAGGGTGCCGGCCAGCAGCAGCGCGGCGACCATGGAGCGGCCGATGGCCTTCGCGGAGTCGCGGTTCTCCTCGGAGAGGGTGGAGATGCCGTCGAAGCCGAGGAAGCTGAGCACCGCGATCGAGACGGCGCCGAACACCAGGCTCCAGGAGAAGGTGTGCCCGTTGTAGAGCGGGGTGAGGTCGAAGCCGCGGCCCTTGCCGCCGGCCAGCGCGACCACGCCGACGCCGATGAACAGGGCCAGCACGACGAGTTCGCCGATCAGCACGGCCTTGTTGACCTTGGCGGTGGTCTCGATGCCCAGGTAGTTGACGACGGTGTTGAGCAGCACGAAGCCGACCACCCACAGCCAGACCGGGACGGACCCCACCAGCGAGTTCATCGCCACGCCCGCGATCAGGTAGAGCAGGCCGGGTACCAGCACGTAGTCCAGCAGGATCATCCAGCCGGACAGGAAGCCGACCGGCGCGCCGATGCCGCGCCCGGCGTAGGTGTAGACGGACCCGGCCATCGGGAAGGCCCGCGACATCTGGGCGTAGGACAGCGCGGTGAACATCATCGCCACCATGCCGAGCACGTACGCCAGGGCGACCATGCCGCCGGAGCCCTGGAAGACGCTGCCGAAGATCCCGAAGGGCGCGATCGGCACCATGAAGACCAGCCCGTAGACGAGCAGGTCGGTGAAGGTCAGCGTGCGGCGCAGCTCCTGCCGGTAGCCGAAGCTCTCGATGCCCCCGCTGCTGGCGGACGTTGGCGTGGGTGTGTCGGCCATGGCGCTCCCTCTCCGTGACGGCCCCGTGGGTGTGTTCGGAGACTGTAGAGGTAAGTATTTCCAGATGGAAGGGTTTTCTCGGCGTACGGACGCGCCCGGCCGGACGGGGGCGGGTCTCAGTGCAGGACGGTGAAGTCCGGGCCCTCGGCGCGGGCCAGGTGGACGGTGCGCGGCAGGGCGCGCAGCAGCGGCGCGGCGGCGGCGCGCAGGCCGGCCGGGTCGAGGGCGCGGCGGCCGGCGAGTTCGGCGAGCAGGTGGAGGCCGTCGTAGAGGCCGACGGCGTAGGCGTCCAGGATCGGCGCCCACGGTCCGCAGAGCGCCCGGTGGCGCTCGGCCAGGTGGCGGCGGGGCTCCTCGGCGAGGGTGGCGAAGGAGGGCATCGCGGCGTACAGCGTGCCGGTGTCGTCGCCGCCGAGGGCCAGCAGGCCGTTCTCCTCCAGCGCGCCGGAGAGCCGGACCAGTCGGCGGTCCAGCCCGCTGCGGCGCAGCGCCCGGTTGAAGACCACCAGGTCGCGGCCGATCAGGCTGAGCAGCACGGCGTCGGCGCGGGCGGTGCGCAGCGCGTCCAGCAGGGCGTCGAGTTCGCGCTCGACGCCGCCGAACGGCACCCGGCGCTCCAGCACCACCCGGGCGCCCGCGCCGCCGGCGAGGCGGGCGGCGGCGCGGTGCACGGAGCGCGGCCAGATGTAGTCGTTGCCGATCATCGCCCACCGGCCGATCCGGTGACGCTCCGTCAGTTCGACGACCGCGGCGCCGAGTTGGACGGTCGGGTCGATGCCGGTGCAGAGCACGCCGGGCCGCCGGGTGCCGCCCTCGTGCGGCGGTGTGAACACGTAGGCGGTCCGCCCGGCGGCCACCTCCTCGACGGCCCGGTGCACGTCGCTGGTGTGGCAGCCGGCCAGCGCGTCGAGGGCGCCCGCGTCGAGCAGGCGGCGGACCTCGGCGGCGACGGGGGCGGGCGCGCCGCCGCCGTCGACCAGGACGAGTTCCAACGGCCGGTCGCGGACGCCGCCGCGGGCGTTGACCTCGTGCGCGGCGAGCAGCGCGCCGTCCAGCGCGGACGGGCCGGTGAAGCCGAGCGGGCCGGACTGCGGCACGACGAGGCCGACCCGGAACGCGCCGTCCGCCCGGGCGGTGTGCAGCGCGTCGAGCGGGTCGACCAGTCTCGCTTCCAGCCTCACCAGTGCGAGTATGGTCATCCTGCCGCGCCCGGGGAAGTCGGGCGGGCGACGGCGAGGGATCGGGACGAGGGTCGGGACAGGACCCCGGCAGAGCGCTCGGAAGGGGAGGGCCGGATGACCGCGCAGGGCACCGCCGCGACCGGCAGCGCCGCGACCGCCTCCGGCCCCGGCGGGTCGGCGCCGCTGCTGGTGGAGCTGGTCGCGCTGGCGCACCGGCGGCTCACCTCGGGGCTGGCCGCCGCGCTGGCCGAGGAGGACTGCACCGTCGACCAGTGGCGGGTGCTGCGCGCGCTCGCGGACGGACAGGGCCGTCCGATGGGCGAGTTGGCGCAGTCCCTGCTGATCCCGCAGGCCAGCCTGAGCCGCCTGGTGGACGCGCTCGCCGACGCCGGCCTGGTCCACCGCCGCCAGGGCGACCGGGACCGCCGCCGGATCACCGCCCACCTCTCCCGCCAGGGCCGCACCCGGCTGACCCGCCTGGACGCCCTGGCCGCCGCCCACGACGCCGCCGTCCGCGCCACCTGCGGCCTGCCCGCCGCCCCGGACGCCGCCGACCCGCTCACCCTGCTCGCCGCCCTCTGACGCCCCGGGCCCGCGACCGTGCCGCGCGCTGCGGTAGGGTCTGCGCACCCTGGATCCCCCTTCCCGCCGGAGCGCTGAACCGCCGTGTCCCGTCCGAGCCCCGCCGCTCCCGTCCGCCCCGCCTCCACCTCCGCAGACGCAGCACCGGCCCGGACCCGGCGGTGGTGGCGCCGAGCACTGGTCGGCTCCGTGCTGGTCCTGGCCGCGGCCGGGCTGGTCGCGTTGGTGTACCCGCGAACCGTCGCGCTGGCCTCGCTGCCGGTCGGCGCCTGCTTCGACCTCCGGAGCGACCGGTTGGACACGGTGCGGCCCACGGCCTGCACGGACCCGCACCTCGGCGAGGTCACCGGGCAGTTCCCCGTCGACGTCGAGCGGGACCCGCACCACGATTCGGAACTGGCCGCGGCGCTGGCCTGCAGCCCCGCCGACACCGCCTACGTACCGGACTACTGGTCCCTGCCGCCCTCGCTCGGCTACGACTACCACCTGTCGACGGACCCGGGCCGTGCCCCGCACGTCACCTGCTACCTGGCCGCCCTGAACGACCGGGTGACGGGCCCCTCCCGGCCGCACGCCCCCGCCCCCACCGAGGCGCAACGCGCCTATCTCGCGGCCGTCGACCGCTACGACGAGCTCTCCGCCCTCGACATCGACCAGGCCGAGGGCGCCACCTCGGTCGAGATCCGCGACTGGACGGCCTGGATGGCCGACGCCGAACAGCAGTTGACGGACGACCTGGCCCGACTCGCCCCACCCGCGGGCGCGGAGAGGTCGTTCGCCACCGTACTCGGCTCCCACCGCTCCGCCCTCGCCCACTGGCGCGCGGCCGCCGCCCTCGACCCGGGCCGCAGCATCTCGGAGATCCGCCAGGCAGCCGCTGCCGCCCGCGCCGACGAGCACGCCGCCATGGACCCGGACACCGAGGTCCGCCGCGCCCTCGGCCTCGCCACCACCATGCGCCCGCGCGGCTGGTCGCTCTGACCCTCCCAGAACTGCGGGCCTCCGGGTGCCGTCCGCCAAGGCTCTCAGCCCGCCCGGGAGGACGAGAAACCCCTTTGAAAACAGCCTTGTCGAGGCGACCCAGGGCCAGTGAGCAGGACGAGGGCTGACAGCAAATCCACTGGAGGAATCCAGAGCAGCCTGCATCCCGACAAGATCCACTACTTGTCGGGACATGGCCCCTTCGGCGAAGCTTTCCCGTACCGGTCCGTACCGGAGTCACCTCGCAACACGAACCTATCGAGCGGTTGCCATGGCTCACCTGCCCCTGAGCGATACCGGAACCTCAAAGGCAAACGGGTCCGGCTCGTTCGGAGCCCTGGATCTCAAGGTGTGGAGTATGGAGTTCACCAGTCGCCGGTCGATAGCAGACATTTGAGCTGTCGCCGGCCGCGGGTTACGGATGCGATCCCAGGCTTCCAACCACCGGGTGATCTCGGAGACCGGAAGATGGCAAGCCCGGAGGAAGTGCTCCAACAGCTTGCGGCTCGGCTGCGCCCGGCCCTGGAGGACGAGGTGCAGAGTGCTGTGGGGCAACTCGCCGTGTTGTCCGGCTCGTCCCTCCAGTTCACGGAGCGACGGACGTCCGACCGCACGGTGAAGGCGGAGCATCGCCTGCCAAAGCTCGCGAGGAGTGGTGACCAGCGTGATGTGCACAACGGGCTCGATGGTGCCGGTGGTCTCGGCGCTGCGGGCGAGGCGCCACATCTTCCTCGCCTCGGCGATCTCTTTCTGACTGGCCGAACACCCCTTCGCGTAGGACTCCACCACCTCCAACGCCGGCACCGCGTCCCCACTCGCGGCTCTGGAGAGCCGGGTGCGTTCGACGCCGGTGACGTTGCTGAGTTCGGTGTAGGTGAGATCCGCGGCCTGGCGCAGTACCCGCAAGTGCTGCGCCAGAGCCGTCAGTTCCTTCGTGCGATGGGTGATGGGCCGCTCGGGGCGTCCCATCGGCTTCAGACCTCCTGGACGGCCAGACGCGGGTAGCGGTTGGCCCGCACGGCCACCACGATCCCGACAGCGACGGAGGCGATCCCACCGAGCAGGCCGAGAACTACGGGAACGGCCAGCCCGGAGGCCGTGAGGGCAGCACCCAGCAACCGAAACCCTTGGGACCGAGCGACAAGGCGTTGGCGCGCCGACCCGCTCACCGCAGGTGACGTGCATGACTGCACGTCACCTGTCGTGTTTCCAGGAGGACTCGATCGGTGCCCGCCATCCCGCCCGCCGTCGAAGCCGCGCCGAACTTCTTGGCGCTCCATGCACACCGATTCAACAGGAACGGGTAGGAAGTCCCTGCCCAGGGTCGCCGAGGAGGAGGGTGGCCTGGCGGAAGCGTTCGTTCGGGCCGGGGGCGCGGGTGCCGCGGACGAACGCCCAGGCCGGGTGAGCCTGTCGGGCCTGGGCGAGCATGCCGGCGGAGAGGTCGAGGGGGCGGCCACGGCCGCGGGGGGGGGGGGGGGGGCCCCCCCGCGCCCCGCCCCCCCCCCCCCGGGCAGCAGCCCCCCCCCCCCCGGCGGGCGGCCCGGGGGGGGGGGGGGGGGGGGCCCGGGGCGGGGGCGGGGGGGGGGGGGGGGGGGGGGGGGGGGGGGGGGGGGGGGGGGGGGGGGGGCGCCCCCCCCCCCCCCCCCCGCGGCCCCGACCTGATGGTCCGTCAGCGCACCGCGTAGGCGTCCGTGACGGTCTGGGTGACGGTGCTGCCGCCGGTCGCGGTCAGGGTGATCCGCAGGGTGACGGCCTTGCCACTCGCACCGGTGTGGTCGAGGGCGGCGGTGCGGTCGGCGCCGACGGGGGCGTCGGTCCAGGTGGTGCCGCCGTCGTAGGAGTAGGAGAGGCGGGCGTCGGCCAGCGGGCCGGGGGCGGCACCCGCCTGGCCGGTGGCGGCGAGGGCGATCCGGACCGGGCCGGCGGGGGCGGTGTTGTTGCCGTCCAGGTCGAGCCGGTAGTCGGGGAACAGCAGCGGCAGCGGCTGCGAGTACGCGGCCGGGTCGTTCGCCGAGCGGAAGCCGAACTCGGTGCGGACGGCGGTGGAGCGCTGCCACTGGTCGCGGTGGTAGAACCGCTGCTGTTCGAGCACCAGGGTGTAGTCGCGGGCCCCGGCCGGGACCTCCCAGACATTCGACGGGCCGAACCAGGAGCGGCCCAACGAGTCGCCGCCGCTGAACAGTTCGACGGCCGAGCCGTCGCCGAAGTAGGCCATGCTGCCGGTGTGGTCGGCGTTGCCGTCGCCCCACAGGCTGCGGCTCAGGTCGACGCCGATCAGGTCGGCCTGCCGTTCGCCGACCAGCAGCGGCGCGCCCGTCGCGTCCCGGCCGGCGGTGGGCCGCAGCACGCCCCGGTACCACTGCTCGGCGCGCTGCTGCCCGGGGGTGTAGCGGCGCGGCAGGTCCTGCATGAACTCGGTGAACGGCCAGCTGCTCTGCGCGTCGTGCAGCCAGGTGGTGTCGTCGGCGGTGTAGCGGGCGGTGCGGACGGACGGGGCGGCGACCAGGCCCTGCGCGACGGCCTGGGCCGCGTACGGGTTCCAGGGGCGTTCGACGCTGACGTAGTCGCTCATCCGGAACGGCGTGCCGAGGCTGTGCCAGGTCTCGGTGACGGTGGCGAGGTCGCGGTCGCGGACGGTGTGGCGCTGCTGCCCGCCGATCGAACCGGTGTCGTGGAAGGCCAGGTTGTAGACGTCGGGGCCGTCGGGGGTGGAGGTCCAGTCCAGCGTGACGGGGCCGCGGCCGAGGGCGGTGCGCAGTGCGGCGGCCTGGTCGGCGGTGACGGGCAGCACGGGGGCGGCGAGGCTGATGTCGTTCTTGGCGAACAGTCCGGGGCCCGGACGGTACGTCAGGACGCCGACGGCACCCGCCTGCTTCGCCTGTTCGGAGACGGTGCGCTGGGAGGTGCCGTCGTCGGGGAGCAGCACCAGCCGGCCCTTCACGTCGGCGCCGGTCAGGTCGCCGGGCGCGGCGAGGGCGATGAGCGGGGCGCTGCCGGTGGCGGGCAGGTGGGCTTCGTCGGCGTACTGGGCGTAGTGGGGTTCGAGGGTGAGTCCGGCGCCGCGCAGCACCGCCTCGGGAGCGGCCAGGCGCAGGTAGCTGCCGAACTCGAAGCCGCCGGTGCGGGCCTTGCCGCTGCCCCAGGCGGAGAGTTCGACGGGGAGCAGGCCGGTGCGCACGCCGGTGGAGTCGACCCACTTGTCGCCCCACCAGCGGCCGAGTTCGAGGACCGCGTTGCGGACTCGCAGGTCGTGGTCGGTCCGTACCTCGACCGGGTCGGCCTTGCGGGCGTCCAGGGTGAGGACGGTGTCCTTGTTCAGCTGGAGTTCGGGCATGGCGAGCGCGGTGACGCCCTTGGGGGAGGCTTCGCCGGTGGTGTCGCGCCGGTCGGGGGTGACCACGTAGCCGCTGAGCGAGTAGGTGCCGGGGCGCAGCCGGTAGACGATCTCGCCGTTGGCGTCGGGGGCCTGGCGGCTGCCCGTGGCCTGGCCGAGGTCGACCATGGTGATGCTGGTGCCGGCGTCGGACGCGGCGGGCTTGCCGTCGCGGTCGATCAGCTTGACCCGGACGGCGAAGGTGTCGGGTTCGACGTAGGCGTTGAAGGGGGTGGAGACGGTGGTGCCGTCCTCGGCGGTGGCCAGGACGCGGCCGGTGAGGTCGCCGTACTGGCCGCCCGTCAGCTTGGCGGTGGGGTCGAGGGTGAGCGGCACTTCGGCGGTGGCGCCGGGGGCGAGGGTGAGCCGGTCGGTGCCGAGCCGGACGGCCTTGGCCTTGACCGGCGAGTCGTCGTCGCCGTCGGTGCGCTGGACGGCGAGCTTCAGCGTGACGGGCCGGTCGGAGGTGTTGGTGTACGGGAGTCGCACGGTGCGGGTGTCGGACTTCTGCTGGGGGTGGGCGAAGTCGCCGAAGCCGACGGCGGGGGCGCCCAGGACGCGCTGGGTGGTGGCGGCGTCGGCGCGCAGCCGGCCCGCGCCGACCTGCTGGACGTCGCCGGGGACGGTGGCGAGCGCGGCGGAGACCAGGGCGGCCTTGATCCGGGCGGCGTCCCAGTCGGGGTGGCGCTGCTTGACCAGGGCGGCGGCGCCGGCCACCAGCGGGGTCGCCATCGAGGTGCCGGACATCGCGGTGTAGGCGTACACGCCGCGCCCGCCGGCGGCGGCGCCCTTGACGTCGACGCCGGGGGCGGCGATCTCGGGCTTGAGGGTGTGGGTGCCGGTGACGGAGCCGTGCGAGGAGAAGTTCGCGGTGGCGTCCTTGCCGTCGACGGCGCCGACGGTGAGCACGGCGGGCGCGCAGCCGGGCGAACCGACGGACTGGTAGCGGCCGAGGTTGCCGGCCGCGACCACGAACAACGCCTTGGAGTGCTGGGCGAGTTGCTGGGCGGCGACCGACATCGGGTCGGTGCAGTCGCTGGGCTCCGGGCTGCCGAGCGACATCGAGACCACGTCGGCGCCGGAGTCGGCGGCCCACTGCATGCCCGCGATGATCTGCGAGTCGGTGCCGGAGCCGCTGTCGTCGAGCACCTTGCCGACCAGCAGCCGGGCCCGGTCGGCGACGCCGCGCTCCTTGCCGCCGGAGGCGGCACCGGTGCCGGCGATCTCGGAGGCGACGAAGGTGCCGTGGCCGACGGCGTCGTGCACGTCCTCGTCCGGCGTGCTCGGGTCCTCCGTGGTGAAGTTGCGGCGGGCGTCGACCTGTCCGGCCAGGTCGGGGTGCTGGTCGTCGATGCCGGTGTCGAGGACGGCGACCTTGACGCCGTCGCCGCCGAGGCCGGCCGCCCAGGCGGCCGGGGCGCCGATCTGCCGGGTCTCGGCGTCGTTGGCGGCCTTGACCTTGCGGTCCAGCCAGAGCTTGGCCAGGCCGTCGCGGCCGGTGCCGTCCGGGGCGATCAGCTGGTCCCAGGTCCGGGCGGCGGCGTCCTTGGCGGGCTTGAGCGCGACGCCGTTCACGGCCTTGAGCGGCGTCGCCCCGGCGGCCCGGGCGCGCAGCTGCGGACTGGCGGCGGCCGCCCCCGCGTCCCGGTAGGTGGCGATCAGCGGCAGGGTCTTGGCGCCCTGGTCGTCGTAGCCCTGCCGGACCAGCGCGCTGACGTCGAACAGGCCGCGGTCGACCGTGCCGGCGGCGAGCGCGGCGGAGGCCCGCTGCGGCAGGACGTACTGGTCGCCGTTCTCCTGCTGGGTGAAGACCAGCGGCAGGTTGCCGTGTTCGTCGGGCAGCACGGTGACGGAGCTGCGGCCGTCGGGGGTGCCGGTGACCCGCACCCGGTCGCCGGTGATCAGGGTGACGGTGCGCGGTGCCTGTTCCTGGCGCCCGGTCAACTCCCTTGCCGTGCCGCTTGCTTCCGTGCTCCTCGGGTCGTCGGACGGGGCCGCGTACGCCTGTCCGGTGGTGCCGAGCGCGCCGGTGGCGAGGATGCCCGCCACCGCCAGTGCCATCGCGCCGCGTATCCGCGCCGGCCATGTCATGGACGCCTCCAGTTCTCGGGTGTATGGCCGGTGAGCCTGGCAGAAAACCCGCCTGACCGGTCATGATGGGCGCTGGCGGATCACCGCCCGGCGGCAACCCGCCACCGGGTGCGTCCGGCACGAACTGACGCTGGGTGTCGGGCCCTTGGGCGGCGGGCCGGCGAACGGCGGTCGGCTCGGCGGTTCCCGGGTGACGGTGCGGCGGACGGAGCGTGGATGCTGGCGGCGATAGGACTGGACGAGCACGCCGAGCGGCTCTACACCCACCTGGTCGGCAACGGGCCGGCCGACCGCGCCGAACTCACCGCGCGCTGCGGGCCGTTGGCCGTCGGCTCGCTCGAACTCCTGCAGGCCGCCGGGCTGGTGGCCCCCGACGCGGAGCAGCGCTACACCGCCGCTCCCCCGGCCGTCGCCCTGGAGGCGCTGCTGACCGGGCAGCGGCACGCCCTGCGGGAGGCCGAACTCACCGCCTCGATGCTGACCGAGGCGTACCGCACCGCGACCACCGGCGCCGACCGGGCGCACCGCGACCTGGTCGAGGTGGTCGCCGGGCGGGCCGCGATCAGCCACCGGGTGGCCCAGTTGCAGGCCGGTGCGGAACGCGAACTGCTCGCCCTGGTGACGGGCCGTCACCAGGTGGTGGCCGCCGACGAGACCGGCGCGGAGACCGCGGCGGTGGCCCGGGGCGTCGCCTACCGGGTGGTGCTGGAGCGCCGGGCGCTGGACGAACCCGGCGCGGCCCGGCCGCTGTTCGAGGCGATGGACCGGCAGCAGCAGATCCGGGTGGTGGAGAACGTCCCGACCAAGCTGATCGTCGCCGACCGGGAGCTGGCGCTCGTCCCGCTCACCGCCCCCTCCGCCGCCACCGACCCGGTCGCCCTGGTGGTGCGCGCGCCCGCCCTGGTCGCCGTCCTCGCCGTGCTGTTCGAGCAGACCTGGGAGTGGGCCCACCCGCTGGGCCGCGCCGGTACCGGGCCGACCGTCGGCGACTCCCCCGCCGACGGGCCGGACGAGACCGACCGGCGGGTCCTCGCGCTGCTGCTGGCCGGCGCCACCGACCACGCCGTCGCCAAGCAGCTCGGCCTCGGCCTGCGCACCGTCCAGCGCCGGATCAGCCGCCTGATGGGGCTGGCCCGCGCCGACACCCGGATCCAGCTCGGCTGGCAGGCGCACCGCCGCGGCTGGGTGCACTGACCGCCCGGGCCGGCCGGGTCACGGCCGGGGGTCGGAATCCTGCCGGGACGCGCCGGAAATCCCCCGGGGGACGGCCTTGTCGAGGGAGCGCAGGGCCAGCAGCAGGACGCCGAGGTCGTCCAGCAGGATCGGGTCGGGCAGCAGGTCCACCGGGGAGACCAGGTAGACGATCGCGCCCCAGAACAGCACCTTCTTCGACATCGGGATGCCCGTGTCGGACAACAGCCGCTTGGTCCGCACCAGTTTGACCACCAGTACGACCGCCGCCGCCAGCGTCGCGGCCACCAGCACCCCGCCGACGCTCCACAGCAGCACGCTCGTCCCGTCGCTCATCCGTCCGCCTCTCCCGCCGCCACCCGGTCCTCCGCGGATCTCTTCTGCCCCGTTCCGGCCGGAGTGTGCGCCCCGTCGGGGGCGGCGAGGAGGAGGGTGGCCTGGCGGAAGCGTTCGCCCGGGCCGGGGGCGCGGGTGGTGCGGGCGAGTTCGGTGAGGCCGGCCCGGTGGAGGAGGGCGGCGAGGGTGCCGACGGGCCAGCGGTGGGCGGTGGTGACCTTGTGGTCGAAGGGGAGCGGGTCGCCGGTGTCGGTGTCGGTGGCGAAGAAGCCGGTGAGCAGCAGGCCGCCCGGGGCCAGGACGCGCCGCAACTCGGCGAGCGCAAGCGGAAGTCGATCGGGCGTCAGGTGGATCAGCGAGTAGCGGGCGAGGATCGCGCCGAGGCTGCCGTCGGCGAGCGGCAGGGCGGTCAGGGTGCCGCGGACGAACGCCCCGGCCGGGTGGGCCCGTCGGGCCTGGGCGAGCATGCCGGCGGAGAGGTCGAGTCCGAAGGCCCGGACGCCGAGCGCGTCGAGCAGGGCGGTCGCCTCGCCGGGCCCGCAGCCGAGGTCGCCCACCGGTAGGCCGCGACCGGCCACCGGCGGGGCCGCGGCCAGTCGCCGGAGCAGCGCCGACTCGTCCTCGCGGCCGCCGAGTTCGCCCCGGAACAGGGTGGCGTACAGCTCCGCCACCGCGTCGTACGCCCGCCCGACCCCGCCGTCCGCCGTCACGTCCGCACTCCCCCGTCCTGCCGCAGGAGCGTCGAGCGTACCGGGCGGGCGCGGCCGGAGGACCGCGGGGAAAGCGCTTGCCGTCGGGGGCGTCCGGGCGTCTAGACTCTGCCCGTGGCCGTCGTAGCGATCTCTCGCCGATTTAGTGGCCCCCCGGCTCCCGATGGGTGCCGCAGGGGTCGGGTTTCGCCACGCCGATGACGCAGTCGGGCTGAGCGGGGTCGGTCCCGGTCGGCGGATCGTACCCAGGGGCCGGGGGGTGTGTGCTCCCCCTTCTCTCCCCTGCCGAGGCCCGGAGGCCGTCATCATGACCCTGCCCGCGAACCCCGCCGCACCCGCCGCACCCGCCCCTGCGCACACCGTCCGTCCGCTCTCCGCCGAGCAGTTGGCCGCCGACCTGGCGGTCCGCGACCTGACCGACCCGGCGGCCGGGCCGCACGCGCTGCAACTCGTGCTGGACGGCGCCGTCGACGCGCTCACCCGCCACTGGGGCTGCCCGGCGCGGGTGCACCGCGGCGAGCGCGTCGTCACCGTCGCCGACAACTACGACCACCTCAACTACCGTGCCGACGACGTCACCCGGGACACCCGCTACACCCGCTACGTGGACGACCGCCGGATGCTGCGCAGCCACTCCAGCGCCCTCGTCCCGGGCGCGCTGCGCGCCCTCGCCGCCGAACGTCCCGACGGCGGGCCGGAGTCGGTGCTGCTGGTCTGCCCGGGCCTGGTGTACCGGCGCGACAGCATCGACCGCCTGCACACCGGCACCCCGCACCAGCTCGACCTCTGGTACCTGACCCGGCGTCCGGTCCCGGCCGGGCCGGACGACCTGACGGCGATGATCGGCGTCCTGGCGGGGGCGCTGCTGCCGGGCCGGGCGTACCGGACCGAGGAGCGGGTCCACCCGTACACCCTGGCGGGGCGTCAGCTGGACGTCGGGGCGGACGGGGAGTGGGTGGAGGTCGCCGAGTGCGGGCTCGCCCACCCGGCGGTGCTGGCGGCGGCCGGGCTGGGCCCGGAGTGGAGCGGGCTGGCGCTCGGCATGGGCCTGGACCGGATGCTGATGCTGCTCAAGGGCGTGCCGGACATCCGCCTGCTGCGCTCCGCCGACCCCGCGGTGGCGGGGCAGCTCACCGACCTGGCCCCGTACCGGCCGGTGTCGGCGCAGCCCGCCGTCCGCCGCGACCTGTCGATCGCCGTGGACGGCAGCGGCGGCGACGGCTCCGGGGGGACGGATCTCGCGGAGGACCTGGGCGACCGGGTCCGCGACGCGCTGGGCGCGGACGCGGACGCCGTGGAGACGGTGGAGGTCCTCTCCGCCACCCCCTGCCGCCTGCTGCCCCCGCAGGCGCTGGCCCGGCTCGGCGCCCGCCCGGACCAGTGGAACCTGCTGGTCAAGCTGGTCCTGCGCGACCTGCGCCGCACCCTGACCGACCAGGACGCCAACGACCTGCGCGACCGCGTCTACGCGGCCCTCCACCGGGGCACCGCCCACCAGTGGGCGGCTTCCGGCCCGCGCTGACCGCGGGCTCGGCCGCCGGACGCCTCGCGGCGGCCGGCGGCCCCTTCGGACTCCGTCCGGCAATGTCGGTGCCGGGTGCCGGTGCGGTCAGCGCCAGGTGTCGTCGGCGGTGAAGGTGCCGGTGGCGGGGGTGACGGTGCCGCGGTTGGCGCCGCTCTCCCAGACCACGCTGCCGTCGGTGTTCTTGATCAGGTACTTGTACTCCACGGGGGTGTTGGGCGGCAGCGGCAGACCGGCGGTCCACACCGGGTAGCGGCTGCCGTCCGTGGTCAGCGGGACGGCCTTCGCCGGGTTCCAGGCACCGAGTTCGGCGAGGTTCCCCGCGAGGTAGAGGTTCTGGCCGTAGGCGGTGACGGCGGTGGCGTGGAAGGTCGCGGCGACGGGGGCGCCGCCGCCGACGTTCCAGCGGTCGTCGACGGCGGTGGGCGCGGTGGTCGAGTGGGTGACGGAGCGGTTGGGGACGCTCTCCCAGGTCACCGCTCCGCTGCTGCTGCGGATCAGGAACTTGTACTCGGCCGTGCTGCCTTCGATGATCTGGAAGTAGCCGCTCCAGACCGGGTACGCCTGGGCGGTGGTGTGCAGCGGGACGGCGGCGGCGGGGTTCCAGTTGCCCAGCTGGGCGGTGTTCCCGCTGATCAGCACGGTGTCGCCGAACTGGGTGGGGGCGGTGACCGCGACCGTGACGGTCGCTTCGGCGGTGGCGGCGCCCGCGGGCGGGACGATGCCGAGCAGGCAGGCCAGCAGTGCGGCCACGAGCAGGACCGGGCGCCAGGTGGCGGCTGCGGCCCGGGCGGAGGCGGTCGTCATGACTCTTCCCCTCTTCTTCCTCAAGCGGCGCTGACGCGGCGTCAGCACCGCTTGATCACAACACGAAATCAAAGGATCGGGTCAGGAGAACGGCCTTCTGTCGCCCAGTGCCGTCAAGTTCAGGCCACCCTGCAGGGAAACTCTCGGAATTGCGTTCAAGACATGAACACAGACCATGGCCCACTGGTCGCCGGGGTGCGGGGTGCGGCGGAGACCGCCGACGTCATCGCCCCGTCGGACGGAGATCATCGGGCCGTAATGAAAACCTTGCTGCAAGATGACGCAAAACTTTTCATCCGGCGTTCCGCCGTCCGCGCAGCGCGGCCGCGGTGGCGGCGGCCACGGCGGCCGCGTCGGCGGGCGGGCGGTCGAGCAGCCGGGCGAGGTCGGGGCCGGAGTCGCCGAGGAATCCGTGGCGGACGGCGGTGGCGATCGAGGCGAGCATCGGCGGCTGGAACGGCAGGAGCGCCTCGTCGGCGAGGGTCCTGGCCCGGTACTCGGCGAGCCCGATGCTCCGGTGCGCGACCCCGAGGCGCTCGGCCACGTCGTCGGCGGTGACGGGCGTGCCGACCAGGTCGTAGGTCCTGCCGGTGTGCGCGGTCGGGTCGGCGGCGACCACGGCCGCGGCGGCGGCCAGGTCCGCCCGGGCCACCGCGGCGAGGGCGCCGCCGCCGAAGGCCGACTCCACGCCGTCGGGCGTCCACGTCAGCAGCGCGCCGAAGAGTTCGGCGTAGAGCCCGTTGCGCAGGATCGTCCACCCGAGGCCGCTGTCCCGCACCAGGCGCTCGGTGGCGCGGTGGGCGAGCGCGAACCCGAGGTGGTCCCCGGCGCCGGTCAGGCTGGTGTAGATCACGTGCACCACGCCGTCGCGCACCGCGGCCTCCAGCAGGGCGCGGTGCCGGGCGACGACCAGGTCGTCCTCGGCGGCCCCGGCCGAGACCATGACCAGCGTCGGGACACCGGCGAGGTCCAGGCCGGCGGGGTCGTCGAAGTCCAGGTGGCGCTGCCCCTCGGCGGGGGTGCGGCTGCCGCCCAGCGCGGGCGCCTTCCGGTCGGCCAACTCCTGGAGCAGGAGGGAGGCGAGCTGTCCGCTCGCGCCGGTCACCGTGATCATTGCGGTTCGGTCTCCCGTCGTGGTTCTCTTCGGTAACTACGGCGATCCTGCAACCGCCGCACCGGGCCCACAAGGAGGCAGTCCGATGTCAGTGACGCACAGCCGGGTAACCACCGGGCCCGCGGAGTTGGAGCCGTGCGGGCGGTCCGACCACCCCGACTGCGGGATCCGCGACGTCCTCGACCGGATCGGCGACAAGTGGTCGGTCCTGGTGGTCGTCGAACTCGCCAACGGGACCAGGCGGTTCCGGCAGTTGCAGCGCGCCGTCGACGGGATCTCCCAGCGGATGCTGACCCTGACCGTGCGGCGGCTGGAACGGGACGGACTGGTGCTGCGGACCGTCCACCCCACCGTGCCCGCGCAGGTCGACTACCGGCTCACCGCGACCGGCACGAGCCTGACCCACCTCGTCAAGGCGCTGGCCGACTGGTCGCTCGAACACCGGGACGGCATCGCCCTCGCCCGCCGGGCCTACGACGCGGAGCACCCCGGCCACGAGATCCGCTGACCGCCCGCCCGGCGGGTGCCGGGTTCTTCGGCGACAACCTCACGACCGCAGGGCCGCCGCGACCAGGAGTTCGACCGCCTCGCGCGGGACGTCCCGGTCGCCGCGGACCAGGGCGTCCAGGACCAGGCCGTCGAAGCAGGCGAGCAGCGTGAGGGTGCGCCCCTCGGGGTCGGGGGCGGCGGGGCCGGGGGAACGCGCAGGACCGAACGCCGCCGCCCGCCCGTTCGAACACGGGGCGGCGGCGGGACGGCGGGGCGTGGAGCGGGCGCGGGGCGGGAACCCCATCGGTGACCGTACCGGCGGGTGACCGCACCGGCCGGCGGCGCCGCCCCCGCGTCGAGGAGGATCAGCTTGGCACCGCAGAAAGCCCCGTCCGGCAACCCGACCGGGATGGGCGGCGCTCCCCCGCCGCCGCCCGGGCCGGCCAACCCACCTCCCCCGCACCAGAAATGACGGACCGTCAGCCGTGGTCGGGCCCCAACCGGCGCTGGCCCGGGCGGGGGACCCCCGCCCCCGGGGCGGCCGTGGGCCGGGGGCCGGTGGAAGGCGGGCGGCCGCGCGCCCCCGCGGGCCCCC
>NZ_JBIVNB010000001.1:735233-897729 GCF_044753345.1 Kitasatospora sp. NPDC088391
GGGCGGCGCCCCCCCCCCCCCGCCGGGGCCGCCCACCCCCCCCCCCCCCCCCCACAAATCCGGGCCCGTCCGCGGGGGGCGCCCCGCGCGGGGGGCGCCCCGTCGGGCGCGACCCGCTCCCGCAGGGCGGCCTTGGCCCGCGGCCACTCCTCGTCGATGATCGAGAAGATCGCGGAGTCCCGCAGCCGGCCGTCCTCGCCCGGCGCCCAGGAGCGCGAGTAGTTGCGCAGCACCCCTTCGAAGCGGGCCCCGACCGAGGCGATCGCGGCGCGCGAACGGGCGTTGCGGGCATCGGTCTTGAGGTCCAGCCGGGACACGCCCCACTGCTCGAAGGCGTGCTCGAACATCAGCAGTTTCGCCTCGGCGTTGATGCCGGTGCCCTGCGCGGAGGCCGCCAGCCAGGTGAAGCCGACCTCGATCGCGTACAGCGGCCCGTCCTCGGGCAGGTAGCGCGGCTCCCAGAACGCGGTCGCCCCGACCACCCGGCCGGTCGCCGCCTCGATCTGCGCGTACGGCGCGAGCAGCCCGGCCTCGACCCGCCGGTGCTGCGCCTCGACGTACGCGGCGACCTCGGCGGCGCGCGGCACCCAGGTGAAGCCGAAGCTGTCCCGGTGCTCCTCGGCGGCGGCCGCCAGGCCCGCCTCGTGCCGCCGGTCCAGCGGCTCCAGGCGCACCGACCGGCCTTCCAGCACCGGCCCTTCGAGTCTGCGGGTCATGCCTGCTCCTCCGCCCCGAGCGCGCGGCGCAGCGTGACGTACGGAACGGTGTCGCCGTCCAGCAGGTAGCGCTCGGTCTCGGCGAAGCCGCGGCCCAGCGCGAACGCCAGCCCCTCGGCGTTGCTCTCCAGCACCACGGTCTGCACCGCGTCCACGCCCCAGGCCCGGGCGCATTCGAGCCCGCGCCGCCACAGCCGGGTGCCGTAGCCCTGCTCCCGGTGGCCCGGCAGCACCCGGGCGATGACGGTGGCGGCCCCCTCCGACTCCTCGTCGGGCGGCCGGACCGTCGAGCACCCGACGGCCAGCGCCCCCAGGTACGCCACCTCCAGCCGGTACCGCCCGGCCCGCTCCCGGACCTCGTCCAACGAGAGCGGATCGGTCGGGACGATCACGTTGTGGATGTACTGCCAGTCGGCGAGCATCTCCTCGCCGACCGGCCGTTCGATCCGCAACGCCCCCGGCGGGACTGACGGTCCGGCGGGCGGCCCTGCGGGCGGTGCGGCCGGCATCTCGGTGCGCAGTTCTGTCACGGCAGCAGCGAACCGGCCCCGGTGATCCACCGTCAACCGGGTTTTGTGTCGCTCTACCACGGCTTGGCAGGTTTCCCGTTGCCAGCGCATCGCCTCATAGTTTGAACTTTCAGCACGTTCGACACCGCGGGCGGACCGATGTGACTAGCGTGTCGTCCTGTGTTCGACAGCAAGAAACCCTCAGCTGCAGGCTTCTGGGACGAAGGTCTGACCCGGAGGATCAAGGCACTGGCCTGTGCTGCGCCCCTACAGGCCCTGGACAGCAACAAGGGAAGCCTGAGCAAGGTCGATGCCAAGGTCTACCACCTCGCCGAAGTCGCGCTGCACACCATCGACCAGGTCACCGTTGCCATGGACTTCGACTCCGGCGCGGACCAGGAGCAGGTGCTCGCGCACACGGCCCGCTTCGTGGCGCTCCAAGCCCCGGACCGCTCCGAGAAGGAGCACCGGGCCGTCGCCCTGCACGTCCTGCAGCGGCTGATCAATATCGGCACGGTCGACCGCAGCTTCAGTCAGGTGTACGGCGCGGTCGACAACGACGGGGTCTACCGACGGCTCACCTTCGAGTTCAATCTGCTGGTCGAACGGGCCGGACCGGACGGCAAGATCTACCTCCGCGCCACGGACGAGGCGATCAACGTCCTTGTCGGGGCCCTCGACACCGATGTCGAGTCCGCCCAGATCGCGGCCGAGGTCAAGCTCGAGAGCCTCATCAAGCGGGGCCGCCTGGCCGAAGCCAAACTGGCTGCCGAACAGGCGCGCTACCGTACCGTGCAGTACGGCGAGATGCTGCGCCAACTCCTCGAGGCCACCACCCGTAACGTACGGGCGGTCGACTGGGAGCACGAGGTCCCGCGCCTGCTCCAGAACGCACTCGACCACATCGAGGACCGCTACCGGGCCGAACACCACATCCTGACCAACATCAGCAAGGCGCGGGACGAGTCCGACGAGGAGCAGCACAAGCAGCGGGCCGCCGAGTTGGTGGTGATCGTCCGCGACTGCATCCGACGCCACATGCAGTTGCAGACCCGGCTGCTCACCGCAGGGGACCTCTTCCGTGCCGAGCAGGACCGGCAGCAGTTCGTCGAGCCCCCGCGCACTGCGGCGATCGACCTGCACGGACAGTTGCTGACACCGATGCTCGGCCTTTCGGCTCGGGACGCCACCACGCTGGGGGCCGGCTTCTTCCGTGATGCGAGCGGGGTGAGACGGTCCTCGGTGCTGGGCCTTCCGTCCCTCGTCACCCGGCTGCTGCGGCCGCCGGCCGAGCGGCAGCGGCTCGGCGGTGAGATCCCGGACCCCGACGTCCGGCGCACCGAGGAAGCGGTGCCGTTCACCCTCGATGACTGGGCCGCCACCGATCGCCTGCTCAGCCTGCGTCACCGGCCCCGCAGGTTGAGCCGCCTGCTGATGGAGGCCGAAGAGATCGCCCCCAGCACCGCCGACCTGCTGGTTCATCGTGCTGTCAACGCATTCAGCCCTCAGGCCAACCAACGCCGGCTCCAAGGCGATCCGGATGTCCTGATCGCCGTCCGGACCGGCGACCCGTTGGACCTCCCCCGGTTCTCCGGGGACGACCTGCTCCTCCAAACAGTGGCGTTCCACCCCGCCGACGACAGCACCGCACCGCACGACAACGACGGCCTCTCCGAGGAGGTTCCTTCATGACCGCCGCCATCAGCACTGTCGACGCGGAAGAAGCCGCACAACTGATCGCGTTCGGTCTGCGACCGAGATACCACCCCACCCAGGACACCGAGTACCAAGATCTGGTGACGCAGTACCAGACGAACGAGGACTTCCAACTGCTGACCTCGCGGATCGCGGCAGGTCTCGGCCTGCGCCTGGTCAGGGTGTCGGCCGCGACCGGGGTGGTGCTGGCCTCCACCGAGGGGTCCGTGTTCGAGATCCGGATGGAGGACTACTCCCGTTCCGCCGCTGCGGAGAAGCCCGGCGAGAAAGTGATCCACGGAATCGTCCACCTCGCGGTGGCCGCCCTGGTGTTCCCCCGCCCGGCCGACCTCGCCGACGACAACTACGTGGGCCGGGTCACCGCCCGTGCCGTGGACCAGACCGTGCGGGAGGTCTGCCGGAAGCTCAAGTCACGGGCCGAACGGGTCGAGCACTCCCTGGACGCTCCGACGGACACGCCGGAACTGGAACGGGCCTGGCGTGTGTACAGCCGCCGACCGGAGGTGTCCAGCACCAAGGACAGGCGCGCGGCGATGAACTCCACGACGACCATCGTCGGCCGGGCCCTGAAGTTCCTCACCGAGCAGGGTCTGCTGGTGGAACTCGGCGAAGTGGACGGCGAGACCGTGTACCGCAGCACACCTCGGTACAACGTCCAGATCCGCGAGCTGGCCTCGACCGCGGCCTTCACGGAGTTGCTCCTGCTGAAGGTCGTTCCCGACCTCGTCGAACCGCCGGGGAAACCGGTCTCGGACGCCCCGGCAGCCCATGTCGAGGACGGGGACGAGGACAGGCACGACGACGAGCCGGGGGCGACCGATGTATGAGCTCTCCCGGGTCCTGCTCAAGTCGGTCGGCCCTGCCGGGGCCCGCTACCAGGACGTCCTACTGGATCTCAGCGGCGTCGGCCACCCGATGGCGGACAGCCAGTTGGGTTTCTTCGGCACCGGCGCAGTAGCGCGCCGGCCCTCGCCGGCGACCGTGCTCTTCCTCGAGAACGGCGGTGGGAAATCGGTCCTGATCAAGCTGATCTTCTCGGTCGTCCTGCCCGGCCGCCGGATGGCGATCGGGGGCGCGAGCAGCGGTGTGCTGGAGCGCTTCGTGCTGGAGGGCGACACCGCCCACATCGTGCTGGAGTGGATCCACGTCCGCAGCGGGCGCCGGTTGATCACGGGGAAGGTCTCCGAGTGGAGGGACCTGAAACCCAGTACGGACTCCCGCAATCTTGTCGAACGCTGGTACCACTTCCGGCCGACCGGCCGTCTCGGGCTGGAGAACCTGCCGATCGCCGACAGCAACCGGTACGTCCGGCTCAACTCCTATCTCGATGCGCTCAAATCAGCCCTGGCCGATCCCGCCGCAGAGTACGGCCAGTTCGAGCGGCACAAGGAATGGACGGACCGGCTCACCGAACTCGGTCTCGACCCGGAGCTGTTCCGTTACCAGCGCAACATGAACACCGACGAGGGCGAGGCCGCCGAAGCCTTTCCCTTCACCAGCGACAACGCGTTCGTCGCCTTCCTCCTGAACGCGGTACTGCCCACAGAGGCCCCGGACCAGCTGGCCAAATTGCTGGACACCTACGCGGTCAAGCTCGACCAGCGCAGTCGGATGGTGCTGGAACGCGACTTCGTCGAAGGTGCCCTGGGCATTCTCGTCGAACTCGCCGACGCCAGGAGGACCGCCGAGGAAGCCCGACGGCACAGGCTCACAGCGGCGCGGAGCATGGCCGTGCTACTGCGCCGGTTGCAGGCGAGGGCGGAAATCGAGGCCGAAGCCGTCAGGCGTACGAAAGCCGAAGCCGGGCAGCTCGCCATCGACCTCGCGCAGGAGAAGGAGGAGCACTCCGCTCTCTGTGCCGCGACCACGGAACTGGAACGCCTGGTCGCCTTCCTCAGGTTCGAGGAGGCCGAAGTGGAGCACCAGCAGGCCAAGCGGGAGGCCGACCTGGCCGCGACGACTGCAAGTGCCTGGCAGTTGACCCCCCTGTTGCTCCGTCATCTCACCGCCGAGCGGCGTCTCAAGGACGTAAGGGCAGTGGTCACCGAGACGGAAGAGGCGGCCCGGCCCGCCCTGATCGCCCGCGACCGCGCGACGGCGCGACTCGCTGCCGCCTTGCAGGTGGACTCCCGGAGGCTGCTGCGCCAGGCCGACATCGCCGAACGTGCTGCGGAGGAGTCCGCGGAACAGGCCAAGAATGCCCAGAGCGATCACAACAAGGCCGTCGGGCGGGCAGCCAAGCACGATTCTGCGGCGGCATTCGCCGAGGCGCGGATCGGCGAGGTCCTGAACGACATGGCCGCTGCTGTCGACGGCGGTCTGCTCCCGGCCGGCACTTCGGTGCCCGCGGCCCTCGAACAGGCGTCAGCAGCAGCACGGGCGAACGCCGACAGGATCGCCGCGCTGGAGGAGGAACGAGACCGGCTGGAGCAGGGCCGAAAGACGGCCTCCAAAGCCCTGCAGGCCGGCCAGGCCCGGCATGCCGGCCTGATCCGTACCCGTGACTCCGCCGAACGGGACGTCACTTCGGCCACCGAGCGGACCGAGGCGCTTCGCACGGACCCCCTGTTCGGCGAACTCCTCGGCTATTCGGCCGACGTGTTCGACACGGCGGCGGACACTCTCGCGGTCGAACTCACCCAGGTGCAGGAGCAGGCCACCAGCGCCATCACCAAGCTCCAGGTGGCCGATGCCCAGGAACGGCCGCAGCGCCTCGCCCTGGAGACCAGCGAACTGCTGCCGGCCGGGCCGGAAGCCATCGAGGCGAAGGATTCCCTGCGGAACGAAGGCATCACGGCCTGGACCGGCTGGGAGTTCCTGGCCGCGATTCCGGATCTGACCCGGCGTCGAACGCTGGCCGAACGCATGCCGCACCTCGCGGTCGGCATCCTGCTCAACGAGGCCGAGGACCTGCCGCAGGCACGCAAACTCCTCGACGACGGCGAACTGCGTCCACTCACCTACCTCCCGGTGGGTACCACCGCGGCGATGGCCGCCGACCACGAACCGCCGGGCGGCGTCGACTTCGTCGTCCCACCGCACCCAGCCCTGTACGACGAGCGGGCCGCCGATGCGGAGCGGGGGCGGCTGCAGCAGCTGTACCGGAGTCGACAGCAGCAGTTGACCGAACTGTCGGCCCGCAGGGACGATGCCGCCGCCCTCCGGGCCCGGGTCCAGGAGTGGCGCCGCGAGTTCCCGCTCGGACGGACGGCCGAGTTGCGGGAACAACTCGTCGCCGCCTCGGCACAAGCCGCAGCCGGTGCCGAGGAGGTCGCCGCTCTCCAGGCCGCGCTCGACACGGTCGACCAGCGACGTGAAAAGGTCCACACGACCGTCAAGGCGCTGCAGGCGGACCAGCCCGGTCTGGAGAGCGCTGTCCACCGGCTCACCGCGCTGGCCGAACAGGCGGCGAAGATCCCCGGCTGGCAAGCAACCGTCGAACGGGAACAGGCCGGCGCCGAGCAGGAGCGGGCCATGGCCCGTACGGCCGCGGAACTCGCTGCGGAGTTCCGGGCCCGAGGTGCTGACCGAACCCGTGCAGCCGACCGCCATCGGGCTTCCGAGAGCCGACTGGCCGAGGAGCTCACCGCGCTCGGCCCGGTCCAGCCCGTCGAACCGGGAGAACCGGAACCCGCTTCCGAGCCGCTGGAAGTCCTACGGCGCAGCCACCGCAGTGCCTCCGAGACCTACCTGAGGGCTGCCGTCGGTGATCAGTTGGCGACCGATCTCCGGCAGGCGGAGCAAGAAGCCACCGGACTTTCCGTCGAGATCGGCGGCCATCCGGCCGGCGTGGTGGCACGTGCACGTGAACTGCTGTCCTCGCCCGAGGGCGCCGACCACGCCTCACGCGAGGCCGCGCGTCGGCTGGCCGAGTTGTCCGCTCCCGAATTGTCCTACCGGGCCGCAGAGTCGATGGCGAAGCTGACGACCTGCCGAGAGGACTACGAGCGTCTCCCGGCGCCTCCGGAAGAGATCGACCTCGCCCCGTTCGAACGTCCTCGCCACATCGCCCACGGCCTCCGGCAGATCACCGAAGCCGTATCCGCGCGGGACCGGGTCGGCCTCAACGTCCAGGAGATGGAGCTCCACCGCAAGAATCTGGAACGGACCCTGACAGAGTCCCAGGACTCGCACCGGATGTTTGCGAAGTTCCATGCCGAATGGCCCGAGTTCGCCGATTCCGAGCCCGCCGAACTGCTCGACGCCCCGGCGTTCGAAGGAGATCTGACGGTCGCCCAGGCCCGGCACCACACCACCAGGCTCGCCTACGACGAGGCCCGCAAACAGGCCGCTGCCGCCCAGGAGATCGAACGAGGTGCGGCAGACCGACTCGCCAGGCACGCAGGACAGCGTCGTTTCCTTCCCCTGGGTACGCCGAGCTATCACATCATGCTCAACACGGACCGCAGCGACCTGCCCGGCTTCGCCGAGGAATGGTCGGCCGCCATGAGCCGTCGGCTTCGATCGCTGAGCGACGACCTGTCGACGATCGATCGCCACCGCACCCAGATCGTGCACCAGTTCGCGCAGCAGGTCGGCGAGGCACTGCAGATCCTCAAGCGGGCCCAACGGTTCTCCCGCCTCCCCAAGGAACTCGGCGACTGGTCCGGAAAGCAATTCCTGAAGATCGATTACAAGGAAGTGGACGAGGCGACCCTCCGCTCGAAGATGGGCGACATCATCGACAAAGCCGCCCAGGAGACGGCGAAGGCCCTTACTGCGGGCCGGGAACTGAGGCGTTCCGGAACTTCGCTGATCCTCGACGGAGTGACCAGCGCGGTTTCCGAGGGGTTCAAAGTCTCCATCCTCAAGCCGGACGCCGTCCTGCGCTCGGAGCGTGTCCGGGTGAAGGAACTCCGGGCGATCTTCTCCGGCGGCCAGATGCTCACCACCGCGATCATCCTCTACTGCACGATGGCGGCGCTCCGCGCCAATGACCGCGGCCGCATGGGAAATCACCACTCGGGCACGCTCTTCCTGGACAATCCGATCGGCCGGGCCTCAGCCACCTACCTGCTGCGCCTCCAGCAGTCCGTCGCCACTGCCCTCGGTGTCCAACTCGTCTACACGACGGGCCTGTTCGACACTACGGCACTCGATGTTTTCCCCCTGGTCATCAGGCTGCGCAATGACGCGGACCTCAGCGCAGCACGAAAGTACCTGACGGTGGAAGAGGTCTTCGGCCGTTATCTCGACAGCCAGTTGGGCCAGGTCGAAGGTCGAGGTCTCATCGGCGCCACCCGTTACTTCATCAAGGAAAGGGGCGGAGATGCCACATCACCGGAATGACCCACAGGATTCTGCGGAGCCGAGCGCACAGGCAACCGAACTTTTGCACCGACTCCGCGAGTCGGCCGAAAAATCCGGCTGGAAAGGTGCCAAGGGGAAGCAGATTCCGATCGCCGACGTCATCAACGCCGCAGATGGGATCCCCGCCCCGTCCGGCCGCGAGCACGTGATCCCCAGAAACCTCCTCGCCGCATACCTGGGCGAACTCAGAAAATTTCGACACCTGAAGTACTCGGACACCAGGACGGACCACGAGAAGGACTCTCTTCCGCTGCAGGTCCTGCTACTCCCGTACCGCTCCCCCGTACGGCAAATGCCGCCCGAGCCGGTGTGGCACAGCAGCATGTCCTGGGCTTCGCCCTACTGGGAGAAGCACTACACCACCGCGCCCATTCGCGCGGCCTACACAGCGATGAACAAATGGCTCCACAGCGGCTCCTCGGGCCGGGCGCTGCCCGTCCGGGAGCGCGCGTTGGAGATCTTCGGCAGCGAAGCCTTCTTCCAGCAGGCAAAACACCCTGGCGAGAAGGTCTTCGACAGCCTCAATCCGAAGCCGGTCCTGTCCGATCCGGCCAGACTCCTGCCCCTCATCAACGCTTTCCGGGTGGACCCTCCGCTCCTCACCCGGGCGTTCGACACCGTGCCGCTGGGCGAGGAGGAGGGCGGCTACCACCGGACCGGACCGGGACGCGGCCTCCTGGTCGTGGAGAACTCCACCACCTACTGGTCCATCTCGCAGTTGCTCAAGCACGTCGACCACGGGCTCGGCCATGTGGCGTGGGGCATCGGCAACACCTTCACGGCATCGATCGGCAGCCTCGGCCGGGACGACAACATCTCGCACGTGGTCTACTTCGGCGACCTCGACACCACCGGCCTGCGCATCCCGCTGACCGCGCTCCGACGCAGGCTCCCCTGGCTGGAATCCGTCCGGCCGGCCGTCGGCCTGTACGACATGCTGCTGCGCCACGGCCGTCCCGCAAAGGCCATGCCGAAGGAAGCGCGGATCGCTCCCGCGGAGGCACGTCGGCTCGCCGACTGGCTGGACCCTGCGCACCGCGAACGAGCGGTCGATCTGCTGCTGCGGGGCGAGCGGCTCGCCCAGGAGTGGGTCAACCTCGATCGGCTGAGCACCGAGACCGATTGGCACGGGGACGTGCGTTGACGTAACCCCGCTCCGACCGCCTCGTTGATCACTGGCCCGATCGCGGCCACACCTTGCCGCCCCGGGTCGAAACGTCGATCGAGGGGGCACACCGGATGATGCCGGTCGATTCGGATGCCGTTCGGACCCGGGTCTCTCGCCCCTGGATCGCCCGGCGGGTACTGGCAGAACTCGAGTACGCCCCCGTGGTGGTACTCACGGGAGAAATCGGGGTCGGAAAATCCTCGCTGCTCACCCATGAGGTGACGGCAGAACTGACTGCCCGTCGGCTGTGGCCCCATCACTGGGCTCCCGAGCCCGGACGCGATCCACGGCAGCAACTGGAAGAGTTCACGGAGACCGTCCTGCCCGGCCTGCCGAGACCGACCGTCCTGCTGCCGACCGTCGAACTCGCCCAGGACGACTTGCCGCGTGTGCTGGACGACCGCGGCGTCCGGGTGGTCACCTCCTCCCGCCGCAGCGACCAGTGGCTCCCGCCTGCCCAGACCGTGGAGGTGGGCCGCTTCACCCCCGCCGAGTCGATCTACTACCTGACTCGTTCCACCAGGAGCCTGCCTCCAAGGGGAGCCGCACGGATGGCCGAACGAGCGGGCCATCTTCCGTTGGCACTCGGCCACGTCGCGGTATGGCTGTCCCAGGCCCAAGCACGGTCGATCGGGGGAGACCGGCTGGCTACGGAGTTTCTCGAGATGATCGGCGATCACGCCGTAGGGATCTACGGGGAACCCGGCCCGGACGGCTACCCCTCCACCCTGGTCGGCGAGACGCGGTCGCTCCTCCGCAGTCTCCACTCACGCGACCCACGAGCGACCCGCGACGCACTGGACGCACTCGCCCTCATGTGCGGCGGCCCGTTTCCGATCCCCGTCCCGAGCAAGCACGTACACGCCTCGCACTGGCGCCCGGCCTCCGGCGGATTGCCCGCCATGTTGCCGCAGCGGTTCCGCAAGTCGCTGCAGCCCGCAGAGGCCATCGGCCTGGTCCGGCAGGATGCGGACCGGATCGTGATGGGGCCGCTGGAGGTCGATCTGGTACGTGGCCTGATCGCCCCCGCAGAGCGCCGGCGGGTGGCGGAGCTCGCTCTGTCGATGCTGCTGAGCCGAGTCCCGGCCAACGAAGGCCGGGCCGAGTGGAGCGACTGGCCCTGCTGGGCCGAGGTCTCGGAGGTGCTGATGGCCATCGATCCCGCGGACGCGGTGGGGCCGGAGGCACAGTTCACCCTCCTCGGCGCGGTCCACTTCACCGGGGCCCAGGGCCACTACCAGGAGGCATACGCCCGGCTGGTGCGACTCCGCAAGGCATGGCGCCCCGCCACGAGCACCATCTCCCCGCCCGTGACGGTCGAGGTCCGACTGCGCGCCCTCGACCTCCTGTCCGAAACCGCGGCCCGCCTCGACAACGGCAAGGCGTCGAGGTTCAGCGGCGCCGCGTACCGCTACCGCCGTACACGACAGGGAGCCAACCACGCCGACACCCTCGCCAGTGGGCTGAATCTGGCCCGGTCCACCGGAGACCTCGCCCTGCTGGTCGACCTTCGGGAACGTGCCGGGAAGGGCGGCCATCGTCGGCTGGTACTGCGCATCGACTCGGCCTTGGCAGAGTTTCAGTTGACATCGCATCACAAGGCCGTGCCGGTGGCCGAGTTGACCCGCATCCACGAGGCCCAGTCGGAGCTCCTCGGCGCAGGGCATCCCGAAACGTTGTCCGCCCTGCTTCTGCTCGCCCGGGCCCACGCCAAGAACGGCCACGCGCAGCGGGCTCTCAAGACGTACGAATCGTTGGTCGCGGGCCGGATCGAGAGCCTTGGCGAGAGTCACCCCGACACCGGGTCCGGCATCGCCGCCCTCGAAACCCAGCAGAGCGAACTGGCCCCCTGAATAAGGGAGTCCGTGGCCGCCGGCGGAGTCGGAGGGGCCGCCGGCGGTCGGCCGGGCGGGCGTCAGGCGTCGGGCTGCGGGGCGAGTTGGGCGAGGGCCTCGGTGAGGGCGGTCTCGGTGGTGGGCTTGTCGAGGCCGAGGGAGGTGAGGACGCCGGTGCCGGCCTCGTGTTCGAGGAGGGCGAGCAGGAGGTGCTCGGTGCCGACGTAGTTGTGGCCGAGGCGGAGGGCCTCGCGCATGGTGAGTTCGAGGGCCTTCTTGGCGCCGGCGTCGTAGGGGACGAGGTCGGGGACCTCTTCGACGGCGGGCGGGAGGGCGGCGAGGGCGGCCTCCCGGACGGCGTCCGGGGTGACGCCCTGCGCGGCGATGAACACGGCGGCCAGGCCCTCGGGTTCGGCGAGCAGCCCGAGGACGAGGTGCTCGGGGCGGACCTCGTCGTTGCGGGCGTCCTTGGCGGCCTGGTGGGCGGCCATCACGACGTTGCGGGCGCGCGGGGTGAAGCGGTTGAAGCCCTGGGCGGTGTCGATCGTGCCGCCCTCGCCCGGGTCCTTGGGGACGAAGCGCTTCTGGGCGGCCTGCCGGGTGACGCCCATGCTGCGGCCGATGTCGGTCCAGGACGCGCCGGAGCGGCGGGCCTGGTCGACGAAGTGGCCGATCAGGTGGTCGGCGACGTCGCCGAGGTGGTCGGCGACCAGGACGGCGCTGGAGAGCTGGTCCAGCGCTTCGGGGTAGGACTGCTTGATGCCCTCGATCAGGTCGTCGAGCCGGATGGAGGGGTTCTTTCCCGTGGTGTCAGCCATGAGGCAACCCTAGGTTGACAGTCCGGCACTGTCAACCTTCGGTTGACACCCCATCGACTCCCCGTCGACGCCCTGCCGGCACCCCGCGATCCGGCCACTCCCTACTCGCGGGTAGCGGCTGTTTCGGCCGAGTTCACCGCGTCGCCGTCCGCTGTCTTGTCCCCGTCACGCGGGCCCGAGTTGACTGCACAACATCTCGTCCCGGCCACCCTCGGAGCCACCATGCCCACCACCCGTGCCGCCCGCGCCGCCGCCGTACTGACCGCCGCGGCAGCCCTGTTGACGACGCCTCAGGCCTTCGCACAGGCCGAGAGCGCGCCCGTCACCGTCGCCCCGCTGAACGTGCTCACCTACAACACCTTCCTGATGAGCACCTCGCTGTACCCGAACTGGGGCCAGTCCTACCGGGCGCAGGCGATCGCCGGTGCCGACTTCTTCCAGGGCCACGACGTGGTGGTGCTGGAGGAGGCGTTCGACAACTCGGTCTCCGACGCGCTGGTGGCGAAGGCCACGGCCGCCTACCCGTACCACACGCCCGTGGTCGGCCGGTCGACCAGTGGCTGGGACGCCACCTCGGGCAGCTACAGCAGCACCACCCCGGAGGACGGCGGCGTGCTGCTGCTCTCCAAGTGGCCGATCCTGCGCAAGGAGCAGTACGTCTTCAAGGATGCCTGCGGCTCCGACTGGTGGTCGAACAAGGGTTTCGTGTACGCGCAGCTCAACGTGAACGGGCAGCGCACCCACGTGGTCGGCACCCACCTGCAGTCCACCGACTCGGGCTGCGCGAGCGGCCAGGCCGCCGACATCCGGGCCAAGCAGCTGCAGGCGATGAAGGGCTTCCTGGACGCCAAGCAGATCCCGGCGAACGAGCCGATCGTGCTGGCCGGCGACCTGAACATCGACTCGCACGGCGGCGAGTACCCGTCCCTGCTGACCAACGGCAACCTCGCGCCCGCCACCACCCGGGGCGGCTGGGCCGACTCCTTCGACACCGTCGACAACTCGATCGCCGCCTACCGCTACCCCGGCGAGCCGAAGGAGGACCTGGACTACGTGCTGTACCGGGCCGACCACGCCCGCCCGCAGCAGTACACCAATACCGTGCACCGCTTCCACAGCGCGCCGTGGACGGTCAGCAGCTGGGGCACCTCGTACACCTACTCCGACCTCTCGGACCACTACCCGCTGATCGCCGGCTGACCGGCCACGGAAACGCGCGGAGCGCCGTCCGGAAAACGCTTTCCGGACGGCGCTCCGCGCAGCTGCGGTCGGACGGACGGGCGGGCGGGCGGGCGCGCTACTTGCGGGGCTGGGCGAAGCGGACCATGTTGCCCGCCGGGTCGCGGAACGCGCAGTCGCGCACGCCGTACGGCTGGTCCATCGGTTCCTGGAGCACGTCGGCACCGGTGGCGCGGATCCGCTCGAAGGTCCCGTCGCAGTCGGGGGTACGGAAGTTGACGGCGCGCAGCAGGCCCTTGGCGAGCAGTTCGGCGGCGGCCCGGCGGTCGGCGTCGGTGGCGCCGGGGTCGGCGACCGGGGGTTCGAGGACGACCTCGACCTCGGGCTGGGTCGGGGAGCCGAGGGTGACCCAGCGCATCCCCTCGAAGGCGACGTCGTTGCGCACCTCCAGCCCGAGGGCGTCCCGGTAGAAGCCGAGCGCGGCGTCGTGGTCGTCGACGGAGATGAAGCACTGCGAGAGCGTGATGTCCATGCCGCAGACGCTACTGATCGGCGGCGGCGTCCGCTTCTCCGTTCCTGACCGACCGCCCGGCGGTCCCGGCGGCGGTCGCGGCCCCGGTCGCGGGCTCGGCGGGGCGTCCGGTGTCGGTGCCGCGGATCGGGCGGGTCAGGTACATCGCCACGCAGGCCGTGATCGACTCGGCGGCGCTGTGGTCGCGGGCCCGGTAGGCGCTGGGGCTCTCGCCGACCAGTTCGGTGAACCGGGTGCTGAACGAGCCCAGCGAGGTACAGCCGACCGCCATGCAGACCTCGGTGACGGAGAGGTCGCCGCGGCGCAGCAGCACCTTGGCCCGCTCGATCCGACGGGTCATCAGATAGCTGTAGGGCGTCTCGCCGTAGGCGGTGCGGAAGCTGCGCTGGAAGTGCCCGACGGACATCAGCGCGACCTTCGCCAGCGCGGCGACGTCCAGGGGTTCGGCGTAGTCGCGGTCCATGGTGTCGCGGGCCCGCCGGAGCCGCTTGAGGTCGTCGATCTGCACGCCGCCCAGGGTAGCGGCCGCCCTCCTCCCGCCCCCGGCCCGGCCGCCCGCCCCGGGCCCCCGCACGGGGATATCCGGTTGCCCGGGGCGGCGGACGTGCACGATCCTCCGGGGATGGAGACCCCCGCGCGGAGGCCCGCGCCGCTGATCGACCTGGGCGACGAAGACCTGCCCGACCTGGTGCTGCGCCGCCTGGTCGGCGAGGCGGACCTGCCGGAGCTGTCCCGGGTGATCGAGGAGTCGGTGGAGCACCTGCGCCCGTGGATGCCGTGGGTGGCCGGGCACGACGAGGCCAGCACCGCCGAGTTCCTGGCCGGCCGGGCGGAGCGCTGGGAGAGCGGCGCGGCGTTCAGCTACGCGATCGTGCTGGACGGGGCGATCGTCGGCGTCTTCGACCTGTTCCGGCCCGAGCAGAGCAACGAGGCCGCGGACGGGGACGCGAGTACAGGTACGAGTGCAGGCGAGGACGGGAGCCGGACCGGGGCTGGGACTGCGGCGGGGCTGGAGATCGGGTACTGGCTGCATCCGGCCGCGACGGGCCGGGGCGCGGCCACCCGGGCCGTCCGGGCGCTGGTGGCGGAGGCGTTCCGGCTGCCGGGGGTCGAGCACGTCGACATCGTCCACGACCCGGCCAACCTGGCCAGCGGCGCCGTCCCGACCCGGCTGGGCTTCACCGAGCACCTGCGCCGTCCCGCCGAGATCCTCGCCCCGGCCGAGACCGGCGAGGAGGTGGTGCGGCGGCTGACCCGCCGTCGGGCGGAGAGCGCGGCACGCTGACCGCCGCACACCCCGGCCCCCAATCCGCCGACCGCTCCCGGCGGGATTGTCGGACCGGACAATTCACCCGTTGGCCGGGCACGTCGCGGCCCGTGTCGGAGCTTTCGCGCTGCTAGTTTTTGAGTCACGCGAGGGAGCCGGGTGGAGTGGCCGAGAGGCGAGGCAACGGCTTGCAGGGCCGTGTACATGGGTTCGATTCCTGTCTCCACCTCCTCGCTCCCCTCGCACGACCGCTCCCGCCCGGACGGGCCGGGCGGCGTCCGAGGAGGGAGTGGCCCTGATGGCCATCGCCACCGTCAATCCGGCCGACGGCCGCACCGTCGAGGTCTTCGATCCGCTGGACGAGGCGGCCGTGGAGCGCCGGTTGGCCCGCGCGCAGTCCGCGTTCGAGTCCTGGCGGCTGACCACCTTCGCGCAGCGCGCCGAGCTGATGCACCGGGCCGCGGACCTGCTGGAGCAGGCGAACGAGCAGGTGGCCCGGACGATGACGCTGGAGATGGGCAAGCCGCTGGCGCAGGCCCGGGCCGAGGCCGCGAAGTGCGTGAAGGCGATGCGCTGGTACGCGGACCGGGCCGAGGCGCTGCTCGCGGACGAGCACCCGGCGGACGCGGACGTGGCGGACTCCGGCGGCGTCTCGGCGTACGTCCGGTACCGGCCGCTGGGTCCGGTGCTGGCGGTGATGCCGTGGAACTTCCCGTTCTGGCAGGTGGTGCGGTTCGCCGCGCCGGCCCTGATGGCGGGCAACGTGGGCCTGCTGAAGCACGCCTCGAACGTGCCGCGGACGGCGCTCGCGCTGGAGGAGCTGTTCGCCCGGGCCGGGTTCCCGCAGGGCTGCTTCCAGACCCTGCTGATCGGTTCGCGCGCGGTCGAGGCGGTGGTCCGGGACGAGCGGGTGGTCGCGGTGACGCTGACCGGCAGCGAGGGCGCGGGCCGCGCGGTGGCGGCGGTGGCCGGCGACGAGGTGAAGAAGACCGTCCTCGAACTGGGCGGCAGCGACCCGTTCCTGGTGCTGCCCTCGGCGGACGTGCCGGCGGCGGTCGAGCGGGCGGTGACGGCCCGGGTGCAGAACAACGGGCAGTCCTGCATCGCCTCGAAGCGCTTCGTGGTGCACACGGACGTGTACGAGGAGTTCCTGGCCGGGTTCACCGCGCGGATGCGGGCGCTGACGGTCGGCGACCCGGCGGCGGAGGACACCGAGGTCGGCCCGCTGGCCACCGCGCAGGGCCGCGCCGACCTGGAGGAGCTGGTCGCCGACGCGGTCCGGCTCGGTGCCTCGGTGGAGTGCGGCGGGGCCCGCCCGGACGACCCGGCGCTGGCGGACGGCTGGTACTACCTGCCGACGGTGCTGACCGGGATCACCCGGCGGATGCGGCTCCACCAGGAGGAGGCGTTCGGCCCGGTCGCCACCGTCTACCGGGTCGCCGACCTGGACGAGGCGGTGGCCGTGGCCAACGACTCGCCGTTCGGCCTGAGTTCGAGCGTCTGGACCCGGGACGAGGCCGAGCGCGAGCGCTGCGTGCGCGACCTGCGCGCGGGCGGCGTCTTCTTCAACGGCATGACGGCCTCGCACCCGGCGTTCCCGTTCGGCGGCGTCCGGCGCTCCGGCTACGGGCGGGAGCTGTCCGGGCACGGCATCCGGGAGTTCTGCAACATCACCACCGTCTGGTCCGGGGCCTGACCATAGGGCCCGGGGCCGGGCCCGGGGGGTTCAGGCGGCGTGGCGGCCGCCCGGGCGGGCCTGTTCGCGGCGTCCCCAGAACTGGGCGGCGAACGCGAACAGGGTCACGCCCCACACCACCGAGAACACGATCAGCACCCAGAGCTGCTCCACCTGCGGGGCGACCAGGCCGAGGCCCAGCGACAGCGCGAGCAGGAGCACCAGCGAGGAGTTGTGCCTGGCCGTCGCCCAGGCGGCCAGTTCCTGGACCGGGTTGGGCCGCGACGGGCCGGCAGCGGTAGCGGGCATCGCTCTCACCTCCGCAGAATTCAGCGTCTGTTCGAGTATCCCGCTGGTCAGCGGGCCCGGCAGCCCGGGTAGCATCACGCCGAGGGGACGCCGGGGACGCCGGGGACGCCGGGCGACGACGAGGGGGCGCGGGTGGCGATACGCGGAGGGCTGCGCGGGCCGGGACTGCGCGGGCTGGAGCGGCAGGCGTCCGAACTGCCGGACGGGGCCGAGCTGTACCGGCTGCGCCCGGACGGCCGGGTGCTGCGCGCGGACCGCGCGGGTGCCCGCGAACTCGGCCCGGAGGACCCGGACAGCGGCCTGCTGCGCTTCATCGACGACCGGCAGTGGGCGCACTACTTCATCGGTGACGCGCGGACCTCGCCGGAGCGGCCGTCGAACGCCACCTACAAGCTCGGCCTGGTCGCCCCGCACAGCGCCTTCACCCCGCACGCGCACGGCGGCGAGCACCTGGTGCTGGCGCTCGGCCCCGCCTCCTGCGGGCTGTACGACGCGCGCCGGCGGCGGGTGGTGGACGTCGCGCTGGCGCCGGGCACGCTGATCCGGATCCCGGAGCTGATGCCGCACTCGTTCGGCAACCGGGGCGGCGACCGGCTGGCGATCCTGGCCGCCAACACCGGCTACGGCATCGACCACGAGGACTACGCGATCACCGCGGACGTCGCCGAGCACCGCGGCGAGGCCGAACTCGCCGCCGCCCTGCGGGAGGTGACGGCCCGTCAGCGGATCGGTACCGTCACCGCCCGGGAGCGGCTGGCGGCCCGGCTGCACCGGATCGCCGCCGCGCTGGAGGACGCCCGGTGAGACCGGCGGCCCGCGGCGCGGGCCGGGAGGGGAAGCGATGACCAGGGAGGACGACCGATGATCTGTCCGCACTGCCACGTCGACCGGCGGCAGCGGGAACGCACCCACCACACCTGCGACAAGTGCCGGAAGGTGTTCGCCCTCGACCCGAAGGTGGAGCCCGGGCGGCTGCACGACACCAAGTTCCGCCAGCTGGTGGAGAAGGCCACCGGCGGCGGCCTGCGGATCACCGTCGAGCAGCTGTACTGGATCAACGAGCGCCGCCTGTACCGCTTCCCGACCGGCCGGGAGACCGTCGGCTCGGTCGGCGGCGCGGTCGGCCTGGCGGTCCCGGCCGTGGTCCTGGCGGTGGTCGCCACCGCCGTCGGCCCCTGGCTGTGGGGCGTGTTCGCCGTGCCGGTGCTGCTCCTCGTCCTGCTGTCGGCCCGGCAGTTCCGCTTCCGCGAGCGGCTGCGGCCGCCCGCCCCGATGGTCTTCGCCACCTCGCTGAACTCCTTCGAGCGGCAGGTGATCGGCCGTTGGCGGTCGGTCTACCACGCCCTGCCGGAGGGGCTGGTGGAGCACGTGCCCGCGCTGCCCGGCGCGCCGATGGTGAAGGCCCGGGCCGCGGTGCTCTGCGAGATCCCGGCCGTGGCGGCGTTCCTGCGCGCCAACGACTTCGAGGCCCGGCACCGGGTGCGGCTGGTCGAGAGGGCGGCGCTGGTCCCGGCCGGGCTGCCGGTGGTGCTGGTCCGCGACCTGTCGCTGGCCGCCCTCGGGTACGCGGTGGCCGTCCGCGCCGCGCTGCCGGGCCGCCGGGTGGTCGACTGCGGGCTGGTGCCGAAGGCCGTCCGGGTGCCCGCGAAGGCGGTCCGGCTGCGCGGCGCCGGCGGTGCCGGGCCGGTGGACGTGCCGCCCGCGCTGGCGGCCACGCCCGCCTGGCAGCGGCTGGAGCGCGAGGACCGCGACTGGCTGGTCGACAACTGGACCTCCCCGCTGATCACGCTGCCGCCCGCGAAGCTGATGGCCATGGTCGAGCGGGCCGTGGAGCGGGCCGTCACCGCCCCGGTCCCGTCGCCCGCCCCGGCCTCGGTCGCGTCGGCCGCCCCGGACGAGTCGCCCGCCGAGACCCGGCGGCGGGCCGAGCGGATCGGCTTCCTGACCTGGCCGACCGCCGTCCCCGCGCCCCGCGGCTCCGCCGACGCCGCCGGCTCCACGGGTGCCCCGGCCGCCCGGCCCGCCGAGGGCGGTGGCCGGTGAACTCCCCTGCCCGCGCCGCCCGTTCGGGGGGAACCGGATGCCGTCGCTAGCCGACCGCCTGGTCGACCGCGCCCTGCGGCAGGCCCACGAGCGGTGCGCCCGGCCCGGGCATCTCGCCTTCACCACACGGCAGTTGTACTGGGAGACCGACCGGGTGCTGCTGCCGCTGCACCGCGGCCCGCACCGGCTGCGCTACACCACCCGGCCGGTGCTGTCCGCCGGACGGTTCGCCGCCGCGCTCGCCCGGCACCCCGAACTCCCGGTGCTGCCGGACGAGGTGGCGCCGCGCCCGCACCGGCCGGGGCCGGAGCGCGACCTGTACGACTACGCCTTCCCCCGGCTGCTGGTCTGCCAGGACCCGGGCATCGCCGGGATGCTGCTCGCCAACCGGCTGCACCTGGAGGGCGCCTGCCCGGTCGTCACCCCCGAGCGGCTGCCGCTGGAGCCCCGGCTGCTGGCCGCGATGGCGCGGGCCGAGGGCGCGGTGGTGCACGTGCTGCACGACGCCTCGCCCGCCGGGCTGGAGCTGTTCCGGCGGGTCCGCGAGCACGCGGGGCCCGGGCTGCTGGTCCGCACCGCGGGCCTGCTCCCCCGGCACGCCGCCGCCCTGCACCTGGCCGCCCCCGGCGGCCGGCCCCGCCCGGCGGCCGACGCGCTGCCCGCCGAACTGCCCGTCGCCGAACGGGACTGGCTGGCCGGCGGGCGGGTCGCCGAACTCGCGGCCGTCCGCCCGGCCCGCCTGCTCCGCACGGTGCTGCGCACCCTGCGCGGCGGCGGTTTCGCGCCGCCCGCCCGCCCGGCCGCGCCCACCCGGGCCCGCGACACCGGCTTCCTGACCTGGCCGACGCCCTGACCCCGCGAGGACGTGGACGATGACCCAGCCACCCGAAATCACCTACAGCGACGAGTTGTTGGCCGACGGCACGGTGCACCGCCGGTACTCCGACGGGCGCAGCGAATGGCGCACCCGGGGCGCGGACGGCCGGATCGACTGGCGGGACGACCGGGGCGACTCCGGCACCGACGAACGCCTCGGCCGCGACCTGGTCAAGCGCACCCACGCGGACGGCCGGGTCGGCTACGGCCGCGACCTCGGCTACGGCCGCACCGTCTGGGGCCGGGGCCAGTACGTCCTGGTCAACCGCAGCTCCTTCCCCGGCCGGGTCGGCGTCGTCCTCGGCGCCCTCGGCCTCGGCGCGGGCATCGCCGCCGCCGCGTACGCCCCCGAGTTCCTGTCCGCCGACGAGGAGGAGGAACTCCGCCGCGAGGCCGAGCGGGCCCGCGCCTCCTCGGGCGGCGACGGCGGGGGCGGGGACGGCGGGGGCGGGGACGACTTCGGTGACTTCGACGACGACCGCGGCGGCTTCGGCAGCGCGGGCGACGGCGACGACGGCACCGCCCCGGCGGACGACGGCTGGGACGGCGACGACTTTGGCTGAGCCCCGCCCCCGAACCGCCTGCCCCGCAGCCCGCTCCGCCCGCCCCGCCGGGGCACCGGCCCTGCGGACGGCGGGCGACGCGCGGCCGCACCGAACCGGCCACCGGGCCCGCAGGACCGACCGCCCCGCCGCCGCGGCACCGTGGGCGGGGGGCCGATCGGGCTTCGGCGCGGGTGTGTCCGCTGCTCTCGCAGTCCTGTTCGGCGGCCCGGCCCGCGCGTTCGCCCCGTACCGCCCGGAAGGGAGCCCGTCGTGACCGATCCGCGTTCCTCGACCACGGAGGTCCTCGGCGCCGGCGGGCGGCCGCACCGGGCGGCCCGCTACCTGGCGCTGTCGCGGCCCCGGCTCTCGGCGCAACTGCTGTACGGGGTACCGGGGTTCGCCGAGGGGCCGTTCACGGTGGACGGGCGGACGGCCGTCGGCGAGGTGACCCTGCACAACCGGGGCGAGCTGCTGGCCGCGCTGGCCGCCGCCGGGCGTCCGGCCGAACCGTCCTGCCCGGACGGGGAGTTGCTGCTGCGCTGCTGGCTGGCGCTGGGCCCGGACGGCCTGCGGGCCGCCGACGGCATGTTCACCCTCGCGGTGCTGGACGGCGACGAGCTGGTGCTGGTCCGCGACCACGCCGGGGCCCGGACGGCGTTCCACGGCCGGACCCGGGACGGCGGCTGGGCCGTGTCCAGCTCGCTCCGGGCGCTGCGCGAACACCCCGGCGTGGACACCGGGTTGAACCTGGCCGCGGTCCGCTCCTTCCTGACCTTCGCCTACCTGCCGGGCGAGGAGACCCTGCTGCGCGGCGTCCACGAGCTGCTGCCCGGCAAGGTCACCCGGCTGCGCCCGGACGGCACCGTCCGGACCGAGCCGTACTGGGAGCCGCGCGCCGAGCCCGCCGACCCCGGCCTGACGCCGGGTCACTTCGCTTCCGGGCTGCGGGAGTTGCTGGAGCAGGCGGTGGCGCGGCGGCTGCCGGTCGGCCAGGACGTCGCGGTGCTGCTCTCCGGCGGGGTGGACAGTTCGCTGGTGACGGCGCTGGCCGCGCGGCTGCACGACCGGGCGGTGCGCACCTACTCGATCAGCTTCGGTTCCGAACTGCCCAACGAGCTGGGCTACTCGGGCCTGGTCGCCGCGCACTGCGGGACGGCGCACCGGGTGCTGACCGTCCCCGGCGAGCAGGTCGCGGCGCGGCTCGCCGACACCGTGGCGCTGCTGGACAGCCCCGTCGGCGACCCGCTGACGGTGCCGAACCTGATGCTGGCGGAGGCGGTGGCCGCCGACGGGCTGGGCGTCTCGCTGAACGGCGAGGGCGGCGACCCGGTGTTCGGCGGGCCGAAGAACCTGCCGATGCTGGTCTTCGAACTGCTCCGCGACGACCCGTCCCCGCGCGCCCGGGCCGACGCCTACCTGCACACCTACCGCAAGTGCTGGGAGGACCTGCCGGTACTGCTCACCGGTGAGGCGCTGGCCGGGCTCGACGGCGCGCCGCACCCGCGCCGGCACGTCGAGCCGTACCTGACGGACGAGCGGATGCCGTCCCTGCTCGACCAGTTGCTGCACTGCAACCTGCGGACCAAGGGCGCGCACCACATCCTCACCAAGGTCGAGCGGCTGACCTCCTCGCAGGGCGTCCAGGGCCGCTCTCCGCTGTTCGACCGGCGGGTCGTCGACCACGCCTTCGCCACCCCGCCGGACCTCAAGCTGCGCGGCACCGAGGAGAAGTGGATCCTCAAGGAGGCCGTCCGGGACCTACTGCCCGACACCGTCACCTACCGGCCGAAGAGCGGCATGCGGGTGCCGGTGCAGCAGTGGCTGCGCGGACCGCTCGCCGAGCTCACCGCCGACCTGCTGCTCGGGCCGACCGCCCGGGCCCGCGGCCTGTTCCGGGCCGACACGGTGGAGACCTGGATGCACGGCGGCGGCCTGCTGCTGCCCCGGCAGGGCGGCAAGCTGTGGCTGCTGCTCACCCTCGAACTCTGGCTGCGCGCCTACGACCTGTGACCGGCCGCCCCGCGCGGCCCACCCCCCGTCGAACCCCGTCGAACCCCGCTGAACGCCGTCGAACCCCGTTGAACCCCGGCCGTACGCCCGGGACTCGCTACCCCTGGAGCACCCGATGACCGCACCGAACGCCGGAACCGCCCCGCAGGCCGACGAGGCCGACCGGGACACCGTGGCCGCCCCGACCGTGCTGCTCGACCCCCGCACCGGCGAGGCCCGCGGGGCCCGACGGCCGGGCCGGGCCGCCGAGGTGGCGGCGGCCGTGGCCGGGGCCCGGGCGGCGCAAAGGAGTTGGGCGGCGCTCACCCCGCGCGAGCGGCACCGCCGGCTGGCCGCGCTCGCCGACCTGGTGGAGCGGCACGCCGCGGAGTACCTGGCCGCCGAGTGCGCGGGCACCGGCAAGCCGGCGGCCGAGGCGGCGGGCGAGATCGCCGAGGTCGCGGACCTGTTCCGGTTCTACGGCGGGGCGGTGCGGGCCGGGACCTCGCCCGCGGCCGGGGACTACCTGGCCGGGCACCAGAGCTGGGTGCGCTGGGAGCCGGTCGGCACGGTCGCCGCCGTGGTGCCGTGGAACTACCCGCTGCTGATGGCGGGTTGGCGCTGCGCCCCGGCGCTGGCGGCCGGGAACGCGGTGGTCCTGAAGCCCGCCGAGACCACTCCGGACAGCGCACTGCTGCTCGCCGCGCACGCCGAACAGGCCCTCGGGGCAGGCGTGTTGACGGCGCTGCCGGGCGACCGGGAGACCGGCCGCCTGCTGGTGGGCGCGGGCTGCGACCTGGTCGCCTTCACCGGCAGTCCGGCGGGCGGCGCCGATGTGGCGGCCCGGGCCGGGCTGACCCCCGTCAGTCTCGAACTGGGCGGCAACAGCCCGGTGCTGGTGCTTCCCGACGCACCGGCCGACACCTGGGAGCAGTTGGCCGCGGCCTGCACGTACAACGCGGGGCAGAGCTGTGCGGCGCCCGCCCGGGTGATCGTGGTCGCCGACCGCGAGGAGGCGTACCGGGCGGCGGTGGCGGCGCTGGCCGCCGCGATGGCCCTGCGGTGGTCCGGGCGGGACTTCGGTCCGCTCAACAACCCCGACCAGGCGGCCCGTTACGACCGGATCGTCGCCGCCTCGGGGGCGGGGTCCGTGCACACCGCGCCCGGTCGCGGCGACGGCCTGTGGCGGCCCGCGACGGTACTGGCCGACCTGCCGGACGACGACCCGGCGGTGCGGGAGGAGGTGTTCGGCCCGCTGCTGACCGTCCAGCGCGCCGCCGACCCGGACGCGGCCGTCGCGCTCGCCGAGTCCGTCCCGCAGGCGCTGGCCGCCTCCGTCTGGACCACCGACCTGGCCACCGGCCTGGCCCTGACCGACCGGATCTCGGCGGGCGAGGTCTGGCTGAACTGCCACCTCGCCCAGTCCGCCGAACTCCCGCACAGCGGCCGCCGCGGCTCCGGCGCGGGCACCGACCTCTCCGCCCTCGCCCTGCGCGACTACCAGCGGCCCAAGACCGTGACGGCCCGCCTGGTCCGGTGACCCCTCGGACGGCCTTTCCGTTGCCCACGCCGGGCAAAGCGCTGGACGCCGCCCCGCCCGGGCCCTGATCATCTCGGGATGGACGAGGAACTGTTGGCGGGCGGGTTGGCGAACGCGGGTGCGGTGTGGCGGCGCGGGGCGGTGGTGGAGCGGCCGGCCCCGGCCCACGCGGCCGCCCTGCACGGGTTCCTGACGGCGCTCCGGGCGGGCGGGTTCGCGGGGGCGCCGGTGCCGGTGGGCCCGGTGGCCGACGGGCGCGAGCAGGTGGAGTTCCTGCCCGGCGAGGTCGCGCTGCTGCCCTACCCGGCGTGGGCGCTCTCCGAGGACGCCCTGGTGTCGGTGGCGCGGCTGCTGCGGCGCTGGCACGACGCCTCGGCCCGGACGCCGTTCGACCCGGCCGCGGACTGGCCGCAGGACTTCGCCGACCCGGAGGGCGGCCCGCTGCTGTGCCACAACGACGCGTGCGCGGAGAACGTGGTCTTCCGCTCGGGCGCGGCCGCCGCGCTGATCGACTTCGACTACGCCGCGCCCGGCCGCCCGGTCTGGGACGTCGCCATGACGCTCCGTTACTGGGCCCCGGTGCTGGACCCGGCCACCGCCGCGCAGACCGCCCGCGACCACCTGCCGGTCCTGCCGCGACTGGCCCTGTTCGCCGACGCCTACGGCCTCTCCCCCGCCGACCGGACGGCCCTGCCGACCGCCCTGGAGCAGACCACCGCCGCCTGCCGGGCCTTCGTCGCCCGCCGGGTCGGGGCCGGCGACCCCGCCTTCCTGGAGGTCTTCGCCTCGTACGGCGGCTGGCCGCGCTGGGACCGCATCCAGTCCTGGCTGTCCGAGCAGCGCCCGCACCTGGAGCGGGCGCTGCGCCCCTGACGGCCGTTCGGGGCACGTTCCGCAGCAGGTTCCGCAGCACGGGCCGGTGGCGCGGGCCGGTGGCGCGGTTCAGCGGGCGAGGGAGACCGCGAAGGGCCGGAAGCCGTACCGGCGCAGGAGGTGGGGGACCACCAGGATCATGGCCTCGGTGGCGCGGGCCGTGTCGATGCCGCCGAGGTCCTCGATCCAGTCGGGCCGCCAGCCGAGGTCGCCGAGCAGGGCGGCGACGGTCCGCTTCGCGTCCGGGTCGTCGCCGGAGAGGTAGGCGGTCGGCGGGACGGCCAGGGTTCCGGGGGCGGTCATGACCGTGAACAGCATGGTGTTGAGCGTCTTGACCACCCGGGTGGCGGGGAGGGCGGCCTGGAGCTGCTCGGCGAGGCTGCCGCCGGGGTAGCAGAGGTCGCCGGGCAGGCCGTCGGCGGCGTCGCGGGTGGCGTTGGAGACGTCGACGAGGATCTTGCCGGAGAGTTCGGCGCGCAGGTCGGCGAGGCGTTCCAGCGCGGTGCCGCCGGGGGTCGCGTTGATCACGAGGTCGGCGGTGCGGGCGGCGGTGCGCTGGTCCGTGACGGCGACCCGCGGGACGGCGGCGAGGGCCGCGGCCGCCGCGGGGTTCCGGGCCCCGAGGGTGACCGGGTGTCCGGCCGCGGCGAGCCCGCGGGCGAGGCCGGCGCCGACGCGGCCGGTGCCCAGGATGCCGATGCTGGTCATGGGAGTGCTCCTTCTGCGGACTGCGAGAGACGGGCGGGACAGCAAGGCAGGCGGGCGGGCCGGGTCAGGCGATCGGCGCGAGGACGTCGAGGGCGGCGGGGTGGACGCCGGGGGCGGCGGCCAGGAAGTCGCGGCTGCCCGCGTGCCAGGGCGCGCCCGCCAGGTCGGTGACGGTGCCGCCGGCCTCGGCGACCAGCAGCGCGCCGGCGACCAGTCCGGAGCGGACGTCGGAGAACTGCCAGAAGGCGTCGGTGCGTCCGGCCGCGACGTGGATGAGCTGCATCGTGGCGGGCACGGACACCCGCACGACCAGGCCGTTGATCAGCATGGCGGTGACCGAGTCGCCGATCCGGCGGAAGGTCCGCTCGTCCTCGCCGGGCCGGGCCTGGCCGGTGCCGACCAGCGCGGCGCCCAGGTCGGTCTTGGCGGACACCGTCAGGGGCCGCCCGTCGAGGTGGGCGCCGCCGCCGGCGACGGCGGTGTAGGTGTGGCCGGTCAGCGGCAGGTGGACGACGGTGAGCACCGGCAGGTTGTCCCGGACCAGGGTGGCGGTGACCGCCCAGTCGTCCATGCCGTGGACGTGGTTGATGTTGCCCTCGGCGGGGTCGACGACCCACCACTCCCCGGGCGGGAGCGCCCCGCCGGCCAGCTCGTCCTCGGCCCACCGCGATCCCGGACGGGCCCGCAGCAGCGGCTCCTTGAGCACGTCCAGCACCGCGTCGTCGTTGGCGTGGATCTCGGCGACGATCTCGTCCAGGCCGGTGCCCCGGGCCCGGGTGGTGTGCCGCCCGCTCAGGGTGCGGCCCGCGGCCCGCACGGCGGCGGTGACCTCGGACAGCAGGGCGGTGTCGGCGGCGAAGGGCGTGGCGGTGCTCATGGCGGTCTCCCTGGTTCCGGTGGGTGCGGCGGCCTCTCCCGCCCGCAGTTCGAAGGTAGGCTCCCTCATCGTTAACAACAAGTGCATGCTGATCACTCGTAGGATTACTCCCATGCAACTGGATCTGAACCTGCTCACCGCCCTGGACGCCCTGCTGGAGGAAGGCAGCGTCGCGGGCGCGGCGGACCGCCTGCACGTCACCGCACCGGCGATGAGCCGCTCCCTGGGCCGCATCCGCAAGGCCACCGGCGACCAGATCCTGGTCCGGACCGGCCGGAGCATGGTGCCCACCACGCGCGCCCTGGCCATCCGCGCCCAGGTGCACTCCCTCGTCCAGCAGGCCCACCAACTCCTGTCCGCGCAGCGGGAACTGGACCTGGCGGGCCTGGACCGGGTGTTCACCGTGCGCTGGCACGACGCGCTGACCGCCGCCTGCGGCACCGCCCTGATCGCCGCCGTCCGCCGGGAGGCCCCCGGCGTCCGGCTGCGCCTGCCGGCCGAACCCGGCTCGGACGACGCCGAACTGCGCCGGGGCGAGGTCGACCTCGAATCGGGCTCCGCCGCGCCGACGCTCCCCGACGTCCGCCACCGCCTGGTCGGCACCGACCGACTGGTGGTCGCCGTCCGTCCGGGCCACCCCCTGGCCGAGGGCCCGCCGAGCGCCGAGCGCTACGCGGCCGCCGAGCACCTGACCGTCTCGCGCCGCGGGAGCCTGCGCGACCCGGTCGACGACGCGCTGGCCGCCCGCGGCCTGGAACGGCGGGTCGCCGCCGCCGGGCCCACCACGGCCTTCGCGCTGCAGCTCGCCCACGACACCGACCTGGTCGTCACCCTCCCCGACGCGGTCACCCGCGCCGCCCGGGAGCGGCTCGGCCTGACCACCCTGCCGCTGCCGCTCCCGCTCCCCGGCGTCCCGCTCCACCTGCTGTGGCACCAGCGCTACGACGAGGACCTCGCCCACGCCTGGCTGCGCGACCTGGCGACCGCGACCGTCCGCGACCTGTTCGCGCCGCCGCCCGCCCCGGGCCGGTGACCCGCCGTCGGGGGGCGCGGCGGGCGGGCGCGTAGGGTGTGGTCAGGTAAGGCTTGGCTAACGACAGTGCTCGCGCGGGCGGGTCCGGAGCGGTGACGGTGAACGACGACCGGGAGGCGCGGCGGCCGCACGGCGAGCTCGTCGCGGAGGTGCTGGAGGTGCTGTGGGCGGCGGGTCGGCCGCTGACGGCGCAGCAGGTGAAGGAGGCGCTGGGCCGGCCGCCGGCCCGGACCACGGTGGCGACGATCCTGGTGCGGCTGTACGAGAACGGGACGCTGTCGCGTTCCCGGCCCGGGCGGGCCCTGGCGTACGCGCCGGTGGCGGACGCGGCCGGGCTGGCGGCGGGGCGGATGCGGCGGGAGCTGGAGAAGGAGCCGGACCGGGACCTGGTGCTGAAGCGTTTCGTGTCGTCCCTGTCGGCGGAGGACGAGGAGGCGCTGCGGCAGTTGCTGGGCGAGGCGGAGGACGGCGCGTGACCGCGGCGCTGGTCGCGGTCGGGCTCCTGCTCGGGCTGCCGTTCGCGGGGGTGCCGGCGGTGCGCCGGCTGGCGGGGCTGCTGCCGCCGCGGGAGGCCGCGGGGGTGCTGGTGGCGGGGGCGGTACTGATGGCCGGGGTGACCGTGGCGGCGCTGGTGGCGCTGTTCCATGTGCCCTTCCTGGCCGTGCTGGAGCGGGTGCCGTTCGCGGAGGTGGTGGCGCGGTGGCCCGTCGTGGTGCCGGTCTCGGCGGCGGCCGGGGCGGTGTTGGCGGTGCAGACGGGGGTGCTGCTGGTGCGCCGTCGGCGGCAGCGGGCCGTGCTGGCCCGGGCCTGGGCGCTGGCGGTCGAGCAGGCACCGGCAGTCGAGCAGATGCCGGCGGGCGGGCGGGCACCGGCGGAGGGCGGGCCGGGCGGTGACGTGCTGGTGGTGGCGGACGACCGTCCGGAGGCGTTCGCGCTGCCCGGTCGGCGGGGCTCGGGCGGGCGGGTGGTGGTCTCCACCGGCATGCTGCGGCTGCTGGGGCCGACCGGGCGGGAGGTGCTCCTCGCGCACGAGCGCGCGCACCTGAGGGGCCGTCACCACCTGCTGTCCGCGCTGGTGGACCTGGCGGGGGCGGTGCACCCGGCGGTGCGCGGGCTGGCCCCGGCGCTGGACTTCCAGTTGGAGCGGTGGGCGGACGAGGCGGCGGCCGAGCGGGCGGGCGACCGGCGGGTGGCGGCGGCCGCGCTGGCCCGGGCCGCACTCGCCACCGGCGCCCGCCCGGAGCGGGGGCCGCTGATGGCGGTCGGCACGGGCCCGGTGCCGCGGCGGGTGGCGGCGCTGCTCGGCCCCGTACCGGAACGTCCGCGGGGGCGGGCCGCCCGGGCGCGGGCGTGGGGTCTGGCGGCGGCGGTGTCGGGGGCGGCGCTGGTCGCGTCGGCGGCGTCGTACGGGCTGCACGAGTACGTCGAGCACGCGGCGCGGGTGCTGGTGGGGCACTGAGGCCCCGTCGGCACCGGCCCGGATCGGACGCCGTCGGTGCGGGGACTGTTCGCCCGGGACCTGCCGCAGGTCGTGGCGGGGGGCTGGCCGTCAGTGCTCCGCAAGGTCCGGGGCGGGCCGGCGGGCGGCGATGTCGGCGGCGGCATCGCCCTCGCGCGCTCCGGCGAGGGCGGCGCGGAGTTCGTGGTGTTGCTGCCCACCGGCTGACCGGCGGCCCCCTCGCCGTGCCCCGCGGGCCGTACGCGCGCGGGCCGTACGCGCGCGGGCCGTACGCGCGCGGGCCGTACGCGCGCCGGCGGGCCTGAAGCCGTCTTCAGGTCTTCAGCAACCCTTCAGCGCCTCCTCGTCATGCTGGCCGCAGCGTCCGGGCGAGGGGCCCGGTCCGGTCCGAGGAACGGGTGGGCACGGTGGACGAACCGATAGGCACGGGCGGGTCGCAGGAACGGCCGGAAGGCGGACGGCCCCGCGGGGCCGCGGTCCGTCGGTGGGTGCGCGGCCGGGCGACGCGCTGGGTCGCCGCGGGCGCGGCCGTCGTGGTGATCGGCGGTGGCGTCGCCGTGGCGTTCCACCACGAGGGCGAGGACCGCGGGGACGGGAAGCGGTCGGCGGCCGCCGCGGGCGAGCGGGCGGACGGCCGGGACGGACCCGGCGGTCACGACGGCCAGGGTGGTCACGAGGGCCGCACGGGCCGGGACCGGGAGACGGACGACGGCGTTGCGGCGCGGCAGGCGCCCGCCCCGCTGCCGTCCCTGGACGCCGCCGACGCGGTGGTCAAGGCGGCCGGTGCGGTCTTGGGCGGCAAGGTCGAGTCGCTGGGCCCCGTCACGGAGCAGGGCGGCGGCCGGGCCTGGCGGGCGGTCGTGCTCGGACCGGACGGGGTGCGGCACGCCGTGGTGGTCGACAGTGCGACGTTCTCGATCACGGGCAACACCGTCCTGGGCGGCTGACCGCCCGTCGGCGGCGCGCCGCTCCCGCGGGTCGGCGGCGCACCGGCCTGCGGACATGCCGGGGATGGGGCCGGGGACGGGGGCTCGCGCGCGCTCGCGGCGCGCCGTGCGGTGCGGCACCGTGCGGGGGCGGGCTCTTGACCGTTCGTCGGCGCCGCCGGAATGATGGCCCGTCAGTTCAGCTGTACGTCCGGTGGTGGGGGAAGTCCGGTCGAATTCCGGCGCTGTCCCGCAACGGTAGGCCCATCCGCGCAGGTGGTGGGCGAGCCCGAATGCCCGTCACCGGGTCCTCCCATGACCTTCCACCCGTCGCGGACTGCGGGTCGGACCCCGGTGCCGTGCTCGCGCGCGACGGCCGGGCTCCCGGCCCCGCGGGCCCGGAAAGGCCGACTTCCATGTCACTGCGCGCTCGCGCCGCCGTCCTGCTGACCAGCGCCGTTCTCGCCGGCGCCCTGCTGCCCGCCGCCACCGCCTCGGCGGCCCCGCCCGTCACCGTGCGCCCGGACGCGGCGGCCGCGGGCTGGCTGGCCGGACAACTGGTGGGCGGCGACCACCTGGAGAGCAGCTACGGCGGCGTCTCCTACCCCGACCAGGGGCTGACGATCGACGCGGTGCTGGCCTTCGCCGCCGCCAAGGTCTCCGACGACGCCGCGGCCCGGGCCACGGCCTGGCTCGCGCAGCCCGCCAACCTGGCCGGGTACGCGGGCGACGGGGTCGGCGAGTCGTACGCGGGCGCCACCGCCAAGCTGGCGTTCGCGGCGGAGGTCCGCGGCGCGAACCCGGCCGCGTTCGGCGGGGTCGACCTGGTGGCGCGGCTGCGGGCGCGGCTGCAGCCGTCGGGGCGGTTCTCCGACCTCTCGCAGTGGGGCGACTACAGCAACAGCCTGGGCCAGTCGTTCGCGCTGCTGGCGCTGGCCCGCACCCCCGGCGGCGCGCCGTCGGCGGCGGCGGGCTACCTGGCGGGCGCGCAGTGCGCGGACGGCGGGTTCCCGGTCTCCTTCGGGCAGCCGGTCTGCGCGTCCGACCCGGACGCGACGGCGCTCGCCGCGCAGGCGCTGGCCGCGACCGGCCGGGGTGCCGAGGCGCGGGCCGGGCTGTCCTGGCTGGTGGCGCGTCAGGGTGCGGACGGTTCGCTGGCGGCGGCCGGGGCGGCCGCGGGCAACGCCAACTCGACCGGTCTGGCGGCGCAGGCGCTGCTGACCGGGGGCCGTCCGGTGGCGGGGGTGCGGGCCCGGGGGTTCGTCCGCTCGCTCCAGGCGGGCTGCGGCGCGCCGGCCGCCGACCGGGGCGCGGTCGCCTACGACGCGGCCGGCCTGAACCCGGCGACCGCGACGCGGGCGACCGCGCAGGCGGTGCTGGGCCTGTCCGGCGCCCCGTTGGCGGGGCTCCGCTCCCAGGGGTCGCGCGCGGCCGCGCCCGTCCCGGCCTGCGCGCACTGACGCCCGGCGCCCGTCCCCCGCTCCGTTCCCTTCCGTTCCTTCCCTTCGAGGAGGCATCCGCGTGTTCCGCACCCTCTCGTTCCGCCGTCCGCTCGCCCCGACGGCCGCCGCCGTCCTGACCGCCGCGCTGCTGGGCGCGTCGACCGTCGCCGCGCCGCCCGCGCACGCGGCGGCGTGCAGCGGCACCACCGGTGTCACCGTGGTGGTGGACTTCACCGCGCTGGGCGGCACCGTCCAGACCGGGTGCGCGCCCGGCGACCCGTCCAGCGGGCTGGCCGCGCTGACGGGGGCCGGGTTCTCGTACGCGTTCCATCCGCGCTTCCCGGGCTTCGTCTGCCGGATCAACGCGCTGCCGAACCCGTGCAACGGCGCGCCCGCGACCGCGTACTGGTCGTACTGGCACGCCTCGCACGGCGGGGCGTGGAGCTACAGCAGCCTGGGCGCGGGCGGTTACGACCCGGCGCCGGGCGAGGTGGAGGGCTGGGCGTTCGGCGCGGGCACCCAGCCGGGCATCACCGCCCCCTGACGGTCCGTCATCCGGCCCCGCCGCCGACGGGCCGGATCGTGGACCGCGGACCGGCCGGATCGTGGACTTCGGGCCGCGGTGCGGCCGGTCCACAGGTGGCGGCGGCCGTCGGGCATCGCGGCAACCTGGACATGCACCTGAACAGAAGGCGGTGAACGCCTCGGAGGGGACCGCACCGGGGCATCCTGCGCCCCACTGCGACCTCGGTTCGCACACCGCGCGAACGACACGCCGGTCCACTACCCGTTCGGCGGCACCTCCGCAACGGACGGGACGCTAGGCTCGGGTGACACTCCGTCGGAAGGTGAGGAAAGACGCCCATGGGGTCGGTCGCGGAAGTGGTGGTCCTGACTGCGCTGCCGGTCGAGGCCCGGGCCGTGGAGGACCTGCTCGTCGACCGGGAGCCCCTCGTCCACCCGGAAGGCACCCGTGCTGTGCGGGGAAGGCTACCCGGAACGTCCGGCTCCGTCGCCGTGGTCAGGAGCGGGACGGGCAACCTGGGCACGGCAGCGATCGCCGAGCGCGTGCGCACGTGGCTGGAGCCCCGGGCACTGCTGTTCGTCGGCGTGGCCGGCGGCCTGAAACCAGAAGTCCGGCTCGGCGACGTGGTGGTGGCGACAGTGGTGCACCACGCTCACCCTGGCAAGGAGACCTCCGAGGGGTTCCGCGCGCGCCCGGCGACTTCCGCCGCCTCGCACGTGCTGGAGCAGACCGCCGGGGTCGCCCTGGGGTCGGACACCTGGTGGGTGGCCGCTCCCGATTTGCCGTCGGCGCACCCGCCGCAGGTGCACTTCAAGCCGATCGTGGCGGCCGAGGTGGTCCTGAACTCACTCGACGCCCCGCTGCGGAATCAGATCGACTTCCACTACGGCGACGCGGTGGCGGTCGAGATGGAGTCCGCCGGCCTGTACCGTGTGGCTGACCTGTCGCGGGATCTCCAGGTCCTCACCCTGCGAGGCATCAGCGACCACGCCGACGAGGGCAAGGCCGGGGCCGACGCGGCGGGTTCGCAGCACCGCGCCTCCGTCCACGCCGCCGCCGCGCTGCGGGCGCTGCTCCTCGAACTCGAACCGCGACCCGCTCCAGCCCCGTTGCCCGGTTCGGTGGCGCCCTCCGCACCGGCACCGGCACCGGCACCGTGGATCGGCGCGACGCCTGCGGAACCTGCGCCGTCCCCGCCCGATGCCGAACTGGTCGACGCCCTGATGGCGTTTGACGACATGTCGAGGACCGCCTTCCGGCAGGACCTGCTCTCCGACCTGGGTCACCTCCTCGGCCTCGCCCGACCGTTCACCACCGCCGAATCCCCTGTCGCCCGGGACCACGTGCGCGACCTCGCGCGCCGGCTGCGCACCTACCGGAACCCCGCCGCCGCGTACGCCGCCCTGTACCAGGTGCTCGCCGCCGCCCGCCCCGACGACCGGGCCCTCGACGGGCTCCGCCTGCTGCTGCCGTGAGGCGGGAGGTCTTCCCCGTCCGCGCCTCGCGGTACTGCCGCGTCCGCGCCGACGGCTCCCCCAGCGGCTCGCCCGACGCCGACCTGTTCCCACTGGACCCCGACGGCTTCTTCGCCGACATCCCCGCCTTCGCCCGGCCCGGGGACGCGGACCGGGTGGGCGGGCTGGTGGCCGCCGCCGACATCGCCGACCGGGAGGCGATCGTCCTGCTCGGCGAACCCGGCGCCGGGAAGACCTCGCTGTTCAGGATGCTGGCGTCCGACCTGCCGGAGTGGGACGACCCGGCCCTGCCCGCCTCGGCGGACCGCCTGCTGTGGATCGACGGCCCGGAGCTGACACCCGCCACCTACGACGAAGTGCTGGGGCGGCACTTGGCGGCCCTGCCCACCCGGACGCCGGGCCGGACCCGGGCGGCCGGGGGCGTCCTGACAGTCGTGATCGACCAGCTCGACGAGAGCGAACTGGTCCGCAGTAGCGGGCTGCCGGCCCGCCTGGCCCGCTCCCTGCGGAACAAGGCCCCGGACGCGCTCCGCCTACGGGTCGCCTGCCGCACCGGCGATTACCCGGCCCGCCTGACCCGGGTCCTGCACGAGACCTTCGGCAGTTGCGCGCTGCTGGACCTCGCCCCGCTCTCGCGCAAGGACGCGGTGATGCTCGCCGAGAGCGCCCTCACCGGCACCGAGGGCACCGACACCGGCCGGGGGGAGCAGTTGGTCGCGGAGATCGTCGCCGTCCGCGCCGGCGCCCTAGCCAGCGTGCCGCTCACCCTCGAACTGATGGTGCGCACCTACCTGACGACCGGTCATCTCGCTGGCGGCGCGCTCGAACTATTCGACAGTGGCGTGCAGTTGCTGGCGCAGGAGTACGACGAGGAGCGGTGCCCCGCCTCGCCGCCCTCCACCACGTGGCTGCAACGGCTGGAGATCGCGGGCCGGATCGCCGCCCGGCTGGTTCTGTCCGGTCGGCGCACACTCTGGCAGGGCACCCCGCTGGACGGCGGCCCGCGCGCCACCGACCTGGACGTCGACACCCTCCCAGGCGGCAGCGAGCGGACGCCCGTCGACGGTAAGCCCTTCGACGTCACCCCGGCCGCCCTCGCCGAAACGCTCGCGACCGGTCTGTTCACCGCCGCCGGACCCCACCGCCTCGCCTTCCGGCACTCCTCGATCGCCGCCTTCCTCACTGCCCGGCACCTGCTCGCCCGCTCCGTCACGGACGCCGAACTGCAGCGCCTGTTCCTGGTCGGCAATCCCGGCGAGGAGATCTCCGGCATCCCGGTCCCGCTCCGCGAAACCGCCTCCTGGCTGGTCGCCCTCGCCCCCGCGCGCACGCAGTGGCTGGCCTCCGCCGACCCGGAGAGCCTCGCCATGCACAGCGGGCTGGTCCGCGCCGACAATGTCAAGGAGCTGATCGTCGGCCGACTGCTGGAACGGGCCGTCGACGTCGAACTGGGCGAAACCTGGTGGCCGCACACGCGGTGGGTGCTCGGCCACCCCGGCCTGTCCCGCCAACTCCTCCCCGCCCTCGCCACCGACCCCGCCGACCTCACCGACTGGCCCACCCTGGCCCGCGCCCGCGTGGCCCTCCGCCTGGCAGAACAGTGCCCCTCCGCAGAGCTGACGTCCCCCCTGCTGAAGGTCGCAGCCAACCCTGCCTGGCCGGCCGACGACCGTGCCCACGCGGCCAGGAACGCCATGGGCTGCGACCCGGCCACGGCCGCTCCCGCGCTGCGGAAGGTCCTGGCCGACCTGGCCGAGGACCCCGATGCGGATCGCTTTCACGCTCTGCGCGGCAGCCTGCTGAGCCTGCTCTGGCCCCGCTTCCTCGACACGGAGGCGATGCTGAAAGCGCTGACCGCCCCGCCCTCCTATGAGCGGTACGGACTGTATGAGAATTTTCTTTCCACCCTTCCCACCACGTGCCCGCAAAACGCTGTCCCGCAGGTTCTGAGCTGGGCCGTCGAAAACATTTCCAAACCTGCTGGCGAAGGCAGAATTCACGGCATCATTGTCATCGATGAGAGATTTTCCTCCGAAATCATCGACCGGGCATTGAGCGCGCCCGACTGGGCGGCCATGATTCCCGATGTCGCCCGAATCGCCGCCACCCGCTTCTTGCATCACAGAAAAATAGAATTCCCCACCGCGCTGAATCCAGTCCTGGTCGACGGGTCGGATCCTGTCGAGGTTCGGGAAATGCGCCGCGCACTCGCCACCGCCATGCTCGACCACCGGTCGGACACGGACGAAGGCGGGAGATATTTTGCCTGGCTTGTCATTCGCGAATGGTCGTCACCTCATCGCTCGCTCTTCGAAAGCCTTTTGCCTCAGGGCAACAGGACCACGCTGCTCGACAGCAGCGATTTCGCCTGGGCCCTTGCCCGCGCAGCCGAGTGTGCGACAGACAGCCGACTCGCCGACGGCTACGCCCACTTGGCCTCGGTCCTCTTCGACATCGACAACAGGGAGCACTTCGAACTCGCATACCACGATCAAGAAAACCCGGCCTGGAAATATCTTTCCTGGTTCTACCAGCCCTTTGAGATCCATGGCGAACTGGCCAAGATATGGCGGCGCAACCACCGGTCCTCCGCCGCACCGACATGGTCGGAGCGAGAGAAATTCACCGCACATCAACTTTTGCTGTGGGAGAGGGTGTCCTCGGGGGACACCGACAGCTTCTGGATGCTCCTGTGGAACTTCCAGGTCGATCCGGACAGGGGGCTGATCGTCCCCCACTTCACCGTCGACATCCCGGAATGGCCGGGGTCCTCGGTCCTACCCGAGGAGTTTCTGGCCGAACTGCCGGTGTACGCCCTGAACTTCCTGCAGCGCGAGAACGATCACGCCGAGGAGTGGCTGGGTCTCGGCCAGGAGGACAAGCGCGCATGGGCCGGACTCATCTCGCTGGTCCTGCTGGAGAACGACAACAGGTTGGACGATCTCCCTGCCGATCGGTGGGGTGCATGGATGGGGGCCATCGCCAACGGCACTCTGCTCTCCCCCGAGACATGGGACGCACTCCTCCGAAGGGCAGTCACCCATGATCCCGTCGGACTCGCCAGGGCGATCAAGACCCTCTCCGAGAGGCAGTTCTCCGCAGGATCGGAATCGTGGGTCCTGGAGCGGGTCGAGGCATGCTGGTCGCCGACCGTCAGGGCAGTGGTGGAAGATCTGTTCGCCCTGCTGTCTGCGGCCTTGGTCCCTGGCTGCTGCGCCGATCGGGCAGCCGATGCAGCAGCCCTTTGGGAAGCGATCACGGAAAAGCGCACCGACGGCCGACCTGCGCTGGTCCGCAGCTGGACCAAGCTGCTCAGCCGGCTCCTCGCCGACGGTTGCCCTCTCGCGCTGGAGATCGCCGAGCACGCACTCGCGGTGGCCGGGGAAAGCAGTGCGGCCCCGGAAGTCGACATCGCCGTCATCGCCGCCCAGTTGCTTCTCGCCCACAGCGCATCGGATGCATGGCCGCTTTTCGAAGAACTGGCCAGCATGCCGGAACCGTTCGGCCGGGCCCTCGCCCTGGGGCTCTCCCAGGACGACAGCCGGGCCCTCATCGAGAACCACGCCGACGAGTCAGGACTGCGCGAAACCTATTACTGGCTGAACCGGTACTTCCCGGCGCACCACTACGTCCGGCCGACGGGAGCCTACGCGGTCACGCCCGAGATGACGGCCCGGGAGTGGCGGGATTCCCTGCCCGGTCTGCTGAGCCGTCGTGGGACTCCCGCCGCGGTCGCCGAACTACGGGGGCTGGCTGCCGAGTTCCCCGATCGGCTGAGCCTGCGGGCCGCGCTGGTTGCGGCGCGGGCCAACTGCCTCGCGGCGACCTGGACACCGGCTGACCTCGACGAGGTCGTCCGCGTCCTGTCGGGGGCTGGCCGCCGGAGCCGCCCCGCGCAGGAGGAAGCCGCACTGGTCGAAATCCTGCAGGAATTCCCCGACATGATGAGCCGTGAGTTCCGGAACGGGATCCTGCGGGACATGCAGACCCTCATGGGCTCCCACGGGTTCCTCCCGGTGGCGGACCACAGTATCGCCGTCGACTACCTGCGGGCGATCGCCGCCTACGTGTACGGCGAGGGCGGGCCGCCGGCGCGGCGCGCCCTGCTGGCCGCGCTGGCAGGAGCCCGCCCCGACGAGGGGGCGCTGGTGAGGCTCCAGGCGCTGTGCGCAGCCGAGTGACGGCCCGTCGGCAGCGCGGTGCAACTCCCGGGCGCGGGACCGACGGGGTCGGGCGTCCCGGCTCCAGGGCCCGACTTGGCGTCAGACGGTGCGGTCGGCGAGAATCCGGGCGACGGTGTCCGGGTCGTCGGGGGTGATGGCGGGGCGTACTGGCGGCCGAGGACCAGGGCGAGGCTCTTGCCGGGGCGGCGGGTGTCGAGGTTCCACCAGTGGGGGAGGTCGCCGGAGCCCCAGACCCGCCGTCTGCGGACCTTGTTGACTCCGGTCAGGGGCAGCGTCTCGACGCCCCGGACGGCCGCGTAGGGGATCCGCTTGGAGCCCAGGGGTGGTAGCGGCGGATCGTCAGGCCCTGGTCGTCGCAGCGGATGCCGCCGCCGTCGTAGCGGGGTACGCTCCCGTTCATCTGTCCCTCCGGTGGGGGTGGTTGACGTGGTGTCGGCCGGGCAGGCCGCGGCAGCCTCAGGGGCTCGGGCTGCCTAAGGGGCAGGGCGAAGATCCCGGCGACCTTCTCGTCGGTGTCGAAGGCGACGCGCGCCTTCATCTCGCTGGCCTCGTAGCGCAGCGGGATGTCGACGACGGTGTGGTCGCCGATCCAGCGGACGAACGGCTCGCCGGAGCCGATGCATCGCCCGCCGGGTCCCGCGCGAGCGCCGCTGCGGCCGTGCGCAACCTCCCCGGCCGCAGAGGCCGTTACACTGGCCGCGCAACTGGTTCGCCCTGTCCGCCAGGCAGAGCGTCGCAAGAGGGAACCCGGTGGGAATCCGGGACTGCCCCGCAGCGGTGAGCGGGAACGACCGCCGTCATACGCACTGGGCCCGGACGGGCCTGGGAAGCGACGGCCAGTAGGTGCCCGGGAGTGCCGAACTCCCCGGGTGTGCCCGCGAGTCCGAAGACCTGCCCGTTGCCCGGGCGCGACCGTTCGCGCCCGGCCCCCGGTGACCTCGTGGGCGGGTCGGCGTGCACCTCCGGCGGAGCCGTTGCGGCGTCCGGCCGGTTCCGCGCACCTTCGCGTCCTCGCCCCGTCCCGGGTGCTTGAGGAGACAGACTCGCGAAGGAGAGTCCCTTGACCACGAAGTCCGCAGCCGCGGCCGTCGCCACCGTCCACGGATACCCCCGCCAGGGCGGGAACCGGGAGTTGAAGAAGGCGGTCGAGGGCTACTGGAAGGGCGCCGTCACCGCCGACGCGCTCCGCTCCACCGCCGCCGAACTGCGCTGCGCCAACTGGCGGCAGCTGGCCGGCGCCGGGATCACCGAAGTCCCCACCGGCGACTTCTCGCTGTACGACCACGTGCTGGACACCACGGTCGCGCTCGGCGCGGTCCCGCCCCGGCACCGGGCGGCGTTCGACGCCGACCCGCTGGACGGCTACTTCGCGATGGCGCGCGGCACCCAGCAGGCGCCGCCGCTGGAGATGACCAAGTGGTTCGACACCAACTACCACTACCTCGTACCGGAGTTGGGGCCGGACACGGTGTTCTCCGCGCACTCCGCGAAGCAGGTCGGCGAGCTGCGCGAGGCGCTCGGCCAGGGCTACCGGGCCCGCCCGGTGCTGCTCGGCCCGGTCACCTACCTGCTGCTCGCCAAGCCCGCGCCCGACGGGCCCGCCGACTTCGAGCCGCTGACCCTGCTGGACCGGCTGCTGCCGGTGTACGCCGAACTGCTGGCCGACCTGCGGGCGGCGGGCGCCGAGTGGGTGCAGTTGGACGAACCCGCGCTCGTCCAGGACCGCACCCCGGCCGAGCTGAACGCCACCGCCCGCGCCTACCGCGCGCTGGGCGCGCTGACGGACCGTCCGAAGCTGCTGGTCGCCTCGTACTTCGAGCGCCTCGGCGAGGCGCTGATCACGCTCTCCAAGGCCCCGGTGGACGGCCTGGCGCTGGACTTCACCGGCCCGGCGGCCGGGAACCTGACCGACCTGGCGGCCGTCGGCGGCCTGCCCGGCAAGCGGCTGGTCGCGGGCGTGGTCGACGGCCGCAACGTGTGGATCAACGACCTGGGCGCCTCGCTGACCACGCTCGGCACCCTGCTCGGCCTGGCCGGCACGGTGGACGTCGCCCCGTCCTGCTCGCTGCTGCACGTGCCGCTGGACACCGCCGCGGAACGGGACGTCGACCCGCAGATCGGCCGCTGGCTGGCGTTCGCCCGGCAGAAGGCCGCCGAGACGGCGCTGCTGGCCCGGGCCCTGCGCGAGGGCTCGCCCGCGATCGCCGCCCCACTCGCCGCCAACCGGGCCGACCTGGCCTCCCGCGCCGCCTCCCCGATCACCCGCGACCCGGCCGTCCGGGCCCGGGCCGCCGCCGTCACCGACGCCGACACCCGCAGGGGCGCCGAGTACGCCGTCCGGGCCGCGGCGCAGCGGGCCCGGCTGCAGCTGCCGCTGCTGCCCGCCACCACCATCGGCTCCTTCCCACAGACCGGCGAACTGCGCACCGCCCGGGCCGAGTTGAACGCGGGACGACTGGACGCGGCGGACTACCGCAAGCGGATGGAGGCCGAGGTCCGCGAGGTGGTCGCGTACCAGGAGCGGGCCGGGCTGGACGTGCTGGTGCACGGCGAGCCCGAGCGCAACGACATGGTGCAGTACTTCGCCGAGCAGCTGACCGGCTACCTGGCGACCCGGCACGGCTGGGTGCAGTCCTACGGCACCCGGTACGTGCGGCCGCCGGTGCTGGCGGGCGACATCTCCCGTCCGGAGCCGATGACCGTCGACTGGTTCGCCTACGCGCAGGGCCTCACCGACCGCCCGGTCAAGGGCATGCTGACCGGCCCGGTCACCATGCTGGCCTGGTCGTTCGTCCGCGACGACCTGCCGCTCGCCGACACCGCCCGGCAGGTCGCGCTCGCCCTGCGCGACGAGGTCGTCGACCTGGAGGCGGCGGGCGCCGCCGTGATCCAGGTCGACGAGCCCGCGCTGCGCGAGACGCTGCCGCTGCGCCGCGCCGGGTGGCCCGCGTACCTCGACTGGGCGACCGACGCGTTCCGGCTCACCACCTCCGGGGTCCGCGCCGACACCCAGGTGCACACCCACATGTGCTACGCCGAGTTCGGCGACATCCTGCACGCCATCGAGGAGTTGGACGCGGACGTGATCTCGCTGGAGGCCGCCCGCTCGCACATGCGGATCGCCCGGGAACTCGGCGACGCCGGCTACCTCGCCGAGGTCGGCCCGGGCGTGTGGGACATCCACTCCCCGCGCGTGCCGAGCACCGAGGAGGCGCTGCGCCTGCTGCGGGCCGGGCTGGCGGCGATCCCGGCCGAACGCCTGTGGGTCAACCCCGACTGCGGGTTGAAGACCCGCGGCTGGCCGGAGACCCGGGCCTCGATCGACAGCCTGGTCGCCGCCGCCCGCACCCTGCGCGCGGAACTGCGGGACCGGCGGATCGACTGACACGGCACCGGTCCGGGCAGGCGGGCACACCGCCCGCCCGCCCGGACCGGCCGGAGCGGTCGGGGGCGGCGGCGGCCCGGATCGGGCGGGCGGCTCGCACCGGTGGCGCGCGGCCGGCAGGTGACGTACCCGACACCGCCCTGCCGCCATGGTCCGCCCCGGCAACCAACTCCCTTGTCGTGTTGACCAGTTGCGCATGCTTCGAGCTGCTCGGGGTGCGGCCTGCCCGGTGGGCGGCCACGTTGACGCACCCTCAGCCACCATGGTCTGATGAGCGGGTTTTCCACCTCGACAGCCAGGGGAAGCCGGTGCGATTCCGGCGCTGACCCGCAACCGTGACCCCGCCCGCCCGGTGGGGGAGCCGGAATGCCTGGCCGCGAGGGTTCGTCAGCACCACATGCGTCGTCGCGGACTACGACGCAGTCGGTACGGGGGCTCGTCCGCCGTCCGCTGCCCCGTCACACCCCGCCGCGACCCGATCAGGGAGTCACCGGTGAGGGTCAGTCACAGCAGCACCAGCACGCACCCGTCCAGAGGTCGCGGCCGCCGCCCGGCCGCCGTCCTGCTCGCCACGCTCGTCGCGGCCGCCACCACCGGCACCCTGCTGCTCGGGCGCCCGGGCCCGGCGAGCGCCACCGGCATCGACCTGCTGCACGACGGACCGGGCCTCTTCTGCCGGACCGCCACCGGTACCCCGGTCCCGGCCCCGGCCGCCGAGCCCTGCGGCGACGACCCGATCCCGTCCGCGAGTTCGGACCCGAGCACCCGGGCCGCCCGCACCCCCGACCTGGCCAGGGCCGGCGGCTACCTCACCGACCCCGCCCGCCTGGTCGACGGCCACTACTACGAGGGCTTCCCCGACTTCGCCGACTTCGGCCTGACCATCGACACCGCGTTCGCGCTGGCCGCCACCGGCACCGACGACGCGGCGCTGCGCCGGATCGCCGACTTCCTGGACCAGCGGGGCAAGGACCGCTCCGACCGGTCCGTCGACGACTGGACGGCGATCGGCACCGAGTGGGCGGGCGGCGGCTCGATCGGCAAGGAGGCGCTGCTCGCCGAGGTCCTCGGCCGCGACCCGCGGAACTTCGGCGGGCACGACCTGATCGCCGCCCTCGACGGGACGGTCTGCGACCACGCGGACGCGGACGCGGGCTGCGACGGGCCCGGCAACCACCAGTGGGCGCAGTCGGTGTTCGCCCAGTCCCTGGCCGTGATCGCCCAGGTCCGGGCCGGGCACGCCGAGCAGGCCGGGCCCGCGATCGCCTACCTGCGCGGGCTGCAGAACGCGGACGGCTCCTGGCCCAGCCTGATCCCCGACTCCCACACGCCGGACGTGGACTCCACCGCGATCGCGGCGATGGCCCTCGACCTGCTGCCCGACCAGGGGAGCAGGCAGGCCGTCGAGCGGGCCCTCGGCTGGCTGGCCGACCGGCAGCTGCCGGACGGCGGCTTCCCCGGCTCGGCGGGCAACTCGGTCAACTCCGCCGCCCTCGCCGTCCAGTGCCTGAGCCTGCGCCAGGGCACGTACGCGGCCCGGATCGCCCGGGCCGCCGAGTTCCTGGCCGGGCAGCAGAACCCGGACGGCGGATTCGCCGTCGCCGCCGACGGCCCGCGCACCTCCGACGTGCGCGCCGCCGCCCAGGCCGCGGGCGGGGTGACCGGCCGCTCCTTCGGCACGCTCAGCCACCGGTTGGACGGGGGCACCGGCACCCCGGAGCCCAGCGGCTCGCCCTCGCCCTCGCCGTCGCCGTCCGCTTCCGGCTCCCCGTCCCCGTCCGCATCCGGCTCCCCGTCCGCATCCGGCTCCGCATCCCCGTCCCCGTCCGCATCCCCGTCGGACTCCCCGTCCGCGCCGCCGTCCGCTTCCGGCTCCCCGTCCCCGTCGGACTCCCCGTCGCCGTCCGCGTCCACGCCCTCGCAGGGCGACTCCCCCGGCACGGGCAGCGGCCCCTCCGCGGGCGGGCTGGCGTCCACCGGCACCGACGCCCTCGAACTCGTCCTTCCCGGCGTGCTGTTGACCGTGGCCGGCGGTGCGGTGCTGGTCGCCGTCCGGCGGCGGACGAAGGCCGACGGGGGCGAGCGGTGAGCGGGCGGCTCGCCCGTCCGGCCCGGCTGGGCGCGGCGGCGGGGGCGGTCCTCGCGGTGGCGCTCGGCGGCCTCGCCCCGTCGTCCGCGCACGCGGAGGCGCTCCCGATGGACCAGTGCACGACCAGCCGGAACGTGGTACTGGCGATCGACTTCGGCCGCTGGGGCGGACCGGTGCTGCGCGCCTGCGGCAGCACGCCCACCACCGGCTACCAACTCCTCAACCAGGGCGGCTGGAAGACCACCGGCACCCAGCACGACGGCCCCGGCTTCATCTGCCGGATCGGGTACAGCGGCTACCAGGGCGGCAAGCAGTTCCCGCCGCCCGAGCAGGAGAAGTGCGTGCTGACCCCGCCGGCCACCACCTACTGGTCGTACTGGCACGCCGATCCGGGCCAGCACACCTGGTCCTACAGCCGGTTGGGCGCGATGAGCTACCACCCGCTGCCGGGGAGCGTCGACGCCTGGGTGTTCGGCGAGACCGACATCGGCGGCTCCCGGGGCGGCCCGTCCTTCTCGCCGGACTCGGTGCGCGCCCTCGACTCCGATGCGGACAGGTCGAGTTCCGGCGGCACGAACGGAGGCGGCACGGGCGGTTCGTCCGGTGGCGGCACTGGCGGGGGCGGCACCGCCGGGAGCACGGGCGGAGGCGGAAGGCCCTCCGCTCCGACGCCCCGGACGGGCAACGGCACCACCGGCGGCGGGAGTTCGAGTGATCCGCCGCCCGCCGGAACCGCTCCGGAGCCGTCGGACAGCGCCCCGGCCGCCGCTTCCGACACCCCGGGGCCGGAGGCGTCCCCGTCCGACGCCCCGTCCCCCGCCGCGAGCGGCTCCTCCTCCGCCTCGGTGGACGCCGCGCCGCTCGCGGACGCCCCGCGCTCCTCCTCCGGTTCGATCGCCCCGGTGGTGACGGGCGTGGTGCTGGTGGCCGCGCTGGGCACCGCGACGGCGGTGGTGGCGGTGCGCCGCCGCCACCGGGCGGACCGCGAGTGAGCGGCGACCGGCGCGTCCCGCGCGACCTGCATCCGCTGGCCTGGTGGGCGTGGGCGCTGGCGGTGGGCACGGCGGCGTCCCGGACCACCAACCCGCTGCTGCTCCTGCTGGTCCTGGCGGTGCTGGGCTTCGTGGTGACCGCGCGGCGCACCGAGGCCCCGTGGGCGCGCGGCTTCACGTACTACCTGTGGCTGGCGTTGACGATCGTGGCGGTCCGGGTGCTGTTCCGGTGCGTGTTCGCCACCGGGGTGACGCCGGACGACCACGTGCTGCTGACCCTGCCGCACCTGCCGACGCCCGCCTGGTACGCGGGGATCTCGATCGGCGGGCCGGTGTCGCTGGAGGCGGTGCTGTCCTCGGCGGTGGACGGGCTGCGGCTGGCCTGTCTGATGTGCTGCGTCGGCGCGGCCAACACGCTGGCCAACCCGAAGCGGGCGCTGCGGGTGCTGCCGGGGGCGCTGTACGAGCTGGGGGTGGCGGTGACGGTGGCGCTGAGCGTCGCCCCGCAGCTGGTGGCGAGCGTCCAACGGGTCGGCCGGGCCCGGAGGTTGCGGGCCGGTCGGGCGAAGGGCCTGCACGCGCTGCGCGGGATCGTGGTGCCGGTGCTGAGCGACGCGCTGGACCGTTCGCTGCACCTGGCGGCGGCGATGGACTCGCGCGGCTACGGCCGGTCCGGCGCCGCGACCGGGGCCTCCCGCAGGCTGACCGGCGTCCTGCTGCTGGCGGGCATGGCGGGCCTGTGCACCGGCCTGTACGGGCTGCTGGACGGGACGGCCCCGGCCTGGCTGGGCCTGCCCGCGCTGGCGGCCGGGTCGGCGCTGTGCGTGGCGGGCCTGGCGCTGGGCGGGCGCCGGGTGCGGCGCACCACCTACCGGCCGGACCCGTGGCGGGGCGCCGAGTGGGGGGTGGCGGGCTGCGGCCTCGCCGCCGCCGTCCTGCTGTGCGGGTCGGTGGGCTACGACGCGACGGCCCTCAACCCCTCGCTGTACCCGCTGGGTTGGCCGTCCCTGCCGCTCGTCCCGGCACTGGCCCTGCTGCTGGCGGGGGCGGCGGGCGTGCTGGCCCCGCCGCCGGGCCGCCCTCCGGTGGCGGCGTCCGTGCCGTCCCCGCGCCCCCGCCTTGACCGCGAACTCTCCGAGGTGTCCGAGTGATCCGTTTCGACCAGGTCTCCGTGGTGTACCACGGCGCGTCCGAGCCGGTCCTGCGGGATGTCGGACTGACGATCCCGGAGGGCGAGTTGTGCCTGGTGGTGGGCCGGACCGGCGCCGGCAAGTCGACGCTGCTGGGCGCGGTGAACGGCCTGGTGCCGCACTTCACCGGCGGCACCCTGCACGGCCGGGTCACGGTCGACGGCCGGGACACCGCGCACCATCCGCCGCGCGAACTGGCCGACGTGGTGGGCGTGGTGGGGCAGGACCCGCTCGCCGGGTTCACCACCGACACGGTGGAGGAGGAACTCGCCTACGCGATGGAGCAGTTGGCCGTCCCGCCGGAGGTGATGCGCAAGCGCGTCGAGGAGACCCTCGACCTGCTGGGCCTGGCCGACCTGCGGCACCGGGCGCTGCACGAGCTGTCCGGCGGCCAGCAGCAGCGGGTGGCGATCGGCTCGGTGCTGACCGCGCACCCGCGCGTCCTGGTGCTGGACGAGCCGACCTCCGCGCTCGACCCGACGGCAGCCGAGGAGGTGCTGGCCGCCGTCACCCGGCTGGTGCACGACCTGGGCGTGACCGTGCTGCTGGCCGAGCACCGGCTGGAGCGGGTGGTGCAGTACGCGGACAGCGTCGCGTACCTGCCCGGTGACGGCACCGTCCGGTACGGGCCGCCCGCCGAGCTGTTCGCCGCCACCGCGATCGCGCCGCCGGTGGTCGAGCTGGGCCGGCTGGCCGGGTGGCGGCCGCTGCCGCTGTCGGTGCGCGACGCCCGCCGGGCCGCCGGGCCGCTGCGCACACGCCTGGCCGCGCGTCCGGCGCCGCCGGTGCGCGCCTCCCGCGGCCGGAGCGAACGACTGCTGCGCGCGGAGCGGGTCGTGGTCCGGCACGGGCGGCAGGTCGCCGTCCGGGAGGTGTCGCTCGACCTGCGGGCGGGCCAGGTGACCGCGCTGATGGGGCGCAACGGGTCCGGGAAGTCCTCGCTGCTGTGGGCGTTGCAGGGCTCGGGCGCCCGGCAGGGCGGCAGCGTGCTGGTGGGCGGGCGGGACCCGAAGCGGGTGTCGGCCGCGGAGGCGCGGCGGCTGGTCGGGCTGGTCCCGCAGACCCCGTCCGACCTGCTCTACCTGGCCACCGTGGACGCCGAACTCGCCCAGGCCGACCGGGAGTCGGACCCCGCTCCGGGGCGCGGCGCCCGCGTCCTGCTCGACGTCCTCGCCCCCGGCATCCCGGGGCGGCTGCACCCGCGCGACCTGTCGGAGGGCCAGCAGCTGGCCCTCGTGCTGGCCGTCCAGCTCGCCGCCGCCCCGCCCGTCGTCCTGCTGGACGAGCCCACCCGGGGCCTGGACTACCCCGCCAAGGAGGCTCTGACCGGGATCGTCGACCGGCTGGCCGCGGAGGGCCGGGCCGTGGTCGTGGCCACCCACGACGTCGAGTTCGCGGCCGCCGCCGCGGACCGGGTGGTGGTGCTGGCCGAGGGCGAGGTCGTCGCGGACGGCCCGACCCCGGCCGTGATCACCGCCTCGCCGGTGTTCGCCCCGCAGACCGCCAAGGTCCTCGCCCCGCTGCCCTGGCTGACGGTCGGCCAGGTCGCCGCCGCCCTCGCCGGACCGGCCCACGCGCCGGAACCGGAGGCCGGCCGATGACCGCCGACGCCCGGGCCGTCCGCGTCCCGCCGAGGGCCCGGGCCGTGATCGCGTGCGCCGCGTTCGCCGGGCTGACCGCCTTCACCTGGCCGTTCGTCGTGGCGCCGGGCCGGTTCGGGTCCGCGTACGCGCCGCCGCTGATCTTCGGCGCGCTGCTGGTGCTGATCCTGGCGGTGGTGGTCTCGGAGATCGCCTCGGGCGGCATCGACGCGAAGGCGCTGGCCATGCTGGGCGTGCTCTCGGCCGTCAACGCCGGCCTGCGCCCGCTCGGGGCCGGGACGGCCGGGGTGGAGACCGTCTTCTTCCTGCTCGTCCTGGCCGGCCGGGTCTTCGGCCCCGGCTTCGGCTTCACCCTCGGCTGCACCTCCCTGTTCGCGTCCGCGCTGCTGACCGGCGGCGTCGGCCCGTGGATGCCGTACCAGATGTTCGGCTGCGCGTTCGTCGGCCTGGTCGCGGGCCTGCTGCCCCGGCTGGGCGGCCGGGCCGAGGTGCTGATGCTGGCCGGGTACGGGGCGCTGTCCGGCTACCTGTTCGGCTTCCTGCTCAACCTGTCGTTCTGGCCGTTCTCGCTCGACCCGCACAGCTCGATCGCCTACCTGCCCGGCCTGCCGTTCACCGAGCAGTGGCACCGCTACCTGCTGTTCGACCTGGCCACCTCGCTCGGCTGGGACACCGGACGGGCCGTCACCACCGGCCTGGCCGTCCTGATCGCGGGCCCGGCCGTGCTCGCCGTCTTCCGCCGCGCCGCCCGCCGCGCCGCCTTCGAGGCGCCGGTGCGCTTCTCCGCCGCACCCCGGTAGACCGTCCCGGCCTGCCGGGACCCGGCACACCCCGCGCGCCGGGGAGTGCCGGGGTGCACGTAAAGTGGCGATTGCAGCTGGTTCGCCCCGCCCGTTCCGGGCGGACGCGTCGTAAGAGGGAACCCGGTGGGAATCCGGGACTGCCCCGCAGCGGTGAGCGGGAACGACCGCCGTCACAGGCACTGGGGCCCGGCCCCGGGAAGCGACGGCCAGTAGGTGGCCCCCTTCGAGGGGGCCGTGCCCGCGAGTCCGAAGACCTGCCGCTGCCCGCGGACCGCGGTGGTCCGCGGTCTCACCGCGACCCCGAGGGCGGGCGACGGCGACGACGGGCCGCGCCGGCCCGGCCGTTCCCGTCCGCGCACCCGGGTCCGTGAACTCGCGAAGGAGAGTTCCGTGGAGCACGCCGCCCGACCCGGGGGGACCGTCCGATGACGACCACTCCCGCCCCCGCCCGCACCTCGGCCGAGTCCGCCGTCACGCTCGCCCACATCATGAGCGAGCACGACACCAACCTCTACGGGACGGTGCACGGCGGCGTGGTGATGAAGCTGATCGACGACGCGGCCGCCGCGGCCGCCGGCCGCCACGCGGGCGTCCCCGCGGTCACCGCCTCCGTCGAGGGGATGTCCTTCCTCGCCCCCGTCCGGGCCGGCGACCTGCTCACCGTCCACGCCCGGGTCGAACGCGCCGGCCGCACCTCCATGCACGTCTCGGTGGCCGTGACCTCGGAACGCTGGAACCTCACCGGCCCGGTCACCGACGTCGCCACGGCCCGGCTGGTCTTCGTCGCGATCGGCCCCGACAGCCGCCCGCACCCCGTCCCGGCCCTGCGCCCCGGCGGCTGACCCGGCCGGGTGTGCGGTCGTGCCGGACCGGAGGCCGGGAGCCCCCTCGCGGGGCCGCGGAGAAGGGGGCGGGGGTTCAACGACCGCGTACTTTCAACGATTCGTCGGTCGTTCCGCGGGGCCGGGACCCGGCGCGGGGTGAGGTACTGGATGCACGGCGGCCCGCTCTCCGAAGAAGCCGAAGGACCCGGTCGCCCTCTCCGTCGGCTCAGGCACGGCACCCCCTTCTCGCGGCTCGCCCCGCTCGCGGCTCGTCCGGGGCGATGCCGGTGGCCGGTGTCGTCGCGACACGCAGCACGCTCGAGGAGTCCAGGTGACAGTGCCACGCCCCGGGGACCCGATCCCCGGGCTCTACTGCCCGCCCGTCGCCGAACCCGACGCCGCCCTGGTGGCCGAAGTGGACGCCCGGATCGCGGCGTGGGTGAGGAAGGAGGACGTCTGCCCGCCGCAGTGGCAGGAGGGACTGATCGGGTTCGCGGTCGGCCGGGCGGTGGCGTTGCAGTACCCGGACCACGCGAGCATCGACCACCTGATGGCCGCGGCGGAGCTGCTGGCCGCCGAGAACGTCGTCGACGACTGCTACGTCGAGGACTTCGGCGGTTCCCCGGAGGGTCTGGGAGCGCGACTGGTGATCGCCCAGTCCGCCCTGGACCCGGCCCACCTGACCGGCCCGTACCAGGGCGACTGGGAGCGGGGCGTCCAGGGCGACGAGGCGCTGCGCAGCTACCGCACCGCCGTGCGGGACTTCGAGGCGATCGCCACCCCCGCCCAGGCGGACCGGTTCCGGCACGACATGGCCCGCCTGCACCTGGGTTACCTGGCCGAGGCGACCTGGAAGCTCGACGGGCGGGTCCCCGCGGCGTGGGAGTACCTGACCATGCGCCAGTTCAACAACTTCCGCCCCTGCCTGACGATCACCGACGCCGTCGCCGGCTACGAACTGGCCGCCGAGCTCTACGCCCTCCCCGAGGTCCAGGAGGCCGTGGCGCTGGCCTGCAACGCCACCACCATCGTCAACGACCTCTACTCCTACACCAAAGAGCTGGACATGCGGCACCCGCACCTCAACCTGCCGATCGTCCTGGCGGCCGGGACCGGCGACCACCGCGGCGCCTACCTCGGGGCGGTGCAGGTGCACAACGACCTCATGCGCGCCTTCGAGGACGCCGCGGGCCGCCTGCGCGGCCGCCACCACTCGCTCGACCGGTTCCTGGGCGGCCTCACCGCCTGGGTGCTCGGCAACCACCACTGGCACCGGACCAACACCGGCCGCTACACCCTCCCCGACTTCTGGAGCTGAAGGGAACGCCCCATGAGCACCGTTGCCTCCCACAGTCGCTACCAGCAGGACATCGCCGACTACTGGAACGCCGAGGAACGTCCCGTCAACCTGCGTCTGGGCGACGTCGACGGCCTCTACCACCACCACTACGGCGTCGGGGACGTCGACTGGTCGGTCCTGGAGGCGGCGGAGCCCGACCGGGACCAGGCGATCATCAACGAGATGCACCGCCTGGAGACCGCCCAGGCCCACCTGCTCATCAAGCACCTCGGCGCGGTCAGGCCCCAGCAGCGGATCCTGGACGCCGGCTGCGGCCGCGGCGGCACCTCGGTCCTGGCCCACCAGGCCTTCGGCTGCCACGCCGACGGCATCTCGCTCTCCTCCAAGCAGGTCGACTTCGCCAACCGCCGGGCCCGCGAGCTGGGCATCGACGACAAGGTCGCCTACCACGTGGGGAACATGCTGGAGACCGGCTTCGACCCCGGCGCCTACCAGGCGGTCTGGAACAACGAGTCGACCATGTACGTCGACCTGAAGGACCTGTTCGCCGCCCACTCCCGGCTCCTCGCCCGCGGCGGCCGCTACGTGACCGTCACCGGCTGCTACAACGACGTGTACGGGCAGCCGTCCAAGGCGGTCTCCACCATCAACGCGCACTACGAGTGCAACATCCACGCCCGCTCCGAGTACTTCGCGGCGATGGCCGCCAACCGCCTCGTCCCGGTGCACGTGGAGAACCTCACCCCGGCCACCGTCCCGTACTGGGAACTGCGCACCCACTCCTCGGTCACCACCGGCATCGAGGAGGCGTTCCTCAGCTCCTACAAGGACGGCAGTTTCCAGTACCTGCTGATCGCCGCCGACCGCGTCTGACCCTGCGCGGGGGCGGGCGCCCCGCCGTCAGGCGTCGGCCGCGCACAGGCGCCCGGCCCGGGCGAGCAGGCGGCGGGCGGCGGGCTCGCGCCGGTAGGTCCGCAGCGAGCGGCGCAGTTCCCGGAGGGCGGCGTCACCGCGGGCCGAGGACACCTGGGGGTAGTCGTCCAGGAACCCGTCCCAGGTCGAGCACGCCGGCTCCAGCCGCCCTCGGGCGAGCTGGAGCCCGGCGAGCCGGGCGGTGGTGAGCATCCTCGCCCGGCGCTCCTGGGAGGGGCGCAGGCGCAGTGAGGCCGCCAGCGCCCCGCAGGCCGCGGGCAGGTCGCCGACCGCGGCGAGCACCTCCGCCTGCTGGTGGGTGAACGCGGCCAGGTGGTACCCCCCGAGCTGGGAGCCCCCTCCGTCGGCGGCTTCCAGCAGCCGCTCGGCCCGTCCCAGGGTCTCCAGCGCCCGCCGCCGCTCCCCCGTCGCGGCGAGCGCGAGGGCTTCCTGGCCGAGGACGAAAGCCGCCGTCTCGGCCGGCAGGCCGGAGAGGTTCCTGGCGGCTTCCTCCGCGAACAGCAGGGCGAGCCGGGGGTTTTTCAACTGGTGCGCCTGCATGCTCATCTGACGCACCGCGATCGCGTGGCGGACCGGGTCGCCGGATTCCGCGGAAAGCCGCACCGCGATCCGGAAGTACGCCTGCGCGACGCCGTGCAGGTTTTCGTCGAACGCCATGAATCCGGCCAGATAGGCGAGGTCCCCGGCGGCCTGCAGCAATCGTCGGGCGGCGTGCGGGGAGGACGAGCAGGTGAGGTATTCGGCGATATTCACGGACAGGTACGACGCGAGGGCCGAGCGCACCCTTCCTCCCCCGAAGGCCGCGTCGGCGTGGGCGAAGAGGTCGACCATCGACTCGGCCGACCGCACGTGGTCGAGGCCGATGCGTCCGCCGCCCCGCACGGGCCCCGGCCACCGTTCGGGATCGGGGAGGGCGGGCACCGGGACGTAGGGAAGACGCCGCGGGTCCCGGCCCGCGAGCTTCTCCTCCTTGCCCAACTCGCGCAGTCGCTCGTCCACCCGGACGCGGGTGTGCTCGGTGGCGGGGTCGGGTGACGGCTCGGCCAGGCCGACGTGTTCGGGCCGGACCTCCCGTCCGAGGCGTCGGGACAACGCGCGGCAGAGGAACCGGCCGGTCTGCCCGCGCGGCCTGGAGCCGGCCAGCCAGTGCGCCACGTTCGTGCGGTCGTAGTGGGTCACCAGGGCGCTTTCCAGGGCTTCGGCGTTGACGGCCCGGGCGAATTCCGGGCCGGTCCACCGGGCCTCGTCGAGCAGGGCACGGAGTTTCATGTTCGGCACCCGAGGATTTTTCACGGCACCCCCTGATCGAATTCAACAGCCGGCGGCTTTCAACACCCGCGGTGCGCGGGGCAGTTCCGTGCCGCCGGGAACAAGTGCGCAATGAACACTGTGACGGCCCGTCAGCCGTCGCTGCAAGAGCCCCGGAAAACGGCGCGGGCGGTCCACGAGGAGGCGAGGCGGCACATGGGCGCGAGGGCGACCGATCACCACGAACAGCGGACCGGCCTGCTGCTGGAGCAGGCCCGCGGCCGGACCGACGGACTGCTCCGGGCCTGCCTCCAGGACCTGCCGCCCCGGATGCGGCTCATCTGCGGCTACCAGCTGGGCTGGTGGGACGCCGACGGCACCGGACCGCCGGTCGGCGCCGGCAAGGCCCTGCGCCCGGCGCTGGCACTCGCGGCCGCCCGGGCGGCGGGCGGTCGGGCCGAGGACGCGGTGCCCGCCGGGGCGGCGGTGGAGCTGGCCCACAACTTTTCCCTGGTGCACGACGACGTGGTGGACCGGGACGAGACCAGGCGTCACCGCCCCACCGCCTGGAAGGCGTTCGGCGTCCCGGACGCGATCATGGCCGGTGACGCCATGCTCGCCATGACCTCCCGGGTGCTCGTCCGGCACGACCGCCCCACCCTCGGCGAGTCGGTTCGCCGGCTCGGCACGGCGGTCGCCCAGCTGTGCGAAGGGCAGCACCTGGACTGCTCCTTCGAGCACCGCGCCGACGTCGGCCTCGCCGAATGCCTGGAGATGGCCGAGGCCAAGACCGGCGCACTGCTCGGCGCCGCCTGCGCCCTGGGCGCGCTGGCCGTCGACGCCTCCGGCGGGCAGGTGGGCGCGATGGACGCGTTCGGCCGCCGCCTGGGCCTGGCCTTCCAGCTGGTGGACGACCTGCTGGGCATCTGGGGCGATCCGGCGGTGACCGGCAAGCCGGTCGGCGCCGACCTGCGCGTCCGGAAGATGTCGCTGCCGGTGGTCGCGGTGCTGGAGACGGGGACCGAGCCGGCGCGCCGGCTCCGCGCCCTCTACTCGGTCGACCGCTGCCTGACCACCGCCGAGGTGACCCGGGCCACCGAGCTGCTGGAGCTCGCCGGCGGCCGGCGCTGGGCCCGCGGGCAGGCCGAGGCCCACCTGCTCGCCGCCCTGGACGTGCTGGACCGCTCGCTGCCGTCCGGCGGTGACGCCACCGACCTGCGTGCCCTGTCCGCCCTGATCACCCGGAGGAAGCTGTGAGCGTCCACCCGACCGACGAACTGCCCTCCCGCACCGTGCTGCTGGCCGCTCCGCGGTCCTTCTGCGCCGGGGTCGAGCGGGCCATCGACGCCGTGGAGCGGCTGCTGGACGCCCCCGGCCGCGAGGCCCCGGTGTACGTCCGCAAGCAGATCGTCCACAACACCCACGTGGTGGCCGGCCTGGCAGCCCGGGGCGCGGTCTTCGTGGAGGAGCTGGACGCCGTCCCCGAGGGCTCCACCGTGGTGTTCTCCGCGCACGGCGTCTCACCGCAGGTCCGCGAGCAGGCCCGGGAGCGTCGCCTGACCGTGGTGGACGCCACCTGTCCGCTGGTCACCAAGGTGCACTCCGAGGCCCGCCGTTTCACCGCCCGGGGCGACACCGTGGTGCTGATCGGGCACGCCGGCCACGAGGAGGTGGAAGGCACCCTCGGCGAGGCGCCCGGGAGCATGCTGCTGATCGAAACCCCTGAACAGGCAGCCGGCTTGGAGGTGCCCGATCCGGGCCGGGTGTCCTACCTCACCCAGACCACGCTGGCCCTGGACGAGACCGCCGACGTGGTCGGGGCCCTGCGCGAGCGCTTCCCGCTGCTCCAGGGTCCGTCGGGGGACGACATCTGCTACGCCACGACCAACCGCCAGCTCGCCGTCCAGGCGGTCGCGCACCGCGCCGACCTGGTGCTGGTGGTGGGCTCCGCCAACTCCTCCAACTCGGTCCGGATGGTGGAAGTGGTCCGCCGCGGCGGCACCGCGGCCCACCTGGTCGAGGACGCCTCGGGGATCGACCCGGCCTGGCTGGTCGGCGTCCGGGTGATCGGCCTGTCGGCGGGCGCCTCCGCCCCGCCCGACCTGGTCACCGAGGTCGTCGAGGCGCTCGGCGCCCACGGCCCGGTCACCGTCGAGGAGTTGACCACCACCGTGGAGGACGTCGCCTTCCAGCCGCCCGCACCGGTGAGGGGCCGGGCATGACCGCCCCCACCGTCCTCACCGTCCCCACTGTCCCCACCGTCCCCACCGTCCTCGCCGGCACCGACGACCGGGCGGTGCCCGGCCCGCTCGGGGACCTGGCGGGCCCCGGACACCTGAGGGCCCTCCCGGTCGGCGCCCTGGCACTGCTGGCCGAGCAGATCCGCACCCTGCTGATCGAGAAGGTCACCGCTGCGGGCGGCCACCTCGGACCCAACCTCGGCGTGGTCGAGCTGACCATCGCACTGCACCGGGTCTTCGAGTCGCCGCACGACACCCTGCTCTTCGACACCGGCCACCAGACCTACGTGCACAAGATGCTGACCGGCCGCCAGCACGAGTTCGACGCCCTGCGCCGGCCGGGAGGGCTCTCCGGCCACCCGAGCCGGACCGAGTCCGCGCACGACATGATCGAGAACAGCCACGCCTCCACCGCCCTCTCCTACGCCGACGGGATCGCCAAGGCCCGCGCCCTGACCGGGGAGCACGGCCGGGCGGTCGTCGCGGTGGTCGGCGACGGCGCGCTCACCGGCGGCCTCGCCCTGGAGGCGCTGAACAACCTCGGCGCCGCCCCCGAGCGGCCGGTGGTGGTCGTCCTCAACGACAACACCCGCTCCTACGCCCCGACCGCCGGCGCGCTCGCCGCCCACCTGGCCGCGCTGCGGGACGGCAGGGCACGGGGCAACCTGTTCGAGCAACTGGGCCTGGCCTACCTCGGCCCCGTCGACGGCCACGACCTCGCCGTACTCGAACCGACGCTGCGCCGGGCCAGGGAGATGGCCCGGCCGGTGGTGGTCCACGTCGTCACCGACAAGGGCCGCGGCTACCCGCCCGCGCCGGCCGACCGGGACGAGAAGATGCACGCCGTCGGCGTCCTCGACCCGCTCACCGGCCGTCCCGCGTCCGGCCCGCCCCCGCCCACCTGGACCGACGTGTTCTCCGAGCACGTGACCGAACTGGGCGGCCACTACGACGACCTGGTCGCCATCACAGCGGCGATGCCCGGCCCGACCGGGCTGTCCCGCTTCGCCGAACGCTTCCCCGAGCGCTTCCACGACGTCGGCATCGCCGAGCAGCACGCCGTGGCCAGCGCGGCCGGCCTGGCCACCGCCGGCGCCCGGCCCCTGGTCGCCGTCTACTCCACCTTCCTCAACCGCGCCTACGACCAGGTCCTGATGGACGTCGCCCTGCACCGGCTGCCCGTCACCTTCGTGCTCGACCGGGCCGGGATCACCGGCCCCGACGGGGCCAGCCACCACGGAATGTGGGACGTTCCGCTGCTCGCCTCCGTCCCCGGCCTGCGCCTCGCCGTCCCCCGTGACCCGTCCTCCCTGCGCACCCTGCTCACCGAGGCCGTCGAGGACCAGGAGCACCCCACCGCCCTGCGCTTCCCCAAGGCCGCCGCCGGGGCGGACATCCCGGCCGTGCGGCACCTCGGACCCGTCGACGTGCTGCTGCGCCCGGACACCCCGGAGGTGCTGCTGGTGGCGGTCGGCCCGCTCGCCGCCGCATGCCTGGAGGCGGGGCGCCACCTCGCCTCCACCGGAACCGGCGCCACGGTGGTGGACCCGCGGTGGGTGCTGCCCGTCCCGGCCGAACTGCTCGACCTGGCCGCCGGGCACCGCCTGGTGGTCACCGTGGAGGACAACGTCCGCAGTGGCGGGGTGGGGGACGCCGTCGCCCGCGCGCTCGCCGACCGCGGCTGCCGGGTGCCCGTGACCTCCCTCGGCCTGCCCGGCCGCTTCCTGCCGCACGGCTCCCGGCCGGAGCTGCTGACCGCGGCCGGGCTGAGCGCCGAGCAGATCGTCCACGCCGTGCTCCGCGCCCGGGCCGACCCCGCCCACCCGTTCACCTGACGCGCCCTCACCTCCTACCTTCGGAGAGACGATGCTCAGCCTCCAGGCTCCGCTCCCCAAGCGCCGCGCCTCCCGGCAGATCCAGGTCGGCACCGTACCCGTCGGGGGCGACGCGCCCGTCTCGGTGCAGACCATGACCACCACCGTCACCGCCGACGTCGACGCCACCCTCCAGCAGATCGCCGCGATCACCGCCGCCGGCTGCGACATCGTCCGCGTCGCCGTCCCCTCCCAGGACGACGCCCGGGCCCTGCCGGCCATCGTCCGCAAGTCCCCCATCCCGGTCATCGCCGACATCCACTTCCAACCCCGCTACGTCTTCGCCGCCATCGACGCCGGCTGCGCCGCGGTCCGGGTCAACCCCGGCAACATCAAGGCCTTCGACGACAAGGTCAAGGAGATCGCCCGGGCGGCCGCCGCCGCGGGCGTGCCGATCCGGATCGGGGTCAACGCCGGCTCGCTCGACAACCGGCTGCTCGCCAAGTACGGGAAGGCGACGCCGGAGGCGCTGGTCGAGTCCGCCCTGTGGGAGTCCTCGCTCTTCGAGGAGCACGGCTTCCGCGACCTCAAGATCGCCGTCAAGCACCACGACCCGCTCACCACGATCGCCGCCTACCGGCTGCTCGCCGAAGCCTGCGACTATCCGCTCCACCTCGGCGTGACCGAGGCCGGCCCCGAACTGCAGGGCGCCGTCAAGTCCGCCGTCGCCTTCGGCATCCTGCTCCACGAGGGCATCGGCGACACCATCCGGGTCTCCACCTCCGCCCCGCCCGTGGAGCAGGTCAAGGCCGGGAACCACATCCTGCAGTCCCTGGGGCTCCGCCCGCGCAAGCTGGAGATCGTCTCCTGCCCGGGCTGCGGCCGGCTCCAGGTCGACATCCACCGCCTCAGCCGCGAGGTGGAGGCGGCCTTCGAGGGGTTCCCGGTCCCGCTCCGGGTCGCCGTCATGGGATGCGTGGTCAACGGGCCCGGCGAATCCCGCGAGGCCGACCTCGGCGTCTCCTCGGGCAACGGCAAGGGGCAGATCTTCGTCAAGGGGGAGATCGTGCGCACCGTACCCGAGTCACGCATCGTGGAGGCCCTGCTGGAGGAGGCGCTGCGGCTCGCCGAGCGGACCGGGGCGCCCGAGTGAACGCCGCCCACCGTGCGCACGCTCCGCCGCCGGGGCCTCGGGGGCGCGTGTTCACCACGCCCGTGAGCCCCGCACGCCCGCCGGGTGCGACCGCGCGCCCCCGAGGCTCCCCATCCCGAGGGGGCGCACTGCCGAATACCGGGCAGTGTGCCGGGCGCTCCCTGCCCGGACCTCGAAACGCAGAAGGATGACCACACGTGCATCGGTCGACCATGACGGAGTTCTTCCGCGCAGCGGCTGCTCCGCAGGACAGGGTCACGGTGGTGACCTCGTTCGAGCATCCGCAGCGCGGGACCGTGCGGCTTCCGGCCGCTCCGCTGCTGGCGGCGTGGTTGGCCGCCCGGGGGATCGCCCACGCGAGCGGGGCGGTCCGTCCTCCGGGCGCGGGCGAACCCGCTGCCCATCAGAACGGACGTCCCGGCATGCTGGCGACCACCTACCTCGACCAGGACGGGAACGCGGTGGGTGTGGCCCTGGTGGCGCCGGCCCGCCATGTCTCGGCCGCCCGCCTCGCGGTGCAGACCTTCACTGCCGCGCTGCGCACCCGCCGGATTCTTCTGCCCGCCCCTGCCACCGCGTGCCCCTCCGCCCGCAGTCACCTCACGGCGCCCGGCCCCCGCCGGTCACCGGACCCCGTTCCGGAGAACACGCCTGCCGCCCACCGTGAGCCCTGCCCGGCCGTGGGCGAGGCCCGGCGGACGGCCGCACTCCACCTCGGCCAGGGCGAGTCGCTCCTCCTCGTCGGCTCAGGATCCGGCGCCTTCGGCACCCTCGGCGCCCTCGGCGCCCTGCCGCCCGAAGCGGTGGTGCCGGGCCGTCCCGAGACGCTGACGGTGAGGTCGCCGGAGCAGGCCGAGCTGGTCGCACCGGCGAACCCGAAGAGGACCTCCTTCGTCGCCGTGCCCTGCACTCCGGTGCAAGAGCTGCGCGAGATCGTCGCCGTGCTCCGCCGACGGTTCCCCGCACTGCGCGGACAGCATCCCGACCAGTGGTGCTACCGGGCGTCGGACCAGCGCGACGCCGTCGAGTCGGCGGCCCGGCAGAGCGACCTGGTGATGCTGCTCGGCGCTCCCGGGGCGGCGCTGCCTCCGTGGCTCCCCGCCGGCCGCACCGTCCGGGTCGGCAGGGTGGGCGTGCTGACCCCCGAACTCCTGACGGACGTCTCCACCCTGACCGTTCTCGAACCGGTCCCCGGCTCCCCCGGCTCGCCGACCACCGCACGCGTCCTGTCCCTGGTGGGCGGGCTGGGTCCGCTCAGCATCGTCGACCGCCGGTCCACCAGCACCGTCCGCCCGCAGACGACGCGGTGCCTGTCCGGCGCCCCCGGCGCCGACGGGACCGGCAGCCGCTGAGAGGCCGTTGCCCCGTTCCGGGAGGGGCAACGCGCACTGCTCCGCGCCCGCGAACGGGCGCCACCGGGCCGTCCGGCGCGCCCGTGCCCGGCGGTGTGCCGGGCACGGCCGCCCCGGTCGTCAGGAGTCGGAGTAGCTGAGGTCCCCGACCGTCCAACTGCTGACGTCGTCGATGGCGATGCGGTACATGCCGCCGGTGTGCGGCAGTCCGAAGTCTCCTTGCAGGATCTTCGCCCGGTGGAAATGCAGGTGGGTGGGCGGCACCGTGCGGCTTTCGGGGGGCGACGCGAAAAGAGCGGCGAACGGCTTCAGGTGCTCCGAAGCCTGGAGGACCTCCGCCACCCGTTCCCACCACAGTGTCACCGGCGCGAGCCTGCCGGTGATCACCGCCCCGGGGACCACCACGGTCAGGGACATCTGATTGTTGTGCTCGGACTCGACCATCGCGGCGATGTCGACGAGCAACCCGTCGGGATTCGACATGGACCCAAGAATATGACACGGCCACCGGTCGCCCCACCCTCCGAACCGTCACGCCGTCCGTCGGAAGACCGCGTCCGCCGTCGGCCGTGCCGCCGGTCCGGCCGGGCACTCGAACGGCACAGCCGGGAGGCGGGGGAAGGAAGTTGACCCTACGTTGGCTGCCGGGGGGCCATCCGAGCGAGAGGTGCGCATTTCCATGGCCGGGAAGTTCGAGCTTTACACGGACGAGTCGGGTAACCACCGCTTCCGCCTGAAGGCGGCCAACGGGGCCGTCGTGGTCACCGGAGACCCTGAGGAGTCCCGTGAGCAGTGCCTGAAGAGCATCGAGTCCCTGCGCAAGCTCGCGCCCTACGCCCAGTTGCAGGAGGCGCGGGCGAACGCCTGACGCCCCCCGCCCCGAACGGGGCGACCGCCCGGAGCTCGTGACGACCCGTCGGGTCCGTCGCGGGCTCCGCGGCTTTTCCCGTCCCGGGCCCGGTCCGTCCTCTCCCCGGCCCGGGGCGGGTGCGCCATTCTGGGGGCGCGGGGAATCGGGCGGAGAGGGGCGGCGGTGTCGGGTCGGGACGTGCTGGTGGCGGCGGGGGTGCTGTTCCCCGACGAGCGGGGGCGGGTGCTGGTGGCGTACCGGTCGGCGCACCCCGTCGAGGTGCCGGGGGGCGGGTGGGAGGTCGCGGACGCCGCGGCCCGGGCGACCGCCGTCCGGGAGGTGCGGGAGGAGTGGGGCGTCACGCCGGTGCTGCGGGAGCTGGCCTGCCTGGACTGGTCGCGCGACGCCGGGCGGCCGCCGCTGGTGGTGTTCCTGTACTGGGCGGACCCGCTGACGGCGGAGCAGCTCGCGGCGCTCCGTCCGCAGGCCGCGGAGCTGAGCGGTTTCGCCCACCTGACGGCCGATCAGCTCGACTCGGCGCTGACGCCGGTGCTGGCGCGCCGGGTCGGGGCCTGTCTGCGGGCCCCGCGTTCGGCCGCGCCGCTGGAACTCGCGGACGGCCGTCCGGTCGGCCACAGCGCGCTGCACCCGGGGTCGCGCCCGGCCCCGCCGTACACCGGCCCGGCCGGTCTGCTGCCGGGTGCCGGCGAGGCCGTCGTCGTCCCGCCGCTGGACCGGGCGGCGTACCTGGCGGGCCTGCCCCGGCTGCGGGCGAAGGCCCGGATGCTGTTCACGGACGCCGCCGGGCGGGTGCTACTGCTGCGGCTGACGCCCTGGGAGGGCCAGTCGGGCTGGCTGCTGCCCGGCGGCTCCGTCGAGGCCGACCGGGAGCTGCCCCGGGACGCCGCCCGCCGGGAGACCCTGGAGGAGCTGGGCTGGCGGCGCGAGCCCGGGCGGCTGCTCACCGTCGACTGGATCGCCGACCACCCGTGGGACCCGCCGCACCTGTCGCTGACGTACGACGGCGGGACGGTGACGCCGGAGCAGTTGGCGGCGATCCGGCTGCAGGAGGAGGAGATCGTCGAGTGGCGGCTGTGCACCCCGGCGGAGGCGGCGGAGGTGCTGCGGCCGTCCGCGCTGCGGCGGCTGACGGCGTGTCTGGCCGTCCGCGCGCTGCCGCCCGGGGCCGGGCCCGCCGAACTGCTGTGCGGCGCGCCGCCGGACGGGGCCGGCCGAACCGGGCCCCGGCGGTTCGCGGCGGGTGACGGGGGCCGCACCGGGTATGAATAGGCAGGTCGGAGCGGTCCCGGCGGCCCGGCGGACCTGGTCGGCCCCGGGCGGCGCGTGGAGGTGGGCGGTGGAGTGGTCGTCGGTCGGGTCCGCGGTGGGCGGGCGGGCGGTGCGGACCCTCCGGGGCGGTGACCGGCTGGTGCTGGAGCTGGACGACGGGCTGCGGCTGACGGTGGAGAACGACTTCCGGCTGCTGCGCGCCGCCGAGGTCGACCACTTCTACCCGGCACTGGGCGTCTCCCCGTCCGGCCCGCTGGCCCGGCTCGCCGACGCGGTCGTGACGGCGGCGACCGTCACCCCGGCGGGCGGCCTGCTGCTGGTCTTCGACACCGGCCACTCCCTCGCCGTCGCCCCCGACCCGTCCCCGGGCGGCCCCGCCCACCCCTGGCGCCTCGACTCCCCCGCCGGGCCCCTCTTCACCGGCGGCCCGGACGGCACCACCCCCTGACCCCGGCACCGGCAGGGACGGGCCGGGGCCCGTCCGCCGCTTCCCTTCCCCCGCCCCTGCCTGTCGGCGGGTACGAGTCGGAGCCTTCTGCCCGCCCACCGGCCATGCCCCACCCGCCCCGGCAGGTGCGGATCGGAACCTTCTGCCCTGCGGGGTGCGTCACTAGGATGGCGCAGGTCAAACGGGTGGGGCGGAAGGGGCGCGTGTGTTCGGGATCATCAGGCCGTGTCGGCACCGGTTGTCGGAGCGGCTGCACGCTTCGTGGATGGCGCACCTGTGCGGGTTGTGCCTGGCGCTGCGGGACGACCACGGGCAGTTGGCGCGGACGGCGACCAACTACGACGGTCTGGTGATCTCGGTGCTGGTGGAGGCGCAGTCGCCGAAGGCCGCCGACCGCCGGACGGCCGGGCCGTGCCCGTTGCGGGGGATGCGGACGGCGCCGGTGGCGCGCGGCGAGGGGGCCCGGCTGGCGGCGGCGGTCTCGTTGGCGTTGGCGTCGGTAAAGGTCCGGGACCACGTGCTGGACGGTGACGGCGTGTTCGCGCGCCGCCCGGTCGCGGCGGGGGCGCGGCGGGTGACGCGCCGTTGGGAGCGGCAGAGCGCGGGCAGCGCGGCCGTGGTGGGTTTCGACACGGGGGTGCTGCTGGCGGCGGCAGGGCGGCAGGAGGCGGCGGAGTCGGCGGTGACGGCGGGCGGCCCGCTGCTGCTGGCGACGGCGCCGACGGAGGAGGCCACTGCGGCGGCGTTCGCGCACACGGCGGTGCTGGCGGGGCGTCCGGGCAACGCGGCGGCGCTGGCCGAGGCGGGCCGGCTGTTCGGGCGGCTGGCGCACCTGCTGGACGCGGCGGAGGACCGGGCGGAGGACGAGGCGAAGGGCCTGTGGAACCCGCTGACCGTCACCGGTACCGCGCAGGCGGAGGCGGAACGGCTGTGCCGGGACGCGGTGCACGGCATCCGGCTGGCGCTGTCCGAGGTGGAGTTCACCGACCGGGCGCTGGTGCACCGGCTGCTGGCGCACGAGACCGGCGAGGCCGTGGACCGGGTGTTCGGGCGGCCCGGTCACGCCTGCGCGAGCACCGCGCCGCCCGGACTGGACCCGAACAACCCGTACCAGCGGCCCGGCCACGGCCACCCGGAGGAGCCGAAGCAGCCGCGTTCGCTGATCCCGGGCTGCGCGGTGTGGCTGGCGATGGCCTGCACCTGCCAGTTGCTGTGCTGCAGCCACGACGACCCGTTCTCCCGGGAGCGCCGCGAGGCGTACTGCCGGCGCAACGACTGCTGCGACGGGTGCGACTGCTGCAGCGGCTGCGACTGCGACTGCTGCAGTTGCTGCGACGGCTGTGACTGCTGCGACTGCGGGTGCGACTGCGGATGACGGGCCCGGACGACGGGCACACCGGAACGGAACGGGGAGCGGGCATGACGGACGGGTCGGGGTCGGCGGAGTCGGGGTCGGCGGCGGTGGAGCTGGCCACGTGGGGCTGGCCGGAGGTGCGGGCGCTGGGCGGCGGCGCGGCGGACCCGTTCGAGGTCGGCGTGCTGCCGGTGACCTGGCGGCCGAAGGACCGGCACTTCGGGGTCCGGCGGGGCGGGCGGGTCGTCGCCCACGCGGGGCTGGTGACGGCGCCGGTCGAGGTCGGCGGGCGGCGCTTCGAGGTCGCGGGCGTCGGCGGGGTGATCGTCGACCCGGGGTGGCGGGGCCAGGGGCTGGCCCGGATCGCGGTGGCGGGGGCGCTGGACGCGGCGCGCGCCGACGGGCTCGGCCTGGCCCTGCTGTTCTGCCTGCCGGACCGGGCCCCGCTGTACGCCCGGCTCGGCTGGACGGCGCTGCCGGACCCGGTGACGGCGGACCAGCCGGACGGCCCGGCGCCCGTTCCGCTCGGCGCGATGTGGACGGCCGTCGCGGCGGGGGCCCGCTGGCCGGACGGCGGTCCGGCGCGGCTGCACTCCCTCCCGTTCTGATGGGCCGTCAAGTGCCTTCGGCCGCACGGGTGCTGCTGCTGGACGCCGCGCCGGGCGAGCTGCTCGGGCGGGAGTTGGAGCGGCTGCTCGGGCACGGGCTGGACGTCACGCTGAACCTGCGCCGGGTGGAGCGGCCGGACGAGGCCCGGGCGGCCTGGGCCGGGCGGGTGGCGTTCACCGATCTCGACCTGTTCGACCCGGCCGCACTGGTGGCCGAAGTCCGGTGCGGCGGGCGGGGGTTCGACGCGGTGAAGTCCCGGGCCGGGGCCCCGCTGCGGGCCGGGTTCCTGGCGGCGGCGACCGATCCGGCGCTGGCCCGCCCGCTGCGGGCGATCGGCCGGGCGGGCGCGGGCACCGACCACGTCGACCTGGCGGCGGCGGCCCGGCTCGGGGTGGCCGTCACGCACACGCCGGGCTCCAACGCGGAGGCCGTCGCCGAGTTCGCCCTGGCCCAGGCACTGGCCCTGACCCGGCAGCTGGTCGGCCTCAACGCCGCCTGCCAGCAGGGCGCTTGGGTGTCGCCCGGGCCGTCCCGGGGCCTGTCGGGGCTGCGCCTGGGCATCGTCGGGCTGGGCCGGACCGGGCGGGCGCTGGCCGTCCGGGCGCGGGCGCTCGGCCTGCGGGTGTCGGCCGGGTCGCGGACGCCGGCGCCGCTGGAAGGGGTCGAACTCCTGGGCTCGCTGGACGAGTTGCTGGCTGTGAGCGACGTCCTCTCGCTGCACGTCCCGCTCACCGACGCGACCCGGAACCTGATCGGGGCCCGGGAGTTGGCGCTGCTGCCGCCCGGCGCGGTGCTGGTGCACACGGCGCGCGGCGGCGTGGTCGACGAGCACGCCCTCGCGGCGGCGCTGCGCGACCCGGCGCACCCGCTCGCGGCGGCGGCCGTCGACACCTTCGTCCACGAGCACGCCGCCTTCGCCTCCCCGCTGGTCGGCCTGCCGAACGCCCTGCTGACCCCGCACGTGGCGGGGATGACCCGGGACGCGATGGAGCGGGCCGCGCTGCGCTGCGCGGACCAGCTCGCCGCCCTGCTGGCCGGCCGCCCCGAGGGCGTCCCGCTCGCCCGGCCCTGACCGCGGGTCCCGCCCGGACGGCGGGCCCGGACGGCGGGTGTGCTGTTGCGGGGCTGTTGCGGTGGCTGTGAGCCGGGCCACAGTCCGGTGCGTGCACGATGTGATCGGATGGGCGGATGACCGCGCCCGTCCTCCCCTCCTCCCCCGCCGTGCGGCGTCCGCTGCCGCTGGCGGCGGGCGGCACCGCGCTGTTCGCCGTCCTGGCCCTGGCGGGGTGCGGCAGCGTGTCCGGGTCGGCGGCGGGCGGCGGTCCGGCGGCGTCGGCGTCGGCGGGCCCGTGCGGGGCGGCGGCGGTGTGGCCGACCGGCGGGGCGGAGCCGCATCCGGGCTGGTCGATGGACGGGGTGCGCATCCTGGCGGCGAACGAGGTGTGCGCGGAGTACGAGGTGACCAACCGGGGCACCGAGCCGATGGACGTGTCGGTGCTGTTCCGCCGGTCGGGCGCGGGCGAGTTTCCGAGCGACGATCCGACCGCCACGGTCAGGGCCGTTCCGGCGGGCGGGACGGCGACGGGCCGTTTCACGGTGGGCGGCGGCGGGGTCGGCGCGCAGCGCAAGGGTGCGGACCGGCCGCCGATGGTGCCCGACGTGCGGGTCCTCCGGGTCCGCAGCGTGCCGACGGCCGAGGCGCCCGCGCCGGACGGCCCGTGCCCGGCCTCCGGGATGCGGGTGTTCACGGACCGGCCCGACGCCGCGATGGGCCTGCGGGCGGTGGGGCTGCACCTGGTCAACTGCGGGACGGCGGCGGTCGAGTTGAACGGCCGCCCGGAGGTGGAGGTGCTCGACGGGGCGCACCGCCGGGTCGACTCGGTGCGCGTGCTGGCCGGCGGCGCGGAGATCGCCACGGGCACCGGCGCGGACGTGCCGCAGCGGCGCTTCACCCTGCGGTCCGGCCAGGGGGCGGTGGCGGTCCTGGTCTGGCGCAACACGACCGGCCTGGAGTCGGAGCCGGTGAACGCCCCGTACGCGCGGGTGCGGGCCGTCCCGGGCGCGGCGCCGGTGATGGTGACCCCGGAACTGGACCTGGGCACCACGGGCCGGCTCGGCGTCGGCGCCTGGGCCCCCGAGCCCGCCGGCCCGAACGGCGCCCCGGGCACACCGGGCACACCGGCCCGCTGAGCGCGGGTTCATGAAAGAACGTCAGATGTGACATTACTGTGATGTGATGATCAACTTCTGACAGTCCGGGCTCACTACCGTGGATCGTCATGCGCCCTTCCGACCCCGCGCCAGGCGGCGACCACGATCCCGACTGGAACCTCACCCTCGACGAGGAGTTCGTCCGCGCCGCGGCGTTCCGGGAGGACACCCTGCACGCGCGGCCCGCCGGGCCGCCGGAGCCCGGGCCGCGGACGGGGCTGCGCAGGCTGGTGCTGAGCGGGAGCGCGCTGGTGCTGGCCGCCGTCGGCGCGTGGCTGCTGTACGTCCCGGCGAGTCGCGCGCCGGAGTCCGCCACCGAGGTGAACGCCGCCGCCGTCCCCCCGCTCGCCCTGCCGGCGGACTGGGTCGCTCCGCTCGACGCCGTCTTCCCCGAGCGGCCCGCCGCGCGGCCGGCCGACCGGCTCGGCCCCGCACCGGTCCGGGAGTCGGCCGCCGACCTGCCCTCCTGCGCCGACCCCGCCGTCCCGGCCCCGCAGGGCGAACTGCTCCGCCGGGCGGGCCGCTGCGTGGCGGCGCAGCGCGCGGTCTACACCGTCGGCGAGGGCCGCCTGACGATGTCCGTCCTCACCATGGCCTCCGCCGAACAGGCCGACGCCGCCGTGTCGGCCCTGCGCACAGCCCCCGCCGCCGACCCCGCGGCACCGGCCGCCGACCCCCCGCCGTCCGTCGGCCGGGCGGACCGCACCGTGTGGCTCTACACCTTCACCGGCACCGCCCCTGCTCCCACCCCCTTGCCGTCCCAGCTGGTCGGCCAGTTCATGGCCCGCTGGACGACCCGGGCCGAACAGGCGTCCGCGGGCGGCCCGACACCGGCACGCTGATCGGAAGTGTGATCGGAATGTGATCCTCACCTACTCATCGCATACGTCATTTTCACTACGGTACGTCTTTATGCCCCACCCCGAACCGCCGCGCGGCCCCGAGGACGACTCCGCCTGGAACGTCCCCCTCGACGAGAACTTCATCCGCTCCGCCCGCTTCAAGGAGTCCGAACTGCCCGGCCGGACGGGCGGTGGCGAGGCGCCCCGGCCGAAGCGGGTCTGGCCCCGCAACCTGGCCCTCGCCGTCGGCGCGGGCGTGCTGACCGCGCTCGGGTACGTCCTGGTCCACCCCGCCGAGGAGGACAGCAGCACCCCGGCCGCCGCGCCGCCCACCGCCTCGGCCACCGCCACCGCCTCGGCCACCGCCGCTGCCTCCTCCCCCTCCTCGCTGCTGGCGCTGGACAAGCTGTTCCCGGCGAAGGTGACCGGGTCCGGTGGGGCGGAGTACACCCTGGTCGCGTCGAAGACCATGGACTCCTGCGTGGAGGGCGACTCGGTGGGCCCGCGGCTGATCCAGCTGATTCGGACCTCGGCCAAGGGGTGCCTGGCCGAGCAGATCGCGCTGTACACCGACGCGCGGCACAACCAGTACAACCTGGCGGTGTTCACCATGAACGACCAGGTCGACACCGCCCGCCTGGTGACCGAACTGACCATGGCCTACGACGACTACCAGGTCGGCGTGCAGGCCCCGCCGCCGGGCTCGGGGCTGGCGACGCTGTCGGAGACCAGCGGTCTGGTGCAGAGCTTCACCGGCACGGGCCGGGCCACCCTGGTCGGCATGGGCCAGTGGGCGGACGGCCGGAGCCGCGACTTCCAGGAGCTGGTGGACCAGCACCTGACCCCGCTGCAGCGGGCGGTCGGCAAGACCCTCTCCGACCACGAGAACGCCCGCTGACCCCCCGTCACCCGGGGACGGCGGGCCAGCGGGGGCGTCCGTTCAGCCGACGTGCACCCGGGGGCGGCGGGCGCGGTCGGCCTCGGCCTCGCGGAGGACCTCGCGGGTGACGGGCGCGACCTCGCCCTGGCCGAACAGGAAGAAGCGCAGGAACTGCGCGAACGGGTTGCCCTCGGTCCACTCGAAGTAGATGTGCGGCAGCTGGCCGGTGGTGTCGCGGACGTGCAGCAGTATCGCGGCGAGCGCGTTCGGGACGCTGGAGTGCTCCAGCGTCAGCACCCGGTAGCGGTCGTGCAGCACCTCGCCGCGGACCTTCAGCTCGGCCTCGAAGTCGGACGGGTCGAGGACGGTGACCTCGACGAAGACCAGGTCGTCCTCGGTCGGGATGTCGTTGTCGGCCCGGATCTGGTGCACCTTGTCGCGGTACTCGGCGAGGTCGCGGCCGGACGGCTCGTTGGCGATGAAGCGGATCGTGCGGTGCGCGGTGTCCCGGACGAAGCGCTCCGCGACCTCGTCCAACTGCACGTCGATGACCCGGAGTTCGAAGGCGCGGGCGAGCCGGGAGGCGAGCGAGACCAGCACGATGCCGGCGATGAAGCAGGCGCCGATCTTCACGCCGTCGGGGCGTTCGGCGATGTTGATCGCGGTGGTGTAGAGGAAGACCGCGGCGATGGCCGCGAAGCCGATCGTCCAGCCGCGCTGGCGGGCCGCCCGGGCGGCGATGGTGACCGCGATCGCGGCGGAGGTGATCAGCACCAGCACGCCGGTGGCGTACGCGCCGCCCTGCTTGTCGACGTTCGCGTCGAACAGCCAGGTGATCAGGAAGGCGATCGCGGTGAGCACCAGCACCATCGGCCGCACCGCGCGGGCCCAGTGCGGGGCCATGCCGTAGCGCGGCAGGTAACGGGGCATCAGGTTGAGCAGCCCGGCCATCGCGGACGCGCCGGCGAACCACAGGATGGCGATGGTGGACAGGTCGTAGACCGAGCCGAACGCGCCGCCCAGGTAGTGGTGGGCCAGGTAGGCGAGGGCGCGGCCGTTGGCGGGGCCGCCGGGCTCGAAGTCCTGGGCGGGGATCAGCAGGGTGGTGATGAAGCTGGTGGTGATCAGGAAGCAGCTCATGATCACGGCGGCGGTGGTGAGCAGCTTGCGGGCGCCGCGGACGCGTCCGACGGGGCGCTCCTCGGTGTCGTCCGGGTCGCCCTCGATGTGCGGCATCACGGCGACGCCGGTCTCGAAGCCGGACAGGCCGAGCGCGAGCTTGGGGAAGACCACCAGGGCGACGCCGATCATCGCGACCGGGTTGCCGTGCTCGACGCTCAGCGCGTGCGTCCAGTCGGTGACCAGGGACGGCGCGGTGACGACGTGCCAGAGGCCGACGGCGACCACCACCACGTTCAGCGTCAGGTAGACGGCGACCAGCACGATCGCCACGCCGATGGCCTCGCTGAAGCCCTTCAGGAAGACCGCGCCGAGCCCGGCCACCAGCACCATCGTGATCAGCACCTGGTGGCCGCCCAGCACGCCGGACAGGTGCGGGTTCTCCACCAGGTGGGCGGTGGCGTCGGCGGCGGACAGCGTGATGGTGATGATGAAGTCGGTGGCGGCGAAGCCGAGCAGCGCCAGGACGAACAGCTTGCCCTTCCAGAACGACAGCAGCCGCTCCAGCATGGCGATCGAGCCCTCGCCGTGCGGGCTCTCCTGGGCGACCCGGCGGTAGACCGGCAGCGCGCCGAACAGCGTCACCAGCACCAGCACGACGGTGGCGACCGGGGAGAGCAGGCCGGCGGCGAGCGCGGCGATGCCGGGCTGGTAGCCGAGGGTGGAGAAGTAGTCGAGGCCCGTCAGGCACATGACCTTCCACCAGCGCTGGCCCCGGTGCTGCTCGGTGGGCTGGGCGTGCGGCCCGGGGTGCTGCTTGGCCATGTCGGACAGGCCCTCCAGCAGCCAGGCCCGGAATCGCTCCCGGGCCGGGCCTCCGTCCATGGGGGCGGAAGTCACCACAGTGCTGCTCCTGTCGCGGGTCGCGGGGGACGGGCCCCGGGGCGGCCGGGGGCTCCGGCCCGCCGGGCGGACTCCCACGCCAATGTAGGTCAGCTCCGCCGCCGTCCGGGGCAGGCTGGAGCGTAACGCCCCCCTTCGGCCCAGCCCGGCACCGGTACCGGCCACTTGACGATCCCTTGATCACCCGTTGCCGCCCGGTTTGCCCGGCCGCCCACCGACCGGCCGACCCACCGCCCCGCCGACCCGCCGCCCCACCGACCCGCCGACCCGCCGGGGCGGTCAGGGAGCGGGGACGGGGCCGCCGGGGCGGAACCGCTCCACACCCACGATGTGCCGCACCTTGACCGGGCTCACGATCACCGAGACCCGCCGCTCCCCCGGCATGGTCCACTCGAAGCGCTCGACGCCCAGGTACTTGCGGGCCAGCCGGTCCATCCGCTCGTGCGCCTCCGGGCCCTCGACGAAACGGGTCACCACGCCGCTGATCTGCACCCGGTCGAAGGGGTCGGCGGCGTCCGCGTGCGAGAGGTACACGCGGGGGTCACGGCGGAGGTTCTCCTCCTTCACCCGGCCCACCGAGGTGTTGAACGTCAGCTCCCCGTCCCCCTCCAGGTCCACCCACATCGGGCTGACCTGCGGCGCCCCGTCGGCGAACACCGTGCCGACGTACCAGATGTTGGGGGCCAGCAGGCGGGCGCGGACGGCCGCGTCGAATGTCGAAGTCATCGCGGGAGGCTAGCAGTTGGGGCGGCGGAACGACCCGGGAACGCTCCGGGGGCGCCGCGGGGTCCGTCGACCGGGTGCGGACGGTTCGAGCACGTTCGGGCCGGGGGCGTCAAGGGCCGTTCGGTCCCGGGTGCGGGTGGCGGACGGGGACGGGAGGGCCCTGTCGGCGGGCGGGCGGGGTTTGGCAGACTGCGGGGTGTTGCGGTCCGCGAGGAGGAGTTGCTGCCATGTCCGAGGCTTCGGCGCCGATCAGGGTGTTCCTGCTGGACGACCACGAGGTGGTCCGCCGCGGGGTGCACGACCTGCTGGACTCCGAGCCCGACCTGGAGGTCGTGGGCGAGGCCGGGACGGTCGAGCAGGCGCTCGCCCGGGTGCCCGCGCTGCGCCCCGACGTCGCGGTGCTCGACATGCGGCTGCCCGACGGCGACGGGGTGACGGTCTGCCGCGAGCTGCGCTCCCGGATGCCCGGGCTGGCCTGCCTGATGCTCACCTCCTTCGACGACGAGGAGGCCCTGCTCGACTCGATCATGGCGGGCGCGGCGGGCTACGTCCTCAAGCAGATCAGCGGCACCGACCTGGTGACCGCGATCCGCACGGTGGCCGCCGGGCAGTCGATGCTCGACTCCGGCGCGGCGACCCGGCTGATGGCCCGGCTGCGCGGCGAGTCGCCCGCGCCCGCCGCCGGGGTCCCGCAGCTCACCGACCGGGAGCGGGAGATCCTGGCGCTGATCGGCGAGGGCCTGACCAACCGTCAGATCGGCGAGCGGGTGTTCCTGGCCGAGAAGACCGTCAAGAACCACATCTCCCGGCTGCTCGCCAAGCTCGGGGTGGAGCGCCGGGTGCAGGCCGCGGTGATCGCCACCCAGACGCTGGCCGCGCAGTCCACCGGCCGCTGAGCCCGCCCCGCCCGTACCCGCCCGTACCCGCCCGCGGCGGCGGGCGTTGTCGGGGCCGCTCGCTAGGGTCCGGACGAGGACGTCGGCGGGTCTGGAGGGGAACAGTGCGCTACGGCGGACGGGTCAGGGCGGGCAGGGCGGGCAGGGCGGCGGAGACGGGGCCGGGGGCGGGGCCGGGCGCCGCTCTGCCGGACGAGGACGTGCTGGTGCCGCCGGAGTCCTGGCGGGCGCTCGCCCTGCCCTGGCGGCGGGACGGGGCCGCGCCCACCGGGGCCGTCGAGACCGCGTCGGCCGCAGTGACCACGGCGACCGCAGTGGCCACGGCGACCACCGAGGCCGCCGCGGAGGCGGTGGAGCGGCGGCGGATCGCCGACAACCGCCGCTGGATCGACCTGGCGCTCGACGCCCCGGACTCCCACCCGCCGGCGGTGCGGGCCGCCCGGGCCCACCTGCGCGGCATGCCGGACCCGCTCGGCGCGGTCACCGTCGCGGCGCTGCTGTGGGAGACCTGGGGGTCGGACGGGTTCGCCGAGCTGGTGGACTCCTGGATCGTCCGGTTCGGCCTCGGCTTCGCCGCCCGGGCCGCGCTGACCTCCTTCGAGGTGGACACCCGGCAGGCCCGCCCGAACCGGCACGTCTGCCGGCTCCTGCCCGGCGACCCGGAGCAGGTCGAATTCAGTTCCATGCCGCTGGAGTTGGGGCTGGCGATCGCCGTTCGCCGGGCGCTGGCCGCCGCCGACGCCGAGCAGCACCGCGCCGCCGTCGCCGAGTTGACGGCCGCCCGGAGCACGGCGACCCGCCGGGCCGTGACCGCCTTCCTCGCCCCCGACGTGCCCGGCTGGGTGGACGGCTGCCTGGACGAGGAGCCCGGCCTCGGGACGGCGGAGGGCTGGCTCCTGCGCACCCTGCTGCTGTTCGCGGTGCGCGGCCCCGAGCAGGTCGAGCGGCTGCCGGCCGGACGCACCGCCCCGCTCTCGCCCGGCTGGACCGAGCGGCTGGCCGCCACCCTCGCCGCCGGGCCCGGCGCGGCCGGGGCACCGCTGCTGGTGGCGCTGCTCGACCGCGCGCACACCGGCCCGGCGGCGCTCCGGCTCGCCGAGCTGCTGGCCGAGTTCCCGTCCGACGCGGCCTTCGGCGCGCTGCTCGACCGGATCTCCGACCACGAGGTGCGCCCGGTCCTGCTGCGGGCCGTCGACCGCCGCCCGGTGCGCGCCTTCCGGCTGCTGGCGGCCGCCGCCCGGGCCGGCGGGCGGCCCGGCGAGGCCGCCCGGCAGCTGCTGGACGGCCGGGTGGCGGCGCTCGGCCCCGAACTGCCCGCGCTGCTGGCCAGGTTGGACGGGCCGACCGCCGCGTTCGTCGGCGCGCTGGACGACGCCCGGGAGCGGGGCGTCGAGGCCCCTGTCGCCGCACTGCCCGCCCTGCTGGTCGCCCCGCCCTGGCTAGGGCCGCGCACCGCGCACCGGCCGAAGGCGCTGACCGGCGTCGAGCCCGACCCGGCCGTCCGGGTGGTCTGGCGGGACGGCGAGGCCGCCGCGTGGGCGCGGGACGACGACCGGCACCGCGCCTACCCGGAGGGCACCGACTGGCGGGCCGAGGCGGAACGGCGGCTGCGCACCGGCGGCCTCTGGTACGGCGTCCGGCTGCTGGTCGAGGGCCCGGCCGAGGTACTGGCCCCCTACCTGGCGACCTGGCGGCCCGCCGACTTCTGGGCCGACGCCGAGTCGCTGCGGCCGGTCCTCGCCAAGTACGGGGAGGCCGCCGTCCCGCTGCTGCGCGAGGCCGCGCTGGTCCGGCCGGGCCGGACCGCGCAGGTGCTGCTGCCGGTCCTGGACGCCGGGGCGGCGGGCGTCATGGCGGACGCCCTGCTGCGACTCAAGTCGCTGCGCCCGACGGCCCGTTCGTGGTTCGAGCGGCACGGGGTGGCGGGCGCGCTGCTGCTGGCGCCGGCCGCGGTCGGCCGGGCGGGCCGGGCGGGCCGGGCCCGCGACGCCGCCGAGCACGCGCTGCGACTGGTCGCCGGGCGGCACGGCGCGGACGTGCTGCTCGCCGCGGTGACGGAGCGCCTGGGGGCGCGGGTGGCGGCCGAGGTCCGCCGGACGCTGGCCGCCGACCCGCTGGTGGCGGCGCTGCCCGCCCGCCTGCCGGAACCGGCTCCGTGGCTGCACCCCGGCGTGCTGCCGCGCCTGCTGCTGCGGGACGACGGTTCGGCGCTCCCGCCGTCCGCCGTCCGGCACGTCCTGACCATGGCCGCCCTCGGTCGGCCGCGCGACCCGTACCCCGGGCTGCCGCAGGTCGCCGCGCTGCTGCGGCCCGAGTCGACCGCCGCCTTCGCGCGGGCGCTGTTCGAGGAGTGGCGGCTGGCCGGGATGCCCGCCGCGGACGCCTGGGCGCTGCACCTGCTCGGCGAGTGGGGCGACGACGGGGCGGCGCGGCGGCTCGCCACCGTCCTGTGCGAGTGGCCGGGCCAGGGCGCGCACCGGCGGGCCGCCGAGGGCCTGGACGTGCTGGCCGCGCTCGGCACCGACACCGCGCTGCGCCAACTCCACTCCCTGGCCCAGCGGGTGAGGTTCAAGGGCCTGCGCACCCGGGCCCAGGAGAAGGTCGCCGAAGTCGCCGAGGCCCTCGGTCTGACGCCCGACCGACTGGCCGACCGCCTCGTCCCCGACCTCGGCCTCTCCCCCGACGGCACCACCGTGCTCGACTACGGGGCACGGACGTTCACCGTCGGCCTCGACGAGCAGTTGCGCCCGTACGTGCTCGACGGCGCGAACGGTCGGCGACGCAAGGACCTGCCCGCACCCGGCCCGCAGGACGACCCGGAAGCGGCGGCCGCCGCCCGCAAACGCTACGCCGCGCTGAAGAAGGACGCCCGGGCCCTGGCCACCGAGCAGCTCACCCGCCTGGAAGCCGCCATGGTCTCCCAACGCAGCTGGGAAACCGGCGAGTTCACCGACCTGCTGGTGGCGCACCCGCTGCTCGGCCACCCGGTCCGGCAACTGCTGTGGACGGCCGACGGCACCGCCTTCCGGATCGCCGAGGACGGCACCCCCGTCGACGTTCACGACGTGCCCTTCCCCCTGCCCGCCGGCGCCGAGGTCCGCCTCGCCCACCCGGCACTGCCCGGCCCGGACCTCGCCGCCTGGACAGCCCGGTTCGCCGAGCGCGGACTCGCCCAGCCGTTCCCCCAACTCACCCGCCCGGTCGACGTGTTCACCCCCGAGGAGGCAGCCGGGTACCGGCTGCACCGGTTCGAGCGCGCCACCGTTCCGACCGGCCGCCTGCTGTCCTTCGCCCGACGCAGCTGGCAGCGCGGCACCCCCGAGGACGGTGGCGTGGAGCGCTGGTTCCACAAGCCCCTCCCGGACGGCCGCCACCTGGTGGTCCAACTCCGTCCCGGCATCTGCGTCGGCCTGGTCGGCGAAGCCCCCGAGCAGACCTTCGAAACCGTCTGGCTGGACACCCGCCCCGGCGACCACTGGCCCGTCCCCGGTCGGCCCCCCGAGCGCCTCGGCACCCTCGACCCGGTCACCTCCTCCGAACTCCTCACCGAACTAGGCAGGTTGACGTCCCCCTGAGCGGCACCCCCGCGCCCTCCCCCTCGCGTCGACCGCCGAACGGCGGGTCAGGAGCAGCCGTGCACGACACCGGGAGCAGCCGTACAACCGGTTCCCGGGAAAGTTCGGTGGAGGCGCGGTGACTCAGACCAGGCCGAGGAAGCCGGGGACGGAGGCGCCGGTCTGCCGGGCGAAGTCGGCCGCCAGGCCGAGGACTTCGCGCATCGGCACGGCACGGCGGCTGGTGGTCGACAGGTCGGCGGCGGCCTCCTCCGACCAGAGGAACGGGTAGGTGGAGATCCCCTGGCCGGGGGTGAGCCCGGCGGTCTCCTCCTCCCAGCCGGGCCAGCGCAGGCCCTGGTAGAAGGCGGTCGAACCGCCGGAGAGCAGCCAGCCGATCCACCCGGAGTGGCCGATGCCCAGGGCCTCCCAGGCCAGCGTGTCGGGCGCGAAGTAGACCACCTGGCCGGGCGCGCCGGGGCGGTGCGCGGCCGCCGGGTCGTGGCCGTTGAGCACGAAGACCCCGCCGAGGACGTCGTGGCCGACGACCAGCCCGTCCGCCGGGTACCAGGCCGGGTCGAACTCCGCCGGGAACCCGTTGACCTGCCCCAGCCCCGGGACGCCCTCGGGGCCGTCGGCCCGGCCGCCGCCGAAGACCCGCAGCCAGCCGCCGTCCACCAGCAGCCCGCCCGTGTGCAGGGTCAGCGCCCCCAGCGTGGACCGTGCGGTGACCTGCGTCTGGAGCAGGCAGCGCGCGCCCTCCACGGGGTCGGCCGGGAGCACCCGCACGGGGACGGCCGCACCGGCCAGCAGGTCGCGGAGTTCGGGCCAGGCCGGGTCGTCGACGTCGGTCAGCTCTTCGATCGTTCGCATCCGGCGATGATGCCACGCCGGCGCGACCGCCCCGGGCCGGGCAAGGGGGCCGCGCAAGGAGGCCGGGCAGGGGGCCGACCGGCGGGGCGGCGGGAACGGAACCGGAACCGGAAGCGGGGAGGCGTGGTTCCGGCCGCCGGTGGGGGTGCGGGGCGGGGCGGCGGGCGGGCGGTGGGGCGGGTGGGGCGACGGGGTGGGCGGGGCGCGGCGGCTGGGGGGTGCGGGGCGGGGGTGGCGGGGGTCGGATCGGCCGGGAATCGACGGGCGTGGGCATGCCGGGGGTATGGGCCGCCGGGGCTTGCCGCTCCTAGCATGTGAGGCGCCGTCGGGCGGCCGCCCGTGCGGTGACGGCCGCTGCCCGACCCGCTGTCCGGGGTGGCGGCGGCCCGTTCCCGGGCGTCCCGGCGTGCCGCCGGCCGCGCCCCGCACCATCCCCGTCCCGCAGTGGTCCGGCACGTGCACGACGTGTCCGCGACGCCGCCGCGAGGGCGTCGGGCTCCCTCGCTCCGCTGCCGGTCGGTGCGGCCCAACGGGCCTGCCCGGTCCGGTAGTTCGAACGGTTCGTCCCGTCCCGGTCCGGCTCCGGCCGCGCCCCGGGCGGGAGTCGTCGCGCCCGCCCGAGCCTTCGGGCGGCGACCGTCCTCACCACTCTGGGGGTTACGTCCATGCACGACCGATTCGAAGCGTCGGGGTTCAGACCCGCCCGCAGCGTCCCGCTGGTCCTCGCCCTGCTGGCGGCGCTGCTGGCGGTGGTCGTCCCGGCGGCCGCGCCCGCGCACGCCGCGGTGCCGGACCGCTGGGGCTTCGCCTACCTGGACAACCCGACGCCGCCGCCGGGCTACGTGCCCGACACCACGCGCCAGTGGGGCAGTTGGGCCTCTCCGGCCGCGAACCCGGTCAAGGTCGACCAGGTCGGCCTCGGCGCGTACGTGGTGCACTTCCCGCTGATCGGCGGGCCGGGCGGGATCGCGCACGCGACCGCCGTCAACCGGACCGGCACCTGGTGCCAGATCCAGGGCTGGGGCACCGTCGGCACCGGACTGGACGTCAAGGTGGCCTGCTACAAGCCGACCGGGACGCCCGACAACTCTCCGTTCACGGTGCTGTTCACCAGTAGCACCGGCACGCCCGCGCCGCCCGGCGGCGACTACGGCTACCTGTACTCGACGGTGAGCGGCGCGCTGGTGACGCAGTACAACTCCTCGGGCGGGGCGAACCTGTCCAGCCACGGTTCGACCGGCATCTGGAAGGCGTGGCTGCCGGGCCTGGGCTCCTCGACCGAGCTGGGCAACGTCGAGGTGACGGCCGTCGACCCGTCGCAGGGCGCCCGCTGCAAGGTGGCGACCTGGGCCCCGGCCGCGACGGGGCAGACCTTCGTGGTGGCCTGCTTCAACGCCGGCAACGTGCCGTACGACACCCAGTGGACGCTGAGCTACTCGGTCAAGCGGGCCGTGCACGGCCCGGCGTTCCCGCCGAAGTCCTTCGGCTACCTGTGGTTCAACGGCGGGGTGCCCGGCGGGACGAACTTCAACTCGGTGGGCGGCGTGAACGGCTTCGCGGCGGGCGTCCCCGCCACCGTCACCCTGCCGGGCGTGGCCGTGCCGTCCGACACCGCGCAGGTCACCGCGTACGGCACCGGCCCGGGCTGGTGCCAGCTGGCGCTGCCGTGGAGCCGGGTCTCCGGCACGGTGAAGCTCAACCCGCTCTGCTTCAACCCGGGCGGGGCGCCGGTCTCGGCCCCGTTCCTGACCGCCTACACCTCCGCGTTCTGACCCGACGTCGGCCCGGGCGCGGCCGCCCCTCCGGGGGCGGTCGCGTCCCGCCCTGTCGGGGGCGGTCGCTAGGGTGCGGCGCAGTGATCGTCCGACTGTCCGGTCAACCGATCACACGCATGATCGGATGGGTGGATCGGATGGTTCTCGCGGGTGGTCCGGGGGGCACGGTGCGGCGCTGGGAGCTGGCCGGCGGCGGGGCGGCGAGGTTCTGGGAGGCCGAACTCCTCGGCGGGACGGTCCGGGTCCGCGCGGGCCGGACCGGCGCCGACGACGGAACCGGCTGGGGCGTGCATCCGTTCGGCGATCCGGCCGTCGCCTCGACCCGGCTGGCCGGGATGATCGCCGATCAGGAGCGCCAGGGGTACCGCCCGGTCGGCGCCGCACCCGCCGTCGGCGGCCCGCTCCCGGACGAGGACACCCCGACCCTGCCCGACCACTGGCGGACCCTGGTGGTGCCGCGGCGCGGCGGCCGGGCGCAGTCCCCGGCGGACTGGCCGGACGCGGCGGCCGTCGCCGTCGAGGACGCGCTGATCGCCGGGAACCGCACCGCCGTCCAGTGGGTGTGCCGGTCGGAGCGCACCGACCCGGAGCTGCTGGAGGCCGCCCGCGCCTACCTGCACGGGGCGGCCGACCCGCTGGGCGCGGCCTGTGTCGCGGCGATGCTGCCGCCGGTGCACCTGCCCCACCGCACGGCCGGGGGCGACCTGGTGGACGCCTGGACGGCCCGGCACGGCCTGGCGTTCGCGGCCCGGGCGGCCGTCGAGTCCTTCGGCATCGACTACCGGGCCGCCGACCCGGACGCCCACCGGACGGGGCTGACCCGGCCGAACCGCTTCACCCGGCACCTCGGCGAGGCCCAGACGGCACTGCTGCGCTGGACCAGGCACCTGCTGTCGATCGCCGGGCGTCCCGCCTACGAGGAGGCCCGGGCGGCGGTCGCGGAGCTGCGCACCGACACCGACCGGCGGGCGCTGGCCGCGTACCTGTTCCCGGCGGAGACCGGCTGGGTGGACGCCGCGCTCGACGAGTTCCCCTCGCGGCACGGCAACGACACCCAGGTGCGGCAGCGCCAGGTGCTGTCGGCGCTCGGCACGGCGGCGCAGGTCGCCCGGCTGGGGGCGACCCCGCCGCACGGGTACGTGTGGACGCCGGCCGTGGTCGCCACCCTCGCCGACGGCGTCGGCACCGCGTGCGTGCCGCTGCTGGCCGCCGCGCTGCGGGTGCACGTGGACGGCGAAGCGGTCCGCGAACTCGCCGACTACCTCCTGGAGTTCCCCTCCGACGAGGCGTTCGCGGCCCTGCTGGAACGGGCCGAGGACCGGCACGTCGGGCCGGTGCTGCGACAGGCCGCGGACCGTCAACCGGTGCGCGCCACCCGCATGCTGGCCGCCGCCGCCCGGTCCGGCCGGCCGATGGCCGGGCACCTGCTGGACCGCCACCTGCGCACGCACGCGGACGTGCTGCCCGCGATCCTGGCCGAACTCGACGCCACCACGGCCGCGTTCGTCACCGCCCTGGAGGCGGCCGGGCCCCCCGCGCCGACCGCCCCGCCCGAGGCGCTGCCCGCCGTGCTGACCGCCCCGCCCTGGGAGCGGCCGCGCCGGCCCGCCCGGCCGAAGGCGCTCCCGGGGCTGTTCACCGACCCGGAGCCCGAACTGCGCTGGCAGGACGGCGAACGGGCCGCCTGGGCGGACCCGGGGCACGCCGACGACCGGTGGGACCACCCGGAGTCGACCGACTGGGCCGTCGAGGCCGGGCGGAGCTTCGGGACCGGGAGCCCCGGCCAGGTCTGCCGGCTGCTGCGCCTGGGCCCGGCCGAGGTGCTGACCCCGTACCTGGCGTCCTGGCGGCCGCCCGCCGCGCACGGGGACGCGCAGCACCTGCGTCCGGTGCTGGCCCGGTACGGCACGGCGGCACTCCCCGCCGTGCTGCACACCGTCCGACTGCTGCCGGGTTCGGCCTCGCCGCTGCTGCTGCCGGTGCTGGACGCGGACGCGGCCCGGCTGCTCGCGGAGGGCCTGACCACGCTCAAGTCGGTTCGCGGGACGGCCCGTTCATGGCTCGCCCGGCACGGCACGGCGGGGGCGCTGCTGCTCGTCCCGGACGCCGTGGGCCGTCCGGGCCCGGCCCGGACGGCCGCCGAGCGGGCGCTGCGCCTGGTCGCGGCGGACACCGGGGCCGGGGCGCTGGTCGCGGCGGTGGCGGAGCGGTTCGGCCCGGCGGTGGCCGGGCCGGTCGAAGAGCTGCTGGCCGCCGACCCGCTGGTCGCCGCGCTGCCCGCCCGGATGCCGCACCTGCCGGACTGGGCCGACCCGTCGGCCCTGCCGCCCCTGCTGCTGCCCGACGGTTCGGCGCTGTCCGGGCAGGCCGTCCGGCGGGTGCTGGCGATGGCGGCGCTGACCCGGCCCCGCGACCCGTACCCGGGGCTGGCGCAGGTCGCGGAGGTGCTGCGGCCGCAGGCGCTGGCGGCGTTCTGCTGGGCGCTGTTCCAGGAGTGGCGGCTGGCCGGGATGCCCGCCAAGGAGGGCTGGGCGCTGCACCTGCTGGGCGAGTTCGGCGACGACGCGGTGGCGCGCGGCCTGACGCCGGTGCTGTGCGAGTGGCCGGGCCAGGGCGCGCACCGGCGGGCCGTCGAGGGCCTGGACGTGCTGGCCGCGCTCGGCACCGACACCGCGCTGCGCCAACTCCACGCCCTGGCGCAGTGGGTGAAGTTCAAGGGCCTGCGCACCCGCGCCCAGGAGAAGGTCGCCGAGCTCGCCGACGGACTCGGCCTGACGCCCGACCGACTGGCCGACCGCCTCGTCCCCGACCTCGGCCCCTCCCCCGACGGCGGACGGGAGTGACGGCCACCGGGCGAGGGGCGATTACCGTTCCTTGCAGGTTCCTTAAGCCCGCGCGGGCTGCCGGCCCCGGGGAGGCTGGCTAGGGTCGTGGACGGGCCGCCGGCGCACCGGCCGGACCGTCCCTCACCTCCAGCGCAGGGTCCCTCGCCATGACCGTTCCCGGTGACCTCCCGTCACCCGCCCCGCCCGTCCACCCGCCCGCGACCCGTCCACCCGTCCGCCCGACCCCGACCCGCCTGTCCGCCGCGCGGCACCGCGCCCGGGCCGGGGCCGGCACCGTCCCCCGGCTGAGTCCGCAGGCCCTGCTGCTCGGCATCCGGGCCGGGGGCGCGGCGACGGCGGCCTGCTGGGCCGTGGGAGCCGTGCCGTCCGCGCGGCTGGCCGCGGTCCTGGCGACGGGGGCGCACCTCGCCGGGCTGCTGGCCGACTACGGGATGCTGGTGATGCTGCTGCTGATGGCGCGGGTGCCCGCGATCGAGCACGGGGTCGGCGCGGACGTCCTGGCCCGCTGGCACGCCCGGGGCGGCCGGTACGTGCTGGCCCTGGTCGGGGCGCACGTGCTGCTCGCGGCGGCGGGCTTCGCGGCCTTCTCCGGCCGTGACCTGGTCGCCTCCGTCCGCGCGCTGCTCGCCTTCCCGGCCCTGGCCGCGGCCGCCCTCGGGACCGCGCTGCTGGCCCTGGTCGGCGCGGTCTCGGCGCGGGCGGTGCGCCGCCGGGTGCGCCACGAGACCTGGCGGGCCGTGCACCTGCTGACCTACCTGGCCGCCTCCCTGGTGTTCGCCCACGAGGCGGCCGGGCCGGACCTCGCCGACCCGCCGTTCTTCGCCCTGCTGTGGTCGCTGCTGCACGCGCAGGTCGCGGTGCTGCTGCTCTGGTACCGCTGCGCGGTGCCGCTCCGGCAGGTGCTGCGGCACCGCCTCCGGGTGGTGCGGGTGGAGATCGAGGGGCCGGACGTCGTCTCGGTGCTGATCGCGGGCGAGCGGCTGGACGAACTCCGGGCGGAGGCGGGCCAGTTCTTCCGCTGGCGGTTCCTCACCCGCCGCCTGTGGTCGACCGCGCTGCCGTTCTCGCTGTCCGCGGCGCCACAGGCGGGCGCGCTGCGGATCACCGTCAAGGCGCTGGGCGACCACACCCGCCGGGTCCGGCGGCTGCGCCCCGGCGTCCGGGTGGTCGCCACCGGGCCGTTCGGGTCGATGACCGCGCACCGGCGCACCCGCCGCAAGGTGCTGCTGCTGGCCGGGGGCGTGGGCATCACCCCGATGCGGGCGCTCTTCGAGACCCTGCCGGGCGGCCCGGGCGACCTCGCCCTGCTGTACCGGGCGGGAAGCGCCGACCACCTGGTGCTGCGTCGGGAGCTGGAGGAGATCGCGGCCCGGCGGCAGGCCGAGCTGCACTACCTGCTCGGGTCCTCGGACGGCGAGTACAACCCGCTCGCGCCCGCGCTGCTGCTCCGGCTGCTGCCGGACCTGACCGAGCGGGACGTGTTCCTGTGCGGACCGCCGGGCATGACCGCGGCCGCCGTCGAGGCGCTGGGGCGGGCCGGTGTGCCGCCCCGGCGCGTCCACTGCGAGACCTTCGCCTTCTGAAACCCCGACGGTTCCCGAGGAGCCACGCCCCCATGACCTTTCCGCCGTCCGCCGCCGACCCCGCCCGTCGACGCCGCCTGGCCACCGCGCTCGGCCTGCTCTGCGCGGGCCTGCTGGCCGGCACGCTGCTCTCCCTCGACGTGCGGCCCGCCGCCCCACCGCCACCGGACCGGACCCCGGCGGAGCACCGCTGAATCCGCGCGGAACTCCTGACGGAACGTCAGTGTACGAGCGGGGCGGTCCAGTTGAGGACGGTGCCGCCGGTGGGCGGGGCGGTGACGGCGAGGGTGCCGCCGAGGGCGTCGGCGCGTTCGGCGAGGTTGCGCAGGCCGCTGCGGCGCCCCTGCGCGGGGATGCCGACGCCGTCGTCCTGGACGGTGAGCGCGACCTGGCCGCCGGCGGCCTGCAGGGTGACCTCGACCCGTCCGGCCCGGGCGTGCCGGGCGGCGTTGCTGAGCGCCTCGCCGAGGACGGCGACCAGGTGGTCGGCGACCTCGGGCGGGACGTCGGTGTCGAGCAGGCCCTCCATGCTCAGCCGGGGCGCGAAGCCCAGCGCGGCCTGCGCCTCCTCGACCACGTGCACCGCGCGGGCCCGCAGGCCCTGCCCGGCGCCCGCCTCGCGGACCCGCAGCCCGAAGATCGTCGACCGGATGATCTTGATGGTCTCGTCCAGGTCGCCGACGGCGCGCAGCACCCGGTCGGCCGCCCCGGGGTGGTCGATGAACCGGGACGCGCTCTGCAGCGTCATGCCGGTCGCGAACAGCCGCTGGATCGCCAGGTCGTGCAGGTCCCGGGCGATCCGGTCGCGGTCCTCCAGGACCGCCAACTGCTCGGCGTCGCGCCGCCGTTCGGCCAGCTCCAGGGCCAGCGCGGCCTGGTCGGCGAAGCCCAGCAGCGGGTCGATCTCGCGCTCGGTGAACTCCGGCTCGCCCGCCGCCCGGACCAGCAGCAGCACCCCCTCGGTGTGCCCCTCGGCCCGCCCCAGCGGCACCGCGACGGCCGGGCCCATCCCGTCGAACCGGGCCGCCCCGGCCCGGTAGCGGGGGTCGGCCGCCAGGTCGTACGAGGTGGTCGGGACGCCCTCGACGCAGGCCGCGCCGCACAGCGTGCCGTGCAGCGGCACCGTCGCCCCGAGCCGCCCGGCGCTCTCCCCGCCCAGCGCCAGTTCCACCCGCAGCCCGCCGTCGTCGGGCAGCGCCGTCAGCACGTCGGCCCGCCGGGCCCCGCTGATGTCGCAGGCCCGCTGGGCGATCAGCTCCACCACCTGGGTGCGCGAACTCCCGGACAGCAGACGGCGGTTGATCTCGGCGGTGGCGGTCAGCCAACGCTGCCGGCGCTGCGCCTCCTCGTACAGGCGGGCGTTGTCGATCGCCACTCCGGCGGCGACCGCCAGCGTGGCGATCACCGACTCGTCGTCGTCGTCGAAACCGGCCGCGCCGCGCTTGTCGGTCAGGTAGATGTTGCCGAACACCTCGTCCCGGACCCGGACCGGCAGGCCCAGGAAGGTCCGCATCTCCGGGTGGTGGGCCGGGCAGCCGGTGGACGCCGGGTGCCGCTTCAGGTCGTCCAGGCGCAGCGGCTGCGGGTGCCGGATCAGTTCGCCGAGCAGGCCCTTGCCGGTCGGGTAGGGGCCGATCCGGGCGATCTCCTCCTCGTCGAGGCCGACGGTGAGGAACTGGGAGAGGGTGTCGCCGTCGGGGCCGATGATGCCGAGCGCCGCGTACTTGGCGTCGGCGAGGACGGCCGCCGCCTCCACGATCCGGCGCAGCACCTGGGTGAGTTCGAGCTCCCGGCCGACCGAGAGCACCGCCTCCAGCAGGCTGTGCACCCGGTCCCTGGTGCCGCGGGCCACGTCGATCCGGGCCTGCAGTTCGGCCAGCAGCTCGTCCAGCCTGAGCTGCGGGAGCCGCGACCGCACTTCCTCCTCGCGCACCGCGCTCCTCCTCGTCCGTCGCTCCGCCGCCCCGCGATTCTCGCAGACCCGGGCGGCCGGGTGGACCGTCGGGGCGGAATGCGCCGAGCGAGGAACGGCAGGTCATGACAGGGGCGGGTCAGCGGTTCAGGGTGCGGAGGACCAGGGCGGTGAGCGCCTCCGGGGCGCCGGGCTGGTGGCGGATGCCGGGGAAGGCGTTGACGTCGACGGCGACCGGGCCGTCGGGCCCGGGCAGCAGGTCGACGCCGTAGACCTGGAGGCCGTAGGCGGGGCCGGCGGCGAGCGCGAGGGCGCGTTCGACGGGGTCGGGGGTCCAGGGGCGGCGGTCGGGGGCGTGCGGGTCGAGTTCGGAGCGGCGCTGCTCGGCGAAGACGGTGCCGGCCACCACCCAGATCTTGCGGTCCCAGCCGTCGCCGGGCACCGGCCGCTGGGTGAGCACGGGTTCGCCGGGCCAGCGGGCGGCGACCTCCGCCCACTGCGCGGGGGTCTCGACCCGGGCCACCAGGTCCTCCTTGCGGCTGCGCCGGCTCTTCACCACCACCGGTCCGTGCCAGGCGAGTTCGCCCAGGACGCCGGTGGCGACGGTGGGCGCGAACGGCAGGCCGGCGGCCCGGGCCCGCTGCTCCATCGCCACCCGGTCCTGGCAGAACCCGGTGGCGTCGGCCGGGTTGAGCACCGGGCGGCCCAACGCCTCGTAGCGGCGGGCGAGTCGGAGGTCGGCCGGGCCGCGGGCCTTGAGCAGCAGCAGGTCGGCGTCCGGCTCCGGCCCGGCCGGAACCATCAGATGCCCTGCGGCGGCGAGGAGTTCGCCGACGGCGGCGAGCAGCGGGTGGTCGAGGTCGCGGGCCAGGACGGCGATCCGCAACGGGGCGGTCACCGACCGGCCCGGGCGGCGTCGATCAGCGAACCCGCGGCCGGGGTGGGCCAGGACGAGCCGGTGCGGGCGAGCCGGAGCACCGCGTCGGCGACCCGTTCGACGGCGTGCGGGACCTGGCGGAAGCTCGGGAAGTCGTTGACGTCGACGACCACCGGGCCGTCGGGGCCGAGTAGCACGTCGAGCCCGTACAGGTCGAGGCCGAAGACCTCGCCGACCTGGGCGGCCAGCGCGGCGACCTCGCGGGGCAGCGGCACCGGGCGCTCGGTGGCGGGGTGTTCGGGGTGCAGCGGGGAGGTCCGCTGGGTGGCGAAGAGCTCGCCGCCCGCGCTGTACACCTTGAGGTCGAGGCCGTCGTTGGGCACGTACGGCTGGGCGATCAGCAGGCCGCCGTCGGCGGGCGCGGCGATCCGGGACAGCTGCCCGGGGTGCTCGACCAGGTGGACCGCCCGCCCCGAGGAGCCGTCGGCGGGCTTGACCACCAGCGGCCAGCGGCGGCCGGGTATCGAGGCGAACGCGGCCGGGTCGGCAGCGGCCCAGGTCCGCGGCATCGGCAGGCCGTGCAGCGCGGCGACCACGGCGGCCTGCGCCTTGTCGCGGACCGGGCGGATCGCCCGGGCGTCGTTGACGGTGGTCAGGCCGGCCGCGGCGGCGGACTCCAGCAGGCCGAGCCCGGGCCCGCCGGAGACGGTCTTCAGCACCCAGGCGTCGTGCTTGCCGGACCGCACCAGCTTGGCGAGGTCCAGCAGGTCCGCGCCGGGGCGCAGCACGTCCACCCGGTGGCCGGTGGCCCGCAGCCGGTCGACCACCGCCAGCGGCATCCCGTCGTTGCGGTAGTGCTCCTCGACCAGGAAGCAGAACCTCATTACCCCACCCCTTTCGCCGCCCCTCGGCCGCCGAACCGTCCGGCCGCCCGGGGCGTTTCGCATCGGACCACCCTGCCACGGATCATCGGGCGGATTTCGCCCAGGGTGTCCGGGAACGGAAACAGCCGGGTCACAGCCGCATTGCCGCAGGTCTGGAACCGCATGCCCCGGGCATGACGTTGTCATGACGCGCCCTTGGCCATTCCTTTGGGCGCCCCGACCCGAGGAGGACCGCGTGCACCCACAGCTGCGGCCGCACGCCCGCCACGACCTGACGGACCGTCCCGCACCGGCCGTGCTGGCCTACCCGGCGGACGACGTGCTGGTGGTGTCCGGGCTGCCCGGCAGCGGCAAGAGCACCCTGATGGGGCGCTGCGCCCGGGCCCGGGTGGTCGACTCCCAGCACACCCGGGCCCGGTTCGCGGCCGCACTGCCGGGCGTCCCGTACGCGCTGTACCGGCCTGCGGTGCGGCTGGCGCACTACCTGGGGCTGCGGGCGGCGATCCGGGCCGGCGGCCCGCTGGTGGTGCACGACTGCGGGACGCTGCCGTGGGTGCGCGGGGCGATCGTCCGGGCGGCGGCGGCCCGCGGCCGCCGGGTGCACCTGCTGCTGCTCGACGCGAGCGCGGCGCAGGCCGCGGACGGGCAGCGCCGCCGCGGCCGCCGGGTCTCCCGGTACGCGTTCGCCCGGCACCGCCGTGCCTCGGCCAGGCTGCGCGCCCTGGTGACGGCCCCCGGACCGCTCCCGACGGGAGTGGCCTCCGCCGTCCTGCTGCCGCGCACCTCGGCGGCCCGGCTCGCCTCGATAGTGTTCACCGCCCCCGCCCCCGCCCCCGTCGGCCCGATCCCGGTCCCCCGCCCGGCCCCCGACCTGCCGGTCACCGCCCCGCTGGCCGCCGCCGCCAAGGGCTGAACCGGACCGACGGCCGGTCACCTGCCCCGCCGGTCACCGTCCCACCGGCCGCCGCCGCCGAGGGCCGAGGGCCGAGGGCCGAGCCGGACCGCCGGGTGCCCGTTCCCGGCCGGGACTGCGGCGAACGGCTGAGCCGCCGCGCGCGTCGCCCGCCGGCGGGGCCGGTGCGGGCCCGTCCGCTGGCTACGCTCCGGCCATGGGCACCCCCGAACAGCTTGCCGAGGCCGAGCGGCTCAGCCCCGGCCCGGCGCAGGACGTCCAGCGGGCCGCGGCCGACGGGCGGCCGGAGCGCGGGCCGCACGCGCGGCGGGTCGCGGACCGGCTCTCGGTGCGGTTCCGGGTGCCGATCGAGCCGCAGTACGACCCGGCGGGGCGGCGCTGGACGCTGCGCTGGTACGACGGGCCGACGGTGGCGGCGGTGCGCTGCGCGCTGGAGCGGCCCGGCCCGGACGGGGCGGGGTTCGCGGTGCGCCGGGACCTCAGCACCCGGGCGCTGGCGCTGGCCGCGATCCGGGAGACCCGGGCCGGGGCGATGCACCGGGCCGAGGGCAGTTGGGGCCAGCGCTACCACCTGGAGCAGCTGCTCACCGACCGGGAGCACCCCGACCGGCCGGTCGACCCGCGCGAGGCGGCGATGCTGGAGCGCCTGCTGTCGGCGGCCGGCGCCGGTGCGGGGCGCGGCAGTTCGGCCCCCGACCTGGCGCTGGCCTTCGACCTGGTGGCCCGGCACGGCGTCGCCTGGCTGCTGCCCGGGCACCGGCTCGCCGGGCCCGCCGACCGGGACGCCTCGGCGCTCTCCCCGCTGGAGTACCTGACGTCCCGTTACGCGACGGGTGTGCACCGCACGGCGTGGGAGACCGCGCTCGCCGTCCTGCCGGTGCGCACCGCCGTCGCGGCCGCCCACCGGGACCGGTGCCCCGATCCGGACGCGGCCCGGGCGGCCCTGACGCTGCTGCCGGCCCTGCGGGCGGAGGTCGCGGCCGAGTTGGACGCGATGCGCGACCGTCTCGCCGCCGCCGCGGCGGGCCCGCCCGCGGGCCCGGCCACAGAATCGGCCACCGACCCGGCCGCGGGGCCCGATCGCGTGTCCTGAGATCCCCTCCGGCAGCGTACCGACCCCATTCTGCCTGCTGGGAGGGCTGTTCCGGTAGGACCGGACGCACATCCGACCACCCTTGCCGGGGCGGCCCGCCGGGGCGCAGACTCGTCCGCATTCCCCCCTTGGACGAGTCGACGGGAGCCGTGTGTCCACACGCGTTGATCATGAACTGGCCCTGCGGGCGCGGGTGTTGCTGGCGGGCAGCGAGGCGCCCGGCCCGTGGGAGAGCTACCGGGCGCACCGGCTGCTGGCCCGGATCGCCCCGCAGGCGCACCTGCCGCGCCTGGCGCTGGCCGCGGTCGAGATGGCCGGCCACCCGCCGGTGGCGCTCCGCCGGGACCTCCAACTGGCTTTGATGGAGGAGGCGTTGGCGGCGTTCGCGGCGATCGACCCCGGCGACCCGTTCCGGCCCGGGCGCTGGCGGTCTTCCGGAAGGAGTACCGCGAGCAGGCCGAGCGGCTCGGCATCGACCCGGAGGTCCCGTTCTCCTGACGGCCCGCCGGACGGTCCGTCAGAGTGCGGCGTCGCGGGCCAGCAGGGCGGCCTGCACCCGGTTGCCGCAGTCCAGTTTGGCGAGGATGCGGCTGACGTAGGTCTTCACCGTGGCCTCGCTCATCCGCAGGCGGGCGCCGGTGTCGGCGTTCGACAGGCCCTCCCCGAGCAGGTCGACCACCTCGCGTTCGCGCGCGGTGAGCACCGCCAGGCGCCGCCTGGCCTGCTCGCCGCGCGCGGCGGCCGTCCCGTCGGCGAGGCTGTCGACGATGTGCCGGGTGGCGGCCGGGGAGAGGAAGGCGTGCCCGGTGGCGGCGGCCCGGACCGCCTGGATCAGTTCGGCGGGGGCGGTGTCCTTGAGCAGGAACCCGGCCCCGCCGGCGCTGATCGCCCGCAGCACGTTCTCCCGCTCGCCGAAGGTGGTCAGCACGATCGCCCGGGTGCCGGGCGCCGCGCGGGGCAGTTCGGCGAGCGCGCCCAGCCCGTCCAGCACCGGCATCCGGATGTCCAGCAGCAGGACGTCGGCGGCGAGGTCGCGGGCCAGCCGGAGCGCCTGCGCGCCGTCCGCGGCCTCGCCGACCACCTCGATGTCCTCGGCGGAGCCGAGGATCATCCGGATGCCGGCCCGGATCAGCGGCTCGTCGTCGGCCACCAGCACACGGATCACCGCACGGACTCCCTCTCGCGCTCCGCCCGGTCCGGCGGACCGGGCGGCTACACCTTCCCACGGAAGTGCTGTTTCTCCACCAGCACGCCGTCCTTGAAGCAGAACCGGACCACGTCCTGCTCGCCCTCGGGGTCGGTCTCGAGGTCGCCGGCGAACCAGCGGCAGTGCGCGCCGTCCGGGACCGGCGGGCCGACCTTGCGGAAGTCGTGGGTGAGGAAGTCGCTGCCGGACGGCAGCTGGTCGTTGACGCTCTGCTCGGACCGGCCGACCTGGATCGAGTCGTAGAGCCCGGTGTCCACGGTGGCCTCGCGCAGCGAGTTGACGAACAGGATCACCCCGACCACGCCGACCACCGCGACCAGGCCCAGCACCACGAACGCGCCCAGCGCGCAGCCGATCATCGGGCTCCGGCGACGCTTCTCCGGGCCGATCAACTGACCTGTCAGCGAGGCGAGTTCCTCGTCCTCCAGCTCGGCGGAGAGCGCCGCGGCCGCGCCGTCGGGGGCGTACGGCAGCAGGCCCGCCAGCCGGAACCCGCCGTCCGGCGCCGGCCCGGCGTGCACGATCCCGCCGAGCAGCCGGGCCCGTTCGCGCAGCCCGGTCAGGCCCTGGCCGCCGGAGACCGCCGCCGCGCCGTCCCCGCCGGGGCCGTTGAGCACCTCCACCACCAGGGTGTCCGGCTCGTACCGGACCGTCAGCACGATCCGCCCGCCGGGGGCGTGCTTGTGCGCGTTGGTCAGCCCCTCCTGCGCGATCCGGTACGCGGCGTGGCCGGTCGGCGCGGACACCTCGCGCGGCGCGCCCTCCCGGCGCAGCTCGACCTCGGTGCCGGCCGTCCGGGACGCCTCGGCCAGCGCGTCGATCGCGTCCACCCCGCCGGGCACGGTGGCGCTGTCGTCCTTCAACAGGCCGACCACCTCGCGCAGTTCGCGCATCGCCCCGGTCGCGGCCTGCCGCAGCACCCCCACCGCCTCGCGCTGGCGCTCGCCGAGGGTGCGGTCCACCTCCAGCGCGCCGGTGTGCACGGCGATCAGGGCCAGCTGGTGGCCGAGGCTGTCGTGCATGTCCTGGGCGATCCGGTGGCGCTCGCGCAGCCGGGCCTGGTGGGCGATCATCACCCGTTCCCGGACCAGCTGCTCGTTGCGCTGGCGCAGGCTGTCCAACAGCTGGGTGCGCTGGGCCCGGTAGCGGCCGAAGACCGCGGGCAGCACACCGGTCAGCAGGAACCCGACGGTGCAGACGCCGATCAGGCCGATCACCGGGAAGGGCTCGCGCGCGTGCTGGACCAGGGCGGCGCCGATCATGCCGACGAAGCCCAGGCCGAACAGCAGCGGCGCCTGCCAGGGGCGGGTGATCCGGCGGCCCGCCGAGTACCCGGCGGCGGCCAGCACCGGCACGAAGCCGGAGGCGCCGCCGCTGCCGAGCGCGGTGAGCACCAGCACCGGGCCGGGCAGGCCGCGCCGCAGCGCGAACAGCAGCACGGCCACCACCGTCACCGGGACGGGCGGCCAGCCGACGCTGTCGCCCAGCTGGAACAGCCAGGCCAGGGCAGCGACCAACAGGCCGACCAGGACCTCGCGAACCACCAGCCGCCAGTTCCACGGCCCCGGGAACGCCTTCTCCATCCACACACGCGTCACGCTGCGACCCTAGCGAGTGCGCGCCCCGCCCCGCTGTCGCCGAAAGCAGCGCCCCGGCCGCGACCATCGTCGTACCCGCCGGCCCGCCGGCCCGCCCGCGCGTCAGCCGGTCAACCGGTCAGCCGGTCAGCCGGGCGATCAGGACGGCGACGTCGTCGGCCCGGTGGTCGCGGTGGCGGGCCAGGCCGAGCAGGGTGTCGGCGAGCGGTTCGAGGGTGTCGGCGGCGGCGTGGGCGAGGGTGCTGCGCAGGCGGTCGATGCCCTCGGTGAGCGGGGCGGTGGCGGACTCGACCAGGCCGTCGGTGTACAGCACCAGGGTGGCGCCGGGCGGCAGCACGGTCGCGGTGACGGGGAAGTCCAGGTCCGCGTCGATGCCGAGCAGCGGGCCGCCGTCCAGGTCGAGCAGGGCGGTGCGGCCGCCCGGGTCGCGCAGCAGCGGCGGGAGGTGCCCGGCCCGGACGCCGTGCAGCAGGCGGGTCGCCGGGTCGAGGCGGAGCAGGCAGCAGGAGGCGAGCAACCCGGTGTCGAGGTCGACCAGCAGCCGGTTGGTGCGCCGGGCGACGTCCGCCAGCGGCTCCCCGCCAGTGGCGAACGCCCTTACCGCGCTGCGGAGTTGGCCCATCAGGGCGGCGGCCTTGACGCTGTGGCCCTCGACGTCGCCGATCACCAGGACGACGCCCGCGCGGCCCGGCAGCACGTCGTACCAGTCGCCGCCGATCTCCATGCCGCGGGTGCCGGGGAGGTAGCGGGCGGCGGTCTCCAGCCCGGGGACGTCGGGCAGCCGGTGCGGCAGCAGGGCCCGCTGCAGGCCGCGGGCGACGGCGGCCTCGGCGTCGTAGAGCCGGGCCCGCTCCAGCGCCTGGGCGATCAGTCCGCCGAGGGCGCCGAGCACCGAGCGGTCCTCGACGGTGAAGGAGCGGGGCCGGTCGAAGCCCAGGATCAGGCTGCCGACGGGGTGGCCGGAGGCGATCAGCGGGAGGAACGCCCAGGCCCGCATCTCGTCGCGGGCGATGCCCGGGTAGGCGGCGGCGAGTTCCCGCTCGGACTCGAAGAAGACCGGCGCGCCGGTGGTGAACACCTCGGTGCCGGGCAGCCGGGTGCGGATCGGGGTGCCCTCGAAGGGTTCGAGGAAACCCGGTGGGTAACCGCTTTCCGTCACCAGGTGCATGCGCCCGTCGCGGGCCAGGTAGAGGGCGGTCTCCTGGCCGCCGAACCCGGGCAGGATCTGCTCGACCACGGCCGTGGCGACGTCCTGGACGGTGACCGCCTCGGCCAGCGCGGCGGCCAGTTGCAGCAGGTGGTAGACGGTGCCGACGGAGGCGGGCGTGGCGGGCGGGGCCTCCGGCAGGGTGGTGTCCTCGCTGGGCGCGGCCGCCACGATCCGGCCGGTCAGGCCGTGCCCGTCGGGGTAGAGCGAGAACGCCAGCCAGTGGCCGGGCGGGCGGCGGGCCAGGAACGCGGTGGGCTGCTGGGAGAGCATCGCGGAGCGGTAGCGGTCCTCGTAGGCGGGGTCGGCGAGCCAGGGCAGCACCTCCCAGGGGCGGCGGCCGAGCAGCTCGGCCCGGGTGACGTGCAGCAGCAGTTCGGCGCTCCGGTTGACGTGGCCGACCCGCCCGTCGGGGTCGAGCGCGAACACGCCGTCGCGGAGCCGTTCGACGGCGACGGTGGCGGCCACGGCGGCGGTCGCGTCGACCACGGCGACCACCAGCCGGCCCGACCCGCCCACCGGGTGCCCGTGCAGGGCGAGCGGGCGCAGCCCCCCGCCGGGATCGCGCAGCCGCACCTGCTCGCTGAACGGACGGCCCTGCTGGGCGGCCCGGCGGGCGGTGCGGCGCAGCCGGGCGGCGTCCTCGGGGACGAGGCGGTCCAGCAGCCCGGACCCGGACCCGGCCGGTGCCGGGGCACCGGGGCCCGGGTCTCCGGGGATCGGGTCGCCGGGTTCGAGCAGGCCGCTGCCCGGGTCGAGCAGGTCGCGCAGGGCGGCGTCCGGGACGAGCAGGCCGGTGGCCGGGTCCAGGTCGAGGAAGCCGAGCCGGACGCCGTCGCCGCCGGGCCCGGGCAGCGGCACCACGGCGGGCGGGCCGTCGGCGGCGCGGACCAGGTCCCCGTACGGGAGCAGGCCGGTGGCGAGGCGGTTGCCGGCGCTGCGCAGCTGTCGGCGGGTGGCGGCGGGCGGGCGGGTGCCGTCGGACGGCCAGAACACGGCGATCGCGCCGAAGTCCTGGTCCCCGGCGGTGACGGGGGTGGTGGCGGAGGCGTGCGCGTAGGGCAGCCCGACGGCCAGCCGGGGGTAGCGGCGCGCGGTGTCGTCGGCGTCGGCGAGGACGACGGTGCGGCCGCCCCGGTAGGAGTCGGCGACGGGCAGCGGCGCGGCGACGGCGATCCGGTGGAACGGTTCGAGCAGGCGCGGCGGGATGCCGACGACGGCCGCCGCCACCAGCGAGCGGCGGTCGGCCGAGCGCAGGTAGAGCACCCCGCCGTACGCGGCCGTCGCCCGGACGGCCCGCAGCAGACCGTCCGCGAGCAGGGGTTCGGCCGCGCTCCAGGGCGGGCGGGCGTCGTCCGTGGTCCGGACGGGACGCGTCGCCGGCTCGGTGCGCGGTGACGGGGACGGAGGCGGTTCGGGAGGCTCCGCCGGGACACCCAGGCGCATGTTCTTCTCTGTACGCCGCCACCGGGTGCGCGTCAAACGGGGGACGACGGCGGTCCGTCCGGGTGACGGCCCCCGAACCGGCGGTACGCCCGGTACGACAAGGGGATCATCGGCCGGTATGCCGACCCCTGCCGCCCCGCCCGAACCCGCCGAACCCGCCGAAACCCCCGGCCGCGCCGACTGCTCCGGGGCCGCGGCGCCCGTCGCGGCCCGCCGCCCCGCGAAACGTCCCCGCCGCCGGGGGCTGGCCGCCCTCACGGCGCTCGCCGCGCTCGCGGCCGGCTGCTCCGGACCGCACGCCCAGGACCCGCCCCCGCAGGCCGCCGACCGGCCCACCCGGGCCGCCCCGCCCGCCGCCGGGGCACCGGCCGCACCCGCTGCGCCCGCCGCACCCGCCGCCGCGCCCGCGGTGCTCCCGCAGGCTGCCGGGCGGCAGGAGATGAACGCCCAACTGTCTTCCGCCGAGCACGAGTTGACGATCGAGCAGGCCGCCGCGACGGCCCGCCGCTGGGGCCTGGCCGCGCTCCCGCCGAAGGCTCCCGCCCCGCCCGCCGTCAAGCCCGCGCTCGCCGACGGCCCGGGCGTCAAGCGCTCCCCCGGCCTGCCGCCCGTGGTGTACCGCGTCCCGACCACCGACAAGGTGGTGTTCCTGACCGTCGACGACGGCGCCGAGAAGGACCCCCGGTTCGCCGCGATGGCCGCCGAGCTGGGCGTGCCGCTGTCCGCGTTCCTCTCCGACTACCTGGCCCGCTCCGACTACGGCTACTTCCGCGCCATGCGCGAGCACGGCACGGCCCTGAACAACCACACCGTCAACCACCCCGACCTGCGCCGGCTGGGCCCCGACGCGCTGCGGCGCGAGATCTGCGGCCAGCAGGACCGCCTGGAACAGGAGACCGGCACCCGCCCCCGCCTGTTCCGGCCCCCGTACGGCGAGTACACCGAGGCCGCGCTGCGCACCGCCGCGTCCTGCGGCGTCGAGGCCGTCCCGCTCTGGAACGAGGAAGCCTTCCCCGACCACGTCGAGTACCGCTACGCCGACCAGAAGCTGCACCCCGGCGACATCGTGCTGACCCACTTCCGGGCCCCGGCCGCCGACTGGAAGGGCGACATGTCCGACATGCTGCGCCGGGTGGTCGACACCGCCACCGCCCAGGGCTTCGCCGTCGCCCGCCTGGAGGACTACCTCTGACCGGGAATGCGGCCGGACCGACGGGCGGAGGTAGCCTTCCCGAATGATCACGTCACCCCGTCTGGAGAAGATCACCGCCGCGAACCTGGACGCGGCACTCGCCGTGCAGGTCCGCCCCGACCAGGCCCACCTGGTCTCCCCGGTGGTCCACTCGCTGGCCGAGGCGTACGTCTACCCCGGGGTCGCCTGGCCCCGGCTGATCATGGACGGCGAGCGGATCGTCGGCTTCCTGATGGCCTTCTTCGACATCGACTTCCGCAACGACGGCACCGACCACCGCTCCGGCCTGTGGCGGCTGAACATCGTCGCCGGGGAGCAGGGCCGCGGCTACGGCCGCTACGCCGTGCAGCAGGTCGCCGCCGAGATCCGCCGCCGCGGCGGCACCCGCCTCACCACCACCTGGCACCCCGGCCCGGACGGCCCCGAGGCCTTCTACCTCGGCCTCGGCTTCCGCCCCACCGGCGAGACCAGCGGCGACCAGACCGTCGGCGAACTCGACCTCAACTGACCCCGGCCCCACCCGCGCCACCGCCCCACCTGCGCCGCCGCCCGGACCGCCCCACCCGCCCCACCTGCGCCGCCGCCCGCGCACGGCCGTCAGACGGCGCTCCGGCGGTGGCGCTGGTAGTGGCGGGCGGAGCGGGCACGGTTGCCGCATCCCGCGGAGCACCACTCGCGGCGGGGGTGGTTCTTGAGGAAGTACAGGACGCACCCCGGCGCGAGACAGGCGCGCAGTTCGTGGCGGGCGTCCTGGCCGAAGAGCGCGACTCCTTCCTCCGCGATCGCGGAGAGGGCGGCGGAGGCCGTCCGCCCGCCCGTGCGGGTGTGTCGCATGGGCTCCTGGCCGGGCGTCCACGACAGCGCCGACCAGTGGGGCGTGTCGCCTGCGGCCCGGTTGAGCACGGCGACGGCCGCCTCCAGCTCGCGGATGTCGGACGCGGCGGCCGGGCGCGGATCCCCGGTCACCTCGGCCGCGAGCCGGCGCAAGGCGTCGCGCAGGCCGACCAGACGGTCGGCGAGCCGTCCCACCTCCCCCGCGGTGAGCGCGTCCAGGTCTTCCGGCACCAGCAGATCGACCCGGGGGGAGACGGCACGGAGCCAGGCCCGGGTTCCGTCCGGATCGCGCAGTGCGTCGTGCACACCGTCGCGGTCCGCCCAGACCGTGTTCATCAGTTCCACGGGCAGGGACTCGCCCAGGAGCGGTGCGTTCGTGTCCATGGCGCCGAGACTACCGCACTTCCAACGGATACATGCCTCTCCAACCGTTTGACATCCCGGAAACCCGATGCCATGGTTCCCCTAACGGTTACTGGTGCATCCAAGCGTCAGAATCGGATGAATGAAGGAGCGCTGTCCCCATGACCGGTTTCCCCCTCGTCGAGCCTGCCGCCGCGACCGGAAAGGCCGCCGACCTGCTGGCCGACGTGCAGAAGACCTTCGGCCTCACCCCGAACATGACCAAGGCGATGGCGAACAGCCCGGCCCTGCTCAAGGGCTACCTCGCCCTGAACGGGGCGCTGGCCGGCGGTGTCCTGCCGGCCCCGGTCCGCGAGCGTCTCGCGCTGGCGACGGCCGAGTACAACGGCTGCGCGTACTGCCTGTCGGCCCACACCTACATCGGCGCGAACATCGCCGGGATCGACGCGGTCGAGCTGGAGTCGGCCCGGGACGCGAAGGCCGCGGACCCCCGCACGCAGGCCCTGCTGACCCTCTCGGACGCGATCGCCCACGGCCGGGGCCAGGTCGACGACAGCGTCCTGCGGGCGGCACGGGACGCGGGAGCCACGGACGACGAGATCGGCGAGGTCGTCGGACACCTGGCCCTGAACGTGCTGACGAACTACTTCAACGTCCTGGCGAAGGTCGACAACGACTGGCCCGCGGTCCCCCTGCGCACCGCAGCCTGACCCGCGCCGGAACCCCGCCCGCCGACCCCGCTCCTCGGGCCCGGCGGGCGGCCCGCCTCGCACGGACCTGCGCCCCGCGCCGGTCCGGCGGAAGGAGACACCATGACGAACCCGGCACACGGCGTCAGGACCGGTTTCCACGAGGGCGAACTGGCCGTGCAGCTCAGAGCGGGCGCGACACGGCAGGCGGCGCGACTCGCGGGCATGCTGGCCCCGGCCGACCTGAGCGGTGGCGCGACGCGGTTCCTGGCCGGACGCACCTTCGCCGCGATCGCCGCCCGCGACACCGACGGCGCGCTGTGGACGTCGCCGCTGACCGGCCCGCCCGGCTTCCTGCACGCCTCCTCGCCGACCACCCTCGACGTACGCGCGCTCCCCGCGGCAGGCGACCCGCTCGAGGACCTGCCCGCGCACCAGGCCGTCGGACTGATCGCCCTCGAGTTCGCCGCCCGGCGGCGCCTGCGGATCAACGGCACCCTGTCCCACGCCCACCGCCACGGACTGCGCGTCGACGTGGAGCAGGCCTACGGGAACTGCCCCCAGTACATCCAGAGCCGGCAGTTGCACAGCGGGCCCGGCACAGCCCCCGATACGGGGCCGGTACGCCGCGGGCGCGGCCTGACCGCCGACGACATCGACCTGGTCCGCCGGGCCGACACCCTCGTGATCGGCACCACCCACCCGGCCCGCGGCAACGACGCCTCGCACCGCGGAGGGCCCCCGGGATTCGTCCGGGTCGAGGGCGGCGCCCTGTGGTGGCCCGACTACCGGGGCAACAACATGTTCAACACGCTCGGCAACCTGCAGGCGGACCCGGCAGCCGCACTGCTCTTCTGCGACTTCACCACCGGCCGCACCCTGCACCTGTCCGGCCGGGCCGCCCTGGAATGGACCGGGACCGGCGTCCCCGGTGACGACGACGACACCGGGCGGCGCGTCCGCTTCACCCCCGAGCAGTACGTGGCCGGCCGCCTGCTGTCCCTGCAGGCCGACACCGTCACCGCCGCCCCCGACAATCCGCCGCTGACCTGACCCGCCCGATCCCCGGCGTCACGGCCTCCGGTCCGGGGCCGCGCCGAGGGTGACGTTGCCCATCCGGAGGGCGGCGGCCGAGCCGCCCTCCGCCTTGATGTCGACGTCGCCCCGGACGACGACGGCGTCGCCGGAAGCCGTGACGCCCGGCCCGGTGGCGGTGCCCGTGGCCTGCAACTGCTTCAGCAGGGACTGGAGTTGCTCGCCGAAGCCGGGGTCGTGCTCGATCGCGTCCGCCAGCGCGTCGGAGAGCCGGCGCCCGGTCCGCTCGCTGGGTTCGGCCTGCCCGGCGGCGGCCTCCTCGGCGGCCCGGGCGAGCGCCGGGTCCGCGCCGAGCTTGCGGCCGACCGCGTCGTGCAGCCGGTCCATCAGGGCGTCCGCGGTGCGGTCGACCTCGGCGTCGGCCCGGCCGGCGACCCGCCCGGCCTTGCGCACCAGCCACCCGAACACGTACCCGACCGCGACCTCGAGACCGATCACGTCCGCCCCTCCCCGAGCTTCCTGACGACATGTCGGACCATACAGGCCGGAGGCGTGTTCACCCCTCCCGTCCGCCCGAGACGGTGACCCTGGGCAGCGCGTGCGGATGGTGCTCGCGCAGGTGGGCGACCAGGTGCTCGCGCAGTTCGCAGCGGAGCGCGAAAGCGTCGTCCGCGTTGGCGGCGGTGGCCAGGGCGCGGACCACCAGGGTGCTGGGGGTGGTGTCGACCACCTGGAGGGCGCTGCCCTCGCCGTCCCAGTGCGGGTTCTTGGCGAGGAAGTCCTCGAACTCGATCCGCAGCAGGTCGACGGGCGTGCTGTGGTCGAGGTGCAGCAGCGCGGTGCCGGTGATCCGGGAGGTGCGGCGGGACCAGTTCTCGAACGGGCGGCCCGCGAAGTAGGACATCGGCATGACGATCCGGCGCTGGTCCCAGGTGGCGATCACCACGGCGGTCAACGTGATCTCCTCGACGGTGCCCCACTCGCCGCCGACCACCACCACGTCGCCGATCCGGGCCAGGTCGCCGAAGGCCATCTGGATGCCCGCGAACAGGTTCGACAGGGCGCTCTGCGCGGCGATGCCCGCCACCACGCCGACCAGTCCGGCGGACGCCAGCAGGCTGGTGCCGACCACCCGCACCGTGGGGAAGGTCATCAGCATCGCGGCGAGCGCCAGCAGCGCGATCCCGGCCTGCAGGATCCGGCCGAGCAGCCCGGCCTGGGTGCGGGCCCGGCCGACCCAGCCCGGGTCGCGCCGCCGCACGGCGAGGTGCACCGCGCCGTCCAGCAGCAGCACGGCGGCCCGGCCGGCCAGCCATCCGCAGGAGCCGATGGTGGCCAGCGTCAGCAGGTGCGCGACACCGGCGGGCGCCCGGACCCACGGCTGGGCGGCGAGCATCAGCAGGCAGGCCGCGACGGCCAGCATCGGCCGCCGGCAGCCGCGCAGCAGCTCCGGCACCGCCCCCGACCGGGTGGACCGGGCGGCCAGCCGGACCGCGACCGCCTCGACGAGCCGGTCGAGCCCGTACAGCAGCACCCCCACCGCCGCCCCGGCCACCACCAGCCGTACCACGCTCCACCACACGCTCCCGCCTCCTCACGCCGACCTCCGTCCCCGAACGGTCCGCCGGGGAACGGGTGCCGCCTTTCCGCCGCACCGGGATTCACACTCCGCCGACGTCTCCGCCGACGTCTCCGCGGCCGCCGGAGCGGGACGGGGGTCGATGAGGACCGACGGGGGCGACCGGAGCCGACGGGGAGTCAGCGGGCCAGCCGGGCGACCAGGTCGCGCCAGGCGGCCGCGAGCTGTTCGGGGGTGCGGCCGCGCCGGGTCAACTGGTCGTGGACCAGGGCCGGGTCGAGCATGCCGAGCAGGGCGTCGGCGAGGAGTTCGAGGTCGCCGTGGACGCCGGCCGCGTGCAGCAGCAGGACGAGGTGGCGGGTGCGGACGGCGCGGGGGGCGGCCGTGTAGCGGGTGGCGGTGCGCTGGTCGGACTCCAGGTAGACGTTCATGTGGGCGAGTTGGTGGTGCAGCGCGGCCTCGCCGAAGGCGGTGAGCCGGGCGAGCGGGTCGGCGCCGGGCCCGAGCGGCGGCGGGCCGAACATGAAGGCGGCCTGGAACTCGCGCTCGATGCTGTCGAGCACGGCGTACAGCAGGCCGGTGCGGTCGCCGAAGCGGCGGAAGACCGTCCCCTTGCCGACTCCGGCGGCGCAGGCGACCGCGTCCATGGTGAGATGTTCCGCGCCCCGTTCCCGGATCAGCGCGGCGGCGGCGCCGAGGACCTTCGCCCGGTTGCGGGCGGCGTCCGCGCGCTCGTTCGGCTCCTGGTCGTGGAGCGGGAGGAGGGGGTGGTCCGCGCCGGGGGGTGCGACCGGTCCGGAGGGGGCGGGGGAGGTCATGGGCCTCACTCTAACTCCCCGCGGAAGAAAATGGACTGTGGTCCGTTTCTGTGGCAGGCTCTTCCCGGGCCTCGAACCGGACCGCAGTCCGGTAAAGCGGGTCCGCCGCTCGTTCCCGTGGCCCGCGAAGGCCGCGGGCAGATGACGTCTCCCGGGAGTTCCCATGTCCGTCCGTATCCTCGCCCTCGTCGGCAGCCTCCGCGCCGGCTCGCACAACCGTCAGCTCGCCGAGGCCGCCGTCAAGCTGGCGCCCGAGGGCGCCGAGGTGACCATCGCCGAGGGCCTGGCCGAGATCCCGTTCTACAACGAGGACATCGACGTCGAGGGCAGCGTCCCGGCCGCCGCCGTCGCGCTGCGCGAGGCCGCTGCCGCCGCCGACGCGCTGCTGCTGTTCTCGCCCGAGTACAACGGCACCATCCCGGCCGTGCTGAAGAACGCCATCGACTGGCTGTCCCGCCCGTACGGCGCGGGCGCGCTGACCGGCAAGCCGGTCGCCGTGGTCGGCACCGCCTACGGCCAGTACGGCGGCGTCTGGGCGCAGGACGAGGCCCGCAAGGCCGCCGGCATCGCCGGCGCCAAGGTCCTGGAGGACGTCAAGCTCTCGGTGGCCGGCTCGGTGGTCCGCTTCGCCGAGACCCACCCGTCCGACGACGCCGAGGTCGCCGCCCAGCTGACCGCCGTCCTGGGCCAGATCGCCGCGGCCGCCTGACCCCGCACCGCCCGCACACCCACGGCCGCGCCCCGGACCCCCGGGGCGCGGCCGCGCGCACTCCCCCGAACCGGACCGAACCCCCTACCTGTCCCCCGGCCGCCCCGCCGGCGTTCCGGAAAGCGCTTTCCCGCCGGTCCGCAGCTCGGCCCACCGGGCCCGGTGTCCGGCCGCGCGGAAGGCGAGCCCGGCTCGCGTCCCACCATGCGGAAAGACCGGTGGCACCGGTACCGGCCGTGATCGACTTGGCGGCACACCGACCCCTGGCCGAAGGAGTTCGCCGTGGTGCCCGTGCTGCCCTCGCTCGACGGACTGGAGTTCGCGCCGGTCGCCCGCGCCGCGCACGGCGAGGTCGACCCCGGCACCCGGTTCGCCTACCGCGAGCGGGACGGCCGGGTCTGGGCCGACTACCGGGGCGGCGAGATCGTGCACGGGCACCTGGTCGGCACCCGCACCGGCGACACCGTCGAGTTCCGCTACGTGCAGCTCAACCGGGACGGCGAGACCAACTCCGGCCACTGCGTGAGCGTGCTGACCCGGCTCGCCGACGGCCGGCTGCGGCTGGACGAGACCTGGCGCTGGGAGTCCCGCCCGGGCGCGGGCACCAGCGCCGTCGAGGAGGTCCTGCCGCGCTGAACCCGCCCGCCCCGCTGTCGGCGGCGGCCGGTAGCGTCCGCGCCATGACTGATCGCGAGACCTACGCCCCCCTGGTGTTCTTCGAGTACGACCACCGGCCCGGCTCCTACTGCCTGATGCTGACGGACGACCGGATGGTCGAGGTGGACGAGGTGTTCGAGGCCGCGGGCCAGCCCAACGGCGGCTACGGCTGGGAGGCGGTGGCGCGCTCCGCGGTGCACAACCGGGCCCCGCACCTGGAGGGGCGGCTCCGCTACGACCCGGAGGCCGGCATGTTCGTGGCCTACGGCGACGACCCGGCGGCGCTGCGCGAGCTCGGCGCCCTGCTCTCGGGCGCGTTCGCGGACCGGCCGGCGCTGCGCGAGCTGATCGACGCCGCCGACCCCGACTGGTTCGACTGAGCCGCCGCCGGAGCGCGCGAAGACGCCGACGGCCGCCCCTCCCGACATGAGGGGCGGCCGTCGGCGTCCTGCGAAGCGGCCCCGGGGGCCGGTGGGCTGCCTCAGACCGAGAGGACCTGGCCCGGGTAGATGACGTCCGGGTTGGCGCCGATGGTCTGCGCGTTGGCGCTGAACAGCGCGTCCACGGTGGTGCCGTTGGCGGCGGCGATCGCACCCAGGGTGTCGCCGTCCTTGACGGTGTAGCTGCCGCCGTTGCCCTTCGAGCCGCTGTCGCTCTTCTTCCAGGACTGGCCCTGGGACTGGCCCTGGTCGGTGGAGCGCTGCGAAGTGCCCTTGTTCGAGGAGGAGTTGGTGGACTCCGCGTCGGTCGAGGTGGTGGCCGGCTTCGAGGACTTGGTGCTGCTGCTGGAGCTGGAGGAGGAGGTGTCGACCTGGGCGGCCGCGCCGCCCTTGGTCAGACCCGCCTGCACGGAGCACACCGGCCAGGCGCCGGGGCCCTGCGAGGCGAGCACCTTCTCGGCGACGGCGATCTGCTGCGCCTTGCTGGCCTGGTCGGCCTGCGGGGCGTAGGCGGTGCCGCCGAAGGCGGCCCAGGTGGAGGAGGTGAACTGCAGGCCGCCGTAGAAGCCGTTGCCGGTGTTGATGGACCAGTTGCCGGTCGACTCGCACTGCGCGACCTTGTCCCAGGTGGACACGTCCGCGGCCGAGGCCGAGGTCGCCGCCACGAGTCCGGCCACCGGGAGGACGGCCACCGCGGAGCCCGCCACGACGGCGGCACGGACGCGGTTGCGGGTACGGCTGCCCTTCTCGGCGGTGGTGGCGGTCTTGGCGGCAGCGGTCTCGTTACGGAAGATCATGCGGTTCCTTTCGGATGCCCCGGGCAGGCAAGGCGGAACCAGGGCCCGGAGGGGCCCGCGGTCTCTCGCGCTTGTGGATCGGACGGGGCCGGTCGCTCGTCGACCGGCGCTCGTCGCGGTCACCCTGCCCGTGCGGGCGGCTGGTCTGCCGCGCCGGGGCTTCGATTCGGGTGATCCCGGGTAGTGCGCCCTGCACTGGTTACGAAGCTACGGGCGTTCCGACCGAACTCCAAGCATTCGAAGGTCTGCGCAGCTCAGAGCCCTGTTACCGCCGGTACAGCGGCTGCTGCGGGGCGGCCGGGCCGCGATTTTCCGGGCCCGGCCGGCGGCCGCTGTGACCGGGCTCACCGGTTTTGGCCGCCGACCGCCGGGGAACGGCGCACAGCGCGTGACGGGGCGCTGACCGGCTGCCGACTGTCCAGCGTTCCGGCTATGGGGCGGGCCACAGCCGCCACCGACCGTCCACCCGCTGCTCACCCACCGTGGCCGAACTGCCGCCTCAGGAACGGGCGGTGAGCACCCGCGGGCCGTCCTCGGTGATCGCCACGGTGTGCTCGGCGTGCGCGCCGCGCGAGCCGTCGGCCGAGCGCAGCGTCCAGCCGTCCGGGTCGGTCTTCAGCTTCGCGGTGCCGGCGCACCACCACGGCTCCAGCGCCAGCGTCAGGCCGGGGCGCAGTTCCAGGCCGCGCCCGGGGCGGCCGACGTTGGCCACGTGCGGGTCCTCGTGCATGGTGCGGCCCAGGCCGTGGCCGCCGAAGTCGGTGTTGATCCGGTAGCCCGCGCCCTGGCCGACGGCGGCGATGGCGGCCGAGATGTCGCCGATCCGGTTGCCGGGCACCGCGGCGGCGATCGCCGCGTCCAGCGCCGCCCGGGTCGACTCGACCAGCCGGACGTCCTGCTCGGCGGGCGTGCCGACGATGACGGTGACCGCCGAGTCGGCGACCCAGCCGTCGATCGACACCGCGAAGTCCAGGCTCAGCACGTCGCCGTCGCGCAGCACGTAGGGGTGCGGCTGCCCGTGCAGCACGGCGTCGTTCACGGACAGGCAGATCACGTTGCGGAACGGGCCGCGGCCGAAGGACGGCGCGTAGTCCCAGTAGCAGGACTGCGCGCCGCGCCGCTCGATCAGCTCGCGGGCCCGCAGCTCCAGGTCCATCACGTCCCGCCCGACCTCGGCGAGGGCGGACAGCTCGGTCAGCGTGTCGGCGACGAAGCGGCCGGTGACGGCCATCTTCTCGATCGACTGCGGATTCTTGAACTCGATCACGGCGCGGCTCCCAGGACGGCCCGGCCGCCCGCTCGAAAGGGCCGCCGGCCCTGGCGGACCGGCGGCGGACAGCGCCACGCTAGCAGGCGAACGGTATTCAAATACCGCCACCCGCCGCACCCGGCCCGGCACCCCGCCCCGCGCCCGGTTCAGTGGCCGGCGGCGGAGAGCAGGGTCTCGACGGCGGTGCGGGCCCGGGCGGCGGTGGTCGGGTCGCCGGTGACGGCGGCGGTGACGATGGCGCCCTCGGCGAGCAGGTGGACCGGCGCCGGGTCGGTCAGGCCGGCCGCGCGCGACCAGGTGGCGAGGTCCCGGTGGAACGCCTCCTTGTGGGCGCGGACCTCGGCCAGCACCGCCGGCGAGGCCGGGCCCAGTTCGCCGAAGGCGTTGATCCAGGCGCACCCCCGGTAGCCGGGTTCGGCGAACCACCGCTCCAGCCAGTCGAACACGGCCAGCAGCTGCTCCCGGGGGCCGGTCCGCTCGGCCACGGCCGCCGCCAGCCGTCCGCGCCAGCGCGCGTCCCGCCGGCGCAGCACCGCCACCACGAGGTCGTCCTTGGTGGGGTGCAGCCGGTAGATCCGCTTCAGCGGCAGCCCCGAGGCGGCGCGCACCTCGTCCATTCCGACGGCGCGGACGCCCTTCTCGTAGAACAGCGCCTCGGCGGCGTCGAGCAGGGCCGCGCCGTCCTGGCGGACCTGGTCCTCGGTGAGCGGGGCGGGCACGGCGGCTCCTCGGGCGGTCGGATCCGGATTGACCTGGAGAACGGTCGTTCCCTACTCTAGGCCCGAGACCGTGGAGAACGATCGTTCTCCACCTGTTGGAGGAGGCCGCCGTGCCCGAGGACCGCCCGCCCCGCCCGCCGTTCACCCGCGAGAGCGCGCTCGCCAAGGTCCAGGCCGCCGAGGACGGCTGGAACTCCCGCGACCCGCGGCGCGTCGCCCTCGCCTACACCCCCGACTCGGTCTGGCGGAACCGCGACACCTTCGTCACCGGCCGGGAGGAGATCACCGCCTTCCTCACCGCCAAGTGGCAGCGCGAGCACGAGTACGCCCTGCGCAAGAGCCTGTGGGCGTTCGAGGACGACCGGATCGCCGTCCGCTTCCAGTACGAGTGGCACGACGCCGACGGCCAGTGGTGGCGCAGCTACGGCAACGAACTCTGGGAGTTCGACGGGCACGGCCTGATGGCCCGCCGCGAGGCCAGCATCAACGACACCCCCATCGACGCCGCCGACCGCCGCATCTTCGGGCCCCGGCCCGCCGAGGAGCGCGACGGCGCGGAGCGGCTGCCGCTGCGCTGAGGCCGCCGGACGGAAGGGCCTGGGCGTCCGGGCACCTCGTTCAGTAGCGTGTCGGCATGGTCCGAGTCCCCCTCACCCCCGAGCAGATCGAGGCCGGCCGCCGCCTGGGCGCGCTGTTCCGCGAGACCCGGGCCGGCCGCGACCCCGCGGCGGTCGCGCACCGTGCCGGGATCTCCCCCGAAACCCTCCGCAAGATCGAGATGGGCCGCCTGCCCAGCCCCGGCTTCGGCACCGTCGTCGGCCTCTGCGCCGCGCTCGGCCTCCCGCTGGACACGGCGGCGCGGACCTGGCTGCGGGCCGAGTGACGCTCCGCGGCCGGGCGGGGTTGCGCAATCAGGGGCCCGGGGAACGGCGGCGCCGAGGGAGGGGGCGTCCGACGGGCTGCGGAGGCGCCACCCCGTTTCGGGTCGGAGGGTCCTGGGCCGACGCCCCGTGGCGCCCCGCTGTGCTCCGGCGCGTCGCCTCTGGGCCCCGCCGTTCCCCGGGCCCCTGGTTTCTTCCGGAAGCGCCTGCCTAGCGGTTGCGGCGGACGCGGCGGATCTCCCGGTCGAGGGCCCAGGCGTCGGCGACCGGGCCGAGGTGGCCGAGCTTCTCGGGGTTGATGACGGTGCGGACGGTGCGGACCCGGCCGTCGAGCACCTCCAGGGCCATCACGCGCAGGACCAGGCCGTCGCGGTCGCGGAACAGCGCCCCCGGCTCCCCGTTGACCTCGCACGGCTCGCAGCGGACCCCGGTCTCCGCCATCAGCGGGTGGGCGGTAGCGAGCAGGCGGGCCACCTTCTCCGCCCCGACGACGGCGCGGGCCAGTTGCGGGGCCTTGCCGCCGCCGTCGCCGACCAGCTCGACGTCCGCGGACAGCAGGCGCTGCAGCCCGTCCAGGTCCCCCTGCGAGAGGGCCTCGAAGAACCGGCCGGCCAGTTCCTCCCGTTCCCGGCGGTCGGCGGCGTACCGGGGGCGGCCCTCGCTCATGTGGCGGCGGGCCCGGACCAGCAGTTGCCGGCAGGCCGGTTCGGCGCGGCCGACCGTCGCGCCGATCTCGTCGAAGCCGAAGCCGAAGACGTCCCGCAGCACGAACACCGACCGCTCCAGCGGGCTGAGCCGCTCCAGCAGGAGCAGCGCCGCCATCGACACCGAGTCGGCGAGTTCCGCCGCCCGGGCCGGGTCCTGGTAGGGGTCGTCGAGCAGCGGTTCGGGCAGCCACGTCCCGACGTACGCCTCGCGCCGGACCCGGGCGGAGCGCAGCACGTCGAGGGAGATCCGGGTGACGGTGGTCGACAGGAAGGCCCGGGGCGAGTCCGGGCGGGTCGGTGAGGCGTCGTAGCGGAGCCAGCTCTCCTGGACGGCGTCCTCCGCCTCGCTCACGCTGCCCAGCATCCGGTACGCGATCGAGAACAGCAGCGGCCGCAGCTCCTCGAACTCCTCGACCTTGCCCACGCGGCTCTCCCCCTGCGGTGCGTGCCGCCCGGGGGTGCCGGACGGGCCCGATACGGAGCCGGGGCGGCCCGCGCTCCCGCGGACCGTCCGGCTCGTCGTGATCTTGGCACTTCCCGCCCCGCCGGGGAACCCCGGCTCAGTGGAACTGCCCCGCCCGGTAACTGCCGCCGGGCTGCCGGGTGATGGCGTTCAGCCGGTTCACCATGTTCATGAACGACACCAGCACGACGAGGGCCGTCAGCTGCTCCGTGTCGTAGTGCCGGGCGGCCCGCTCCCAGGTCGCGTCGTCGACCCCGGCCGCCCCGTCGGCGATCCGGGTGCCCTGCTCGGCGAGCGCGAGCGCGGCGCGCTCGGCCTCGGTGAAGACCGTGGCCTCGCGCCAGACCGCGACCATGCCCAGCCGCACCGCGCTCTCGCCGGCGGCCGCGGCCTCCTTCAGGTGCATGTCGACGCAGACCGAGCAGCCGTTGACCTGGCTCACCCGCAGCGCCACCAGCTCCCGCGTCGCGGCGGGCAGCGACGTCTCCTGCAGGGTCCGGCCGGCCGCCATCACGTGCTTGAGCGCCCGGCCGGCGGTCGGGGTGGCGAAGTAGTCGAGTCGTGCGTCCATCGTGTGCTCCTCCGGATCGTTGCGTTCCTGCCCTCCCTGGACGGGGCGGCGCCCGCCGTTGTGACACGGACCGGTGTGACGCACGTCTCCCCGGCGGGATGTCACAGCCCGGGCCGCTGCCCCGTCCAGGGTGCGGACGCCCTCCCGGGGGCGGCCGCCACCCCGTTCCGGCGCTGGAGAAAGACCACCGACATGCAGATCCTTCGGTACGTGTTCCTCGTCTTCCACCTGTTCGGCTTCGCCGCGCTGCTGGGCGGCGTCTTCTACCAGGTGCGCGGGAAGGACCCGGTCGCGGGCGGCTACATGGTCACCAGCGCGGTCGTCCAACTGGTCACCGGCGCGGGCCTCGTCTGGACCCGCCTCGCCCTCGACCTCCCCGTCCCGCACGCGAAGACCGGCGTGAAACTCGCCCTGGACGTCCTGATCGCCGCCGTCGCCCTGCTGGGCCTGCGCACCAAGCAGCCGTGGGCCTTCTACACCGTGGCCACCGCGACGGCCGCCGCGGCCGTCGTCGCCGTCGCCTGGACGTAGGGCCCGCCCTCGGCGGAGCCGAGGACCGGGCGACCTGCTCGGAGTGAGCTGCCGGAGGTCAGAGTGCGAGGCGGAGCGCCAGCAGTCCGACCAGGCCGTAGCCGACGGCGTACGTGACCCGGCGCAGGCGCGGGCCCAGGCGGGCGCCCGCGAAGGCGCCGGCGGCGGCGAGGAGGTGCTGCCACAGGAGGGAGGCGAGGAAGACGCCCGTGACGAAGGCCGTCGCCCCGGCGTGCGTGCCCGTGCCGCGGGCGGCGATCAGGGCGGTGAAGTAGAGGGCGGTCGCGGGGTTGACCGCCGTGAGGAGGGTGAAGCGCAGGAAGGCGCGGCCGGCGCCGCGGGCCGACGCGTCGGGGGCGGGTTCGACGGCGCGCCGCAGACCGAGCAGGCCGTGCACGGCGATCGCGCCGAGCAGCAGCGCGGAGACCAGGCGGACCGTGCCCTCGTGCCCGGCGAGCAGCGCGGCGACCTGCGGGCCGGCCAGCACCGCGACCGTCGCGTACGCGCCGTCGACCGCGGCGACGGCCGTCGCCCCGCCCGCGGCGGGCGCCCAGCCGCGGCGGCCCTCCTGGAGCAGCAGCACTCCGACCGCGCCCAGGGGCACCGCCACGCCGAGTCCTGCCACCGCGCCTTCGAGGGCCGCACTTGTCATGGGCCAACGATGGCGGTCCGACCCGCCCCGGCGCACCGCATTTTCAGCGGGCGGCGATCGCGGGTCCGGTCCCGCGCCGCTTGCGGACCGCCCTGACGGCGAGCACCGAGCGGTAGGAGAGGACGGCCAGCGTGGACTCCGCGGAGAGCACCGACCCGGCGCTGCGCCAGGAGCCGACCGACAGGGCCGACAGCGCGGAGCCGAGGCTGCCGAGCGACAGCACCGAACCGGCCGAGCCGATGGACAGCACCGAGCCGACCGAGCCGATGGACAGCACCGAGTGGGCGCAGCCGATCGACAGGAAGGAGCCGACCGAGCCGACCGACAGCAGGGAGCCGGTCGAACCGGCCGGGAACCCGGTCGCCGCCGCCTTCCGCAGCCACTGCGCGCTCCGCTGGACGGACATGTCGCCTCCCGTGGGTCCGGTGATCGTTGCCGGTCAGCCTGCCGTGCCCGCTCCCCCGGCGCAAAGGGCCTGTTCGGCGGGTGTTTGGATGGAACCTTTGCGCGCGGGCAGGAGAGGGCCGGAGGTGGCGGGAGTGACGGGAGTGGGCGCGGAAGTGGTGGCGCTGGTGCTGCTGGCCGTGGTGCTGGGGTGCGCGGTGCGGCGGCCGTTCGGCTGGCCGGAGGCGGTGGCGGCGGTCCCGGCGGCGGGCGTGCTGGTGGCGGTGGGCGCGGTGTCGCCGTCGGCGGCGTGGGCCGAGATCGGACGGCTCGCGCCGGTGGTCGGGTTCCTCGCGGCGGTGCTGGTGCTGGCCCGGCTGTGCGACGAGGAGGGCCTGTTCGAGGCGCTGGGCCGGTGGATGGCGGGTTCCTCGGGCGGGCGGCCGGTGCCGCTGCTGCGGCAGGTGTTCGCGGTGGCGGCCGTGGTGACGGCGGTGCTCAGCCTGGACGCAACGGTGGTGCTGCTGACGCCGGTGGTGCTGGCCACCACCGGGGTGCTGGGCGTGCGGGCCCGCCCGCACCTGTACGCGTGCGCGCACCTGGCGAACTCGGCGTCGCTGCTGCTGCCGGTGTCGAACCTGACGAACCTGCTGGCGTTCACGGCGAGCGGCCTGGGCTTCGGCCGGTTCACGGCGCTGATGGCGCTGCCCTGGCTGGCCGCCGTCGGCGTGGAGTACCTGGTGCTGCGGCGGTTCTTCGCCGCCGACCTGGCCGTCCCCGCCGAGCACCCCGTCCCCGCCGGACGGCCCCGGCTGCCCCGGTTCGCCCTGTTCACGGTGGCGGGCACGCTGGCCGGTTTCGTGCTGGCCTCCGCGCTGGACGTGTCCCCCGCGTGGGCGGCCGCGGCGGGCGCGCTGGTGCTGGCCGTCCGGGCGCTGCGGGACGGGCGGACCACGCCGCGCCGGATCGTGGACGCGGCGGCGGTGCCGTTCCTGGCGTTCGTGCTGGCCCTGGGCGTGGTGGTGAAGGCCGTGGTCGACAACGGGCTGTCCGCGCAGCTCGCCGCGCTCGTCCCGGCCGGGGACTCGCTGCCGGTGCTGTTCGCCCTGGCCGGGCTGGCCGCGCTGCTCGCCAACCTGGTCAACAACCTGCCCGCGACGCTGCTGCTCGTCCCGCTCGCCGCGCCGGCCGGGCCGGGCCCGGTGCTGGCCGTCCTGCTGGGCGTCAACCTCGGCCCGAACCTCACCTACGCGGGTTCCCTCGCCACCCTGCTGTGGCGCCGCCTCACCCCCGCGAGCAGCGCGGCGACGTTCACCAGGCTGGGTCTGCTCGCCGTCCCGACCACCCTCGCGGCGTCGGTCCTGGCCCTGTGGGCCTCCCTGCAGATCTTCTAGGGAGCCCCCAGGGGCCCGGGATGTCCGTGCCGTGTGCCGGTGGGCTCCCCGGCAGGGGCTCTCGCTTATGCTTCGCGTCGGCCCAGGAGTTTTCCCCGAGATTTGTGTTATCAGCTGCTGGTCGGTGGATCTCCCAGTACGTGAGGGCAGGCAGCGAGAGCACGAGGACGGTCCGGGCTGTGGAGAGTGGGCGGGTGACGGCGCTGGTCGAGCGCGCGCAGCGCGGGGACCGGCAGGCGGTGGCGGAACTGGTCGGCGAGCATCTGCCGCTGGTGTACAACGTGGTGGGGCGGGCGCTCTCGGGGCACCCGGACACCGACGACGTGGTGCAGGAGACCATGCTCCGGGCGGTGGACGGCCTGCCGGGCCTGCGGGAGCCGGAGGGCTTCCGGAGCTGGCTGGTGGCCATCGCGGTGAACCAGGTCCGCCGCCGGTTCCGCGACAGCGGGCCGGACGCGGTGCCGGACCCGGTCGTGGTCGCCGACCCGGCGGGCGACTTCGTGGGCCTGACGATCGTCCGGCTCGGGCTGTCCGAGCAGCGCCGCGAGGTCGCGGAGGCGACCCGCTGGCTGGACGAGGGCGACCGCGACCTGCTGGCGCTGTGGTGGCTGGAGGCGGCGGGCGAGCTGAGCCGTCCGGAGCTGGCGGCCGCGCTGGAGGTGACGCCGCAGCACGCGGCGGTGCGGGTGCAGCGGATGAAGGGGCAGCTGGAGGCGGCCCGGCTGGTGGTGCGGGCGCTGGCGGCGGTGCCGCCGTGTCCGTGGCTGGGCGAGCTGACGGCGTCCTGGGACGGGGTGCCGAGCACGCTGTGGCGCAAGCGGATGGGACGGCACGTCCGGGAGTGCGCGCACTGCGCGGAGCAGCGGCAGGGGCTGTTCCCGGCGGAGGGGCTGCTGGCCGGCCTGGCGATGGTGCCGCTGCCGGACGGGCGGTTGCTGGACGGGGTGCTGGCCGCCTCGGGGGCCCGGCCGACGGCGCACCCGGCGGCGCGTCCGGCGGGGTCGCACCGGCGGGGGCCGCAGGGCGGTGCGCGCCGGGCGGGGACGCGCCGGGGCCACCGGGGGGCGCGTCGGCGCGGCCCGGCCCGGGTGCTGGTCGTCGGCGGCGGCGTGCTGACGGTGGCCGTGGGCCTGCTGGTGGCGCTCGGGATGGAGGACCCGCCGCCCGCGACGGGCGCGGCCGAGCAGGCGCCGACCGCGGTGGCGCTGGTGGACCCGGCCGAAGGCACGGCACCGGCCGCCGCGGAGAGCGTCTCGGCCGCGCCGTCCGCGTCGCCCTCGGCCAGGCCCTCCCCGTCCGCCTCCCCGTCCGCCTCGGTCAGGACCTCGGCCCCCGCGCCGGCCCCGCCCGCCGCGACCAGTGCGGCGGCGACCGCCGCGAAGCGGTCCGCGGACCTCGGCCAGCAGGTGCTGGACCTGGTCAACACCCAGCGGGCGCAGGCGGGTTGCGGACCGGTGCGGGCGAACGGGCAGCTGGCGACGGCGGCGCAGCGGCACTCCGACGACATGGCGGCGCGCAACTTCTTCGACCACACCAACCCGGACGGCGCCGGCCCGCAGCAGCGGATCGACGCCGCCGGGTACCGGTGGAGCGGCTGGGGCGAGAACATCGCGCGCGGGCAGAAGGACGCCGCGGCGGTGATGGACAGTTGGATGAACAGCCCCGGTCACCGGGCGAACATCCTGAACTGCAAGTTCACCGAGCTGGGCGTGGGCATCCACCTGGGCACGGGCGGGCCGTGGTGGACGCAGGACTTCGGAACTCCCGCCTGATACACGGGTGCTGACGGTCCGTCGACGCTGACGGCCCGTCATGTCCCGTGCCCGTGGCCTCAGTCGGCGGTGACGCGGCTGCCCTCGCGCTGGCGCGGGACGACCTCGGCACCCTCCGGTCCGGCCGCCCCCGCCGACTCTGCGGGCGCGTCCTCGGCGAGGACGGCCTCCCGGAGGTCGGCGAGGGCGTCCTCGACGGAGTCGTGGGCGTCGAAGATCCGCTCGATGCCGAAGAGTTGGAGGATCTTGCGGGTGTGGGTCTCCGGCCCCGGCAGGACCAGCCGCAGCCGGCCGGACCGGGAGGCCAGCATGCGGCGGGTGGCGACCAGGACGGCGAAGCCGGTGGAGTCGCAGAAGTCGACCCGGCTGATGTCGACCACCATCCGCAGGCAGCCGTCGGTGATCAGCCGCTGGAGGCGTTCGCGGAGGGCGGCCACGCCGCTGATGTCCACCTCGCCGGCCACCTGGACCACGGTCCAGCCGTATCGCTCCCCGTAGCTCACGCTCAGTGCCACTCTGGTGCCTTTCTCCGGGATCGCTTGGGGTATGCGGCCTGTGCCCGATTCCGGCCGCGGCAATCCTGCCGAAGGTGATGATTTCGCGGCCACGGAGAGGAATTTCCGCGAAATGTCATGGCCAGGCCCCGCCCGACGGAGGAATTCGCTGGTCGACCCGACGATCTGCACAGGATTTACTCCGGTTGGCGGTACCGGATTCCGGGCCGACCCGTCCGCTTCCCGGAACACGGTGGGTGACGACGCGCGTGGTTCACCCGGACGGTTCCCCACGGACCTTGACGGTTCGTCAACCCAGTCCGGGCAGTGACTCCTGGCCGCGCTCCCGCTCCTCGCCCTCCAGCCGGGCCGCGCGCAGCCGCCGCGCGGTGGCGTCGGGGGCGATCAGCGGCGCGGGGTAGCCGGCCGGGCGGTGGCGCAGCTGCCAGGGGCGGTGGATCGAGCGGCCCGGCAGGTCGGCGAGTTCGGGCACCCAGCGGCGGACGTAGGCGCCGTCGGGGTCGTAACGGTCGGCCTGGGTCAGCGGGTTGAGGATCCGGTTGGGCCGGGTGTCGGTGCCGGTGCCCGCCACCCACTGCCAGTTGAGCTGGTTGTTGGCGACGTCGCCGTCCACCAGGTGGTGCAGGAAGTGCCGGGCGCCGAGCCGCCAGTCCAGGTACAGGCTCTTGGCCAGGAAGCTCGCCGTCAGCAGCCGGGCCCGGTTGTGCATCCAGCCGGTCTCGGCGAGCTGGCGCAGGCCCGCGTCGATGATCGGGAACCCGGTGCGGCCGGTCCGCCAGGCGTCGAACTCCTCCGGGTCGGTGCGCCAACTGTCCTGCCGGGAACGGTAGTCGGCGTGCGCGGCGGCGGGCCGGGCGGCCAGCACCTGGTGGTGGAAGTCCCGCCAGACCAGCTGCCGGACGAACGCCTCGGCGCCCGTCCCGCCGCGCTGCCCGGCGAGGTGGACCAGCTCGTTGGCGGACAGGCAGCCGAAGTGCAGGTACGGCGACAGGTGCGAGGTGCCGTCGGCGGCGAGGTCGTCGTGCAGGTCGGCGTAGGAATCGGTGTGCCAGTGCTGCCAGTTGCGGCGGGCCGCGCTCTCGCCGGGGGCGGGCAGGACCCGCGCGGTGGGCGTCGCGGCGGGGATCGGGGCGCCGCGCAGGCCCTCGGGGGTGTGCAGGGCGCGGGGCGCGGGCAGCGGGGTGCGGCGGCGGACCTCCTGCCAGGCCCGGTGGTACGGCGTGAACACCGCGTAGTGGTCGCGCCCGGCCGGGGTGACGGCGCCCGGCGGGACGGCCGTCAGCGAGCCCTCGTGGACGTGCAGCCGCCCGCCCAGCGCCCGGCGCAGCCGCTGCTCGCGCCGCCGCGCGTAGGCGCTGACCCCGGCGGCGACGTGCACGCTCGCCGCGCCGAGTTCGGCGGCGAGCTTCGCGGCCTGCTCGGCGGTGTCGCCCTCGCGCACCAGCAGGCTTCCGCCGATCCGGCGCAGCCCGGCGTCCAGGTCGGCCAGGCAGCCGGCCAGGAACGCGGCCCGGTTGGGGGCGTCGAAGCCGGCCCGGGCGACCGCCGGGTCGGCGACGAACAGCGGCACCACCTGGTCGGCTCCGGCCCGGGCGGCGTGCAGGGCGGGGTTGTCGTGCAGGCGCAGGTCCTGGGTGAACAGGACGACGGCGAGGGTCATGGTGGCGCACGTTCCTGTGCTCGGGCCAGGCGGCGCGTCGGTCCGACGAGGTCGCCGCACCGGGCGGGGCGGTCCGGGGGGCGGGCGCCCCCTGCCCGTCCTTCGGCGCCGGAGCCGGAACGGATGGGAGCCGGACCGGCCGTCCACCGGCCGGACGAGTACGCTCGGCCCCGTCCGTCCCCTCACCTCGCCGTCCTGTCACCTCATCTCGCCGTCCCGTTGCCCCGTCCGTCCCGTCCGTCGACCCGCCGGAGTGTTGCCGTGCACCTGCTGCCCGTTCCCGTGCTGACCCCCGCCGACGTCGCGGCGGCCGCCGACCGGATCGCCGGGCGGGTCCGTCCCGTCGCCGTGACCCCGGCCGGCGGCGGCGGGGCCCGGCTGGCTCTCGAACTGCTGCAGCACACCGGGTCGTTCAAGGCTCGGGGCGCGCAGAACTTCGTCCGGGCGCACCGGGAGGCGGGGACGCTGCCGGCGGCGGGGGTGACCATCGCCTCGGGCGGCAACGCGGGGCTGGCCTGCGCGTGGGCGGCCCGGGAGGCGGGGGTGCGGGCGACGGTGTTCCTGCCCGAGAACGCCCCGGCGGTGAAGGTGGCGCGGCTGCGCGGCTACGGCGCGGAGGTCCGGTCGGTGGGCCGCGAGTACGCGGAGGCGCTGGCGGCGTGCGAGGAGTTCGCGGCGGACAGCGGCGCGCTGGCCTCGCACGCGTACGACCATCCGCTGATCGCGGCGGGCGCGGGCACCCTGCTGGCGGAGATCCGCCGTCAGGTGCCGGAGCTGGACACGGTGGTGGTGTCGGTGGGCGGCGGCGGCCTGTTCGCGGGGGTGGCGACGGCGGCGCGGGAGCACGGGGTGCGGACCGTCGCGGTCGAGCCGGAGCACTGCCGGGCGCTGAACGCGGCGCTGGCGGCCGGGCACCCGGTGGACGTGCCCGTGGACTCGGTGGCCGCCGACTCGCTGGGCGCCCGCCGGGCCTCGATGACCGCGCTGCACGCGGCGCAGGAGGGCGACGTGCACTCCGTCCTGGTCCCCGACGAGGCGATCGTCCGGGCCCGCCGCGCACTCTGGGACGGCCACCGCCTCGCCGTCGAACACGCCGCCGCCACCGCCTTCGCCGCCCTCGGCACCGCCTACCGCCCGGCCCCGGACGAAACGGTCTGCGTGGTCCTGTGCGGCGCCAACACCGACCCGGCCACCCTGGCGGACTGAGAACGGGCCGAGAACGGACTGCGGCGGCCCCGGCCCGCCACGGCCCCCGCCCCGGCCCCGGCCCCGGCCCCGGCCCCGGAAGCGAACGGAGCACCCCGTGTCACGACTGAGCGAGCTGACGGCGCTGTTGGGCCCGCCGCCCCGGCGGCGGCCGCGGCCTTCCGACTGGGCCGAGGTCGAGCGCCACGTCGGCTCGCCGCTGCCCGGCGACTACAAGGAGTTCATGGACGCCTACGGCACCGGGGTCATCTCCGGGGAGCTCGTGGTCCTCCACCCGCTCGGTTCGAGCCCGCTCCTGCCGCGGATGCGCGAGGTCCACGAGCGGCAGGCCGACCGGCGCCGGAGGGCGGCGGCGCACGGCGGGATCGAGCACCACCCGTACCCGGTCCACCCCGAGCCGGGCGGACTGGTCTTCTGGGGCCACGACCCCAGCGGCGACGAGCACTTCTTCCTGCCGACCGGGGCCGACCCCGACCGCTGGGAGATCGTCACCATGGCCCACGAGGAGGGCTGCGAGACCTTCGCCGGGCCCTTCACCGACTTCGTCCTGTCGTTCGTCGCATGCCTGCGCGACGTCGACGGGTACCACGGCGTCGACCCGGCGGCCCTGGAGTTCCTGGAACCGGAGGACCTGGCGGAGTTGGCGGCGAGCGGCGAGATCGGCCCGGTGCAGCCGGGTTTCGAGCCGTTCTGACCGCGCGGGACGGCGGATACGGTGGGGGCATGGACGACTGGCTCGCGGACACCCGGAGTTCCTACGACACGGTGGCGGCCGACTATGCGGACCTGATCCGCGGCGTGCTGGCCGGGGCGCCCTACCTGCGGGCCGCGCTGGGGCTCTTCGCCGAGCTGGTGCGGGAGGCGGGCGGCGGGCCGGTGGCGGACGTGGGCTGCGGGCCCGGGCACGTCACCGCGCACCTGCACGGGCTGGGCCTGGACGCGTTCGGCGTCGACCTGTCGCCCGGCATGGTCGCGGTGGCCCGGCGCGACCACCCCGGGCTACGGTTCGAGGTCGGCACCATGACGGCGCTCGACCTCCCGGACGGGTCGGTCGCCGGCCTGCTCGCCTTCTGGTCGCTGATCCACCTCCCGGACGCCGAACTCCCCACCGCCCTGGGGGAGTTCCGGCGGGTGCTGCGCCCGGGCGGGCCGCTGCTGCTCGGGTTCCACGTCGGCGACGGCTCCCGGGTGAAGGCCGAGGGCTACGGCGGCCACCCGATGAAGGTGCGCGTCCACCGCCGCCGCCCCGAACAGGTTGCGGCCCTGCTGCGCGAGGCCGGTTTCACCGTCGAGGCGCACCTGCTGACCGACCCCGACGGGGCCACGCCGGGCGCGCTCCTGTTCGCCCGCCCGCCCCGCGCCGGGAATTCGGGGGTGCACTGACCTTCCGCACCGGGCCCGCCGGACGGCAGAGTGTTCCCCGTGATCTTCGAACTGCTGGTGCCGGTCGTGCCGTTGGTCTGCTGGCTGCTCGCCGCCCCGCCCGGGCGGGTCCGCCTCGTGATCGCCGCCGTGCTCGGGGCGGCCGCGGCGGCCGCGTACGGGTCCGTGCTGGACGTGCTGCCGGACGGGGTCCGCTGGACGGCCCTGGTCGCGGCGGGCGGCACCGCCGTGGCGGCGCTGCTGCTGGGGCTGCTGCTGGTGTGGCCGGTGCACCGGGGCGAGCACGGCGAACGGCGCGGGACCGGCGCGGCCCTGTCGGTCGGCTGCGCCCTGCTGCTGGGCACGGCGACCTGGTTCGGCGGTGGCCTGCTGGCCTCCTTCGGGGCGCCGCTGCGCGTCCCGGCCGCCGCCGAAGTGGCGCCGCTGCCGGACGGGCTGCGGATCACCGCCGACCGGGACACCGAGTGCGGCGGCGGCTCCACCACCTACTGCATCCGCGAACTCACCGTCGACGGCCCCCCGGACACCCCGGACCGGCTCCGCGCCCACCTGACCGCCACCGGCTGGCCGCTCGCCCGGGACCGCGACGGCTGGCACGCCTGCCGCCGCACCGGCGCCCTGCTCGACGTCCGCACCGTCTGCCTCGACCTGCCCACCACCGCCGGACCCGCCGTCACGCTCACCCTGTCCAGCGACGACCGCATCGACTGACCCCGCACCGGCCCCGCCCTGCGCCCCGCTCTACGTCCCGCGCAGCGGCGGCCGGTCCAGCACCTCGACGTACACGATCCGCCCGTCCACCACGTCCAGCACCAGCATGCCCCGCGCGGGCAGCAGCGGCACGCAGCGGTGCCCGGGGCCGTACGGGGTTCCGGGCGGGTGGACCGCCGTGGCGAAGCTCCGGCAGAAGTCGTCGCCGCACCCGCACTTCGCCACCAGGCGCAGCCCGGGCAGCTGTTCGGCCAGTGCGCCCTCGCCCTCCGCCGCCAACAGGGCGGCCAGTTCGGCCACCAGTTCGGGAAACTCCTCGCCCACCAGGGGATGTTCCGTGCTCACGGGCCGGACGATAGTGCCCCGAACCGCCCGCGTTCGAACGGTTTTCGGCCGAACGGGCCGAGCCGGGGTCGGCGCGCAGAGGGGGCGCAGGGCCGGGGCGTTCACGCGGATGGCGCAACCATCCGATGAGCCGCTCGTTGATCCGGCCGACACGCAGGGCAGTCCGACCCGTGGTTTGGAGCGGTCGATGGATCTCAGCACTCTGCCCCGGCCGCGGCTCGCCGCACCGGGCCCCGGAAAAGGCCAACTCGGCTTCGCAGAAGCCGCGTTGGTACGGCACTACCGGCGACTGGTGTGCCTGGCGTACCTGACGCTGCCCGCCGACCGGGGGCGGCACGCCCGGGTGGCGGCCGCGCACGCGGCGGTGCAGCGCTCACTGCCGCTGTTCGGAAGCGGCGGCCCGACCGGGGCGGCGGAACCGGAGGACGACGGGTACCCGGCGGCCCGGGTCCGGGTCCTGCGGGCCGCGCTGCGGCGACGCCGGATCGGCCCTCCCCTGCCCCGGGTCTGGGGGCTGCGCCTGTTCACGCCACCGGACGACGAGGACGCCGAACTGGACGCCCGGCTGGCCGAGTTGACCGCCGAGGTACGGGCCGGTTTCGCCGTGCAGGCGCTGGACGGGCTGGACGCCGCGGCCACCGCCGAGGTGCTGGCCTGGGCCGGGGCGGCGGAACCGGTCGCCTCGGCCCGGGCCGGGGCCGAACTCCTCGCCCTGGTCGGCACCTTGGACCGCCCCGAGGGCGACCTGCCGCCCGGCTACGACGCCTGCTCGGTGCACCTGCGCCCCGGCGACCTGCTGCGCCGCCGTCGCCGGACCGTCCTGCTGGTGGCCGCCGCCACGGCCGCCGCCCTCTCCGCGACGGTCGTACCGGCAGTCGACCGACCTGGCGAGCAAAGAAGTTCCGCGACCGTCACCACCCCCGCCCCGCCCGAGCGCCGTGCCGACGACCTGTGGCGGCACACCGCCCGGCTGGACCTGGCGGTCTGGCCGGCCCGCGGCGACCGGGTGGACGACGCGCCGCTGCTGGAGCGCGCCCTGACGGCGTGGCAGCGGGCCGCGCCGGGCGTCCCCGGGGTCTCGGCGGAGCCGGGCAGCGCCGCCGCCGGGCCCGCCGGGGCGACCCAGCTCCTGTACGCCGGAGGGGTGGACGGCGCGGGCACGGTGCTGCTGACGGACGGCCGGACCCTGGCCCGGTACACCGAGGACGGCGGCGGCCCGGCGCTCGCGCTGGGCCCGGCGGAGGACAGCGACGTGACGGCGGGCGCGGCGGTGGTGCTGCGGCGCGGCCCGGGCGGCGCGCGGTACCTGCTCGCGCCGTGGGTCGCGGCGGCGGCGACCCGGCGGCTGGACCGCCCCGACGACGCGGAGCGGCCGCTCGGTACCGCGGCGGGGGTGACCGACCCGGTGCCGGGCCCGGCGGCGGCGGGCTGCGCGGGGCCGGTGCTGCAATTGCGGTCCGACCCGGTGGTGGCGGAGCAGCACGCCTTCCTGCTGGCCGACCTGGGCGGCCTGACGCCCGCCCATCTGACCTGGACGCCGCCGCCGGACGCCTCGGCCCCGGCGCGCCCGCCGCGCGAGGCGGTGGGTGCGCAGGCGCTGCGGCGGTGGGCCGCAGGGGCCTGCGAGGTGCCCGAAGCGGGGCCGGGCGTACGGCAGTTGAACCTGTGGGAGTTCGCCGACCAGGCGCTGCCGCAGAACGCGGGCGAGCTGGCCTGGGTCTGTCTGCGGGCCGACCACTGGGACGGGTCGGGGAGCGCGGCCGCGGCGGTGCTGCCGCCGAACGGGGGCCGGGCGGTGCGGCTGGGCCGGGCGGAGGGGCGGGCGTGCAGCCGCTACGAGCAGGACACCGTCGCCCAGTACCGCTGGCGGGCGCCGAACGGCACCGAGTTCCTGCTGGTCGCGGCGAGCCGCCGGGTCGCCCGGCTCACCGTCGGCACCGCCAGGCGCCGGATCGACCAGGCCGCCCCGCCCACCCGCACCCTCGCCCTGGACAACCCGGGGCCGGGGGCGACCACCGTCGAGGCGGTCACCGCCATGGGCACCCGGCTGCGTCCGATCGGGTGAACGGCCCTGCCGGTCAGGGGAGTTCGAGCACCAGCTTGCCGGTGTTGGCGCCGCTGAACAGCATCTGCAGGGTCTCGGGGAAGGCTTCGATGCCGGCGCGCACCAGGTGTTCGCGGGCGGTGAGCCGGCCCTCGGCGATCCAGCCGGCCATCTCCTTGGCGGCCTCCCGGTAGCGGGCGGCGTGGTCGAACACCACGAAGCCCTCCATCCGGGCCCGACGGACCAGCAGCGACAGGTAGTTGGCGGGGCCCTGCACGGACTGCTCGTTGTTGTACTGGCTGATCGCGCCGCAGACCACCACCCGGGCGTGCAGGGCGAGCCTGGTCAGCGCGGCGTCCAGGATCTCGCCGCCGACGTTGTCGAAGTAGACGTCGATGCCGTCGGGGGCGTGCGCGCGCAGCGCCCGGCGGACGTCCTCGGTGCGGTAGTCGATGGCCGCGTCGAAGCCCAGCTCGTCCGTCAGCCAGGCGCACTTGTCGGGCCCGCCGGCGATGCCGACCACCCGGCAGCCCTTGATCCGGGCGATCTGGCCGACCAGGCTGCCGACCGCCCCGGCCGCGCCGGAGACCACCACGGTCTCGCCTTCGCGGAGCGCGCCGACCTCCAGCAGGCCGAAGTAGGCGGTCATGCCGGGCATGCCGAGCGCGCCGAGGTAGGTCGGCAGCGGGGCGAGCGCCGGGTCGACCTTGTGGGTGCCGCGGCCGTCCGAGACCGCGTACTCCTGGACGCCGAAGGTGCCGGTGACGAACTCGCCGACCCGGAAGTCCGGGTGGGCGGACTCGACGACCTCGACCACGGACCCGGCCCGCATCACCTGGCCGAGGCCGACCGGCGGCAGGTAGGAGGGGCGGTCGTCCAGCCAGCCGCGCATCGCCGGGTCCAGCGACAGGAAGCGGGTCCGGCCGAGGAAGGAGCCCTCCGGCAGCGCGCCGACCGGCTCCTCGACGAGGGACCAGTCCTCCGGCCGGACGGGGCCGACGGGGCGGCGGGCGAGGCGGATCTGACGGTTCGTGGCCTGCATGGGGGCTCTCCTGCGGGACGGCGTTCACCAGGGCTGCGGTGGGGGGGCGCCCGGGCGGGGGGGGGGGGGGGGCCCCGGCCCCCCCCCCCCGACCCGACCGAGTCTAAGCAAGCGCTCAGTCAGCTGGCTAGGCCGGTGCCGCGAAGGCCGCCCGGCCACCGGCCGTCCGGCTGCCCGTTGCCCGGGGCCCCCGGCCGTCCGGTCGCCCAGCCACCCGCCGCCCGGCTACCGGCCGTCCGGCTGCCGCTCCTCCGACTGCCGCTCGCCTCGCAGCAGGGCGACGGCGCGGGACGCCGCGGTGCCGATGGCCCGGTTGATCGCCGCGTCGTCGGAGCCCGGACGGGAGCGGGTGAACACGGCGGCCGCGTACCGCCGCCCGTCGGGGTGGGTGACGACGCCGACCTCGTTGCGGACCACGCCGACCAGGCTGCCGCTCTTGGCGGCGACCCGCACCGGCGGGCGGAACCCGGCGGCGAGGCGGTGCCGGGTCAGCTGACGGCCCATCATCGTCCGCATCCGGGCGCAGGCGGCGGGCGGACCGGCCCGGTCGGTCCAGATCGCGTCCAGCAGTTCGGCCATGTCGCGGGCGGTGGTGCGGGTGGAGCGCAGCGGGTCCAGGGCCCGGCCGGTGAACAACCTGCCGTCGGCGTCGGCGAGTTCGTCCTCGCTCGCGGTGGCGGTCCAGGCCAGCGCGTCGGACCAGTCGGCGCGGCCGAGGTCCCGGCCGAGGGTGTCGAGCAGGGACTGCAGGTCGCCGGCCAGGTGGGTGCCGGTCAGGCCGAGCCGGGCGGCGGTGGCGTTCACCGCGTCGACGCCGACCAGGCGCAGCAGGGCGTCGGTGGTGGCGTTGTCGCTGATCGTCAGCATCAGCACGGCGGCGTCGCGCAGCGAGAGTTCGGTGTCGTCCTCGAACAGCGACAGTCCGACCGGGCCCGGGGTCCGCTCCCCCGCGCGCAGCAGCAGCCGTTCGCGCGGGTCCAGCCGGCCGTCCGTGAAAGCGCTTTCCACCTCCAGTGCGATCTGCACCTTCAGCACCGAGGCGGGCGCCATCGCAGTGTCCGCGCGCACCGCGACCTCGGTGCCGCGCTCCGCGCCGTCCAGGGCGCGGACGCACAACGCGCCTTCGCAGCCCGCCGATTCGAAGATCCCGTCGAATACGTTCGTCATGGAACGATCCTGCCGGACGGCTCAGTGGGGCGGCGCCCCGGGCTTCACATCCGGGCCCGCAGGACGTCGACCTCGCAGCCCGGCGCGTGCGGGTCGAAGCCGTGCGTGGCCAGCCAGCGGATCGCGACCAGGCTGCGCAGCGACCACCAGGCGCGGATCACGTCGAGGTCGACGTCCCGGCCGGGGCCGTAGCCGGCGAGGACGTCGCCGAGGTGCTCCTCGTGCCCGAGGGTGAAGGTGGCGAGGTCGTACAGCGGGTCGCCGCGGCCCGCCTCGGACCAGTCGATGATGCCGGTGACCCGGTCGCCGTCGAGGAAGAGGTGCGCGATCTGCAGGTCGCCGTGGGTGAACGCGGGCGTCCAGGGCCGGAGTGCGGTCTCGGCGACCCGGCGGTTGCGGGCGACCAGGTCGGCGGGCAGGATGCCCTCCGCCACCAGCGCGGCGCACTCGCGGTCGAGTTCGGCGACCACCTCGGCGACGCTCCGCCCGGCCCGGCCGGTCCGGGACGGCAGCGGTGCGTCGTGCAGCTGCCGGATGGCGGCGCCCGCCGCGGCCCAGGCGGTCGGCGATCCGGTGACGGGGCCGCCGAGGCGCCCGAGGGTGGCTCCCGGAAGTGCGGCCACGGCGAGCACGGGCGGCCGGTGCCACAGAATGCGCGGGGTCGGCACCGGCACGAGGGCCATCGCCTCGGCCTCGGCCTCCGCCCGCGCCCGGTCGACGTCCACCTTCAGGAAAACGTCCCCGACGCGCAGCGTGGCGCGTTCGGCGTGGGCCACGACGATCTCGACCTCATCCATGACCGACCAGTATCCCGGGTCGGGCCTGCGGCGTCGCCAGGTTTGTCACCTGCGGCAATGGAGCTGACCTGTCGTCAGGCCGCGTGGTGGACAGGAAGGTTAACCAACCTACCGTCCGGCCGAGGCCGAGGCCGGGGCCGGGTGGCGGTCGCGGAAGGTGAAGGCGTCCGGGCCGGAGCCATTGGTGCGGATCAGGGCGATCCGGTCCATCGCCTCGGCGACGTCCGGGCGGTGGCCGGCCGGCACCCACCAGAGGGCCTGGTGCGGGCCGTCGGGGCGTTCGAACCACTCGCGGCGGCGGGCGAGGAGGCGCAGGTGGTCGCTGCGGTAGGCGTAGTCCCAGAGGGCGTCGACGGACTCCCAGACCGAGCAGTTGACCATCAGCCGGTCGTCGGTGTCGTCCGGGCGGAACCCGGTGGCGTCGGCGCCGTTCTCGTCGACCAGGCGCCAGACGAATCCGGGGCTGCGGTCGGCGAGGGCGTTGATCTCGGCGAGTTGGTCGACGAAGCCGGCGAGCTGCGGGCTGTCCAGGGGTGCGGCGAGGCGGCCGATGTTGACCTGGGCGAGGTGAAAGCCAGTCATGGGCCCAGCATGGCCTGGCCGACCTTCTATAGTCAATCCATATTGTTTTTAGAGAGCGCGACGCAGCAACCGCCCGCGCACGGGCTCATCTCCGCCGTCCAGCCCTCCCCCGCCAGGCCCGCCAGCAGCGCCAGGTTCATCCCGCACACCAGCGCCGGGAACTCCTCCGCCAACGCGTGGAACGGGCAGTTCCGCAGCCGCACCACCGCCCCGCCCCCGCCGTCCGCCTCGTCCTTCTCGTCCAGGAACGGCTCGTACCCGCGCCCGCGCAGCTCCCGCACCAGGTCGCCGTCCGCCCCCACCGCCTCCGCCGCGCCCGCGGCCCGCGCCGCCGCCTGCAACTCCCGGTCCAGTCCGGCCCGTTCGACCACCTCGGCGAGCAGCCGGCCAGCGCCGTCGTAGCCGCGCGGCGGCACCGAGACCGCGAACTCGCCCGCCGCCCGCCGGTAGAGCTTCGCCGGACGCCCCGCGCCGGGGCCGGTCCGCCCGGACAGCCGCCGGTACTCCACGGCGAGCAGCCCGGCCGCGACCAGCTTGTCCAGGTGGAACGCCGCCAGCGAGCGGGAGATCCCGGCGGCCTCCGCCACCGCGTCCCGGCCCAGCTCGACCCCGGCCGCCGCCACCTGGCGGTAGATCCGGCGCCGCACCGGATCGGCCAGCGCCCCGAGGGCGTCGAGCGCCCCGTCCGCCCCCTCGATCCCGTCCGCCCCGTCGATCCCGTCCGCCCCGTCGACCCGGTCCGCGTCCTCAGCATTCATCCGGCGAGTCTACGAGCCGCCCCCGAGCCGACCGGCCCACCGTGGAGCGGCACGACGCGGGCGACCACGTGACGTGGCGCGCTGCGGGGCGGCGCGAACGAGCCGCCCGGGGGCGCTCTTGCGCCACACCGGCCGATTACCCGTCATTAGTTTCTACACCTCTGTAGAGTGAGCCTGCCCGCCACCCGCCGACCGGACTCGAAGGAGGCCCGCAGTGATCCCTCCGCAACTGCCGACCGACACCGCCTGGTCCCCTCCGGAGGACGACGTCCGCCCCGCCTACCAGCCGGTCGAGGTCCTCCTGGAGGCGCCCGACACCTGGGCCCTGGGGCGGATCAACGCCTGGTGGCACGACCCCGACGGCCGCCCCTGGTGCCGCCTGCGCCTGCTCGGCACCACCACCGAGCCCCGCTGGTACCGGTACGACCCGGAGCAGATCCTGCTCCTCCCCACCGTCGGCACCTGACGGCGCGCCGGCTCCCCCGTCAGTCCCGCCGGGCCTCGGGGACGGCCTCCGCCCGCTCCCGGGCCGCGGCGACCATGCCCGCCAGGGCGGCGCCGAGCGCGGCCGGGCCGACCACCGCGGCGGTGATCCCGACGGCCCCGGCCGACTCCCGGGTCAGGAACGCCACCGGCCCGGACAGCAGCGCGACCGCGCCCCCGACGGACACCACGGACCCGGCCGGTACGACCACGGACTTCTGCACGGCACTCTCCCCCTGCTCGTCTGTTCGACGACCGTGGTCCAGCAGGCCCGGTGCGCCGCGCGCAAACCCCTTCCGCCCCGCCGCGATCCGTGTGCGAAGATCCATGGCCATGGAGAACGCCGCAGATGCCGTGAACGCCGCGAACGCCGGGCCGGAGGAGTGGGACGGGCTGTCCCTCGCCGAGCAGGTGCTGGTGCGCCGGGCCGTGAGCGGGTACCGGACGGCCGGGGTGCCGCAGCACCTGGCGGCGGTGCTGCGCTGGTCGGGGTCGCCGGAAGTGCCGGCGCTGCGCGGCGTGACGGCCGCCGAGCAGGCGCGGTGGGTGCCGGAGCTGGGGGCGGCGCTGCTGCGGCTGGTCGGGGCCGGGTGGCTGACGGTGCGTCGGGGCGGCGGGGGCTTCCCGTCCGAGGACGATCCGGAGGTGACCGGGCCGGAGCTGGCGCGGCTGGCGGCGGACCCGGCGACCTGGCTGTGGTCGCGGGCGAGCGGGTCCGCCGCGGTGCTGCGGGCCACCGGGGCCGGGCGGGAGCGCTGGGAGGCCCGGGCGTACCCGCCGGACGGGCCGCCGTCCTTCCTGGAGCTGGAGCTCGTGGACGAGGAGGAGCGGGAGATCCGGGTCTGCGCGCTGGAGTCGAGCGGCTGGCTGACCGGACCGTTCGGCCACTACCCGGACCTGCCGCCGGAGTTGGCGGGCGCGGAGCTGCGGGCGCACGTGGCGGCCGAGACCGCCGTCCTGGAGCGGTTCGCCCGCGCGGGGCTGATCGAGGTCCAGCACTTCGCGGTGCCCGACAGCGACGGCTTCACGGTGGTCCCGCCGGACGGCCTGGTCGAGGCGTTCTGCGACCGCGCGCTGCGCTGCGACGACCGCGAGGAGTGGGGCGTCGGCTTCACCTGCCTGCTGGTCCAGGACCGGGCGCACGCACTGCGCTGAGATCAGACGGGCCGGGGCCGGGGCCGGAAGCGGGATCGGCGCACTCCGCCTGCAACTGCCGGGTCTCGGCCAGGAAGGCGGGCGCGTCGAGCCGCTCGAAGATCGCGGCCGCACCGGCCAGGCAGTCGGCCGCCGCCGTCCGGCGCCGCTGCCCGATCAGGTCCTTGGCCCGGCCCAGGAGCGCCTCGCCCTCGCCGAACCGGTCCCCGCTCAGGCGGGCGGCGCGCTCGCCCTTGAGGCCGTAGGACTCCGCCTCGGCGTACTGGCCCAGTTCGCGGTGGCGCGAGGCGGTGTGGATGTACGCCAGCGCCAGCCGGTGGCCGTCCCCGCGGGCCTCCCGGATCGCCACCGCCTCCCGGATCAGCTCCAGGGCCTCGGCGCTGCGGCCCAGTTGGGCCAGGCAGGCGGACTTGGCGCTGAGCGCGGACGCCTCGCGGTCGGTGTTGGCGCCCCGGCGGACCAGGTCGAGCGCGGCGGCGGCGTGCGCGAGGCCGAGGTCGGGGCGTCCGGTGCGGCCGTAGAAGATGACCAGGTTGTTGCGGACCGCGGCCTCGCCGTCGTGGTCGCCGAGCAGCAGCCGCTTGGCGAGGACGCGGGTGAACAGTTCCTCGGCCCGGTCCTGCTGCCCGAGTTCGGTGGCGGTGGCGCCGAGCCGGTTCTCGATCCAGGCCCGCGCGGCCAGGTCCGGGCCGCGCACCCGGGACAGCGCGGTGGTGAGCAGGGCCTCGCACTCGGGCCAGCGCCCGCTCACGGCACGCAGCACCGAGGCGGCGGCCGGGATGCGCCACGCGGCCTCGGCCGCGACCCCGGCCCCCGGGGCGGCGACGGCGGCCGCCGCGGCGGCGGCGAGCAGGTTGCCGTGCTCCGCCTCCAGCCAGGCGACCGCCCGGCTCCGGTCGGAGAAGTCGAGCACCGTCCCGGGCGGGCGGCGCAGCAGGGTCGGCGGCATCCCCAGCGAGGGCAGCAGGGTGGTCGCCGCCTGCTCCACCGTGCAGGCGTACCAGGCCAGTTGGCGGTCCAGGGCGGCGGCCCGGGCGGCGGCGTCGATCCGTCCGGCGGCGGTGTCGGCCGCGTAGGCGCGGAGCAGGTCGTGGAGTTCGAAGCGCCCGGGCGAGCGCGACAGCAGCAGGTACTCGTCGCACAGGCCCTCCAGGGCGGACCGGGCCGCGCCGGGCGTGGTGCCCGCCAGGGCGGCGGCCGCGTGCGGGGTGGTGTCGGCGCCGGGCTGGACGCCCAGCAGCAGGAACAGCGTCCGGGCGCGGCCGGTGAGGGCCGCGAGCGAGAGGTCGAGCACGGGGCGCAGGGAGCGGCGGCCGACGGCGACCGCGTCGATCCCGCCCTGCCGCAGGTGGTCCAACAGGTCGGCGGTGGACCAGTTCTGACGGGCTTTCAGGCGGGCCGCGGCCATCGTCAGGGCCAGTGGGAGGTGGCCGCAGGCCCGGGCGGTGGCGGTGGCGGTGGCCGGGTCGGCGGCGATCCGCTCCCGGCCGGCCACGGCGGCCAGCAGGTCGACCGCCTCGGCGGGGTCGAGGACGTCGAGGCGGTGGACGGCGGCGCCGTCGAGGCCGGCCATGGTGCGCCGCGAGGTGACCAGGACCAGGCAGCGCGGGCCGGTCGGGACGAGCGGGCGGACCTGGTGCTCGTCGGCCGCGTTGTCCAGCAGGACGAGCGCGTCGCGGCCGTCCAGCCGGTCCCGGAACATCGCCGCCCGTTCGTCGCCGTCGACGGGTATCCGCTCCGCGGGGACGCCGAGCTGCCGCAGGAAGGTCTCCAGCACGGCCGACGGGTCGGCGGGCGGCCGGTCGGGGTCGAACCCGCGCAGGTTGACGTGGAGTCGGGCGTCCGCGAAGCGGCCTGCGGCGACCAGGCGGTGGGCCAGGCGGATCGCCAGCTGGGTCTTCCCCACCCCGGCCATGCCCTCGATCGCGCAGAGCGCCGCCGCCCGCACGCCCTCGGGCCGGGGCGCGGCAGCGTCGGCGAGCAGCCGGGCGAGCACCTCCTCCCGTCCGGTGAACGTGGCGAGGTCCGGCGGGAGTTGGGCGAGCACCCCGGCCGGGCCGTTCCCGAGCCGGCTGCCGTCCTCCGTCGGGCCGTGCGCCCGGAGGCAGGACCGGCGCCAGCGGTCCGTGTCCGCCTCGTCGACCCCCAGGGCGCGGACGATCCCGAGCACCAGGTCCAGGTCCAGGCGCCGCCGCCCCGTCCGGAAGACGTCCACGACGGTGGACACCGGCACCGTGCGGGCGGGCCGCATCAGGGGGCCGACCCGTCTGGCGAGCACCCGGTAGGAGGGCCGCCCGGCCCAGGTCCGCAGGTCGCCCAGCAGGCCGACGAACTCCGCCAGCCCCACGGCCAGGTCCGGGTCCGGCGGACCGTCCGGCAGTTCCCCCACAACGCCCCCGCGGGTCCGTGCGCCCACGCGCCCGTGCGTCCGCACGCGCGCCCGACGGTCGCATCCTACGAGCGGAGTGTGCGGACTCGTACGGGAAACGGGACTTCGCCGGGCCGTCCGGACAGTCTGGTCGTGCTGCCGCGCCCCGGGGCCCCCGGAGGCGGCCGGGCAGCCATACCGGATGGGGGAAGACCTTGTCAGCAGTAGGGAAAGCGTTCCGGTTCCGCCGCTCCGCCGCGACGGCCGCCGCCGTGGCCGCCCTGGCCGGCGGACTCACCGTCGCGGGCGGCACCGGCCAGGCGCACGCGGACGGCTGGTGCGCCAGCGGGGCCTCGTACAGCGGGACGTTCACCAACGTCCTGGCGGGCTACAACCTCCAGCTGTGCGTCTACGGCGGCAGCTACATGACCGGCGGCGCGCTGGCCACCGGCGGCACCACCGACGTCCGGGTGCACGTGGTCACGGGGCAGAACTGCGGCACCAAGTACTGGGGCATCAACGACCCCAACGCGCACGTCTGGCCGGGCACCACCCGGGTGTACACCAACGGGTCGCAGTACCTGAACCCCGGCTGCTCACCGATGGTGAAGGCCTGGATCACCGAGGCGTCGCTGGGCACCAGCCGGGTCGTCGTCCTGGCGCCCTAGGGCCGTTCCCGGCCGCGGTCGCGGCCCGCCCCGCGCAGGGGACGGGACGGGCCGCGGCCGGGTGACGGGGCGTCAGCGCCTGGTGCCGCAGGAGGGGCAGAAGGCGGATTCCGCGGGCACCTCGGCGTGGCAGGAGGTGCACTGCGGGGGCCGGGCGAGGCGGAAGCCGCAGCCGGGGCAGAACGGGGTGCCGTGGGTCTCGGCGTTGCACTGCGGGCAGACGAGTTGGCGCGGGGCGGTGACGTCGAAGGTCTGGGCCTGGTTCTGGCCGTGCTGGTAGGCGTTCTGGGTGACGGCGTCGTTGAGGCCGCGCTGCTGGGCGGCCTGGGCCTCGGCGGCGGTGTCGGGGGCGCAGCCGAGGCAGAGGCCCTGGGCGGCGTTCCAGCAGCGGCCGCAGACGTAGTGGGTGCAGCGGGCGCAGCGGTGGAAGTGCTGCTGGGCGTTGGCGATGGCGCGCTGGAAGGCGGCGTCGCGGCCGCCGCCCCAGCTGGCGCCGGCCAGGCCGTCGGCGGCGTTGCTGATGCCGTTGGTGGCGCTGCCGCCGAGCAGGCTCCAGGCGGCGTTGACGCCCTTGTTGATCCAGCTCGCGGCCTGTCCGGTGCGGAAGGGCTCGAACTCGGAGCGCCAGGTGTCGTAGCAGCGCGAGCAGGAGAACTCGAACTGGAAGCCCGCGCCGGTGCCGTGCTGCTCGCACAGGTCCCGGTAGTTGTTGCTGAAGTAGATCTCGTTCACGGTGCCCAACCCCTACTGAATCTCTGCGGTCTCGTCGCACAGGCTGCCACACGCGTGTAGTAGTCCGGTACGGGGGCCGGGCAGTTTTTCCCACGGTGCACGGAGCGTCGGCCGCCGGGGCGGGGGCCGGTCAGCCGCCGAACAGGACCGGTCCCAGGACGGAGGGACGGAACAGCGCGGTGGGCGGTTCCACCATCGCGGCGACCCGTTGGAACGCCCCGGCGACCTGCCCGTCGGTGGTGGCGCGGGCCAGCACCCGGTCGAGGAAGCGGTGCTGGACCCGGACCAGCGCGCCGGAGGGGCCGCCGGTGGTGGCGGGGAAGCGGACGTCCTCGGCGGCGGCCATCGTCCAGGGGGTGCGGGTGGCGGCGGCGACCTCCTGCCGGCAGGCGCGGACGGCGGCGGGGCCGAGGTCGCCGTGCCGGCGGACGGCGTCGCGCAGGGCGCGGGCGCCGAGCGCGGCGACGGTGAGGCCCTGCCCGTACACGGGGTTGAAGGTGCAGGAGGCGTCGCCGAGGGCCAGGAAGCCGGCGGGGGCGGAGCGTTCGTAGTGCCGCCACACGCCGGGGCCGGGGAGGAAGCCGCGGGCCGGGCCGACGGGGACGGCGCCGTCGAGCGCGGCGGCGAGCGCCGGGTCCCGGAGCAGGCCGAGCTGCTGCTCGAACTCCTCGCCCTGGAGCGTGGGTTCGAAGCCGCGCATGCCGCCGACGCTGAGCAGCCAGCGGTCGTCCTCGACGGGCAGCACGACGGCGAAGCGGCCGTGCTCGGGGGCGCGGGTCTGGACGTAGAGGGCGAGCGGGCGGCCCGGGTGCCCGGCGGGGCGGCGGTAGAAGCGGGAGGCGTAGGCGACCCCGGCGTCGACCTGCTCGGTGGGGACGGCGGGGGCGCCCAGTTCGCCGAGCCAGCGCTCGGCCCGGGTGCCGCGGCCGGTGGCGTCGACGACCAGCCGGGCGGGCAGGTCGCGGACCTCGGCGTCGGCGCTGCCGCGGGCCCGGACCCGGACGCCGGTGACGGCGTGCCGGCCGCCGAGCAGGCCGACCGCCTCCGTGCCCTCCAGGATCTCGATCGAGGGTTCGGCGCGGACCCGGCCCAGCACCAGGTGGTCGAGCACCGTCCTGGTGCAGCTGATGAACGCCAGGTCGCTGGGGCAGGCGGCGAGCCGGCCCGCGGCGGTGACCCAGTCCAGCGCGTCGCCGGTCGGCACCCGGGTGGCGCCGGCCGCGAGGAGTTCCTCCCGGGTGCCGGGCATCAGCTCCTCCAGGACGCGGTGCCCGGCCTCCAGCAGCAGGTGCCCGTGCCGGGCCTGCGGGACGCCGGACCGGAACTCCGGGCCGTCCGGGTACCGGTCGCGTTCGACCAGCACGATCCTGCGCGCCGTGCCGCGCAGCGCCCAGGCCGCCAGGCAGCCCGCGATCCCGCCGCCGATCACCACTGCCGTACCACGGTCCTCGACCGCCCGCCCCTGAGAAGTCATGACCCGAACGGTAACGGACCGGGCGCGCACCGTCACCGGAACGCCGTACTCCGGCACGGTGTTCCGGCGGCACGGCGGGGGCGCGTCCGGCGCGGAGGGGGCGGTCGGCGGCGGGGCTGGGCCGTCCGGGGGACCTGGCGGGCGCGTGGCGGACCGGGGGCCGGGTTCCCGTCATGGGATGGGCGCATGACCTCTGAGCAGATCCTGATCGGGGCCGGGCTGACGGTGGTGCTCGCCGTCGCCTCCCAACTGCTGGCCGCCCGGGTGCGCGTCCCCGCGATCATCGTGCTGCTGCCGGTGGGCTTCGCGGCGGGCGCGATCACCGACGACATCCATCCGGACCGGCTGATCGGCCCGTCCTTCTCGCCGCTGGTCTCGCTCGCCGTCGCGGTCATCCTGTACGACGCCGGGCTCGGCCTGGACCTGCGCCGGCTCACCGGCGACACCCGGCGGACGGTGGTCCGGCTGGTGTGGATCGGCACCGTGCTGACCGCGCCGGCGGCCGGGTTCACCGCCGCGCCGCTGCTCGGCATGTCGGGGGCGGCCGCGGCGATGCTCGGCGCGATCCTGGTGGTGTCGGGGCCGACCGTGGTCGGGCCGCTGCTGAACTTCGTCCGGCCGACCGAGCGGGTGCAGCGGGTGCTGGTCTGGGAGGGCTCGCTGATCGACGCCGTCGGCGGCATCCTCGGCGCGCTGGTGTTCCACGCGCTGATCGAGGAGCGGCACCGGGAGTTCGGCCTCGGCCTGCTGGAGTTCGCGGCCAGCGTCGCGGTCGGGCTGGCCGGCGGCGCGCTCGGGGCGCTGGTCCTGTGGTGGCTGCTGGTGCGGGTCCGGCTCGGCGAAGTGCTGGGCACCAGCGCCCAGTTGGCGGCCGTGGTGGGGGTCGCGGCGGTCTGCGACGCGGTCCGCGACGACACCGGGCTGATCGCCGCGATCGTGATGGGCGTGGTGGTCGCCACCGTGCCCGCCTTCGACCTGCCGGCCCGCCGCACCTTCTTCGAGACGCTGGTCTCGCTGATCGTCGGCGTGCTGTTCGTGTCGATCTCCTCCACCGTCACCTGGGCCTCGGTGCAGCCGGTGCTGCTGCCCTCGCTCGGACTGGTCGCCGTGCTGGTGCTGGCGGTCCGGCCGCTGGTGGCGGCGCTGTCCACGGTCCGCACCGGCCTGGCCGAGGGCGAACGGGCCTTCCTCGGCTGGATGGCGCCGCGCGGCATCGTCGCCGCGTCCACCGCCGCGACCTTCTCGACGGGCCTGGCCGAGGCGGGCTTCGACGGCGCGGAGAAGATCCTGCCCGTCACCTTCCTGGTGATCGTCGCCACCGTCACCCTGTACGGCCTGACCGCCGTCCCCGTCGCCCGGCTGCTGAAGGTGACCCGCCCGGCGCGGTCCCGCCCGCTGCTGGTCGGCGGCGAACCCTGGACGGTCGAACTCGCCGGGGTGCTCCGCTCGGCCGGCCTGGACGTGCTGCTCTGGGCGGGCCGCGACGAGCAGCGCGAACGGATCGCCGCCGCCGGGCTCGAACTCGCCGACGGCGAACTCCTCGCCACCGCGCTCGGCGAGGGCGCCGAGCAGGAGGGCATCACCGCCGTCTACCTGCTCACCGCCGAGGACGAGTTCAACGCGCTGGCCGCGGCCGTCCTGCACGACGAGTCCGACGTCCCCGTGTACCGGCTGCCCGCCGCCGCGCCCGGCCCCGGCGTGGTCGGCGCCGCCCCCGCGACCATGCTGCTGCCCGCCGGCCTCACCGGCCCCGAACTCGCCCGCCGGCACGCCGCCGGCGCCCCCGTCCTGCGCCGCCCCGCCGACGGCGAACTCCCGCCCGGCCACGACCTCCTGTTCACCCTCGACCGCACCGGCCACCTCCGCCCCGCCACCGCCGACGGCACCCCCGCCACCCCCGCCGACACCACCGAACGCATCGTCCTCGGCCCGTCCCCGTCCTGACCCCGCCCCACCCGACGCCGCCGCGGCCGCGCGGCGGCCCCGGCGGGGTGCGCGGGGTGGCGGCTACAGGCCGTCGTAGGAGGAGAGGACGTCGCCGAGGGCGGCCAGGCAGGTCAGGCTCGCGGTCAGGGTGAGGGGGACGGCCAACCAGGGTGCGGTGCGGCGGCCGCCGGTCCGGTGGGCGTGGCGGACGGCGGCGAGGGAGAGGGCCAGGCCGAGCAGGGCGAAGGGGAGGGTGAGCGCCCGGAGCCAGCTGCCGGGGAACAGGCTGGCGAGCAGGATGCCCGCGCCGAGGGCCAGGGCCGGGAGCGTCCACGGGTTCGGTGCGCGGCGGTCGCCCTCGAAGTCCATGCGGGCATTCAAGCGCAGTGTTCGTGCGTACCGCAACCACTTCGACCCGAGGTCAGTCGGCCAGCAGGATCGGGTTGGTGAGCGCGGCGGGCCGGCCGTCCGGGCGGCGGACCTCGACCCGGACGAAGGCGCTCTCGCGGGCGTCCGTGGTCCACCGGACCGTACCGCCCGCCGGGGCGGGGGCCGCGTGGGCGCGGCCGCGCACGGTGTGGAAGCGGACCAGCGGGTCGGCGACGCCGGAGACGCCGGAGACGCCGGAGACGCCGAAAACGCGGACAGCCAGGTCGACGGGGTGTCCGCCGGTGGCCAGGCGGTCGCCGACCAGGGCGGTCCGGCCGGCCGCCGTGGCGGTGAACTCCAGCTCCACGGCGGCGGATTCGGCGATCCAGCTGCGCCCGGCCCGGACGGCGGCGAGGATCTCGGCGGGGCTCGGACCCGCCGCCCGGACCACGGTCTGCGGGGTGCCCAGCTGCCCGGCCAGGTGGGCGTCGCTGCTGCCGACGGCGGGCTGCCAGCGGCCCGCGCCCGTGCGGACGGCGGCGCCGAGGCGGCGGCTCCACTCGGCGAGCGCGGCCCCGTTGTCGGCGCTCCACGGCAGTGCGGCACCCCACGGCCCGTTCCACACCTCGACCGCGTCGAACGCCTCCAGTGGGAACATCAACTCCCCACCGGCGTAAGGCGCATGGGGATGCGCGGCGACGCACAGCCCGCCCGCCGCCCGGGCCTCGCGCAGCGCCCGGTCGAAGGACTCCGGCCCCACCGGGCCGACCCGGTCGGCAGCAGCCCCGAGCACCAGCCAGTGGCCGGCGCGGGTGACCACCTCCTGCCCGGGGACGATCAGCAGACCGCCGGTGTCACGCCAACTCGCCGCTTCGAAGGGCAGGTTGTGCTCGGTGACGGCGAGGAAGTCCAGCCCGGCGGCCCGCGCCTCCGCCACCAACTGCTCCGGCGTCAGCTCCCCGCCACTGGAGCGCGCCGTGTGCGCGTGCAAGTCGCCCCGGTACCAGCGCTCCGTCACCCGCCACCACCTCCCGGTCCGTCAACGGCCGGGCGTGGCAGGGTGGTTCCGGTCGGGGGTCAGCCGAGGGCGAACCAGGGGGACGGAGTGTCGGCGAGGGCCTTCTCCAGCAGCAGGGTGTCGTTGGCGGAGAGCGGGGGCAGCGCGTCCAGCGGCCACCAGGCGACGGCCAGCGACTCGTCGTCGTTGACGCGGGCCTCGCCGCCGAGCGGGCGGCAGCGGAAGGCGATGTTCAGGTACTGGGCCCGGTCGCCGTTGGCGCAGACCATGGGCGGCAGGGTGACCACGCTGGTGATCCGCTCGGGCCGGACCCGGACGCCCGTCTCCTCCTCCACCTCGCGCGCGACCGCGTCGGCGGGCTGCTCGCCGGGCTCCAGCACCCCGTGCAGCAGCGCCCAACGCCCGCTGTCGGAGCGGCGGTTGAGCAGCAGGCGGTCGTCGTCGAGCACCACCGCGGTGACGCCGGAAAGCCAGAGCGGGTCGTGGCCGACGTGCTCGCGCAGGTCCAGGATGAATTGCGGCGTGGGCATACCGGCAGCCTAGGCAGCGGCGGGCGCGGCGATCAACAACCCGCGGGCCCGTGTCCGCCCCGGGCCCGGGTCCGGGCCCGCCGCGCCCCCGGGAGGGGGAACGCGGAACGCCGCCGCGGGAACCCCCGGAGGGGCCCGCGGCGGCGTCACGTCACTCCGTCAGCCGACGGTGCGTCAGGCCAGCGTGGCGATGGCGTCGTTGAGGGTCTTCGACGGGCGCATCACGGCGGCGGCCTTGGCCGGGTCGGGCTGGTAGTAGCCGCCGAGCTCGGCGGGCTGGCCCTGGACGGCGATCAGCTCGTCGACGATGGCCTGCTCCTGCTCGGCCAGGGTGGCGGCGAGCGGGGCGAACGCGGCGGCGAGCGCGGCGTCCTCGGTCTGGGCGGCCAGCTCCTGGGCCCAGTACAGGGCCAGGTAGAAGTGGCTGCCGCGGTTGTCGATGCCGCCGAGGCGGCGCGAGGGCGACTTGTCCTCGTTGAGGAAGGTGCCGGTGGCGCGGTCCAGGGTGTCGGCGAGGACCTGGGCGCCGCCGTTGCCGGTGGTGGTGGCGAGGTGCTCGAAGGAGGCGGCCAGCGCGAAGAACTCGCCGAGCGAGTCCCAGCGCAGGTAGTTCTCCTTGACCAGCTGCTGGACGTGCTTGGGAGCGGAGCCGCCGGCGCCGGTCTCGAAGAGGCCGCCGCCCGCCATCAGCGGGACGACCGACAGCATCTTGGCGCTGGTGCCCAGCTCCAGGATCGGGAACAGGTCGGTCAGGTAGTCGCGCAGCACGTTGCCGGTGACGGAGATGGTGTTCTCACCGCGGCGGATGCGCTCCAGCGAGAGCTTGGTGGCCTCGACCGGGGTGAGGACCCGGATGTCCAGGCCCTCGGTGTCGTGCTCGGGCAGGTACTTGTCGACCTTCTCGATCAGCACGGCGTCGTGGGCGCGCTCGGCGTCCAGCCAGAACACGGCCGGGTCGCCGGTGGCGCGGGCGCGGGTGACGGCGAGCTTGACCCAGTCCTGGATCGGCAGGTCCTTGGTCTGGCAGGCGCGGAAGACGTCGCCGGGGGCGACGGCCTGCTCCAGGACGGTCTCGCCGTTCGCGTCGACCAGGCGGACGGTGCCGGCGGCGGCGATCTCGAAGGTCTTGTCGTGGCTGCCGTACTCCTCGGCGGCCTGGGCCATCAGGCCGACGTTCGGGACGGAGCCGATGGTGGCCGGGTCGAGGGCGCCGTTGGCGCGGCAGTCGTCGATGGTGGCCTGGTAGACGCCCGCGTAGGAGCTGTCCGGGATGACGGCGAGGGTGTCGGCCTCGTTGCCGTCCGGGCCCCACATGTGGCCGGAGGTGCGGATCATGGCCGGCATCGAGGCGTCGACGATGACGTCGCTGGGGACGTGCAGGTTGGTGATGCCCTTGTCGGAGTCGACCATGGCCAGGGCCGGGCCGTCGGCGAGCTCGGCGTCGAAGGACGCCTTGATCTCGGCGCCGTTGGGGAGCGCGTCCAGGCCGGCCAGGATGCCGCCGAGGCCGTTGTTCGGGTTGAGACCGGCCGCGGCCAGGTCGGCGCCGAACGCGGCGAAGGTCTTCGGGAAGAAGGCGCGGACCACGTGGCCGAACAGGATCGGGTCGGAGACCTTCATCATGGTGGCCTTGAGGTGCACCGAGAACAGCACGCCCTCGGCCTTGGCGCGGGCGACCTGCGCGGCCAGGAACTCGTTCAGGGCGGCGGCGCGCATCACGGAGGCGTCGACGACCTCGCCGGCCAGCACCGGGACCTTCTCGCGCAGCACGGTGACGGTGCCGTCCTCGGCGACCAGCTCGATGCGCAGCGCGCCGTCGGCGGCGATCACGGTCGACTTCTCGGTGGAGCGGAAGTCGTTGACGCCCATGGTGGCGACGTTGGTCTTGGAGTCGGCCGACCAGGCGCCCATCCGGTGCGGGTGGGTCTTGGCGTAGTTCTTGACCGACAGCGGGGCGCGGCGGTCGGAGTTGCCCTCGCGCAGCACCGGGTTGACGGCGGAGCCCTTGACCTTGTCGTAGCGGGCGCGGACGTCGCGCTCCTCGTCGGTCTGCGGCTCGTCCGGGTACTCGGGCAGGGCGTAGCCCTGGGCCTGCAGCTCGGCGATCGCGGCCTTGAGCTGCGGGACGGAGGCCGAGATGTTCGGCAGCTTGATGATGTTGGCGCCGGGGGTCTTGGCCAGCTCGCCCAGCTCGGCGAGGGCGTCCGCGATGCGCTGGTCCTCCTGGAGGTACTCCGGGAAGACGGCGATGATCCGACCGGCCAGCGAGATGTCGCGGGTCTCCACGCGCACACCGGCGGTCGAGGCGTAGGCCTGGACGACCGGCAGGAACGAGTACGTGGCGAGGGCCGGGGCCTCGTCCGTGTGGGTGTAGATGATGGTCGAGTCAGTCACCGTAGCTCCAGCTTCCACGTCTGCAACGTCTTGACGTCAAGATATCTCGTCCCGGGGGCATCTCCGCAACCAACCCCCCGCGCGCCGTCCGCCGAACGACCCCGGCCCGGGGTCCGGGAGCACCGGGAGGGACGGGTCCGGAGGCCCGAAGTGCCACCGGAGTACCGCCGGAGTACCGCCCGAGTGCCGCCGAAGTGCTAGACGGCGAACCCGGGGATGCCGTCCTTGAGCCACTGCATCGTCGTGTCGTACTTCGCGCCGCAGAGGTTGACGGTCGCCGTCGAGAGGATCGCCAGCGCCCCCCGGGTCGTGTAGCCCTGACCGACGACCCACTGGGCGCTGTCGGCCATCGCCGCACCGGGCGCGGCCCGCCCGCACCAGCCGTCGCCGACGGCCAGCAACTGCTGGTCGGAGCGCCCCTCGAACTCCTTCTGCTCCGGGTCGGAGGCACGCACCACGGCCAGGTACGTCTCCTCGTCGCGCTTCGGCACCTTGGTCGACTTCGGCTCCGGCGACGGCAGCGCCGGGTCGGTGACCGAGGGCGCGACGGGCAGCACCTGCTTGGGCGAATCGGCGGGGGCCGCCGTCGCCCCGGACGCGGCGGAACCGGAGGTGCAACCGACAGCGGAGGCCGCCAGCAGAGCGGTGAGCGCGGCGGTGCACAGGAAGGCGGGCAGGCCGGATCTGGCCATGAACAAGGTCCCCTTGAAACGGTCGTGCAGGATCGACCGCCGGATTCTGCCAGTTCGGGGCGGCACCGGGAAAGCGCATTCCGGACCGCCCGGCGGGGCGGGTCAGCCGCTCTGCTCTGCGTGGGAAGCGCCGGGAAAGCGCATTCCGGACCGCCGCGCAGAGAAGGTCAGCCGCGCTGCTCCGTGCGGGGAGGCAGCGGGAAAGCGCATTCCAACCCGTCAGTCGAGCGCATCAACTGCCCTCCTCAGCACGGGCGGCGGGCCGGAAAGCGCTTTCCGGCCCGCCGCACGGAATGGATCAACCGCCCTGCTCCGCGCGGGCCGCGATGTTGCGGGCCATGCCGCCGAAGACGATCGCGTGGAACGGGGCCACCGACCACCAGTAGAGCTGCCCGGCCAGGCCGTGCGGGTGGAACAGGGCGCGCTGCCGGTAGCGGGAACCGGTGCCGTCGGGGGTGACGGTGAGTTCCAGCCAGGCCAGGCCGGGCAGCCGCATCTCGGCGCGCAGTCGCAGCAGCCGGCCCGGTTCGATCTCCTCGACCCGCCAGAAGTCGAGCGAGTCGCCGACCCGGAGCCGTCCCGGCGAGCGGCGGCCGCGGCGCAGTCCGACCCCGCCGGCCACCCGGTCGAGGGCGCCGCGAACGGCCCAGGCCAGCGGGAAGGAGTACCAGCCGTTGGTGCCGCCGATGCCCTCGACCACTCGCCACAGCGCCTGCGGTGGCGCGTCGACCCGGCGTTCGCGGACGTCCCGGTAGAGGCTGCCGCCGGCCCAGTCGGGGTCGGTGGGCAGCGGGTCGCTGGGCGCGCCGGGCAGTGCGGCGGAGGACCAGCGGGTGGCCACCTCGTCGTCGCGGACCCGGCGCAGCGCGAGCGAGACGGCGTCGTCGAAGCCGATCGGGCCGCCCGGCGGGTCGGGCACCCACTGCTTCAAGTCCTGTTCGGAGCAGACCACTTCGTACCGCAGCGACTCGACCAGCGGCCGGGCCAGGCCGCTCGGCACGGGGGTGACCAGGCCGACCCAGTGCGAGGACAGCCCGGGGGTGAGCACCGGCACGGCGAGGAGCAGCCGCCGGTGCAGGCCGGCCAGCCGGGCGTAGCGCTGCATCATGGCGCGGTAGGTGAGCACCTCGGGCCCGCCGATGTCGAAGGCCCGGTCGGTGGCGGGGGTGTCGGGCAGGGTGGCGGCGGCGACCAGCAGGCGCAGCACGTCACGGACGGCGATCGGCTGGATGCGGGTGTCGACCCAGCGCGGGGTGACCATGACGGGCAGTCGCTCGGTGAGGTGGCGCAGCATCTCGAAGGAGGCGGAGCCGGAGCCGATCACCACGGCGGCCCGCAGTTCGGTGACGGGGGTGCCGCCCTCGCGCAGTGCCCGTCCGGTGGCGACCCGGGAGCGCAGGTGCGGGGAGAGCGCGCCTTCCGGGACGTCGGGCGGGACGAGGCCGCCGAGGTAGACGATCCGCCGGACGCCGGCCGCGGCGGCGGCCCGTCCGAAGGCGCGGGCGGCGTCCCGGTCGACGGTCTCGAAGTCGGCTCCGCCGAGCGAGTGGACCAGGTAGTAGGCCACGTCCACGTCCTCGAAGGCCCCGTCCAGGCTGTCGGGGCGGGTCACGTCGCCGCGGACGGCCTCGACGGACGCCCGCCAGGGGTGGTCCCGCAGCCGGGCCGGGTCGCGGGCCAGGCAGCGCACCCGGTGCCCGGACGCCAGCAGTTCCGGCACCAGCCGGCCGCCCAGGTACCCGGTCGCCCCGGTCACCAGACATCGCACGCCACGACCTCCTCCGCGTACCCCCGTCACCCCCTCCCGGGTCATTCGTCGCCCGCGCCGGAACGGATCGTCCCGGATGCCCGCCCCCGACGCCGGGCGCCCGGTGCACGGATTGCCTGACCGCTGTCGACGGAGCGCCAACTCGGCGCCGGGCGGGCCGCATAGCGTGGTCGGCACGGGGGCTCCCCCCGCGGACCGGGAGGCACGGCGGGAACGCCGGCTCCGACCGGCGGAGGTCGTCCCCGTGTGGGCGGGACGGAACCGTCGGGTGCGCGGGGGCCACGCGACGGATCGCCGGGTCCGTCCGCACGGTGGCCGCCGGGCCCGGCCGTCACTTCCCCGAGAGGCGGCCCGGCCCGGCGCCGCCACGTGGCAGCCCCGTGGTCACCCCGTGGTCGCCCCGGGCGGAGCCGTGCCGGGCCGGGCCGTTCAGCGCCTGCCGGACCGGATGCTGCGCCCGGTGACGGTGGCCGGGGTCAGCCGGACCCAGCGGCCGTGGGCCGGGGGTTGCGGCAGTTCGGCGAGCAGCGCGGGCTCGGTGACGTACTCCAGCGGGCCGACCAGCAGGACGCTCCAGCCCTGGTCGAGGTCCCGGTCGGCGCGGTCCACCTCGAACGCGACGGTGCGGGACGGGGTGCCGTCGTCGGCGCGGGGCGCGAGCGGGCCGTCCGCGTCGGTGCGGTAGAGCACGGTGCGGTCGTGCACGAGGTAGCCGACGGGGCGCACCAGGGGGCCGTCGGGGCCGTTGCGGGCGATCCGGCCGAGGCCGTTGCTGCCCAGGCGCTGCCAGCACTCGTCGGTGGTCAGCTCGCCGAGCACGGGCGGTCCGGCCGCCACGGGGGCGTTCGTGGGGTCTCCCGCCGGGCCCGCGGCGCGGTCGGTGGCCCGGTCGGTGGCCCGGTCGGTGGCGCGGCCCGCGGTGCGGCCGGCCGGGGGGCCGGTCCGGTCGGCGGGGTGTCCGGTCACCAGTTCCCGGTACTCCAGGCCGAGGACGGCGGCCAGCCGCAGCAGCGCGGGCGGGTCGAAGGCGCGGTCGAGTTCCAGGACCCGGTGCAGGTAGGCGGTCGACATGCCGGCTTTCGCGGCGGCCTGCGCCTCGCTGAGCCCGAGGTCGGCGAGGCGGTCGGCGAAGCGCTGCGCGAGCGCCGTCGCGGGGGCGGGCGCGGAACCGGCGGCGGAACCGGCTTCGGGGGCGGCCCCGGGGGTGGTCGCGGGGGCGTGTTCGGTGGTCATCTCGGTCACCTCCCGTGGGGAATCGGCGGAGGGTCGGCGGCGGACCGGGACGGCCGGGCCTCCCTCCTCCAGGATGCTCCCGCGCCCGGTGTTCCGGGCCGGGACCAACGGCCCTCCCCGGCCGGGTCCGGCGGCCCTGGTACCCGGGCGAGGGGCGGGAGGAGAGTGGGCGGCGACCCCCGGTGCGGGCGACCGAGGCCCGCGGGGATTCGCACAGGGAAGGCACTGCCATGACTCGTCCCGTTCTCGCCGCAGTCGACGCGTCCGTCCGCAGCCGGGCCGCCGCGCACTGGGCCGCCCAGGAGGCGGGCCGGCGGGAAGCGCCGCTGCGGCTGCTGCACGCCCGGCCGTTCCTCGGGCGGAAGGCGAACGACCTGGTGGCCCTCGACGACCTGGAGGCGGGCGCCCGCAGCATGCTGGACGAGGTCGCCCAGGAGCTGACGGCCGCCTACCCGGGCCTGGAGGTGGGTTCCGAGCTGGTGCCGGACGCGGCGATCGACGGTCTGGTGGAGACGGCCGGGCAGGGTCAGCTGCTGGTGATCGGCACCCGCGGCCTGGGCGGGTTCCACGGGCTGCTGGTGGGCTCGGTGAGCCTCGGCGTGGCGGGCCGCTCGACCAGTCCGGTGGTGCTGGTCCGGGAGGGCCGGCCGGAGCCCGAGTCGCACGAGCCGGAGGTCACGGTCGGCTTCGACGCGCTCGAACCGGCGGACGCGGTCCTGGAGTTCGCGTTCGAGGCGGCGCAGCTGCGCGGTGCCCGGGTGCGGGTGGTGCACGGCTGGGAGCTGCCGCCGGTGTACGGCTACGCGGGGTGGGTCCCGGTGGAGACGGAGCGGACCGAGCTGGGTTCGCTGGCGGAGACGATGGTCGCCGAGGCGGTCGCCCCGTGGCGGGAGAAGTACCCGCGGACGCTGGTGCTGGAGGACGTCCGGACCGGGGGCGGCGCGGCGGCGCTGGTCGAGGCCTCGGCCAAGTCGGACCTGGTGGTGGTCGGCCGCCGGACCCGCCCGATGCCGCTGGGTACCCGGCTGGGCGGCGTCACCCACGCGGTGATCCACCACGCGCAGGCCCCGGTCGCGGTCGTCCCGCACCCCTGACGGGCCGTCACCGTCCGACCGCCGTAGCTGCCCCGCCGTACCCGTCCACTGCTGCCGTACCGGTGCTGTCGTACCGGTGCGGCACAGTGACGGCATGGACATCGAGGAGTTCTGGCAGGTGGTCGAGGCCGCGCGGGCCGCGAGCGACGGCGGCACGCCGTTCGACGAGGCGCTGGTGGCCCTGTTGGCGGTCCGGCCGGAGGCGGAGATCGCCGCCTTCGACGTCCGGTTCGACGAGGCGCACCGGGCGCTGTACCGCTGGGACGTGTGGGCGGCGGCGTACCTGATCGGCGGCGGCTGCTCGGACGACGCCTTCATGGACTTCCGGGCGGGCGTGATCGCCGAGGGCCGGGCCTGGTACGGGCGGGTCCTCGCCGCGCCGGACGCGCTGGCCGAGCACCCGTACGCGACGGGCGGGAGCCCGGACGAGGCCGAGGAGCTGTTCTACGAGGACGTCAACTACGCGGCCTCGCAGGCGTTCCGGCGCCGCACCGGCGACGGCGACCACGACCGGTACCACGAGGAGTACCGGCGGCAGCGGGCCGCGCTGGGCCTCGACCCCGTCGCGCGGGCCGTCCCGGCGGAGGAGATGGGCGAGGAGTTCGACTTCGACGACGACGACGAGATGACCCGCCGTCTGCCCGGCCTGGCCGCGCTCTACCTCTGATCCCCGCCGGACGCCTCTGCCGCGTCAGCGGTCGAAGCGGAAGGCCAGCAGCGTCGCGTCGTCCTCGGAGAGCGGGCCGGACATCTCCCAGACCACGGCGTCCACGAGTTCCTGCAGGTCGGGGCCGGTGGAGGAGTCCTCGGCGGCGAGCCGTTCGACGGTGGCGCGGAGCGCGTCCAGCCGGTCGTCGATGTCCTGGTCGCGGCGCTCGACCAGGCCGTCGGTGTACAGCAGCACGGTGTCGCCGGGGCGGACCCGCGTCTCGACCGCGCCGTAGCCGATGTCCGGCAGCACGCCGAACGGCGGCCCGGTGTCGGGGGTCAGGACGGTGGCGCGGCCGTCCCGAAGCAGCACCGGCGGGGGGTGGCCGGCGCAGATCCAGCGCAGCAGGCGCCGGTCGGGGTAGTAGCGGGAGACGATCGCGGTGGCGGTGGCCTCGTCGCCCTCGTCGTAGGCGATCCGGTTCAGCCAGCCGCCGAGCGACTCCACCAGCCCCCCGGTGAACGCCAGCCCGGCCAGCGCGTGCCGCAGCATCGACATCAGCGCGACCGCGTCCAGCCCGTGGCCGCGCGCGTCGCCGACCGCCAACAGCACCTGCCCGTCCGGGAGTTGACGCACCTTGAACCAGTCGCCGCCGACCTGCGCCTCGGCCGGGCGGTAGGCGACGGCGGTACTGACGCCGAGCCCGTCGAGGGCGGCGGAGCGCGGCTGCAGGGCGTCCTGCAAGCGCTGGACCACCCGGTGCTCGGCATCGGCCCGCCGGGCCTGCCGCTCCGTCTCCGCCTCCTGGGCCCGCAACAGCCGTCGGCTCTCGGCGAGTTCGGTGACGTCCTGCAGCACGGCCCGCAGACCCTCGACCGGTCCGCCGCCCTCCCGGACCGCCTCCCCGACCAGCCGGATGCGCCGCCGCCGCCCGTCGCCGTACGTCTCGACCAGCAGGTCGATGTCCTCACCGGTGCTGAGCAGCCGGTCCAGGGCCCGGTACAGCGCGGGCCGACCGGTCTCGGTGATCCGCCCGAGAGCCCGCCCGACCGGAACCGTCGACACGTCCGGCTCCAGCCCGAGCAGTACGGCCAGCCCCGGCGAGACCTCCAGCCGCCCGTCCCGCACGCTCCACTCGACCCAGCCCACCCGAGCGATCCGCTGCGCGGCCCGGGCCAACTCCTCGGCCCGGTCGTCGGCCCACACCAGCAGCAGACGGCGCCCCAGCCGGTGCGCGGTCACCCGCTCACGGCTGGGCTGTTCCTGGCGCCCCTGGGCCCGGCCGTCCCGCTCCTGGCTGTCCTGCTCCCGAACGCTCTGTTGCCGGTCACCCCGTTCCCGATCGCCCCACTCTCGAACGCTCTCTTCCAGGTCGCCCTGTTCCTGGCTGCCGCGCTCCCGGTTGCCCCCTTCCCGACCGCCCCGGGCGCCGCTGTCGTCGGAGGCCGCCACTTCCCGGCGCACCGGGACGGCCCGGGCCGCGAGGCCGGTGCGGAGCACCTCGGCCGCCAGGTCCGCGAACGCTTCGCTCCACAGGCCCGGGTACGCCTCCCGGAGCGAGCATCCGCCGTCGGCCCCGACCCGGTCGGGGTGGTGCGGGTGCCGGGCGGCGGCCTCGTTGACGACCAGGACGGCCAGGTCGCGGAGCGCGCCCGTCCTGTCCCGCACCGGCTCCGCGAGCACGGCGGCCTGGGGCAGGGCGTCCAGCAGTCGGCGCAGGTCGTCCTCCGGGTCCTGGGGCGGCTCCGGCGGCGCGGACGTCTTCGGCGGTGCCGGCGCGTCGGCCGGGGCGGACTCGCGCTGCTGCTCGCGCAACTGCCGGACGGTACGGCGCAGGGTCTCCCCCGGGTCCCGCTGCTCGCCGCGCCCGTCCACCGCCGCGCCCCTCTCCGCTCGACCCTCCCCACCACCTTTCCGCCCCGCCCCGCGACCGTCGACCCGAACCGCCCGCGCGGGTGAGCCCCACCCTGACGACCCGTCACCCGCCTGCCCGTCCTCCCGCTTCCTCCTTCCCCTCCTCCGCCCCGCTTCTCCCCTCTCTCCTCGCCCTGCCCCCGCCCCTGCCGGTCACCCGTCCCGGAGCACCCGGTGCGCGAGGGGCGGGTGGACGCGCAGCAGGGCGAGCAGGGCGCGGGAGGCGCCGATCGGGACGACCGGGCGGCCGCGTTCGATGCCTCGGAGGACGGCCCGGGCGGCGTCGGCGGGTGACAGTTTGCGGACCGCGCCCTCCCGGTCCGCCGTCATCGCGGTGTCGACCAGCGGCATCACCATCTCCTGCACCCGTACCGCGGGCGTCTCCCGCTCCGCCTGGTAGCGCAGCGACTGCGCGAGGACGTGCACGGCCGCCTTGGTGGCGCAGTAGACGGGCGCGGTGCGTTTGGGCGCGTACGCCAGTCCGGACGTCACCGCGACGAAGGCGGCCGGTCCGCCCGCCGCCGCGAGGTGCGGCCAGCTCGCGGCGGCGAGTTCCACCACGGAGCGGAAGTTGACGTCGATCTCCTGCCCGGCCCGGGCCAGTACTGCGGCGTCGGGGCCGCCGGTCAGCGGCAGCAGGTGCTGCACCCCGGCATTGGCGACCACCACGTCGAGCCCGCCGAGGTGTGCGGCCGCCAGTCGCACCACCCGCGCGGCTTCGCCCGCCACCGCGAGGTCGGCGACCACCGCGACTCGTCCCGCCGTCCCGAACTCCCCTGCCCCGTCGGCCGGTTCGGGCACTCCGGGCACGTTCCGCCGTCCGCAGGTCACCACCCGCGCGCCGACCGCCGTCAAGGCCCCGGCCAGGGCGTCGCCGATCCCGCTCGTCCCGCCGGTGACCAGCACCCGCTTACCGTTCAGTTCCATGCCCGCCACCCTGGAGCGGCCGGGCACGCCCCGCTTGTACGATCGCGCCATGTCTGCGGCTGCTTCCTCCCCGTCCGGCGGGCGGACCGTGCACCCGGAGCTGACCGGCGCGGTGCTGCACGCCCTTCCGCCGTCCGGCGCGGAGCCGTCCCCGGTGGTGCTCGCCCGGCGTCTGCTCGCCGCGGGCGGCCCCGTCCCGGAGCAGGTGCACCGCGAACTGCTGGCGCTTCTGCACCGGCACGGCTGGCCCACCGTCCGCGCGGCCGGGGAGCGGCTGTTCTCCCGGCCGCGCGATCCGCTGCTGCGTTCGCTGGTGGCCGCCGCCGACGTCCCCGACCTGCTGGCCCGGGCCCGGCTCGCCGAACCGTGGCTGTACATCGGGCACACCACCCGGGAGGTGCTGCGGCCGGGTGAACTGACGGTCCGCCACCTCGGGCACCTGGGGCACCGTCCGCGGCCCGCCGAGAGCCTGTTCGTCTGCGCGATCCATCTGGCCGCGGTCACCGCCGTCACCGGCCGCACCCCGGACGTCCGCCTGCTCACCGCCGACGGCCGGGCCCTGCCGCCCACCGGCTCCGCCGCTCCGCCGCTGACCGGCTGGCGCCTGCGCTGGGACGCCCCGCCGCCCGGCCCGGCACCCGTCCGCCCGCTGGTCGGCGAACTGCGCGCCCGCATCGCCCTCGACCCGACCGCGCCGTGGCGCCTGGCCCGCGCCGCCACCGAACTCGGCCTCTCCCCCCGCACCCTGCAGCGCGCCCTCACCGCCGCCGGCACCACCTTCCAGGCCGAACTGACCCGCGTCCGCGTCGCCACCGCCGGCCACCTGCTGCGCCGCACCGACCTCCCCGTCCACGAGATCGCCGCCGCCGCGGGCTTCACCGACCACCCCCACCTCACCCGCACCTTCCGCACCCACCACGGCCGCACCCCGACCGCCTTCCGCCACCTGCCCGCAGAGGAGGCGGCGGCGGAGGCGGAGGAAGGCGGCCGGGTTCGGCGGAGCTGAGCCGATCGCACCCGCGACGGCGGCGGCCGGGCAAGCGAAACGGGAACGCGGACGTGGCCGAAGATCCCGAAACGGTGTCCCCCGTGGTCCGACCGGGCGAGGATGAACGAAGATGAACACCGTCGAGCATGCGGGTGTGCGGGTGTGCAGCAGGTCAGGGGTTCAGGTGGGCGGGGAGAACGGCGGCAACGGCGGGGCGGCGGCGCTCACCGAACTGCGCGGGCTGTTGAAGGACGAGTCGGCCCGCAGGCGGCTGACGGAGGACCAACTCGCCGTCCGTGCCCGGCTGAGCGGCACCACCGTCCACGAGGCCCTCCAGGACGGCGGGAGAGTCCCGAGCGCCGCGACCGTCGCCGCCCTGGCCGAGGCCCTGGGCCTGCCGGACGAACGGCTGCTGTCGCTGCAGCGGACCGCCGCACAGGGCACGCAGGACGGGCCGGTCGCGCAGGGCGGGCCGGTCGCGCAGGGCGGCCCGACCAGTCCGCCGGGGCCCTACGCCCCGCCGCCTCTGCCCGGCGGGGTGCAGCGGGCCGAGCTCGACGCGAGCGGGCAGCAGTCGGTGGCGGCGATGTGGATCGGCGAGGTCCATCAACATGCGCCCTCCGCGCCGGAGTTGAAGCCCCTCGCCCCTCCCCGGTCGCTTCCTCCCGGGTTCACCGGCCGGGACGAGGACCTGGAGGAGCTGCTCGGCTTCCTGGCCCCCGCCGCGGGTTCCGACAACGGGGTCGAGCACGCGGTGGTGGTGGCGTCGGTGCTGGGGATGGGCGGGATGGGCAAGACCACGCTCGCCCTGGCCGCCGCCCACACCGCGCTCAAGCGCGGACTGTTCACGGGTGTGCTGTTCCTGGACCTGCACGGCTACGACGAGACGCCCGTCGACGCCGACCGCGCCCTGGACACCGCGCTGCGCAACCTGGGCACCGAGGCCGAGCAGATCCCGCCGGAGACCGACCAGCGCGCCGCCCTCTACCGCGCCCAACTCGCCGCCCGCGCACGGGCCGGCGAACGCGTCCTGGTCCTGGCCGACAACGCCTCCGACAGCGGACAGGTCGACCACCTGCTGCCTTCCGGGGACGGCCCGCACCGGATGCTGGTCACCTCCCGCGACAACCTCGCCCCCGACCTCGGCGCCCGCCTCCTCGACCTCGACGTCCTCACCCCCGAACGCGCCGTCGCCCTGATGGACGCCGCCCTGCGCGTGGTCCGCCCCGCCGACGCACGGATCACCGCCGACCCCGCCGGCTCCGCCCGCGTCGCCGAACTCTGCGGACACCTCCCGCTCGCCCTGCGCATCGCCGCCGCCCAACTCGGCCGCAACCTCAAACCCGCCCAGCTCGCCGAGGAGTTGGAGAACCTCGCCGAACGCCTGGACGTGCTGGAGGGCCGCGACGCCGCGGTGCGCACCGTCCTGGCCGGCTCCTACCGGCGCCTGGCGCCCACCCACGCGGAACTGTTCCGCGCGCTCGGGGTGCATCCCGGGGCCGACCTGTCCACCGAGACCGCCGCCGCCCTCACCGGCGTGAGCAAACTCCGCGACGTCCGCAAACGGCTGGAGGCCCTCGCCGACGCCAGCCTCGTCCGCGAGGACCCCGACACCGGACGCTGGCGCATGCACGACCTCGTCCGCGCCTACGCCACCGAACAGGCCGACCGACACCCGCAGAGCGCCCTGGCCCTCACCCGCCTCCACCAGCACTACATCCGCACCACCCAGGCCGCCGACATCCATTTCGACCCCACCACCGTCGGCGACCGGAAACGTTTTCCCGACCGGGATTCGGCCTTCGCGTGGCTCGACGCCGAACGCGCCAACCTCCTCGCCGCCGTCCAGCACGCCCACAGCACCGGCCGGCACGAGACGACCATGGAACTGGCGCACTACCTCCGGGACTACCTGCTCTCCCGCCGGTACCTGCAGGACGCGTTCGACATCGCCGTGCTCGCCCACGAGACGGCCACCTCGCACGGCGACCGCCTCGGTGAAAACAGCGCCTGGAGCAACCTCGGCACCGTCCTCCACCAACTGCGCCGCTTCGACGAAGCCCACCACGCCCACCAACAGAGCCTCGACATCTGCCGCGGCCTCGGCGACCGCCGCGGCGAGGGCCTCGCCTGGAACAACCTGGGCAACGCCCTCAAGGAGCTGCGCCGCTTCGACGAAGCCCTCCAGGCCCACCAACGCGCCCTCGACATCTGCCGCGACCTCGGCGACCGCCGCGGCGAGGGCCTCGCCTGGAACAACCTCGGCCTCACCCTCCACGAACTGCGCCGCTTCGACGAAGCCCTCCAGGCGCACCGACACGCCCTCGACATCCACCACGACCTCGGCGACCGCCGCATCGAGGGCACCGTCTGGAACAACCTCGGCATCGCCCTGCAAAAACTGCGCCGCTTCGACGAAGCCCTCCAGGCGCACCGACACGCCCTCGACATCCACCACGACCTCGGCGACCGCTACCACGAAGGCATGGCGTGGAACAACCTCGGCACCGGTTGGCGCGGCACGGGAACGTACGAGCGGGCGGTGGAAGCCGGCGAGCGCGCCACCGCCGTCTTCCGCGAGCTGAACGACTCCTACCGGGAGGGCCAGGCGCTCGACGAACTCGCCGACACCCTCCTGGCCGCCGGACATCCCGCCGACCAGGTGCACGCCACCCGCGAAGCCTCCGCGGCCGCCTACCGGGCCACCGGGGCCGACAGCGAGGCCGAGGAGGCGCTGGCGAAAGCCGACCGGTAGCCGACCGCCGACCGGTCCTCGCCGCCGTGGTCCTGCTCAGGCTGCGCCGCCGCACGCGGTCGAGGTCCCGGGTGCTCGGCAGTGTGGTGGAGTCCCTTGCGGCCGCAGCCCGTTGAGGGCGGGCCGGGCACGCGCCGTCGAGAGCGGGGCGGGCCTGGCAGAATGGCGGGCGGAGGTTGGGTGACGTGCGGATCGGCATCCTCGGGCCGCTGGAACTGCGGGACGGTGCGGGACGGGCCGTCGAGGTGAGTGGGGGGCGGCTGCGGTCGCTGGTGGTGCGGTTGGCGCTCGCCGAGGGGCGGCCGGTCGCCGCGGAGCGGCTGGTCGAGGACCTGTGGGGGGCGGACCCGCCGGCCGTGCCCGGCAATGCGCTGCAGACCCTGGTGTCACGTCTGCGGGCGCTGGGCGGGCGGGAGTTGGTGGCGGCGGTCGCGGGCGGCGGGTACCGGCTGGGGGTGGCGCCGGAGGCGATCGACGCGGTGGAGTTCGAGCGGCTGCTGGCGGCGGCCCGGGCGGCGGCCGACCCGGCGGAGCGGGCGGGGGTGCTGCGGCGGGCGCTCGCGCTGTGGCGCGGCCCGGCGCTCGCCGAGGTGTCCGGTGCCGCCTTCGCGGGCGGTGCGGCCGGCCGGTTGGAGGAGCTGCGGCTGACGGCCGTGGAGCAGCGGGTCGAGGCCGAGCTGGCGCTCGGCGAAGGGCCGCACCTGGTCGCCGAGTTGGAGGAACTGGCGGCGGCGCACCCGCTCCGCGAGCGGCTGCGCGGGCAGCTGGTCCGCGCCCTGGCCGCGGCGGGCCGCCCGGCCGACGCCCTGGCGGCGTACGAGCGCACCCGCCGCGCGCTCGCCGAGCACCTCGGCGCGGACCCGTCGGCGGAGCTGGCCGCGCTCCATCTCGCGCTCCTGCGCGGCGAGCTGGCACCCGTGACGGCTCCGGCGGGAGGCCCTTCCGGCGTCCGGCGCGGCAACCTGCCGAACGCGCTGAGCAGTTTCGTCGGGCGGGAGGAGGAGCGCGCGGCGGTCGGCGAACTGCTGCGCACCGGACGGCTGGTGACGCTGACCGGGCCCGGCGGGGCGGGCAAGACCCGGCTGGCGGTGGAGCTCGGGCGCGAGTCGGCGGACCGTCACCCGGACGGCGTGTGGCTGGTGCCGCTGGCGGCCGTCGGCGCGGGCGCGGACGTCCCGCAGGCGGTGCTGGCCGCGGTCGGGGTCTCCGAGGTGCTGCGGACGGGCGAGCCGGGCGGCGTGCTGCGACCGGCCGCCGAACGGCTGGTGGAGGCGCTGGAGCACCGGCGGCTGCTGCTCGTCCTGGACAACTGCGAGCATCTGCTGGACGCGGTGGCCGAGTTGACGGTCCGGGTGCTGGCCGGGGCGCCGCAGGTCCGGGTGCTGGCCACCAGCCGCGAGCCGCTCGGCGTCACCGGCGAGGCGCTCTGCCCGGTGCCCTCGCTGCCGCTGCCCGCCGCGGACGGAACCCCGGGCCCGGACGAGGCCCTGGCGCACGGCGCGGTCCGGCTGTTCGTCGAACGGGCGGCCGCGGTCCGCCCCGGCTTCCGGCTGGACGCGGCCTCCACCGGCCCGGTGGTGGCCATCTGCCGTGCGCTGGACGGCATTCCGCTGGCGATCGAACTCGCGGCCGCCCGCACCCGGGCGCTGACGCTCCGGCAGATCGCGGCCCGCCTGGACGACCGCTTCCGCCTGCTCGGCCGCGGCGGCGACCGGACGGCGCTCCCCCGCCACCGGACCCTGCGGGCGGTCGTCGACTGGAGCTGGGAGCTGCTGACCGGCCCGGAGCGCGCGGTGCTGCGCCGGCTCGCCGTGTTCGCGGGCGGCGCGACGCCCGAACTCGCCGAACAGGTCTGCGCGTCGGGTGGTGAGGGCGATGCCGGTCCGGACGGCGGCGGAGTCCGGGTCGACCCGGACGAGGTGGTGGACGTCATCGCCGCGCTGATCGACAAGTCGCTGGTGGCGGCGTCCCGCACGGAGGGCGACGACGCGGGCCGGAGCGGCGACACCGGTGGAGGCGGCGCGGGCGGCGGCGCGGGCGCGGGCGACGGCGCCGGCGCGGGTGACGGCGGGGTGCGGTACCAGCTGCTGGAGACCGTCCGGGCCTACGCGGCCGAGAAGTTGGCGGAGTCCGGCGAGACGCGACGGGTCCGGGACGCGCACGCCGCCGCGTTCCTCGCCCTCGCCGAGCGGGCCGAGCCCGAGCTGCGCCGCCGGGACCAGCTGCGCTGGGCGGCCCGACTGGAGGCCGAACGCGGCAACCTGGGCGCGGCGTTGGGGCACCTGGTCGAGTGCGGCGACCGGGTCGCGGCGCTGCGCCTGCTGGGGGCGCTGGTCTGGTTCTGGCTGCTCGGCGACCACGCGACCGAGGCGGGCGGCTGGGCGGTCGCGGTGCACCGGCTCGTCGACGGACGGGCCCCGGCGGGCCAGGAGGACGCCTACGCGCTGTGCACGTTCCTGGCGGTGCTGGTGCCCGCGCTGAGCGAGGACGGCACCGGGGACGGTGTCGGGGACAGTGGCGGGGACAGTGGCGGGGACGCGGTGCGGCGGGCGGTGGCGGAAGCGCTGGCGTGCGTGCCCGAACGGCCGCGCCACCCGGCGCTGTTGCTCGCGGGCCCGGCCTGTGCGCTGCTGCTGGGCGAGGCGGCGGCCGCCCGGCGCGGGCTGCTGGCGCTGGCCGGGCACGAGGACCCGTGGGTGCGGGCGGCGGCCCGCACCGGGCTCGGCCGACTCGACCTGGCGGACGGGCGGTGGGAGCAGGCGGCCGGTCGTCTCGACTCCGGCTACCGGGAGTTCGGCCTGCTGGGCGAGCGGTGGGGGCGGAACGCGGCGATCGGCGGGCTGTTGGAACTGGCCCTGCTCCGGGGCGACGGCCGGGAGGCCGTCCGGCTCGGCGAGGAGGCGTACGGCGCGGCGACCGCCGGGGCCGGGCTGGAGCAGTGCGCCCTGCTGCTGGTGCAGTTGGGCCGGGCCCGGATCGAGGCGGGCGACTCGGACGGCGGCCGGGCGGACCTGCGGCGCGCGGTGGCGGAGGCCGAACGCCTCGGCGAGCCCGCGAACGCCGTCGCCGCCCGGCTGGCCCTGGCCGAACTGGCCCGGCGGACGGGCGATCCGGCGGGATCGTGCGAGGAGCTGCGGCGGGCCCTGGACCTCCTCGCCGCCATGCCGGACCGGGCCGACCGGCGCCGCCTGACGGCCCTGGCCCACAGCGGGCTCGGCGTGCTCGCCGAACAGGGCGGCGACCTGGCCGCGGCGGACGACCGGCACGGCCGGGCGCTGTCCGCGGTGCGCGAGCACCGGATCACCGACCGCGCCGTCCTGGCGACCGTCGCGGAGGGCCTGGCCGCGCTCTGCGCCGCCCGCGACGAACCGGTCCGGGCCGCCGAACTCCTCGGCGCGGCAAGCGGATTGCGCGGCCACCCGGCCACCTCCACCCCGGAGGCGGCCCGGGCGGCCACCGCCGCCACCGCCGCCCTCGGCCCGGCGGCCTTCGCCGCCGCGTACGAGCGGGGCCACGCGGCCCCCTACGGCGCCCACCCGTACGCGCTGCTGCCCTGACCCGCGCGCCCGGATACCCCTTTTCCCCAACGGAATTGACGCGGCATCAGGTCGCTGCCGCAGGTGGGTGCCCACCCCTGCGCATCGCTGCCCCGCCCCGCGGGCCAGCGGGCTCCTGCGGCAACCGATGCGGCATCAGATCAACGCCTCTGCCGGGTGCTCGGGTTCGACGGCGGCGGCTCGGTCGGGCTTCGGGCGGCTCGGGAGGAAGAGCGCGGCGAGGGCGGCGGCCAGGACGGCGATCGCGCCGCAGACGGTGAGGACGGTGCTCATGCCGTGGACGAAGGCGTTGTGGGCGGAGGACAGCAGGGCCGGGTCGGGGAGTTGGCGGGCGAGGGCGTCCGCGGCGGCGATCGAGTCGCGGGCCGCGGCGGCGGCCGGGGCGGGCAGGCCGGAGGTGTCGATCCGGGCCAGGTAGCCCGCGCCGAGGATGCTGCCGAGTCCGGCCACGCCGAGGACGCCGCCGACCTGCTGGAGGGTCTCCAGCACGCTGGTGCCCGCCCCGGCGTCGTCCTTGGGCAGGGTGGCGAGCACCAGGCCGGTGGACGGCACGATCGCCAGGCCGAAGCCGACGCCGACGACGGACAGCCAGAGCGCCGTGTACCCGTAGCCGGTGCCGGGCCCGGCGTCCGCGCCGAGCAGCACGCCGGCGGCCAGCACCAGCAGGCCGGCCGGCACCACCGTCCGGGCGCCGAGCCGGGGCAGCAGGGCCTCCCCGGCGGCGGCGGACAGCATCAGCCCGCCGATCAGCGGGAGCACCCGCAGGCCGGTGCCGAACGCGTCGAAGCCCTGCACCGACTCCAGGTACTGCGGCACCAAGAACAGGATGCCCATGATCGTGAAGTTGCCGAAGACCGCGGTCAGGGTGCCCCAGGCGAAGCCGCGGTCGGCGAACAGCCGCAGGTCCACCAGCGCGCCGGGGGTGCGGCGCTGCTGCCGGACGAAGACCGCGAGCAGGACCGCCCCGGCGCCCAGGGTGAGCAGCACGACGGGATCGCCCCAGCCCTCGGTGGGCACCAGGATCGCGCCGTGCACCAGCGCGGTGATGCCGACCGTGCTCAGCACCGTGCCCCGGAGGTCGAACGGGGCGGCGGGGGCGGCGAGTTCGGCGGCGGGCCGGTCGGCGGCCCGGTCGGCGGGCGTCGGGTCGGCGGGCAGCAGCAGGCCGGCGGCGAGCAGGGCGAGCGCCACCACGGGGACGTTGAACAGGAACACCGAGCCCCACCAGAAGTGGTCGAGCAGCCAGCCGCCGATCACCGGCCCGGCGGGCATGCCGAGGGCCGCGGCCGCGGTCCAGACGGCGAGCGCCCGGGAGAGTTCCCCGGCGGGGAAGATCCGCGGCAGCAGGGCCATCGAGATCGGCATGATCAGTGCGGCCCCGAGGCCGAGCACCGCCCGGACCGCGATCACCGCGCCGGGGCTGTCGACGAACGCCCCGGCCAGCGAGGCCAGTCCGAACAGGGCGAGCCCGGCGAGCAGCAGCCTGCGGTGGCCGCGGCGGTCGCCGATCCGGCCGACGGGGAGCATCGCCACGCTGAACGCGAGCAGGTAACCGCCGCCGATCCACAGGAGTTGGCCGCTGTCGGCGCCCAACTCACCGGCCAGGGTGGGCAGGGCGACATTGACGATCGTGCCGTCCAGGCCGACCACCAGCACGCTCAGGACCAGGGCGCCGAGCGCCCACCAGCGGCGGGGCGGGAGTACGGGGGTTGTCACGGGACGGCCTCCAGGCGGTCGGGGACGACAGGGGTGCGCGGGGCTCCGGCACCGGGGGCGGACCGCCCGCCGGCGTCCCCGACCGCCCCAGGCTCGCGGGCGGCACCCGCACGGCGCTGGCACCGCCCTGGCACCGCGCTGGTACGGCTCCGGCGCGGCCTCCGGCAGGGCTCCGGCGCGGCTTCCGTACGGCGGCGGCCTCCGGTCGGCCGGGGCGGGGCCGTCCGACGGCCCGTCAGCGGTGCTTGCGCCAACCTCCGCCGCCCGCAAGGACGGTGGCGGACGGTTCGGGTCGGCCGGGAAATCCGTGCCGTCGCGCCCCTTGACGGTCCACCGACGACGCACCTACGGTGCGGGAGCCGACGGCCCCGGGCGGGTGGCCACGGCCTCCCCCACCCCGCGCCAGGAAGGGCGACCGCGTTGCCCGTTCACCCGCTCCCCCACCCGAGCGGCACCGCCCGAGAGCCCGGCGGTCCCGTCCACGTGCCCGCGTCCGCCTCCGTCCCGGCGCCCGTTCCCGGGGCCGTCCACGCGCCCGCGTCCGGCGAGTCGGCGGAGTCCGCGCCCGGACCGACGCTCGCCCAGGTAGCCGCCCGCGCGGGCGTCTCCAGCGCCACCGCGTCCCGGGTGCTGAACCGCTCCGCGCCGGTCTCCGCCGAGATTGCCGCGCGGGTCGAGTGCGCCGCCCGCGAACTCCGCTACGTGCGCCGCCGGGCCCCCGCCGCGGCCGCCCGCGACACCGGGGCGATCGCCGTGGTGGCCTTCGCCGACGTGCTGCGCTTCCATGCCGACCCGTTCCCCGTCCGGCTCCTCGCGGGCGCCCAACGCTTCGCCCCGGACCGGGAACTGGTGGTGCTCACGGCCGGCCCCGGACCGGCCCGGCCGTCCCTGGTGCGCTACCTGTGCGGCGGGCACGTCGACGGGGTGCTGCTGGTCGGACGCTGGGGCGACCCGGCACTGCCCGGCCTGCTGCAGGCCGCGGGCGTACCGGTGGTCTCGCTCGGACGGCCGCCGCAGCCCCAGCGGCTCGCGCACGTGGACGCCGACAACCTGAGCGGGGCCCGGGCCGCCGTCCACCTGCTGCACCGGGCCGGGCGGCGCCGGATCGCCACCATCGCGGGCCCGCCCGACACCGCCGCGGGCGCGGACCGGCTGGCCGGGTACCGGCGGGCCCTCGCGGACCACGCCGACCCGACCCGCTGCGCGGTCGCCTACGGCGACTTCGGGTCGCGTTCGGGCGAGCACGCGATGCTCAAGCTCCTGGGCCAGCACCCGGACGTGGACGCGGTGTTCGCCGCCTCCGACGCGATGGCGGTCGGCGCCCTCCGCGCCCTCAGACGGCTCGGCCGCCGGGTTCCCGAGGACGTCGCCGTCATCGGCTTCGACGACTCCCCCGCCGCCGCGACCGCCCGCCCGGGCCTCACCACCGTCCGCCAACCCGTCGAGGACCTGGGCGCCCGCGCCGTCGAACTCCTCCGCGACCCGTCCCCGTCCCGCTCCGTGGTCCTGCCGACCCACCTGGTCGTCCGCGAGTCCTGCTGACAGTCGGGAGGCAGGCACCCGCGTGGGCGTTCAGGGGCCCGGGAATGGACCCCGCACCCTTGACACTCCTTCTGCACATGCCCTTCGAACAGCGGAAACGTCCCGCCGGAGAGGTCCCGGGCGGGGCGTTTCGCGTACGGCCAGGACTGACGGGAAGCGCTGCAGCGGGCGCCCGGGCGGGACAGGCCCGGTACTCCGCCCCAGGTCGCCGATCAGGTGAGTGCGGCTGCCCACCGTCCGCGCGACAGGTGGATCGTGCCGTCCGGGCTCACCGCGGCGTCGCACCCGTACAGCGGCAGGCCGCCCTCGACCACGGCGCAGCGTCCGGCCCTCGGGGCCCTGCTCCCACCGGTTCGGGACGAGCGTGTGCCGGGGGAGACCCGCCACGGCGTCGCGCCACCGCGAGTCCGGGTCGGTGACGCGTCCCGCCAGGGCGGCGGCGCGCTGCTCCCAGTCCATGAAGTTCCTCTCTCCCCCCACGGGCCGAAAACAGGATTGCAGGGGGCGGGGTTGTCCGGGCCGCACCTCTCGCTGTCGCTCGGCGGGCAGCCGTCGAGTGCGACCGGGAAGGCGGCGCGGACGCCGGGGCGGCGGACTGTCGAATGGCGGTCGAACGGGGGGTGGGCGGGGTGTAAGTTTCATCGGCTTTCGGGGCTTGAGCTGGGGGTTCCCGGGTTGTCGAACGTGTTCGTTGTCGCTCGGCGGGGAGCGCCCGCTAGCTGGTGCTCCCCACCTGTGAGCTAGGAGAGTCCCCATGTCCCCTGTGCCCTTCGAGCGCCGGGTCGCGGCGCGGCCGCCGGAGCGGCGGCGTCGGCCGGTGCTGGCGGCGGTGGCCGCCGCGGCTGCCCTGGCGGCCTGTGCCGCGAGCGTCGTGCTGCCCCAGCTGAGCGCCAGTGCGGCGGAGTCGGTGGCCGCGCCGGCCGTCGCGTCGCAGCCGTACAGCTGGAGCAACGCGCAGATCGGTGGCGGCGGGTTCGTTCCGGGGATCGTCTTCAACCAGGGGCAGCAGGGGCTGGTGTACGCCCGGACGGACATCGGCGGCGCGTACCGGCAGGACCCGGCGACCAAGCAGTGGATTCCGCTGCTGGACTCGCTGGGCTGGGACGACTGGGGGCTGACCGGGGTGGCCAGTGTGGCCACCGACGCGAAGAACCCGAACCGGGTGTACCTGGCGGCGGGCACGTACACCAACAGCTGGGACCCGGCGAACGGGGCGATCCTGCGCTCCGCCGACCAGGGTCGGACGTGGCAGCGCACCACCCTGCCGTTCAAGGTCGGCGGGAACATGCCGGGCCGGGGCATGGGCGAGCGGCTGACCATCGACCCGAACAACAGCGCGGTGCTCTGGTTCGGCGCCCCGAGCGGCAAGGGCCTGTGGCGGAGCGCCGACTACGGCGTGACCTGGTCGCAGGTAAGCGCTTTCCCGGTGACCGGCACGTACGCGCCGGACCCGTCCGACAGCTCGGGCTACCAGAGCGACCCGCTGGGCGTGCTGTGGGAGGTGTTCGACCAGGGCGGCGGCACCGTCAACGGCGTGACGAAGACGATGTACGTCGGCGTCGCGGACAAGCAGAACAGCGTCTACCGCTCGGACGACGGCGGTTCGACCTGGACCCGGATCGGCGGGCAGCCGACCGGCTTCGTCCCGCACAAGGCGGTGCTGGACGCGTCCGGCGGCAACCTGTTCGTCTCGTACTCGGACACCGGCGGCCCGTACGACGGCGCGCACGGCGACGTGTGGAAGTACGCGACGGGCACCGGGAGTTGGACGAACGTCAGCCCGGTGCCGTCCTCGGACGGCGGCAACAACTTCTTCGGCTACTCGGGTCTGACGATCGACCGCGAGCACCCGAACGTGCTGATGGTGACGGGCTACAGCTCGTGGTGGCCGGACACCCAGATCTGGCGGTCGACCGACTCGGGCGCGACCTGGAAGCCGTTCTGGTCGTACAACGGGTACCCGACCCGGGCCGACCGGTATTCGATCGACATCTCCTCGGTGCCGTGGCTGACCTTCCACGCGAACGTGTCCGCGCCGGAGGAGTCGCCGAAGCTCGGCTGGATGACCGAGTCGCTGGAGATCGACCCGTTCGACTCGAACCGGATGATGTACGGCACCGGCGCGACGCTGTACGGCTCCTCGAACCTGACCGACTTCGACAAGGGCGCCAAGGTCTCGATCGCCCCCGTGGTCAAGGGGCTGGAGGAGACCGCGGTCAACGACCTGGTCTCGCCGCCGACCGGCGCGCCGCTGCTCAGCTCGCTGGGCGACCTCGGCGGGTTCCGGCACGACGACCCGACGAAGGTCCCGGCGAAGATCTTCTCGCAGCCGAACCTGACCTCCGGCACCTCGATGGACTTCGCGCAGGCCGCGCCCGCCACCATGGTGCGGGTCGGCGAGACGGCGTCGGGCTCGACCGAGAAGCACATCGGCTACTCGACGGACGGCGGCGCCAACTGGTTCGCGGCCTCGGCCGAGCCGGCCGGGGTGACCGGCGGCGGGCAGGTCGCGATCGCGGCCGACGGCTCGGCCACGGTGTGGAGCCCGAAGGGCACCGGCGTGTACCGCTCGGCCGGGACGGGCAGCTCCTGGACGGCGGCCGCCGGCCTCCCGGCGGGCGCGGGCGTGCAGGCCGACCGGGTCGACCCGAAGACCTTCTACGGCTGGTCCGGCGGCACCTTCTACGTGTCCACCGACGCGGGTGCCACCTTCACCGCGAAGGCCGGCGGCCTGCCCACCGAGTCGGTCCGCTTCAAGGCCGTCCCGGGCGTGAAGGGCGACGTCTGGCTGGCCGGCGGCACCGCCACCACCTCGTACGGCCTCTGGCACTCGACCGACGGCGGCGCGACCTTCGGCAAGCAGGCGGGCGTCGACCAGGCCGACAACATCGGCTTCGGCAAGGCCGCCCCCGGCAAGAGCTACCCGGCGATGTACACCTCCGCGAAGATCGGCGGCGTGCGCGGCCTGTTCCGCTCGGACGACGCGGGCGCGAGCTGGGTCCGGATCAACGACGACGCGCACCAGTGGGGTTGGACCGGCGGCGCGATCACCGGCGACCCGCGGATCTACGGCCGGGTGTACGTCGGCACCAACGGCCGCGGCATCCTGTACGGCGACGTCGCGGGCGGCGCCTCGCCCTCCCCGAGCACGAGCGCCTCGGCCTCCAACTCGCCGTCCCCGTCCCCCTCCCCGTCCGCTTCGACCTCGTCCTCGCCCTCGCCCTCGGCTTCGGCTTCGGCTTCGTCCTCCCCCGGTGGCTCCTCCTCCTGCGAGATCACCTACGCGGTGAGCAGCCAGTGGGGCGGCGGCTTCGGCGCCAACGTGACGGTCGCGAACAAGGGCACCGCGGCGGTCAACGGCTGGACGGTGAAGTGGGCCTTCCCGAGCGGGCAGACCGTCACCTCGCTCTGGAACGGCAGCGTCACCCAGAGCGGCGCACAGGTCACCGTCACCGACGCGGGCTACAACAAGGCCATCGCCCCCGGGAGTTCGACCTCCTTCGGCTTCAACGGCAGCTGGAGCGCGGCCAACACGGCACCGACCGCGTTCACCCTGAACGGCACCGCGTGCACGGTGAGGACCGGCTGACGGACCGACAGCTCCCGGCACCCGCCCCCGTCGTCGCCCCCGTGCGTGCGGGTGGCGGGTGCCTCGTTCGGTGCCGTCAGCCGATCCGTTCGCGCAGCCAGGCGAGCTTGGCGGCCAGGTGGACTTCGCCGCCGCCCTCGTGGCCGTTGAACTCGTAGACGCGGAGGGCCTTTTCGCCGGGGTGGGCGTGGTAGGCGGCGAACGGGCCGGAGGGCGGGCAGATCGGGTCCATCATGGCGATGGAGAACAGGGCGGGGGCCCGGACCCGGCCGGCGAGCAGGGCGGCGTCGAAGTAGGCGAGGGTGGCGAAGGCGCTGGTGGTGCGGTCGCGGTGCAGGCGCAGGTACTCGGCGATCTCGGTGAACGGGGGCCGGGAGGCGGTGCGGACGCCGCGCGGGAAGTCGCACAGGAACGGGACGTCGGGCAGGACGCCGGCGAGCGGGCCGTCGGTGAGCGCCGCCGCAGCGAGGGCGATGCCGCCGCCCTGGCTGATGCCGGTGGCGGCGATCCGGGCGGGGTCGACCTGCGGGAGGGTGCGGGCGGCGGCCAGGAAGCGGACGGCGTCGGTGTAGACCCGGCGGTAGTAGTGGTCGTCGGGGTGGTCGAGGCCGCGGGTGAGGAACCCGGGGACGGTGCCCGCGCGTTGGGGCGCGGGGTCGTGGGTGCGGCCGGGGGCGGCGGACCAGCCCTGGCCGCGGGTGTCCATGACCAGGTGGGCGTAGCCGGCGCAGGCGTAGGTGAGGTTCTCGTGCGGGAGTCCGGTGCCGCGGCCGTAGCCGAGGTACTCGACGACGCAGCCGAGCGGGCCGTCCGCTCGGGCGGGGAGGTGGAGGCGGCCGTGGACGGGGTGGCCGCCGAAGCCGGGGACGGTGAGGTCGTAGGTGTCGACCAGGGTGAGGCCGCTGGGGACGGGGGTGAGGGCGGGGCGTTCGACGGCGGGGCCGGCCTCGGCGAGGGTGCGCCGCCAGAAGGCGTCCAGGTCGGCGGGTTCGGGGAGGTGGGGGCGGTAGGCGAGGCACTCGTCGAGGGTGAGGTCGGTCAGCGGCACGGGTGTCTCCGTGGGGGCGCGGGGGTGGAAGCCCCCGGATCGTAGGTCAGACATCAGATGTCTGTCGACCCGAGGAAGCGGCCCGATCCCGGGCGGTGGCACCCTCCACGACGCCCCCCACCCGGGCGGCGACCCCCTCCGCGCGGGCGGCGGCGATCCGGCGGCGGACCGGGACGTAGTGCCGCCGGACGGCCTCGGTGAAGCGGTGCGGGTCACCGATCCGCAGCGCCTCGACCATGGCGCGGTGGGCCTCGACGGTGTCGGCCTCGTCCTGCGCGGTGACGATGTTCAGGTGCGGGGCGACCACGGCGTGCACCTCCCAGCAGGCCGAGGAGAGTTGGGCGACCAGCTCGTTGGCCAGGGGTTGCAGCAGCAGCGCGTGGAAGCTCCGGTCGGCCGCCACGATGTCCCGGCCGTGCTGCAGCTGGAGCTCCATCTCGCCCACCAGTTCGGCGAGTTGCTCCAGGTGGACGGGCAGCAGGGCGTCGATGATCCGGCCCGCCATGGCGCGTTCGAACAGCTCCCGGACGTCGACCAGGTCGGCGAGCACCCGGAAGTCGTCGTCGGGGCTGAGCAGGCCGCGGAAGCTCAGGCTCTCCACCAGGGCGGAGAGGCTGAGCCGGCCGACGAAGGTGCCGTGGCCGTGCCGGACCTGGACGATGTCGAGCGCGTCCAGCACCTTGATCGCCTCGCGGACGCTGGAGCGCCCGGCGCCGAAGGTCTCGCAGAGTTCGGCCTCGCTGGGCAGCGGGTCGCCGGGGCGGAGGCGGTGGTGCAGGATCAGCGCCTTGATCTGCTCGACCACCGAGGGCCGGGCGGGCGCGGGCCCGGGGCGGAATGCCCAGGTCGGCGGGCCGGAGCGCCGTTCGGGTCCGTTGCCGAATCGTGAACCTGCGGTGGTCGTCATCCCTTGACCCTCCCCTGCGGTGGCGGCTACGTTCACACCCTAACAGCAGACATCAGACGTCTGACGACGGATGAACTGCCACTCTTCTGCCTCACCGTCCGGGCCTCCGACCCCGGCACCCCGCGCGGCCCGCCCGACCGGTCCGCGTGCTGACACCCCCTCACTCCGCCTTCCCCCACAAGGAGTTCCCGTGCTGGAACGGATGTCCCAGGAGTCCCCCGCAGCCCAGGAGTCCGCAGTGCCGCGCACGGCCGCGGCGGTCGACCGCCGCGGCTTCCTGCGGCTGGTCGGCGCGCTCGGCGCCGCCACCGCGATCGCCGGCTCGGTCGCCGCCTGCGGCGGCCCGTCCTCCACCGCGGCGGGCTCCGCCGGCGGCGCCGCCGGGGGGAGCGACGGCACCATCGAGGCCGGCATCTCCTACGCGCTGTCCACCGGCTTCGACCCGATGACCTCCTCGGGCGCCACCCCGGTCGCCGCCAACCTGCACGTCTTCGAGGGCCTGGTCGACCTCGACCCGGCCACCCGGCAGCCGTACGCGGCGCTCGCCACCGCGATGCCGCAGCAGGTCGACGACACCACCTGGCGGGCGCAGCTGCGCTCCGGTGCGACCTTCCACGACGGCTCGCCGGTCACCGCCGAGGACGTGGTGTTCTCCTTCGCCCGGGTCCTCGACCCGGCGAACTCCTCGCTGATCGTGCAGTTCCTGCCGTTCCTGGACAAGGTGACGGCGGTGGACGCGAACACCGTGGAGTTCGGGCTGAAGTACGCGTTCCCGCTGTTCGCGAGCCGGATCTCGGTGGTGAAGGTCGTCCCGAAGAAGATCGTCGAGGCGGACCAGAAGGCGTTCGACGCCAAGCCGACCGGCTCGGGCCCGTACAAGGTGGTCGAGGCGACCCGGCAGGACAAGATCGCCTTCCAGCGGCACGACGCCTACAACGGGCCGCGCCCGGCGAAGGCCGCGGCGATGGTGTGGCGGCTGACCTCGGACCCGACCGCGCGGGTGTCCTCGCTGGTGTCGGGCCGGGTGCAGGCGATCGAGGACGTGCCGTACGTCGACGTGGCCGGGCTGAAGGGCAAGGCCGTCACCCGGTCGGTGGAGAGCTTCGGCAACCTGTTCCTGATGTTCAACTTCGCCCGCAAGCCGTTCGACGACAAGCGGGTCCGGCAGGCGCTGCACTACGCGCTGGACGTGGAGAAGATCGTCGCCACCGCGATGTACGGCAACGGCATCCCCTCCACCTCCTACCTGCAGCCCAGCCACCCCGACTACCACAAGGCCGCCACCGTCTACGGGCACGACCCGGAGAAGGCCAGGGCGCTGCTCGCGGAGGCCGGGGCGGGCGGACTGGCCGTCACCCTGCTGACCACCAACACCGGCTGGGTCAACGACATCGCGCCGCTGATCAAGGAGAGCTGGGACGCGGTCGGCGTGAGGACCACGCTGGACATCGGCGACTCCTCCGGCCAGTACAAGAAGGTCGACGCGGGCGACTTCGGCGTGATGGCGGCGCCCGGCGACCCGTCGGTGTTCGGCAACGACGTCGACCTGCTGCTGCGCTGGTTCTACGGCGCGGGCGTGTGGAGCACCAAGCGCTTCCGCTGGGCGGGTTCGCCCGAGGACCAGCAGGTCCGCGACCTGCTCGACCGGGCCGCGCGGAGCGCGGACCCGGCGGCCCGGTCCGCGCTGTGGAACCAGGCCATCGACCTGGTCGCCGAGCAGGCCGTGCTGTACCCGGTGGTGCACCGCAAGCTGCCCACCGCGTGGAACGACCAGAAGCTGGCCGGCTTCACGCCGCTGCCGACCACCGGCCTGTCCTTCCTCGGCGTCTCCGCCGCCTAGCCGACCGGCCCGCTCGACCGGCGTCGGGGGCCCGGGCCCCCCCCCCCCCCCCCGGGGTGGGGCACCGCAATGGCCGTTAACTCCCGCGCGCCCGGCGGCGGCGCGCGCGGGTGCCCGGGGTGGTGCGCCGCCGGAACCCGCGG
>NZ_JBIVNB010000001.1:897737-1100943 GCF_044753345.1 Kitasatospora sp. NPDC088391
GTCCACCCCCCGGCGGGGGGGGGGGGCCCCGCCGGGGCCCCCCCGGGGGGGGGCGGCCCGCGGCCCCCCCCCCGCCCCCCCGCCCCCCCGGCCCCCCGGGGGGGGGGCCCGGGCCCCCCCCCCCGCCCCTCCTGATTGGGACTCCTCATGCTCGTATTCCTCCGGCTCGCGCTGCGGCGGCTCGCGATGCTGCCGGTGATGGTCCTCGGCGTGACCCTGCTGGTCTTCGTGGTGCTGCAGTTCTCGCCCGCCGACCCGGCGTACAACGCCCTCGGCGACGGCGCGTCCGAGCAGGCCCGGGCGGCGTTCGCCGCCGCCCACGGCCTCGACGACCCCCTGCCGGTGCGCTACGTCCGCTTCCTCGGCGACCTGCTGCACGGCGACCTCGGGGTGACCGTGCCGCCGAGCGCGCCGGTCGCCGACCGGATCGCCACCGCGTTCCCGCTGACCCTCCAACTCACCCTGCTGGGACTGGCGATCGCGGTCGTGCTGGCGCTCGCCCTCGGCCTCACCGGCGCGCTGTACCGCGACCGCTGGCCCGACCAGCTGACCCGGGTGCTGTCGATCTCCGGCGTCGCGATCCCGTCGTTCTGGCTCGGCATCGTGCTGATCCAGGAACTGGCCCTGAACCGACCGCTGCTGCCGACCGGCGGCTACGTCAATCCGGCCGACTCGGTGGGCGGTTGGCTGCGGACGATGATCCTGCCCGCGGTGTCGCTGGCGATCCCGGTGGCCGCCGGGCTGGCCCGGCTGGTGCGCACCGCGATGGTCGCCGAACTCGACCGCGACTACGTCCGCACCGCGACCGGCAACGGCCTGCCGCGGGCCGTGGTGGTCCGCGGCGTGCTGCGCAACGCGCTGGTGACCCCGCTGACGGTGCTGGGGCTGCGGGTCGGCTACCTGCTGTCCGGCGCCGTGGTGATCGAGACCATCTTCGACCTCCCCGGCATGGGCAAGCTGATCCTCGAAGGCGTCACCGGCGGCGACGTCGCCCTGGTGCAGGGCACGGTGCTGACCATCGCGGTGGTCTTCCTGGCCGTGAACGTCCTCGTCGACCTGCTCGTCCTGCTCGTCAACCCCCGTGTCAGGACGGTGTGATCATGCGTATCGGACTCCTGCGCTCGCTGGCCCGGCCCGGCGTCGCCTTCCGCCGGCTGCCGCCCGCCTCCCGGATCGCCCTCGGCGTGCTGCTGCTGGTGCTGTTCGCGGCGGCCCTCGGCCCGCTGTTCACCCAGGACCCGCTGGCCACCGGCCTGCCGGTGCAACCTCCTGGCGGCGCGCACTGGTTCGGCACCGACCGGGCCGGGCGCGACGTGTTCGCCCGGGTGGTCGGCGGCGCCCGCTACTCGCTGGTGATCGGCCTCGGCGCGACCCTGGTCGCGCTGCTGGTCGGCAGCGTGCTCGGCGCGTTCGCCGCGACCTCCCGGAAGGCCGGCGACGAGGGCGTGATGCGCACCCTCGACGTGGTGATGGCCTTCCCGCCGATCGCGCTGGCCGCCGTGCTGGTCACCATCTTCGGCACCAGCGTGCCGATCCTGGTCTGCACGATCGCCTTCGTCTACGTGCCGATGCTGACCCGGGTGGTGCGCGCCAACGTCCAGGCCCAGTACGGCGAGGACTACGTGGCCGCCGAGCAGGTGATCGGCGCCCGGCGCGGCTGGATCGTGCTGCGGCACGTCGCCGTCAACTGCGCCGCCCCGATCGCGGTGTTCGCCACCGTGCTGGTCGCCGAGGCGATCATCTTCGAGGCCAGCCTGTCCTTCCTCGGCGCGGGCGTGCAGCAGCCCAACCCGAGCTGGGGCAACGTGCTCGCGTACGGGCAGCAGATCCTGCTGGCCGGCGGCTGGTGGGCGACGCTCTTCCCCGGCCTGGCGATCCTGGTTACCGTACTGGCGCTGAACGTGCTCGCCGAAGGGCTCACCGACGCCACCGCCTCGCCCGCCAAGTCCGCTCCGGTGCAAGGCGGTTCGGATCGGGCCGGCACCGGAGCGGCCCCCGAGGACGAGCGGGTCTCCGCCGCGCTGGCGGTGCTCGCCGAGCGGATCGCCGACCGGCCCGGCCCGGTGGCGCCCGTCCCGGACGACGCGCCCGAACTGCTCGCGGTGCGCGACCTGTCGATCCGCTTCCCCGACCGCTACGGCGAGGTCGCCGTCGTCAGTGGCCTGGACTTCACCGTCCGGCAGGGCGAGACCCTGGGCCTGGTCGGCGAGTCCGGCTGCGGCAAGTCGATCACCTCGCTGGCCGTGATGGGCCTGCTGGCCCGCAACGCCGAGGTCTCCGGCCGGATCGAGTACCGCGGCCGGGACCTGCTCACCATGGACGCCAAGGAGCGCCGCGCCCTGGCCGGACCCGAGATCGCCATGGTGTACCAGGACGCGCTCTCCTCGCTCAACCCGTCGATGCTGGTCGGCCGCCAACTGCGCCAACTCACCTCGCGCGGCGGCACCAGGGCCCCCGCCGAACTGCTCGACCTGGTCGGCCTCTCCCCCGAACGCACCCTGCGCTCCTACCCGCACGAGCTGTCCGGCGGCCAGCGCCAGCGCGTCCTGATCGCCATGGCGCTGTCCCGCGACCCGAAGCTGCTGATCGCCGACGAGCCGACCACCGCGCTCGACGTCACCGTGCAGGCCCAGGTCGTCGAACTGCTGGTCCGGCTGCGCGAGGAGCTCGGCTTCGCCATGGTGCTGGTCTCGCACGACCTCGCCCTGGTCGGCGACCTGGCCCACCGGGTCGCCGTCATGTACGCCGGACAGCTCGCCGAACTCGGCGACACCGAGGCCCTGTTGACCGATCCCGCGCACCACTACACCCGCGGCCTGCTCGGCTCGGTGGTCTCCCTGGAGGCCGGGTCCGAGCGCCTGCACCAGATCCGCGGCGTGGTGCCCGCCCCGCAGCGCTTCAACGCCGGCTGCCGGTTCGCCACCCGCTGCGCCGCCGCCAGCGAACTGTGCCGCACCACCCCGCCGCAGGCCGCCGACCGCTCCGCCGGCCACGCCTTCGCCTGCCACCACCCGGCGGCCCACCGCCTCGAAAGGAGCCCGCGATGACACGTCCCGTACTGAGCCTGGACGGTGTGCACGTCCGCCACCGGGCCCGCAGTGGCGGGCTGTTCAAACGGGACGCCGTGCACGCCCTGACCGACGCGACCCTCACCGTGGGCAAGGGCGAGATCCTCGGCCTGGTCGGCGAGTCCGGCTGCGGGAAGTCCACCCTGGCCCGGGTCCTGACGGGCCTGCAGAAGCCGACCGAGGGCACCGTGTCCTTCCGCGGCGAGGACCTGTGGACCCTGCCCGCCGACCGGCGGCGGCGCGAATTCGGCTCCGGCGTCGCCATGGTGTTCCAGGACGCCTCCACCGCGCTCAACCCGCGACTGCCGGTCGGCCGCATCCTGCGCGACCCGCTGGACGTCCACCGGCGCGGCACCCCCGCCGAACGCGAGGCCCGCGTCGAGGAGTTGCTCGACCTGGTCGGCCTGCCCGGCCACGTCGCCCGCAACCTGCCCGGCCAGCTCTCCGGCGGGCAGCGCCAACGCGTCGCCATCGCCCGGGCGCTGGCCCTGGAACCGGAGATCGTGGTCGCCGACGAGCCGACCAGCGCACTGGACGTCTCGGTTCGCGCCCAGGTCCTCAACCTGCTGGTCGACCTGCGCGAACGCCTGGGCCTCGGCATGGTGTTCGTCTCGCACGACATCCAGACCGTGCGCTACCTCGCCGACCGGCTCGCCGTGCTCTACCTCGGCCGGGTGGTCGAGGAGGGCCGCGCCCGGCAGGTCGCCGCCGCACCCGCCCACCCGTACACCCGGGCCCTGCTCTCCGCCACCCCCAGCCTGCTGGAGGACACCGCGCGGATCGTCCTGCACGGCCCCGTCCCGTCCGCCACCAACCCGCCCTCCGGCTGCCCGTTCCGCACCCGCTGCTGGAAGGCCGACGACGCCTGCGCCACCGCGTTCCCCGCCGCCGACGGCGACGACACCCGGCGCTGGCACTGCATCCACCCCGAGAACCTTCTTCCCAGGAGCACGTCATGACCACCCGCCGCCCCGCCTTCTCCGGCGTCGTCCCGCCCGTCGTCACCCCGCTCACCGCCGACGGCGACATCGACGTCCCCTCGCTGGAACGCCTGGTCGGCTTCCTGCTGGAGGGCGGCGTGGACGGCCTGTTCGCGCTCGGCAGCTCCGGCGAGACCGCCTACCTCACCGAGGCCCGGCGCACCCGCGCCCTGGAGATCGTGGTCGGCGCGAACGCCGGCCAGGTCCCGGTGATCGCCGGCTGCATCGAGACCACCACCGACCGGGTGATCGAACGGGCCCTGATCTCACGGGACCTGGGCGCGGACGCGGTGGTCGCCACCGCGCCGTTCTACACCCGCACCCACCCCGGGGAGATCGAACGGCACTTCCGCGCGATCGCCGCCGCCGCCGAACTCCCGCTGTTCGCCTACGACATCCCGGTCTGCGTGCACAACAAGCTGGACACCGCGATGCTGCTGCGGCTGGCCGCCGACGGGGTACTGGCCGGGGTCAAGGACTCCTCCGGCGACGACGTCGCCTTCCGCTACCTCTGCCTGGGCGCAAGGGAGTTGCCGGACTTCGCGGTCCTCACCGGCCACGAGGTGGTGGTCGACGGCGCGCTGCTCGGCGGCGCGGACGGCGTCGTCCCCGGCCTCGGCAACGTCGACCCGCACGGCTACCGCCGCCTGGTCGACCACGCCGCGCGCGGCGACTGGGCCGCCGCCGCGGCCGAACAGGACCGGCTGGCAAGCCTGTTCGAGATCGTCACCGTCGCCGAGGACACCTCCGGCACCGCCGCGGGCCTCGGCGCCTTCAAGACCGCGCTGATGCTGCGCGGCGTCATCGCCACCAACGCGATGAGCACCCCCATGGCCCCCTACGACGCCGAACAGACCGCCGCCGTCGCCGCGATCCTCGACCGGGCCGGGCTGCGTTGACCCCCGCCACGGACCCCGCCTACGGCGGCGGGACACCAGGGCGGCCGGGCAACGGGCGGGAGGCCGCCGAGCTGAAGACCGCCGGGCCACAGACTGCCGGGCCGGGGGCCGCCGGTGGGCCGTCGGGGTCGGGTGGCACAACACCGGTGCGCGGAAAGCCCGTTGATCCTGAAGTTCCGGTCGCCGCCACCGTCGCCGTCGCCGCCTCCGCCGGCCCGGTCGGGCCGGTCGTGGCCGGGGTGGACATCGGCGGGACGAAGACCTCCGCCGCGCTGGTCGGGCCGGACGGCGCGGTCGGACGGGTCGTCACCGTGCCGACGCCCGCCGCCGAGGGACCGGCCGCGGTGCTGGCAGCGGTGGCCGGGGCGGTCCGGGCGCTCGGCGGCGAGCCGGCGGCGGTCGGGGTCGGCAGCGCGGGCGTGATCGATCCGGCGCGCGGCCGGGTCGTCTCGGCGACCGACGCGATGCCGGGCTGGGCGGGGACCGAACTCCGTTCCGGGCTGGAGCAGTTGCTCGGCCTGCCGGTCGCCGTCGACAACGACGTGCACGCGCACGCCCTCGGCGAGGCGTGGACGGGCGCGGCCCGGGGCGCCCGCACCGTGCTGCTGGCCGCGGTCGGGACGGGCGTCGGCGGTTCGCTGCTGATCGACGGCCGGGTCCACCACGGGGCCCGGAACGCGGCCGGGCACCTGGGGCACCTGGCCGTCCCCGAGGCGGACGGCCTGCCCTGCACCTGCGGCGGCACCGGCCACGTCGAGGCGGTCGCGTCCGGCCCGGCCCTGCTGGCCGCGTACCGCCGCGCGGGCGGCGGCCCGGACGTCACCGACCTGCGGGCGGTCGCCGCCCTCGCCGCGGACGGCGACCCGCTCGCCGCCCGGACCCTGGCGACCGGCGCGCGGGCCCTCGGCCGGGCGCTCGGCGGCCTCGCCAACGTCCTCGACCCGGACCTCGTCCTGATCGGCGGCGGCGTCGCCCACTGCGGTCCGTCCTGGTGGGAGCCGCTGCGGGCCGCCTTCGCCGCCGAACTGCTCCCCCCGCTGGCCCAACTCGCCCTCACCCCGTGCCGGTTGGGCACCGGCGCCGCGATCGTCGGCGCGGCCCGTCTCGCCCGGCAGCACCTCCCCCGACCCGACCGCGCCGTCCCGCACCGTTCCGGAGGCCCCGCATGACGCCCCCTCAGCCCCCGCCCCTCGGCGGCCGCCGTCCCGCCGGTCCCCCGCCGCCCGTCCTGGAGCGGCTCCGGGGGCGGCTGATCGTCTCCTGCCAGGCTTATCCCGGCGAGCCGTTGCGCGACCCGGACGCGATGCGGCGGATGTCGCTCGCCGTGCTGGCGGGCGGGGCGGCCGGGCTGCGGGCCCAGGGGCTCGCCGACCTGCGGGCGATCCGGGCGGCCACCGACGCGCCGCTGATCGGACTGTGGAAGGACGGCGCGTCGGGGGTGGTGATCACGCCGACCGCCGGGCACGTCCGGCAGGTCGCGGCGACGGGCGCGGACGTCGTCGCGCTGGACGCGACGTCCCGGCCGCGCCCGGACGGCCGGCCGCTCGCGGAGTCGTTCGCGGCGGCGCACGGGGCGGGCGCGCTGGTGATGGCGGACGTGGCGACGTTCGAGGAGGGCCTGCGCGCGGCCGAGGCGGGCGCGGACCTGGTCGGCACCACGCTGTCCGGCTACACCGCCGACTCGCCGCGCCTCCCCGGCCCGGACCTCGACCTGGTCGCCGCCCTCGCCGCCGCCCTCCCCGTCCCGGTGGTCGCCGAAGGCCGCTTCCACACCCCGGCGCAGGCCCGCGCCGCCCTCGCCGCCGGTGCCTTCTCCGTCGTGGTGGGCACCGCGATCACCCACCCGACCACGCTGGCCCGCCGGTTCGCGGAGGCCCTGGAGAACGGCGACCGGCCTTCCCCGCAGGACGGGTGACGGCTGCTCCGCTGCCCGGGGGGCCGCCGCGTTCGCCGTTCCCCGTTCCCCGTTCGCCGTTCGCCGTTCCCCGTGATCGGTCGCGCACCGGAATCCGACCGTGACGAACGGGTCACGCCTCGGTCGGACGGCCGGTCGGCGCCGGTCCGCCGACCGGGCGGAAGCCCTTGAGCAGCAGGGTGAGGGCGAGGGCCAGCTCCCAGGCGAAGGTGGGCAGCGCGGCGAGGGCGCCGGCCGTGGAGAGCTGGCCGTAGAGGCCGAAGAGTTCGGCGGTGGCGGTGGCGAGCAGGAGCGGGCCGCCGACCAGGCCGAGGAGGGCGACGGGACGGGGGACCAGTCGGGAGCGGTACAGCACGGCGGCGAGGACGGTGGTGTTGGCGCCGCAGACGAAGTTCGGGCCGAGCAGGAACGTCCAGTCGTGGACGGCGACCAGGCCGCGGGCCGTGGTGAGGAGCGCGCCGGGGTCGGCGCCGGCCGGCGGGTGCTGACGGAGGGTCAGGACGGCGAGCAGCGCGACGATGCCGACGGCGATGACGGCGGCCTCCAGGGTGCGCAGGGCGACGTAGCCGATCGAGGCGGCCTCGCCGTGGCGGCGGACCACCGGATGGAGGGCGCAGGCGGTGCCGACGATGCCGAACGCCAGCAGCACCTCGGCGAGCGCGCCGAGCAGGACCCGGTGGTCGGCGCCGGTGCCGAGCACGTAGCCGGTGTCGTGCAGGACGGGCGCGTAGAGGGCGAGCGCGCCGATCGAGGTGACGTGGGTGAGCAGGTAGCACAGGCCCGCGGCGACGGCGAGCTTTCTGGACGGGACGGCGGGCACGGAACTTGCCACCAGGGACTCCTCGGATCGGAAGGGCCCGGAACGGTCCGGGCGCGGCCGGAGGTGTACGGCGTACACCTCCGGCTCGAAAGGTAGGGTGCACCGCGTACACCTGTCAACGCCCGTCCGACCCGCGAGAGGCGCCGCCCCGATGGACCGCACCCCGAACGCCGCTCGCCGACCGCAGCTGAACCGGGCCCGGGTGCTGGCCGCCGCGGTGGAGCTCGCGGACCGGACCGGGATCGAGGCGCTGAGCATGCGCGGGCTGGCCCAGGAGCTGGGCGTGGTGCCGATGGCGCTGTACAAGCACGTGGCCAACAAGGAAGAACTGCTGGACGGCATGGTCGAGGCGGTCGTCGGCGAGATCGGCCCGCCGACGGGCGGCGCGGACTGGCAGGCGGCGGTGCGCGGGCGCGTCCTCGCCGCCCGGGCCGCGCTGCTGCGGCACCCGTGGGCGTCCCGGGCGATCGAGAGCCGGACCAGGCCGACCCCCGCGATGCTCAGCCACCTGGACTCGGTGGCCGGCCTGTTCCTCGCGGGCGGAGTCTCCGCCGACCTGACCCACCACGCCATGCACGCCCTGGGCAGCCGGGTCTGGGGCTTCACCCAGGAACTGTTCCCCGCCCCGCCGACCGACCCGGCCGCCCAGGCAGCGGCCGAAGCCGCCCAGGCGGCGACAGCAGCCCAACTGCAGGCGATGGCGGCACACTTCCCGCACCTGGCGGCGATCGTCGCGGCCCGCTCGCACGACCCCGGCTCGGTCGTCGGCGGCGGCTGCGACGACGCCTTCGAGTTCGAGTTCGCCCTCGACGTCCTGCTCGACGGCTTCGCCCGCCTGCACCGCGCGGGCTGGACCTCCGCCCACTGAGGCATCCCACCACCAAGACATCTGATGTCTTGCGCCGGACCTCTTGACCGCTCGCACTCGTTCTCCCTAGGGTCACTGGCGAGACATCAGATGTCTTTGCTCTGATGCTCGTCCCCACCCGTCCGCCGACCGGCCACCCCCAACGGGCCGCCGCAGCGCGCTCCGCGCCGGTCGGCGGACGCGGCCCCCCTTCGGCGGAACCCTCGACCGAACCCCCCTCGGACGATTGCGAGCACTCCCGTGGCCCTCTCCCCTCCGCACGCCCGCACGCTGGTCGCGGCCCTCGCCCTGGCGGCGGCCTCGCTGCCGCTGGCGGGCGGCCCCGCCCTGGCGGCCTCCCCGACCGGCCAGCGCGCCGTGGTCTCCCAGGACTGCGCGTCCGGCGGACGCATCCAGCAGACCGTGGTGAACGACACCGCCGCCGCCACCGTCTTCACCCTCTCCTGGCCCGGCAACGGCACCTGGACGGCGAGCGTCGCGGCCCACGACTCCGCGCACTTCTACTTCACCAAGCCCTCCGGCACCGCCTACACGCTGCGCACCACCACCCCGCAGGGCTACGACAGCACCGTCACCGGCACCCTGGACTGCTCGAACGCGCTGGACGCCAACGTGAGCCTGGAGTGCCCGCGCACCGCGGACGGCTCGCTGCCCGCCACCCACCGGCTGCGGGTGACGCTCGACAACCGGACCGCCACCGCGCAGACCTTCGCCGTCGCCTGGCCCGGCCGGGCCGACTCGCCCTGGACGGTGACCGTTCCGGCGATGTCCGGCGACTCCTCGCTGTACTGGACCGTCCCGAACGGCACCCCGTACACCTTCAACCTGTCTGCCACCGGGCGCAGTTGGACCGCCACCGAGTCCGGCGCCGCGAGCTGCGGCCTGGCCGCCGGCACCCCCGGCATGAACGCGCAGACCGTGCTGACCACGAGCACCCCGATCAGCGGCGTCAACACCCTGGCGGCGGACGGCGTCTCGTACACCACGGCCACCGCCACCGCGAAGTCGGTGCGCATCCCGGCCCTGGCCCAGACCGCGTCCGGCACGGTGATCGCCACCGCCGACGCCCGGATCGACGGCGGCGCCGACCTCGGCGGCGGGACGAACAACATCCAGGTGGCGATGGTCCGTTCGACCGACGGCGGGACGACCTTCTCCGCGCCCCGGATCATCGCGCACCCGCCCACCACCAAGGAGGGCTACGGCGACTCCAGCCTGCTGGTGGACCGCGTCACCGGCCGGGTGTTCTGCTTCTTCACGTACGCGCCGAAGCCCGGCGTCGGCTACTCCGGCTCCACGGCCGGCGAAACCTCCGCCACCGGTACCACCAACACCCACGTCAGCTACGTCAGCTCGGACGACGACGGCGCCACCTGGAGCGCCGTCGTCGACCTGAACCCGTCCGTCCGGGACGCCGGTTGGGCGGGCATGTTCGCCTCCTCCGGGCACGGCGTGCAGCTCGCCTCCGGCCGCCTGGTACAGCCGATGGTCTACCACGACGCGGCCGGCGACCACGCCGCGAACCTGTACTCCGACGACCACGGCGCGAGCTGGCACGCGGGCTCCTCCGCGGCGACCGGCGTGAACGAGTCCAAGGCGATCCAGCGCGGCACCGGCAAGGTGGTGCAGAACATGCGCTCCAACGGGGGCGGCAACCGCTGGTACGCCACCGCGAGCGACACCGGCGCCGCCGATGTCGCCTCCCCGTTCGGCGCCGCCTGGAACTCGGGCCTGCTGGACCCGGGGTGCAACGGCGACGAGATCTCCTACCTGCGGCCCACCGACGTGGACGCGGCCGGCCGGCCGCTGCTCAGCGGCACCGCGGTCCTGTCCAACGCGGCGACCTCCGACAACGCCACCCGGCAGGACCTCACCGTCCGGATCAGCCAGGACGACGGCGCCAGCTGGCCGCACCGGGCGCTGCTGAAGGCCGGGCCGAGCGGCTACTCGAGCGCGGCGGTGCTCGACGACGGCACGGTCGCCGACCTGTACGAGATCGGCGGCACCGGCGGCATCGTCTACACCGCCTTCACCACCGCCTGGGTGCAGGGCTCCTGACGGACCGTCAGAGACGTGCGGCGGGAGCCGGGCCCGCGCCGGGAGCGGACCCGGCGCCGGCCACCGCGGCCGCCTTCGCGTTGCGCTCGCGGGCGGCGGCGATCCGGCGCCGCGCGGGCCGGTAGTGCGCCTCCACCGCCCGGTCGAAGGCCGCCGCGTCGCTGCCGCGGACGGCGGCCACCACCGCCCGGTGCGCGTTCACGGTGTCGATCTCGTCCTGCTTGGTGATCACCTGGAGGTGCGGGGCGACGATGCCGTACACGTCCCAGCAGGCCGAGGAGAACTGGCTGATCAGGTCGTTCTTCAACGGCTCGACCAGCAGCGCGTGGAACCGGCGGTCGATCGTGATGACCTCCCGGCCGGCCGCCAGCCCGGCCTCCATCTCGTCGACCAGCGCGTCGAGTTCGGTGAGGTGGTCGGCGTGCAGGGTGTCCAGGATGCGCTGCGCCATGCCGCGCTCCAGCACCTCGCGGACGTCGACCAGTTCCTCCAGGACCTTGAAGTCGTCCTCGGGGCTGAGCAGTCCGCGGAAGGTCAGCCCCTCGACCAGGGCGGACATGCTGAGCCGCCCCACGAAGGTGCCGTGGCCGTGCCGGACCTCGACGATGTCCAGCGCGTCCAGGGTCTTGACGGCCTCGCGGACGCTGGAGCGGCTGGCGGCCAGCGCCTCGCACAGCTCGCCCTCGCTGGGCAGCGGGTCGCCGGGGCGCAGCCGGTTGTCGATGATGTAGCGCTTGATCCGCTCGGCCACCTCGTGGCGGCGCAGCGGCCGCGCCGAGGCCCCGCTCCTGCCGCGGCTGCTGTCGGCCACCGGTGTCTCCCCCTCTGCCGTCCGCACTCCCCCGGGCTGCGGCCCGTCCGGCCGCGGGGGCTGCCCAGCCTACCAGCCGACCGCCGGACATCCGATGTCAGACCAGTGGGTTCGGCAGGGTGTCGAAGCGGCGGTGCAGCCGACCGGGGACGTCCAGGCCGATCAGCAGGATCACCAGCAGGCTGAGGCCGAAGGTGAGGACGGCCAGGGCCTGGCCGAGCGGCCGGCCCTCGGCGAGCCGGGCGCCGAGCAGCGGGGCGACGGCCCCGCCCAGCGCGCCGACGTTGTAGACGAAGCCGAGGCCGGAGGCGCGGCGCCGCACCGGCAGCCGGGCCGCCAGGTAGCGGGGCAGCAGGCCGGAGATGCCGAAGGAGGTGGCCTGCAGCAGGAACAGCAGCACGCCGAGCAGCAGCAGGTCGTCCCGGACGGCGAAGACCGGGAAGACCAGGGCCAACGAGGCGGTGAGGGTGAGCGCGTAGGCGCGGGCCGGGCCGAACCGGTCGCCGGTGAAGCCCGCCAGCACGCAGCCCGCGGCCGTCCCGAACCCGGCCCAGAACAGCACGTCGCGGACCTGCTCGGGGCTGTAGTGCAGTTCGGTGCGCAGGTAGGTGGGCAGCAGCGCCTGGATCGGCCAGGTGTAGAGGAACCCGGCGAACACGGTGGCGGTGAGCGCGAGGTACAGCACCCGGTACCGCGGGCCGCCGAGGCGCACGGCGAAGGTGCCCAGGCCCGCGGCGACCAGCAGGGCGAGCGGCCAGGCGGCGGGTCCGGCCCGGCCGGTGAACAGGAGCAGCAGCGCGCCGAGGACGGCGGCGGCGAGGGCGAGGTGGGCGGCGGCGCGGCGCGGGGCGGGGCGCCCGTCGGCGGTGGTGAACAGCGGGCGGAACGGGTTCGGGCGGGTGGCGGTCTCCGCGACGGCCTCCGCCCAGTCGACGGCCTCGGGCAGGGCGCGGCGCAGCCAGAGCGCGAACAGGGCGGGGAGGACGCCGAGGACGAACAGCCGGCGCCAGCCGTAGGCGGGCACCACCACGCTGTAGACCTGGGCCGCCAGCACGGTGCCGATCGAGTAGCCGGAGATCAGGAACCCGCTGGCCCGGCCGCGCAGCGCGGCGGGCCAGCTCTCCATCACGTAGGTCGCGCTGGCGCTGTACTCGCCCGCCATGCCGAGGCCGACGACGGTGCGGGCGGCGAACAGCGCGGCGTAGTTCGGGGCGAGGCCGCAGGCGAGGGTGCCGAGCGAGAACAGCAGGATGCTCGCCGCCATCGCGGCCCGCCGCCCGTACCGGTCGCCGAGCGCGCCCAGCAGCATGCCGCCGAGCCAGCGGCTGACGAACGCGGCCGAGACCAGCGAGGCCGCCCGGGCGGCGTCCAGCCCGAACTCGGCCCTGATCTCGGTCAGCACCAGCGTGATCAGGACGAAGTCGAACCCGTCCAGCACGTACCCGCCCCACGCGGCCCCGAACGCCCGCCAACCGCGCCCGCCGACCTGCCGGTACCAGCGCCCCGGCGGGGGCGCGACGCTGCGCGGTGGGCGTTCCATCGCGGCAGGATATCCGGAAGCGATCCCTCCGGGAACGTGCGCGGCACGGCGTCCCGCCGGTGTCCCCGCGGCCGGCGGTAGCCTCGGCGGGGCACTTCGCCCGCACGCCCGTCAGGGCCCGCGCGCCGTCCGGGAGGACCGATGACCGACCCCGCCGCCCGCACCGCCGCCGTCTCCTTCGACCGGGTCGCGCCCGTCGTCCCGGTGCGCGACCTGGCCGCCGCGTTGGCCCGCTACCGGCTGCTCGGCTTCACCGCGGAGCCCTACGAGGGGGACGGGGGCGAAGGGGACGGGGGCGGGGACGACGGTGACCGGTACGGCTTCGTCGGCCGGGGCGCGGTGGAGCTGCACCTGACCGAGTGGGCGGAGCACGACCCGGCCCGGACGGGCGCGGTGGTGTACCTGTACGTGTCGGACGCGGACGCGCTGCACGCCGAGTGGGCGGCGGCCGGGGCGCCGGGGCGGCTCACCGCCCCGGCCGACACCCCGTACGGGCTGCGGGAGTTCGGCTACGTCGACCCGGAGGGGACGCTGCACCGGGTCGGCTCGCCGCTCCCCCGCACCTGACGACCGGTCCACTCCGGCCGGTCAGCTCCGGCCGCTCTCCGCCCGGTCGGCGGCGGGCAGCCGCTCGGTGTCGGCGCCGAACGGGAGGAAGACGGTGCGGCCGTGCAGCAGCCAACTGCCGTCGACCTTGCGGAAGGTGTCCTCGTAGTGGCCGATGCCGACCGGGAGCCGGGGCTCGGTCATGCCGCCCGCGTAGCCGTCGACCCGGTACGTCGTCAGGTACGAGACGGACCGGGCCGTCGTCGCGGACTCCACCGTGACCAGGATGTTCGTCATCAGGCGGCGCGACAGCCGGTCCGCCGGGCGGGACGCGAAGTACCGGCCCAGGGCCTCGCGGCCCTCGATTCGCCGGTCGCCGTACGGCCAGTGCCAGTAGCCGTCCGGGGTGAACAGCTCGGCGACCGAGCCCGGTTCGCCGAGGTCCAGGCGGTGGATGAAGTCCACCAGGAGGCGCTCGCAGGCGCGTTCCGCGAGCATCCGCTCCAGCGGGGTCGTGATCGTCTCGTCCATGCCCCTATTCCAGCAGCGCCGCCGCACCCCCGGACAACCGTTTTCCGGCGCCCCCGACAACGGGCCCGCCAGGGGCTCAGGCGGCGGGCTTCCAGCCCAGCAGCGGGCCGAGGCGGGTGGCGAGGTCGGTGAGGATCTGGGTGTAGTCCTCGGGGGCGAAGGTGAACGGGAGGGCGAAGGCGACCTCGTCGGTCTCGCGGAACGCGGCGTGCGCGTACAGCCGTTCGGCGAGCTGTTCGCTGGTGCCGACCAGGTCCGGGGCGAACAGCAGCCGGGCCGGGCCCTGCGGGGTGCGGGTGCGGGCGAGCCGGGACTCGGCGTAGGCGTGGTACTTGGCGCGCTGCTCGGGGGTGGCGCTGTCGGTGGGGACCACCACGAGGCCGTGCGAGACCCGGGCCCGCTCCCCGGCCGGGTGGGCGGCCCGGAACGCCCGGATCAGGCCGAGTTGGACGGTCTCGAAGTCCGCGGTCCCGTCCTGTCCGCCCCCGGTCCCGGTCTCGGTCTCGGTCTCGGCCTTGACGACGCTGCTGGTGAGCAGGTTGAGGCCCTGCTGCCCGGCCCAGGTGACGGAGCGCAGGCTGCCGCCGCCGTACCAGAGCCGGTCGGCCAGGCCGGGGGCGTGCGGCTGGACGCGGTCGGAGTAGGACTCGATGCCCTCGGTGCCGCGGAAAGCGCTTGCCGGTTCGCCGCGCAGCAGGCCGAGCAGCCGCTCGACCCGGCGGTAGGAGAAGTCCTCGCGGTCGGCGGTGTCGGGGTACAGCGCGTCCTTGACGTCCTCGAAGTGCAGTGGCGGGCCGACGCTGACGCCAGGGTTGAGCCGTCCGCCGGAGAGCACGTCGACGGTGGCCAGGTCCTCGGCGTACCGCAGCGGGTTCTCCCAGCCGAGCGGGGTGACGGCGGTGCCGAGGGCGATCCGGCGGGTGCGCTGGGTGGCGGCGGCGAGCACCGTCAGCGGGGAGGAGATGCCGTACTGGAGGTGGCGGTGGCGCAGCCAGGCGCTGTCGAAGCCGAGCTGCTCGCCGAGTTCGATCATCCGCAGGGTGGTCTCGTGGCCTTCGGCGGGCCGGTGCTCGTCGAACAGGCCGATGGTCAGGAAGCCCAGCGATCGCAGGGGACGGTCGGGGGTGGGCACCGGGTTCCTCCTCGTACTGTGCGCGTTCTCCGCCGCCACGCTCACACACGGGGGCCGGACGATCAACCGCGCGGCCGGATTGTGACGTGGCGTCATGCCGCCGCAACAACGGGAAAACGGTTTCCGGCCCGGTCGTCGGGCCGGGTGGGTAGCGTGAGGTGGTCCGGCAGTGCGGAACGGCTCGGGAGGGGCGACGGTGTTCTTCGATGCTCGGCGGGTGGGTACGGCGACGGCGGGTCTGGCGGCGGTCGCGCTGCTGGTGACGGGGTGCGGGTCGGGAGGTTCCGGCGGATCGGGCGGGTCGGGCGGGGGCGGTGCGGACGCGGCCGCCTCGGGAACCCCGTCCGCGCCCGCCGGAACCGCCGCCCCGGCCACCGCCTCCACCGCGGGCGCCGCGTCCACTGCGGTCGGCGCGGGCGTGGCGGGCCGTCCGGCGGACCCGTGCTCGGTGCTGACGAACGCTCAGGTGAGCGCGGCGCTGGGCGGCGCGTCCCAGTTGCTGGCGGAGGGGCCGTCGACGGAGCGGCCGTGGTCCTGCACCTGGGGGTCGCGCCGGGCGTACGTCTCGCTGCGCTCGGTGGACGACGCCTCGTTCGCGCAGCTGACGGCGAATCCGGCCTTCCGGGCGGAGCCGGTGACGGGGATCGGCGGCGGCGCGGTGCAGTTGACCCGGGCGAGCGACGGGAGCCAGCCGGAGCTGCTGTTCACCGTCGGCGCCGGCCACTACGCGATCGAGGCGGTGGCCGACCGGGGCGCGACGGACTCCTCCAACACCCCGGCGGAGACCTCGGCCGAACAGGCCCTGGCCCGCCTGGCCGTGGCGAAACTGGGCGGCTGACCGACGCCTGTTCCGGCCCCGCCCCACCCGGAGCACCGGGGCCGGGGCGGGGCCGGGCGCCCGGGTTCAGCCCCGGTAGGTCTCCAGCAGGCGCAGCCAGATCTCGCTGACGGTGGGGTAGGCGGGGACGGCGTGCCAGAGCCGGTCGAGCGGCACCTCGCCGACGACGGCGATCGTCGCGGCGTGCAGGAGTTCGGCGACGCCGGGGCCGGCGAAGGTGACGCCGACCAGGACCTCGCGGTCGAGGTCGACGACGGCGCGGGCCCGGCCCCGGTAGCCGTCGGCGTGCAGGGCGGCGCCGGAGACGTTGCCGAGGTCGTAGTCGACGGCGCGGACCCGCAGTCCGGCGTCCTCGGCCTGGCGGAGCGTCAGTCCGACGGCGGCGACCTCGGGGTCGGTGAAGACGACCTGCGGGACGGCGGCGTGGTCGGCGGTGGCGGCGGAGCGGCCCCAGCGGGCGGTGTCGAGCGGGCGGCCGGCGGCGCGGTCGGCGATGGCGGCGCCGAAGATCCGGCCCTGGTACTTGCCCTGGTGGGTGAGCAGGGCGCGGTGGTTGACGTCCCCGGCGGCGTACAGCCACTGGCCGGGGACGCCGGTGGCGAGGCCGGTGTCGTCGGTGGCGATCCACCCGCCGGGGGTGAGGCCGACGGTGTCGAGGCCGAGGTCGGCGGTGTTGGGGGTGCGGCCGGTGGCGAACAGCACCTCGTCGGCGGGCAGCCGGGTGCCGTCGGACAGGTCGAGGGTGAGTTCGCCGCCGGGGGCGCGGTGCAGGGCGGTGACGGAGACGCCGAGGCGGACGTCGGTGCCGGCGGCGCGCAGGCCGTCGGCGACCAGTTGCCCGGCGAAGTCCTCGGTGCGGTCGAGCAGGCGGTCGCCGCGCACCAGCAGGGTGACTTCGCTGCCCAGCGCCCGCCAGGCGGTGGCCATTTCGACGGCGACGACGCCGCCGCCGACCACCGCGAGCCGGCCGGGGGCGGCCTTGGCGGAGGTCGCTTCCCGGCTGGTCCAGACCCCGGCGTCGGCCAGGCCGGGGAGGTCGGGCAGGGCGGCCCGGGTGCCGGTGCAGACGGCGACGGCGTGCCGGGCGTGCAGGACCCGCCGCCCGCCGTCGGGGGTGTCGACCAGGACGCGGCGCTCGCCGTCCAGCCGGCCGTGGCCGCGGACCAGGTCGATGCCGACCGACTCCAGCCAGGACACCTGGCCGTCGTCGTGCCAGTGCGAGGCGAAGGCGTCCCGGCGGGCCAGCACGGCGGCGGCGTCCAGCGGACCGGTGACGGCCTCCCGGGTGCCGGGCAGGCGGCGGGCGTCGGCGAGCGCCGCGGCGGGGCGCAGCAGGGCCTTGCTGGGCATGCACGCCCAGTAGGAGCATTCGCCGCCGACGAGTTCGCTCTCCACGACCACCGCGCTCAGGCCGCCGGCCCGGGCCCGGTCGGCGAGGTTCTCGCCGGTCGGCCCGCCGCCGAGCACCACCACGTCCCAGGTCTGCCCGCTGTCCATCCGCCGCCTCCGCCCGTCCGTCCGTGCGCCGGGCCCGACGGCCCGTCAGGTCCCATCCTGCCGCACCGGCCGGGGCGACCGGGGCGAGCGGGGCTGCCGGTGCGGCGGCCGTCAGCGGGCCGGGGGCGTCGCGGTGTCGAGGAAGAAGGTGTCGATCTGCCGGACGGCGCGGACGAAGTCGTCCAGGTTGACCGGCTTGGTGATGTACGCGTTGCTGTGGTTGCGGTAGGCCGAGGAGATGTCGTCGGGCGCGCCGGAGGTGGTGAGCACGACGGTGGGGATGATCTTCAGCTCCTCGTCGCCCTTGAGCACGCCGAGCAGTTCGCGGCCGTTCATCCGGGGCATGTTGAGGTCGAGCACGATCAGGTCGGGGCGGGTCAGTGCCGGGTCGCGCAGGCGTTCCAGCGCGGCGAGGCCGTCGGAGACCTGGGTGATGGTGCGGGTGTCGCTGCGGTCGAGCAGGGCCTCCTCGATCAGCAGGGCGTCGGCGGGGTCGTCCTCGACCAGCAGGATGTCGAAGGGGCGGGTGCTGAGGGGGGTCGCCATTACCGGCTCCGGTCCGTAGAAGAGGAAGGTCGTACCGCTGGTGGGGCCTGGTCGGTCCGTGCCGGGGTCTGGTCGGTCCGTACCGGCACCAGGCCGGGCCAGCGGCGCCGGGCGCCCTGCCGGGTGATTCCGGCGGCTTGGCCGAGTTGAGGGTAGCCCGCGCCGGCGCGGGCGGCGTGCAGCGCCGTCTGCTCGCACTGCTGGGCGAGTGCCCGCTGCAGGTGGACGAGGACCCGCAGCCGGGCCAGGTGGTCCGTTTCCGGGTCGGTGCCGAAGAAGCGCTCGGTCAACCGCACACCCAGATCGGTGAGCGCCGTCGCACAGAGCATGGCCAGCTCGTCTTCGGGTATCCGCTGTCGCGTCGGGTTGGCCGGCATGGAGGCATCCTAGGCCAGCGGTTGACGCCTCGACAACATTCGTTGTCGATCCCGGTGTACAGTACGGCTGCTCGACCGGCTCCGGGCCCCGGAACGCCGGACGGACGGTGACGGAAGGTGCACGGTGCCTGGCACGACGACTCGACCCGCCCGAACCGGGACGGCCCGGAGCAGGACGGCTTGGACCACCCGGCGGTGGCTGGGCACCGGCGTCGTCGTCTCGCTGTCCGTGCTGCTGGTGCTCGGAGCGCTCGGCGGCTGGGCGCTCGCCCGCGCCAACGACGCCACCGAGCGCCTCACCGGTCGGACCTCGCCCGCGCTGATAAGCGCCGTCCGGCTGGACGCCGCCCTGGTCGGCCAGGAGACCGGCATCCGCGGCTACGGCCTCTCCGGCAGCCCCGACTTCCTCGACCCCTACACCCAGGGGCGCACCGACGAGGACGCCGCCGTCCGGCGCCTGCGCAGCCTGCTCGCCGGGGACGGCCCGGCACTCGCCGACCTGGACACGGTGCTGGACCGGGCCGCGGTCTGGCGGCGGGACGTCGCCGAACCGGTGGCCGCCGCCCCGTCCGGCGCGCCGGTGTCGCTGGCCGCCGTCAACGCCGAGGCCGGCAAGCGGGACTTCGACGCGGTCCGGGCCGCGAGCGACACGCTGCGCGTCCGACTGGAGGGCTCCCGGGCCCGCTCGGCCGCCGAACTCGCCGACGCCGAGAACTTCAGCCACTGGGTCTTCGCGACCATCGGCGCCATCGTGCTGCTGCTGGCCGGGGCCGCCTTCCTCGGCCTGCGCGGCATCACCCTCCCGCTGGACGCCCTCTCCCGGGACGTCCGCCGGGTCGCCGGCGGCGAGTTCGACCACCCCGTCGACCTCCCCGGCGGGCCCGCCGACCTGGCCCAGCTCGGCACCGACGTCGAGCAGATGCGCCGCCGCCTGGTCGAGCAACTGGCCCTCGCGGACCGGATCCGCGACCGGCTCGACGAGCAGGCCGCCGACCTGCGCCGCTCCAACACCGAGCTGGAGCAGTTCGCCTACGTCGCCTCGCACGACCTCCAGGAGCCGCTGCGCAAGGTGGCCAGCTTCTGCCAGTTGCTGCAGCGCCGCTACGCCGGGCAGCTCGACCAGCGGGCCGACCAGTACATCGGCTTCGCGGTGGACGGCGCCAACCGGATGCAGACGCTGATCAACGACCTGCTGGCGTTCTCCCGGGTCGGCCGGCTGCACCGCCAGTACGTGCCCGTCGACCTGGACCGGGTGTTCGCCGACACCCGGGACGCGCTGGCCGTCGCGATCGAGGAGACCGGCGCGGAGGTCACCGCCGACCCGCTGCCGACGCTGCCCGGCGACACCACCCAGCTCGGCATGCTGCTGCAGAACCTGCTCAGCAACGCGGTCAAGTTCCGCTCCCCCGAGCGGCCGCCGCGGATCGCGGTCACCGCCCGCCGCACCGGGGAGCACTGGGAGCTGGCCGTCACCGACAACGGCATCGGCATCGACCCGGAGTTCGCCGAGCGGATCTTCGTCATCTTCCAGCGGCTGCACACCCGCGAGGAGTACCCGGGCAACGGCATCGGACTCGCCATGTGCCAGAAGATCGTCGAGTTCCACGGCGGCACGATCGCCGTCGACACGGCGCACACCGGCGGCGCCCGGATCGTCCTCACGCTCGCCGCCGAGGCCCCGGCCCCGGTGGAGCCGGAGCAGGACGCGCCGGAGGGCGAGGTCGGCGCGGCCGCCGGGGGGCACCCGGCCGGGGCCCTCGCCGGGAGCGCCCGGTGAACCTCGCCCCCACCACCGGTCCCGTCCCCGGCCTCGCCACCGGCCTCGCCGCCCCCGGCCCGGCCGCCGCGATCGAGCCGCAGCGGTCCGCGCCGCCGGAGCCCGCCTACCGGATGCTGCTGGTCGAGGACGACCCCGGTGACGCCCTGCTGGTCGAGGAGCTGCTGCTCGACACCGGCCTGGAGCACTCGCTGGCCTGGCAGCAGAGCCTGGCCGGCGCGGTGGCCGCGCTGGCCGCGCACGGCGCCGACTGCGTGCTGCTCGACCTCCACCTGCCCGACTCCACCGGGATCGGGGCGCTGCGCACCCTGCAGTCGGTCCGCCCGGAGACCGCGATCATCGTGCTGACCGGGCTGGACGAGTCCCGCACCGGTGAGCTGGCCGTGGCCGGCGGCGCCCAGGACTACCTGGTCAAGGGCCAGGTCAGCCCGGACCTGCTGACCCGGGTGATCCGCTACGCCGTGCACCGCAAGCAGGCCGAGCGGGCGGCCGCCGAGCTGCGCGAGAACCGGCTGCGCGCCCACGAGAACACCCGGCTGGAGCGCGGCCTGCTGCCCACCCCGCTGCTCCAGGGCTCCCCCGTCACCGCCGCCACCCGCTACCTGCCCGGGCGCGAACGGGCCCTGCTCGGCGGGGACTTCCTCGACGTGGTGCACACCTCCGACGGCACCGTGCACGCCGTGATGGGCGACGTCAGCGGCCACGGCCCGGACGAGGCGGCGCTCGGCGTCTGCCTGCGGATCACCTGGCGGGCGCTGACCCTGGGCGGGCACCGCGGCGCGGACCTGCTGCGGCTGCTGGAGGAGATGCTGGTCGCCGAACGGGTGCCCGCCGACAACTTCGCCACCTGCACGATCCTCGAACTGCGGCCCGAAAGCCGGGAACTGACGGTCCATCTGGCCGGTCACCACCCGCCGCTGGTGATCTCCGGCGGCACCGCCCGGGAGCTGCCGGTCGAGTACGGCCTGGCCCTGGGCATCGCGCCCGGCCTCGGCAGCTGGCGGCCCACCCGGCACACCCTGCCGGCCGGCGCCGACCTGCTGCTCTACACCGACGGCCTCAGCGAGGGCCGGACCGGCACCGCGCCGGACGCGGGCCGGCTCGGCACCGCGGGCGTGATCCGGCTGATCGAGGACGCGGGCGGCGCGGGCGGCGACCTGCTGCTGACCCGCCTGGTCGAGCGGGCCCGCGCGCTCAACGCGGGCCGGCACTCCGACGACATGGCGCTGCTGCACCTGCGCTGCCCCTGACCCCGGCACCCTGACCCCGGGCCCCGGCCCCCGAGGGGCCGGGGTCAGGGGTCGGCCGGGTCAGCCGAAGCGGCCGTTGACGTAGTCGGCGGTGCGCGGGTCGGCGGGGTCGGTGAACAGCTGCTCGGTGGGCCCGGCCTCGACGATCCGGCCGGGCGTGTCGTGGGCGGCCAGGAAGAACGCGCAGGACTGCGAGACGCGTTGGGCCTGCTGCATGTTGTGGGTGACGATGACGATGGTGACCCGGTGCCGGAGTTCGGCGATGGTCTCCTCGATCCGGCGGGTGGAGGTCGGGTCGAGGGCCGAGCAGGGCTCGTCCATCAGCAGGATCTCCGGGGAGACGGCGAGCGAGCGGGCGATGCACAGGCGCTGCTGCTGGCCGCCGGAGAGCGCGCCGCCCGCGGTGCCGAGCCGGTTGCCGACCTCGTCCCACAGGCCGGCCTGCCGGAGGCTGGACTCGACCAGGTGGTCGCGTTCCTCGCGGGTGGCCTTGATGCCGGCCAGTTTGAGGCCGGAGACCACGTTGTCGTACAGCGACATGGCGGGGAACGGGTTGGGGCGCTGGAAGACCATGCCGATCCGGCGGCGGACCTCGGCGGGGCGGCGGCCGGGCGCGTACACGTCCTCGCCGTCGAGCAGCACCTCGCCGGCCAGGGCGGCGCCGCGCACCATCTCGTGCATCCGGTTGAGGATCCGCAGGTAGGTGGACTTGCCGCAGCCGGACGGGCCGATCAGCGCGGTGATCTCGCCGGCCCGCATGCCCAGCGAGACGCGTTCCAGCACCTTGCGCGGGCCGAACCAGGCGGTGAGGTCGCGGGTCTCCAGGCCGGACAGCCGTCCGGCGGGCGGCGGGTCGAGCCGGACGGGCGGCAGCGGCACGGTCGGCGGGTCGGCCGGACCGGCCGGGGCGGAGTCGAACTTCGGCACGGGGAGGGCGGGTTGGGCGGTCTCGGTCATCGGTCGGGCGGTCCTTTCCGGCGGGGCTGGCGGCCCGGGGCCCGGCGGCGCGACGGCGGCGCGGCCGGGCCCGGCGGGTCAGTAGACGTTGGGGAGCAGGGCGGCGGCGTTCTCGTACACCGACCAGAGCAGGGCGGCGACCACCGGCGCGAAGCACAGGTAGGCGGCCGAGCGGCGCCAGCGGCGGGCGGTGACGACGGCGCCGACGACGGCGGCCAGCAGGGCCAGCGACCAGAGTTGGAGCGCCGGCAGGGCGCCCTTGTCGGCGGCCAGGATCTTGTCGGTGGGGGTGGCGGCGGGCCGCCGCGCGCCGGTCGGTTCGGGGTCGCCGTCGAGCCGGGCGCCGACCAGCACGGTGCCGGTCGGCATCCAGTCGGAGTCCCCGGTGGCCAGCACCAGCCGGTTCGGGGCGGTGTCCCGGATCGGGTGCTCGCCGTCCCCGTACGCGTTGACGGTGTAGTGGAAGCTGCCCTGGCCGGTGGTGACGTCGATCCCGTCGCCGGGCTTGAGGCCGGTCAGGCCGGCGAACGGCGCGCCGAAGGTGGTGGAGCGGCCGAACAGCACCGCGACGCCGGGCTGTCCGGGCAGGACGGTGTCGCGGCGGTGGCCGGGGCCGCGCATCAGGTCACGGCCGTCGGTGCCCTCGACCACGACGGCGCGGTGCAGGCCGAGCGCGGGGATGTCGAGGACGGCGAGCGGCGCGCCGTCGGCGGTCGGGCCGGTCGGGGCGGTGGCCCTGCCGAGCCGGTCGCGCAGGGTGGCGTAGGCGGTGGACTGGTGGTGGGCCTGCTGGAGGCCGGAGAACGCCAGCAGGTAGCCGGCGAAGCCGAGCAGCAGGACGGCGGTGAGCGTCACCGCCCGGGCAACGGTCAGCACCACGCGGCGGCCGGCCGCGCCGGGGAGTTCGGGGCCGGGGCCGGGGCCTCCGGCGGGGCGGGCCGGGGCGGGCGTGCTGTCCGGCACGGGCACGGGCGCGGGCGCGACGACGTGGCTCACCGGCTGCCCCCGGTGGTGGTGTCGCGGCGGCGCCAGCGGGCGACCAGCAGCGGCGGGACGGCGACCACGCCGAGCAGTTCGAGCGCGGTCAGGGTGGAGAGCAGCCAGTCCTGCGGGCGGCCGTCGAGTGCGACCACGGTGCCGGGGGCGTTCTGCGCGCCGCCCGAACCGCCGCCGCCGGAGCCGGATTCGACGCTCTCGCCGGTCAGCGGGTCGATCGCCGCGCCGCCGCTCCCGTCGCCGCCCGCCGCGCCGCCGGTCGTCGCGCCGTTGCCGCCGGAGGCGCCGCCCGTCCCGCCCGCGCCGCCGGCCGCGCCGCTGCCGCCGGTCCCGTTGCCGCCCGAAGTGCCGTTTCCGGTACCGGACTTGACGGCCTGTCCGTTCTGCACGGTGCAGGCCAGGGGGGCGCCCTTCTTGTCGCAGGGGCCGGGCTGCGGGGCGTTCTTCAGCACGGTCAGCTCGCCGGCCGAATTGAACGTCGGGTTGGCGCAGTTGTTCAGCGAGTCGGGGTCGACGGGGCTGGCGTTGCCGGGGATGTGCCGGGTCTGCAGCAGCCCGCCGCGGACCAGGTTGCGCGGGATCGGCGAGTAGCCGAGCTCGTCGGCCTCGCCCTGCCCGGCGCACAGCACGTAGGCGAGGTAGCGGCTGAGCGCGTTGCCCTTGGCGTCGTTGAAACGCGGCGGCACCGGCAGCGCGGCGGCGGCCCGCGGCACGATCAGGTAGCTGTAGGAGGAGATCGGGTAGGAGCGCGGGTCGTTGTTGGTGTAGACGCCGTCGAGGTTCTGCTGCAGGTAGTTCGGGTCGTCGGCGGAGGTGTTGTCGTCGACGCCGCGGATCCGGGCGGCGGTCAGTGCGACGGCCACGTTGGAGGCGGTCGGCAGGCTGTAGTACCCGGCCGGGTTGAGCACCTTGACGACGGGCCAGTTGGCGCGCTTGGCGAAGGCGTACTCGTCGTAGCCGATCGCGCCGACGCCGGTCGGCGACTGGATGTAGCCCGCCACCACGTCGGAGCCGTTCTGCGAGGTCATCCGGCCCGCGGCGGGGAAGAACTCGGTGTAGTCGCCGCAGGTGACGCCGTTGACCTGCTTGCAGTAGCCCTCCCACTGGTCCTTGTGGGTGTGCTGCATCCAGCGGGTGAACTGGGCGGTGGCGCCGGAGCCGTCGGAGCGGACCACCGGGGTGATCGGGATCTTCGGCAGCGCCCGCCCGTAGTCGGCGGTGATCTTCGGGTCGTCCCAGGAGGTGATCCGGTTGGTGAAGATGTCCACGATGGTGTCGGTGGACAGCCGCAGGTCGGTGACCTTCTTGCCGCCGAGTTCCAGGTGGTACATCAGGGCGGTGCCGCCGGCCGTGATCGGCACGTACGAGTAGCCGTACCGCGGGTTCTCCGACTGGCCCTGGCCGGCCTGCCCGCGGGTGGGGTCGATGCCGGTGTCGGCGCCGGAGCGGAACGGCACGTCGGAGGCGGTGAAGTCGTCCTGGCCGTTGGCCCACTGGACCCGGCCCGCGGCCGAGCCGACCGGGTTGAAGTCGATCTCGATGCCCATCGGGCCGACGTCGCGCCGCCACTGGTCGATGGCCGGGCCGGCCCAGCTGGAGCCGTCCGCGTTCAGCGAGGTCGCGGCGTGCGCGGGCGCGGCGGTGAGCAGCGCGGTGGGCAGGGCCAGGGCGGCGGCGAGCAGCGCCGACGCCAGGTGACGGAGTCGCACGGGACGGGTCTTCCTTCGCTGACTGGTCTTCTGACGGTTCATCGGTTCTCCACCGCCGGGGCGGGGTGCGGGGCCGCGGCGGTCGCCGTGCGGGCGAGGGCCGGGCGGGAGGTCGCGGAGCGCCGGGCGGGGCGGTCGGCGGGGGTGGTGCGGGCGGGGCGCAGCGGGCGCCGGGTGGGGCGGTCGGCGGCGGTCCGGGGCCGGCCCAGGACGCGGGCGGTGACGAACAGCACCAGCACCACGAGCATCAGGGTGAGGCCGCCGGCGAAGGCCCGGGCGACCATCTCGGGGTAGGGCTGCTTGACGTAGTTCCAGATGAACAGCGGCAGGCTGGCCTGGTTGCCGTGCAGCGGGTCGAGGTTGAGGCGGGTGGTGAAGCCGGCGGTGAGCAGCACCGGGGAGGTCTCGCCGACGCCGCGGGCCATGCCGAGCACGACGGCGGTGGTCAGGCCGGGGCGGGCGGTGGGCAGCACCACGTGCCAGACGGTGCGCCACTGGCTGGCGCCGAGCGCGTAGGACGCCTCCTTGAGGGTGCCGGGGACGATCCGGACCACCACCTCGGCGGCGCGGGTGACGATCGGCGTCATCATCACGGTGAGCGCGAGCGAGGCGGCGAAGCCGCTCTTCTCGGCGCCGAGGGTGAGGATGACGACGCCGAGGACGAACAGTCCGGCGACGATGGACGGCAGCGCGGTCATCGCCTCGACCAGCACCCGGACGGGTTTGACCAGGCGGGCGCCGCGGCGGGTGGCGCCGGCCTCGACCAGGAAGACGGCGGTCAGGATGCCGAGCGGCACCGAGAACAGGGTGGCCAGGCCGAGCTGTTCGAGCGAGCCGACGACGGCGTGCAGGCAGCCGCCGGAGGTGATCGGCGAGAGCGGGGCGGTGGTCCGCATCGTCTCGGTGAAGAAGTTCGCGTGCCGGGCGGCGGCCAGGCCGTGCAGGGCGACGAAGCCGATCTGTTCGAGGATGACCGCGAACAGCAGCAGGCCGGAGCTCCAGGCGACGGCGGTGGCGAGGCGTTCGCGGACGGTCAGGGCGTCCCACTGGAGGCGGCCGGCCAGGGTGTAGAGCCCGAGGAACAGCGCGTACCAGCAGAGCAGGAAGCCGAGGGCGCCGCTGAACGGCAGGACGCGCTCGTACAGCAGCCAGTCCAGGGCGAGCGAGCCGACTCCCGCGCCGAGCATGGTGAGCACCTCCTCGCGGGTGGTGCCGCCGAGCTTGATCCGCCGCTGCTCGGGGAGTGCGGGGACGACGGGGAGCGCGGGAAGGGTGGGAAGGGCCGGGACGCCGGAGGGTGCGGGGGCGTCGAGGGGCTGGGTGGACATCGGTGGCCTCCGGTCAGTCCGAGGTCGAGGCGCCGGACCGGGACCGGCTGATGACGAACCCGGCGGCCACGTTGACCAGCAGGGTGAGGGCGAACAGCACCAGTCCGGCGGCCATCAGCGCGGACAGCGAGAGGCTGTCGGACTCGCTGAAGCGCAGCGCGATCAGGGCGGAGATCGAGCCGCCGCCGTTCTCCAGGACGTGCCAGGCGACCCGGAAGACCGGGGAGATGATCAGCGCGACGGCGATGGTCTCGCCCATCGCCCGGCCGAAGCCGAGCATCACGGCGCCGATCATGCCGCCGCGGCCGAACGGCAGGACGACGGTGCGGACCATGCCCCAGCGGGTGGAGCCGAGCGCGTAGGCGCCCTCCCGTTCGCCGACCGGGGCCTGCGAGAACACCTCGCGGCTGAGCGAGGTGATGATCGGAATGATCATCAGGGAGACCACGACGCCCGCGATGAAGGTCGAGGAGGTGTAGGAGGTCGGGGTGTCGCCGATCCGCACCCGGAGGAACGGGAGCGGGCCGCCGAGGTGGTTGGCCAGCCAGCGGCAGGTGCCGACGATCCGGGGCTGCAGGAAGAACAGGCCCCACAGGCCGTAGACGATGCTCGGGACGGCGGCCATCAGGTCGACCATCGAGATCAGCGCGGGCCGCAGCCGCACCGGCGCGTACTCGGAGATGAACAGGGCGGCGGTGAGCGCCACCGGGACCGCGAGGACCAGCGCGATGACGGCGATCATGATGCCGTTGGGGAGGACCGCGGCGATGCCGAAGGAGTGCGCGGCGGTGCGCCAGTTGACCTCGGTGAGGAAGGACAGGCCGACGGCGCGCAGTGCCTCGGCGCCGCGCAGCAGCAGGAAGAAGGCGATCAGGCCCATCATCACGAAGACCGACAGCCCGGCGGCGCGCAGGAGGCCGCGGAAGGCCCGGTCGGCGGGCGGGGCGGGGGCGTCGATCGGGCGGGGCCGGTCGTGCTCGGGCGTCGGCGGGGGGACGCGGGTGTCCGTCGGCTGGACGGCGGCTGTCATGGTGTCAACTCTCCGCGCGGTGAGGGTTCCTGGGGTGGGCGGATGGCCGCCGGACGGGCGCGCGGGGCGCCCGTCCGGCGGGAGGGTCAGCGGAGCAGCCGCGACCGGAGCCGCCCGGCGGCGCCGCGGAGGCCGCCCCCGGCGGAGGCGGTGCCGAGGAGCAGGACGGCGGGCCCGCCGACCAGCAGGACGGCGCCGGTGATCAGGACCACGGGCAGCAGCAGCGGGGAGAGGCCGGCCCGGTCGGCCGAGGCCCGGCCGACGGCGGCCGCGCCGAGGGTCGGCGCGGTGCTGGGCCGGGGCCCGGCGGTGCCGCCCTGGGCGGCGGCCGCGCCGCCGGTGCCGCCCGCGGCGGCGTCGCCGAGGGTGCCGCCGGTGTCGCCGAGGCCGCCTCCGGCGCTCCCGCCACCCGTGCCGCCGGTGCCGCTCGCGCCGCCGCTGCCGGTGTCGCCACCGGTGGTGCCGGTGCCGCCGCTGTCACCGCCGGTGCCGGTGGACTTGCCCGGCTTGGCCCCGTCCTGGGCGGCGACGTGGTCGGCGGCAGCCCTGGCCTGGGTGATCTGACCGGCCGTCAGTCCGGCGTACCCGAGGGCGAGTTGGCCGGGGTCGCGGCCGTAGACCTGGCCCTTGGCGGGGTCGGTGACGGTGCGGACGAAGCGGCTGATCGCGGCGGCCTTGGCGGCGGGCTGGCCGCCGGTGGGCAGCATGGCGTACTGCACCATGGTCAGCGGGTAGGCCCTGGTGTCCTTGGCGTAGGCGGAGTTGCCGTCCCCGTACGGGAGTTGCTGGGTGCCGGTGTTCTCGTCGACCGGCATGTCGCGGACGGCGGCCTGCATGGACTCGATCGTCGGGGTGGTGAACCCGCCCGCCGGGTTCGGGAGTTCGGCCTCGGGCAGGCTCATCGCCTGCGCCTGGCCGGCGTCCAGGACGGCGAACAGCGAGCGCTTGCCGTCGAGTTGGGGGCGGCAGCGGGCGTGCTGGCCGTCGATGACGTCGGTGTTGAGGCAGGACAGCCGGCCCTCCATGGTCATCCGCAGGACCTGGCCGAGGCCGCCGAGCACCGGGTTCCACTCGTACTGCTTCAGGTTGTTGAAGCCGGAGAAGTCCTGGGCCTGGAAAGCGTCCAGCGGGTAGCCGGGGAAGGCCGAGGGCAGGTAGTGGGTGTTCAGGCGGGTGCCCCACGGGTCGGTGGCGCCCTGCAGGAAGGCGGCGGCGTCGCCGTCCGCGGCGATCCACTGGGTGAGCCGGCGGACCAGGTCGGTGGTGCCGCCGACCACGATCGGCACCGAGCTGGCGAAGCCCGCGACGTTGCAGGGCAGCCAGGTGGTGTTCGGCGAGACGTCGGCGTTGAGCCGGCGGAACTCGGGGTCCTCGAAGAGGCAGTTCGGGTTGCCCTTGACCGAGTCGGTGGTGTCGGTGGCGTCCGAGCGGTAGGTCTGGGTCAGCATCTTCGCCAGCAGCCGCTGGTTGAGCCGCAGTCGGCGGACCTGCTGGTGGGTGCTGCCGTCGTCGACGATGTACACGATCGAGACCGCGCCGGCGGCGAGCGGCGCGTACACGTACGGGCGGGCCGGGGGTCCGGTGTCGGGCAGCGAGGTGAGCGCAACGTCCGCGCCGGAGCCGCGCAGGAAGCCGGCGCGGGCCTGGGGCTCGCCGGAGCCGACGTTGTACTGCACGTTCAGCGGGTCGGCGGCCAGGCACAGGCCGGTGCGCCACTGCTGGACGGCGCGGTCGGCCATCTCCAGGCCGATCGCGGAGAACGCGGCGCCGCCGTCGGCGCAGGCGGCCGGGGTGGGGGCGAACTCCAGCGGGACGGTGACGTGCCGGGACCAGGCGCAGGCCTCGCCGCTCCAGTACTGCTTGTCGTCGGTCCGGTACATGTTGGTGTACAGGGTGGCGTCGGTGGCGGTGTTGAAGAAGAAGTCGGCGTCGCCGGAGTGCTCGGCGCAGTTGATCTGCGAGTCCGGGTAGGAGTAGGCGCCGATCGGGTCGCCGCCGTAGTTGGGCTCCACCACGATCGAGCACTTGTGGGTGGGGTCGCAGCCCAGGGACTGGCTCTGCTGGGCGGTCCACACCTCGATGTCGGCGTCGCCGGTGCCGTCGGGGCGGGTCGCGGCGATGGCCATGTTCGACGGGAACTCGGGCGTGGTGAGGCCGCCGGCCGGGGAGGGCTGCAGGAAGCCCTTGGCCGGGTCGGCGTTGTACAGGCTGGAGCCGTAGCAGTCGGTGATCTCCGGGTGCTCGCCCCGGCACTGGTAGATCCGCACCGGGTAGAGCGCGTCCTTGTCGATGTAGCCCGTCCGCGGGCTGAGCACCGAGCTGACCGGCTGGCCCTGGAGGTCCACGGTCGGGGTGAACCCGGTCCAGCTGACGTGCACCACCTGGTTGCCGAGGCCGGTGGACCGGGACAGCGTGACGGTGCCCTTCGGGCCCTCCGTCCAGTCGGCGGGGTTCCAGCGCGCCGGACCCTCCACGGTCGTCCCGGCGGCGGCCCGCGCGGGCTGCGCGCCGGGCCCGCCGAGCGGCAGGAACACCACGGCGGCGGCCACCGTCCAGGCCAGCACCGCGGCCAGGTAGGCCCTCAACGGACGCGATCCGACTCTCGGCCCCGACGGGCGGGTTCTCATCGGCGCAGCACCTCCGGCGACGGCGCGCCGACTCGGGGCACGCACGGGAACAGGGAGCGGAACCGACCGTTCGGCGGCTCCGACGATATTCGGCCAGTCGCGTCTGGCCGGTCGCTGTCCGTCAGGTGTACGAGACCCCAATTGGTGCTCGAATCAAAAGGACTGACGGCCCGTCAGACGCGCGAACCGCCCGTCCGGGGTCCGGCGGGCGGTTCGGCTGGTTCAGGTGGTTCGGCTGGTTCGGATGGGGCGGAGGGGGTTCCCGTCACACCGTTTCGGAGCTGACGGTCGATCCGCAGGCCGCGGACGGCAGGCTCAGGTAGCCGTAGTCGACGACGGTCACCCGGGCCCGGACGGAGCAGAGGTACCCCGTGGAGCCGAACACCGCCCGCAGCGCGGTGGTCTGCGGGCCGCTGCCGCGCCACTCGGCCTCGCGGACCACGTTGTACAGCACCCGGCCGTAGGAGCTCGCCGCGAAGGAGGCGTTGACGGCGCCGATGCCGTTCAGCGGGGCCAGGCCGTTGATGTTCCGCAGCGTCAGGGCGCCCGGCGCGTCGGCCGCGCTGCCGTGGCCCCGGGACTGGCCCACCCAGTGGCCCGCCGAGTACGGGACGATCGCGTCCGGGTCGTCGAGCACCGGGTCGGTGCCCTCGTTCTCGACCGGCCCGTAGCGCACGCAGCCACCCGGCGCGGACAGGCCGATCGCCTTCAGGAAGAACGCCCCCGTGCCGGAGGACGGCGACGGCAGCCAGGGCCTGATCGGGCCGGCCGCGCCGCCGTAGGCCGACCAGTCGACGGCCCACGGTTGGCACGAGTAGATGTCCCGCAGCGCCTGGGTGGTGAGGTTGGCGGGGGCGTGGCCGCCGGACTTCGCCGCCCAGGTCACCGCGTCCTTGGCGAACGCCACGAACAGCTCGGAGGGCGGGTCCTGGAGGTACCGGGGCGGCCGGGAGGACGGCGCGAAGTCCACCGTGGCCCGGGTGTTGAGGTTCAGCGCGAGGATGCCGTCCGAACTCCCGCGCGGCCGGGCGATGGTGGCCGCCCCGGTCTTCGGGGTGATGGTCGCGGAGCCGGTGAAGTCCCAGCTGTACAGCCGGGGCGAGGTGGTGTCGCCGGCCGCCGCCAGCGCGGCGTTGTAGTCCGTCGAGATCCGGTTCATCAGCGCGTTGGCGGTGTCCGCCCCGACGCCGACGAGGTCCTGCGCGGCCGGGGCCGGCGGGTCGGCGAGAGCCGGGGCGGCGGCGCCGGCGGCGAGCAGGGCGGCGGTCGTCGTGGCGACCGTGAGCACCTCGGCAGCGGTGCGGTGCACGGTGGTCTCCCCTCGGTGGGCCGCACCCCGTACCGCCCGGGCGGCGGAACGGGGTGCGGGCGCTCGTACGGATGTGCCGAACTGCCGTGCTGTGGTGGTGTGCCGGCGGAGCGTCAGGAGGCGGGGGTGAAGGTCACCGCGAAGGAGCCGACGCTCTGGCCCGCCGTGAAGAAGGTGGTGCGCAGCTTGCCGTCCAGGTACTGCGCGCCCGCGGCGTCCAGGACCAGCGAGTCCGCGGTCAGGTTCTGGGTGGTGCCGCTGTTGGTGACGCTGTTGTTGCCCGCCGGGTCGAACAGCGTGACGGTGGTGCCGGTGCCGTCGGCGACGCCGGTGACCGCCCAGTTGTCGATGGAGAAGGACAGCTGGTGGAAGGAGGCCGCGCTGCCGGTCCTGACGTCGACGAACAGCAGGCCGCCGCCGAGCTTGATGTTCCCGTAGAAGTCGCGCAGGCTGCCGGAGCCGTCGGTGACCGGGAAGCTCGCCGACAGGCCGGTGGCGGCGTCGTAGCCCGCGGTCGCGGTGGGCAGCGGCACCGCCACGATGCCGGCCTGGGCGGCCTGCTGGAAGAAGGCGTTGCTCTCGTGGATCACGGCGCTGCCGGACGCCGGGGTGGCGGCGGAGGCGGCGGTCGCGGAGGCGGCGGTCGCGGAGGCGGCGGTGGCGACGAGGGCGAGACCGGCGGCCGCGGCGGCGATCCGGACGGGAAGACGGGACATCGTGGCTCCTTCGGAGGGGTGCCTGGCACCCGGTGCTGTTCTGCTCTGCGGGTGGTGCTGGGTGGAGCGCGGTGGTGCCGGGTGGAACGGGTCGTACGCGGTGCGCGGTGGTGCCACGGGCCGCCGCCCGTCCCGGCGGGTGCGCGGGACGGGCGGCGGTCGGTGCGGTGCGGTGCGCTGTGGTGCGCCTCGGGGCGGAACGGGCCCCGGGGGTGGGTCAGATGTGGGTGGTGGAGCCGCAGGCCGAGGCCGGCAGGGTCAGGTAGCCGTAGCTGGTGGTGTCGGCCTTGCCGGGGGTGGAGCAGATCCAGCCCGAGGGGCCAAAGATCGCGCGCAGCGCGGTGCCCTGGGTGGTGGTGGCGGTCCACTCGGTGTCGCGGACCACGTTGTAGAGCACGCGGCCGTAGGTGCCGGCGGCGAAGGCCGCGTTCAGGGTGCCGGTGCCGGTCAGCGGGGCGACGCCGTTGATGCTGCGCAGGGTCAGGTCGCCCTTGTTGTCGGAAGCGGTGACGTGGCCGTTGGCCTGGCCCACCCAGTGGCCGACCGAGTACGGGAAGATCACGTCGACGTTGTTCAGCAGCGGGTCGGTGCCCTCGTTCTCCTCCGGGCCGGTGACGACGCAGCTGCCCAGGGTCGGGTTGCCGATCGCCTTCAGGAAGAAGGAGCGGGTGCCGGAAGAGGCCTGCGGCAGGTAGGGCTTGATGGTGCCGGCGGTGCCGCCGAAGGCGGACCAGTTGGTGGCGCCGGCGGCGCAGGAGTAGATGTCGAACAGGTTCTGGGTGGTCAGGTTCGCCGGGGCGTGGCCGCCGGTCGCCTTCGCGGACCAGGTCACCGCGTCCTTGGCGAAGGCCACGAACAGGTCGGAGGTCAGGTCGCCGGTCTGCGGGGCGCGGGAGGAGCGCGCGAAGTCCAGGGTGGCGCTGGTGTTGCCGTTCAGCGCGGTGATGCCGGCGCCGGAACCGTTCGGGCGGTTGATGGTGGCCGCGCCGGTCTTCGGGGTGATGGTGGCGGAGCCGGTCGCGTCCCAGCTGTACAGGTGGGGCAGGGTGGAACCCGCGCCCAGGGAGGCGTTGTAGTCGGCCGAGAACTGGTTCAGCAGAGCCTGCGTGGTGTCCGAGCCGGCACCGACGATGTCCTGCGCGGCGGGCAGGGTCGGCAGGGTGGACGGGTCGGCCATGGCGGGGGCGGCGACGGCCGAGAGGGCGGCGGCCAGCGCGACGGCGGTGAACGCCTTGGCAGCGGTGTGACGCATGGTCCTGTTCCTCCATAAAGGAAAGTGGCCTAGCTGGACCGGACCTGGCGGGGCCCGGTGCCGGAGAGCTCCGCGGCTTTCCGGCGGTGCGATCCTCGCCGCCCCCGCCCGCCCCCGGAAGCGCCCCCCGCACCCCCGGCGCACCACCGCGCCCCCGGCCGCGCCCACGAATCCGCTGGTGGGACACCCGGCTGACGCCCCGTCGGCCCGCCCCGAGCCCGGACACGTTCTTCTCCAGGTGGGACCACGGGGTCACCCCGGCCATCTCCGCTTCACTCCCCCGGCACCGCCCCGCGACGAACGCACGCGAAACCCTGACCGGGACCGGACGGGACCGGACGGGACGGGACGGGGTGGGACGGGGTGGGCGGGGCAGGGCGGGGCGGCATGGGCCGGGACGGGGTGCGCCGGGGCTGCGGGTACGGCGCGGCGACCCTCCGTCGACATCGATCTGCCACCGCGCCGTCCGAACGCCCCGCCGCCGTGCCCTCGCGGCCTCGTGGCCCGGGTGGGCGTCAACGGCCGTGGCGGGGGCGGGTTCACCAGGGGGGTGCGGTCGTGGTCCCGCGGCCGGCCCGGCGGACGTGTTCCACGGCCTGCTGGAAGCCGACGACGCTCTGCCGGCACTGGTCGCGGCGCAGGTAGCCGCGCGCGCTGCGGGCGACGGCCTCGCCGCCGCCCGCGCCGGGCCGGGTGGTGCGGGGCGGCAGGTGGGCCGTCCAGACCCACAGCCGGTCCTCGCGCTGGCTCAGGACGAACCGCAGCACCGCCCGTTCGGCCAGCAACTCACCGACTCCGTAGGCGAGTTCGCGGTCGGACCGATAGGCCCGGACGGACACGGCGAGCCGTCGCCCGTTGGCAGCGACCAGTGACCAGCCGGCCCGCCCGTCCGGGCCGCGGAGCGGCACCAGTCGGGGGCCCCGGCCGGTCTCCGGTCTGCTCACCGCCCGGCCCCGGGACCGGGCACGGTCGCGGGTACGGCAGGCACGGCGGGCACGGTCTCGGGCACGGCAGGCCCGGCGACGGCGGACGCGGCGGGCCCGGCGACGGCCACCGCGGCGGCGGCCTCGGTGAGCCGGGCCAGCAGTGCCATGAACCGCCGGAAGGCGTTCTGGCAGGTGGCGTAGCGCTCGTAGGCGCGGCTCGACCTGACCACCGGGTTGCCGCGCGGGCCGGGCACCACCCAGGTCCAGCCCAGTCCGTCGCGGACATGGGTGATCCGCGCCACCAGGGCCGGCCCGAGTTCGACCAGCTCCGCGAACGCCCGCTCGGCGTCGCCGGGCGACTCGTAGACGGAGGAGGACACCGCCACCACCCGGCCGTTCATCGCCTTCAGCTGCCACTGGAACCGTCCGTTCGGCGCCCGCTCCGTGAACAGGCCCTCCCCGCGCACCGCGCTACCCCCCGGGTCTTTGGACGCTCATTGTCACGTGGCGAACGCTATGTGTGCACAGAGGAAATCCGGAAGTGGAATCCCCTCTGAGCTGAGTCTGTTTGCCCTGAAGTTCTCCCTTGTTAATGCACGGGGCTTTCACGCCCTTGTCGGCTGCGCGGCAAGGAAACTGACGACTTGTCGGACGATTGCCACCGCTTTGCCCCACCTGTCCCGTGCCGTCCGCCCGCACCGAACCTTTGCCATATGCACCATGCACATCACATGTACTATGCACGCGGCGGGCGGGCCGGTCCCGGACCGTGCGGTCAGGCGTACCGCCGGAGGAACCGCACGACCGCGGGGTTCACGCCGTCCGGCTCCTGCTCCGCGGGGTAGTGGCCGGACCGCTCCAGGACGAGCGGGGTGACCTCGGTGGCGAGGGCAGCCATTCCGTCGGCGACGGCCGTCCCCATCGCGTACCTGCCCCCGATCGCCAGGACGGGCACGGAGAGCGGCCGGGCGGCGAGGGCCCGGACGTCCTCGGCGTCCCGCGTCCCGGTGCGGTAGTGGGCCAGGCCCGCCTCCAGCACGCCCGGGGCGCTGTACGCCTCGACGTAGGCGCGGAGGACGTCCGGGGCGAGACCTTCCGGTCCGGCGCTCTGCTCCAGGAACGCGCCGTAGTACGCCGCCTCCCGGCCGGGCACGAGTTGCTCGGCCAGCCCCGGGGCCCGGTTGAAGGGGCCGTGCCAGGTCGGGTAGTGGGCCCGGCCCGGTGCGGGAACGCCGACCTCGACGCCGGGCAGGATCTCCTCCTCGACCACGAGCGCACCGACCGATTCCGGCGCCCGGGCCGCGAGGAGGCACCCGACCGTCGCGCCCCAGTCGTGGCCGACGACGGCGAACCGGGTGACGCCCTCCCGGGCCAGCCGGGCCAGGACCAGGTCGGCGAGCGCCGCCTTGTGGAAGGCGGTCACCTCGGCGCCGGGAGCGGCGCCCAGCCCGGGCAGCGTGACGGGGATCGCAGTGATGCCCGCGGCTTCCAGCGCCGGCACCAGGTACCGCCAGTGCGCGGAGGTGACGGGCCAGCCGTGCAGCAGCACCGCCGTCGGGGTTCGCTTGTCGCTCATCGCCCCATGATCCCCCAGCACCGGCGGCGGTCCGGCACCCGCACTGCCCCTGCGCTCCCCCGAACCCCGCCCCCGAACTCCCCCTCCCCGCACCGCCCGACGGGCGAATGTTTCGCGGCGGCGACGAACACTGCGCGGGGGCCGCGGCCGTCGGCGGCGGCCCGTCGAGGACCGCGGGCACTACTGTCCGTGCCATGAGCGCCGCAGAGATCGAACCCGGCCCCGCGCCGACCCTCGCGGAGGTCGCCCGGGCGGCCGGCGTCTCGGCGCCGACAGTTTCGAAGGTCCTGAACGGCCGGGCCGACGTCGCGCCCGCCACCCGGGCCAAGGTCGAGGAGATCCTGCGCCGCACCGGCTACCAGCGCCGCCGCACCGTCACGCCGCCGTCCCGGCTGCTCGACCTGGTCTTCCACCACTGGACAGCGCCTGGGCGGTGGAGGTGATCCGGGGCGTCGGGAACGTCGCCCGGGCGGAGGGCCTGAGCGTGGTGCTCTCCGAGTCGGCCGGCCGGCTCACCCCCGGCCAGACCTGGGTGGACGGCGTCCTGGCCCGCCGCTCACCACCGTCCGCCAACCGCTGGTCGAGATGGCCGAGACCGCCGCCCGGCTCGCTGTCGAACTCGGCCGCGGCGAACACCCCGCCGCCACCGCCCGACCCGGGACGCTCAGCCCCGGCCGTCCGCCGACGCGTCGCCGCCGCCGAGCACACCGGGGGCACCGGTGTCACCGAGTGCGCTGACCCAGACAGGGAACGGCTCCGGCTCCGGATCGGGCTCCAGGTCGTCCGGGCCCACCTCGACCGGGTCCTCCCGACGGGCCGACCCGGGGTCCGCGTCGGCCAGGTAGCCCGCGACGACCGGGGCGAGGTCCGCGGTGGGACGGTAGCGGCCGCCGAAGGGCAGCTCGGCGGGGCCCACTGTGCCGGTGGAGGTGCGCAGTTGGCCGGCCTGCCGGTCGTGCCGGACGTAGAAGGTGGCCGGCCCGGCGTACCCGGACTCGGCGACCCGGCGGCGCAGCGCGGCGGCGGTGGCCTCGAAGGCGGCGACCACCTCGGCGACCGTCAGGGACCGCAGGTCCTCGTCGTCCGAGCTCAGCCACCAGGTGTTGACCTCGGTCTCCTCGTCCCGCCGGTCGGGCGTCAACGCGAGGGGCTCGTCGGCGAGTTCGGTGATGTAGGTGAGCAGCACGGTGCAGTGCGGGCCTTTCGGGGCTCTGGGGGGCGGGGCTTCTGGGGACAGGGGCTTCGGCGGGTCAGGACTCTGCGGGCAGCCAGAGGGTGGCCGGGTCGGTGTGCAGGCGGCGGACGGTGACCAGGGCGGCGCCGAGGACGGGGCCGCGGCGGGCGAGGGGGGAGGCGCGCAGGGCGTCCTCGGGCCAGGGGCGGACCCGGATCAGGGTGGCGAGTTCGGCCCGCATGGGGGGCAGCAGCCAGGGGGCGAGGTCGGCGTAGGCGCCGCCGAGGACCACGGTGGCGGGGTCGATCAGGTGGACGGCGGCGGCGAGCGCGGTGCCCAGCGCGGTGCCGGCGTGCCGCAGGGCGCGCCGGGTGTCGGCGTGCCCGGCCGCCGCGCGGCGGGCCAACTCGGCGACGGCGTCGATCTCCTGACCGTCCGTCAAGTTGCTTCCGGTGGCGTCGAGTTCGTCGAGCAGGCCGGCGGCGCGCAGCACGGCGGCGAGTCCGGCGTACGGTTCGAGGCAGCCGCGGGCGCCGCAGGAGCAGGGGCGGCCGTCGGGGCGGACGGTGAGGTGGCCGAGTTCGCCGGCGAATCCCTGGACGCCGCGGAAGAGTTCGCCGTCCAGGACGAGCGCGCCGCCGATGCCCTCGCCGGCCGAGATGTGCACGAAGGTACCGGTGCCGACGCCCTGCCGGAGTTCGGCGAGGGCGCCGAGGTTGGCCTCGTTCTCGACGGCGGGGGCGGGGCCGGGGCCGGGCCAGAGCGCGGGCAGGTCGAGGTGGTGCCAGCCGAGGTTGGGGGCGTGCTCGACCCGGCGGCCGGGGGTGTCGCGGGGGACGCTGCCGGGGACGGCGAGCACGCCGCCGACCACCCGCAGGCCGAGGTCGACGGCCTGCCGTTCGGCCTCGGCGGCGAGCGCGGCGAGGTCGGCGAGGGTCTCGGCGGCGGGGCGGGCCGCGTTCGGGGCGGGGCGGTGCAGTTCGACCCGGACCTCGCCGCGCAGGTCGAGGACGCAGGCCCCGAGGTGGGCGACCCCGGCCTCCAGGCCGAGTCCGGCGGGGCCGGTGTCGTTGAGGCCGAGGGCCCGGCCGGGGCGGCCGACCCGGCCGCTGCGTTCGAGTTCGCCCTCCACCAGCAGTCCGCCGCCGATGAGTTCGTCGACCAGGCTGGAGACGGCGGTGCGGGTGAGGCCGGTGCGTCCGGCCACGTCGGCGCGGGAGAGGGCGCGGGAGAGCGGGTGCGCGGCGGCGACGGTCTGCATCACCAGGGCGAGGTTCTGCCGCCGGATGTCCTGCTGGGAGGCGGGGCCGCGCCGGGGCGCGGGGTCGCTCGGCTGCTGCCCGTCCGCTGCCACGCTGTCCTCGTCCTCCGTTCCGCGGGCCCGCCGGGGCCGGGCCGCTCCCACCGGCGGCGCGGGCCGCCGGTGGGGTCCGTGCTTACCGGCGGTCGGCGCCGTGCAGGCCGACCGTCTGCGAAATGGTAGCGGCGATCCGTTCGAGCGCCGCGTCGTCGCGGGGCACGGCGGGCAGCAGCGGGCCGTCGGCGGTGCCCCAGCGGCGGGCGACGGCGTCGGCGGGTTCGCCGGTGAGCAGGGCGGCGGCCTGGGCGGCGGCGCCGAGCGCGACGAGTTCGCGGGCGGCGGGCAGGCGGACGGGGCGGCCGGAGAGCCGGCGGACGGTGTCCTGCCAGGCCCGGCCCCGCGCGCCGCCGCCGATCAGCAGGATCGGCCGCTCCGGGTCGGCGGCGGCGGTGTCGGCGGTGGCGGTGTGGTGGGCGGGGTCGGCGGCGGCGTCGGTGGGGCCGTCGACGGCGAGGACGTCGTCGAGGGCGGCGAGCAGCGAGTGGGCGGCGCCGTCGTAGGCGGCCTGGAGCAGTTGGCCGGGGGTGGTGTCGTGGCGCAGGCCGTGCAGCAGGCCGCTGGCGTGCGGGCGGGCGGGGGTGCGTTCGCCGTCGAGGTAGGGCAGCAGGACGGCGCTGCCGCCGGGTTCGACGGCCTGCCGGTCGAGGCCGAGCAGGGCGGCGACCTTGTCGACGGCGAGGGTGCAGTTGAGGGTGCAGGCGAGCGGGAGCCAGCCGTCGAGGGCGTCGGCGAAGCCCGCGACGGTGCCGGTGGGGTCGGCGGGTCGGCGGCGGGCGACGGTGTAGACGGTGCCGGAGGTGCCGAGGCTGAGCACGGGGGTGCCGGCGGTCAGGCCGAGGCCGAGGGCGGCGGCCATGTTGTCGCCGGTGCCGGTGGCGACGGGGGTGCCGGGGCGGAGCGGGCCGCCGGGGCGGGCGGTGCCGGCGGCGCTCCCGGCGGGGGCGGTGGCGGGGAGCAGCGCGGGGTCGAGGCCGATCGCGGCGAGGACGGCGGGGTGCGGGCCGTCGGGGGTCCACCAGCCGGTGCCGGAGGCGTCGCCGCGGTCGGTGACGGCGGTGCCGGTCAGCCGCTCGGTCAGGTAGTCGTGCGGGAGGCGGACGGCGGCGGTGCGGTCGGCGTGCGCGGGCTCGTTGGCGCGCAGCCAGGCCCACTTGGCGGCGGTGAAGGACGCGCCGGGGACGCTGCCGATCTCGGCGGCCCACCAGTCGGCGCCGAACTCCCGTACCAGGTCGGCGGCTTGGGGTGCGCTGCGGACGTCGTTCCAGAGCAGGGCGGGGCGGACCGGCCGACCGGCGGCGTCCAGGGTGACGAGTCCGTGCTGCTGGCCGCCGATCGCCAGGGCCCGGGCCCGGTCGGCCCAGCCGGTGGCGGCGACGGCCTCGCCGAGGGCGTCCCACCACTGCTCGGGGCCGCTCTCCTGGCCGTGCCGGGAGTCGACCCGGTGGGCGGCGCGGCCCTCGCCGAGGACGGCGCCGGTGTCGGCGTCGACGGCCAGCGCCTTGGTGGACTGGGTCGAGCTGTCGACGCCGATCACCACCTGCGGGTGTGCCATGGGCGTGCTCCTGTCTGGGCGGGGCGAGCGGGCGGGCGGGTTGGCCGGGCGAGGCGCCGGGCGGGGTTTCGGCCCGGGGGCTTCCCTCCCGGGCTCGGCCATATTAATTTGTCTTCCGGCCTTACGAATAGACCCCCGCCGTACGGCCCCCGTCCGCCACCAGCGTTTGGAGTACCCGATGAGCCGACTCGCCCCCACCCCCGCCGACAAGTTCACCTTCGGTCTGTGGACGGTCGGCTGGCAGGGCCGCGACCCGTTCGGCGACGCGACCCGCCCCGCCCTGGACCCGGTCGAGTCGGTGGAGCGGCTCGCCGGACTGGGCGCGTACGGCGTGACCTTCCACGACGACGACCTGATCCCGTTCGGCGCCTCGGAGGCCGAGCGGGAGGCGGTCGTCAAGCGCTTCGCGGCGGCGCTGGCGTCCACCGGCCTGCGGGTGCCGATGGCCACCACCAACCTGTTCACCCACCCGGTGTTCAAGGACGGCGCGTTCACCGCCAACGACCGCGACGTGCGCCGGTACGCGCTGCGCAAGACCGTCCGCAACATCGACCTGGCGGTCGAGCTGGGCGCCACCGTGTACGTGGCCTGGGGCGGGCGCGAGGGCGCCGAGCACGGCGCGTCCAAGGACGTCCGGGTGGCGCTCGACCGGCTGAAGGAGGCGTTCGACCTGCTCGGCGACTACGTCACGGAGCAGGGCTACGACCTGCGGTTCGCGATCGAGCCGAAGCCGAACGAGCCGCGCGGCGACATCCTGCTGCCGACCATCGGCCACGCGCTGGCCTTCATCGAGCGCCTGGAGCGCCCGGAGCTGGTCGGCGTCAACCCGGAGGTCGGGCACGAGCAGATGGCGGGCCTGAACTTCCCGCACGGCATCGCGCAGGCGCTGTGGGCGGGCAAGCTGTTCCACATCGACCTGAACGGCCAGTCCGGCATCAAGTACGACCAGGACTTCCGGTTCGGCGCGGGCGACCTGCGGCAGGCGTTCTGGCTGGTCGACCTGCTGGAGTCGGCGGGCTACCAGGGCCCGCGGCACTTCGACTTCAAGCCGCCGCGCACCGAGGACCTCGACGGCGTCTGGGCCTCGGCGGCCGGCAACATGCGCAACTACCTGCTGCTCAAGGAGCGCGCCCTGGCCTTCCGCGCCGACCCCGAGGTCCAGGACGCGCTGCGCGCCGCCCGCCTCGACCGACTCGCCCTGCCCACCGCCGAGGACGGCCTCGGCGCGCTGCTCGCCGACCGCTCCGCCTTCGAGGAGTTCGACGTCACCGCGGCGGCCGAACGCGGCATGGCCTTCGAGCACCTCGACCAGCTGGCCCTGGAACACCTGCTCGGCGCCCGCTGACCCCCGGGGCGGTGCCGGCGGGGTCCGGCGGACTCCGGCGGCGGGCCGAAAACCCGGGGCCGTTCCGCGGGCCCGGCGGATAGGGTCGGCGGCATGGTTCCCGTGCAGCTCTTCGAGTCCGAACTCCGTGTGATCGAGGCGGCGGAGCGGCTCGCCGCCGGTCTCGGCGGCGACCCGAACCACACCGTGGCCGCGGCCGCGATGGACACCGCGGGCCGCGTCCACGTGGGCGTGAACGTCCACCACTTCACCGGCGGGCCCTGCGCCGAACTCGTCGTGCTCGGCGCCGCCGCCACCGCGGGCGCCGGCCCGCTCGTCACCATCGCCGCGGCCGGGGACGGCGGGCGCGGCCTGGTCCCGCCCTGCGGCCGCTGCCGCCAGGTGCTCCTGGACCTGCACCCCGACGTGCTGGTCGCCGTGCCGACCGCCGACGGCCCGCAGGTGCGGCCGGTGCGGAAGCTGCTGCCCGACACCTACTTCTTCCCGGACGCCGCCGCCCGCCGCGTCGTCCGCTTCAACAAGCGCTACTACGAGGACGTCGCCGCCGGCCGGAAGAGGTCCACCGTCCGCCACGACGACCCGATCGCGGTGGGTCCGGCCCTCTTCCTCTTCGAGGACGACGAGGCCCACCGGACCCTCGACGGCACCGTCACGGGAGTCGAACGGCACCGCCTGGACCGCCTCACCGCCGCGCAGGCCCGCCTCGACCCCGGCGCGAGCGTCGACCGGTTCAGGGAGGGCCTGCGGAGCCACTACCCGGGCCTGCCCGCCGACGCCGACGTCGACGTGGTGACCTTCACGGTGGAAGCGCCCGACGCGGCGCGCTGAACCCACCCGCCCGACCCACGCCGGAGGCACCTGTCCCGGGGGTGCTAGCGTCTGCGCCGTCGACCGCAGAACGGCCCGCCCTCGGTGCGCGGCCCGGTCGACGTCCCCCGGCGTCGCCGCCCGGGGGCCCGCCGCACCGGCCGGGTCCCGGGGCCGACGCCGCGTCGACCGCCGTGCCGCCTCCGGCCGTCGACGCCCCGCAGCAGGCACCCACCGACCGGAGGTCCCGTCATGCGTCCCACCCTGTTCACCGTCGAGCGGCCCGGCCCGGGACGGCTCAGCACGATGGCCCGCCCCCGCGGCGGCGACTGGCTGGCCGAGGAGCTGGCCGGGCTGGCCGCCGCCGGGGTGACCGACCTGGTGAGCGCGCTCACGCCCGCCGAGAACGCCGAACTCGGGCTGACCGCCGAGGCGGAGCTGGCCCGGGCCGCCGGGCTGCGCTTCGTCGCGCTCCCGATACCGGACCGCACCACCCCGGAGCCCGCCGAAGTCCTGCCCACCATCCGGGAGTTGACGGAGCGTCTGCGGGCCGGCGGACACGTCGTCACGCACTGCCGGGCGGGCATCGGCCGGTCCTCGCTGCTGGCGGCGGCGGTCCTGGTCCTGACCGGCACCGACGCCGACACGGCCTGGGGGCTGATCGGCCGGGCCCGCGGCCTGGCCGTCCCGGACACCCCCGAGCAGCGGGCCTGGACCGATCTGCTCCCGCGGCCGACCGCCTGACGGCCCGTCAGTGGTGGAACAGCCGCAGGCCGGTGTGCGCGAGGGCGATGCCGTGTTCGGCGCAGGCCGCCTCGACCTCGGCGGAGCGCAGTGAGCCGCCGGGTTCGGCGATCGCGGTGACGCCGTGCCGGGCGGCGTGGTCGACGTTGTCGCGGAACGGCAGGCAGCCGTCCGAGACGTAGGAGAGGCCGGTGCGGCGGGCCAGCCAGGCGGCGCGCCCGGCGGGTTCGAGGGCGGCGGGCGCGGCGCCGCGCAGGGCGGCGGCGAAGCGGATCCGCTCGTCGGGGGTGAGGTCGCCCTCCAGGTAACGGATCTGCCAGTTGATCCGGTCCTGCCGGCGCACCTCGGGGCGGAAGTCGAGGGCGCGGACGGCCGGGTGGCGGCGCAGCCACCAGGTGTCGGCCTTGGCCCCGGCCAGCCGGGTGCAGTCGACCCGGGACTGCTGGCCGGCGCCGATGCCGAGGGCCATGCCGTCGCGCAGGTAGCAGACCGAGTTGGACTGGGTGTACCGCAGCACGGTGAGGCCCAGCAGCAGGTCCGTGCAAGCGCTTTCCGTCAGGGTGCCGACCCGGACGTCGGTGAGCAGGTCGGCGGTCGGCGGGTGCGGGTCGCGGTCCTGGACGAGGCGCAGGCCGTGCACCTCGCGGGCCTCGGTGGCGGGCGGGACGAAGCCGGGGTCGGCGGCCAGGACGAGGAAGCGCCCGTTCTTCTTCCGGGCCAGGACGTCCAGCACGCCGGGCGCGTAGCCGGGGGCGACGATGCCGTCGGAGACCACCCGGACGAGCAGGTCGGCGAGTTCGAGGTCGACCTCGTGGGAGACGGCGGCGAAGTCGCCGTAGGAGGACTTGGGGTCGGCGTCGCGGGCCCGCAGGTAGGCGGCGGTGAGCGGTCCGACGGTGGTGGGGTCGACGCCGTACAGGGCGGCGGCGGTGTCGTCGACGGGGCCGGCCAGGGCGGCCCCGGCCGGGGAGACGTGCTTGAAGGAGGCGGCGGCGGGTCGGCCGAGCAGGGCGGCCGCCTCGCTGACGAGCCGCCAGGCGTTGAGCGCGTCCAGCAGGTTGACGTACGAGGGCTGCCCCTGCAGCAGGCGCAGCGGCAGGTCCGCGCCGGGGTGCAGCGGTTCGACCCGGGCGCGGGTGTTCTGCGGGTTGATGCCGTACCGAAGGTCCATGGTGGTGGCCCCCTCCGCGAAGTCGATGGATCGGCTTCGGAGGACACCCAGGCGGACGGTGTCGGTCCCGTCGTGCTCCGCCGCTCCCCGGTGGTGCTCCACCTCTCGCCAGTCGCGGCGCGCCGATGCTAGCAACGCGGGTCCGCCGAGCGGAAGCGGATCTCCCGGACGGGCGGGCGTACGACGATCGGCGGACGCCCGGTGGGCCGGACCGGGAGGTTCGGACCGGTCGCCGTACGGTGATCGGACGGGCCGGTGGTCCGCCGATCGTCCCGGTCGGCCCGGACCGGGACGGCCGCCCGGTCCGGGCCGGGCGGACCGCCCTCGCCGCCGCGCCCGCCGGACCGGCCGCACCGGCCGTTTCCCCGGGCGGTGGGCGGGCCGACGAACACCCGGACGGGATGTGACAGTTCGGTGAAGCCCGGGCGACCTGACCCCTTGTCAGGTTCACCATTCCTCCCTACCTTCGTGCTCCGGGACCGCGGCCCGACCGGGCCGCCCCGTCCCACGGCCGCCGCGACCCCGCGGAACGGCCGGACGCGCGACACGACCTGGAGGCGTCACATGCCCGTTGCCACCCTCACCGAGATCCGCGACGCGGGGCCGCTCGCCCTCGACGACGAGACCCTGCTGTTCGAGGACGACGACCGCGCGGACCTCGACCCCACGGCCTGCCTCGCCGACCCGTGGGTGACCGCCACCACGCGCTTCGCCTGCGACGACCGCAACTCCTGACGTGACCGGGTCCATCGCCGGCCGCCGGCCCGGGTCCGACGACACCTGGTCGTACCTGACCGATCCGCGCATGCCGGCGATGGACCACGGGTGGAAACTCCACGTCTCCGCCCGCCCCGCCACCCTGGACACCGTCACCGCCCTGGTCCTGCCCGTGCTCGAACGGCACGTCTGCCACGCCAAGTGGGCCCGCGACCGGGAGACCCTGCGCGCCCTCAACTCCGGCGCCACCAACAGCGCCTCGGTCGGCAAGGCGATGACGCTCTACCCGGCCCCGGACGAACTGCTGCCGCTCGCCGCCGAGTTGGTCGCCGTGCTGGGCGGCCACGAGGGCCCGCCGATCGTCAGCGACCGCCGGATCGACCCCGGCGCGCCGGTCTACTACCGCTACGGGCCGTTCACCGCCGAGTACCGCACCGGCCGCACCGGGCGCCTGGAGTCCGTGATGACCGGCCCCGACGGCCGGCTCTTCGACGGCCTGGCCGGCACCGCCTACCGCTGCCCGCCCTGGGCCGAGGACCCGTTCGCCCGCCCCGCCCCGGCCCCGGGGCGCGCCGCCGCGGCCGGGTTCGGCGGCGGCCGCTACCGCGTCACCGGCGGGATCGCCCGCAAACCGCAGGGCAACGTGTACCGGGCGGTCGAGGTCGCCACCGGCCGCGCCGTGGTGGTCAAGCAGGCCCGCGCGTACGTCGCCGAGGACGAGACCGGCGCCGACACCCGCGACCGGCTGCGCAACGAGCACGCCGCGCTGACCGCGCTCGACGGCGCCGACGGCGTCCCGCGCGCCCTCGACTACTTCCGGCACCGGTCCGACGAGTACCTGGTGACGACCGCCTGCGGCGACCGCGACCTGCGCCGCGACGTGCTCACCCACGGCCCCTACCCCGCCACCGCCCCGGACGGCCCGGGGCCCGGGACGGGCGGCCGGCCCCCGACGCGCAGCCTGCCCGCGCTCGCCGACCGGCTGCTCGGCCTGCTCGACGGCATCCACCGCCGGGGCGTGGTGATGCGCGACGTGAAGCCGGACAACGTGGTGCTGGACGCCGAAGGCCGGTGCCACCTGGTCGACTTCGGGATCAGCTCGGTGCACGGCCGCGGACCGGAGGGCGCCACGCCCGGGTACAGCGGCCCCGTCCTCCGCCCGGGTGCACCGGCCCGACCCGCCGACGACCTGTACGCCCTGGGCATGACGCTGCACTTCGCCGCCACCGGCCTGGACCCGGTGATACTCGACCCCGACCCGGCGGTCGGCCGCGAACGCACCCTCGCCTGCCTGGAGTTCGCCCTCCCCGGCTCCGCCCACCGGGCGCTCCGCGCGGCCCTGGCCGGCCTCACCCACCCCGACCCGGCCACCCGTACCGCGACGGCGGCCGCCCTGCGCGACGGCTTCCCCACGCCGCTCCAGCCCCCGCCTCCCGCGAGGAAGTCGGCCGCCCCGCACCCCGACCTGCTCGAAGCGGTCGTCGAGCACACCGTCCGGTACTGCGTCGCGGAGGCGCACCGGATCGCCGACCCGGAGCTGTCCGCCCGCAGCGCCGTCCCGACGCCGATCGACCTCTACGGCGGCAGCGCGGGGCTCGGCCTGGAACTCCTCCAGCACCTGCACCGCCCGGGCGTGCCCGCCGCCGTCGCCCGGCTCGCCGACTGGACGGGGCGCCAGTCCCGCACCCTGGAACCGGGGTTGTACTCGGGCTGGACGGGCGTCGACCTGTTCCTGGCCGCCGCGGGCACCCCGGCGCCGTTCACCGCCCCCGCCCTGCCGGACCGCCGCCCGGACGGCGGGGTGCCGGAGGCCGACCTGATCGACGGCCTCGCGGGCATCGGCCTCGGCCACCTCCGGCTGGCCCGCCTCGCCGACCGGGCGACGGAGTCCGGCCCCACCGGCCCGCTCGTCGGCGCCGCCGACCCCGCCGCGCACCTCGCGGTGGCCGCCGACTGCCGGTTGCGCCTGCGCACCGGCCGGGCCCGGCTCACCCCCGTCACCGACCCCCGGCCCGGGGACGCCGCGCTGGCCCGGGGACTGGCGCACGGGGAGGCCGGGGTCGCGTACTTCCTGGTCGAGTACGCCCGCGCCACCGGCTCCCCGGCCGCGCTCCGGGAGGCCGAACGGGCCTGCGCCGCACTGGCCGCCGCCGTCCCCGATCTGCTGGCGGCCGCCGACTCGCCCTCCGCGAGCCGACGTTACGGGTCCTGGTGCCGCGGCCTGGCGGGCATCGGAACCGTTCTGGCCCGGGCCGCCGGGCCGTTGGCCGATCCGTCGCTGCGCGTCCTGGCCGAGCGCTGCGCCCGCGCCTGCCTCGCGCTCGCGCCCCGGATGCCGCTGGTCACCCGGTGCTGCGGCCTGGCGGGCGCCGGCGAGCTGATGCTCGAACTCGCGCCGGGGAACGAGGAGTTCCGCACCGCCGCCGAGTCCGTCGCCGCCCTGGTACTGGCCCGCGCGGCCGGGCCGGCGGACCGCCCCGACTTCCCCGACCCCACCCTGACCCGGACGTCCTTCCCGTACGCCACCGGCACCGCCGGGGTGCTGTCCTTCCTGCGCCGCCTCACCGCCCCGGACGGGCCGCGCCCGGGACCGCTGCCCTGACCCGCCGTCGCCCGGACTCCCGGGCTCCTGTGTTCCTGTGCTGCCGGGTGACCGTCCGTCAGAAGGAACCGGCGAGCATCCGGAGCAGCGGGGTGACGTCGCGCTCGAAGGTGTACTCGCGCAGCAGGGTGGTCCAGCGGCCGTGCTCGCGGCGCCAGACGAAGAGGTAGCGGCCGGCCTCGCCGTCCTGTTCGCGGTGCATGACGAGGGTGCCGCGGTCGCCGTCCAGGGAGGTGTGCAGGAAGCGCACGTCGTCGGTGTCCTCGCCGATCGGCGTGCCCTGGGCCTGCAGGGCGCGGAAGCGGGCCATGAAGTGGGCCTTCGTCAGCACCGCGACCTGGCCCCGGGTGTCGGTCCGGACGTTCTCGAACTCCGGGTCGTACATCGCTTCGAGCGTGTCGAGGTCCATCGCGAGTCCGGCGTCCAGGTACTCGCGCATCCGTGCGACCAGCGTCTCGTCCATCGTCGTTCCCCGTCCGTCCGTGCTGTCGCGGGGCGCCCCGCCCCGTCCTGGCTCCACTGTGGCGCGCCCCGGTGCCGGGTCGCTGTCAGCGCGCTGTCACCCCGCTGCCGACCCGCCGTCAGGCCGGTGCCGGGGGCTGCCGTATCCTGCTCGGTTCGCCGGTCGGTGGGCGCCGACCGGGTCGGCCGGGTACGGGGGAAGGCGGTCGTGGTGGTCGTGGAGCTGTGGGAACGGGTGCTGCACCAGCGGGGCGCGCACTCGCGCCTGTGCGTGGCGGGCGGACGGGTGCTGGTGCACGAGCGGCACAGCCGGCTGGTCTGCCTGGACGCGGCGGACGGGTCGCCGGGCTGGGACGTGCCGCTCGGGACGTGGCCGCGGGCGCTGGTGGTGGCCGGCGACCGGGTGCTGGCGCTGCCGCAGGACCGCCCGGTGCTGAGCTGTTTCGCGCTGGGGTCGGGCGCGCTGCTGTGGCAGGCCGAACTGGCGCGCGGGAGCGGCCACGTGACGGTGGTGGATGGGGTGGTGCTGACCGGCGGGTGGCGCGGGTACACCGCGCCGGCCGCGTTCGCGCTGGCGGACGGGCGGCCGCTGTGGCGGGCGCCCGCGCCGGTCCGGACCGAGCTGCCGGCGGCCTGGGCGGGCGGGCTGCTGCTGGGCGACGGCACCCGGGCCTGGCTGCTGGACCCGCGCACCGGCCGGGAGACGGCGTCCTGGCGGCTGCCGCTGCCGCTCGCGGGGGCGGACAGCGGGACGGTGTTCACCGTCCTCGACGAGGACCGCTGCGCGGTGGTGTGCGGCAGCCGGAGCGTGGTGGTGCTGTCCCGGACGGGGCGCGCGGTGGAGGTGCTGCGGCCGCAGCGCAACGCCCTGCTGGGCGGGGCGCCGCTGCGCGCGGACGGCCTGCTGTGGCTGCGCGAGCGGCGCTGCGGCGGCGGGGGCGGCTGGGTCGGGGTCGATCCGCTGGACGGCACGCCCCGGCAGCGGGTCGCGGTCCGGGAGCGGCCGGTGACGGCGGGGGTGGTGGGGACGCCGACGGGGGTCGCGGTGGCGCTGGAGGACGGCGCCCTGCTCCGGGTGCCGGGGCCCGAACTGCCGGGCGGGACGGGCGGGACGGGCGGGACGGGCAACCGGGAGCGGATCGGGCACCGGGTCGCGGCCGTCCACGCCCTGGGCCCGGGGCGGCTGCTGGCCGTCACCCGCAACAGCCTGCGAGCCTGGCAGCTCTGACCCCCCGTCTCCGGGCCGCCGGGTGCGGTAGCGTCCGACGGGTGACCGGAACCGCCGCCGCGCCGCTGCGCCTCGCCACCTTCAACGTGCTGCACGGGCGGCGGCCGTCCGTCGACGGGCCGACGGGGGCGGTCGGGCTGGCGCCGCTGGCGGAGGCGGTCGCCGGGCTGGACGCGGACGTGCTGGCGCTGCAGGAGCTGGACCGGGGCCAGGAGCGCTCCGGCGGGGTGGACCAGGCGCGGGCGCTGGCCGGGGCGGCCGGGGTGCGGGAGTGGCGGTACGCCACCGCGTTCCACGCCCGGGCGGTGCCGGGCCGGGCCTGGGTGCGCGACCCGGCCGTCCGGGGAGTGCGGGTGCACGGGCCGGACGACGGCGCGTCCGACGGGGGGCCGTCGCACGGCGTCGCGCTGTACTCCCGGCTGCCGGTGCTGGGGTGGTACGCCCACCGGTTCGGCGAGCCGCCGCTGGCAGTGCCGCTGCCCGCGGCCGACGGGCCGGGGCTGCGGGTGGTGCGCGACCACCCGCGGGTGGCGCTGGCCGCCGTGCTGCGCGGCCCGGGCGGGCCGTTCACCGCGGCGGCCGTGCACCTGTCCTTCGTCCCGGGCTGGAACGTCCGTCAACTGCTGTCCCTGCGGCGCTGGTTGGCGGTGCTGCCGGGCCCGTACCTGCTGCTCGGCGACTTCAACCTGCCGGGGGCGGTGCCCGTCTCGGTGCTGCGGTCGGCCGCCCCGCGCGACGGCTGGCGCGACCTGCTGCGCGCCCCGACCTTCCCCGCCGACCGGCCGCGGGCCCAGCTCGACCACCTGCTCGCGGCCGGCCTCGGCCCGCACACCGCCACCCCGGTCCGGCTCCCCCGCCTCCCGGTCTCCGACCACCGCCCGCTGGCGGTCGATCTGACACCCTGACCGGGCCCGTACGCGCGTCGGCGGCGCCCCGGGGAACCCTCCCGTGGCGCCGCCGACACCCGGCCGGTTCAGCTGTGGGTGGCGAGGACCTGCGAGGAGCCGTCCGCCAGGCCGGTGATGGCGACGTTCACCGCGCCGAAGCCGAGCGAGCCCCAGCCCTGCCAACTGCCCCCGTAGAAGCGGGCGTTGTGGTAGGCGATGCCGTCATTGCCGACCGCGACCAACTGCGCGTCGCCGTTCGGGGTGCTGGTGATGCCGATGCTGGAGGCCGCGAAGTTCGCCGCGCCGCCGACGCCGGCGACCGGGCCCCAGCCCTGCCAGGAACCGTTGGCCTGCCGGACCGAGTGGTAGACGTTGCCGTCGTTGCCGACCGCGACCAGCTGCGCGTCACCGTTCGGCATGCCCGTGATCGCCACGTTGCTCGCACCGAACGAAGCGGCCCCGCCGAAGCCCGCCACCCCGTTCCAACCCTGCCAACTTCCGCCGGCGAAGTGGATGTTGTGGTAGACCAGCCCGTCGTTGCCGACGATCAGGACCTGCGCGTCGCCGTTCGGCAGCGCGGCGATCGAGACCTTCCGGGCGGTCCAGTCGCCGACCTTGCTCCAGCCCTGCCAACTACCGCTGACCAGGCGGGTGGTGAAGTAGATGCCGCCGTCGTTGCCGACCGCCAGGACCTGCGCGTCGCCGTTCGGCATGCCCGCGATCGAGAAGGTGCTGGCCGCGAAGTTCGCCGCGCCGCCGACGCCGGCCAGCGGGGCCCAGCCGGTCCACGAGCCGTCCGGGTAGCGGGCCGTGTGGTACAGGTTGCCGTCGTTGCCGAGGGCGATGCTCTGGGTCGACTTGTCGGGCGTCGACGTGACGGCCTCCTGACCGGCCTTGAAGCTCGGGGCGCTGCCGTAGCCGATCACCGGGGCGAAGCCGGACCAGGCGCCCCACGGGTCGCGGACCTCGTGGTAGAGGGTGCCGCGCTCGGTGGGGGCGGGGGTGCTCGGGTACGGGTTGGTGTGGTCGCCGACCAGCGGACCGCCGCAGCTCGGCCAGGCCCCGGCGCCCTGCGGGCCGTTCAGTACCTTCTCGCCGATCAGGATCTGCTGCTGCTTGGTGGCCTGGTGCGGGTAGGCGGCGTACTGGGTTCCGCCGTAGGCGCGCCAGGTCGACAGGTTGAACTGGAGGCCGCCGTAGTAGGTGTTGCCGGTGTTGATGCTCCAGTTGCCGCCGCTCTCGCACTGGGCGACCCTGTCCCAGTTGGCGACCGAGGCAGCCTGGGCGGTGCCGGCGGCGAGGACGGGGAGGGCGAGGGCGGCGGCGGAGGCGAGGGCGAGGACGGCGGCGGGCTTGCGGCGGGGCGCGGACACGGTGACGGGCTCCTGGTGGTCGAAGTCTGCGAAGAGGCGGGCGGGGCGGTGGCGGGGAGCGGCCCGCCCACCGGTCGGGGCCGGTGGGCGGGCCGGGCGGCTCAGCCGTGGGTGGCGAGGACCTGCGAGGAGCCGTCCGCCACCCCGGCGATGGCGACGTTCACCGCGCCGAAGCCGAGCGAGCCCCAGCCCTGCCAACTGCCCCCGTAGAAGCGGGCGTTGTGGTAGGCGATGCCGTCATTGCCGACCGCGACCAGCTGGGAGTCGCCGTTCGGGGTGCTGGTGATGCCGATGCTGGAGGCGGCGAAGTTGGTCGCGCTGCCGACGCCCGCGACCGGGCCCCAGCCCTGCCAGGAGCCGTTGGCCTGCCGGATCGAGTGGTAGACGTTGCCGTCGTTGCCGACCGCGACCAGCTGCGCGTCACCGTTCGGCATGCCCGCGAGGGAGATGCTGTTGGCCGCGAACGAGGCCGCGCCGCCGTAGCCCGCCACGCCGTTCCAGCCCTGCCAGGTGCCGTTGGCGAAGTGGATGTTGTGGTAGACCAGCCCGTCGTTGCCGATGATCAGGATCTGGGCGTCGCCGTTGGGCATCGCGGTGATCGCCACCTTGCGGGCACCCCAGTCGCCGACCTTGCTCCAGCCCTGCCAGCTCCCGCTCACCAGGCGGGTGTTGAAGTAGATGCCGCCGTCGTTGCCGACCGCCAGGACCTGCGCGTCGCCGTTCGGCATACCCGCGATCGAGAAGGACTTCGCGGAGAAGTTCGGCGCGCCGTCGTAGCCGGCCAGCGGGGCCCAGCCGGTCCACGAGCCGTTCGCGTAGCGGGCCGTGTGGTACAGGTTGCCGTCGTTGCCCGCCGCCAGGGTCTGGGTCGACTTGTCGGGCGTCGAGGTGATGGCCTCCTGGCTGGCGTTGAAGGACGGCGCGCCGGCGTAGCCGTTCACCGCCGCGAAGCCGGACCAGGAGCCCCACGGGTCGCGGACCTCGTGGAACAGGTCGCCGCGCTGGACCGCGGCCTGGCCGCCGACCGGCCGGATGTAGCCCGCCAGGTGCACGTTGACGCCGTTGACCGACCACTCCTTGGAGCCGACGGCTCCGGGCATCCGGGTGTTGCGGGTGACGTAGCCGGGCGAGCTGCCCTGGTTGCCGCCGATCCAGTCGATGGTGCCGTCGGAGTTGACCGCGGAGACGATCGCCACGTGGTCGTAGGTGGTGTAGCCGGTGCTGTAGCCGCTCGGGTGGAAGAAGACGGCGTCGCCGACGTGCGGCGTGCTGCCCAGGGTGCCGTTGTTGTTGCCGTACGTCTGCAGGGAGTTGGCGAGGTCGTTCAGGACGCCGAGGTTCTGCACGCCGTTGCGGGCCCAGACCCAGCCGACGAAGTCGGCGCACCAGGCGTGCGCCTCCTGGCCGCCGGAGCAGCTGTTGCTCTGTCCGGTGCCGGACGCGTAGTAGCCCCGGCCGCCGTTGCCGCAGGCGGCGTTGCCGAGCTGCCCGGCGGCGGTGTTCACGATCGAGTCGCCGGTGGTGACGGCGTGCGCGGTGCCGGCCGAGAACACCGAGCCGGCGATCACGCCGGAGGCGGCGATCGCGGTGGCGAGGGTGGTCCGGGCGAGCTTGGCGAGCTTGGCGGAGGAACGGGAGGACACGGTGGGCATGGCGAGGCTTCCTGTCTGACGAGTGGGCGAGTGGGCGCGCGGTCGGCCGGATTCGGGCACGGCGGAGCGGCGGAAGGTCCGGGAGGTCCGGGAGAGGGGTACTGCGGGATGCGGCGGGCGGCGCGGGCTCAGCGCGGGACGGCCGGGGCCGGCGGGTCCGGCGGGAGGTGGCTCCGGTGGAGCAGGGGCGAGGCCCGGTGGGTGCGGGCGATCAGGTGGTGGGCCCGCTGCACGGCCGGGTGGGCGTCGGGGGCGGGAGCCGGGTCGGGGAGGGTGCGGAGGTAGATCAGGAGGTCGGTGCGGTCGCTCTCGCCGCGGGCGGTGATGTGCTGCAACCCGTCGGCGGGCAGTGCGTGGGCCCAGAGGGCCGCGAGGATTTCCGCCGTCTCACCGTCCGGCACAGGCTCCGCAGGGTGTCTGCGGTGCAGGCTGGCGTGGACGATGTCCATTGGGGATCAGTCGCCCCAGCCGTAGTTGCCGGCGGGCTGCACGGTCCCGGGGGCGGGGGTTCCGGTCGGCTGGGCGGTGGCGGTCGGGGCCGGGGCCGGGGTCTCGTCGGCCTGGGCGGCGACGGGGAGGGCGGCGAGGGCGGTCAGGGCGAGGGCGGCGACCGCGGCGGCCTGGGCGATGCGGGTGCGGAGCATGGGGTGGACCTCTTCCGGTGTCGGTGGGGCTGGCTGGCTGCGCTCCGGTTCCACGTCCCGCGGTAGACGCTTCGTCCGGCTGCCGCCCGGTCCGTTTCCCTGGCGGCGAGGTAAAGCTTTCCGTGCCGCCGGGCCCCGGGGAAGGTGCGCCGGCTGTCCCCAACCAGACAGTCCGGTTCCAGACACGGGGCCCGCCGTCCGGGGCTGCCGGAGACCGCCAAAAAATCGAACATCTTTCGCGCGCATATGCCCCGACCAGTCCCGATGGCCCCATTGATCGTTCTTGAAGGAGGGGTGGGGGCCTGAAAGGATTCGCACGCCATCCATTCACGGGGCGGCGGCACCGGGGTGCGGAGGGGGACGGAATGCTGGAGGCACTGGGGGTGTCGGCCGGGGCCGGGACGGTCTACCGGGCGATGCTGGACCACCCGTTGGACGGGGTGGCGGAGCTGGCGGCCCGCGGCGGGCTGAGCGAGGCGCAGGTCCACGACTGCCTGGACGAGCTCGGCGCGCTGATGCTGGTCCGGGTGTCCGCCGACCACCCGGGGCAGTTGCGCGCGGTGGACCCGGAGATCGGCCTGGCCGACGTACTGGCCCGACACGAGGCCGAACTCGCCGCCCGGCAGGCCCAGTTGGCGGCGTCCCGGGCCGCCGTGACCAGGATGGTCGCGGAGCGGGCCGAGCACCGGCCCGCGCACGGGGAGCGGCTGCTCGGCCTGGACGCCATCCGGTTCCGGCTGGAGCTGATGGCCCGGCAGACCGAGCGCGAGGTGCTGACCACCCATCCGCGCGCCCAGCGCCCCGACGACCTGGACGCCAGCCGGCCCTCCGACAGTGCGGCGCTGGCCCGCGGCATCACCATGCGGACGCTCTACCAGGACACCACCCGCCGCCAGCCGCACGTCACGGCGTACGCCAACTGGCTGCTCGGCCGGGGCGGCGAGGTCCGCACCGCGCCCGCCGTGCCGCAGCGGGTGATCATCGTGGACCGGGCCCAGGCGCTGGTCCCGATCGACCCGGCGGACAGCCGCAAGGGCGCGCTGCACGTCACCGAGCCCGGCATCGTCGGCGCCCTGCTCGACCTGTTCGAGCAGGCCTGGAACACCGCCGTCCCGCTCGGCGCGGCCCGGCCGGACGACCCGGTCACCGGGCTCACCCCGACCGAGCGCGAGCTGCTGCGGCTGCTCGGCGGCGGCCTCACCGACGAGGGGGCCGGGCAGCGGCTGGGCATCTCCTCGCGCACCGTCGGCCGCCACATGGCCTCGATCATGGAGCGGCTGGACGCCAGCAGCCGTTTCGAGGCGGGCATCAAGGCCGCCCACCGGGGCTGGCTCTGACCGGCAGCCGGTCGGCGAACGTACGGATGCCCGACCACCGGGGAGGGCGGCCGGGCATCCGGGTCGGACGGCGCCGGGGTCAGCGCAGCGGCGCGGGGGCGGTGGTGGCGCGGATCACCAGTTCGGGGTCGAAGAGGAGTTCGCCGGTGGGGGTGTCGCGGTTGCCGACCAGGGCGAGGACGCTGCGGCCGACCTCCAGGGCGAGGCGGTCGGTGGGCTGGCGGACGGTGGTCAGCGGCGGGTCGGTGAACTCGGTGATCATCGAGCCGTCGTAGCCGACCACCGAGACCTCCTCGGGGACGCTGCGGCCGAGCCGGCGCACGCCGCGGATCACGCCGAGCGCCATCCAGTCGCTGGCGGCGACGATCGCGGTGGCGCCGAGGCCGAGCAGGGCCCCGGCGGCGGCCTGGCCGCCCTCCACCGTGTAGGACTGACGGACCACCAGCTGTTCGGCGCCGGGTATGCCGCGCCGGGCCATCGCGTCGACGAAGCCCCGCACCCGCCGGTCGGCGGGGTGGTTGCCGGCGGGGCCGGAGACCATGCCGATGGCGCGGTGGCCGAGCCGGTGCAGGTGGTCGACGGCGAGGTCGGCGGCGAGCCGGTCGTCGGTGGAGAACACCGGGACCGGCACCCCGTCGGCGAACTCGCCGTTCACCCCGACGTAGGGGATGCGGCGCGAGCGCAGCATCTCGTAGATGCCGGTGTCCGCGCCCTCGACGGTGTTGGACGCGGACAGGAACACCACGGCCGCGATGCCCTTGTCGATGATCGCGGAGACGTACTCGCGTTCCTGCACGCCGCCGGGGAAGGCGGGGCAGAGCACGGTCTTCAGGCCGTGCGGGGCGAGCGCGGCCTCGATCCGCTCGGCGAGGTCGGCGAAGAACGGGTTGGCGACGTGCTCGGTCAGCACGGCCACCAACTGGCCCTGCACGGCGCGCTCGTAGCCGAGTTCGGCCATCGCGCGCTCGACCGCGTCGCGGGTCTTCTTGGCCACGCCCTGCCGGCGGTTGATCACCCGGCTGACGGTCGCCTCGCTGACGCCCGCGTGCGCGGCGATCTCCACGATCCCGATCTTCATGCGCTGTTCCCGATCTTCATGCCCTCACCATTCCTCGGCCGACGGTCCGTCATGTCCGTCACCTGGCCGTGTCGCCCGTCGCCGGGGAGTCGCCGGAGATCCGCGCCAGACCCGTCCGCGGCACCGGGAGGCTGCACAGGCCGGGGGCGAGAGTGGTCTGGACCCGTTCGATGATACGGCCGTCCGGGCCGTGCACCGTGATCTTGACGGGGTGCGGGCCGTCCTGCACGTCCAGCACCAGGCGGGCCGCCGAACTCCCGTTGACCAGCACGGTTTCGGCGTACCCGGCGCAGTGCACCGGCACGGCCCGTTCGCTGTGCACGTCGACCACCCGGACGCCGTCGGCGACCGACTCGACCAGGGTGTACTGCTCGTCGGGGCGGCCGGGTTCGACGGTGCCGTCGAGGAGTTGGGGCCGCAGCCGGCGCCACTGGGCGAGCCAGAACCGGAGCGCGTCGAGGTGCGCGGCGGGCAGCGCGTCGAGCCGGACCGAGACCTGCGGGACGGCGTGCAGGGCGCCGATCAGCTGGCGGGCGGCGGACTCGACGGGCGCGCCGACGTCCCACATCATCGGGTCGCTGTGGACGGCGCCGCCGACCGCGACCAGCGCGGTGTCGAGGGTGCGGATGCGGTTGGCGGTGGAGTCCGCCGGGCAGTCGAAGGAGCGCAGCAGGTTGCCGAACCCGCCCATCGCGGGCCCGACGTAGGGCTGGCGCAGTTCCAGCAGCAGGTCGGGGCGGACGGCCAGCAGGGCGGCGCGCAGTTCGGTGAGCAGGGCGAGCAGGGCCCGGCCGACGTCGGCGCCGCCGTCGTTCGCGTAGACCATCGCCTCGTCCAGGAAGTCGACCTTGAGGCCGTCGAGGCCGTGGTCGCGGACCAGGCGGACGCAGGTGTCGACGAGGTGGGCCCGGACCTCGGGGTGGCGGGGGTCGAGGACGTGCGCGCCGGGGACGCCGGCGGCGCGGGTGGCGTAGGGGGCCCAGGCGGCGTGGCAGTCGGCCCCGGGGCCGAGCAGCAGCGGGGCGACCCAGGCGAGGTAGCGCAGGCCGGTGGCGCGGACCTCGGCGACGTGCGCGGTGAAGTCGGGGAACTTGTCCTCGTCGGGGAGCCAGTCGCCGACGCCGGCGTAGCCGCGGCCGTGGCCGTGGCGCTGCCAGCCGTCGTCGAGGATCAGGGCGCCGAAGCCGAGGTCGGCGGCGAGCCGGGCCTGCCGGGCGACCTCGTCGGCGGTGACGTCCTGGTTGTAGGCGTACCAGGTGCACCAGAGCGGGAGGCGGGCGGCCTCGGGGACCGGCATCGGGTCGGCGCGTTCGGCGTACCAGGTGCGCAGCGGCCGGAGGGCGGCGGCGACGGAGCGGGCGCGCGGGACGAACAGCAGGCGGTGGGGTTCGTCCGACGGCGGCAGGTGGAGGTGGACGACGTGGGTGTCGTGCTCCTCGGAGACGCCGTAGCGCAGGGCGACCTCGGGCACCGGGTCGGCGGTGGCGAAGGTCAGCAGGGTGGCGCCGGTGGCGTCGTACAGGCACCCGGCGGCGAGGCCCTTGACCAGGCTGACTCCGGCCCGTCCCTCCCAGTCGGCGACCGGGGTGCGGCGCCAGTCGGAGCCGGGCTGCCAGTAGCCGGCGGTGTCGCCGAGCGGGACGCTCAGTCTGACCTCGACGGCGGCCCGGGGGGCGTCGATCCGCAGCACGCGGACGTCCGGCCCGGCCTCGTCGAGGTTCCAGACGGTGTCCGCGCCGTCGGCGAGCACGGCGATCTCGACGGTGTCGAGCAGCGGCGCGTACCGGGCGGGGGCGAGTTCGGCGGTGGTCACGGCCTCGGCGGCCAGGGTGGTCACGGTGGTTACTCCTTGACGGCGCCGGCCAGCAGGCCGGAGACGAAGTGGCGCTGCAGGGCGAGGAAGACGACGGCCATCGGGATCGCGGCGACGGCGGTGCCGGCCAGGATCGCCCCGTAGTCGGTGTTGACGACGCCCTTGAGCGAGGCCAGTGCGACGGGGACGGTCAGCGAGGCGCTGTCCCGCAGCACGATCAGCGGCCAGACGAAGTCGTTCCACTGGAACAGGAACAGGAAGATGCCGAGCGCGGCGAGCGCGGGCCGCATCGGCGGCAGCACGACCTTGAGGAAGAGCCGGAACTCGCCGCAGCCGTCGACCCGTCCGGAGTCCAGGAGTTCGTCCGGGATCGTGCCCATGGACTGGCGCATCAGGAAGATGCCGAACGGCAGCGCCAGGTTGGGCAGGATCACCGCCTGGTAGGTGTTCAGCCACTCCAGCTCGCCCATCAGCTTGAACAGCGGGACGAGGGTGACCTGGCCGGGGACGACCAGGCCGAGCATCAGCACGCCGAAGAGCAGGTCCCGGCCGCGGAAGCGGTACTTGGCGAAGGCGTAGCCGGCCAGGGTGCAGACGGTGCCCGCGCACAGCGTGTAGACGGCCGCGATGCCGAGCGAGTTGAGCACGACCCGGCCGAACTGCGCGGTGTCCTGCAGGCTCTGCAGGTTGTCGAGCAGGTGGCCGCCGGGGGTGAGCGGCGGCGGCGAGTCGAAGATCTCGCCGGTGCTGCGGGTGGCGCCGACGACCAGCCAGTAGAACGGGAGCAGCACGGCGGCGAGCGCGATGGCCAGGCCCCAGGTCAGGACGATGCTGTTGCGCAGGTGCCCGGGGGCGCCCTTGGTGCGGCGGCGCGCGGCAGTGGTGGTGGTGGGCGTCATGACTTGTCTCCCAGCACCTTGAACTGGACCAGCCCGAGGATGCCGATCAGGACGGCCAGGGCGTAGGCGATGGCCGAGGCGTAGCCGAAGTCGAAGTAGCTGAAGGCGTTCTGGTACAGGTAGACGCCGATGGTGAGGGTCGCGTTGTCGGGGCCGCCGCGGGTGAGGATCCACGGCTCGTCGAAGATCTGCAGGGTGCCGATGGTGGAGAGCACCGTGGTGAGCAGCAGCGCGGGGCGCAGGCCGGGCAGGGTGACGTGCCGGAAGGTCTTCCAGGGGCCGGCGCCGTCGACCGCGGCGGCGTCGTAGAGCTCGGCGGGGATGGACTGCAGGCGGGCCAGCAGGATGACGGCGTTGTAGCCGGTGTAGTGCCAGGTCAGCGCGAGGGCGAGGGAGAGCTTGGCCCACAGCGGGTCGGTCAGCCACGGGACCGCGCCGATCCCGACCTGCTGGAGCAGCCAGTTGGCCAGGCCGTACTTCTCGTTGAGCAGCACCGAGAAGATCACGCCGTAGGCGACCAGGCCGGTCACCATGGGGAGGAAGAAGCCCAGGCGGAACAGCGTCCGGCCGCGCAGGAAGCGGGAGTTGAAGGCGACGGCCAGGCCGGTCGCCAGGGCCAGCATCACCGGGACCTGGACGGCCAGCACGATGCCGGTGTTCTTCAGCGCGGTCCAGAACAGCGGGTCCTGGAGCAGCCGGGCGTAGTTGTCGCCGCCGACGAAGGTGTCGACGCCGTCGACGCTCTTGTAGAGGCTGAGCAGGAACGACCAGGCGATCGGGTAGAGCTTGAACGCGGCGAACAGGACGACGGCCGGCAGGACGAAGCCGTAGGGGGCGAGCCGCCGTCCGATCGGGCGGGGCGGCCCCGAACGGGGGGCCGCCTGCCGCCGGGTGGGCCGCCGGGTGGAGACGGTGCTCATCGGACGACCTTGCGACCCGTCTGCTGGGCGAGCTGGTCGGCGGCCTGCTTCAGCACGTCCGCCGGGTCGGCGCCCTTGAGCAGCACCTTGGTCTGGGCGTCGGTGACGACCTTGAGCGCGCGGGCGTAGTCGGAGCTGTAGTTGTAGGCCGGGGACGGGGCCTTGAGCGCGGCCAGGAACACCTCGCCCTTCTGCTGGCCGCCGAAGAAGGCGGACGGGGTGTGGAACACCGGGTCGTCGTAGGCCTTCATCAGGGCGGGGGCGATGCCCTTGTCCTGGTAGATCTTCACCTGGTTCTCGGGCTTGGTGAGCACGAACTCGACGAACTTGAACGCGGCGGCCTGCGCCTTGCTGGTGCCGGAGACCGCGAGGTGGGTGGAGTTGACGGTGGCGGCGGTGCTGCCGCCCAGGCGCATCGCCGGGGGCAGCCGGACGCCCCACTTGCCCTTCTCCTCGGGGACGGTCTCCTCGATGACGCCGCCGAACCAGGTCGGGTAGGGGACGACCGCGGAGGTGCCGGCCTTGATGGAGGAGATCAGGGCGTTCCAGCCGCCCGACATGTCGGCGACCAGGCCGGCGTCGTTGAGCTGCTTGATCAGCGTCATGGCCTTGATCGACTCGGGCGAGTCGAGGGTGATGCCGCCGTCGAGGTTGAAGTAGAACGCGCCCTGGAGCTGGAGCAGCAGCTGGAAGAAGTTGGCGGCGTCCGGGACGGAGGCGGGCTTGTCGATGCCGAGCAGGTACTTGCCGGTCTTGGCCTTGATGGTCTTTCCGGCCTCGATGGTGTCGTCCCAGGTGTTGAGGGACTTCACGTCGACGCCGGCCTGCTCGAATATGTCGGCGCGGTAGTAGAAGCCGGCCGAGTTGGCCTCCCACGGCAGGGCGTTGACCCGGCCGTTCTTGGAGGAGACGGTCTCCCACAGGCCCTGGGCGAAGGCGTCCTTGTACTGGTTGGCGCCGAGCTTGGAGAGGTCGGCGAGGCCGCCCGGGAACTTCTCCACGTAGCCGGGCAGGTAGTCGACGCCGATGTGCAGGACGTCGGCCAGGCCCGCGCCGCCGGCCGCCAGACCGGTGGTGATCTTGTCCCAGATCGCCGGGTTGCCGATGTCCTCGACGGTGACCTTGATGTTCGGGTACTGGGCGTTGAAGGCGGGCGTCAGCGCCTTCAGCTCGGCCGCGGGGCCGTTCCAGCTCCAGACGGTGATCTCGCCCTTGTTCGGGTCGCCCTGGGTTCCACCGCCGCTGCCGCTGCAGGCCGCCAGGCCGGTGAGGCCCGCTCCGGCCGCGAGGGCCCCGCCGGCTCTGAGGACGCCGCGCCGAGAGATCTCCATGGTCAACCACCTTGCTCCAGGTCGGCGAGGGTGCCGACGGGGCAGGACGCTAGCAACCCTGAAACCCGACTTGCAAGATCTGACTGAAAATCTTCCGACCGATACGACATCGCAACCTTGCAACGGTATTGAAGGGCTCCAATCGGACTGTTAGCGTCCGGGCATCGCAGCCGACACCCCCACCCAGGCCGGAGCCCCCTCATGCGACCTGTCGTCCGTCCCACCCGCCCCGCCCGCCCCACCCGTCCGGTCCGTCCCGCCCGGATCGCCCTGCTCGCCGCGCTGGCACTGACCGCGGCGCTCGCCCCCGTCACCGCCGCCCCGCCCGCGCTGGCCGCCGGGACCGTCCCGACGCTCGCCGACCCGGGCTTCGAACTGGGCGGCACGGGCTGGCAGTTCACCCCCGGCACCGGCACCGCCGGCAACTACCCGCACAGCGGCACCCGGCTCGCCTACCTCGACGGCGGCGCGGGCAAGCAGGTCTCCCAGTCCTTCACCGCCACCGCCCCGGGCGTCTACGACGTCTCCGCCTGGATCGCCACCGGCGGCCCGAACGGCGCCTTCACGGTCCGGGTCAACGGCGCCGTCGCGGGCACCGTCCCGCTGGCCGCCCGGGCCGCGTACGCCCGCTACACGCTGCCCCGGATCGCGGTGGCCACCGGCGACCGGGTCGAGATCGCCTTCCTCTCCGGCGACGCCTGGGTCAACGTCGACGACGTCTCCCTCGCCGCCTCCGGCCCGGCCGTCACCGACCCCGGCTTCGAACTGGGCGGCGCGGGCTGGCAGTTCACCCCCGGCACCGGCACCGCCGGCAACTACCCGCACAGCGGCACCCGGCTCGCCTACCTGGACGCGGGCGCCGGGAAGAAGGTCTCCCAGACCCTCACCGCCGCCGGCCCCGGCCGCTACGACGTCTCGGCCTGGATCGCCACCGGCGGCCCCGGCGGCGCGTTCACGGTCCGGGTCAACGGCACCGTCGCCGGGACGGTCGCCCTGCCGTCCCGCCCGACCTACACCCGCTACACCGTCCCCCGGGTCGCCCTGAACGCCGGCGACCGGATGGAGATCGCCCTCGAGTCCGGCAGCGGCTGGATCAACGCCGACGACGTGATGCTCTCCCCCGCCACCCCCGCCGACCCCCGGGTCAGCTCCTCCGACCCGAAGGTCGCCGCCCTCTTCGACTGGGCGAAGCAGAAAGCCGGCAGCTGGGTGCAACTCCCCGGCACCACAGGCCCGTTGAACGCGGACGAACGGCAGAGCGGCGGCATCGGCAGCACCACCTACGAAGCCTCGTACTGGGCCGGCTACGCGCACCGCAGCGCCTTCTACGGCCGCGACACCGCGCACCAGGTCGAGGGCGCGGCCGTGCTCGGCCTGAACGCCGAGAACCGCACCATGCTGGGCGCGTTCGCCGCCACCGCCACCGCCGGGCAGGGCTACTACCCCGTCTGGTCACTGAACTTCGACGACCGCAGCAACCTGTCCATCGACTACAACAGCCCCACCGACTTCGTCCGCGAGGTCCCGTCCACCTTCGAACTGGTCGAGAAGGCCGACAAGGCGTACCGCTGGAGCGGCGACAGCGCCTACGTCACCGACCCCGCCCTGTGGTCGTACTACCAGCACGCCACCACCGACTTCGTCACCCAGCACGACTCCGCCAAGCCCAACGGCGTCGCCGAGGGCACCGGCCTGGGCATCTTCTCCGGCTCCGCCAGCTACGACGAGACCGGCGACGACCACTTCGCCGAGGCCGGCGACTCGATCGCCTCCCAGTACCAGGCCCTGCTCGCCGCCGCCGACCTCGCCGCCGGACGCGGCGACACCGCCCGCTCCGCCCAGTGGACGCAGCAGGCCGCCGACCTGCGCGGCTACTTCAACTCGACCTGGAGCGGCACCGGTTCGGGCGCCGCGATGGTGCGCGGCTACCGGACCGACGGCACCGCGGTCACCGGCTGGGGCAAGGAGAACAGCTGGTTCATGCCGATGAAGAAGATCCTCGACCCCGGCCCGCGCAACGACGCCTACCTCGACTACATCGACCAGCAGGCCACCGGCGCCGACCGCCCCACCAACATCGAGGCCTACACCTACCTCCCCGACACCTTCTTCGCCCACCGGCGCGACGACACCGCCTGGAAGTGGATGCGGTACGTCTACGACCGCCGCGACGACCAGCACGTCGTCGCCAAGCAGGGCCCCAACGGCGACTACCCCGAGGTCTCCTTCACCCTGGTCTCGCAGACCGTCGAGGGCCTGCTCGGCGTCGACCCGAACGCCCCCGCGCACACCCTGGCCACCCTCCCCCACCTGCCCACCGGCATGGGCTGGCTGCAGATCGACGACCTCGCCGTCGGCCGCAGCACCTTCGCGCTCCGCCACGACGGCACCACCAAGTCCACCCTGAGCAACACCGGCGGCACCGACACCTACAGCTGGGAGGCCCGGCTGCCCGGCAGTCACTCCACCCTGAAGGTCGACGGCACCGCGCGGGCCGCCACCACCAGGACCGTCGACGGCACCACCTACAGCTACGTCACCGTCCCGCTCGCCCCCGGCGCCACCGCCACCGTCCAGACCCCCTGACCTCCCGGTCCCCCGACCCGCGGGGAGGGGACTTTGGGGATACCCAAAGTCCCCTCCCCGCATTGTTCCCCGCACCGTTCCTGACCAGGGTGGGAGTCCACCGGCTCACCTCGGGAGACCCCTGTGCACAGCACCGCGACCGCGCTCACCCTGTCTCCCCGCACCCTCAGCACCGGCGAACTCGACGCCTGGCTCGCCGCCCACCTCCGGCACTGGCAGCTCGACGCCCTCGCCCCCGCCCTGCGCGCCGTCGCCCGCGAACTCGCCGACAACGCCCTGCGCCACGGCGCCACCCCCGCCCGGGCCACCCTCACCCGTCTCCCCGCCAACCGTCTCCGCCTCGCCGTCACCGACGCCGGCCCCGGCTTCGACCCCGCCGTCCCGGGCCCCGGCCTCCGCCGGGTGGCCGCCCGCACCACCGCCTGGGGCGTCGACCCCCTGCAGCTCGGCCACCGCGTCTGGGCCGACCTGGTCCTGGACTGACCCCGGGTCGGGCGCGTCCCGCAGGGCCCGGGCGAGGTTGGCCCGGGTCCTGCGCGCATACGGGTGCTCCTCACCGAGCACTCGGGTCATGCCGGTGGCGGCCCGGCGCAGCAGGGAGACCGCCCGGCCGTACTCACCGGCCGCCCAGCAGACGTACGCCAGGTTGTTGCACGACATGAGCGTGTCGGGGTGGTCCTCGCCCAGCACCCGCACCCGGTCCGCGAGGTTCCGCTCGTGCAGCGGCATCGCCCGGCCGAGATCACCCGTCGTCCCGTACACCAGGGCGAGGTTGTTGCGCAGCACGAACACGTCGAGGTGCTCCTCGCCCAGCACCCGCAGCCCGTCGGCGAGGTTCCGCTCGAACAGCGCCACCGCGCGCGCCAGGTCTCCCGCGTCCCGGTAGGCGGTGGCGAGGTTGTTCCGGGCCGTCAGCGTGCCGGGGTGGTCCTCGCCGAAGACCTGCTCGCGGTCGGCGAGGCTCCCCTCCAGCAACGGGACCGCGCGCGCCAGGTCGCCGACGTCCTGGTAGGCGGCGGCGAGGTTGTTCCGGATCATGAGCGCGGGCACGCTCGTCCCGCCCTGCGACCGCACCACCTGGCCGAGTGCGCGCTCGAGGTGGGGGACGGCCCGGACGTACTCGCCCCGGCTCTTGAGGAACAGCGCGGCCTCGTTCAGGAGGCGGGCCGTCGCGTAGGTGTCGGCACCGGCGGGCGCGCAGCGGGCGAGTGCGTCGACGTGCGGCAGCAGCGCCCGCCAGTGGGGCCAGCCGCCCGGGTCGCGGGACGCCCTGGGGGCCCGGCCCTCCAGCACCGCGGTGGCCGTGCGCAGCGCGGCTTCGATGTCCTCCGCCCGCCGGTGCGGGTCCTGCGGGTCCGGGGTGCGGGCCACCGCCTGGACCAGGCGGTGGACGGCGAGGTGGTCGCCCCCGGTCGTGATCATGCTGTAGGCGGCGAGCCGTCCGATCGCCCGGTTGACCTCGATCGGGGTGCCGAGTCCCGCGAGGAAGGTGCGCGGGATGCCGTCCGGGGCCCACCAGGCCACCGTTCTGAGCAGGGTGCCCGCGAGCGGGGCGCTCCGCGCGATCCGGTCCAGGGTGATCCGCCAGACCCGGGCGACAGTGCGGTCGCCGTCGCGGCCCTCGGCCGTCTCGCCGTACATCTCCGCCGGGTGCTCCGCCAGCAGCCGCAGGTACGCGGGCACGCCGATGCCGGTCTCCGCGACGTACGCCCCGGCCTGCTCGACCGCCAGCGGCAAGTGGCCGAGTTCCGCGCAGAGTTCGGGGCCGCCGTCGGCCGCCGTCGCCTCCCCGGTGATCCGCCCGAGCAGGGCCAGCGACTCCGCGGGGCTCAGCACGTCCAGGCCCAGCGGGGTCGCCACGTCGTGCCAGCCGGAGGAGCGCCGGCTGGTGATCAGGACCCGGCCGCCCGCGACCCGCGCCAGCAGCGGTGCCACGTCCGCCGGTTCGGCCACGTTGTCGAGGACCAGCAGCCAGTCCCGGTGCGCGCCCAGCCACTGCACCGCGCGTTCCGTCAGCTGCTCGGCGGGCAGGTGGGCCAGCGCCGGTTGCAGGGCGGCCGCCAGCGCGGCCAGTCCGGCGTCGAGGGCCGCGGGGCTGTCCGCGGTGATCCACCAGACCGGGTTCTCGGCGCGCCCGGCCGCCCAGCGCGCGGCCAGCGTGCTCTTGCCGATGCCGCCGAGGCCGTGCAGCGCCTGCACCACCACGGTGCCCGCCGCACCGAACGCCTCGTCCAGGGCGGCGAGTTCACGCACCCGGCCGACGAAGCCGGGGTGCCGGGCGGGCAGCGACACCAGTCGGCCGGGGGCGTCGACCTCGGCGACCGGGCGCAGCTCGCCCGGCGGGACCTGCACCACCGTCATGTGGTCGCCGGTGCCGACGACCCCGTGGAACGATCCGCCCGCCACCGACCGGCCGCCGGCCGCCGTGACGGCGGCGCCACGGCCCTCCCCGCCCTCGCTCATGCCCCGTTCCGGCTCACGTCCGGCCCGCGGGGCGGCGGGCGGCGGGCGGCGGCGGTTCGTCGCGGAGTTCCGGCGTGGCCGGGTCGCGCCGGGCCAGGGTCACCGCCAGCGGCAGGCCGGACGCCCGCGCCACCCGCTGCCGGGCCCGCAGTTGCGCCCTGGTCCGGGGGCGGAAGGACGGGAGGTACGTGCAGCCGCAGCCGGGGCGGTGGTCGTAGGTCAGGCCCTCGGCGAGGACGGCGGCGACCACCGACCAGGCCCGGGTGTCCCGCCGTCGGGGGGCGGCGAAGTCGTACCCGGCGAAGGCGAGTCCGCCCCGGCACTCGGGGCAGGTCCGCCGGGTCGACAACGTGCCGCCCTTGAAGGACAGCCGGCACCCGACGCACACGTAGTGCGAGAGGGCGCCGTTGAACGCGTGGTAGCACATGGCCGTCCAGGTTAGCGGGGCGTCACGCCAGTTCGCGCAGCAGCCGCTGCTCCTCCGCCTCGGTGAGCCCCTCCGCGCCGGGGGCCGGGCCGCCGCGGGCGGTGTCCCAGGCGAGGGTGTCGGCGAGGGTCTCGGCGAGCGGGCGGAGCGTCAGGCCGGCGGCCAGGGCGCGGGAGACGTCGATCCGGTTGATGGCCACGCAGGCGGGGTCGCCGATCCACATCGGGACGCCCATCCACGGCTCGACGCCGGCCGCCAGCAGGGCGGCGGTGCCGATCCGGACCGGTTCCGCGTCGGGGTTGACCAGGGCCCGGCAGGCGTCGAAGAACTCGCCGAACGGGAGGGTCCGGCCGGTGACGTTGTACACGCCGCCGCGGCCCGTGCCGATGCAGTCGAGCATCCACGCCGCCACGTCGCGGGCGTCGATGAACTGGGCGGCGTCGGCCGGGTCGCCGGGGAGCAGCACCCGGCCGCCGCGCCGGAAGCGGCGCGGCCAGTACGGGAACCGGTCGGTCGGGTCGTGCGGGCCGACGATCAGGCCGGGGCGCACGATGCTGGCGCGGTCGCCGCAGGCGTCCAGCACGATCCGCTCGCAGGCGGCCTTGCGGGCCCCGTACAGCTGGTGGGGCGGCGGGTCCGCGTCGAGGTCGAGCAGTTCGCCGTCCTCGTCCTGCACGGTGCTGTGGTCGGCGAAGACCGACAGGGTGGACACGAAGACGTACCGGCCGACCCGCCCGCCGAGGGCCGTCACCGAGCGGCGGACCACCTCGGGCTCGTAGCCCGCGACGTCGACGACGGCGTCCCAGTGGCGGCCGTCGAGCGCGGACAGGTCCGCGGTGCGGTCGCCGAGGACGGTCTCCGCCTCGGGGAACAGCCCGGGCGCGGTCAGGCCGCGGTTGAACAGCGTCACCCGGTGGCCCTCGGCCAGGGCGGCCTCGACGAAGGCGCGGCCCAGGAAACGCGTGCCGCCCAGCACCAGCAGGCTCAGCGGGCGGTCGGTGCGGGCGGTGGCGCTCGGTGCGGCGCTCTGCGCCGTGGTGCTCTGCGCCGTGGTGCTCGGTGCGGTGCTGCTCTGCATGACGGGCGGACTCCGGAGTTGGGCGGCGGTCCGGGCCGTCGGCGGCCGCGGCCGGCCCGGTCGGCGGCCCGGTGGGGACGTGACGGAACGCGCTCCCGGCAGCCGTGGACCCCACCCGCTCGGTGACGCGTCGGTGGGGCACCGCTCCGGCGCAGGCGAACCTAGCAGTGAACGGCCGGGCCGTCGAAGGCTTTTCGGCGCCGCCGCCGTCAGAGCAGGCCGTCAGAGCAGGCCGTCAGAGCAGCAGGACGCCCACCACCGCCGTGCCGGCCAGCAGCAGGACGGCGATGGCCAGGACGGTGACGTCGGAGCTCCGGGCGCGGCGGTCGGCGTCCGGGTCGAGGGTGAAGTCGGCGGGGTCGGCGGGGTCGTGGTGGACGGTGACCTCGCGGCCCCGGACGCCCTCGGTGCGGGGGAGGTGGGTGGTGCAGTGGGCGGTGACGGCCTGTCCGGCGCGGGTGGTGAAGACCAGGACGGGGGTGAGGGTGGTCACGGCCTGGCCGTCGTCCTGGTCGATGCTGACGTCGCGCAGCACGGCGGTGATCCGGCCGGGGACGGCCTCCATCCGGTCGAGGCGGCGCAGGTGTTCGCTCTTCTCCCGCAGCATCACCGGGAGTTGGACCAGGCCCCAGAGCGCGAGCGGGCCGCCGGAGCCGATCAGCGCCCAGGGCCAGGCCCGTTCGACCGCGACGAGGGCGACCGCGCCGGCGTAGGCGAGGAAGAGCGCGAAGGCGGCCCACCCGAGGCCCCGGCCGGGCGGTTCGGCGGAGGTGGTGAAGCGGTGGGCGTGCGGGCGCCGGGGCGGGTGGACGACGCCGACCTCGCGGCCGACCCAGGCCGTGGTGATCGGCTCGCCGCGCTCGCCCTGGGTGCCGTCGTTGGTGACGGTGACGGGCGGGGCGTCCCCGTAGCCGACGACCACCGGGATGCCGCCCTCGGCGGAGCCGCCGTGCCGGAGTTCGCCGACCCGGTCGATCCGGCCGGTGTACCGGACGGCGCGCTGCTCCGCGGTCAGGCCGAGCAGCGACTGCAGGGTCCGGCCGAGGGCGACCGCGAGCCACAGGCCGCACCACAGCTGGAGGAACCGCTCCCAGCTCATCTCCATGCTCAACTCCCCACCTTCTGCAGCATGTTGCCCTGGCCGTCGGCGGTCAGCACGGCCGTCCCGGCGGCGCCGGTCGCCACCACCCGGAGGGTGAGCGGGCCGGTGGCGGCCTCGGCGGTCAGCTGCCAGCCGCGCAGTTCCCCGAGGCCGTCGGCGGCCTGCCGGACCAGCTCGGGGACGCGCTCGCAGGGCAGCGCGTCGAGGTCGAAGCCGCCGACCGGCACGCCCTCGGGGACGTACACCACGGTCAGCGTCCGTTCCTGCGCGACCAGGGTGAGCGCCCGCCGTCCGCTGCCGCCCCTGGTCAACGCCTCTATGGTGAGCCGGAGTTGGCCTTCGGTGAGCATCGATCCGTCCGGGCCGAGGGTGGCCGTCCCGGTGGCCGACACCGTCGTGGTCGTCGTGGTCGTCGTGGTCGTCGTGGCCGTCGTGGTCGTCGTGGCCGGGGCCGGCTCCCTTGCGGGGCCGAAGAGTTCGGCCCGGCAGAGCAGCAGCACGGCGGCCGCGCCGAGCAGCACCCCGAGCAGGGTGAGCCAGCCGGCCGCGGAGCTCTCGTCCGCGTCGCCCTTCAGCGCCGGGCCGGGCACCGAGTCCAACCGGGCCTCGGCGGCGCGGCGTTCCCACGCGGGGGTGGGGCGGGTGACGATCCGCACCTGCCAGGGGCGGTCCGGCGGGTAGTCGACCACCACGATGCCGCGCGGCCGGTGCTCGGGGAGGGCGGAGACGTGGACGTCCTGCCGGATCTCGACCCGGCGGGCGGGGGCGTCGTCCGGGGCGACGGTGAGGACGAAGCACACCGGCACGGCGGTGCCCCGCTCGTCGCGGCCCGGGACGGGCGTCGCCTCCTCGATCATCGCCAGCGCCGTGTGCGGGGCGGTGGCCCGGCGGCGGGCCCGGCCCGGCGCGGTGGCCAGGAAGAACAGCAGCGCGTAGCCCAGGGACAGCCCGAGGGCGAGGAAGAGCAGCCGGAAGCTCTCGGCGATCCCGGCGCCGACGAAGGCGGCCAGCGAGGCCCCGATCACGCCGCCCGTGAGCAGCCCGGAGCCCAGCCGGGCAGGCGAGTTGGGCTTCGGCGGCGCTCCCCCGGTGATCGTCATGGCCCGATTGTGCCCGCCGCGGCCGACGACCGACAGCCCTTCGGCGCACACCCGTCGCACGTGGGGAACATCACCCGACTTGTCCGGCTCTTTACCTTTGTTTGACCTTTACCATTCCGGGTCCGTCCTGAAAGGGTGGGGACACCGCCCCGACCTGCGCCCCGAAGGGATGCCCCGTGCCCGTCCCCCGCATGCAATCGACCCCGCTGCCCGGCATCGGCGTGCAGTACGACCTGACCACCCGAGAACGCCGACACGTCTCGGTGATCGCGCACCGGGACGGCACCCGCACCCTGAACACCTACCGCCGCGAGGACCCGGACGCCTGCGCGCACTCGCTGCACCTGACGGAGAGTGAGTCCGCCGCGCTGGTCGACGCCCTGACGCCGGACCACCACAGCCCCAACGTGCTGCACACCTCCGGCCTCGGCCTGGTCGCCGAGCGGATCGAACTGTCCGGCTCCTCGCACTGGAACGGCCGGGCCCTCGGCGAGACCCGGATGCGCACCGACACCGGCGTGTCGATCGTCGCCGTGCTGCGCCGCACCGGCGCCGTCCCGTCGCCCGCGCCGGACTTCCGGCTGGCCGGCGGCGACACCCTGATCCTGATCGGCACCCGCGAGGGCGTGGACGCCGCATCCCTGATCCTCGGACGGGAGTGAACGCTTGCACACCGCCACCGTCTTCATCGAACTCGGCGCCATCATCCTGACGCTGGGGCTGCTCGGCCGACTGGCCTCCCGCTACGGCTTCTCCCCGATCCCGCTCTACCTGCTCGGCGGCCTCGCCTTCGGCCAGGGCGGCCTGCTGCCGCTGAGCGCCAGCGGCGAGTTCGTCGCCACCGGCGCCGAGATCGGCGTGGTCCTGCTGCTGCTGATGCTCGGCCTCGAGTACACCGCCGCCGACCTGGTCACCAACCTGAAGACCCAGTACCCGGCCGGGATCGTCGACTTCGCGTTCAACGCGCTGCCCGGCGCGGCGATGGCGCTGCTGCTGGGCTGGGGGCCGGTCGCGGCCACCGTGCTGGCCGGCGTCACCTGGATCTCCTCCTCCGGCGTGATCGCCAAGGTGCTCGGCGACCTCGGGCGGCTCGGCAACCGGGAGACGCCGGTGATCCTCAGCATCCTGGTGCTGGAGGACCTGGCGATGGCCGTCTACCTGCCGATCCTCACCGCGCTGCTGGCCGGGGCCGGACTGCTGGTCGGCAGCGTCACCCTGGCCGTCGCGCTCGGCACCGCCGGGGTCGTGCTGTTCGTCGCGCTCCGCTACGGCCGGCTGATCTCCCGCTTCGTCTCGCACGACGACCCGGAGAAGCTGCTGCTGGTGGTGCTCGGCCTGACCCTGCTGGTCGCCGGGATCGCCCAGCAGCTCCAGGTCTCGGCGGCGGTCGGCGCGTTCCTGGTCGGCATCGCGCTGTCCGGCGAGGCCGCGGAGGGCGCGCACACCCTGCTCAGCCCGCTGCGCGACCTGTTCGCCGCCGTCTTCTTCGTGTTCTTCGGCCTCAACACCAACCCCGCCAGCATCCCGCCGGTCCTGCTGCCCGCCCTCGCGCTGGCCGTCACCACCGCCCTCACCAAGATCGCCACCGGCTGGTGGGCCGCCCGCCGGGCCGGCATCGCCACCCCCGGACGCTGGCGCGCGGGCGGCGCGCTGGTCGCCCGCGGCGAGTTCTCCATCGTCATCGCCGGCCTGGCCGTCACCGCAGGCATCGAACCCTCCCTCGGCCCCCTCGCCACCGCCTACGTCCTCCTCCTCGTCGTCATCGGCCCCCTCGCCGCCCGCTGGACCGAACCCCTCGCCACCCGCCTCACCCCCCGCCGCACCCCCACCCCGGACACGGCCCCGACCCCCGCCCCGAACGAACCCGAAGTCCGGGTCTGACCCCTCCCCGCCGGGGCGGCGGACAGCCCTCGTCGCCCCGGCGGGGTTCGGGACGCACGGCGACGCCGTCGGCCCGCGCAGCGGCACCCCTCCCCCGTGCCCGACGGACCCGACGTCCGAATCCGCCCCGAGATCCGCCCCGACATCCGCCCGACTCAGGGGCGCGCGGCGACGGCCACGCGGCCAGAGCGGAGGGAGGCGGCGGCCGTGGTCGGGGTGTCCAGGCCGGCGGCGAGGGCGCGCAGGTCCTGGTCGGAATCCACCCGGAAGCCGTGCCGGGCGAGCGCGGCGGCCCACTGCCGCGGCCGCCACAGGGACCGCCACGGCTCGCCCGCCGTGGCCGGGTCGCCCAGCAGACCCGCCAGCAACCGACCGGCCCTCGCTCGGGCGGACGGCGCCTGGTAGTTGGCGAGGAGCGCGCTGCCGGGCGCGCTGCGGGCGGCCAGCGCCGCCAGGGTGCCGTGCACCTGGTCCCGGGTCAGGTAGGGGACCACGCCCTCCCACAGCCAGGTCGTCGGAGCCGCGGCGTCGTGCCCGGCGGCGGCCAGCGCCCGTCCGAGGTCGTCCACCGCGAAGTCCACCGGCACGAAGCGCACCGAGCTGGCCACCACCGGCAGTTCACCGCCCTGCTCGGCCAGCCGGGCCCGCTTGTCCTGCTGCGAGGCGGGGTGGTCGACCTCCCACACGTCCGTCCCGGCGAGGGCCGCCAGCCGCCAGGCCCTGCTGTCCAACCCGGCCCCCAGAACCACGAGTTGACCGGCCGGACGGGACCTCAGGGCATCGTCGAGGGCCACCGTCCGGGGCACCAGGACCTCCGCGCAGGCCCGCACGCCCTCGTACCCGCCGCGCGCCCGCAGACCCTCCGGCGGCGTCCCGGCCCGGACCTCGGCCACCGGCCCGCGCTCCTCCGCCCGCAGCAGCCGGACCGCCACCGGGTCCGCGAACCGCCCCACCGCGAACCTGCCGTCCGCCGCGGCCCGCCCCTGGCAGACCAGCACCGCCGTCCGACTCGCCGCCCGCCCGTTCCCGCCCATCGACCACCGTCCCGGACCATCCGACGGGCCCCGTGAGGGGCCCAACAACAAATCCGGCCCGGAGAGTTGAACTCTCCGGGCCGGACTCTTCGTAGCGGGGACAGGATTTGAACCTGCGACCTCTGGGTTATGAGCCCAGCGAGCTACCGAGCTGCTCCACCCCGCGTCGGTGAACACGACTCTACCCCACTCCGACCTCAGGACAAATTCGGTTCCCCACCGGCGCGCCCCGCCGCCCCGGCTACCGGTGCTCGGGGTTCTCGAAGTCGAAGCGGCAGCCGGCGTCCCACGCGGAGCGCTGGTTGCCGTGGGCGGGGATGCCGCCGGCGTCCTTGAGCATCCGGGCCAAGTGCAGCTGGTTCCAGGTCATGAAGGTGGTGTTCCGGTTGGTGAAGTCGTTCTCCGGCCCGCCCGAGCCCTCGTCCAGGTACGACGGCCCCGGCCCGGCCGGACCGACCCAGCCCGCGTCGGCCTGCGGCGGGATCACGTAGCCGAGGTGCTGCAGGCTGTAGAGCACGTTCATCGCGCAGTGCTTGGCACCGTCCTCGTTCCCGGTGATCAGGCAGCCGCCGACCCGCCCGTAGTACGCGTACTGGCCGCGCTCGTTGAGCAGCGACGAGCACGAGTACAGCCGCTCGATCACCTGCTTCATCACCGAGGAGTTGTCCCCCAGCCAGACCGGGCCGGCCAGGGTCAGGATGTCGGCGTTCATGATCTGCGAGTAGAGGACCGGCCACTCGTCGGTCTCCCAGCCGTGCTCGGTCATGTCGGGCCAGACGCCGGTGGCGATGTCGTGGTCGACGGCGCGGATCTCCTCGACCTGCACGCCCTGGTGCCGGAGGATGCCCGCGCTGATGTCGATCAGGCCCTGGGTGTGGCTGCGCTCGGGCGAGCGCTTGAGCGTGCAGTTGAGGAAGACCGCCCGCAGGTCGGTGTAGCCGGTCATCGCCGTCCGTCCGTTCGTTCGCCGTCGCACCCCCGCCGTCCCGCCCATCGCACCACGCCGGTGCCGCCGCGCCCGGCACCGTCCACCGTCCGGCGGACATCCGGGCGCGGCGAGGCCTCCAGGGGGCGGGTCAGGCCCCGAGCGCGGAGAGCACCTCCGCCGCGGCCCGGGCGCCCTCGACCGCGCCGCCGTTCATGTAGCCCTGGAAGTCGTACGACGTGTGCTCGCCCGCGAAGTGCAGGGTGCCCTGGGCAGTCCCCTCGTAGCCCGCGTAGGTGGTGAGGTAGCCCACCGGCCAGTACGAGTAGGCACCGTACGAGTACGGGTTGAGGTGCCAGGCGGAGAGTGTGGCCTTGCCGTTCCAGGCGGCCCTGGTGCCGGGCCAGACGCTGTCGATCTGGCTCAGGTAGTCGTCCACCAGGTTGCGGGTGTACGCGGTGGACGCGGTGCTGAAGGCGGTCGGCGGGGTGAGGCTGCGGGCGGGGCTGCCGCCGCCGTACTGGACCAGGATGCCGTTGCCGCCGACCTGGCCGCGGGTGACGTCCCAGGCCTGCTGGTACGGCAGGTCGGCGAAGCACTCGCCGTTCGAGACGCCGTCCCACGCGCCGGTCCCGGACCACGAACTCCGTTTGGTGAACTGCATGTTGAGCTTGGTGCAGGCGCCCATCCGCATGTTGGCGAGGACGCCCTTCATCATCGGGTCGAGGCCGGCCTTCGACAGGTCGACGCGGCCCTGCAGGATCGGCAGCGGGACGGCCAGGACGGTGTGGTCGGCGACCACGGTCTTCGTGCCGCCGCCGTCCAGCGCGAAGGTGAGGTTCTGGCTGCCGTCGGCGTTCTTGACCACGGCCTGCAGGGTGTGGCCGAGCTTCACGGTGCCGGCCGGCAGGGCGTCCGCGATGGCGTGCGGGACCTGGTCGTTGCCGCCGGTGATGTGCCAGCGCTCGTCGGAACCGCCCCAGATGGAGAAGTTCCCGGGGCTGGACTGCCAGGAGATCATCACCAGCATCGCGTACGAGGACTGCGCGGTGGTGTCGGCGCCGTACTCGACGGCGTAGGCGCAGTCGAGCAGCGCGCCGAGGTCGCTGGAGACCCCGCCCGGCACCCGGGAGTTGATCCAGTCGCGGATCGACAGGTTGTCGAGGGCGACCGAGGCGGCGTTGTGGCTGTTCCAGGTGGGGGCGGAGCCGCCGGCCTGGACGTCGTTCTTGACGGCCTGCCAGATCTGCTTGAAGTCGTTGTCGACCTGGGTCTTCGGGTAGTAGTGCCCGTTGAAGTGGAAGACGCCCTCGGCGCCGGGCGGCAGGTCGGCGGCGACGTCGGTCAGGCCGAGGCCGAAGCGCTGGCAGAGGTCCTTGATCGCGTGGTGGCCGGTGTCGACCAGTTCGCCGCCCCATTCGGAGACCTGGCCCTGGTTCCACAGGCCGGGGTTGGCGGGGCTGCCGCCGGAGAACATCCGGCCACCGATCCGGGTCGGGTTGGCCTCGTAGACGGTCGCGGCGACGCCCTTGTCGGCGAGGGTGAGGGCGGCGTTCAGGCCGGAGATGCCGGCGCCGATGATCGCGATCCGGGGGTTGCCGGTGATCGGTTTGGTGACGGTGGCGGCGTGCGCCCGGGGAGCGACCCCGGAGGCGGCGGTCAGGCCGAGGCCGAGCGCGGCGGCCCGGCCGAGCAGGGTGCGGCGGGAGACGCCGTCCGGCTCGGCCCGGGCCTCGTCGCGCAGGCCCTGGTACTCGACGACCGGCATCCGCAGGCGCTCGGCTGCGGCCCGGTCGGCCATCAGTTGCTTGAACCGTCCGGCGTGGGGGGTGCGTGCCATGGGGGGAAGGCCCTTCTCTGCAGCGGGTGGGGGCGGGTCGGGTCAGGCCTGGGCGGGGACGGGCTCGTCGTCGTCGCTGCGCTCCTGCGCGTTCTCGACCACCAGCCGGCCCATCACCTCGTACTTCGCGGGATGCTTGGCCCGCATGTAGAGGGCGAGCGCGATGCCGCCGAGGAAGACCGCGGCGACGATCCACGGGATCAGCTTGAAGAAGAAGATCTTCGAGGCGGCGCCCGCGGCGGTGTCCAGGTTGATCATCAGCAGCGCGATGGCGGCGAGCATGCCGAGCCCGCCCAGCAGCGGCGCGGTGAAGGTCCGGAACCAGTGCCGGGAGCCGGGGTGGTGACGGCGGAAGTACACGATCACCGAGAAGGAGCAGAGCGTCTGCACCACCAGCAGGGCGAGGGTGCCGAGGATCGCGGTGAGGGTGTAGAGACTGACGTACGGGTCCTGCCCGGCCGCCCAGAAGCTGCCGACCACGGCCAGCGCGATGCCGGTCTGGGTGAAGGAGGCGACGTACGGGGAGCCGTGCCGGGGGTGGGTGCGGCCGAGCGCCGGGTGCAGGAAGCCCTCACGCCCGATCGCGTAGAGGTAGCGGGAGGCGCACTGGTGGAAGGCCATGCCGCAGGCGAACGCGCTGGTGACCATCAACCATTGGAAGGCGGTGACGGCCCAGCTGCCGAGGTACTGCCGGGCCGGGTCGAGGAACAGGTCGAGCGGGTTGGCGGAGACGGCCGTCCCGAGGGCCTTCTCGGAGCCGTTGCCGGCCAGCACCATCCAGGCCACGAAGGTGTACAGCACGCCGAGCACCACGACGGCGAGCAGAGTGGCCCGGGGGATGATCCGCTTCGGGTTGCGGGACTCCTCGCCGTACATCGCCGTCGACTCGAAGCCGATCCACGACCAGAAGCAGAAGAACAGGCCGACGCCGGCGTTGACGCCCGCGAACGCTCCGGTCGGGTTCAGCGAGGACAGCTCCAGGCCGTGCGGGCCGCCGCCGTGCGCCAGCACCGCGCCCGCGAGCAGGCCGAGCATCACCACCTCGCCGACCAGGAACACGCCGAGCACCTTGGAGGCGACCTCCAGGTCGAAGTACGACAGGACGGCGGTGATCGCCAGCATCAGCAGCGCGTACACCTGCCAGGGCAGGTCCAGGCCGAACTGGGCGTCGACCGCCTGCTGCGCGAAGTAGGCGAAGATTCCCACGATCGAGGCTTCGAACACCACGTAGGCGAGGACCGCGAGCAGGCCGGACGCCATGCCGACGACCCGGCCGAGGCCGTGCGAGACGAAGCCGTAGAACGCGCCGGCGGTGGTGATGTGACGGGCCATCGCCACGTAGCCGACGGTGAAGACGATCAGCACCAGCATCACGAACAGGAAGCCGGCCGGGGCGTGCGCGCCGTTGCCGCCACCGACGATGACCGGCAGGTTGCCGGTCATCGCGGTGATCGGCGCGGCGGTGGCCAGGGCCATGAAGATCACGCCGACCAGGCCGACCGATCCGGCTTTCAGGCGTTGGACGGCGGGGGCTTCCTGGTTCTCTACGGACTGCTCGACAGCGGGCACGGGCAACTCCCGGAAGGGGCGGGGCGACGGGTCGGGGGCTCCGCCCTGCGGCGAAGTCGGCCCAGTGTGGGGCCGGTCACACCGGCCCCGGAGGATGCAGGATGTAGTCAGGGCTGTTTCGTGATTGACGGCGTGTCAATTGCGCGCCCGCGCCGTTCCCCCTCCCGGCCGCCCGCGTCCGGGGGCGGGTGGGAGTAGGTTCGGGGGCGTTGGTTGTTGATCGTGCGGGTTCCGGCCACGGGGTCGGGCATCGTTTCGGGAAGGCAGGGTCCGGCATGGCGGATTCGTTGTTCGAGGTTCCGATCGGCACGCTCGCGGGCGGGGCGTCCTCGCTGGCGGAGCACCGTGGCAAGGTGCTGCTGCTGGTGAACGTGGCTTCGAAGTGCGGGCTGACGCCGCAGTACACGGGGCTGGAGAACCTGCAGAAGACGTACGGGGAGCGCGGGTTCACGGTGCTCGGGTTCCCGTGCAACCAGTTCATGGGGCAGGAGCCGGGGTCGGCCGAGGAGATCCAGGAGTTCTGCTCGACCACGTACGGGGTGTCGTTCCCGCTGTTCGAGAAGATCGAGGTGAACGGCGCGGGCCGGCACCCGCTGTACGCGCGGCTGACCGAGGTCGCGGACGCCACCGGCGAGGCCGGGGACGTGCAGTGGAACTTCGAGAAGTTCCTGGTCTCGGCGGACGGCGAGGTGGTCGGCCGGTTCCGTCCGCGCACCGAGCCGGAGTCGGCGGAGCTGGTGGCCGCGATCGAGGCGCAGCTGGCGGGCTGAGCCCCGGGGCAGCCGCCGGTCTCCCGGGGCCGCCGGGCCGGGCAACGGCGGCGGGCCCGGGGGCCGAGAGGCGCCTCAGCTCTCCGGGCTCTCCAGCGAGAGGTAGAGCCGGGTGCCCTCGGGGCGGAAGCCCACCCGCTCGTAGACGCGGCGGGAGCCCTCGCCCGAGTACTCCAGCCAGACCGACCGGGCTCCGCGGGCGAACATCGTCCCGGCGAGTTCGGCGGTGACCGCGGCGGCGATGCCCCGGCCGCGGTGGGCGGGCCTGGTGCCCACGCCCGCCAGTTCCGAGGTGCCGACCGCCGGTGCGGAGCAGCACGCCCCGCCCGCGCAGCCGCCGTCGGGGGCCCGGACGAAGCGGACCGCCCCGCCGTCCCGCTCCAGGCGGCGCAGCCGGGCCGCGCCCTCCGGCGAGGAGGCGAACTCCCCGCTGAACGCCTCTGCCAGGGCGGCGTCGACGGCGGTGAAGTCCTCGTCCGATCCGGGGGCCTCCACCACGGGTGCCGGTGCCGGGACGACCAGCGTGGCCGGGGTGCAGACCAGGTACGCGTGGACCGCCTCGGTGCCGAACCCGGCCGCGCGGAGGGCGGGTTCGACGGCGGGTGCCGCGTTCGGCGCGAACTCCAGCCGGGGCTTGAGCCCGCGCTCGCGGAAGGCGGCGACCAGGGCGGCGACGTCCTCGCCGGTCGGGGTGGTCCCGGGCAGCGGGGTCGCGTAGTTGATGTACGGGCTGGTGGTGTCGGGGTCGAATCCCGCCACGAAGCCCCCGGTCTCGACGACCACGGGTCGACGGCGGAGGTTGGCGACGGCAAAGCTCTGGACCTGGGTGTCCATGGTGGTGGTGACCTCACGTGGTGACATGGTGGAGCGCGATCCCGCCGTTCCGGACGGATCGGGTGGCCGCGCGTGCGTTGTCGGGCCGTCCCCGCGCAGGGCAGGGGAGGGCGGCGGTGCGTGGTGCACCGCGTCGTGGGGCCGCCGTGGGGCGTGGCGAACGACTGCCGGGAAGGGGCAGGCCGTTCAGTGCCGCCGGCGGCCGCTGGGGGACGCCGAGTTCATGGACTTCGTTCCTTCGGTGCGAGCGTGTACGAGCACGTACGAACGGGTGCGTACGAGCGGGTGCGCACGTGCTGTGCGCGGCTGAACCCTCCCACGGAGATCACCGGGAGTGCAACGGGTTTTCCGCCGCCCCGGAGGGCTTTCGACCCGGTCTCGTCACGACCGGGTCGCGGTCCGGCACGGAACCCGACCGGAGCCGCGCGCTCCCGTACCGTGGAGGAAGTCGCAGGGTGGGCTTCGGGAGGGCCGCGTGAGCAGCAAGGGCAAGGCGTCGAAGGGGTCGAAGGGGTCGAAGGGGTCGAAGGCGTCGGCGCGGGTCAGGGGGCTGGACGGGGTGGCCGTGGGCCGGTCGGCGTGGGGGCTGTACCGGGAGACCAGGCGGCCGGGGGCGCCGGGGCTGGCAGCCCGGCTGTGGGCGCTGCCGCGCCTGGTGCGGGACGCGCTGACGGGGCGCTACCCGGGCGTGGGGCCGGGCAAGCTGCTGCTGCTGGCGTTCGCGGTGGCGGTGTACTTCGTCAGCCCGATCGACGCGGTGCCGGACTTCATCCCGGTGCTCGGCTGGGGCGACGAAACGGCGGTGGTGCTGTGGTTCCTGATGGGGCTGACCCGGGAGTCCGGCCGGTACGTGGAGTGGGCGGCGGGGCGTTCGGCCGAAGCCGCCGAAGCGGCCGAGCTGCAATGAACGACACCAGCTCCGCAAAAATCTGACATCAGCGAGAAATTTCCGCGCAGCGCCTCTTGTGGGGCGCTGCGCGGCCTTCTACTGTCGGCTCACCTTCACCGTGTCGTGCCGCCGCCCGTGAGCGTCCGGGCCACCCACCTCCGCCACGCCCCAGAGAGCCGAGCCCCGATGACTTCTGCCGCCGTGCCCCCGTCCCCGTCCTTCCCCGTCAGACCCGCCGGAGCCGCCGCACCCGCCCGCCGGGTGCCGTCCCGGGCGGCCCGGGCCGGGTCGGTGGTGGTCGCCTCCGTGCTGGGCCTCGGGGTGGCGCTGTGCGGCGCGCCGACCGCACAGGCCGCCGCGTCCTCGTCCGCCGGGAGCCCGGCGGCGACCCGGGCCGGGATCGACCCGGCGCTGTCCGCGGGGCGCGGCGCGCCGGTGGTCTTCCAGGAGCAGGAGGCCGAGCGGGCCGCCACCACCGGCAGCGTGATCGCCGCCGACCGCACCGCGTACACCCTCGCCGCGGAGGCGTCGGGCCGGAGCGCGGTGAAGCTGACGCCCGGTCAGTACGTGGAGTTCACGCTGCCGAAGGACGCCGACGCGATCACCGTCCGGTACAGCCTGCCGGACGCGGCGGGCGGCGGCGGCCTCAGCGCGCCGCTGGACGTCACCGTCAACGGGAAGGACCGGCAGGCGCTCCCGATGACCAGCCGGTTCTCCTGGCTGTACAACCAGTACCCGTTCACCAACGACCCGGCCGCGGACCTGCTGCACCCGGACTGGTGGATCACCGAGTGCGGGTGCGTCCCGGCCGCGACCACGCCCGCGCCGAGCATCGCCAAGCCGTTCCGGCCGGGCCACATGTACGACGAGCAGCGGCTGCTGCTGGGCCGCACCCACCGGGCGGGCGACAAGGTGCGGCTGACCCTGCCGGCCGGGTCGCAGGTGCCGTGGGCGGCGATCGACCTGCTGGACTCGGAGCTGGTCGCGGCCCCGCACGTGGAGGTGCGGGCGGTCAACGTGCTGGCGCTGGGCGCGGACCCGACGGGGCGGCGGGACTCGGCGGATGCGATCGACCGGTCGATCGCGCTGGCGAAGCTGCTGCGGGTGCCGGTCTACCTGCCGCCGGGCGTGTTCCAGGTCAACCGGCACCTGGTGGTCGACGACGTGACGGTGGTCGGCGCGGGCAGCTGGTACACCGTGCTGAAGGGCAGCGAGAAAGCGCTTTCCACTCCGGCCCCGGACGGGTCGGTGCACACCGGCGTCGGCCTGTACGGCAAGGACGCGGTGCAGGGCGGCAGCCGGAACGTGCACCTGTCCGGCTTCGCGATCGAGGGCGACGTCCGGGAGCGGATCGACACCGACCAGGTGAACGGCGTCGGCGGGGCGTTCAGCGACTCCACGATCGAGAACCTGTACATCCACCACACCAAGGTCGGCATCTGGCTGGACGGCCCGATGAAGAACCTGACGGTCGCGGACAACCGGATCGCCGACCAGATCGCGGACGGCATCAACTTCCACACCGGCGTGACCGACTCGGTGATCCGCGGCAACTTCGTCCGCAACACCGGCGACGACGGCATCGCGCTCTGGTCGGAGAAGACCGCGGACGCCCGGGTCGTCGTGGACCGCAACACGGTGCAGTCGCCGACCCTGGCCAACGGCATCGCGGTGTACGGCGGCACCGACATCACCGTCTCGGGCAACCTGGTCGCCGACCCGGTCCGGGAGGGCTCCGGCCTGCACGCCGGCTCCCGGTTCGGCGCGGAGCCGTTCGCCGGGTACCTGCACTTCACCGACAACACCACGGTCCGGGCCGGGACGTACGAGCTGAACTGGAACATCGGCCTCGGCGCGATCTGGTTCGAGGTGCTGGACCGGGACATCGACGCCGACGTCCGGGTCACCGGCGACCACTACCTCGACTCCACCTACAACGCGATCATGGCGGTCGCCGACTGGGGCGTGAAGGACCGGTACAAGCTGTCCAAGCTGGCGTTCGAGGACGTGCTGGTGGACGGCACCGGCACCTCGGTGCTGAGCGCCCGGACGGCCGGATCGGCGAGCTTCCGGAACGTCCGGGCCCGCAACGTCGGCGCGGTCGGCGTCAACAACTGCGGCACCTTCCACTTCACCCCGGCCGGTTCGGAGTTCTCGGTCACCGACCTCGGCGGCAACTCGGGCGGCGGCACCACCGGCGACTGGCTGGCCGCCTGGGAGCTGCCCAACACGATCACCTGCGACGACCGCCCGCCGGTGGTCCCGCCGCCCGCCCCGTCCCCCTGGTGACGGACCGTCAATTCCCCTACGGGTGCAGCGACTTGCTGAGCTTGGCGAAGCGCAGGTCGGGGCGGAGCGGGACGCCGAAGCGCTCGTCGCCGTAGGGGAAGGGCTCGAACTCGCCGGTGCGGGCGAAGCCCCGCCGCTCGTACCAGGCGATCAGGTCGGCGCGCTGCTCGATGACGGTCATCTCCATCCGGTCGGCGCCCCACTCGGTCCGGGCCCACTCCTCGGCCCGGGCCAGCACCCGGCGGCCCAGTCCCCCGCCCTGCGCGGCGGGGGACACCGCGAACATCCCGAAGTACCCGGCGCCGCCGCGACGCTCCAGGTGGCAGCAGGCCACCGGGGCGCCCGCCAGCTCGGCGACCAGCACCAGCGAGTCGGGGCGGCCCATCAGTTCGGCCACGCCCTCCTCATCGGTGCGCCGCCCGTCCAGCAGGTCCGCCTCGGTGGTCCAGCCCACCCGGCTGGCCTCGCCCCGGTACGCCGACTCCACCAGCGCAACCAGCGCCGGCACGTCCGCCGCGACGGCGGCCCGGAAACGCGGCTCGGCAGCGGCGTCGGCCGCCATTTCGGTCGTCACGTCGGCCGTCACGTCGGACACCGCATCGGACACCGCATCGGACACCGCATCGGCCGTCACGTCGGACACCGCGTCGGTCGTCGTGGCGGCGGGCATCGGGTCGGCGGCGGGCATCGGCGCACTCCTCGGGACAGTACCTGGATCTGCTGGCCCCGCCATCGTGCCACAGCACCCGCCCCGGACCGGACGGCCCGTCCGACCACGGGCGGAGTCCCTGCACGCTCCCGGCATGACATTTGTCCTGTCCCGTCATGGAGGGCAGACACTGGGTGCCGGGGGGTGTCCTTTCCCAGAATGGAGCCTGACGGAACGACGGACCGAACCGACGGAACGACAGGACCAGGAGACAGGCCATGGACACCACCAAGAACCGGCAGCGCACCCCCGAACTGCGGACCCTCTCGGAGCACCCGGCCGGGACGCCCGTGCGGGCCGTCGTCCTGATGCTGCCCGGCGGCGCGGTGACCGGCCACGGCCGGGCCTCCCGGCTGGCGGCGCTGACCCTGCACTCCCCCGCCCGCCGCCTGGTCGGGGCCGGCCGGGAGGCCGGGGTCAAGGTGGTCCAGCTCCGCTACCGCTACCGCGGCTGGAACGGCGACGCGGCCGACACCCTGGTCGACACGCTGTGGGCCCTGGAGGAGCTGCGCCGCGAGCACGGGGACGTGCCGGTCGCGCTGTTCGGCAACTCGCTCGGCGGCCGGGCCGCGTTCCGCGCCGCCGGCCACCGCAACGTGGTCGCCGTCACCGGCGTCGCCCCCTGGCTCCCGACCGGCGAGCCCGTCGAGCAGCTCGCGGGCCGCGACGTGCTGATCATCCACGGCGACCGCGACCGCAGCGACGCGGGCGCGGCCGAGTCCCTCGCCTACGCCGAGCGGGCCCGGACGGTGACCGCGCTGCGCCGCTACGAACTCGCGGGCGCCGGGCACTTCCTGCTGCCGCGCGCCGAGGACGCCTGGGCCGCCGCCACCGCCTTCACCCTCGCCGCCCTCACCCGCACCGGCCCCGCCGACCTCCCCGCCGAGGACAGCGTCGCGCCGCTGCGCACCCTGCTGCCCGTCGGCTACGCGAACGGCCGTTGAGCCCTGGGAGCCACCGCAGCTCCGGCTCCGCCCGCAGTACTCGCGCCACCCGTACCATCCGCAGTACTCGCGCCACCCGTACCGCCCGGGGCGCTCACGCCTCCCCCACCACTTGCACCGCGGTCACCGGTGCTCCCGCCGCGGCCGCCAGCCGCTCCACCGCAGCCGCCAACTCCCGCTCCTCCGGCGCCCCTTCGAAGGGCGTGACGGTGAGGACCGGCCCCTCCTGCTCCCAGGTCCCGGCGATCCGGCCGTCCACCAGCAGCAGCGGCGCGATCCACCCGCCCGCCCGGCTGACCTTCGCCCGGTGCGCGGCCGGCAGGATCTCCGCCGCCTTGGTGCCCGGGCCCAGCACGTACTGGTCGAAGGCGCCCACCAGGTGCACCGAGGACGACGGCCTGACGGCCGCCAGCTCCTCGACGTGCGCGGCGAGCGCCAGGGCCGGCTCCCCCGCCACCCGGACCTCCGCGACCCGGTCGCCGAGCGCGGCCACGAAACCCTTCAACACGACTTTCCGCAGGCTGTTGCGGGACAGCCAGGCGTCGAACCGCTCCGGCGTGGCCGGGCCGTACGCGCCGGGAGGCACGGGCACCGCCAGGTACTGTCGGCGCAGCCGCCAGCCCAGGACCTGGTCCACCGTCAGCTCCACCGCGCTCGCGCCCACGCCCCGCTCCCCCTCCGTGTCGGCCGTCGTGCGCCGACCCTCACGCGAGGGACCGTCAGCCCCCCTTCGCGGCAGGGGCGGTGGACCTCAGGTCGCGGCCGGTGGCGGCGCGGGCGACGTGGCGGGGACGGGCTGCTCCGGCGGGCCCGGGTAGGGCAGGATCTGGCGGAGCAGTCCGCGCGGGTGGCCCCGGCGGCGCCACTCGCGGGGGTAGCCGAGCGAGACCTCTTCGAAGCGGACGTCCTCGTACCAGGTGGTGCGCGGGATGTGCAGGTGGCCGTAGACGACGGCGGCGACGTTGAAGCGGCGGTGCCAGTCGGCGGTGAGTTCGGTGCCGCACCACTGGGCGAACTCGGGGTAGCGCAGGATGTCGGTGGGGCGGCGGTCCAGCGGCCAGTGGCCGACCAGGACCAGCGGCAGTTCCGGGTCGTGGGCGGAAAGCGCTTTCTCGGTGGCCTCGACGCGCTCCCGGCACCAGTCGTCGATGCCCGGGTAGGGGGCGGGGTCGATCCGGTACTCGTCGGTGCAGACCACCCCGGCCTCGTGGGCGCGGGCCAGCGACTGCTGCTTGTCGGCCGCCCCGGGGACGCGGAAGCTGTAGTCGTACAGCGTGAACACGGGGGCGATCGCGCAGGGGCCGCCGGGGCCGGTCCAGACCGGGAACGGGTCCTCGGGGGTGACGACGCCGAGGGCGCGGCAGCGTTCGACCAGTTCGCGGTAGCGGGCGGGCGCGGCGAGGGCGACCGGGTCCTGGGGGGTGGTCCAGAGTTCGTGGTTGCCGGGCGTCCAGATCACCTTGGCGAAGCGTCCGGCCAGGAAGCGCAGGGTGGCCTCGACCGCCCGGACCTGTTCGGCGACGTCCCCGGCGACGATCAGCCAGTCGTCCGGGCCGGTGGGCCGCAGGTCGTCGAGGACGGACTGGTTCTCGGCGATGCCGAGGTGCAGGTCACTGACGGCCAGCAGGCGTCCCTCGGCCAACGCGTCCCGCTCCCTCGTCGTCGTCGACCGCGGCGTTCCCGGGTCCGCACTGCGGTTCCCTGGCCTGCCACCGATCGCACGTGTACGCATCCCGGCAGTGGGACGCGCGTCGACACGCTACCCCGGGGCCGGGCGGAGCGCCAGACGCCCCCGTTCACCTGGCGCGGCGTCACCATCGAACGGAACCAGCGGTGTTCGATTGTCACACGTATGGCTGTTCGCTCTACATGCATTCATACGTTGTGTGGTTTCAACACTCTGTTGACTGACGGGGCCATGACTATATCTTCTCCCGCAGCGGCCGCCCCGGCCGCCGCACCCGGACCGAGGAGTCGTCATGCGTACTTCCGGCACCACCCGCCTGCTCCGCAACGCCGCCACCGCCGCGGCCTCCGTCGCCCTGCTGGCGGGCAGCCTCGCCCTCGCGGCGCCCGCCCGGGCCGCCACCGACACCACCGGCACCACCACCGGCACCACCACCGGCACCGCCGCCCGCCCCGGCGAGCCGGCCGGTTTCCACCCCGAGCAGGACCACGCCGGGTCCACCGTCGCCCGCCACGAGGGCCGGAGTTCAGCCGCCGCGAACACCTTCACCGCACTGGCCGCCACCCAGACCCCGGGGCTGGACGTCTCCAGCTACCAGGGCAACGTCGCCTGGAGCACCGCGTACGCCAACGGCGCCCGGTTCGCCTACGTCAAGGCCACCGAGGGCACCACCTACACCAACCCGTACTTCGCGCAGCAGTACAACGGCTCCTACAACGTCGGCATGATCCGCGGCGCCTACCACTTCGCTCTGCCGAACGTCTCCAGCGGCGCCACCCAGGCCGCCTACTTCGTCTCCCACGGCGGCGGCTGGTCCCGGGACGGCCGGACCCTGCCGCCCGCCCTGGACATCGAGTACAACCCGTACGGCGCGACCTGCTACGGCCTGAGCCAGTCCTCGATGGTCAACTGGATCCGGGACTTCTCCAACACCGTGCACACGAAGACCGGGCGCTACCCGACCATCTACACCACCACCGACTGGTGGACCACCTGCACCGGCAACAACGGGTCGTTCGGTGCCACCAACCCGCTGTGGATCGCCCGCTACTCCTCCTCGGTCGGCACCCTGCCCAACGGCTGGTCGTACCAGACCATTTGGCAGTACGCCGACGCCGGCACCTTCCCGGGTGACCAGAACCGCTTCAACGGCGCCTTCGACCGCATCCAGGCCCTCGCCAACGGCTGACGCGCCGACGGGCGACGCACCGACGCACCGACAGCCGACGCACCGACAGCCGACGCGCCACCGGCCGACACCTCGTCCGCGACCGGACCACGCCCCGCACCGGTCGCGGACGGGCCTCACCCCTCGACGGCGCGCTCGGCCCGGAGCAGCGAGAAGATCACCTGGTCGTGCCAGCGGCCGGCCCGCCACTGCGCGGAGCGCAGCACGCCCTCCCGGGTGAAGCCGGCCTTCTCCAGGGCGCGCTGCTCGGCGAGGTTGGCGCGGTCCGTCCAGGCCTGCAGGCGTTCGGCCCGGGTGTGGTCGAACAGGTAGTGCGCGAGCAGCCGTTGGGCCTCCGTGCCGATGCCGCGGCCCTGCGCGGCGGGCAGCAGTCCGATCGCCAGCGTCCAGCAGGCGGAGGTCTCCGGCCGTCCCCAGCTCCCGGCGAACCACTCGACCCGGCCCACCGTCCGGTCGGCCTCGGCCACCGCCAGCACCCCACCGTCGGGGCCGAGCAGCCCGTTCTCGGCGAAGCCCCGGCGCAGGCCGGCCGCCGACCGGTAGCCGAACCACTGGTAGCGGCCGACACCCTCGGGACCGGCGAACTCCCGCTCGAACAGGTCGAGGTCGGCGGCGGTGACGGGGCGCAGCGCGACGCCCCCGGCGACGGGGGCGGAGGTGGGGTCGGACACGGGCGGGCTCCTGACGGCGGGTCGACGGGGGCAGCGGTGCTACGAACGGCCCGGCGCGGGCGGCCGGGCGTCGGGCGAGCCTCCCACACTCCGCCGCCCGCACGGCAGTTCAGCCCTCCTGGGCGGCCAGGCGGGCCACCACCCTCGGCAGCAGGGCGTGTTCGGCCGCCAGGACCCGGGCGGCGAGCGTCTCGACGGTGTCGTCCGGCGCGACCGGGACTTCGAGGCGGTCCAGCACCGGGCCCTCGTCGTAGACGGCGGTCAGCGCGTGCACGGAGGCGCCCGAGCGGGTGTCCCCGGCGGCGAGGACCGCCCGGTGCACGGCCTCGCCGTACATGCCGGGGCCGCCGTGGGCCGGGAGCAGCGAGGGGTGGACGTTGATCGCCCGGCCCGCGAACTCCCGCAGGGTGCGCGGGCCGAGCCGGCGCAGGTAGCCCGCCGTCACCAGCAGTCCGGCCCGGGCGTCGCGCAGGGCCGCGCACAGGGCGGCGTCCAGCGCGTCGGGGTCGGGGTGGGTGCGGCCCGACAGGTGCCGGGCGGCGATGCCCTGCTCGCGGGCGAACGCCAAGCCCGCCGAGCCGCTGTTGTTGCTCACCACCAGGGCGATCCGGAACGGGGCGTCCGGTCGTCGCGAAGCCTCGTGCAGCGCCCGGAGGTTGGAGCCGGCGTGGGAGACCAGGACGGCGACCCGCAGCGGTCCGGCCGCCGCACCACTCTTGTGCAATGTCACACCTCAATCATAGGGTGTGACCGCTGTGCCGCCCCGGCGAGTCCCCCTGGGCGGCGCAGCCCTCCACCGTCCCGGACGGACTCACGTCCCGACCGGGAGCGTCAACTCCCAGGTGTCGACGGCGAAGTCGAGCTCCATGCCGTGGTTGCGGTAGAGCGCGGGGGCGCCGGTGGCGTTCGCGGTGTCCACTCCGAGGCCGACCTTGGTCCGGCCGAGCGCCGCGTAGTGCGCGAAGAAGTGGCGCAGCAGGTACCCGCCGAGACCGCGGCCGCGGGCGGCGGGCAGCACGCCGATGTTCGACGCCCAGGCCGGGCCGCCGCGCTCGTCCCGGGTGCGGAGCACGGCGACGTCGCCCGCGCCGTCGCCCGCGCCGTCGAGGCGGGCGATCCAGACCAGCGACCAGTCGAGCGCGTCGGCGTCGATGTCCTCCAGCCACTGCTCGTAGCCGCGCGGCTTGAAGTCGAAGTGCTCGGCGAAGCTCTGCTGGAGCAGCCGGTGCGCGGTCCGCCGGTCCTCCTCCGCGGTGCAGTCGCGCAGCCGCACCCCCGCCGGGGGCACCGGCGCCGGGTCCTTCGCCGCGTCGACCTCCCGGGTCAGCACGTGGTGCCGGCGGACGGTGCGCCAGCCGCGCCCGCGCAGCGCCCCGGTGTCGACGGTCGGATCGGAGTTGAGCATCAGGTGCAGCACCGCCCGCTCGGCCCCGTTGCGCCGGGCCAGCTCGACGGCCCGGACCTCCATCAGGTCGAACAGGTGCTGCCCGCCGTCGAGTTGGTCGGGCAGCAGGTACTGGTCCAGGTCGATCCGCTCGCCGCCGGACGGGTCGCGCACCAGCCCGTAGCCGACCAACTCCCCCTCGGCGTCGGCCAGCAGCCAGCTGTCGAGCGCCAAGTCGACGCCCGGGTGGCCGAGTTCGTCCTCGATCTCGCCCACCGAGAACTCGGCCCGGCCGATCTCGATCTCGTCCACCCGGTTCAGCAGCGCACAGATCGCCGCCGCGTCGGCCGGTACCGCCGCCCGCACCGTCATGCCCTCCGGAAGCGCCATCGCGACTCCCCCTCCTCCGTCTCGGCCCCGCTTCGCAAACCCGCCCTTTCTACCCGGAACCGACCGCCGCCCCCAACCGGTTTTCCGCCGGGGCGAGTCGACGACCCGGGGCCGGCCTTCGCGGTCAGCGGGCGCGGACGCTCTCCACCGCCTCCCGGACGTCCGGCTCGGGGTCGGCGGCGAGGCCGTCGAGCAGGGCGGCGGTGCCCGGGGTGAGCCAGCGGCCGACGGTCCAGACCAGTTGCTCCCGGATCGCGGGGTCGGGGTGGGTGGCGAGGTGCGCCAGCCGGTCGAGCGGGCCGCGGCGTCGGCGTCGGCGGGCGAAGCCGTGCAGGACGTCCAGGAGCCGGGCGGGGTCGCCGGGGTCGCCGGCCGCCTCGATCCCGGCGAGCAGCACCGCGACCGGCGGCGGCGGTCCGTCCAGCGGGTGCGGCAGGCGTTCGCGCAGGCGGCGGGAGCCGTACTCGCCGCGGATCACGCAGCCGTCGCAGGTGCACGGCCTGGTGCCGTGCGCGCCGGGCCAGTGCCGCCAGCCCGCCACCTGGGGCACCGGGCGGACCCGGCGCACCTCGCCCGCCCGGACCGCGCGGGGGACGAACACCTCCCAGCCGCGCGGGTCGTCCTGCAGCGCGACCCGCCGTACCGCCTCGGCCGCCGACACCTCCCGCTGCTTCCCCTGCCACCGGTCCCCGTACCGGCCGACCAGCACCGGCTGCTCGTCCTCCAGCCGCAGGTGCACCGCGACCACGCCGCCCCGGCTCCCGGAACGGGCCAGCTCGCGCAGCCACTGGTGGGTCAGCGTGTACGAGGGCAGCACGGGGAAGCAGTACACGCCGCGCGCACCGCCCTGGCCGCGGCTGTCCGCGCGGATGCCGGCGCGGCGGATGCGCGGCGCGTTCGCCGCCGAGGTCAGGTGCACGAAACTCGCCATGCCGGGGCACGCTACGCGAGCGGCGGCGGCCGCTCCACCGGGTATCGGCGCCCGCCCTCCGGCCCGTCCCCCGGCCCGCTCTCAGCCCGCCAGCGCCGCGTAGCCGTCGAGGATCATCCCGAGCGTCCGCCGCCGGCACAGGTCGAAGTCCGGTCCGACGCCGGTGGCGAGGGCCTCGGCGAAGTGCGGACGGGCGACCGGGTCGAGGACGTCGTGCTCCGGACGGAACGCCCCGCCCCGATCGAGGAACGCCGCCACCCGCCCATCCGCCACCTCCCCGGTTCGGGGTGCGCGGGCGGCAGAATGGGGCGCATGGGAGTGATCTTCACGGTGGCCGGTGCGGCCCTGCTGCTGGTGACGGCGGCGAGCATCCTGCGGACGCTGGTGGTGCCGCGTGGGCTGTACTCGGCGCTGGTGAACCGGCTGTGGGCGGTGCTGCGCCGGGTGGTGCGGACGGTCGCGGCGCCGTTCGGCGGCTACCGGTCGATCGACCGGGCGCAGACCTGGCTGGCGCCGCTGATCCTGCTCGGGATGCTGGGCTGCTGGCTGACGTCCACGCTGCTCGCGTACACGCTGCTGCTGCGCGGGACGTCCGACCTGCCGTGGCGGGTGGCGTTCCGGGAGGCCGGGTCGAGCCTGTTCACGCTCGGCTTCGCCAGCGGCGACCGACTGCACCTGTCGGTGATCGACTTCCTGGCGGCGGCCAACGGGCCGCTGATCATCGCGCTGCTGATCGCCTACCTGCCGACGCTCTACAGCGCCTACAACCGGCGGGAGTTGGAGGTCACGCTGCTGCAGTCCCGGGCGGGCGAACCGGCCTGGGGGCCGGAGCTGCTGGCCCGGCAGGCGCTGGTGCGCACCGAGAGCGAACTGTCCGACCTGTACCGGGACTGGGAGCGGCTGGCCGCCGACCTCGGCGAGGGCCACTCCAACTACCCGGTGCTGATCTCGTTCCGCTCGCCGCAGCCGTACCGCAGCTGGGTGGTCGGCCTGATCGCGGTGCTGGACGCCGCCGCGATGCAGCTCTCCCTCACCCCGCGCTCCGCGCCCCCGGAGGCCCGGCTGCTGCTCCGGGCCGGCTTCACCGCGCTGCGCGACATCGCGACGGCCCTGCGCATCCCGTTCGCCCCGGACCCGGACCCGGACGCGCCGATCCGGCTCACCTTCGACGAGTTCGACGCGGCGGTGGCCCTGGTCACCGCCGCCGGCCTGCAGCAGGAGCGCCCCACCGCCGACGCCTGGCCGCACTTCCGCGGCTGGCGCGTCAACTACGAGGCCATCGCCTACGAACTCGCCCGCCGCGCCGACGCCGTCCCCGCCCTCTGGACCGGCCCCCGCGACTTCCCCGCCACCCCCGTCCCGCCCCGCCGCCCGGCCGACCGCCGCCCCTCCGTCCCCTGACGGACCGCCGCCAACTTCCGCCCGCCGGAAGAGGATTGGCAAAGGGCACGGGTCGTTCCGGATACGGTAGGTTCGCTGCCATGGCCGAGAGCAAAGTGATCGAGAACCCGGAACTGCGGTTCTCCGCCGTCCTGATGTATGCGGCGAGCCTGCCGGGCGTACGCGTCGACCGGGAGGCGTACCTCCGGAAGGCGCTGGCACGGCAGTGCTCCGAGGAGCAGATCCGCCGGGCGATCGAGGACACCCCTTCGGCGGCCGGCATTCCGCTCGCGGTCCTCGACAAGGCCGCCAACGACTCCATCGCCTACGAGACCAGCAAGGCCAGCGCGCTCTCCGCCGCCGCCGGCCTGCCCGGCCTGCTGTTCCTCCCGGCCACCCTGCCCGCCGACACGGCCCAGTACTTCGGCCACATGCTGCGGATCTCGCAGAAACTGGCCTACCTCTACAGCTGGCCCGACCTGTTCTCCGGCGAGGACGACCTCGACGATGCCACCAAGGGGCTGCTGACGCTGTTCCTCGGCGTGATGTTCGGCGTCAACCGGGCGAACGCCGCGGTGGGGAAGGTCGCCGAGCAGATGGCCCGGCAGGTGGCCAAGAAGCTGCCGCAGAAGGCCCTCACCCAGGGCTTCGTCTACCCGGTGGTGAAGAAGGTGGCGGGCTACCTCGGCGTCGAGATGACCAAGCAGACCTTCGCGAAGAGCCTCTCGAAGGCCGTCCCGGTCGTCGGGGCCGTCGTCTCCGGCGGACTCACCATGGCGACGTACCTCCCGATGGCGAAGCGGCTGAAGAAGCACCTCGCCGGCCTGGAACTGACGAGCCGTTCACCGGGCTGGGTGCCCGGTGAGGTGGTGGACGTCGTGGATGTCGTGGATGTCGTCGTCCCGGCCGGGGAGACCGGGGCTGCCGGGGCAGTCGGGGCCCCCGGCAGCGCGGTCGCCGTCCCCGGGCCGAGGGCCGGGCGCGGCACCGGCTGGAAGTGGCCGCGCCGGAGCGCGGGGCAGGACACCGACCCGGTGTGACCTCCCGGGCCCGTCCCGCCCCGCCCCGCCGGGGTCAGGACTTGCCGTCGCCGCGCAGGAGTTGTTCCTCGGCGGCGGCCAGCACCTCGACGACCTGGCGGCCGAAGCGGACGTCGCGGGCGTCGGCGGTGCCGGTGCGGGCGGCGGTGAGGAGCGCGTCGACGGCGTGGCCGAAGGCGTCGACGGGCTGCTCGTCGCGGTCGGGCAGGGTGGTGACGCCGGCCGTGCCGCGCAGTTCGACGGCGGCGCCGCGCGCGGAGGCGGCCGGCGGGGCGGTCAGGCTGAGCGTGACGGTGGCGGACGCCCCGTCGCGGTGGCGCAGGACCAGGTGGACGGTGTCGGCGGGCCCGGGCACGGCGGTGACCCGTTCGACCTCGCCGAGGACCGGCAGCAGCACGGAGAGCGCGTGCGGGCCGACGTCCCACAGGGCGCCCTTCTGCTGGCGCCAGGGGGAGGCGGCGAAGGGGCTGTCGGTGGTGAAGACCGAGCCGATCCAGTGGCAGTGCGCGGTGAACCAGCCTTCGGTGGCGGCCTGTTCGGCGACCCAGGCATCCTGGCCGGGGGTGAACCGGGTGGTGAAGAAGACCACCGAGGCGACCCCGGAGGCGGCGACGGCGTCCTCGACGGCGCGGGCCGCGTCGACGGTCGCGGCGACCGGCTTGTCGAGCAGCAGGTGCTTGCCGGCCTGCGCGGCGCGCACCGCGAGTTCGGCCTGCACGTCGGGCGGCAGCGCGACGGCGACCGCGTCGACGTCGGCGAGCAGCGCGTCCACCGTCGGGTAGGCGGCGACGCCGTGGGCGGCGGCGAGTTCGGCCGCGGCCTCGGGGCGGCGGCCCCAGACGCCGGCGAACTCGACGTCGGGGTGGGCGGCGAGGGCGGGGGCGTGCACGAAGCCCGCCCAGGGGCCGGTGCCGAGGAGTCCGATCCGCATGCCGCTCAGCCCTCCACCCGGATCAGGGTGAAGCCGTCGTAGCCCTTGGTGCCGACGGTCTGCACCGTGGTGGCGTCGAACTTCGGCTCGGCGGCGATGAGTTCGTGCATCTCGCGGACGCCGCGGACCGCCTCGTCGGTGCTGTCGGGGTCGGCGAGCCGCCCGCCGCGCACCACGTTGTCGACGACGATCACCGAGCCGGGCCGGGTGAGCGGCAGCACGGCCCGCAGGTAGTGCGGGATGCCCGCCTTGTCGGCGTCGACGAAGACCAGGTCGTACGGTTCGACGCCGTCCGCGGCGAGTTGCGCCAGGCTGTCGTGGGCCGGGCCGACCCGGACCTCGGCCCGGTCGGCGAAGCCGGCCCGGGCCAGGTTGCCGGTGGCGACGGCGGCGTGCGCCGGGTCGAGTTCCAGGGTGGTCAGCGCGCCGTCCTCCGGCAGGGCGCGGGCCAGCCAGATGGCGCTGTAACCGGCCAGGGTGCCGATCTCCAGGATGCGGCGGGCGCCCTGGACCCGGGCCAGCAGGTTGAGCAGCTTGCCCTGGTTGGGGGCGACGGCGATCTGCGGCAGCCCGGCCGCGTCGGCGTCGGCGAGCGCGGCGGCCAGCACCTCGTCCGGGCCGATCAGCCGCTGCTCGGCGTACTCGTCCACCGCGGCCCACTGCTGCGGGCCGCTCTGCTGCGTGGTCATCCCCACCTCCGTGATCGACTCGCGTGCGACCCTACTCCCCCGTCCGCGCGATCGGTGCGCCCGGCACGGCGCGGGGACGGGACGGGGCCGGAACGCGCGCGGGCCGCCGCACCCCGGCGGGGTGGCGGCGGCCCGTCCCGGACGACCGGCGGAGCGTCAGTCGGTGCGCTCGGCGAAGGTCTCGGCGAGCGGTTCGCCGCTCGGGCCGCCGGACTGCTCGGGGTGCGCGGCGCGGGACTTCTTCGCCTTGCGCTTGAGGTACAGCGCCGAGCCGACGCCGAACAGGGCGGCCGCGCCCAGGCCGATGTAGGAGGCGCCCTGCAGGTACTGCTCGGCGACCTTGCCGACCTGGTACACCAGCAGGGTGGTGCCGCCGGCCCAGACGACGCCGCCGAGCACGTTGGCGATCAGGAACTTCCAGTACGGCATCCGCAGGGTGCCGGCCAGCGGGCCCGCGAAGATCCGCAGCAGGGCGATGAAGCGGCCGAAGAAGACCGCCCACATGCCCCAGCGCTCGAAGGCCCGCTCGGCGGTGGCGAGGTGGTCCGGTCCGAAGTGCTTGGGGAACCTGCGGCCGAGTTTGGCGAACAGCGGCCGTCCGCCCTTGTGGCCGATGGCGTAGCCGATCGAGTCGCCGATGATGGCGCCCGCGATGGCGCAGCCGGCCACGCCCCACGGGCTGACGACGCCCTTGGCGGCCAGCAGCGAGGCCGTGACCAGGGCGATCTCGCCGGGCAGCGGGATGCCGAGGCTCTCCAGGCCGATGATCAGCCCGATGATCACGTACACCGAGGTCGGTGGAACGCTCTCGATCCACTGGTCGAGGTGCAAGGCGGAGTACCTCCGTCTGGGCGGGAACGGGCGGCCGACACTCGTCCGGCGCACGGGAAAGTTTCGGTAAAGGACCGAGTTCGGTCAGCCTAGCCTCTCCCGGCTCCGGGCCCGACTCCCCTCCCGTCCCCGCCAACGGCCACCACCGCCGCCGGGTTCCCACCGGCCGGGCTCACGTCGGGCGGGTTCCCGCCTGCCGGGTTCCCGTCCGCCGCGGCCCCGGGCCGCCGCCGCAGCAGCGCCCGTCCGAGCAGGACGGCGGCGAGGTGGCAGCCCAGCCCGAGGGCGACGGCGAGCAGCGGCAGCCGGCTGCCGATCCACAGGTGCAGGGCGAGTCCGCCGAGGGCGAGCGGGACGGCGGCGGTCCGCAGCGTCCGGTTGGCGGCGAGCAGCCGGGTCGGGGTCACCGTCCGGCCTTGGTGGCGCGCACCCAGTGGAACCAGGGCGCGAGGTCGCCGGTGTCGGCGACGGTGAAGCCGGCCCCTTCGGCGAGCGGGCGCAGCAGGTGGACGGGGTTGTGCTCCATGACGGGGCCGACGACGGCGCCGACCAGGTGGCGGGCGACGGGTCCGGCGGGCGGGCGGAAGTCGGCGAGCAGCAGGCGGCCGCCGGGGCGCAGGACGCGGTGCATCTCGGCGAGGGCGCGCGGGCGGACGTCCTCGGGGAGGTGGTGGACCATCAGGGCGGTGACGACCAGGTCGCAGGAGTCGTCGGCGGCGGGGAGCTGTTCGGCGACGCCGTCCTCGAAGGTGCAGCCGGGGCGGCCGTGGGCGCGGCGGCGGGCCCGGGCGAGCAGGTCGGGGGACGGGTCGATGCCGCGGGCGGTGCCGTGCGGGCCGGTGCGGTCGGCGATCCGGACGGTGAGGTAGCCGGTGCCGCAGCCGATGTCGAGGGCGTGCTCGCCGGGGCGGGCGCCGCTGAGGGCGGCGAGGCGGCGGTAGACGGCGTTGCGGCGGCCGGCGAAGAAGGCGCCGGTGAGGGCGTCGTAGCCGCGTCCGTGGGTGAGGACGTTCCCGCCGGTGCGGGAGTCGGCGGCGCCGTGCAGGAGGCGTGCGGGGTCCATGGCCGCGAACCTTTCTTAGTGACGACTAAGTTCTCGGTGCGGGAGTCAACTTAGTCGTCACTAAGTTCACTGGCAAGGGCCCGCTACGATGCACGGGTGCCCCCGACCCGACCCACCCGCGCCGCCGGCCCGACCGGCCGCACCCGGCTGAACGCCGCCGAGCGGCGGGCCTCGATCCTGGCCGCCGCCACCGAGGTGTTCTCCGAACTCGGCTACCACCGCACCCGGATGAGCGAGGTCGCCCGCCGGGTCGGGGTCAGTGAACCCGTGGTGTTCCAGAACTTCGGCTCCAAGGCCGCCGTGTTCGCCGCCGTCCTGGACGGGGCCGCCGAGCGCACCCGCGCCGAACTCCTCGCCTGGGCCGACCGCGCCCCCGACACCGGCAGCTGGCTGGCCGAACTGCTCGCCCCGGAGCACCTGGCGAGCGTCCACCGGCGCGGCACCCTGGGCGTGCTGTTCGCCGACGCGCAGACCCTCACCGGCGAGGACCCGGCCGTCCTGGACGCCGCCCGCCGCGCCAACCGGATGGTCGCCGACACCTTCGCCGACCTGCTCGCGGCCGGCCGCGCCGACGGCACCGTCCGCACCGACCTCGACCCCGCCACGGGCGCCTGGTGGCTGGTCTCGCTGCTGGCCTCGCAGCCGCTGCGGCTCGCCGTCGCGGGCGCACCGGAGAGCGCCGAACGCGGCCTGGCCGCCCTCACCCTGCACGCCCTGACCGGCCGCTGACCGGCCGCTGACGGACCGGCCGACGAGCCCTCCGCGGCCCGTCCGACACCTGATCCAACTCCGACCGGGCACCGGTTCGTTCCCGATCCGGCTGTGAGAATCCGCGCACCCGGCGGGCCTGGCCGCCCGCCCGCCGCGCACCCCATACTCCGTCACCGGACAGCACCGGCACGGACGGACGGGGACGCACATGAACACTTCGACAGCGGCGGCGGCAGCGGCGGCGGGCACCTGGCAGCTCGGCGACCTGACGGTGAACCGGCTCGGCTACGGCGCGATGCGGCTCACCGGCAACGGCATGGCGGGCAACTCGGACGGCGCCCCGATCGACCGGGCGGCCGCCGTCCGGCTCCTGCACACCGCCTTCGACCGGGGCGTGAACCACGTCGACACGGCCGCGTTCTACTTCTCGCCGCTGCGCTCCGCCAACGAGCTGATCAACCGGGCGCTGGCGGACCGGCCCGACGGCGAGGTGGCGGTGGTGACGAAGGTCGGGCCCGGGCGGCTGGCGTCCGGCGAGTGGCAGACCATGGCCCGGCCCGAGGAACTGCGCGCGCAGGTCGAGGAGAACCTGCGCCAGCTCGGCCGCGACCACCTGGACGTGGTCAACCTGCGCCGCAACGGGCCGGACGTGGACGACGTCACCGAGCACTTCGGCGCGCTCGCCGAGCTGCGGGCGGCCGGGCTGGTCCGGCACCTCGGCCTCTCCAACTGCCGCCCCGAGCACGTCCGGCAGGCCCTGGCGGTGGCCCCCGTGGTGTGCGTGCAGAACTCCTTCGGGCTGGACAACCGCCGCTCCGAGGAGCTCGGCACCCTCGACCTGTGCCGCGAGCTCGGCATCGCCTTCGTCCCGTTCTTCGCCGTCTCCGGCCTGGCCCGGGAGGCGGCCCCGGCGGCCGAGCAGGACGCCCGGGTGCGCAGCGTCGCCGCCGCGCACGGCGCGACGGCCGCCCAGGTCCGGCTGGCCTGGACGCTGCACCGGGGCCCGCACGTGCTGGCCATCCCGGGCACCTCGAACCCCGCCCACCTGGCCGAGAACCTGGCCGCCGCCGCGCTCCGCCTCACCCCCGCCGACCTGGCCCTGCTGGAGCCGGACGACGCCCCCTCCTCCTGAACCCCGTTGCCCACATGCAGGATTGACGTGCCGTCAGTTCTCTTCCGCCACCCACTCCGGGAGCGGTTCGCGGCGCTCCAGCCACTCCGCCGGCACACCGGCCAGGCCGGTGCGGGCGGCGACCACGCCGCCGGTGATCGCGCAGGTGGTGTCGACGTCGCCCAGGCCCTCGGCGGTGGTCCAGAGCGCGTCGGTGAGGCTGTCCAGGTGGTGGGCGGCCGACCAGAGCGCGAACGGGACGGTGTCGGAGGCGCGCATCCTCCGCCCGCTGCCGAGCAGTTCGGCCGCCCGCCCGGGCAGGGTCGCGGGCGACAGGTCGGCGGCGGCCCGGACGCCGTCCCGGACCGGGCCCTCGGGCGTCCGACCGGCCACCTCGTGCAGCAGTTCGGCGCCCGCCGGGGCCGTGCCGACCGCGCCGGGCACACCGGACGCCCCGGCCCGGGCGGCGAGCGCGGCGGCCACCGCGACGGCGACCGCCCCGGCGATGCCCTGGGGGTGGGCGTGGGTGACCTCGGCGGAGTACCGGGCCTGCTCGGCGGCCTCGTCCAGGTCCGCGGCGAACCAGGCGCCGAGCGGGGCGACCCGCATGGCCGCGCCGTTGCCCAGGCTGCCCTCGCCGTCGAAGAGTTGCACCGCCTCCCGGGCCCAGCCCCCGGGCCGCTCGGCGAGGACGGGCAGCAGGCGGTACATGCCGTGCCCGTAGCCGCGCGCCGGGTCGGCGAGCAGGGTGGCGCCGAACATCGCGGCGAGCCGGTTGCGGTTCACCCCGTCGTCGTCGAGCAGCGCCCGGTACACGCACAGCGCCATCGCGGTGTCGTCCGTCCAGCGCCACTCCGCCTCCTCGGGGGTGCGGCGGCGGCCGATCTGCTCCAGCGCCTCCTGCGGCGGGCGGAACCGCTTGAACCAGCGCTCCCCGAACGCGTCCCCGAGGGCCAGCCCCTCCAGTGCCCGGCGCGCGGCCTGCCGCGCGGTGATCGTCGTCATGCGCCGATCCTGCCACCCGCCCCCGACGGCGGACACCGGTTCCCCGGTACTCCGCCGTCCGCCGCCGGGGCCCGGCCGGGGAACCCGCCGGGCCCCGGCGCGAGGGTCAACCCTCCTGGTGCGCGGCCGGGTTCACGCGGGTTCGACGCAGAACACGGCCTCCCGGACCTGTGCGGCGGTCGGGGTGCCCGCGCCGTGCAGCCGGATGGTGGCGCGTTCGCCGGGGAGCAGGGTGGTCAGGCCCCGGTCGGCGGAGGCGGCGGGGTCGATCCGGTCGGCCTGCAGCAGCAGGTCGCGGACCAGGGTGCGGGCGGTGACCACCACGTCGACCGCGCCGTCGCCGGCCTCCTCCACGGCGAGTTCGAACTCCGGCCGGGGGTAGGCGAACGCCTTGTCGGCGACCGCGAAGTGCACGGCGCGCAGGCCGTCCGCGTCGGCGACCAGGTACTCCTTGGTGTTCCCGGCTTCGGGCAGCAGCCCCGGGGGCACCGGGAGTCGACGGACCGTCCGGGCTTCGGCGGTCAGCTCGGCGACGGTCTCGGCGAGCACGTTGCCGTCGGCGTCCAGGCGGCGCAGCCGCAGCGCGGTGGTCCACTCCTCGGCGCCCTGGTTGACCAGGGCGATCCGCGGGTCGCCGTCGCGGTCGGCGGGCTGCAGGGTGAGCAGCCGGTCGGCGTAGAGGCGGCGCAGTTCGTGGTGGAGCGGCTTGAGCCGGCCGTCGCCGTCGATCGCGGCCCAGGAGGAGACCGGCCAGCAGTCGTTGATCTGCCAGACCACGGTGCCCGCGCAGTGCGGCCAGTGCGAGCGCCAGTGCTCGATGCCGGTGGCGACGGCGCGGGCCTGGACCACCTGGGTGAGGTAGTGCCAGCGGTCGAAGTCGGCCGCGCCGGTGGGGAGTTCGAAGTGGCGTTCGACGCCGCGGTTCAGCTTGCCGTTGCCGTCCTCGGCCTTCTGGTGGTGCAGCATGCCGGGCGAGTCGGCGGCGAGGTCCTCGTTCGGGAGGGCGCGGCGCAGGGTGGCGTACGCGGGCGGGGCCTGCCAGCCGAACTCGGCGACGAAGCGGGGCACGGAGGCCCGGTACTCGGCGAAGTCCTGGCGGTTCCACACCTCCCAGGAGTGGTGGGTGCCGTGGTCGACGTCATTGGGGTGGTGGTCCCAACTGCCGGACCAGGGGCTGCCGGCCGCGTAGGGGCGGGTGGGGTCGAGTTCGGCGACGATCCGGGGCAGCACGCCCAGGTAGTAGCCCTCGCCCCAGGAGTCGCCCCCCGCGCGGTCGCCCTTGAGCTCCTCCTCCCAGCCCCAGTCGCGGAAGCCCCACAGGTTCTCGTTGTTGCCGTTCCACAGCACCAGCGAGGGGTGCGGCATCAGGCGGACCACGTTGTCGCGGGCCTCGGCCTCGATCTCGCCGCGCAGCGGCTGCTCCTCCGGGTAGGCGGAGCAGGCGAACAGGAAGTCCTGCCAGACCAGCAGGCCGAGTTCGTCGCACGCCTCGTAGAACGCCTCCTGCTCGTAGATGCCGCCGCCCCAGACCCGGACCAGGTCGAGGTTGGCGTCGGCGGCCTGCTGGAGGCGGTGGCGGTAGCGGTCGGGGGTGACCCGGGTGACCAGGGTGTCGTCGGGGATCCAGTTGGCGCCGCGGACGAAGATCGGCTCGCCGTTGACGGCCAGCGTGAAGGGGGTGCCGGTGGCGTCGGGGGTGCGGCGCAGTTCGACGGTGCGGAAGCCGATCCGGCGCCGCCAGGCGTCGAGCGGTGCGGCGCCGTCGGCGAGGGTGAGTTCGAGGTCGTAACGGGGCTGTTCGCCGTAGCCGCGGGGCCACCAGAGGGCGACGTCGGCGGCCTCCAGGGCGAGCACGCCGGTGTCGCCGTCGAGCACGGCCTCGGCCTCGGCGCCGGCGACGGTGGCGCGGACGGTGAGCGGGCGGCCCGCGCCGGTCGCGGTGCGCTCGACGGTGACGTGGACCTCGACCAGGCCGGTGCCGCCGTCGACGGTGACCAGCGGGCGGACCTCGGCGATCCGGGCGGTGGACCAGTGCTCCAGGCGGGCGGGCTTCCAGATGCCGGCGGTGGGCAGGGTCGGGCCCCAGTCCCAGCCGAAGGAGCTGGCCATCTTGCGGATGTACTGGAACGGCTCGGGGTAGACGTTCGGACGGTCGCCGACCAGGCCGCGGACCCGCTCGGCCTCGGTGTAGGCGCTGGTGAACTCGACCTTCAGCTCGCCGGCCAGCCCGGTGGCGTCGAAGCGGTAGCGGCGGTGCATGTTGCGGGTGCTGCCGAGCACGGTGCCGCCGAGGGTGACGGTGGCGGCGGTGTCGAGGCCCTCGAAGACCAGGTCGGTGCGCTCGTGGCCGCCGCCGCGGGCGGGCAGGTCGAGGGTGTAGGTCCAGTCGCGGCGGCCGACCCAGGCGACCTCGGTCTCGTTGGCGTCGAGGAACGGGTCGGGGATCAGGCCGGCGTCCAGCAGGTCGGTGTGGACGCAGCCGGGCACGGTGGCGGGCAGCCGGTCCCCTTCGTGGTGCAGGCTCCAGCCCTGGTCGAGCGGGGTGGTGTCCTTCATGCGTGCGGCTCCTCGGTGAAGTCGGCCGGACCGGTGGTCGGGCAAGCGGCGCGAGCAGAACCGTAACCCGCCGGAGCGGCGCTGTCTATAAACCGGTTATGTGAATGCCTTGATGGGTTTCAGTGACCACCAACTCCGCTGCACGCTGGGCGTAGGCCGAAAACGGCACCGCCACCCCGTCGCCCGCGGGGCCGGGCGGACGGGGTGGCAGGTTTACCGGTTCATGCGGCCTGCGGCAGGGCCGGGGATCAGCCGCCGGCGGCCTTCTGCGCCTTGCCCCAGCGCCGGTTGAGGTCGGCGAAGTAGCCGTTCAGGTCGCCGGGCGCGGAGCCGGCGGCGATGTCGACCAGCCGGCGCCGGTAGTCGGGGGCGTCCAGGCCGATGCCGGAGGCCCGGTCGATCGCGTCGACCTGGGCCAGCCGCTCCCGGGTCTGCGGGATCATCCGCACCGCGCGCTCGTCCAGCGGGCGCAGCGTGGCGGGGAGCGGGGCCCCGCGGACGGCGGAGATGGACTCGTCGGCGGCGGCGCTGCCGGAGCGGGTGATGTACCACTCCAGCCAGGCTCTGGCGGCCGCCTGGTTCTTGGAGTGCGCGTTGACGGCGTACTTGTAGTCGGGCTGCACCACGGTGCAGAAGTGGCCGTCGCGCTGCATCGGCAGCGGCATGAAGCCGATGTCCTCGGGGTTCGCGCCGTTGGCGCTCGCGGCGGCCCGCATCTGGGCGACCGCCCAGGAGCCCAGCTCCATGGTGGCGATGTGGCCGGTGCCGAGCAGTTTCTTCGACAACTCCCAGTCGGTGGCCTGCGGTTCGGACTCGGTGAGCTTCTCGTGCACGGCGGTGTACAGCAGCCGGTCGATCTCGTAGAGGTCCTTGCCGGGCGTCCAGGGCGCGGCGGTCGAGGCGAGCGCGTCGCGGGCGGTGTTGTCGCAGGTGGCGGTGCCGATGGCGTCCGACCACTGCCGCAGCGGCCAGCCGTCGTGGTAGTTGGTGTAGTACGGGATCGCCTGGGTCTTCTCCTTGATCGCCTTCAGGTCGGCGAGGAACCGGTCGGGCGTGGTGGGCCACTCGGTGATCCCGGCCTTCGCCCAGACCGCCTTGTTGTAGACCAGACCGGAGGCGATGCCGATGTTGGCGATGCCGTAGACCTTCTCGCCGACGGTGCCGTAGTCGATGTAGTCGAAGGTGTCGGAGAGTTCGCGGGAGTTGCCCAGCGGGGCGAAGTAGTCGGCGAACCGGTCGGCCGGCACCTGGTTCGGGATCAGCAGCACGTCGCCGTAGCTGCCGTCGGCGAGCCGCTTGCCGATCTCGCCCTCGTAGTCCACGAAGCCCTCGAAGTCGACCTTGACCTTCGGGTAGAGCTTGTTGAACTCGGCGGCGTACTTCTTCAGCAGGCCGCTGTCGACCTGGTCGACCCGGTTGGTCAGGACCGTGATCGACCCGGAGACCTTCGCCGGGTCCTGGTCGGCCACCACCCCCTTGAGCGGGGCGGGCCCGGCGTCGCCGGTGCAGCCGCTCAGGGCCAGGGCCAGGGCGGTCGCCGAACCGGCGGCGACCCATCCTCTGCGCATCGCTTCCTCGTCCTCGCTTCGCTGGTGCACCGCCGGGGCGGGGCCCGCGGCCGGCGGGGTGGCGCCGACCGCGGACCGGCGGTGGGGGTGGTCCGCCCTCCTGACGTGGCGTCAGTAGGTGCCGCAGGCCGTGCCGTTGAGGGTGAAGGCGGCCGGGACGCCGTTGGTCCCGGCCACCGAGGTGCCGCTGAAGCCGAAGTTCAGGCTGCCGCTGGCCGCGATGACGGTGTTGTAGGAGGACGGGTTGGTGGCCGTCACCTGCCTGCCGTTCTGCGCGCTCACCGCGTTCCACATGGTGGTGACCTGCTGGCCGCCGGGGAACGCGAAGGCCAGCTGCCAGCCGTTGATCGCGGCGGTGCCGGTGTTCTTGATCGTGACGTCCCCGTTGAAGGTGCCGCCCCAGTCGGACAGGCCGTAGTGCACCGCACAACTCCCGGCCGGAGCCGGGCTGCCGGCCGACGCGGACGCCGACGCGGAGGCGGACGGGGACGCCGAGGCGGTCGGGGGCGCGGAAGCGGTCGGGGAGGCCGACGCCGAGGCGCTCGGGCTCGGGCTCGGGCTCGGGCTGGAAGTGCCGCTCACCAGGCCGGACTTGGCGCGCATCCGGTCCGAGTGGGCGCGGAACACCGACAGTTCGGGCGCGCCCGCCAGCACGCCGAACTTCCCGTCCACGTTGTGGTCCTGGTACCACCAGAACGCGCTGCCGTCGCCGCCGGCGGCCTCGAAGTCGGGGTAGATCTGGCTCCACCAGGCCGAGCGGTCGGCGTTGTGCACGTTGAACTCGCCCATGAAGAACGGCTTTCCGACCTTGTCGTGCGAGTCGGCGATCCAGGAGCGGATCAGCGCCTTGGTCTGATCCACGCTCAGGTTCGCCCAGGACTCGGTCGGGTACGGGTGCGCGGAGGTGTAGTCGAGGTACGGCGACTGCTGCACCGCCACGAACGGGTTGCCCTCGTCGCCGCCGAAGCCGTAGTTCGTGCCGTGGCCCTCCAGCCCGACGCCCAGCAGGTGCTTGGAGTCGATGCCCTTCACGAACGCGCCCATCTCGTCCACCCAGGCGCGCAGCGTCGTCCCGTCGACGTTCTCGGCGGCGCTCTGGCCCTCGTAGCGGGGCTCGTTCATCAGGTCCCAGGCGAAGATCGTCGGGTCGTCCTTGTACTTGACGCCGCTGTAGTGGTTGACCCGGTTCAGCGCGTACGAGACGTAGTTCTTGTACGAGGTGAAGCAGCCGGAGCAGCGGGACTTGTCGAAGAACGCGGCCCGGCCGGGCTGGTCGCCGGACAGGCCCTCCCACTGGAGACGGGTGTCGATGCCGCCGTACGCCTCCCAGTAGTTCTCGAACACCGGGACCAGGCGGATGCCGTGGGCCTTGGCGGACTGGACGATGTAGTCGAACTGGGCGAACTCCTGCTCGTCGTAGACCCCCTTGGCCTTCTCGAAGCCGTGCCAGTTCTCGTGGTTGAACATCCACAGCCGCACCACGTCGACCTTGTCGGCCTGCAGGTTCGCGAACTGGGCGTCGATCCGGGCCTTGTCCATGAACTGCGTCTCGGTGTCCCCGGAGGCCGAGCCGTAGGTGAACAGGTCGTAGGTGTTGGTGCCCGCGAAGTAGTACTCCTTGCCGTTCAGGCAGAAGTGGATGCCACAGCGGGTGGCGAAGGCGGACGCGGTGTCGGCCTGCGCGGTGTCGGCCCGGCCCAGGGTGAGGCCCGTGGCGGTGAGCGCGGCGGCGAGCAGGACGGCAGTGGGGGCCAGGCGCGAGGCGCGGCGGGGGCGGAGTCTCTGGTGCACGCGAATCCCTTTCGTCCCCCGGCGGGGAGTCGTCCCCGGGCGGGGAGGTGGGAGGGGTGGGGTGTGGGATGCCCCGCGCCGCCCGTGGTGTCCCTCCGACGGGTGGCGCGGGGCGAACGGTGTGGACGGCGACGGTCGTTGGGGCGCGGCCGTCCGCACCGGGTCCTGTGCGGGGAAGTGCTCCGATCGCCCGGAACGGGCGTCCAGTTGCCGGACCGCCCGCCCGATCGGTTGATTAACCGATTAAGGCAGGAGGACCGTACGGGCGGCCAGACATCGTTGTCAACGGGTGGTTAACCGTTTGTTGCAGAACTCCTCCCGGGAGGGGCACCGGGCTACAGCGGAGGGGGGTGCGCGTAGTAGCTTGAGAGGGCACAACAGGTCCGCGCCCCGCGTTCGCACCCCGGCCGGACAGCCGACGAACCGTCCGAAAGGTCCCGTGGAGCAGGTGTCCCAGCAGCAGAGCCCGCCGGCGAAGCGGCCGACCATCGCCGACATCGCCAAGATCGTGGGCGTGTCCAAGGTCTCCGTCTCCAACGCCTTGAACGGTCAACCCGGCGTCTCGGACGCCACCCGCGCCAGGATCGCCGCCGTCGCCGAGGAGCTGGGCTTCGTCCGCAACAGCGCGGCCCGCGCGCTCAGCGGCGCCAAGGCCGCCGCCGTCGGCCTGGCGCTGTGCCGGCCGGCCCGGATGCTCGGCACCGAACCGTTCTTCATGGAGCTGATCGGCGGCATCGAGAAGGTGCTCTCCGACGCCTCCTACTCGCTCGCGCTCCAGGTCGTCTCCGACCACGAGCGCGGCCTGGAGGCGTACCGCCGCTGGTGGGGCGAGCGGCACATCGACGGCGCGATCCTGGTCGACCTGCGCCGCGACGACGCCCGGGTGCCCGCCCTGGAGGAGATGGGCCTGCCCACCGTCGTCATCGGCCACCCCTCCGGCTCCGGGCGGCTCACCCCCGTCTGGTCGGACGACGCCGCCGCCGTCCGCGAGACCCTGGAGTACCTGGCCGCGCTCGGCCACCGCCGGGTCGCCCGGGTGGCGGGCCTCACCGGGCTGGTGCACACCGCGATCCGCGACGAGGCGTTCGCCACCGTCTGCGCCGACCTCGGCCTGGACGCGCTGCCCACCGTGCACACCGACTACACCGGCGAGGAGGGCGCCCGCGCCACCCGCCGCCTGCTGCTCTCCCCCGCCCGCCCGACCGCGATCCTCTACGACAACGACATCACCGCCGTCGCGGGCCTGTCCGTCGCCCAGGAACTCGGCCTCTCCGTCCCCCGCGACCTCTCCCTGGTCGCCTGGGACGACTCCCCCCTCGTCCAGGTCGTCCGGCCCCCGCTGACCGCCCTCACCCGCGACATCCACGCCTACGGCGCGCACGCCGCCCGCACCCTGCTCGACCTGATCGCCGGCCGCCCCGCCGACGGCTACGAGGACCTGGCCCCCCAGCTCACCCCGCGCGGCTCCACCGCCGCGCCCCCGCCCGCGAACTGACGGACCGCCGGGTCACCCGGGGGCGCACCGGGTCACCCGGCGGCGTCCGGCGTCACCCGGCGGCGTCCGCCCGGTCGGCCGGGGGTTCGAGGTCGGCGATCTTCTTCAGGACGTACCCCAGACCGAGGTTGGCGGCCAGCAGCAGCCAACCGCCCTGCTGGTACGAGGACTGCACCTGGTAGAGCTTGTTGTCGTCGTCGACCCACATGCCCATGGTCATCAGCAGCAGCATGCCGCCGACGATGCCGACCACCAGGAGCCACCCGCCGATCAGCAGCCCCACCGCGACTTCGGCCTCCTTCGTCCGCTTCGTGCCCCGGGCCGCGATCCCGAGCAGGACCAGCCCGAGCAGCGCCGCGACCGCCGTGCCGACGATGCCCACGCTGACCGCCTGCCAGTCCGTGGCCACCCCGGCGACACCGCTGGGGACGGCCCGCCACGGGTGCTGCCAGTCGAAGGACTCGGTCACCTCGGCCACCACCCGGCCGGTCGCCCGGTCCTTCCACCGCTCGGTCATGAACGGCCGGAACGCCGCCAGCGCGACCGCGCCCAGCACCAGCAGCAGTTCGCCCGCCCGCCCCCGGACCTCCGCGCCCCGGTTCCTGCGCGCCGGCGGGTCCGGGACCGCGGCCGTCGACGAGTCCGGCGCGACGGCCGTCGGCGTCTCGACCTCGGCCCGCGGCGGGGGCAGCCGCACGGTCGGCCCCTCCGCCCCGGGCTCTTCGTCACCCGCTCCGGCTCCGGTGGTGAGGGTGCGCAGCGCGGCGGTGCGTTCCTGAACGGCCGTCAGCCCGCCGGTGACGTCCATCCACGCGCCGGGGCCGGGCGCACCGCCGAGGTGCCGCTCGCAGCGGGCCCGGACCTCGGCCGGGGTGGGCCGGTGCCCGGGGTCCTTGGCGAAGCAGTCGGCGAGCAGGGCGCGCAGCGGCGGGTCGAGGTCGGTCAGGTCGGGGTCGTCGGCGACGATCCGGTGCGCGACGGCCCACTGGTTCTCGGCGGCGAAGGCGTCGCGTCCGGTGGCGAGCCGGTACAGCGTCGAGCCGAGCGCGAACACGTCGGAGGCGGGCCCGACGGTGCGGCCGGTCGCCTGCTCGGGCGACATGTAGGCGGGGGTGCCGACCCGGGTCGACTGGCTGTGCTGGACGGCGGACTCGGTGAGCGACTTGACGATCCCGAAGTCGATGACCTTGGGTCCGCTCTCGTCCAGCACGATGTTGGCGGGCTTGAGGTCGCGGTGCACGACCTGCGCGGCGTGGATGTCGCCGAGGGCGTGCGCGATGCCCCAGGCGAGCAGCAGCACCTGCCCGGTCGGCAGCGGACCGTTCCGGACCACCAGGTCGTGCAGCGAGGGCCCGGCCACGTACGCGGTGGCCAGCCACGGCTGTGCGCCGTGCGGGTCGGCGTCCAGCAGCGGCGCGAGGTGCGCGCCCCGGACCTTCTGCGCGGCGGCGATCTCGCGGGCGAACCGGTCCCCGAACTCGGCGTCCCTGGCCAGTTCCTCCCGGACCACCTTGACGGCCGCGAACTGCCCGCCGGGCGAGAGCGCGAGGAAGACCTGGCCCATGCCGCCCTCGCCGAGCCGCGCCGTGACCAGGAACCGCCCCAGCCGCGCCGGGTCCTGCGGCCGCAACTCCTCGAAGCGGAACACCTCCGTGGCCATTCCCCACCGTCCTCTCCCCGTGCGCCGGCCCGCACGCCGACGCCCGATCGTAGGATGCTTCCCGACCCGCCGACAGGTGATCCACCGAAGCGGGTACGGCCCGGTGGGTACGGCCCGGCGGGCCGGGACCGGCCACGACAGCACGGAGCAGCGGATGAAGTCCCCCGACATGCTCGACGGGGTCGACTGGGGTGCCCTGACGCACGCGTACGGGTCGGCGGACGACCTGCCGGAGCTGATCCGGGGCCTGTACGGGGAGGAGCCGGCGGCGGTCGAGGAGGCTCGCCACGAACTGGTGGGCGCGATCTGCCACCAGGGCAGTGTCCACCCGGCGTCCGCGGCCGCCGTGCCGTTCCTCGTGCACGCCGCCCGGCACGCCCCGCTGCGGCGCGACCACCTGCTGGTGCTGCTGTTCCTGATGGCCGAGCACGATCCCGAGCTCCTCGCATCCCGGCACTGGGCGGCGAGCGACACCGCCGCCGTGTGCCGCGAACTGTGCCTGGCGCTGCCCGAGTTGCTGCCCTGCCTGGACGACCCGGCGGCCGAGGTCCGGCAGGCCGCGCTGCGGGTGGTGGCCGCCGTCGCCGACCTGCTGCCCGAGCCGCGACGCGCCGAACTCGCCGTGCGGGCGACCGACTTGCACGGCACGGACCCGGCGGCGGAGGTCCGGGCGGACGCCCTGGTGCTGCTCGACCGGCTCGGCCGGCCACTGTCCGCGCCGGACCACCCGCTCGCCCCGGTGCGCGCCGTCTCCGCGCTGCTGGCCGCCGAACGGCACGGGCCGCCGTACCCGGCCGGGGCCGTCGCCGCGCTCGCGGCCGAAGGGCCGGACGCCGCACCGGAGATGCTCTGGCCCGTCACCGGCTCCACCGAACAGCACCGCACCGACCTGCTGACGCAGGACCCGGACGCGGCGCTGACCGTCGCCGCCCGCTGGATCGCCGACGGCGACCGGGGCACCCGGGGCAGTTGGCTCGCCGAGGCGGTCGTGGAGACCTGGCGCGACCGCGAGGCCGACGTCCTCGGCCTGCTGCACGCCGCGCTCCCCCACCACGCCGAGGACCCGTCCGTCCGACTCCGCGTCCTCGCGCACTGGATCGACCACCTGCCCGCACCGGACGCCCGCCTCCGCGACACCCTGTTCGGGCACGCCGCCGCCGGTGCCGACACCGCGCTGCTCGGCCTGGTCCGGGCCCGCGCCCCCCGCGCCCTCGCCCTGCTGGCCGACCGCCCCGGCCCCGAACTGCTCGCCGAGGCCGCCCGGTTGCTGCCCGCCGAAGCCGTCCGTCCGCTGGTCCTGCGCCAACTCGCCGACCGCACCGACCCGTTCCGCACCGGGATGCTCCTCGAGGCACTCGACCCGGCCGACGGCGCGGCCCTCCCCGTCCTGACCGCCTGCCTGCGCGAGGGCCGGGCCGCCGTCGAGGCCGCCCGCGCACTCGGCCGCACCGGCCGCGCCACCCCCGAGGCGGTGGACCTGCTGCGCCGCGCCACCCCCGAGGCGGTGGACCTGCTGCGCCGCGCCACCGCCGACCCGGACCAGGCCCTGCGGGCCGCGGCCGCCGCCGCGCACCACCGGCTCACCGGCGACACCGCACTCGCCCTGCCGGTCTTCGCCGAACTCCTCGGCCTCCGCCACCCCGCCTTCCAGCTCCGGGAGTTGGCGCGGCTCGGCCCGGCCGCCGCGCCGCTGCTGCCGCTGGTCGAACCGCTCCTCGCCGCCCGCGACCACGTCCGGCTGGCCGCCGCGACCGCCCACCACCGCCTCACCGGCGACGCCGCCGCCGCCCTCCCCGTCCTCACCGGCCTGCTGCGCCCCGACGGCCTCGGCCTGGACGCGCTGCGCGCCCTCACCGCCGTCGGCCGGCTCCCCGACGGGGCCCGCCCCGCCGTCCGCGCCCTCGCCTTCTCCCCGCACCGCCTGGTCCCCGACCACCCGCTGTCCCCCACCGGCGGCGGCCACGCCGACCGGGAGGCCCGCACCCTGGCCCTGGCCCTGCTGCGTACCTGACGACCCGTCAGCCCTGCTCGGCGCGCTCCGTCAGCAGCACCCAGGCGGCGAGGGCCGCCTCGTCACCGGACGGCCAGTACGCCGCACAGATCTCGGCGACCCGGGCCGCGTCCTCGGCCGTCCCGGCCAGTGCGGCCCGCACCAGGCCCGGCAGCCCGGCCCGGAGCAGCGCCCGGCACTCGGCGGACTCCGGTGCGGCGACGGCGAGTTCGGCCAGCAGCCGGAGGAACAGCCCCCGGACGAGCGGCAGCAGGGCGCCGCCCTCCAGCGCCGCGAGCATCAACGCCACGGCACCGGGTGCCACCGGCGGAACGCCGCCGCCACCGGTGCCGATCAGGTGCGGAGCCGGGTCCTGCATCCGCATCCGCTCCGGCGCGTCGATCTCCACCAACTCGGCCAGCAGCTCCCCCAGATGCCGCCCCGACCCCCCGCACCCGCACCGCACCCCGCTCCGGTCCACCCTCGTCCCCTCGCTGTCACCGCGGCGCGGCCCCCGTCGTCCCCCTGGGCACCAGCACCGGCGTCCCCGCCGAGCGCGACGGTGCGCGGCCCTCGTCCAGCAACTCCAGGAGGCAGCGGGCGACTTCCTCGCCCACGGCGAAGGGGTCGTGGCTGAGGGCGGTGAGCTGCGGGCGGGTGATGCGGCAGAGGTCGGAGTCGTCCCAGGCGACCAGGGAGATGTCCTGGGGGACGCGCAGGCCGAGTTCTTCGGCGACGGCGATGCCCGCGACGGCCATCAGGTCGTTGTCGTAGACGATCGCGGTGGGCCGGTCGCCGGCGGTGAGCAGGGTGCGGGTGGCGCGGGCGCCGGCGTGGGCGGAGAGGTCGGTGGGGAGGGTGCGGGCGGTGACGGCGGGGAGTTCGGCGACGGTGGCGGCGAGGGCTTCGTCGCGCAGCAGGGTGCGGCCGAGCGTCGCGGGGCCGGTGACGTGCGCGATCCGGCGGTGGCCGAGCAGGGCGAGGTAGCGGACGGCCTCGGCGATCGCGGTGGCGTCGTCCGTCCAGACCGCCGGGAACGGGCCGGACAGCGCGGGCTGGCTGACGGCGACGACGGGCATGCCGAGCTTGTGGACGGGCTCCAGCCGGGGGTCGTCGGCGACCACGCCGACCAGGACGGAGCCGTTGACCCGGCCGGACTGCCACCACTGCCGGTAGAGCGCGATCTCGGCGTCCCGGTCGGGGACGGTGTGCAGCAGCAGCGCGCACGGCCGTTCGGCGAGGACCTGTTCGATGCCGCCGATCAGCGCCATCTGGACCTGGTCGAGCCCGGCGGCGGCCGCGCCCCGGGTGAGCGCCATGCCGATGGTGTGGACGCGGTCGCCCTGGGCGAGCGAGCGGGCGGCGAGGTTGGGCGACCAGCCGAGTTCGCGGGCGGCGTCGACGATCCGCTGCCGGGTGGCCCCGGAGACGCCGGGCCGGTCGTTGAGGGCGAGCGAGACCGCCCCGGCGGAGACGCCCGCCCGCGCGGCCACGTCCCGGATCGTCACCCGGCGCTGCATAGTGCCCCTCTCTCCGTCCTGGCCGCCCATCCTTCCAGGTCCCCGCCGCCGCGCCGCACACCAGGCCCTGGTAGCGTCGCAATCTTCGCCGGGTCGGCCCGGGCGGAGTACCCCCGGGCAGGGACCTCGTGACGACCGATCAGCAGCGCCGCCTGTCCGACGCCCTGGACGCGCTGGACCGCACCGCCCGGCCGGGCCCGCCACCGGGCGGCTGCCCGCACTGCTGGTCGCCCGAGGAGCTGGCCGCGCTCGCGGGGCCGCCGGAAGCGCTGCCCGAGGCGCTGCTGTGCCGGGTGGCGGCGAAGCGTCCGGAGCACTGGGACGACTTCCCGGCGCTGTACCGGCGGGTGGCGCCGCGCGTCCTGCGGCTGCTGACGACGGGTCGGCTCGGGGTGGACGGCGCGCTGGTCGGGGACCGGCTGGCGGTGGCGGGCTGGCGGGAGTGGCACCGGGCCGAGCTGGTCGCGGAGGTGCTGGACGCCTGGTGGCCGGTGGTGCTGGCGGCGGACCCGGGGAGTGCGCCCGGGGTGGCGGAGGTGCTGGAGACGCTGGCGCTGGCGACGGGCTCGGTCGAGCCGTGGCTGCGGGTGTGGGCGGAGACCGGAACCCCGGTGGCGGACCGGCACCTCGCCGACGTGCTGGACGGCTGGCTGTTCGGCGGCCGGCTGCCCGGCCTGCGTTTCGGCCACGAGCGCCGGATGCCGGTCGGGCCCGCGGTGCTGGCGTGGCTGGACGGCCTGCCGGAGCACCGGATCGGTGCCGATCGGCGCTACTGGCTGGGCCTGCTGGAGAGCTGACTGACCGTCAGCTCCGGTGCGGCGGGGGCGTCTCGCCGGAGCCGCGCGGGATCAGCAGGGTGGGGATCTCCAGGTGGGCGGGGGGCGTGGTGTCGCCGGCCAGGCGGTCGAAGAGGCGGCGGGCGGCGAGGGCGCCGAGCGCGGTGGGGTCCTGGGCGACGACGGTGAGCGCGGGGGTGAGCAGGTCGGCGAGTTCGAGGTCGTCGAAGCCGACGACGGCGGGGCGGTCGGTGGCGGGGAGGTGGTGCAGGGCGGCCAGGGTGATCCGGTTGTTGGCGGTGAACAGGGCGGTGACGGCGTCGGGGCCGGTGGTGAGGCGGCGGACGGCGGCGGCGACCCGGGCCCGGTCGGTGGGGCCGCAGTCGATCAGGCGTTCGTCGACGGGGAGGCCGGCGGCGGCCAGTGCCTCGCGGTGGCCGCGGGCGCGTTCGGCGGCGGTGTGGATGGCGGGCAGGTCGCCGATGTAGCCGATCCGGCGGTGGCCGTGCGCGATCAGGTGGGCGGTGCCGGCCCGGGCGCCGCCGGCGTTGTCGCTGAGCACGGCGTCGGCGGCGATGCCGGTGCCGGGGCGGTCGAGGAAGACCACGGGCGTCCCGGACTCGATCTCGGGCAGCAGGTAGCGGTGGTCGTCGCCGGCCGGGACGACGACCAGGCCGTCGACCCGGCGGGCGCAGAACGCGAGCGCCAACTCCCGTTCGCGGGCGGGGTCCTCGCCGCTGGAGCCGGTGAACAGCAGGCAGCCCTCGGCGGCGGCGACCTGTTCGACGGCCCGGGACAGCGCGGAGGAGAACGGGTCGCTGATGTCCTCCAGCAGCAGGGCGACGCTGGCGGTCCGGCCGGTGCGGAGCAGTCGCGCGCTGTCGTTGCGGCGGAACCCGAGCGTCTCGATCGCGGCCCGGACCCGGGCGGCCATCTCGGGGGTGACGCCGCTCTCGCCGTTGACCACCCGGGAGACGGTCTTCAGCCCGACGCCGGCGGCCGCCGCGACGTCCTTCATGGTCGGGCGGGCACCGGTGCGCGAGCTGCTGGCGGGGCTGCTGGTCATGTCAGGGAGGATAGTGCGGGTACGGCCGCGGACGGCACGGGCGGGGCCCGGCCCGTCCGCCACCGGCCACCCGGTCAGGATGCGGCCCGGCCGGGCGGGCCTCCCGCAGAACCGTCCGCGGGGCCGTCGGCAGGGCTGCCGGGGCGGACGAAGGCGGCGGTGCCGGGGTCGGCGGCCTCGCGGACCAGCCGGAGCCAGGCGTCGGCGAGCAGGCGGTGGCCGAGCGCGGTGGGGTGGACGCCGTCGGCGGCGATCAGGGCGGGGTCGCCGGCGGTGCGGGCGGCCTGGTTGAGCAGGCCGTCGGCGGCGAGCAGGAGGGCGCCGTGGGCGGCGGCGAGGCGGCGGACGGCGTGGATGCGGGGGTCGAGGTCGGCGCGCCAGGTCCACTGCTCGGCGGTGACGGGGAGCAGGAAGGGTTCGATCAGGACCAGCCGGGGCGCGCCGTGGGCGCGCAGGCGGACGAGCAGGTCGTCGTACTCCTTCTCCCAGGTGTCGGCGGGGCTGGGCAGGCCGCTGTCGTGGAGGCGCCAGGTGTCGTTGACGCCGATCAGCACCGAGACCAGGGCGGGGCGGTGGGCGAGGGTGTCGGCGTCCCAGCGGGCGCGCAGGTCGGCGACCCGGTTGCCGGAGACGCCGCGGTTGAGGACGGTGAGGCCGTCGGCGAGTCCGGGGGCGGCGAAGGCGGCGTAGCCGTGGCCGAGGTCGTCGGGGCGGTCCCGGTCGCGGGCGGCGTCGGTGATGCTGTCGCCCTGGAAGAGGACGGTGGCGGACATGCGGGGCTCCTCTGGCGCGGGCCCGCCGCCCGGGACGACGGTCTCCGGGCGGCGGGGGGACGGGGGACGGGGGACGGGGGGATCAGCCCGCCGCGGCCATCGCCTTGGCGTGGGCGGCGAACAGGTGGGCGGTGCTGCGGGTCGGGTTGGCCGGGTCGTTGTTCCACATGATGCGGTGTCCGTCGTAGTCGGGGTAGAAGGAGCCGTCGTCGACCCGGGAGGTGAGCAGCCAGAACTGGTCGCCGGCGGCCCCGGCGGCGAGCGCGGCGGCCGTCCAGGCCAGGTAGGCGGCGTCCCGGGCGGCGGTGTCGGGGATGTCCCGGCCGGCGTCGATCTGCAGGCCGAACTCCTCGACGACGACGGGCTTGCCGAGGGTGCGGCCGTCCGCGACGTGGTCCTCGATCCACCGGGTACCCCAGTCGGTGGCGTTGATGCCGGGCTTGCCGCCGCTGGTCTCGCCCCAGTTCTGCGGGTAGACGTGGACGGTGCCGTAGTCGACGGCGGGCAGCGCGGTGAGCTTCAGCCAGTCGTTGCCCTCGTAGTTCGAGTACGGGTAGTCGGCCTCGTTCGGGCGGCCGTAGAAGCCCTCGTCGCCGACGGCGAGCAGCTGGCGGGGGGCCAGCGACTTGACGTGGGCGCTCATCTCGCGGGCCCAGCCGAGCAGGGTGGCGCCGGACTTGTCGCTGCGGCAGCGCGGCTCGTTGGCGAGCTCCCAGGCCATCACGGTGGGGTCCTCGTGGTAGCGCAGGCCGGTGTAGCGGTTGCGGCGCTGGATCACGTGCTTGGCCCAGGCCCGGTACGCCTTGCGGCAGTTGGCGTCGGTGTAGAACCGGTCGTGGTGGACGCCGTCGCCGTAGGAGTCGTCGGACAGGCCGAGGAACCAGGAGACGTACTGCTGCATGCCGCCGTAGTCGGGCCAGTTGTTGACCAGCGGGAGGACCAGGCGCAGGCCGAGCTGTCCGGCCTTGTGGACGGCGTAGTCGAGGCTGTCGAAGGCGGCCTCGTCGTAGCTGAACGGCTTGGGCTGCAGGGCGCGGTGGGAGTGGCCGTCGCCGTCGGCGAACGCCCAGGCGCGGACCACGGTGAGGCCCATCGCGGCGGCGTCGTTCAGCACCGCGTCGATCATGTAGTGCGACTGCTGGTGCAGGTAGTAGCAGTTGGTGCCGCCGAAGCGGAACTTCTTTCCTTCGAGCCGCAGTTCGCCGCCTCTGGCGGTGACGTAGGGGCGCTTGCCGCCGCCCTGCCGGTCCGACCCGCCCTGACTGTCCCGGGCGTCCTGGGCGTCCTGGGCGCCGGCGTTGTCGTTCGCGGCGAAGGCGGTGCCGCCGAGCAGCGGGGCGGCGGTGAGGCCGAGGGCGGCGGCCCCGAGCAGGGTGCGGCGGCTGGTGGTGCGGGGCTGGTCGTTCACGTGCGTCCTCCGGACATGCGGTGGGGTGGAGTGGTGCCTGGGGGGGTCGTGAAGTCTGCTGGTTCCCTGCCCACGTCCCGGCAAGGGAGTTCGGCCGGGCGAGCGGGCTCAGTGCGGCCGCGGGACCTTCGCGCGGAACACGGTGGCGTCGCCGGACACCCGGACCGGTCCGCCCGCGGCGGGCAGGTAGGCGGATTCGCCGGGGCCGAGGGTCGGGCCGCCGTCGAGGCGGGCGATGCCGCGCACGCACAGCAGGAGCTGCGGGCCGTCGTCGGCGAGTTCGACGGAGGCACCGGAGCCGGGGGCGCCGAGGTCGATCCGGGAGAGGCTGAACTCCTCGGCGGAGGTGAGGAATTCGAGTTCGCCGGGGCCGACGGGGACGGCGGGCGCGTGCTGCGGGGCGGTGGGCCGGAAGTCGACCACCCCGGCGAGCGCGGCGGTGTCGACGTGCTTGGGGGTGAGCCCGCAGCGCAGCACGTTGTCGGAGTTGGCCATGATCTCGACGCCGAGGCCGCGCAGGTAGGCGTGCGGGACTCCGGCGTCCAGGTGGAGGGCCTGGCCGGCGCCCAGCCGGACGTGGTTGAGCAGCATCGCGGCGAGCAGTCCGGGGTCGCCGGGGTAGTCGCGGGCGGCGTCCCGGTAGGCGGCCCAGGTGGCCGCGTCGGGGTCGCCGCCGGCGGCCAGTTCGGCGAGCGCGGCGGGGAGTTCGGCGGCGGCCCGCTCGCCGCGCGGGCGGTCGTCGGCGAGCGCGGCGGTCAGCACGGTGCGCAGGGCCGTCCCGGCGGGGGCGGTGCGCAGCACCTCGATCCAGGGGTCGAGCACGGCGAGGCCGGTGCGGGCCCACAGCGCGGCGCTGGCGCGCGGGTCGCGGAAGCCGCACAGGGCGTCGAACTCGCCGAGGGCGCAGATGAGTTCGGGTTTGTGGCTGCGGTCGCGGTAGATCCGGTGCGGGGCGTCGAGCGGGATGCCGGCGGCGTCCTCGGCGGCGTACCCGGCCGCGGCCTGCGCGGCGGTGGGGTGGACCTGCACGGAGAGCGCGTGCTCGGCGGCCAGCACCTTGAGCAGGAACGGCAGTTGCGGGCCGAAGCGGCGCACCACCCGGGGGCCGAGTTCGCGGTCCGGGTCGCGGGCGATGACGGCGTCGAGGGGTTCGGCGCCGCGGCCGCGGTCGATCCGGGACGGGGCGCCGGGGTGGGCGCCCATCCAGAGCTCGGCCTCGGGCGCGCCGGTGGGCGGGCGGCCGGTGAGGCGGGCGATGGCGGTGGTCGAGCCCCAGGCGTACGGGCGCACGGTGGTGGCGAGCAGGTCGGCGGTCATCGGGTGCTCCGGTGGCGGGTGGCCCGGCCCGGCCCCGAACTTCCTTACCCTCAGAAGGAGTCGGGGACGGGCCGGGAGTCTTGGGGTGGCGCGCCGCGGGTCGTCGGCCCGTGGCGGCCCGCTGTTCAGCGGGTCGGCGGGGCGCTGCTGCCGCGCGGGATCAGCACGGGCGTCGGGGCCGGTCCGACGGGGGTGCCGCGGTGCTCGACGACGTCGAACAGGGTGCGGGCGACGAGCGCGCCGTAGCCGTGCACGTCGTGGCTCATCGCGGACAGCGCGGGGTGGGTGAGCCGGCAGAGCTGGGAGTCGTCCCAGGCGATCAGCGACAGGTCGGCGGGCACCTGGAGGCCGAACTCGGCGGCGACCGAGATCCCGGCGACGGCCATGATGTCGTTGTCGTAGATGATCGCGGTGGGGCGGTGCGCGGAGGCGAGCAGCATCCGGGTGGCGCGGGCGCCGGCCTGGCCGGAGAAGTCGGTGGGGACGCTCCGCGGCGGTTCCAGGCCGAGTTGTCCGGCGACGGCGGCCAGCGCCCGGGTGCGGATCGCGGTGTGGCCGAGGTCGGGGTCGCCGCCGACCCGGGCGATCCGGCGGTGGCCGAGCATCGCCAGGTAGCGGACGGCGTCCTCGACGGCGGCCGAGTCGTCGGTCCAGACGGCGGCGAGGCCGCCGCCGGCCAGGCCGGGGTGGCCGGCCGCGACGGCGGGCATGCCGAGCGCGGCGAGGGCCGGGATGCGCGGGTCGGCCTCGGTGAGGTCGACCAGCACGGAGCCGCTGACCCGGCGGGTGCGCCACCAGGTGCGGTGCACCGCGATCTCCTGCTCGCGGTCGTGGACCAGGCGCAGCAGCAGGGTGGCGGAGCGTTCCTCCAGGACGCTCTGGATGCCGGAGATGAACTCCATGTAGAAGGGTTCCAGGCCGAGTTGGCGGGCCGGGCGGGTGATGACCAGGCCGACGGTCTCGCTGCCGGGGGCGAGCCGGGCCAGGCTGCGGGCGGCCTGGCTGGGCACCCAGCCGAGTTCCTCGGCGGCGGCCCTGATCCGCTCCCGGGTGGGGGCGGAGACGCCGGGCCGGTCGTTGAGGGCCAGCGAGACGGCCCCGGCGGAGACCCCGGCGAGGGCGGCGACCTCGCGGATGGTGACGCGCCCGTTCGTCGTCCGGCCGCTCATCGTCCGGCCCTCCGCCCCGGTGGCGTCGCGGCGCAGGTGCGGCGCCACCGGGCGGGCTGCGTCACTTGCTCGAACCGGCGGCGAAGCCGGCGTAGATCAGGCGCTGCAGGGCGAGGAAGACGACCAGGGTGGGCAGGATGACCAGGATGGTGCCGGCCGAGATGATCTCCCAGTTGACGCCGAACGGGCCCTGGAAGCGGAACAGCGAGGTGGAGATGGTGCCCAGGTCGCTGGAGGGCATGTAGAGGAACGGGATGAAGAAGTCGTTGTAGACGGTGACGCCCTTGACGATCACCACGGTGGCGATGGCCGGCTTCAGCATCGGCAGGATGATCCGCCAGTAGATGGTGAAGGTGTTGGCGCCGTCGAGCCGGGCCGCCTCGTCCAGCGAGATCGGGATGGAGCGGATGAACTGCAGGAAGATGTAGATCGAGATGATGTCGGTGCCGAGGTACAGCAGGATCGGCGCCCACCGGGTGTTGAACGCGCCCAGGTTGTTGACGATCTGGAAGGTGGCGACCTGGGTGGTGACGCTGGGGACGAGGCTGGCCAGCAGGAACAGCGCCATCACCGGCTTCTTCAGCCGGAAGTCGAAGCGGTCGATGGCGTAGGCGGTCATCGAGCCGATCACCACGGTGCCGGCCACCGAGACCACCAGGATGATCGAGGTGTTCAGGAACGCGGGCAGCATCCTGCCCTGGGTGAAGGCGATCCGGAAGTTCTCGAAGTTGAGCCAGTCGCCGGGCAGGTCGAGCGGCCCGGTGGTCTGCGCCTCCCGGCGGGTCTTGAGCGAGGTGAACAGGATGACCACCAGCGGGACCAGCACGACGGCGCTGGCCAGCACCAGTGACAGGTACTTGGCGCCGGAGGCGGCGGCGCCGCGGGCGTGGAAACGGCGGCGGTGGTGGTGCACGGCGGTGGTCACGACAGTTCCACCCTCTCCTCCGGCACCAGGCGGCGCTGGACCCAGGTGACGATCAGGATCAGGACGATCAGCACGACGGCGCTGGCCGAGGCGAGGCCGAACTTGTCGAACTTGAAGGCCATGTTGATGCTCTGGATGACGAAGGTCTGCGAGCCGTTGGCGCCGCCGGTCATGATGTACGGGATCTCGAAGACGGCCAGCGAGCCGGAGACCGCGAGGATCGCGCTGAGGCTGATCACCGGCTTGATGCTGGGCGCGATGATGTGCCGGAACTGCTGCCAGCGGTTGGCGCCGTCCAGCGCGGCGGCCTCGTACAGGTGCGGCGGGATGGACTGGATCGCGCCCAGGAACAGCACCAGGTTGAGGCCGGTGTAGCGCCACACCGAGACGCCGGCCAGCGACTTGTTGACCAGGTCGGGGTCGCCCATCCAGAGGAACTTGCCGTCGACGCCGACGAGTCGGAGCAGCGAGTCGAGGGTGCCGTGCGGCTGGAAGAAGTACAGGAAGACGAAGCCGATCGCCACACCGTTGATCAGGTAGGGGAAGAACAGGATGCCTTTGAAGAGGTTCCGGAACTTCGTGTTGAAGCTGAGCACGGTGGCGAAGTACAGCGCCAGGCAGATCTGCACCACGGCGGCGATCAGGTAGACGCCGCTGACCAGGAACACCTTGAACAGTTCGGGGCGGGTGAACAGGTCGGTGTAGTTCTTGAGCCCGACGTTGTTCCGCTCCGGGCTGATGCCGTCCCAGTCGGTGAAGCTGTAGCCGATCATGTCGCCGATCGGCAGGTAGGTGAAGGTCACCAGCAGCGCGAGCGGTACCAGCAGGTACAGCCACGGGGTGAACCACCAGTGCCGGCGGACTCCCTTGCGCCGGGGGGCGCGGCCGCGGGCGGCGGCCGGGGGCGCGGTGGCCGCGGCGGTCCGCGCGGGGGGCTTTCCGGTGCCCCGGTCCCTCTGCAGTGCAGTCATCTTCGTTCCTTCGTAGGTCCTGACACCCGGTGGGCGGCCCGGCCCGGCCCCTGACGCGTCGGGGCTGCGGGGCGCGGGCCGGGCCGCCCGGTCCGGTGGGTCAGCCGACCGTCTTCTGCGACTCGGACCACTTCTTGTTCAGCTCGGCGAAGTAGCTGTTCCGGTCGCCGGGGGCCGCCCCGCGGGCGATGTCGACGAGCTTCTGCCGGTAGTCCGGGGCGTCCAGGTTGATCTCCGCGCCCTTGTCGATCTTCTTGACCGTCGCCAGCTTCTCCTGCTTCTGGCCGATCATCTGGACGCCCTGGTCGCCGAAGTCCTTCAGCGCGCTCGGCATCGGGGTGCCCTTGACCGAGGAGATGCCCTGCTCGGCCTGGGCGGAGCCGGACTTGTTGATGTACCAGTCCAGCCAGGCGCGGGCCGCCTCCTGGTTCTTGGAGTGCTTGTTGATGCCGTACTTGTAGTCCGGCTGGAGCACGGTGCAGAGCTTGCCGCCGGTGGACGGGAACGGCATGTAGCCGATGTCGTCCGGGTTGGCGCCGGCCGCGGTGGCGGCGTCGCGCATCTGCGAGATCGACCAGGAGCCGAGGTACATCGAGCCGACCTTGCCGGTGGCCAGCAGGGTCTTGGAGTTGTCCCAGTTGGTGGTGGTCGGGTCGTCCTCGGTGAGCTTCTCGTGGACGGCCGAGTACAGCAGGCTGTCGACGGTGAAGACGTCGTTGCCCGCGGTCCACGGGGTGGCGACGGAGGCCATCGCGTCCTTGGCGCCCTCGTTGCAGCTGGGCGAGCCGATCGCGCTGGTCCACTGGGTGAGCGGCCAACTGTCGTGGTAGTTGGTGTAGTACGGGGTCGCCTGGCCCTTGGCCTTGATGGCCTTCAGGTCGGTGACGAACTCCTCGGGGGTCTTCGGCCAGCCGGTGACGCCGGCGTCCGCCCAGACCTTCTTGTTGTAGACGAAGCCGGTGACGGTGCCGTAGTTGGCGATGCCGTAGACCTTGTCGGCGACCGTGGCGTAGTCGGTCCACTGGTACTGCTTCGACAGTTCGGCCGAACCGCCCAGCGGGGAGAAGAAGTTGGGGAACTGGGTGACCGACAGGTCCGAGGGGATCGGCAGCACGTCACCGTAGTTCTCGGTGTTCATGCGGATCTTGACTTCGCCCTCGTAGTCCTTCATCCCCTCGAACTTCACCTTGACGTTCGGGTAGGTCTTGTTGAACTCGGCGACGTACTTGTCCAGCGTGCCGTTGCCCAGCTGGTCCGTACGGTTCGTCAGCACGGTGATGCTGCCCGACACCTTGGCGGGGTCCGCGTTGACCGTGGGGACGGCGGAGGAGGAGTTCCCGCCACCGTTGCTGCTACAGGCCGTGAGCACCACAAGGGTCGCGGCCGAGACGGCCGTCCATCCTCTGCGCATCTCGCTCATCCTTCGAACTGATCGTCTGTGATCGTCTGACTGACACGGGGGAAGCGACAGCCCCTGGGCCGCAATCGGCCGGCCTGGCTGTTGGACGCTTAACGTAGACGTCACATCCCGGCCATGTCCATAGAGCGGTCAACATTGATATCCACGAGTTTTGTTGCCAAACAAGGCTCGATTTACTAAACCTTTGCTTAACGAAGAAGTGGATCAGGTTCGTTATCGGACCGCGACCGGCGAGCGCTGGACAACGTTGTCAATGAGAGTCAGAATCACCGGGTACGACCCGGCGGCGCCCTGCCCAGCACCATGGCGCTCCCCTGCCACACCTGCGGAGACGTCACAATGAGTTACGACATGGCCGGTATCGCCCGCACCACCGGACCCCTCGGGCCTGCCCCCGCCGAGCGCACCCCTGCCGAGCGCGCCCCCGGCGGTGCCGCCCCTCGGACGGCCGCCCCCGGCCCGCTGATCGCCGCCCTCGACATCGGCGGCACCAAGATCGCGGGCGGCCTGGTCGACACCGAGGGCGCCCTGCTGCACCAGCTCCAGGTCCCCACCCCCGCCGACGGCGACCGGCACGAGCTGATGTCCGCCGTCGACCACGTCCTCGACGACCTGGCCCGCCTCCCCGAGTGGCCCCGGGTCGGCGCCCTCGGCATCGGCAGCGCCGGGCCCGTCGACATCGCCGCCGGCACCGTCAGCCCGGTCAACCTCCCCGGCTGGCGCGACTTCCCGCTGCGCGCGGAGACCGCCGAGCACCCCGCCGTCCGCGACCTGCCCGTCGTCCTCGGCGGCGACGCCGTCGCGATGGCCGCCGCCGAGCACTGGCGCGGCGCCGCCCGCCCCTACCGCAACGCCCTCTGCCTGGTGGTCTCCACCGGCGTCGGCGCCGGCCTGGTCCTCGACGGCACCCTGCACACCGGCCCCACCGGCAACGCCGGACACCTCGGCCACATCAGCGTCGACTACCGGGGCCGCCCCTGCCCGTGCGGCTCGCGCGGCTGCGTCGAAGGACTCGCCTCCGGCACCGCGATCGCCCGCACCGCCGCCGAACTCGGCTGGCGCCCCGGCCCCGACGGCGACACCACCGCCGGCGCCGTCGCCACCGCCGCCCGGGCCGGCGACCCGCACGCCCTGGCCGCCTTCGACCAGGCCGCCCGCGCCCTCGCGGCCGGCATCGCCGCCACCGCCACCCTGGTCGAACTCGACGCCGCGATCGTCGGCGGCGGCGTCGCCAAGGCCGGCGCCGTCCTCTTCGACCCGCTGGCCCGGCACCTCTCCTCCTACGCCACCCTCTCCTTCACCCGCGGCCTGCACCTCGTCCCCGCCCACCTCGGCACCGACGCCGGCCTGGTCGGCGCCGCCGCCCTGGCCCGCCCCGCCCTCCCGGCCCTCCGCTGACCACCCCGCCCCACCCGGGCCGCACCCGCCCCCGCCGGCAGGTGCGGCCTCCCCGTTCCCCCGCCGACGGCGCAGCGCCCCGCCCCAGCGCCTTGCCCTCACCGGCAGGTGCGACCTCCCCGTACTCCCGGGCCACCCCTGCGGAGCGGCGCCCCACCCTGGTTGGCCCCTCTGTTCCGCCCTACCGGTTCCCGCCTCGCCCGCCCTGCTCCCGGGCCACCCCTGCGAAGCAGCACCCCACCCTGCTTGGCCCCTGTTCCGCCCTACCGGTTCCCATCCCGTCCCGCTCCCGGGCCACCCCTGCGGAGCGGCGCCCCACCCTCGCCCCGCCTTGCTTCCTCCGTCCCTCCCCGAGCCGTTCGCCTCCCCCTCCCGCACCACCCTGCCCGGCCCTTCCCCTCTCCCGCCCCGGCTCGCCCCGGCTCGGCTCGGTGGGCCGAAAACCTCTCGACTTCGGTCCGGCCGGTCGCCAGACTGCGCGCATGACCGAACGAATCGAGTCCCTCCCCCTCCGGTGAGCGCCGCTCCCGGGCGCGGTGCGCCCGCGCTGTACGACCTCGCTCTGCGCCTGGCGCACGAAGCTCCGGACGGGCTGCCGCCCGAGGGCGGTTTCCGGCTCGACCGGGCGCGCCCGCCCCGCCCGCTGCCGGTGAACGAGCTGCGGCGGATCGTCGCCGAGGTGTTCGCCCCGGGCCCGGAGGCCGGTGGCCCCGGCTCCCGTCTCGAACGGCTGGCCGCGGCCCGTCCGGCCCAACTCGCCACCGCCGTGCGCGAGCTGCCCCTGCCGCCCGGCCCCGTCGGCCCGACCCCGGCGATGGCCCGGCGGCTGGCGCGCGAGGGCACCGACCCGATCGCCGTGACCGTCGGGATCGCCCTGCTCGGCCGGTTCGGCGACGCCGCGGACGTACCGTGCCTGTCGGCGCTCGGCCTGCTGCGCGACCTCAACGGCCCCGCCGTGCAGGCCCTGCGCGGACTCGACCGGCGGGCGGCGGCGTTCGCCGTGCTCGCGGTCCGGCCGCGGGCGGCCCCGCTCCGCCCGCTCCTGCTCGCGCTGCGCTCGGGCGAACGGGCCGCTGTACGCAGGGAGTTGGTGTCGATGCCCGTCTCCCCCCGGGAGCTCTCGGTGGCATCCGAGATCATCGGGGCGACCGGTCTCCCCGCCCTGCTCGCCGCCCACCCGGACGATCCCGAACTGCTGTACCGGGCCGCCCTGTTGCTCCACGCGGCCGCCGAGCCGCGCGGCCCGGTCCGCCCGGACGACGTCCCGGCCCCCCGCGAGCTGTACGAACGGGTGGCCGCCGGGGCCGCCGTCCTGCCGCCGACGCTCGACCACGCCGCGCTGCTGCTCTCCGTCGCCCAGGACCTGTCCAGCGGAACCGGGGCCCTGCCGGACTGGCCGCCCGGCCGCCGCGCCGTCCTGCTCGACCGGCTCGACCGGGTCTCGGCCGCGATGGGGCGGGCGGTCCTGGCCGGGGCGGGCGGCGAGGAGCAGGAGCGGCGCGCCCGCTGGATCGGCCGGGTCGGCCGAAGGCCCTTCCGGCTGCCCGACGGGCCGGACGGGTTCCGGATCGAGGTGGTGCACGGCGACCCCGCCGAGCGGGGCCGGGTCGAGACCCGCGTCCTGTTCGACGGGCGGCCCGTGGTGCCGGAGCTGTTCGGGTTCGGCCCGGCCGAGGACCCGGCCGTGCTGCTGGACGAGGGCCTGCTGCGGGCCTCGGCGGAACCCCGCGAGGTGCGGCTCGCCACGGCGTCCTGCGCCGAGGAGTGCTGCGGCGCGCTGTACGTCACGGTCCGGCGGGACGGCGACCGGGTGGTGTGGGAGCGCTGGCGGCGCAGCTGCTACCGGCCCGGGCTGCTGGACGTCCCGGCCCGGAGCTTCGACGCCCGGGCCTACGACGCCGAGCTGGCCCGGGCCGAGGCGGACGACTCCGCGGACTGGCGGGCCAGGACAGTCGCCCGGTTGCTCAACCGCGCCCTGCGGGCCCGGCCGGAGCTGCTGCACCGCTGGGACGCCGACCTCGGCCGGGTCGGGACCTGCCCGGACGAGCCCGACACCGTCGACCTGACCTTCTGGTACGTCCCGGGCCGGCACTCGGGCACCCCGGACCGGCCCGACCGTCCCCTGGCCTTCCGCTGGCTGCTGCCCGAGGACGGCTTCCCGCCCGAGGCCCAGGCGGCGGCCGCCCTGCACCGCCTGGCGACGGAGCGGCCCACCTCCTGGGCCCGGATCTGCGCCGGAAGCCGGGAGCGCGCCGAGGAGCTGGGCTTCACCTGGCCCTGGCCCGAGTGACCGGGCGCGCAAAGGCCGGACGTGCAAAGGCCGGGCGAGGTGCTCCGAAACGGTTGTCCGCCCGGCCCGACGATCCGACAGGTTGCTCGTCGCATCATTCGGACGATCACATTCCACTACGGGGGTTCCGGTGCCGGACGCCGCGCGGGAGGCCACTCGGCTGCTGGGCGGCTACTTCCCGGACCGTGACGGGAAGTTGGGCGACGGTACGCGGGTGGTCGGCCTGCGGACGGTGGACCCGGGGCGGCTCGCCGACCGTCCCGCCTGACCGTGCGCCCGCCCGCCCCGCCTGCCCCGACCGTCCGCCCGGGTTACTTGAACCCGCCGCTGCTGTGCAGGAGTTGGCCGTTGATCCACTGTCCTTCCGGGGAGCAGAGGAAGGCGATCAGGCGGGCGGCGTCCTGCGGGGTGCCGAGGCGGGCCAGCGGGGTCTGCCCGATCATCGCGGCGCGCAGCGAGTCGTCCATCCAGCCGGTGTCGGTGGGGCCGGGGTCGACGGCGTTGGCGGTGATGCCGAGGTGGGCGAGTTCGCGGGCGGCGGCGCGGGTGATCCGGTCCAGGGCGCCCTTGCTGGCGCCGTAGGGGAGGTTGCCGACGGTGTGGTCGCTGGTCAGGGCGACGATCCGGCCGGTGCCGAACGCGCCGGTGAAGCGCAGGCCGAACTCGCGGATCAGCAGCCAGCCCGCCCGGGCGTTCACCGCGAAGTGCCGGTCGAAGCTCTCCACCGTGGTGTCGAACAGGCCGGAGTCGACGGACTCGGCGTGGTTCAGCACCAGCGCGCCGACGGGGCCGAGCCCGGCGGTGACCTGGTCGAACAGCCGGGCGGGGGTGTCGGGGTCGGCGAGGTCGGCGGGCACGGCGAGCTGCCGGGCGCCGTGCGCGCGGATCGCCGCGCCGATCGCCTCGTGCGCGCCGTCCTCGGCGCCCCAGCTCATCCGGGCGTCGTAGGGCGTCCAGTGGGTGTGGGCGACGTCCCACCCGGTGGCGGCGAGGCGTTCGGCGACGGCGGCGCCGATGCCGATCGTCCGGCCGACGCCGGTGACCAGGGCGACGGGGCGGGGTGCGGTGGCGTTCATCCGGCCGATCCTGACAGTTCGTCAGTGCGCCCGGCAAACGGTTTCCGGCCGTCGGCGGTCCCGCCGCCGCTACGGGTTCTCGGCGTGCAGCACGGCCCGGACCGGGCCGTCGGGGTGGACGGTGATCGCGTATCCGGTCCCGGCCGGGGCGTCCCGGATCTCGACCCGGTGGGCGGGCAGCAGTTCCTCCAGCAGCAGCGCCATCTCGCGGACGGCGAACTGCGCGCCGAGGCAGGCTCGCGGGCCGAGCCCGAACGGGTAGTAGGCGCCCTGGACGGGGCGGCGTCCGGCATCGGTGAACCGCTGCGGGCGGAACTCCTCGGGGTCGGGCCAGAGTTCGGGGTCCCGGTGGGTCAGGTAGGGGCAGACCAGCAGGGTGGTGCCGGCCTCGACGGGGTGCCCGGCGAGGACCCCGGCCTCGGCGGCATGCCGGGGCATCAGCCAGGCGACGGGGTACAGCCGCAGCGTCTCGTCGATCAACGCCCTGATCGCGGCGGCCCGTTCGGCCGATCCGGCCGGGCCGGCCGCCAGTGCCCAGGCACGCTGTTCGGGATGGGCGTCGAGCAGCAGGAACAGCCAGCCGAGGGTGGTCGCGGTGGTCTCGTACCCGGCGACGACCAGGGTCATCAGCTCGTCGCGAACCAACCGCTCGGTGTAGTCGGGGAGTTCGGCGGCGGCCCGGAGCAGCACCTGGAGCAGCGCGGGTTCCTCGGCCTGCCCGGCGAGTGCGATGGCGTGCGCGGCGGCCAGGTCGGCCCGTTCGTTGGCCTCGGCGAAGTCGACGGCGGCCTCGCCGGTGGCGGGCGCGAAGGCGGGAATGCGGGCCAGGCTGTCCCCGGCGGAGATCAGCCGTTCGTGGGTGGCGGGGTCGAGCGGGTGGGCGGTGAGCGAGCGCCAGATCACCTCCAGCGAGAAGTACCGCAGGTCGGCGTCGATCTCGCGGACCTCCCCGGTCTGCGCCGCCGCCCGCCAGCGCGCGGCGGCCCCGGCCACCGCGGCCCGGATCTGCGGCTCGTAGGTACGGATGCCGCGCCCGGTGAACTGCGGTTGCAGCAGCTTGCGTTGACGCCGCCACGGCTCGCCGGAGGCGCACAGCAGGCCGTCGCCGAGCAGCGCCTTCGCGCGGTGGCCGTGCTTCACGTAGGTGTCGGGGTCCTTGGCCAGCACCTGCTGCACCTCCTCGGCGCCGGTGACCAGCACGATCCGGCGCTCGCCGAGCCGGAACCCGGCCACCGGCCCCAACTCCCGTGCCTCCGCCAGCAGATCGACCAGCCGACCGCCGCCGGCCCGCCAGGCGGCGAGCGATTCGGCTCCGAGTTCGGGAAGGGGGCGAAGGGCTGCCGTGGCCAAGACGCTCTCCTGCGGGTGCTCGACTGCGACCGTGCGGACACCGGCCACCCTAACGGAGCGTGCGGGCCCGACCCCACCCCGTGGCCCCCCGCCCGACCCCCTCGGGCCGATGGGCCGTTCGGGCCGTTCGGGCCGTTCGGGTCGTTCGGCAGCGGGCCAGGGGGTCAGGGACGGGTCCGGGCGCGCGGGACACCGGCCTCGTCGAGCAGTGCGTGCAACCGGTCGGCCGTCAGCCCCGGATGCGCGGCCGCCCCCTCGACCTGTTCGAGCCCGGCCCCCGGGTCGGCGAGCAGGTCCGCCGCCCGCCCGGCGGGCAGCCGGGGGTTGGCGGCGGCGGCCCGCCGGACCCGGGGGTCGGGGTCGGCCCGCAGGGCTTCCGGATCACCGGCGAAATCCTGATCGGAGGCGGCGAGTTCACGCACCGCCGGGTCCGGGTCGCGGGCGAGGGCCGCCGGCAGGCCGCGCCGCGGGAAGGCCGGGTGGAGGCGCAACCGGTCGCGCTGTTCGGGGAGTTGGGCGTACGCCTCCAGCAACAGGGCGGGCGGGGCGGCGGGATGGTGCAGGGCGAGCAGCAGCCGGACGTCCCGGTCGGGGTCGGCGGCGAGCCGGGCGGCCGTCGGCGGGTCCAGGCGCGGGCAGGTCGCGGCGGTGCGGCGCAGCACGGGGTCGGGCGCGGCGGCGCAGGCCCGGTACCAGTCGAGGCCGGGGTCGTCGACGGGTTCGGGCCGCACCGCCGACGGGTGGGCGACGGGGGTGCCCAGGACGCGGAAGACGGCCTCGGCCCGGCCCCGGGTGCGCGGGGCGGGCAGCAGGGCGGCCCGGCGACGGACCCCTTCGTCCGGGTCGGCGGCCAGGACATCCAGCAACTCGGCGTCCAGGTCGGGCCGTTGGGCGACGGTGCGGCGGACGAGCGGGTCCGGGTCGGCGGCCAGGCGGCGGACGGCGGGCGGCGGGAGGTGGGGGTTTCCGGCGAGCAGCTCCGGGTGGGTGCGGGTGGTGATCAGGGTGTCGAGCAGGTCGTCGGGCAGCGGGGACGCCCAGAGCTGGGTGATCCGGTCGCGCGAGCTGTTCGCCGCCCAGCGCCTGCCCTGTTCGGCCAGGTCGGGGTGGGCCTCGCGGTGGGCGGCGGCGCGGACCTCCGGGTCGGGGTCGGCCAGCAGGGCGGCGCGCTGCCCGGTGCCGAGCCGGGTCCAGTACCCGCAGACGAAGGCCCGCAGGGCGGGTTCGGGGTGGTCGACCAGGCGGCGCAGGTGCGCCTCCAGGTGCCCGGCGGCCCCCAGTTCGGCGACGATCTCCTGCGGCAGCAGCATCGCCCGGTCCCGTTCGGCGGTACCGAGCAGCACCAGGTCCACGACGTCGTCGGGGAGTTGGACGGCCCGCACCGTCCCCCGGCCGCCGGGCGCGGAGACCAGCCGGGCCGCCACCAGGTCGTCCCGGTCGCGCACCACCTGCCGGGCCTGCTCCCCGGTCAGGTGCACATTGCGGGCGATCACGCTCCGGTCGGACCGGTCGCCGTCCCGCAGCACCAGCGCGACGAACTCGGCGGGCAGCGGCCGCCGTTGCAGCACCTCCCGGGCCTCCCGCGCCTCCGGCGGCAACAGCCGGACCAGCACCCCCGCCCCGGCCCCCGGATTCGCCGCCACCCCGCGCACCAGCGCGACCGCCCGCCCCTCGTCGATCATCACCGCGCCATGCTCGCACGCACCCCCCGACGGCATGCCGGCCCTGCCTCCGCCCCTCCCCGTACCCGTACGTGTCCGACGGGGCGTCAGCCCTGCTCGTCCCCGCACACCCGCCGCCGCCCCACCCACCTCTCCCGCTCCGATCGTCGCCGCGCCGTACTCGCGCGTGTCCCCGTCGAGGTGTCAGCCCTGCTCGCGCCCGTCCCCGTACCCGTAGCGGAAGGCGTACGCGAAGGTGGGCTCGCCGGGCCGGCAGGTGTACTCGCCGCTGCCGTGCAGGCCGGTGAGGGCGCCGGTGGCGGTGCCGGGCAGCACGGTGAAGGTGCAGCGGATGGTGCCGTCGGGGTGGAAGCTGCCGTGGTGTTCGAGCACGAAGGCGCCTTCGCGGCCCTCGACGCCGCCGGTGACGAGTTCCAGGCCGGTGAAGACGCCGGTGTCGCCGGGGGCGTAGGCGAGGGTGTACTCGCAGGTGGTGCGGGCGGCCTCGATGCCGCCGGTGAAGGTGTTGGCGACGGAGGCGCGGGCGAGTCGCGGACCGGCCTCGACCGCCGCCGCCTCGTCCTCCTTCCAGTCCGCGAACGCGATGCTGCCGCCGGTGGTGACCGTGGCGGTGGTGGCCGTGGCGGTGGTAGCGGTGTCGGTGTCGGGCATGAGCGGGTCCTTCCGGTCGTCGGTGCACGCCCTCGGGTGCGTGCTCCGACCAGGTTCGCGGGCATACCTGACATCTCCTGTCAGGTATGCGGGAGGATTTCCGGCATGCGCGCCGACCGTCTCCTCGCCCTGCTCCTCCTGCTGCAGAACCGCGGCCGGACCACGGCCGCCGTGCTGGCGGCCGAGCTGGAGGTCTCGGTGCGTACCGTCCACCGGGACGTCGAGGCCCTGGGTGCGGCGGGCGTACCGGTGGTGGCCGACCGCGGGCCGGCCGGGGGCTACCGGCTGGTCGACGGGTACCGGACCCGGCTGACCGGTCTCACCGAGGCCGAGGCCGGGGCCCTGTTCTTCGCCGGACTCCCGGGCCCGGCCGAGGAGTTGGGGCTCGGCGCGCTGCTGGCCACCGCCGAGTCGAAGGTCCGGGCCGCGCTGCCGCCCGGCCTGGGCGAGAGCGCGCTGCGGCTGCAGGAGCGCTTCCACCTCGACCCGGCCTCCTGGTTCCGCGAGGCCGATCCGGTGCCGCTGCTCACCGCGGTGGCCCGGGCGGTGTGGGAGCAGCAGGTGCTGGACGTCCACTACCGGCGCTGGCAGGGCGAGGTCCGGCGCGAGCTGTGCCCGCTGGGCCTGGTCCTGAAGAGCGGCCTCTGGTACGTGGTCGGGTCGAGCGCCGGTGGGCCGGTCCGCAGTTACCGGGTGTCGCGGCTGCGGTCCGCCGAGCCGACGGGCGCGCGCTTCGACCGCCCGCCCGGCTTCGACCTCGCGGCCCACTGGGCTTCCGCGGAACGGGAGTTGGCGGCGCGGCTGCAGGGGGGTACGGCGGAGCTGCGGGTCTCGCCGCGGGCACGGCAGCTGATCCCCGCGCTGTTCGGCGCGGCCGGGGCCCGGGCCGCCGAGGCGGCCGGCCCGCCGGACGCCGAGGGCTGGGTGCGCCTGCTGCTGCCCGTCGAGTCCGAACCCGTCGCGGTCTCGGACCTGCTCCGGCTGGGCGCGGACGCCGAGGTCCTCGGCCCCGCGTCCCTGCGCCGGGCCGTCGCCGCCCAGGCCGCCGCCCTGCACCACCGCTACGCACAGGACGCCTGAACACGGCACTCCGGGCGACCGGCCCGGGCATCCGACGGGCGACGGGCGATAACCGGGTGCGGGGCGCGGCGGCGGGCCGCTACGGTGGCCGGCATGAAGCGCGCTGCCGTCCGTACGACGACGCCGGAGACCGTCCCGGCGCGCTGACTGCTGTCCACCACCGACGCCCCGGGGCCGAGTGCCCGGGGCTTTCGCGTGTCCGCGCCCCTGCGGTGGCTCGTCCCGGCGGCCCGTCCCCCGATCCGAGGAGACCGCCGTGCACGACCACCGCCGACTGGGCCGGGAGCTGGCCCTGTTCGACACCGACCCGCTGATCGGTTCCGGCCTGCCGTACTGGCTGCCGGACGGCGCCGCGCTGCGCCAGTCCCTGGAGGACTACGTCCGCACCCTGGAGCGGCGGGCCGGGTACCGGCACGTGTCCTCGCCGGTGCTGGGCAAACGCGAACTGTACGAGGTGTCGGGGCACTGGGCGCACTACCGGGAGGACATGTTCCCGCCGCTGGAGCTGGGCAGCGGCCCGGCGGCCGAGCAGTTGGTGCTGCGGCCGAGCCTGTGCCCGCACCATGCGCTGATGTTCCGCTCCCGGACCCGCTCCTACCGCGAACTCCCCTTCCGGATGGCCGAGTTGGGTGACATGTATCGCTCCGAGCGGTCGGGGGTGCTGGGCGGGCTGAGCCGGGTCCGGGCGATCCGGCTGAACGACGCGCACGTGTTCTGCGCCCCGGAGCAGGTCGCGGCGGAGGTGCGCGGCGCGCTGGAGCTGATCGCGGTGGCGCACCGGGGCCTGGGCATCGTGCCGTCCCGCCACCGGCTGTCCCTGCCGGGGCCGGGCGGCAAGTACGCGGCGCGGCCGGAGCTGTGGGAGCGGTCGACCGAGATCCTGGCCGGGGTGCTGGCGGAGCTGGGCGTGCCGTACGAGGAGGGGGTCGGCGAGGCCGCGTTCTACGGGCCGAAGATCGACGTGCAGGTGGTGGACGGCGCGGGCCGGGAGTCCACCCTGTCCACCGTGCAGGTCGACTTCCACCAGCCCGAGCGGTTCGACCTCTCCTACATCGGCCCGGACGGGGCGCGGCACCGCCCGGTGATGGTGCACCGGTCGATCGTCGGCAGCCTGGAGCGGGCCGTCGCGCACCTGATCGAGCGGCACGGGGGCGCGTTCCCGGCCTGGCTCTCCCCCGTACAACTGGCCGTGCTCCCGCTCGGCCCCGGGCAGGTGGCGGCGGCGCACGCGCTGGCGGCCCGCTGCCGGGAGCTGGACCTGCGGGCCGAGGTGCTCGGCCCGGAACGCGGCTCGCCTGCCGCCCGGGTCCGGGCGGCCCGCCTGGTTCCGGGCCTGGCGATGCTCGGCCCGCGCGAACTCGCCGACGGCACCCTCGCGCTCCGGCTGCGCGACGGCCGCCGTCCCGACCCGCTGCCGGTGGACGCCGCCCTGGAGCGGATCGCCGCCCGGGTCCGCGAGCACGCGGCCGACCTGTGGTGAACGCGCCGCCCCGGCGGGCCGCGACCGGTGTGGCCGGGGCCACGTCCGGGGCGTGACGATCACCACCCCGCCGGGCGGTCCGCCGACCGCCCGGGGTGGCGGCCCGGATGCCGCCCGGCCCCGCGCCGTCGGGGCCGGGCGGGTGCCGACACCCCCTTTACGCTGGGCTTATACGCGAGCAGGGCGTTCGTGGGGCGGCCCGTCCGGCCCTCGTCCGCGGGACCTTCGGCGTGGCATACTCCGAATCCATGACCGGCATTCACGCGACCAAGGCCCTGCGGGGCGCGGTGTTCACCGCGCTCGCCGTGCCGCTGGCCGCGCTCGGCCAGGTGGCGATCACCGGCCGGGCCCTGCCGCTCACCCTGGTCGCCGCGGCCTGCGTCGCGGTGTTCCTGCTCGCGGTGCTGCTGGACGGCGCGCGCCGCCGCTTCCTGCTGCTGGCCTCCGTCCTGGTGCCGGTCGAACTGCTGCTGAACACCGCGTTCAACCTGGGCCAGGACGCCTGTGCCCGGCCGGTGCACGGCGTCGACCTGCTGGTCTGCGGCGGCGACTCGTTCAGCGGGTCCGACCTGTTCGCCCAGTGGACGCACAACTCGGCGGCCCTGCTGCAACTGCTCGTCCTGGGCGTGCACCTGGCGCTGGCGCTGGCCGCCGCGGCCTGGTTGCGCCTCGCGGACGCCGCCGTCAGCGGCGTCGCCGAGGCCCTGCACGCCCTGGCGCGCACGCTGCCCGGCCCGTGGCGCACCCTGCTGCTGGCCGTCCGGGCCGTCTGCCCGGCCGCGCTGCTGCCCGCCGCGGACGGCGAACCGGCACCGCGCCGCCCGCAGGACGCCGCCCACTGCCCCGCTCCGCGTCGCGGCCCCCCGCAGCCGGCCTTCGCCCGCTGACGGACCGTCCCCGCACGCCTTCCGTCCGGGCGCCCCGCCAGGCTCGCCCACCCTTTCGAACCCGCACCCCGGCCCCGCCGCGCCCTAACCCTTGCCAATCAAGGGTCGTCGGCATGCGTACGGCTGCGCCGCCGGGTGCAGAGGAGACGACGGATCACCATGACCAGCACCCCGAAGAACGCCAAGAACGCCAAGAACACCGTGCACACCGCCGCCGGCCCGACCGCCCGCGAGCGTCTGAAGCAGGCCCAGCAGGCCGAGGCCCGGGCGGGCCGGCGCCGCCGCCGGATCACCGTCGGCGTCTCGATCGCCGCCGCCGTCGCCGTGGTCGCGGGCGGCACCGCGATCGCCGTGTCCGGCGCGAAGAGCTCCGACGACGGCGGCTCCGGCGCGGCCGTCGCCGTCCCCGCCAACACCGGCGGCCCCGACAACACCGTCATCACGTACGGCCGGGCCGACGCCCCGCACACCCTCGCCGTGTACGAGGACTTCCGCTGCCCGATCTGCGAGGCCGTCGAGACCTCGGCCGGGGCGACCGTCCAGCAGCTCGCCGACCAGGACGAGTACAAGATCGAGTACCACCTGGCGACCTTCCTCGACAACAACCTCGGCGGGAAGGGCTCGAAGACGGCGCTGGCCGCCGCCGGGGCCGCGCTCGACCAGGGCGTCGACAAGTTCAAGCAGTTCCACGACGTGCTGTACGCCAACCAGCCCTCCGAGCGCGAGGACGCCTTCGGCGACGTCAACCACCTGCTGGACCTGGCCGAGAAGGTGCCCGGCCTGAAGACCGAGGCGTTCACCAAGGCCGTCACCGAGGGCACCTACAAGGGCTGGGCGGCCAAGGTCTCCCGCGCCTTCGACAAGAGCGGCGTCTCGGGCACCCCGACGATGAAGCTCGACGGCAAGGCCCTCCCGGTGATCGGGCAGGACGGCAAGCCGGTCACCGGCGAGCAGTTCACCGCGCTGGTCAAGCAGAGCATCGGCGGGTGACCCGATGACCACGGCCCCCACCACCACCGCGGACCGCCGGTCACCGATCGGCGCCGGGCGCGGCTACTCCTGGCTGCTGCTGATCACCGGACTGCTCGGCCTGGCCGCCTCGGCCGTGCTGACGCTCGACAAGATCAAGCTGCTCAAGGACCCCTCGTACAGCCCGAGCTGCAACATCAACCCGATCATCAGCTGCGGGTCGATCATGCGCACCGCACAGGCCGAGGCCTTCGGCTTCCCGAACCCGCTGATCGGCCTGGCCGCGTTCGCCGCCCTCACCGCGGTCGGCGCGGGCCTGCTCGCGGGCGCCTCCTACCGCCGCTGGTTCTGGCTCTCCCTGCAGGCCGGCACCCTGCTCGGCCTGGGCTTCGTCGCCTGGCTGATCGACCAGGCCCTGTACGAGATCGGCGCCCTCTGCCCGTACTGCATGGTCGTCTGGGCCGTGGTCCTCACCGCCTTCTGGTCCACCACCGTCCACAACCTCCGCACCGGAGCCCTCCCCGCCCCCGCCCCCCTCCGCCGCCTCGCCGCCCTCCCCCACCAGTGGCTCGTCCCCACCGCCGCCTACCTGGTCATCGCCCTCCTCATCCTCAACCGCTTCTGGTACTACTGGTCGACCCTCCTCTGACCCCGCCCCACCACCCCGAGGGCTCCCCCCGGCGCCGACCACCGGACGCCGGGGTGGAGCCCTTCCGGGTGTCAGCGGGTGAGCATGGCGGCGGCGACCAGGTCGGCGGAGGTGGGCAGGAGGGTGGTGGCGGCGTCGGGGAGGACGAGGAGGCGGGCGTCCGGGATTTCGCGGGCCAGGGCCTCGGCGTTGCCGACGGGGAAGAAGCGGTTGCGGGCGCCGTGCACGACGAGAGTGGGGGTGGCGAGGTCCGGGAGGCGTTCGCGCCAGCGGGGGGCGCAGTCGAGGCGGGCGAAGACCGTGCCCAGGTGGTTGGCCGCGCGGACCGGGGGTGCGGCGCCGGGGGTGCGGTCCCAGATCCGGCCGGCGAGGGCGCGGGCGACGGCCGGGTCGTCGCCGAGGATCTCCGCGCCGACGGCGGCGGACTCCACGACCGCGGCGCGGTCGGACCAGTCCGGCAGCGGGCGGCCGAAGAGCCGGCCCATCACCGCCGGGTCGTGGTCGGGGAGGTCGGGGTCGGCCGGCCCGGGCGCGACCGGCCGGGTGCCGACCAGGGTGAGCGCCGAGAACGCGTCGGGACGGTCGAGCGCCGCGACCTGGGCAACCATTCCGCCGACGCCGATCCCCGCCAGGTGCACGGGGCCGCCGAGGGCCCCGGCCAGCGCCGCCGCGTCCGCGGCCAGGTCCCGCAGGGTGTAGCCGGGGGCCTGCGGGTCGGCGGTCGTCGACCGCCCGCTGTCCCGCAGGTCGTAGCGCACCACCCGCCGCCCCTCGGCGGCCAGGCGCTCGCACAGTTCGTCGGGCCAGGACAGCATCGTCGGCCCGCCCGCGAGCAGCACCGGCGGCCTGTCCTCCGGCCCGAACGACTCCACGCCGAGCGCGACCCCGTTGACCTCGACGACTCCACCGGTGCTCACCGGACCACCCCTTCACGGTCGGGGACCGGCCCGTACTCGGCCGCTCCCGCTTCGAGATTTCGTCTCATACCGGTACGGACGGGTCGGCGGGCCGGAACTCATCGCTCCCGCGCAGGGGTGGCCGGACGGCTCCGAGGGCCCGGCTATCCCTGCGCGGGAGCACCGTTCCGGGCGATCCGGTAGACCACGGCCGCCTGCGAGGGGCCGGGCGGGACGCTCGGGTCGAGGAAGTCCATCGCCGGGTCGTGGGCCATGCCCAGGCGGGACGCGACCGCCCGGGAGGGGGTGTTGGCGGCGGCGATCACCGCGAGGATCTCGGGCAGGCCCAACTCCTCGAAGCCGTACCGGAGGACGGCCTCGCCCGCCTCGGTGGCGTAGCCGTGGCCCCAGGCGTCGCGGTGCAGCCGCCAGCCCGCCTCGACTCCGCCGAACGGCATCTCCTCGTCCACCGGGTCGAGCCCGGCGAAGCCCAGGAACCTTCCGTCGGAGCGGAGTTCGACCGCCCACCAGCCCCAGCCGCGCTCCGCCAGCTCCTCCCGGAAGGCCGCCAGCGAACCGGCCGCCTGCTCCCGGTCCAGCACACTGCCGAAGTGGCGGCGCACCTCCGGGTCCGCGTTCAGCTCGGCCCAGCGGTCCAGGTCGGCGTCCCGCCACTGGCGCAACAGCAGCCGGGGGGTGGAGAGTTCGTGCTCGCTCATGAGAGTGCGGCTCCGTTCTACGAGGGTGGCGAAGGAGGTGACGGGCTGTCAGTCGCCGACGAACAGCAGCCAACTGCCCGCCGTGGCGGCGCAGTCGGCGAGCATCAGGTCGAGGTCCCGGACGGCGTCCTGCTCGCCGCGGGTGGTGGCGAGCACCGCCAGGGCGGGCACTTCGGCCCGGGCCGCGTCCGCGTCCTGCTCGTTGAAGGCGGTGTCCCGGTAGAGGTCGATCCGCCCCAGCCTCCCCTGGCCGCAAGGGAGTTTCGACAGGACGGCGGCCAGTCCGGCGCCGTGCCCGTAGGAGCCGCGCAGCGGCCGGGAGCGGCGGTTCGGCCGCTCGGTGTACAGCAGGATCTCGACACCCATCGCGGCTACTCCCCTTCCGGCCGGCAGGCGGCCAGCGCTTCGGCGGCCAGGGCGTCCGCCGCGTCCAGGACGGCCGCGAGCTGCGCCGGGCCGGTTCCGGCAGGGGCGAACAGGGCCTGCGCCCGTCGCTCGAACTCCGCCGGGGCGCAAGGGAGCCGGGCGGCGGAGGCGATCGCGCCCTTCTCGTTGGTCAGCCACTGCCCGGCCCGGGCGTGCAGCGCGTGCGCCAGCAGTCCGACGGCCCGGAACAGGCAGCCCGCCACGTACCCGGCGTCGCCGCGCTTCGCGCCCTTGCGGGCGGCGGCCAGCAGGAACGGCGCCTCCCAGGCGGCGTCCGCCGTCACCGTCCGCGCCAACGCGGCGGGGAAGGACGCGACTTCGCCCTGCAGGGCGGTCAACTCGCCGGCCGGGTCGGCGAGTACGCGGCCGACCGCGAGTTCCCCGAGGTAGGCGTAGGACGGCACGCCGTACGGGTGGCCCGCCTGGCGGCCGGTCTCGTAGCGGCCCGCGCGGGCCTCGGCGGCGTACCGGCGGACGCGTTCGACGTCCCGGTACAGCCAGTCGACCGGGGCGCCGTCGAGGTCGAGCCAGGCGCCGCCGTCCACCCAGGGGCCCCAGTCGCCGGGTTCGGCGACCTCGACGGGGCGGCCGCAGAGGTCGGCGGCGAGTCGGCGCAGCGCGGCGGTGTCGAGCCGCCCGGGACGGTAGTACAGGCCGAGGTCGTAGTCGGAACCGGCCGCGTGGGCGCCCCGGGCCCGGCTCCCGCCGAGGCAGACGCCGAGGACGCCGGGCACCTCGGCCAGCCGCCCCGCGATCCGTTCCAGCTCGCCTTCACCCAGCTCACCGGGGTCGGCACCGCGTCCGCTCGTCTCGTTCATCGCCGCCACAGTGCCCCGCCGGGGCCCCGCCCGCAAGGCAATTTCGACCACTCGGCGGACGGCGGTGGACGACGGCGGACGCGGCGGGCGGACGCGGGGTGGCGCGGCAGAGGCTCCGCTCAGGCTCTGCCGCGCCGGCCGGACGCCGCCCGCACGGCGTCCGGGGTGTGGCGCCGGGGCGGTCCCGCCCGTGGGGAGGGGGACCGCCCCGGGCCTGTCCGGGGTGGGATGGGGCAAGGAATTGACGCAGCGTCAGGAGACGCTGCAGGCGGTGCCGTTGAGGGCGAAACCGGTCGCGGCGGCCGCGTTGCCGGTGTGGGTGGCCTGGAAGCCGAAGCTGGTGGAGCCGCCCGCCGGGATGTTCGCGTTGTAGGCCAGGTTGGTCGCGCCGACGGTGCCGCTCGCCGGGCCGACGGTGGCGTTCCAGGCGTTGGAGACGGTCTGCCCGGCGGGGAGCGTGAAGGTCAGCTTCCAGCCGTTCACCGCCGCCGCACCGGTGTTGGTGACGGTCACGTTCTCGGTCAGCCCGGTGTTCCAGGCGCTGACCTGGGTGCTCACCCGGCACGCCGCGGCACCGGAGGAGCCCGACGGGGACGGTGAGGGCGACGGCGAGGGCGAGGAGGAGCCGGTCGGCGACGGGGAGGGGGACGGCGAGGAGTTGCCGCCGAGGGCGGTCACCGCCGCGTGGTAGGCCGACTTGGGCTGGTAGTTGTCGTCGTACATGGTGGCCGCGCCGTAGCCGGAGAACGCGCCCGGGATCCACGAGTCCGGGTCGCCGACGCCCCACTGCGAGACACCGACGCAACCCGTGATCGCCAGGCAGGAGTTGACCACGTTCGCGTAGTCGGTGGCCTGCTGGGCGAGGTTCGCGGCACTGGCCGGCACCGGCATCCGGTCGTCCAGTTCGGTGATCGCGACGTTCACCCCGAGCGCGGTGAAGCGCTGGATGTTGGCCTTCAGGCTGCCGGGCACCTGGCCGACGATGAAGTGGCTCTCGAAGCCGACGCCGTCGATCGGCACGCCCTGCGACTTGAGCGAGGAGACCAGTTGGTACATGGCGTCGCTCTTCGCGCCGAGGCCCTCGATGTTGTAGTCGTTCAGGTAGAGCTTGGCGGCCGGGTCGGCGGCCCGGGCGGTGCGCAGCGCGTCGGCGATGTAGCCGGAGCCCATCGCGTTGGAGAAGGCGTCGGCGCGCAGCGTGCCGTCCTCGTTGAAGGGCTCGTTGACGACGTCCCAGGAGTAGAGCTGGCCCTTGTAGTGGGTGGCCTCGGTGGTGATGTGGTTCTCCATCGCCGCCTTGACCTGCGCGGTGGGCAGGCTGCTCACCCAGGACGGGAGTTGGCTGTGCCAGACCAGGGTGTGGCCGCGCACCCGCATGCTGTGGGCCTTGGCGAAGGAGACGATCCGGTCGCCGGGGCCGAAGTTGAAGTTCCCGGCGGAGGGTTCGGTGGTGTCCCACTTCATCTCGTTGCCGGGGGTGACCACGTCGAACTGGGCGCCGGCGACGGCGGTGAGGGTGGAGTTGTTGAGGTCGGACTGGGTCAGGGCGGTGCCGAAGTAACTGCCCTTGGCCTCGGCGAGGTCGCGCAGGGCGGGGCCGGCGGCTCCGGCGGGGCCGCTGCCGACGGTGGCGGCGGCGAGCAGTCCGCCGGTGGCGGCGAGGGCGAGCGCCGCGAGGGTCCTGGCCCTGCGGCGGGCTGCGCGCAACTGTGCGGCCATGGCTGGTCCTTCCGGGGGCGGGGTGGGGTGCCCGGACCGTACGGCGGTCCGGGCGGGCCGGGCAACGGACCGCCCGGAACCGTTCCCCGCCCGCCCGACTCCGAATGTTTCGACGGGAGTTCGACCGTGATTCGACCCGGCGCGCCCCGACCTGCGGCGGGGCCGGAAAACGGCGGAGCGGCCGCGGGCCCGGTCGAACGGGTCCGCGGCCGCTCCGACAGGCCGGTGGGGGAAGAAAGTTACAGCACGTCAGCGGTCTCCGCGACGAGTTCCTTGCCCATGCAGACGCTCAGCTCGTGGTCCTTGTAGTAGCCGAACTTCCGGATCTCGGCGTACCCCTCGGAGGCGTAGAGCGCGATCGCCTCGGGCTGCAGGGTGCCGGTCTCCAGCACCAGTCGGGTGCGCCCGGCGGCGATCGCGGTCGCTTCGAGGTGGCGCAGCAGGGTCCGGGCGTAGCCCTTGCCGCGGGCGGTGGGGACGACGAACATCCGCTTGAGTTCGGCGTCCTGGTCGCGCAGGCCGTCCGCGTCGCGCTCCTTGGCGCGCCATCCGCCACAGGCCACCGGGCGGCCGTCCTGGTAGCCGATCACGAACAGCCCGGCGGGCGGGTCGAAGTGGTCGGGGTGGATGGCGGTCTGGTCGCCGTCGCCGTAGCGGCGGACGTACTCCTGCTGGACCTCTTCGGCGAGCGACTGGGCGTCGGGGTGCCCGAAGCCGGTGGTGCGGATCTCCATGGCGCCCAAGGGTACGGGCCCGCCCCGGACCGACGGCGGTCCGGGGCGGGGCGGCACGGTGCCCGGGCGGGGGCGCCGTGCCCCGGGGTCAGCGCGCGGTGAGGCGGCCGACCAGGTCGTCCTTGCCGAACATCCGGGCGGCGTCGAGGGCGGAGGGCATCCCGGCCCGCGGGTCGGCGCCGTGGGCGAGCAGGACGTCGACGACCTCGGTGGCGCCCTTGAAGACCGCGCCCGCCAGCGGGGTCTGGCCGCGGTCGTTGGCGCCGTCGGGCGCGGCGCCGCGCTCCAGCAGGGCGGTGACGGCGGCGACGTGGCCGTGGTACGCGGCGAGCATCAGCAGGCTGTCGCCGCGGTCGTTGGTGAGGTTCGCGGGGGTGCCGGCATCGACGTGGGCGGCCAGCAGTCCGGCGTCGCCGGTGCGCGCGGCGTCGAAGAGCCGGTCCGTCAGGGTGAGGGCCTCGGCGTCCGGCCCGCCCCCGGCGCCGGTGCCGTCCTCGACGCCGGTGCCGGGCTGCGCGGTGGAGTCGGTCATGGAGTGGTTCCGCCTTCCGGTGCGCGGCCGGGTCGGGCCGCGGGACGTCCTGCTGCTGCCACCGCGAACGCTAGCGGACGCCACCCGGGTGCGGTACGGGGCCGCCGTTCGGGCGAATTCCGGGTGCGCGGAGCGCGGGCGCGCCCCGCGCGGGGACGCCTGAGAGCGCCGGTGCGACCCGCCGGTGCCGACGCGGTCGGCGACCGGCCGTGCCCCCGGACGTATACCGCCGATCCGGTCGACCGGGTGAGATCCACCCGTTTGCCACGCCACATCATCTATTACTTTTTGTCACCATTGAGGCACTTTCTGTAACACTGTCCCCGCCCCTCGTGAGGAGCATCCCGTGATTCTCTCCATCTCCGGCATCGTCCTGTTCGGCGTCATCGCCTTTCTCTTCTTCCGCCGGGACGGGCTGAAGATCTCGCATGCCCTGGTGTGCGCACTGTTCGGGTTCTACGTCGCGGGTTCTTCGATCGCCCCGAGCATCACGGCGGGCGGCGCGAGCCTGGCCAGCCTGATCGGCGGCCTGAAGTTCTGAGCGGTCCCCGCTCCATACCGCTTCACCGGCCCGGGCGCGGCTCCCCACCGCCCCGGGCCTTCTGCCAACCGCACCGCACCGCACCGCACCGCCCGTGCCCCCCTGCTGCACCCCCGGCTGATTTCCCGTCAGTCCCCGTCAGCCAACCGTCAGCCCCCCGTCAGCTCCCGTCCCTTCCCCGCCTCCGGAGCCCGCATGTCCTTCACCCGCCACCTCACCCGGGGCCGCGACCTCGCCCGCAACGCGAGCGGCTTCGCCCGCAGCGCCGGCGGTTTCGCCCGGACCGCCGGCGACCACGCCGCCGACGTGTTCTCGCCGCTGACCCTGATCGGCCGCGGCCTGCGGCGGCACGCCGACTGGGCCAAGGGCCGCTGGGCGGCCACCCCGAAGGAGCGGCGCGGCCCGACGCTGCTGGTCGTCGCGGCCGCGGTGCTCGGCGTCTTCCTGCTGCCGCACGGCCCGCTGCTGGCGATCGTCGCGCTGGTGGCCTCCGCCGCCTGGGTCGGCCGCGGCCCCAAGGCGGTCGCCGCCCCGGAACCGGACGTCGCCGACGTCAAGCTGACCGCCCTGTACGCGGCGCTCACCCCCTACCTGGGCGGCCTGGACGACCCGGGCGCGCTGTACCGGCCGGACGGCGAGTGGAAGTCGGCGTTCGGCGGCTGGGAGTTCGACCCGGAGGGCCGGCTGGCCGCGCTGGAGATCGCCTACCCGGCGTACTTCACCGACACCGAGCCCGCCGCCCGGGCCCGGATCGAGCAGGTGGTGCAGGGCAAGGCGGGCCGCACCCGCGAGTACCGCTTCGACTGGGACGAGGAGTCCAACCGGCTGCGGGTGACCGCGCTGGCCCCGCTGCCCGCCGACGTGGTCGCGCAGCGCTTCGTCACCGCGCCGGGCGAGATCGTGCTCGGCTTCACCGACGGCGCGGGCAGCCGGCGCACCATCCCGGTGCACCAGGGCGGCGTGGAGGCGCAGCAGCCGCCCGTGGTGTGGCGGGTCGGGGCGCGCTCGGCCGAGCCGCACCTGCTGGCGCTGGGCACCGCCGGGTTCGGCACCTCGACGCTGCTGCGCTCGGTCGCGCTGCAGGCGCTGCCGCACGGCGACCTGGTGGTGGTCGACGGCGCGGGCACCGGCGAGCACGCCTGCCTGGTGAACCGTCCGGGCGTGCACACCGTGGAGACCAGCCTGCACGGGGCGCTCGCCGCGCTGGAGTGGGTCGCGCAGGAGACCGAGCGCCGCCTGGTCGCTCTGAACGCCGCCCGGCAGCACGGCCTGGCCGCGCCCGCCGACGCCACCCGGCCGCTGTGGCTGCTGCTCGACCACCTGACCGAGCTGTCCGAGCTGGCCCACGCCGAGGGCCGCACCGACCCGCAGGACCTGCTGGAGGTGCCGCTGCGGCACGGCCGGGCGGCGCGCGTGACGGTGGTGTTCGTCGACGACCTGGAGGCGCGCGACCGGATCTCCGCGACGGTCCGCACCTGCACCCGCGCCCGGGTGGTGCTCGGCCCCGTCACCCCCGACTCGGGCGGCGCCGCGCTCGGCGTCCCGCTGGACATCGCGCCCGCCGCGCACACCCCGCCCGGCCGCGGCTACGCCCGGATCGGCACCGCGGCCCCGGTCCGGCTCCAGGTGCCCGTGACGGTCGACCCGCTGGACGACGAGGCCCCGGCCGCGCTGCGGGACGCGGTGATCTCCCTGCTGCCGCACCGCGACACCCGCACCGAGGCGGCCGCGCCGGCGGTGGCGGTGGTGCCCGCGGTGCCGGCCGAGCCGCCGACCGTCGGGGTGGAGGCGGCGGCGGGGGCGGCGCCGGTCGCCGATCTGGTGAAGGACCCCGCGCCGACCCGGTCGCAGCCGATCTGGTAGGACGGTGCCCGGCCGACCGGGCACATTTCTGCGGACCATAAGTGCACAAAATGTGACACGCCGGGTGATAACACCGTTCAGATGTGACAAAACGGGCGACCATGGGTACAAACAGGGGCGGCACGACAGGCGACGTATGTCCCCGGGACGGGAATCTTCGTCGAAGGCCGAGCGTTGGACCCAGCGACGAAGACAGCGACCACTAGTCCTGTGGGCAAGAAGCCCGGGAGGCACGATTCATGAGCGAGCGAGCTCTCCGCGGCACGCGACTCGGGGCGACCAGCTACGAGACCGACCGCGGCATTGACCTGGCCCCGCGCCAGACCGTCGAGTACGCATGCCAGAACGGACACCGCTTCGAGGTGCCGTTCTCGGTCGAGGCGGAGATTCCCGTGGTGTGGGAATGCCGTTTCTGCGGCCAGGAGGCAGCGCTCCTCGACGGCGAGGAGCCCGAGGAGAAGAAGACCAAGCCCACCCGCACCCACTGGGACATGCTGATGGAGCGTCGGACGCGCGAGGAGTTGGAGGAGGTCCTGGCCGAGCGCCTGGCCGTCCTGCGCTCCGGCGGCATGAACCTTGCGGTGCACCCGCGCGACTCCCGCAAGTCCGCCTAGCGGCGAGCGCTCCGCACCACTGCCGAAGGGCCCCGGAATCCGGGGCCCTTCGGCGTACCCGCCTCCCCCGCCCCTTCTCCCCCGCCGCCACCGCCACCGCACGGACGCCGGAGGGGCGGCACCGGGAGTCCGGTGCCGCCCCTCCGGGCCGATGGCCTCGACCGTCGACCGGTCACTGCCGCCGGGCGGTCACTTCCCGCCCCGTCGGCGGCGGCTGCGCACTCCGAGCAGCGCCCCGCCCGTGGCCAGCAGCAGCGCGCTCAGCCCGCCGACCAGCTCGGCGGAGGTGCCGGTGTCCGGCAGCGGCGGAACCGGCGGCCGCGGCGGGACGGGGGGCGTCGGCGGGACCGGCGGGGGCGGGGTGGGCCCGCGCCGGTTGTCGACGGTGACGGAGGCCACCGGGTCGGCGACGCCCTCGGCCAGGGTGACCGGGGTGACGGCCTGCTCCGGCAGCAGGTACCCGGCCGGGGCCTTGGTCTCCTGCCAGTAGTACCGGCCCGCGGGCAGCGGCCCGGCGTGGCAGCCGCCGTCCTGGTCGGTGGTGCAGGGCGCACCCACCTCGGTGTCGCCGTCCGACTGGAGGCCGTCCGTGCCGTTGCTCTCCCGCCAGAGCCGGAACTCGGCGCCGGCCAGCGCCGCGCGGGTGTCTGCGTCGCGCTTGAGCAGGTGCAGGTATCCGGGCAGCGGCCGGTCGACCACGGTGACGGCGTGCTCGGCGCGGGCGTTCTCCACGGTGAGCGTCAACGGCCCGAACACCGCCGGGTCCGGCAGCAGGTAGCCGACCGGGGCCGACACCTCCTGCCAGTAGTAGCTGCCGAGTTCGACCCCCGCGGTGCAGCGCCCGTCCGCGGGCGTCCGGCACTCCGCACCCACCTTGGTGTCGGTCGCGGGCTGGAGGCCCGCCGTACCGTCGGAGTCCCGCCACAGCTGGAAGACCGCGCCGGAAAGCGCCTTCCCGTCGGGGTCGGTCTTCAGCACCGAGACCTCGCCCGGCGCGGGCCGGTCGACCACGGTGGCGGAGACTCCGGCCTCCGCGTTCTCGGCCGTCAGGGCGAGCGGCCCGAACACGGCCGGGTCGGGCAGCAGGTAGCCGTCGGGGGCCGCCGTCTCCTGCCAGTAGTAGCTGCCCAGCCCCACGGTGGCCGCACAGCCGCCGTCCGCACCCGTGGTGCACTCCGCACCCACCTTGGCGTCGGTGGCCGGCTGCAGGCCAGACACGCCGTCAGTGTCCTTCCAGAGCTGGAACTTCGCGCCGGAAAGCGCCTTCCCGTCCGGATCGGTCTTCCGCACCGACACCCGGCCGGTGATCGGCTGGTCCACCACGGTGACGGTGACGCCCTGCCGCGCGTTGGCGAGGGTGAGCACCAGCGGGCCGAAGACCGGGTTGTCCGGCAGGCGGTACCCGGCCGGGGCCTGGACCTCCTCCCAGTAGTAGCTGCCGAGTTCGACGGTGGCGGCGCAGCGGCCGCCGCCGGCGGCGGTGCAGGGGGCGCCGGACTTGGCGTCGGTGCCCTTCTGCAGGCCCTCGCCGGGGCCGGTCTTGCGCCACAGCTGGAACACCGCGCCGTCCAGGGGCTTGCCCTGCGGGTCGGTCTTCAGCACCGAGACCTCGCCCGGCGCGGGCCGGTCGACCACGGTGGTGGAGACTCCGGCCTCCGCGTTCTCGGCCGTCAGCGTGAGCGGCCCGAACACGGCCGGGTCGGGCAGCAGGTAGCCGTCGGGGGCCGCCGTCTCCTGCCAGTAGTACGTGCCCAGCCCCACGGTGGCCGCACAGCCGCCGTCCGCACCCGTGGTGCACTCCGCACCCACCTTGGCGTCGGTCGCGGGCTGGAGGCCAGACACGCCGTCAGCGTCCTGCCAGAGCTGGAACTTCGCGCCGGAAAGCGCCTTCCCGTCCGGATCGGTCTTCCGCACCGACACCCGGCCGGTGATCGGCTGGTCGGTGACGGTGGCGGTGACGCCCTGGCGGAAGTTGTCGGCGGTCAGGGTCAGCGGGCCGAAGACCGCCGGGTCGGGCAGCAGGTAGCCGCTGGGGGCGGCGGTCTCCTGCCAGTAGTAGGTGCCCAGGCCGACGGTGGCCGCACAGCCGCCGTCCGCGCCCGTGGTGCACTCCGTACCCACCTTGCTGTCGGTCGCGGGCTGGAGGCCCGCCGTACCGTCGGAGTCCCGCCAGAGCTGGAACTTGGCACCCGCCAGCGGCTTGCCCTGCGGGTCGACCTTGGTGACGGAGACCGCGCCGGTCATCGGACGGTCCACCACGGTGGTAGTGACGCCCGCGCGGAAGTTGGCGGAGGTCAGGGTCAGCGGCCCGAAGACCGCCGGGTCGGGCAGCAGGTACCCGGCCGGGGCCGACACCTCCTGCCAGTAGTACGTGCCCAAGCCGACGGTGGCGGTGCAGATGCCGTCCGCACCCGTGGTGCACTCCGCACCCACCTTGGTGTCGGTCGCGGGCTGGAGACCCGCCGTACCGTCGGAGTCCTTCCACAGCTGGAAGACCGCGCCGGAAAGCGCCTTCCCGTCGGGGTCCGTCTTCAGCACCGAGACCCGGCCGGTCATCGGCCGGTCGACGGCGGTGGTGGTGACGCCCTGCCGGGAGTTGTCGACGGTCAGGACCAGCGGGCCGAAGACCGGGTTGTCGGGGAGCAGGAAGCCGTCGGGGGCGGCGGTCTCCTGCCAGTAGTAGGTGCCGGGGTCGACGGTGGCGGTGCAGAGGCCGTCCGCGCCCGTGGTGCACTCGGCACCCACCTTGGTGTCGGTCGCGGGCTGGAGGCCCGCCGTACCGTCGGAGTCCCGCCAGAGCTGGAACTTCGCGCCCGCCAGGGACTGGCCCTCGGGGTCGGTCTTGTGGACGGTGACGCTGCCGGGCGCGGGGCGGTTGACCGCCGTCGCGGTGACGCCCTCGGTGGCGTTGGCCGCCGCGAGGGTCAGCGGGCCGAAGACCGCCGGGTCGGGCAGCAGGTACCCGGCCGGGGTGGCCGTCTCCTGCCAGTAGTAGGTGCCCAGCCCCACTGTGGCGGCGCAGAGACCGTCCGCGCCCGTGGTGCACTCCGCACCCACCTTGGTGTCGGTCGCGGGCTGCAGACCGGACACACCGTCAGTGTCCTTCCACAGCTGGAACTTCGCGCCGGAAAGCGCCTTCCCGTCGGGGTCGGTCTTCAGCACCTGCACCCGGCCGGTCATCGGCCGGTCGACGGCGGTGGTGGAGACGCCCGCGCGGAAGTTGTCGGCGGTGAGCACCAGCGGCCCGAACACGTCCTGTTCGGGGAGCAGGAAGCCCTCGGGGGCCGCCGTCTCCTGCCAGTAGTAGGTGCCCAGCCCCACCGTGGCGGCACAGGTGCCGTCCGCGCCGGTGGTGCACTCCGCGCTCACCTTGGTGTCGGTCGCGGGCTGCAGACCGGACACACCGTCAGTGTCCTTCCAGAGCTGGAACTTCGCGCCGGGAAGCGCTTTCCCGTCGGGGTCGGTCTTCAGTACCTGCACCCGGCCGGTCATCGGCCGGTCGGTGACGGTGACGGAGACGCCCGCGCGGAAGTTGGCGGCGGTCAGGGTCAGCGGGCCGAAGACGGCGGGGTCGGGCAGCAGGTACCCGGCCGGGGCCGACACCTCCTGCCAGTAGTAGGTGCCCAGCCCCACTGTGGCGGCGCAGAGACCGTCCGCGCCGGTGGTGCAGGCCGGGTTGACCATGGTGTCGGGGGTGGCGCCGGTCGACTGGAGGCCGGGGGTGCCGTTGCTCTCCTTCCAGAGCTGGAAGACCGCGCCGGGAAGCGCTTTCCCGTCGGGGTCGGTCTTCAGCACCGACACCCGGCCGGTCATCGGCCGGTCGACGGCGGTGGTGGTGACGCCGGCCCGGTAGGTGTCCATGGTGAGGACGAGCGGGCCGAAGAACACCTGATCGGGCATCAGGTAGCCGTCGGGGGCGGCGGTCTCCTGCCAGTAGTAGGTACCGAGCGGGACGGTGGCGGTGCACTTGCCGTCGGCGCCGGTGGTGCACTCGGCGCCGACTCTGGTGTCGGTGCCGGTGTTGATGCCCGCGGTGCCGTCGGTGTCCTTCCAGAGCTGGAACTTCGCCCCGGCCAGCGGGTTGCCCTGCGGGTCGGTCTTGGTGACCGTCACCGCGCCCTCGGGCTGCACGTAGCCGAAGTCGTAGGTGTGGTTGTTCTCGCCGGGGCCGCCGGTGACCAGGGAGATCTCCGGGTAGGTGCCGCCGGGCGGAACCTTGCCGTCGTTGTCAACGAAGTCGTTGCTCCCCGCGTCGGCCTTGGTGACGGTCCACTGGTAGAGCGGGCCGCCGGGGGCGTAGTCGGCGGGCAGGTCGACCTTCACGGTGTAGGCGGTGCGCGGCTTGAGGCCGCCCGTCACGTTGGTGTCGTCGAAGTAGTACTCGCCGCGGGCGGTGGTCCTCGTCGTCCCGACCACGGCGCCGCTGGCGTCGTAGAGCCGGACGGTCGCACCGGGCACGGGCTTCTCGCCGGGGTCCTGGACGCCGTTGCGGTTCACGTCGTACCAGACCCGGTTGCCGATCTGCAGCGGGGCTTCGTCGCACAGCACTTCGAGGTCGGCCATCGAGCCGCCCTTGCCGAAGGTGCTGGTCAGGCGGTTGCCCATCTGTCCGGCGGCGGGGCGGGTGCCGTCGCGGTTGGTGAACGCGGTGCCGCCGGTGTAGGTGGTGACGTCGTCGGGGTCCAGGGCGGAGGAGGCGATGGTGGTCTCGACCTTGGACAGCGCGATGCCGGAGAACAGCGCGTTCTGGTGGTAGGGGGTGCGCTGTTGGCCGTAGTAGCCCTGGCCGCGGGCGCCGGTCTTCCCGCAGCCGAGGTTCTCCGCCATCACGAAGGTGCCGTCGCCCGCGGCGCAGGCCCGGCTGAGCGCGCCGCCCGCGGACGGGACCACGGTGGCGGGCCCGCCGGGGGTGATCGGCTGGAGGTGGCCGAGCTGGTCGGCGAGGCGGTCGCGGAAGCTCAGGATCAGCGCGCCGTCGGTGTCGACGACGATGTCGGCGAGCATCGGCTCCGGGTTGGCGTAGTAGCCGGTGCCGCAGGCGGTGCCGTTCTGGGTGGTCGGGATGGTGTCCGACCAGGGGAACCAGCCGGCGCCGGCGCACGGGGCGACGCTGTACGTCACGGGGCGCGGGTAGTCGAGCTTCTGGTCGAGGATCACCGGGCCGAACGTGCCGGCGGCCGGGTCGAAGGTGCGGACCACGGCCCGCAGGTCGGCGGTCTTCTTGGTGGATTCGCCGGAGCAGACGCCGCCGACGTACACGACGCCGTCCTGGACGCCGAGGCCGTAGGGCCGCCAGTCGCCGTCGGCCGGGCAGGGGGTGCTCGGTCCGGGGATCGGGTAGACGGCCTTGGGGGCGGTGGCGGTGGTGACCGTCGCGTCGTAGCGGTAGAGCTGACGGTCCTTCAGGTTGACGACGTACAGGTCCTTGCCGTCCTCGGAGACCTCGACGTCGCCGAGCGCCTCCTTGCCGACGGCGGGCGTGAACGCCAGGTCCATGTCGGTGGTGTAGGCGTGCGCGGTGCTGCCGGTGCCGGGGACGGTGGTGTACAGGGTGGTGGCGCCGGTGGCGCGGTCGGTGAGGTAGATGCCGCCGGAGCCGCCGGGGCCGTACGCGGAGCCGCGGTGGGCGTGCGCGCCGCTGAAGATCCGCTTCTGCTGCTTGTTCCAGCCGATGCCGTAGACGGCGCCGGTCTGGGTCTTGGTCGCCAGGTCGGTGGTCCGGTTGTTGTCGCCGCGCGCGTCGTAGGGGAAGGTCACCAGGGTGCGGGTGGCCGGGTCGGCCGGGGGGACCTCGGAGCGGATGCAGGCGGTGACCAGCGGGGCGTTCTTCTGGCAGTAGTCGCCGGGGTTCCACAGGCCGGTGGTGTAGGAGACCTTCTTGCCGCCGGAGAGGTCGACGAACTCCTCGGTGCTGCTCAGCCGGTTGGGCGCGCCGTCGAGGCCCTGCCGGTCGGCGAAGGCGGAGAACAGCACGCCGGGTTTCGGGTTGAGCACCTGGACGCGGTACTTGCCGCCGGTCAGGCCGCTGGTGCCGGCGTTCAGGGTGACGGTGCCGTCGGCGGCGGTGGTGCCGTTGATGCTGGTCCCGGCGTCGTCGGTGAGGGTGACGGTGACCCCGCCCATGCCGGGTTCCAGCGCGGACCCTTGCCAGACGCCGTCGGCGGTGACTTTGCGCACCACCCGGACCGTCACCGCGCCGTCGCCGGCCTGCGCGTCGGCGGACGGGGTCAGCGCGCCCAGGTAGCCGGCGCACAGGGCCAGGACGGTCGCGCCCGCGGCGAGCCGGCTGCGCGGGGGTGGCGGCGGCGCACCGCGCGCCGCGCCGCTGGAAGGAGCACCCATGGTGGAGGTCTCCGCCTTTCGATGAGGGGTCGGCGGCGGCGCCCTGCGGCGCCGCCCACCTGTCCATCGGGCGGAAATCCCGGTTCGATCAGGTAAAGCGCTGGTATTTCATTCGCTCGGCCGTCGACCGTGCGCACCCGCACGATCCATACCTGACGGATCGTCGGATGATCACCCCGGGAGGGGTGCGGTCAGGAGGTGCGGTCAGGGGGTGAGCGGCGGCCGGTACCCGGTGTCCGGCCCCTGCGGGCCCGCTGGCGGGTCGACGACCTCGCCCTGGACGACCTTGCCGTCGGGGCGGTGGATGCGCAGCTGCTCCTGCAGGCGCATCGCGTCGGCGAACCGGTCCGCGCCGACCGGGGCGGTGGAGCGCAGCACCGAGCCGGTGATCCGGCGGCCGAGGGCCCGCCACAGGGCGCGGCTCGGCGGCAGCAGGAACGTCACCGCGAGCAGGTCGGACAGGAAGCCGGGGATGATCAGCAGCACGCCGGCCAGCACGGTCATCGAGGTGCCGGTCTGCGGCTGCGCGGACTGCGGGTCCTTCGACAGCTGGACGGCGGCCTGGAACGCCCGGGCCCCGGCGCGCTTGATCACGGTGCCGCCGAGGACGGCGCCCGCGACCAGCAGGAGCAGGGTGAGGAACCAGCCGATCCAGCCGGCCACCACCGTGAGCAGCCAGATCTCCAGCACCAGCCAGGCGGCGATCAGCAGCGGGACACTGCGGGCGAGCCGCCCGCGGCGGGCCGGACGGGCCGGGGTTTCTTGCTGGGACACGGTAGGGATCCACTCCGTCGTGGTGCTCTCCGCGGCGGCCGGCGACTCCGGCCGCGTTCCACGGCACCACCTGGCACAACGGGCCGCGGGGCCGCCGTGTTCCGCGACCCCGCCACCACCCCCGCCGTTCCCCGCGCGCTCCCCCGGAACTCCCCGGGGGGCTCAGGCCGCCCGGTCGGCCCGGCGGCGGCGCACCGCGCCGGTCGCCGCGAACGCGCAGGCCAGCAGGCCGCCCAGGGCGAGCGCCCACTCGGGGCCGGCGCCGACCTTGTCGGCGACGGTCTGGCTGTCGCGCAGCGGCACCACGGCGTTCAGCACCTGCTGGGTCATCTCCCCGGTGCGCTGCTCGACCGTGCCGTCGGGGGCGATCACCGCGGAGACGCCGCTGGTCGCCGCGATCAGCACCGCGCGGCCGTGCTCGACGGCCCGCAGCCGGGACATCGCGAGCTGCTGCTCGGTCTGCCCGGTCCGGTTGTAGGTGGCGTTGTTGGTCTGCACGACCAGCACCCGGCCGCCCTGGTTGACGGTGTCGCGGACGATCTCGTCGTAGGCGACCTCGAAGCAGATGACGTCGCCGATCCGGGCCGGGCCGAGCTGCATCACACCGCTGCCGGTGCCGGGGTAGAAGTCCCGGGCGACCCGCTGCAGGCGGCTGATCACCTTGGACAGCTCGTCGCGGAACGGCACGTACTCGCCGAACGGCACCGGGTGCTGCTTGGTGTAGGACTCGCCGGGGCCGGACGACGGGTCCCAGACGATGCCCTCGTTGCGGACGTGCTGGGTGTCGGGGCCGTCGACCAGCGCGCCGACCAGGGTGGGGACGCCGACGGCCTTGACGGCCTGGTCGATCCGGGCGTACGCCGCCGGGTCGCTGAACGGGTCCAGGTCGGAGGCGTTCTCCGGCCAGATCACCACGTCCGGCTTGGCGGTCTTCCCGGCGGCGACGTCGGCGGCGAGCTGCTCGGTGGCGCCGGCGTGGTTGTTCAGCACCTCCATGGGCCGGCCCAGGAAGTCCATGCCGGGGCGGTCCACGTTGCCCTGGACCAGGGCGACCTTCACGGTGTCGGCGGCGCCGGTGCGGACCGGCACGGCGTAGCCGACCAGGGCGAGCGCGACCGCGCCGACCGCGCCGACGGGCGCGCGCCAGGGCAGGTCGGTCTCGGCCTTCCGGGCCCGCAGCAGGGCCAGCACGGCCCAGGCGAGCAGGGTGCCGCTGGCGGCCACCGCGAAGGTCACCAACGGGGCGCCGCCGAGCGCCGCGAGCGGCGTGTAGGGGCTGGCGGCGTTGGCGAACGCCAGCCGGCCCCACGGGAAGCCGCCGAACGGCAGCCGGTCGCGGGCCCACTCCTGGGTGACCCAGAGCATCGCCGCCCACAGCGGCCAGCCGCGCAGCCGGGAGGTCGGCGCGAGGCAGGCGCCCATCGCGGCGAGGAACAGCGCCTCGATCAGCGACAGGCCGACGGTGGCGTCCCAGCCGACCGGGCGCAGCCAGGCCAGCAGCACCACGAAGAACGGGACGCCGAAGGCGAAGCCGAGCCAGGCGCCGTGCCGGGGGGTGCGGCCGCGGGTGAGCAGGGTCAGCGCGGTCACCGCGAGGACCGACAGCGGCCAGACGTCGAACGGGGGGAACGCGAGGGCCAGGGCCGTTCCGCCGAGCGCGGCCAGCCCGGTCCGGCCCCACCAGGCCCGGCGGCCGCCCCGTGCCCGCGCCGGCGGCTCGGACTTCTCCTCCGCCACCGGCTGCTCCTGCGAAACGGGCAGTGCCACCTGCGCACCACCTCTCTGGGGATCATCCCCGCGCGGGCGGGGATCGGACTCGTTCGACGTCCTCCGAAAGGTACAGCACTCCCGAGCTGGTGTTCCCGGGCCGCCGGGCGCTACCGCTCGTACACGGTGCGGCCGCGGACGACGGTGCGCAGGCAGGTGGGGAGCGGGGTGCCGGGGGTGAGGTCGGGGAGGCCGGGGGTGCCGGAGCGGGGGTCGGTGGACCAGCCGGCGACCCGGGAGTCGGGGGCCTGGACGACCAGGTCGGTGGTGGCCCAGATCGCGTAGGAGGCGGTCGCGCCGGGGACGAGGACGCCGTCCTGGTCGTGGCCGAGGGCGCGGTGGCCGCCGCGGGTGTGGGCGGTGAACGCGGCCCGGACCGAGATCCGGTGCTCGGGGGTGCGGTGGAAGGCGGCGGCCCGCACGGTGCCCCACGGGTCGAGCGGGGTGACGGGGGCGTCGGAGCCGAAGGCGAGCGGGACGCCGGTGCGCAGCATCGCGGCGAACGGGTTGAGGGCGGCGGCGCGTTCGGCGCCGAGCCGGGCCGCGTACATGCCGTCGGGGCCGCCCCAGGCGGCGTCGAAGGCGGGCTGGACGGAGGCGGTGAGGCCGAGTTCGGCGAAGGCGGCCAGGGTCTCGGGGGTGAGGGCCTCGGCGTGTTCGACGCGGTGGCGCAGGGCCCGGACCCGGTCGGTGCCGAGCTTGTCGGCGGCGGCCCGGACGCCGTCGACGACGGCGGTGATGGCGGCGTCGCCGATGGCGTGGAACCCGGCCTGCAGGTCGGCCTCGGTGCAGGCGGTGACGTGCTCGGCGACCTGGTCGGCCGTCAGGTAGGCGATGCCGGTGTGCGGGGCGTCGGCGTAGGGGTCGTGCAGGCAGGCGGTGCGGGAGCCGAGGGCGCCGTCGGCGAACAGGTCGCCGCCGGCGCCGACCGCGCCGAGCGTCTTCGCCGTCCGGACGCCTTCGGGGCCGAGTTCGCCCCAGTAGCCGTGCACCTCGGGGCCGGGGGTCTCGGCGGCGAGGGCGAGCAGTGCGGCGAGGTCCTCGGCGGAGGAGATCTGCGGTCCGGCGCACTCGTGCAGCGTGCCGATGCCGAGTTCGGCGGCGCGGCGCAGGGTGGCGAGCTGGGCGGCGCGGCGCCGGCCGGGGGTGAGGTGGGCGAGGGCGGCGGCCCGGACGGCGTGGTGGGCGTCCTGGGTGAGCGGCTGCTCGGGGTGGTGTCCGGCGGTGTCGGCGAGGCCGGGGACGAGGGCGCGCAGCGCGCCGGTGGCGAGGCCGGAGTGGACGTCGGTGCGGGACAGGTAGAGCGGGGCGCCGCCGGCGGCGGCGTCGAGTTCGGCGAGCGAGGGGGCGCGGCCCTCGGGCCAGTTGGTCTCGTCCCAGCCGTGGCCGATCAGCACTCCGCCGCCTTCACCGGTCTCGGCGCAGAACGCGGCGATCCGGGCCAGGGCCTCGGGGAGCGAGGCGCAGTCGGTGAGGTCGAGGCCGGTGAGGGAGAGCCCGGTGGCGGTGGCGTGCACGTGGGCGTCGACGAACGCGGGGGTGACCAGGGCGCCGTCCAGTTCGACGATCTCGTCGGCGGCGTCGGCGTACGCCCCGGCGGCCCCGTCGCTGCCGACCCAGGCGACGTGCCCGCCCTCGACCAGCATGGCGGTGGCGAAGGGGTCGGCGGGGCTGTAGACGTTGCCGCCGCGCAGCAGGACGGTCCGGGAGGTGCGTTCGGTCATGGCGTCCAGTCTCGCACTCCGGACGGCGGCCTCAGAGCTTCGGGGGGCGGGCCTCGTAGGGGGTGGAGAGGACCACGGTGGTGCGGGTGGAGACGCCGGCGGCGGTGCGGATGCGGGCCAGCAGGTCCTCCAGGTCGCCGGGGCCGGGGACCCGGACCTTGAGGATGTAGTTCTCGTCGCCGGCGACGCTGTGGCAGGCCTCGATCTCGGGGAGGCCCTCCAGCCGCTCGGGGGTGTCGTCGGGCGCGCTGGGGTCGAAGGGCTTGACGGAGATGAACGCCGTCAGCGCGAGGTTGACGGCCTCGGGGTCGACGATGGCGGTGTAGCCGCGGACGACGCCGCGCTGTTCGAGGCGGCGCACCCGCTGGTGCACGGCCGAGGTGGACAGGCCGGTGGCCTTGCCCAGGTCGGTGTAGCTCATCCGTCCGTCCTGGAGCAGCAGCTGGACGATGCGCTGGTCGAGTTCCTCCACAAGGCGTCAACCTACTCGATCGCGGCGGGGCCGCGCAGGCGGCCCGTGGGGGCGCATCCGGGGGGCACATGCCAACGGAATGTGGCGAGGAACACAGGTCGTGCATCACCGTGCGCCGGAGCGCAGGGTTATGAGGCCCCGTCAGGGGGAAGTGCTGCTGGTGGCCCGGACAACGAGAGACTCCGGCCCGATCCGAGGGGGATCAATGCCTTCCACCGACCAGCGTTCCGACGTCGAGGAACCCGGCGCGTCCGAGCTGTCCTTCGGGGCGGACCCGGGCGCGGCCGACAGCTGGGAGAGCGTCCGGGTGCACTGCCCGGCGTGCGACCGCCCGATCGCCCTGATCGGGGACGAGGAGCGACTGCCCCAGCACGCGGTGCTGACCTCCGCGTGGAACCCCTTCCAGCCCGCCATCTGCCCGGGCACCGGCGCCCCCACGGCCGAGCTGCCGGAGTGCGAGGAGCACGCGGAGCAGGACGGCCCGGACAACCTGGTGGCGCTGCCCGGCAAGCTGGACTGGCGCACCCAGCCGTTCTCGCACGCCGGCGCCCACCGCGCGGTGCGCGTCCTGGTGCCGGCCCAGCGCGACCGCCGCGCGGCCTGACCCCCGCCGGAGGACCGCGCCCGACGGACCACGCCTGAAGCACACCTGAAGCACGCCTGGAGGACGACGCCCGGGCCCCCGGCCCGGCCCGCGTACGCTGGCCGGATGACCGACCCCTCCCCCGACCTGGCCGACCTGGCCGCGCTCGCCGCGGCGCTGCGCGCGCTGCCGCCCTCGCTGGGCCCGGTGCGGCTGGTCGCCGTGGACGGCCACGCCGGGTCGGGCAAGACCACGTTCGCGGGCCGGCTGGCCGCGGCGCTCGGCGGCGCGCCCGTGCTGCACCTGGACGACCTGGCGACCCACCGGGAGCCGTTCGGCTGGGTGGAGCGGCTGCGCGCGCAGGTGCTGGCGCCGCTGGCCCGCGGCGAGCGGGCCCGCTACGAGGTGTACGACTGGGTCGCGGGCGCGTTCGGGGCCCGCGCCGAGCTGCCGCCCGCGCCGGTGGTGCTGCTGGAGGGGGTGGGCGCGGGCCGGCGCGCGGTGCGCCCGGTGCTCGCCGCGCTGCTGTGGATGGAGCTGGACCCGGCGGCCGCGCGGGCCCGCGGGGAGGAGCGGGACGGTCCGGAACTGGCCGACTTCTGGGCGGGTTGGGCGCGCGCCGAGCAGGCGCACTTCGCGGCCGATCCGAGCCGTCCGTACGCCGGGGCGCGGGTCGACGGGATCACCGGGCGGATCGCCGGGAGCACCCTCAGTGAACCGTTTCAGGTGGTCTTGACCTGCGACGTCGCCAGGATCTAAGTTCTGCGTGTCGCGGAAATCAGTTGAATCCGCAACCACAGACACGGCGTCTCCGGTTTGTTCCCCCGTGAGCCGGAGGCGCCGTTCTCCTTTCCCCGACGGTCCGGATCGCGCCGCCGCGCGCGCCAACACCCGACCGTCTCGCGCCATTTGGGCGGCGCGGCACCCTTACGGATCAGCCCCGCGCCGGTACCATGCCACGCAGGCGCGCATGTGCGTCCGCGAGGTTCTGGCGGGGGGCGTCAGTGACGGTGGAGAGTTCCGGCGGCGGCAAGGGGTCCGCCGCCGCGGGTCCGCATCCGGAGGCCGACCGGGCCTGGACGCGCGCCATGGACGCGTACACGGCCGGCTCGTACGCGCGGGCGGAGGAGGAGTTCCGGGCCGCGGTCTTCACCGACCCGGGCATGGCGGACGCCTGGCTGGGCCTGCACGCGCTGCGCAGCGACACCGCGGGCGCGCTGCTGGCGATGCAGCGGCACCGGGCCAGGTTCGGCGAGCAGCGCGAGCGGCACCGGCGGCCGCTCAGTTCCTGGTACTGGCTGGGCTGGTGGGTGCAGCCGGTGCTGGAGACCCCGCAGGACCTCGCGCTCGCGCACGCCTCGCACTGGCTGGACGGCCGTCACCTGGCCGAGCTGGAGCAGGCCCTGACGGAGTGTCCGCCGCCGGAGCGGGAGCCCGCGGTGCGTTTCCTGCACGCCTGCCGGTCCTACCTGATGAAGGACTGGGAGCAGCTGATCCGGGACACCGACCGCCTGCTGGACGACCCGGTGCTCGGCATCGAGGCCGGCCTGTTCGCCGGGATGGCCCGGGTCCGGCTCGACATGTGCGCGCAGGCGCAGCGCCCGCTGGCCGCCTCGCTGGCGCGCTGCCGCTCCGAGCAGCCGCAGCGCAAGGAGCTGCGGTACTGGCTGGGCCGGGCGTACGAGGGCGCGGGCCGCAGCGCGGCGGCGCTGCCGCTGTACCGGGCGGTGCACCGGGCCGATCCGGCGTTCATGGACACCGCGCAGCGGCTGGCGGCGATCTCCGAGGACGGGCTGCTGGACGGCGCGGCGTACGGCGAGTACCGGGGCACCGGGCCGGACGCCGGGGCACCGTTCGAGGAACTGCCGCTCGACGGGACGCCGTTCGAGGGCGTCGCGTTCGAGGGCGTGCCGTTCGAGGGCGCGCCGTTCGACCTGGAGCCGGAGCCGGGCGGGACCGGCCCGGAACCGGAGCGGGTGCAGGAGGCCGGCGAGGCGTACGGGGGCGAGCCGTTCGGCGCGGAGCCGCGCGGCGGCCGGCCCGAACGGGCCCCGGGCGCTTCGCCGTTGCCGCTGCGGCTGGGCAACTGGCCGGGGGCGGCGGCGATCCCGGCGGCGGGGCCGAACCCGGCGCCGGCCGCCCGGCTGGAGCTGGACCAGGCGCTGGCGGAGCTGGAGGCGATGGTCGGCCTGGACCCGGTGAAGCGCCAGGTGCGGGCGCTGTCCGCGCAGTTGCGGATGGCCCGGCTGCGCGCGGACCGCGGGCTGCCGGTGCAGCCGCCGAAGCGGCACTTCGTGTTCTCCGGCCCGTCCGGCACCGGCAAGACCACGGTGGCACGCATCCTGGGCCGGGTGTTCCACGCGCTCGGCCTGCTCTCCGGCGACCACCTGGTGGAGGCCCAACGGGCGGACCTGGTGGGCGAGTTCCTGGGCCAGACGGCGGTGAAGGCGAACGAGCTGATCGACTCGGCGCTGGACGGCGTGCTGTTCATAGACGAGGCGTACTCGCTGGCCAACTCCGGCTACAGCAAGGGCGACGCGTACGGCGACGAGGCGCTGCAGGTGCTGCTGAAGCGGGCCGAGGACAACCGGGACCGGCTTGTCGTCATCCTCGCGGGGTACCCGGAGGGCATGAACCGACTACTGGCAACGAACCCGGGCCTGAACTCCCGTTTCACCACCCGGGTCGACTTCCCCTCCTACCGGCCGGCCGAACTCGCGGAGATCGGCCTGAAGTTGGCGCGGGTCGACGGCGACGAGTGGGACGTGGACGCGGCCGAGGAGCTGTCCTCGATCTGCGGGCACGTGGTCGCCGAGGGCTGGATCGACCGCCTCGGCAACGGCCGCTTCGTCCGCACCCTGTACGAGAAGTCGTGCGCCTACCGGGACTTGCGGCTCTCCGGGCAGCGCGGCGTGCCCTCCCGGGAGGACCTGGCCACCCTGCGGCTGCCGGATCTCCTCCAGGCGTACGGCGAACTGATCGACGGCCGTCAGTGACGGACGATAGCGTTCCGCACGAGGGTCGGGCGCAGGACCCGGCCCCGCGAGAAGGAGCGACCGTGCGTCGTCGTGTGCCCTGGTACATATCCCTGCCGATCACCCTGGCGGTGATCGCGGCGCTGTTCCTCGGCGCCGCGAACCTCGGTTGGCTGCCGGGCCTCCCCAGCCCGTTCGAGGAGAAGACCGTCGACCGGAGCCAGCCGGTGGTCCTCAAGTCGGTGCAGAACATGAGCCGTTACACCGCGGCCACCGGCAACTTCCAGGTCATCGTCGACCTCGCCGACGAGGCCAAGTTCCTGCCGTCCGCCCTGCTCGGCACCCGCAGCCTGTACGTCGGCGCGGGCACCGTCGGCGCGTACGTGGACCTCGGCAAGCTCGGCCCGGACTCGGTCAAGGTCTCCGAGGACCGGCGGACCGCGACCATCGTCATCCCGCACGCCCAGCTCGCCGACGCCGCGCTGGACGTCAAGAAGTCCTACATGTACTCGCAGGAGCGCGGCCTGTTCGACCGGTTCGGGGACTTCTTCTCCGACGGCAACGCCGACGACCAGCACAAGGTCGAACTGCTCGCCGTCGACAAGATCCAGAAGGCCGCCAAGGACACCGAGTTGACGGTGACCGCGGAGAACAACACCAAGGCGATGCTGACCGGCCTGCTCGGCTCGCTCGGCTTCACCTCGGTCACCGTCGGCGTGGCCTGAGCGGCGCCTCCGGCCGGGGCGGACGACAGTATGCTGGGCCCATGGTCCCGCCGTCGTCCGCCCCGGTCCCGGGCCGGCTCCGGGCGGGCCGCGGCCTCCCGGTCCGGACGGCCCGGACGGCGCGGCGGACGCTCGCCGAGTCCTGGTACCTGCTGACGGCGCCGCCGCTGGCCGTCCTCTCCCCCGTGCTGCTGGCCGGTGCGCTGCTGCTCGCCGCGGCGGCCGGCTCCCGCGCCCCGGCGCTGCGGGCCCGCGCCCGGGCCGCCGCCCGTCGGCCCGGCGACCTGGAGTGGCGGCGGCTGCGCGCCCTGCCCGGCCGCACCGTCCCCGACCGGGCCGCGGGCGCCCTGTGGCGGGACGCCGCGCACGCCCTGACGGTCCTTCCGCTCGCGCTCGTCTCGGCCGGGCTGACCGCGCTGTGGTGGTTCGTCGGCCTCGCCACCGCCAGCTACCCGCTGCGCGCGCCGGGGACGGCGGGGGAACTGCGCCCGATGACGCTGTACGCGGGCGACGAGCGCTCGCACGTCGCGCTCAGCCTCGGCGCCACCACCCCCGGCGCCCGGCTCGCCGTCGCCGCCGCGCTCGCCGTCACCGCCTTCGCCACCCTGCCGCTGCTCACCCGCTGGTGCGCCGCCGCACGGGCCGGCCTCGGCCGGGCCCTGCTCGCCGGACCCGCCCGACACGGCGACCCCGCCGGACCCGGCGAACGCACCGACCCCGAGGGTACGCGGACCAGCGCGCTGCGCCGGCTGGAACGCGACCTGCACGACGGCCCGCAGCAGCAGCTGGTCCGGCTCGCCCTCGAACTCGGCCGGGCCCAGCACCACTTCGACCGGCGGCCCGAGCTGGTCCGGGCCGCGCTCGCCGACGCGGCGGTGCGGGTCGGCGAGACCCTGGAGGAGCTGCGCGCGCTGTCCCGGGGCATCGCGCCGCCGATCCTGGCCGACCGGGGGCTGGTCCCCGCGCTGGCCGCGCTCGCCGCCCGCAACGCCGTCCCCACCGTCCTGGACGCCGACCCGCCCGGCCCGCGGCCGCTCGGCGACGCGGTGGAGGTCGCCGCCTACTTCGTGGTCGCCGAGGCGCTGACCAACACGGCCAAGCACAGCGGCGCCCGGCGGTGCGCGGTCGTGCTGCGCCGCCGGGGCGGCGTGCTGCTGGTCCGGGTCAGCGACGACGGTGTCGGCGGCGCGGCCCTCGCCAAGGGGCACGGCCTGCGCGGCCTGGCCGACCGGGTCCGCTCCGCCGGCGGCCGGCTGGACGTCGACAGCCCGCCCGGCGGCCCGACCGTGCTGACCGCCGAACTCCCGTGCCCCTGACCCCGGAGGCCCCCGTGCCCGACCCCGGTTCCCCCGCCCCCGCCGGCCTGCGGGTGGTCGTCGCCGACGACGCGGTGCTGCTCCGCGAGGGCCTGGTGCGGCTGCTCGTCGAGGACGGCCACCGGGTGGTGGCGGCCGTCGGCGACGGGCCGGCGCTGGTCGCGGCGGTGCGGGAGCACCGGCCCGACGTGTCGGTGGTCGACGTCCGGATGCCGCCCACCCACCGCGACGAGGGCCTGCGGGCGGCGGTCGCGCTGCGCCGGGAGCGGCCCGGCACGCCCGTCCTGGTGCTCAGTCAGTACGTCGAGCCCGCGTACGCGGCGGAGCTGCTCGCGGACGGCGCGGGCGCGGTCGGCTACCTGCTGAAGGACCGGGTCGCCCGGGTCGGCGAGTTCCTGGACGCGCTGGCCCGGGTCGCCGCGGGCGGCACGGCCTTCGACCCCCAGGTGGTGGCGGGGCTGCTGACCGGCCGGCGCGCCGACCCGCTGGCCGCGCTGACGCCCCGGGAGCGCGAACTGCTCGGCCTGATGGCCGAGGGCCACTCCAACGCGGAGATCGCCCGCCGCCTGGTGCTGTCCGCCAGCGCCGTCGAGAAGCACGTCGGCAACGTCTTCGCCAAGCTCGGCCTCCCCCCGGACGACTCCCAGCACCGCCGGGTCCGCGCCGTCCTGGCCCACCTGGGGCTGTGACGGCCCGTCACCAGCCGCCCCGGAAGAAGGCCAGCAGGGCGGGGGCCGGGTCGGCGGCGACGCCGGTGTTGGCGGCGGCGAGGACCGCGCAGGCGGCGGCGAGCAGGGCGCAGGCCGCGGTCGTGGCGGTGGCGAGGCGGCGGGCCCGGCGGTCGGGGGCGGTGCGGCGGGAGCGCCAGGTGCGGGCGCCCGCGAGCAGGAGGAGCAGGGTCAGCAGGGCCGCGGCGAGGGCGATCACCAGGTGGTAGCGGGCGAAGTCGGCGGTCAGCGCCCCGGCGGCCGGCCCCCGGCCGTCGGCCAGTTCCTGCTCCAACTGGCCGACGGCGGTGGCGAGTTCGCCGCTCCGGTCGGCGGGCAGCGCGGACAGCAGCGAGGAAAGCGGGGCGATCGCGCCCTGCACGTTGGCCAGCAGCGCGGCCAGCGCGCCCAGCGCCGGGGCGGCGGCGAGCAGTCCGGCGGCGGCGGTGCGGCGGCGGCCGGACGCCAGGTAGGCGGTGCGGAGCCGGGCGGCGAGGACGGTGAGCGCGGCGAGCAGCCCGGCCGCGCAGGCGGCCTTCACCAGGTGGTAGCGGGCCCAGGCGTCGACCAGCTCGCGCAGGGCGGGCGGGAGGTCGGGCCGCCCGGCCCGCCAGAAGCCGACGAAGGCGGCGGGCAGCGCGCGGCGCAGGCCGGCGGGGTCGGTGAACGCCCCGGGCAGCAGGACGAAGGCGGTCAGGAACAGGGCCGCGAGCGCGGCGGGGAGCCGGGTCGGGCGGGCGGTGGTCGTCATGCGGACGACGATGCCGCGCGCCGGGCGGCCGGTCACTGCGGTGCGCCACCCGGTGGGGGTGTGGCAGGCCACACCCCCACCGGGTGGCGGGGATCAGCGCGCGGCGGCCGCGGGCGGTCGGTGGTCGGGGTCGTGGACCTCGCCGACCAGTTCCTCCAGGACGTCCTCCAGGGCGACCAGGCCGAGCTGGCGGCCGTCGGCGTCGACGACGGCGGCCAGGTGGGCGGCGGCGCGGCGCATCGCGGCGAGCGCGTCGTCCAGCGGCAGTCCGGCCCGCAGCACGGTGATCGGCCGCCACAGCCGGGCCGGGACCGGCGCGGCGAGGTCGTCGGCCTCCAGCGAGTCCTTGACGTGCAGGTAGCCGAGGACGGCGCCGTGCTCGTCGGCGATCGGGAAGCGCGAGAAGCCGGTGCGGACCGCGAGGCGCTGGATCTCCTCGCCGGTGACCTCGCGGCCCACGGTGACGAGTTGCTCGGGGTCGAGCAGCACCTCGGTGACGGGGCGGCTGCCCATCTCCAGGGCGTCCTCCAGGCGTTCGCGGCGGCTGTCGTCGAGCAGGCCGGCCTCGCCGGAGTCGGAGAGCATCAGCAGCAGCTGCTCGCTGGTGGCGACCGAGTCGACCTCGTCCTTCGGTTCGACGCCGAACAGGCGCAGCACGCCGTTGGCGAAGGCGTTCAGGAAGGAGATGAACGGGGCGAGCCAGCGGGCGAGGCGGTCCAGCGGCGGGCCGAGCCAGAGCGCGGCCTTCTCCGGTCCGGCCAGGGCCAGGTTCTTCGGCACCATCTCGCCGATCACCATGTGCAGGAACACCACGATGGCGAGCGCGATGGCGTAGCTGAGCGGGTGCATCGCCGAGTCGGGGACGCCGATCGCGTGGAAGGCGGGTTCCAGCAGGTGCGCGATGGTGGGTTCGGCGAGCGCGCCGAGCAGCAGCGAGCAGACGGTGATGCCGAGTTGGGCGGCGGCCAGCATCGCGGAGACGTTGGACAGCGCGTGCAGCACGGTGCGGGCGCGCTTGTCGCCGGCCTCGGCGAGCGGTTCGATCTGGCTGCGGCGGACCGAGATGACGGCGAACTCGGCGCCGACGAAGAAGGCGTTGCCGAGCAGCAGGAGCAGGGAGAAGCCAAGGTTCAGGGCGCTCATCGGTGGGTGTCCCGGTCCTCGTTCTCGTACTCGTCCTCGGGCACCCGGCGGACCTCGACCCGGCTGGTGCGGTGCCGGTCGACGGCGGTGACGGTCAGCTCCCAGCCGGGCAGGTGGGCCTGCTCGCCGACGGCGGGGAGCTTGCCGAGCAGGTCGGCGAGCAGGCCGCCGAGGGTCTCGTAGGGGCCGTCGGGGGCGTGCAGGCCGATCTTGGCGAGCTGGTCGAGCCGGGCCCGGCCCTCGGCGTCCCAGACCGGCAGGCCGTCGCGGGGGGCGAGCGGGCGCAGGTCGGGGGTGTCGGCGGGGTCGTGCTCGTCCTGGACCTCGCCGACGACCTCCTCGACGATGTCCTCGATGGTGGCGACGCCGGCGGTGCCGCCGTACTCGTCGACGACGACGGCCATCGGTTCGCGGCCGCGCAGCAGGTCGAGGAGGCGTTCGGCGGGCATGGTCTCGGGGACCAGCAGCGGCGGGGCGGCGAGGTGCCGGACCTTGGTGTGGTCGCGGCGCTCGGCGGGGACGGCGAGGGCGTCCTTGAGGGTGACGGTGCCGGTGACCTCGTCGAGGTTGTCGGCGTACACCGGGAAGCGGCTGAAGCCGGTGGCCCGGGTCAGGTTGACCACGTCGGCGGCGGTGGCGTCCTCCTGGAGCGCGGCGACGTCGATCCGCGGGGTCATCACGGACTCCGCGGTGAGTTCGCCGAGGCCGAGGGTGCGGACGAACAGCGTCGCGGACTGCTCGTCCATGGCGCCGGCCCGGTAGGAGTGCCGGGCCAGGGCGAGGAGTTCGTCGGCGGTGCGGGCGTGGTCGAGCTCCTCCTGCGGTTCGACGCCGAAGGCCCGGACGATCCGGTCGGCGGAGCCGTTGAGGAAGGAGATCAGCGGCCGGCAGACGGCGGAGAACGCGCGCTGCGGGCCGACCACGGCGTAGGCGACCTGGACCGGGCGGGAGATCGCCCAGTTCTTCGGGACGAGTTCGCCGATCACCATCTGGACGACGGTGGCCAGCACCAGGCCGACGGCGACCGCGGTGCCGCGGGCGGCGGACTCGGGCAGGCCGAGGCCGGTGAAGAGCGGGCCGAGCAGGGTGGAGAGCGCCGGTTCGGCGAGCATGCCGACCACCAGCGAGGTGATGGTGATGCCGAGTTGGGCGCCGGAGAGCTGGAAGGACAGCTGGTGCAGGGCCTTGGAGAGGCCCTTGGCGCGGCGGTCGCCGTCGGCCGCGGCGCGTTCGACGGTGCCGCGGTCGGCGGTCACGAAGGCGAACTCGGCGGCCACGAACAGGCCGTTGGCGAGGATGAGCAGGAGGGCCGCGAGCAGCAGGAGCCAGGCGGTGGTCATCGGGCCGCCCGCCTTCCCCGGCTGGAAACGTGCGTGGCGGCGCGGGTACTACCGGACGGATCGTCCATCGAGGGGAGGTGTCACTCCTCTGGTCGCGGGTGGACGCGGCGGGCCGGACAGACGAGTGGGCTTTGCCGCGGTTTTACCAGCGTAGACGATACCCGAACGGTTCCCGGATCTTGTTCGACCCGCCCGTTCGGTGGCGTGTCCGGTGCGCGGGGGTCAGTCGCGGGCGGTGCCGCCGCGCTCCTCGACCAGGTCGCGCAGGGTGCGGGCGGCCCGGACGGCCTGTTCGCGGCCGCCGCCGGGCTGGATGCCGACGGCGGCGAGCGCCGTCCCGTCGGCGAGGTCGAGCATCACCCAGGGGTCGCCGGCCTTGAAGTTGACCCGGACCACCTCGGCCCAGGACAGCCGGCGGCTGCGGACGAAGTTGACCACGGTCAGGCCCGCGTCGTCGGCGACCACCTTGGGGCGGGCCAGCATCGCGCCGACCGCGGCGAACAGCACGCCGGAGCAGACCATCATCACCCGGTCGTTGAACTGCCAGTTCTCCGGCAGCGCGACGGCGAGCCCGGTGAACAGCACCAGCAGCACGGCGCACAGCGCGTACAGGACGGCGCGGTTGCGGCGCGGCGCCCAGGTGACGGGGAGTGCGGCGGCGGGTGCGGGCACGGACACGGGTGGCTCCAGAACGGGGCGGGGGCCGCGCGGCCCCCGCCCGGGGGTCGATCAGGGGTCGATCAGGGCTGATCGGAAACCGGTCAGAGGCGGCAGGCGTGGATGTTGGTGACCAGGATGGCCCGGGCGCCGATCGCCCACAGGTCGTCCATGATCCGCTGCGCCTCCTTGCGGAGCACCATCGAGCGGACCGCGACCCAGCCCTCGGTGTGCAGCGGGGAGACGGTCGGGGACTCCAGTCCGGGGGTGAGGGCGACGGCGTCGGAGACCTTCTCGGCCCGGATGTCGTAGTCCATCAGCACGTAGCGGCGGGCCACCAGGACGCCCTGCAGGCGGCGCATGAACTGGTCGACGGCGGCGTCCTCGCCGGCGCCCTTGGGGCGGATCACCACGGCGTCCGAGACCATGATCGGGTCGCCGAACACCTCCAGGCCCGCGTTGCGCAGGCTGGTGCCGGTCTCCACCACGTCGGCGATCGCGTCGGCGACGCCGAGGTGGACGGCGGTCTCGACGGCGCCGTCGAGCTTGGTGACGGTGGCCTTCACGCCGTGCTCGGCGAGGTGCTGCTCGACCAGCCCGGTGTAGGAGGTGGCGATCCGCAGGCCCTCCAGGTCGCGGACGTCGGTGAGCTGCACGCCGACCGGCTTGGCGAACCGGAAGGTCGAGCCGGCGAAGCCGAGCGCGAGCACCTCCTCGGCCTCCGAGGCGGAGTCCAGCAGCAGGTCGCGGCCGGTGATGCCGACGTCGAGCCGGCCGGAGCCGACGTAGACGGCGATGTCGCGCGGGCGCAGGAAGAAGAACTCGACCTGGTTGTCGGGGTCGACCAGGACGAGTTCCTTGGCCTCCTTGCGCTGCCGGTAGCCGGCCTCATGGAGCATCTCCGCCGCGGGACCCGAGAGCGAACCCTTGTTGGGGACGGCGATGCGGAGCATGAGAGGCGGACCCTTCGCGTTGGCGATCAATGGAGGTGGGACTAGAGGTACTTGTAGACGTCTTCGAGCGTCAGCCCGCGGGCGATCATCATCACCTGGACGTGGTACAGGAGCTGGGAGATCTCCTCGGCGGCCTCGGCCGGGGACTGGTACTCGGCGGCCATCCAGACCTCGGCGGCCTCCTCGACGACCTTCTTGCCGATCGCGTGGACGCCCTGCTCGACCAGCTGGGCGGTGCGGGAGGTCGCGGGGTCGCCGGTGGCGGCCTTCTGCTGGAGCTCGGCGAAGAGCTCCTCGAATGTCTTGGAAGCCATGATGGTGCTCACCTTACGGGGTGCGGGCTGACGGACGGTAAACGGTTTCGCACCGTGGACGGTCCGGTGGACAGCCACGGTGCGAACCCGGCCCGGACCGGTCGGCCCGGCGGTGCGGTCAGCCCTGCGGGGCGGCGGCCTCGCGCAGCGCGGCGGCGGTGGCGACGGCGGCGGTGACCGCCTCGTGGCCCTTGTCCTCGGCGGAGTCCGGCAGACCGGCCCGGTCCAGCGCCTGCTGCTCGGTGTCGCAGGTCAGCACGCCGAAGCCGACCGGGACGCCGGTGTCCACCGACACCTGGGTCAGGCCGAGGGTGGCGCCCTGGCAGACGTAGTCGAAGTGCGGGGTGCCGCCGCGGACCACCACGCCGAGGGCGACCACGGCGTCGTAGCCCTGCGCGGCCAACCGCTTGGCGGCGACCGGGAGTTCGAAGGTGCCGGGGACGCGGACCACGGTCGCCCCGTCGATGCCGAGCTCCTTCAGGGCGCGGTGCGCGCCGTCCAGCAGGCCGTCCATCACCTGCTGGTGCCACTGCGCGGCGATCACCGCGACCTTCAGGTCGGCGCAGTTCTGCGGGGACAGGACGGGGGCTCCGTGGCCGGCCATGGCTGCTTCCTCTTTCCGGTGGTGCTGCTCGGGCTGCGTCGGGGTGCTTCGGGGTGCGTCGGGGTGCTTCGGGGTGCTTCGGGGCGCGGTGCGGGACGGTCAGTCGTTCTCGCCGTCGAGCCACGGCAGGTCGTGGCCCATCCGGTCGCGCTTGGTGCGCAGGTAGTGCAGGTTGTGCTCGCCGGCGGCGGTGGGCAGCGGGCGGCGGGCGGCGACCTTGAGGCCGTGCTCGGTGAGCGCGGTCTGCTTGGCCGGGTTGTTGCTGAGCAGGGTGAGCGAGCGGACGCCGAGGTCGGTGAGCATCTGCGCGCCGATGGAGTAGTCGCGGGCGTCGGCGGGCAGGCCCTGGTCGAGGTTGGCGTCGACGGTGTCGCGGCCCTGCTCCTGGAGCTGGTAGGCGCGCAGCTTGTGGGCCAGGCCGATGCCGCGGCCCTCGTGGCCGCGCAGGTACAGCACCACGCCGCGGCCGGCCTCGGCGACGGCGGCCAGCGAGGCCTGCAGCTGCGGGCCGCAGTCGCAGCGCAGCGAGCCGAACACGTCGCCGGTCAGGCACTCGGAGTGCAGCCGGACCAGGACGTCCTCGCCGTCGGGGAGCCGGCCGTCGGCGTCCAGGCCGCCGGCCACCAGGGCCAGGTGCTCGGTGCCGTCGATCGTGCCGCGGTAGCCGACGGCGGTGAACTCGCCGTGCTCGGTGGGCAGTCGCGTGACGGCGGCGCGGTCGACGTGCAGTTCGGTGCGGCGCCGGTAGGCGATCAGGTCCTCGATCGAGATGATCGCCAGGCCGTGTTCGCGGGCGAAGGCGTGCAGTTCGGGCAGCCGGGCCATGGTGCCGTCGTCGTTGACCACCTCGGCGATCGCGCCGGCCGACGGCAGGCCGGCGAGGCGGGCCAGGTCGACGGCGGCCTCGGTGTGGCCGGGGCGGACCAGCACGCCGCCGTCGACGGCGCGCAGCGGGAAGACGTGGCCGGGGCGGGTCAGGTCGGCGGGCGCGGTGCCGGCCGAGGCGAGCAGCCGGACGGTGCGGGCCCGGTCGGCGGCCGAGATGCCGGTGGAGACGCCGTCGCGGGCGTCGACGGAGACGGCGTAGGCGGTGCCCTTGCGGTCCTCGTTGACCCGGGTCATCGGGGGGAGCTGGAGCCGGTCGAGTTCCTCGCCGGTCATCGGGGCGCAGATCACGCCGGAGGAGTACCGGACGGTGAAGGCCATCAGCTCGGGGGTGGCGGCGGAGGCGGCGAAGACGATGTCGCCCTCGTTCTCCCGGTCCTCGTCGTCGACCACGATGACGGCGCGGCCGAGGGCGATGTCCGCGACGGCCCGCTCGACCGGGTCGAGGGCGAGCGGTTCGACCGTGATGCTGCTCATGCTGCGACTCCCTTGGCGAGTGTTCCGGTGCGGACGGTGCGGGCCTTCGTCCACCAGCTGGCCAGGCCGGCCAGCACGAGGAAGAAGTAGACGGTGAAGGTGAGCGCGGTGAAGGTGTAGCCGTGCTGGTAGGCGTAGGGGACGCCGACCAGGTCGACGGCCAGCCAGGCGAACCAGAACTCGACCCAGCCGCGGGCCTGCGCGTACATCGCGGCGAGCGTGCCGACGAAGATGTAGGCGTCGAACAGCGGGGCCCAGGAGAGGTTCGGGAAGGCGTTGAACAGGGCGGCGACGGCGGCGGTGCCGGCCGCGGTGGCGCCGATCAGCACCGCCCGCTCGCGGGCGGTGGCGAAGCGGACCTCGACGCCGCCGGTGTCGCGGCGGCCGCGGCTCCACTGCGCCCAGCCCCAGAGGGCGGTGACCACCACGACGACCTGCTTGCCGATCAGGCCGGGTACGTGGCCGCCGAGGAAGGCGGTGATCAGGACGGCGCCGGCCAGCAGCTGGGCGGGCCAGGTGAGGACCGAGCGGCGCCAGCCGAGGGCGAGCGCGGTCAGGCCGATCAGGTTGCCGGTCATGTCGGCGACCTTGACGGTCTCGCCGAAGGCCTGGAACGTCAGTTCTCCGAAGGAGCTCACTTGTTTCCCCCCAGGGTGTCGGGCAGGGCGCGGGTGTCGAGCAGCCGCTCCACGTACTTGGCGAGCACGTCCACCTCGAGGTTGACCGGCTCGCCGACCTGCTTGGCGCCGAGCGTGGTCAGTTCGAGGGTGGCGGGGATCAGCGAGACGGTGAACGAGTCGAGGGCGGCCTCGACGACGGTGAGGCTCACTCCGTCCACGGTGATCGACCCCTTCTCCACCAGGTAGCGCGCGATGGGCTGCGGCAGGGAGAAACGCAGCACCTCCCAGCGCGGATTCCCGTCCGCGTCCAGGTCGCCGGGGGCGCGGGAGAGCAGCGTGCCGGTGGCGTCCACGTGGCCCTGCACGAGGTGGCCGCCGAGCCGGGCGCCGAGCGCCATCGCCCGTTCCAGGTTGACCCGGGAGCCGGGGCGCAGCGCGCCGAGGCTGGAGCGCTGCAGCGTCTCGCGCATCACGTCGGCGCTGAACTCGCCGGGCTGCGCGGCGAGTTGGTCGTTCTTTTCGAGGACGGTCAGGCAGACGCCGTTGACCGCGATGGAGTCGCCGTGGTGGGCGTCGGCCGTGACGACCGGGCCGCGCAGGCGGATGCGCGAGGATTCGCCGATCTCCTCGATGGAGACGACCTCGCCGAGCTCTTCGATGATGCCGGTGAACACCCGGGTTCTCCTCGCGCTTGGGGCGCGGACTCCGGGGCGGCATGAGGGAGTTGACTGCGAAAGGGGTGGCCGTTCGACAGCGGCGGGACGCACCCGCGCGTCCGGGCTCCATCGCCGGGACACGGGTTCGCCGCCGTACTGCCGCACCCCGGCCCCAGGGTGGGCCGCGGTGTGGAACACACCTCTTCCGCCGCGCACGCCTCCCATCCGGACTTTAACCGTCGGTCCAGGAATTTCACCTGGTCAACCGGCCGCTGGCTGCGGACGGGTCGCGGACTGTAACCGCCGGTTCGGATTTTCACCGACCCCGGAGTGCGCTGAACGTCACTGCTACTGCACCAGCATTCTTGCACGGGGGTGTGCACCGCTGGCAAGGACGCGTCCTGTGGCCTGCTTCACGTCCCGGACGGAGGCTGGGAGGGAATGGTTCTCCGTACGGAGGACTTCCGGCCGAGGAGTTGAGCGACGATGGCGATGTTCATGGACGTCCACCACGGGATGGCGGGCATCACCGCCGAGCAGTTGAAGGCGGCGCACGAGGCGGACCTGGCGGTGCAGGGCGAGGAGGGCGTCGACTTCCAGCAGGCCTGGGCGGACCCGGAGTCGGGGACGGTGTACTGCCTGTCCTCGGCGCCGTCCCGGGAGGCCGTGCAGCGGGTGCACGAGCGGACCGGGCACCCGGCGGACGAGGTGCACTCGGTGCCGCTGCACGTCTGAGCGGGCCCGCGTCCGGGCCGACCGCGTCCGGACCGGTCCGCGTCCGGGCGCACCGGGAAACTCCCTGGTCCCGGGCGCGCGGGCGGCGGTAGGGTCGGGCCACGTGATCTTCGACGCCCTTGCCGCGGACGCGATCCGCGAACCCTCCCGCCTGCGGGAGCTCTACGAGCAGCCGAGCGAGCTGGTGCAGCGCAAGCAGGTCGACCACCTGCACGAGGCGGCGCGCCGGCTCGTCGGCTGCGCCTCGCTGGTGTTCGTCGCCACCGCCGACGCGGACGGCAACTGCGACGCCACGCCGCGCGGCGGCCCGCCCGGCTTCGTGTCGGTGCTGGACGACCGGACGCTGGCGATCCCCGACGCGACCGGCAACCGGCGCCTGGACAGCCTGCACAACATCGCCGCGACCGGGCGGGCCGGGCTGATCTTCGTGGTGCCGGGCCGGGCGGCGACCCTGCGGGTCAACGGGCGGGCCTGCGTGAGCGAGGACCCGCGGCTGCTGGAGCGGCTGACGGCGGTGGGCAAGCCGCCGCGGACGGCGATCGTGGTGGCCGCGGACGAGGTGTACCAGCACTGCCCGAAGGCGTTCCTGCGCTCCTCGGCGTGGCGCCCCGAGCAGTGGCTGGCCGCGGACGCGGCGCCGACCTCGGCCGAGATCACCCTCTCCCACCTGGGCGATCCGGCGCTGACGCTGGAGCGCGTCCTGGCCGAGGAGGCGGACTCGCTGCGGCTGCGCTACGAGTGAGCCGGGCCGCGGCGGGTCCGGCCGGCGGGCGGGCCGACCCGACCCCGGTCCGGGGTCGGGCGTCGGGTCGTGCATGCTGGAGGAACGGGGCGGCCGCATAGGCGGAACTTTGGGGGGCCATAGCTCCGACTTATGACGCCATAAGCCGGAGCCCCGTACCGGGCGCGCCCGCGGGCCGGAAGGCTGGCGGTACGCGCCCCGAGCCGAACAGGAGTACCTGCCCATGCCCCGCCCCGTCCGGGTGGCCATCGTCGGTGCCGGCCCCGCCGGGATCTACGCCGCCGACGCGCTGCTGAAGTCCGACCTGGCCGCCGCCCCCGGCGTCTCCATCGACCTGATCGAGCGCCTGCCCGCCCCCTTCGGCCTGATCCGCTACGGCGTCGCGCCCGACCACCCCCGGATCAAGGGCATCGTCACCGCCCTGCACCAGGTCCTCGACAAGCCGCAGGTCCGCCTGCTCGGCAACGTCGACTACCCCGGCGACCTGTCGCTCGACGAGCTGCACCGCTTCTACGACGCCCTGGTCTTCGCCACCGGCGCCGAGGCCGACCGGGACCTGAACATCCCCGGCATCGGGCTGGACGGCTCCTACGGCGCGGCCGAGTTCGTCTCCTGGTTCGACGGCCACCCCGAGGTGCCGCGCACCTGGCCGCTGGAGGCCGAGCAGGTCGCCGTCCTCGGCGTCGGCAACGTCGCGCTCGACGTGGCCCGCATCCTCGCCAAGACCGCCGACGAACTGCTGTCGACCGAGATCCCGCCGAACGTCCACGCGGGCCTGGCCGCGAACCGCGCCGTCGAGGTGCACGTGTTCGGGCGGCGCGGCCCCGCGCAGGCCAAGTTCTCGCCGATGGAGCTGCGCGAGCTCGACCACTCCCCCACCATCGAGGTCGTCGTCGACCCCGAGGACATCGACTACGACGAGGCGTCGATCGCCACCCGGCGCGCCAACAAGCAGGCCGACATGGTCGCCTCGACGCTGGAGAACTGGGCGATCCGCGACATCGGCGACCGCCCGCACCGCGTCCACCTGCACTTCTTCGAGAACCCGGTGGAGGTGCTGGGCGCGGACGGCAAGGTCGTCGCGCTGCGCACCGAGCGCACCGAACTCGACGGCACCGGCAACACGGTGGGCACCGGCGCCTTCCGCGAGTGGCCGGTGCAGGCCGTCTACCGCGCGGTCGGCTACCGCTCCGACGAACTCGCCAAGCTGCCCTTCGACCCGATGAGCGCGACCGTCCCGCACGAGGCCGGCCGGGTGCAGGAGAACGGCGCCCACCTGCCCTCGGTGTACGTCACCGGCTGGATCAAGCGCGGCCCGATCGGCCTGATCGGCCACACCAAGGGCGACGCCAACGAGACCGTCGCCTGCCTGGTCGAGGACCACGGCGCGGGCCGGCTGCGCCCCGCCGCCGAACCCGCCGAGGACGCGGTGCTGGACTTCCTGCGCTCGCGCGGCGTCGACTTCACCACCTGGGAGGGCTGGCACGCCCTGGACGCCCACGAGAAGGCCCTCGGCGCCGCCGAGGGCCGCGAGCGGGTCAAGGTCGTCGACCGGATCGCCATGCTGGACGCCTCGCACAGCGAGCGCTCGGCGGAGCGCGCCGCGCGCTGACCCCGGCGGGCGCCGGCGGCCCGGCGCTGCCGGAACCGACGGACCGTCAGGCCGGGCCGGGCTCCAGTTCGGCCCGGCCCGCCGCGTCGGAGAGTTTGACCAGCAGGGCGGTCAGCAGCCAGTTGGCGGTCAGCGAGGAGCCGCCCGCGGCGAGGAACGGCAGGGCCTTGCCGGTCAGCGGGATCAGGCCGGTGACGCCGCCGACCACCACGAAGACCTGGAGGGCGAGCGCGGCGGCCAGTCCGGTGGCGAGCAGTTTGCCGAACGGGTCGGTCAGGCCGATCGCGGTGCGCAGCGCCCGCTGCACCAGCAGCCCGTAGAGCAGCAGGACGGCCATCGCGCCGGCCAGGCCGAGTTCCTCGCCGACGGTGGTGAAGATGAAGTCGCTGCGCCCGGCGAAGCCGATCAGGAACGGGCGGCCCTGGCCGAGGCCGGTGCCGAGGAGGCCGCCGGAGCCGAGGCCGAACAGGGCCTGGGCGGGCTGCTCGGAGATCAGCGCCGGGTCGTGGACGGGTTCGTAGATGTCGAGCGGGTGCAGCCACGCCTCGACCCGGCCGTGCACGTGCGGTTCCAGGTCGCCGACCACGGCCGCGCCGCCGACGGCCATCAGCAGGCCGATCACCACCCAGCCGGTGCGCTCGGTGGCGGTGTAGAGCATCACCACGAAGACGCCGAAGAAGATCAGCGAGGTGCCGAGGTCGCGTTCGAAGACCAGCACCAGCAGGCTGACCGCCCAGATCGCCAGCACCGGCCCGAGGTTGCGCCCGCGCGGCAGTTGCAGACCCCAGAGCCGTCGGCCGGTGAGCGCGAGGGCGTCCCGGTTGGCCGTCAGGTAGCCGGCGAAGAAGACCGCGATGGCGAGTTTCACGAACTCGCCGGGTTCGAAGGAGAGCCCGCCCAGCTGGATCCAGCGCTTGGCCCCGAAGGTGTCGCCGGGGAAGAACGCGGGCGCGGCGAGCAGGACGAGCGCCCCCGCCATGGTGAGGTACACGTACTTCTGGAACAGCCGGTGGTGCCGGACGGCGGCCAGCAGCACGGCGGCGGCCGCGCAGGCGATCACCGTCCACTGCACCTGGCCGGGCGCGGCGGGGAGTTTCTGCCAGTCGCCCTTGGCGGCGTGCCAGAGCCGGTAGGAGAAGTCGAGGCGGTCGAGCAGGGCGAGGCCGAAGCCGCTGAGGAACACCGCGAGCGGCAGGATCAGCGGGTCGGCGTAGGGCGCGCAGCGGCGCACCACCAGGTGCAGCAGCAGGGCGAGTCCGGTCAGTCCGGCGCCGTAGGGCAGCAGGCCGGGCGGGGGCGCGTCGCGCAACGCGTAGCTCGCCGACGTCCAGGCCGCCAGGCACACCGTCACCGCGAGTGCCAGCAGCAGCAGTTCGCGGTTGCGGCGGCGCGCGGCGCGGCGGCGGCCGACACTCCGTGCTCCGGCTCTCATCCACCCTCCCCCGATCGGTAGATTCTACAACGGTGTAGATTTCGGCTCCGGGGCGGTGGTCCGTTCCCCGCCCCGCGACGACGACGCCCGGCACCCGCCCGCGGGTTCCCCCGCCGGGAGCCGGACCCGGGGGCCCGTTCGAAGGAGAACCACCGGCATGTCCCGACCCGCGGCAGCAGCCGTCCCCTGGCACTGGTCGGCGCTGGCCGACACCTGGACCCTCGAACCGGTGGTCGCCGCCCTCGCCGTCCTGCTCGCGGCCGGCTACCTGGCCGGGGCGCGCCGGGAGCGGGGCTGGCCCCCGCACCGGACGGCGGCCTTCCTCGGCGGCCTGGCGCTCTGGGTCTGGACGACCTGCTCCGGCCTGGGCGCGTACGAGCGGGTGCTGTTCACCGACCGGGCGGTGCAGCTCGTCCTGCTGCTGATGCTGGTGCCGCTGCTGCTCGCGCTCGGCGCGCCCGTCTCGCTGCTGTCCGCCGCCCTCCCGGCGGCGGGCCGGGAGCGGCTGCGCGCCGCGCTGGCCTCGCCGCCCTCCCGGGTGCTGATGTTCCCGCTGGTGTCCACGGTGCTGCTGATCGCGCCGCCCTGGCTGCTCTACTGCACGCCCTGGTACGGGCGCACCCTGACCGGCGGGCTCTGGAACACCGGCTTCCACCTGGTGCTGGTGCTGATCGGCCTGCTCTACTTCTGGCCCCGCCTGCAGCTGGACCCGGTCGCGCACCCGTACCCGCTGCTGATCGGCGTGGTGATCAGCTTCGTCGAGGTGGTCTTCGACGCGGCCCTGGCGCTGGTCCTGCTGTACGGCGGCCACGTGGTCGCCCAGCCCTACTACGCCGCGCTGGCCCGGGACTGGGGCCCGACCCTCGCCCGGGACCAGTTCGTCGGCGGCAACGCGATCTGGATCCTCGGCGACCTGGTCGGCCTGCCGTACCTGTGCGCGCTGATCCGCCGCCTGATCGTCACCGGCCGGGCCGAGACGGCGGCCGTGGACGCGGCCCTGGACGCGGCCGAGGCGGCCCGTCCCGTCCCGGTGGCGGCGGCGCCGAGCGCCGACGCGTCCGAGGCCCCGGCCGGGGACCGGCCCTGGTGGCTGGACGACCCGAACCTGCGCCACCGCTTCGGCGGCCGGGACTGACGCGCCCGGACCGGCGGGGTTCGACGGGGCGTCAGCCCAGCAGCGCGGCGACCTCCGCCAGCGAGTGCACCCGCGGCACCTCGACCGCCTCGCCGCTCGGCTCCCGGTCCAGCCAGATGCCCAGCAGCCCGGCGGCGGCCGCCGCCCGCGCGTCCACGTCCAGGCGGTCGCCGACGTACGCGGTGCGCTCCGGGGCGACGCCCAGCGCCCGGCAGGCCAGCAGGAAGATCTCCGGGTCGGGCTTGGCCCGGCCCGCCTCGGCGGAGGCCGTGGTGTGCGGGGCGAGTTCGCCCAGGCCGATGGCGTGCAGCTTGCGGCGCTGGATGTCGCCCTCGCCGTTGGTGATCACGCCGAGCCGCCGGCCGACCGCCAACTCCCGCACCGCGCGCGGCACCTCCGGGTAGGCCCGCCAGGACCGCTCGTAGCGCCGCAGGTACCCCGCGAACCAGGCGTCCGCCCGCTCCACCGGCCACTCCCCCAGCCCCAGGCGCGCGGCCAGCCCGACCGCCCTGCTCCGGCGCTGCTCCTGCAACGTCAACTCGCCCGCCAGGTAACGGTCGTACTCCGACCGCTCCAGCTCGCGCCAGTGCCGCAGCACGCCGTCCCGGTCCAGCGCCCGCCCGGGCAGCTCGGCCGCGGCCGCGGCCAGCACCGCCGCCTCCGCCGCCCCGTCGTGGTCCAGCAGCGTCCCGTCGAGGTCGAACAGCACCGCCTCGATCACCATCCAGCCCCCTCCTCCGCGCTCCGGGCCAGGACCGTCCACCCTACCCGCCCCTGACATTCCGTCACCACGGGGCCACCTCCCGGCCCCACCCGGGCCACACCCCGCTCACCCCGCCGTGCTCGGGGCCGCGCCGTCGAGCTGGAGCAGGGCCTCGGCCAGGGTGGGCGGGCCGGTGAAGCGGGCCGGGTGGGCCTCGACCAGGGTGCTGACGGGGCGCCAGGTGCCGTGCGGGCCGGGGGCGAAGGCGAGGGAGCGGATCTCGTGGCCGGTGGCGGGGTGGTGCAGGTGGAGGGTGCCCTCGGTGGTGCGGGTGAGCCAGTGCGGGGTGCGCAGGCCGGCCCGGTAGCGCTGCCAGTGGTGGTCGGACCAGAGCAGGTCGGGGACGGTGTCCGGGCGGGGCAGCAGCATCGGGGCGAGGTGCGCGGGCGCCGGGCGCAGCGGGGCCGGGAAGGCCCAGTCCGGGAGGGGTTCGGTGGCGGCCAGCCAGTCGGCGGGGATGCCGTCGGGGCCGGTGCGGGCCGCGACCACGCCGCCGGTGATCGCGGCGACGGTGTCGACGTCCCCGCCGGCGGCGATGGCGTCCAGCACCGCCCCGGGGTAGTCGGTGAGCCGGCGGGCCGCGCACCAGAGGGCGTAGGGGACGGTGTCGGCGGCGCTGGTGCGGCTGCCGTTGCCGAGGACGGCGGCCACCGCCCGGGCGTCGGACTGCGGGAGCAGCCGGGCCGCTTCGAGCAGGCCGGTGCGGACGGCGCCCGGCGGGGTGAGGGCGGCGGTGTCGGCGAGCAGCCGGGCGCCGGTGGTGGGTTCGGTGCGGGCGCGGGCGGCGAGTGCGGCGGCGACGGCCACCGCGATGGCGCCGTCGACGGCCTGCGGGTGGGTGTGGGTGGGCAGCGCGGTGTCGGCGGCGGGCCGGACGGCGGCGGCCGGGTCGTGCGCGTACGCGGCCCCGAGCGGGGCCACCCGCATCGCCGCGCCGTTGCCGAACGAGCCCTGGCCGTCGAAGAGTTCGGCCGCCAGTCGGCGGGCGTCGCCGCCTTCCCGGATCAGCCGCAGCAGCCGGTTGGCGGCGGGCCCGTAGCCGCGGTCGAAGTCGTGCCGGCGCGCGAAGGCGTGGGTGAGGTCGAAGGTGTCGACGGTGCCGCGCTCGCGGTGGGCGGCGTGCACGGAGCAGGCCATCTCGGTGTCGTCGGTCCACGGCCAGGGGCCGGGCGGGACGGTGCGGGCGGCGAGGTGGGTGCGGGCGGTGGCGGGGACGAAGAACTGGGCGCCGAGGGCGTCGCCGACGGACAGGCCCAGGAGGGCGTCGGACGCGGGGTCGGCGTGCGGGGTCGGTGGAGTGGTCATACGTGTCCCACCGAACCGTGCCGGGGCCCGCGCCGTCAAGGGGATTCCGGGGGGATCGCGGGGACTTCCCTGAACCCGCTGAACTCCGGCCGGCCGGGTCCGTTCAGCTCCGCTGAGCTGCGATGATCTGGGGGTACGTCCCTTTCGTGCGAACGGTGGTGGTCCCCGTGGTGGGTGCTGTGCTGATCGTCGTCCTGGTGCTGGCCGTCGGCGGCTGCGCGTGCGTGGTGTGGGCGGAGCGCGGCGGCCCGGCCTGGAGCAGGGCGGTGTCGCGGGCGACGCTGGGCGCGGGCGAGCTGGTCCGGTGGGCCGCCCGCGACCGGCGCCGGCGGCAGCGTTCGATCGGCGGCGACTCCTCGGGCGACAGCGACTGCTGACGGTCCGTCAGGCGGCGTCGGCGATGCCCAGCGGGTCGGCGGCGGCGGTCAGCAGTTCGGGACCGTCGGTGGTGGCCCGGTTGACGGCGGTGGGCACCGCCCGGACGGCGAAGTCCTCGGCAGGGGTGTCCAGCAGCTGCCGCAGCTCGTCCCGGTCGGTGGTCGCCGGGTCGAGCCAGCTGTCCAGGCCGGCCCGGGGGACGAGCAGCGGCATCCGGTCGTGGACCCGGGCCGCGGGACCGGTCGCGGCGGTGGTGAGGACGGTCGCGGTGGCGAGCCACGCCTCCGGGTGGTCCTCGGGCAGGCTCGCGTCCCGCCAGAACTCGTACAGCCCGGCCATCAGCAGCACGCCGCCGGTGGACAGGAAGTACGGCTGCTTGTAGGTCTTGCGGCCCTCGGCGGCCGGGACGGGCCGCCACTCGTAGTAGCCGTCGGCGGGGATCACGCAGCGGCGGGTGGTGAACGCCTTGCGGAACGAGGGCTTCTGGTCGACGGTCTCCGAGCGGGCGTTGATCAGCCGGGCCGCGCCCGACCGGTCCTTCGCCCAGGACGGCACCAACCCCCAGCGCAGCGAACGCAGTTCGCGCACCACCTCGCCGGTGTCCGGGTCGACCCGCTCCAGCACGGCCGGGACGAGGTCGGTCGGCGCCACGTTCCAGCTCGGCGCGAGCGCCTCGGCCGGGTCCCAGCGGGTGACGTCGAGCAGCGAGACCAGCGCCTCGGGTTCGGTGGTGGAGACGAAACGACCGCACATGCCTCCCACCCTGCCACCGAACGCCGCCGACCGCACGCACCACGGCCCGCCCATCCCCGCTCCGCCCCGCCCTGTCGTCAGGATCCGGTAACGATCTCCGCCCGGCCCCGGTTCCGGTGTCGCCCGCCGGGCAGGATCGGAACCAACGAGTCGCCCATCGGAGGGAGTTCGGCCGTCAGCGCCATCCCGATCCCGTCCCACCTGAAGCTTCCCGGCCAGGGCCCCGGCCCGTTCCGCCGGGTCCGCCGGTCCTGGCGCTCCCGCAAGGCCCTGACCGGCACCACGCAGTGGATCATCGACTGGGGCCTGCCGATGACTGCCGCGCTCACCGTGCTCTACGTCCTGGCCGCCCGGGCATCCGGCATGGCCACCGTTTACCAGACCCTCACCATGATGCTGCCGCCCGGCGGCAAGCTGCTGTGGGCGACCTCGCTGATCGGTTGGCTGCTGGTGCCGGCGATCATCGGTGGTTTCGCGGGCCACGTCATCGCCCAGCGGATCAGCAGCGTGAAGTCGATCTCGACCCGGACGCTGTTCCGGCAGCGGAGGCTGCGGCAACGGCTCCGGCTGCCGGGCCTGATCGACGACCTGGCACAGTACTTCCACGGAAACCACTCCCAGCAGGAACTGGTCGATGCCTGGGTCCGGGTGGCGCACCGGAACGACTGGGCCCGGGCCCAGGACCACTGTGAGGTCTTCGTCCGCGACCTGATGTCCACTCAGCAGTACGCCCATCTGGACCGGCGCGAGTGCCTGCGGCAGGCCCAGAACACCAGTCTGCTGGTGCTCAAGGTCTCGGGGCGCTCAGGTCGTTGCGTCGTCTGCGAGCAGAGGAGGTGACCGTGCGTTCGGAGGACGCGGTGGAGATCGTCCGCGCGGCGTTGGCGCCGGCCCTGCCGACAGCCAGCGCGGAAGGGCTGACCCGGGCGGCGGAGACCGTCATCCGCTGGGGGTCCGAGGAGATGGCCCAGGAACTCACAGAGCCGCTCTCCACCCGGATGGTGCTCGACCTGCTGAGCGTCGCCCGCGAGAGCCCCCGGGGACTGCGGCTGGCCGAGCCGGGGTCGATGTCCGAGGACCGCCTCGGGGCCGCCGCCCACTACCGGACCTGGTCGCGCAGCGAGGGCATGGACCCGCTGCCGTACCTGTCCCGGCCGGAGGAGGAACCGCTCGGCGGGGACCGCCGGTCGGGCCGCCACGGCGAACCGTCCGGATACGAACCGGAGGAGTGACCGGGGCGGCCGTCCCGGCGCTGCGGGCTACACTCCGCGCCATGGACGACCACCCGCCGCTCGACGCCCTCGGGCCGTACTTCGCCGTGCGGACCGGTGCGCCGCCCGCCGGGTTCCGGCCGCTCGCGGAGCTGGCGGCGCCGGACGGGCCGTTGGCGGGGCGGATCGCCGAGGTGGGGCGGGTGCTGGGCACCGACGAGCGGCGGGTGGCGGCGTCGACGGCGCACCTGGGGCTGGCGGCCCGGCTCTGGTCGGTGGCGCTCGGCACGGCCGTCCTCTCCGGCCGGGTGCCCGACCTGGACGGGGCCCGGTTCGCGCTGCCGCCGCAGGGCCCGTTCGACCTCTGGCTGCCCGCCGGGCCGGGCCCCGCCGCGAACGCGGCCGCGCTGCACGCCGCCGTGATCGACCGTCAGCTGCTCCCGCTCGGCGCCGCCACCGGCCTCGCCCCGGGGCTGCTCGCGGGCAACACCGCCTCCGCCCTGGTCGGCACGGCCCGCCAGCTCGCCCGCTTCCCCGGCCTCGGGGCCCCGGCCGCCGCCCTCGCCCGCGCCCTGCTCGCCTCCCCCGCCCTGGCCGGCACCGGCACCGCCACCCCGCCGGGCGGGCCGCTCGCCTTCCGCCGCGCCTCCTGCTGCCTCTACTACCGCGCCCCGTCCGGCGGCCTGTGCGGCGACTGCGTGTTCACCCGCCCGCCGGCCGTCCGCCGCTGAACTCCGCTCACTACCGAGCGAGTCGACCCGTGATCCGGCTCCGCCGGGGCTGCGGCCGGCCGTACCGGGCCAGCAGGTCGCGGGCCACCGCCCGGTCCTGCTCCCCCGCCCGTACGCTCGCGGCGAGCAGGCCCGGCGGGAGGGCGTCGGCGTCGAGCAGGGTCCGCCACTGCGCGGCGTCGAGTTCCAGGTACTCCAGGGCGGCGAGGTGGCGCAGCTCGGTCGGGTCGGCGAGGGCGCCGCCGACCGCGGTCAGGGTGCGCAGCCCCGGCAGGTCGCGCAACGCGCCGAGGGGCAGTTGCGGGCCCTGGAGGTGGAGCACCTGGAGTTCGGGGCGGGCGGCGAGGTCCAGCTCCGACCGGTCCGCGGCGCGGGCGGACTGCGGCGGCCCGTCGCCGGGGGCGCGGAGCTCCTCGCGGTGGCGGCCGAGGACGAAGTCGGTGAGGCTGTCGGCGACCAGGTCGGCGCCGATCTCCAGTTCGTGGCTCAGCAGGATCACTTGGCCGAGGTGCCCGCCGGGGCCGGGGGTGAGGTCGACGGCGTAGATGTCGCCGCCGTTGGTGCCGAAGCCGATCCAGCCGGGCGAGCCGACCAGGCCCTGCACGGCGGTGCCGGTGGGGGCGCCGATCTCGGTGGCGGCCGAGAAGGGCCAGGGCCCGGGCCGCCGGTCCGTGGTGGCGAGGAAGAGGCCGTCCAGGCCGAACAGTTCGCAGCCCACGATGCCGTCGACCTGCCGTCCGGTGTCCCAGGGCTCCTCGACCAGGTGGTCCAGCAGCCCCATCAGGGTGCGCAGTTCGGCGGGCAGCGCGATGCCGAGGCGGGCCTCGGCGGCGGCGAGCCGCGCCTCGTCCACCCCGCCGGGGAGGTCGCCGGAGAGCTCGCCGAGGCGTTCGCGCAGCGTCCGTTCCAGCAGTTCCGGGTCGGCGCCCGGCGCGGGTCCGACGGCCGCCGGGGCGGGCGTGCGGCGGCGCGGTTCGGCCTCCGCGCCGTCGACCAGCAGGAGGAACAGGCGGCTCGGCCAGGAGTCGGTGAAGTCGCGGAACGCGGGGCCGTGTTCGATCACGTCGAGTTCGGCGTGCCCGGCGGCGTCGATCCGGGCCTCCAGCAGGATCTCGTCCGCCGCCGGGACCTCGGCCTCGAGGAACCGGGTCTCCAGGACCGACGGGTCGTCGACGCCGCGGACGGTGGCCAGGGCCCGCCCCAGGTGGTGCTGCACCCGGCCGGTCAGGGTGACCGGGCCGTCCCGCCGGGCGGCGTTCAGCAGCGGTGCCCAGGTGGCGAGGTCGTGCAGCGGGGAGGGGGCGTCCGGTTCGTTCATGGCCGCACCCTACGCAACGCCGCCGTCAGTGCCGCCGGTCGGCCAGCCGGGCGGCGAGGACGGCGGGGGCCTCCGCCAGGGACGGGCCGTACCAGGTGAGGTGGCGGCCGGGGAGCAGGGCGTAGGGGAGGCCGGGGAAGGCGTCGGGGCCGTCGGTGGCGGTGAAGGCGTAGGGCTCGTCCGGGAGGATCAGCAACTCGGGTGCCAGCGCGTGGAGTTCGGGGAGCGGGAGGCGGGGGTAGCGGTCGGGGTGGGCGGCCGGGAGCAGGTCGACGCCGAGGCGGCGGAGCAGGTCGGCGGCGAAGGTGTCCTGGCCGAGGACCATCCAGGGGCGTCGCCAGATCGGCGCGACGGCCCGGCCCCGGTCCGGCGGCGGCTCGAAGGACCAGGCCCGGTCGGCGGCCACCAGCCAGTCCGGGCAAGGGAGTCGGAGGACGTCCACGAGCAGGCGGCGCAGCGACCGGAGGGCCTCGTCGAGGTCGCGGACGCGGGTGGTCCAGACCGGGAGGCCGGCGGCGCGGAGGGCGGCCAGGTCGGGGGCGCGGTTCTCCTCCTCGTTGGCGACCACCAGGTCGGGGCGCAGCGCGCGGACCGCTTCCAGGGCGGGGTTCTTGGTGCCGCCGATCCGGTCGGCGTCCAACCCGGCGGGGTGGGTGCACCAGTCGGTGACGCCGACCAGCAGGCCGGGGGCGGTGACGGCGACGGCCTCGGTGAGCGAGGGCACCAGGGAGACGACCCGGCGGACGGTGGACGGCAGCCGTACGTCGTTGCCCTCGTCGTCCGTCAGCAGCCGTTCCATGGCGGACACGCTAGCAGCGGGCGGCGGGCGGACCCGCCGGCCGCTGCCGGTCGTCGTGCTGCTTCAGGTACGGGCCGTGCTACTTCAGGTACGGGCCGTCGGTGCCGATCTTGCCCGGGGCGGCGTTCTTGCCGCCCAGGTCGAGGACGTAGACCCGCAGGTTGCCCTTGCCGGGGGCGGCGACGGACAGGGTGCCGTTGGTGACGGTGCGGACGTCGCCGGAGACGGCGTCCTTGTAGGTGCCGTTGGGGACGCCGGTGAAGGTGGCGGCGTCGGTGACGGTGACCAGCGCGAAGGAGTCGACGCCGGTGGCGGCGTCGGTGTAGCGGCGTTTGAAGGACATGCCGCCGCTGACGCCCTCGGTGGAGTACTGGCCCATCTGCAGGGCGGGGATCGCCCGGCGGATCTGGTTGAGCCGCTGCACCTGCTTGACCAGCGGCTGCTGCAGCGTGGCCGCGACCGCGCCGTCCGCCGCCGAGACCACCGAGAAGTCACTGGCCGTCACGTTGCCGGCGATCCTGTCCCCGTAGTAGGCCCGGCCGGTGGTGGCGAGCGGGCAGGACGGGCCGCAGTCGATCTGCTTCCCGGCCTGGAACTCGATCTCGGAGCCGTAGTACAGCGTCGGAATGCCGCGGAAGGTCCACATCAGCGCCATGTTCTCGGCCCAGGCGTCCGTGCCGCCGGTGTAGCGCACGCTGGACTTGTTGGGCCCGTAGTCGTGGCTGTCGACGTACACCACGTTGTAGGTGGCGTCGTTGGTGGAGTCGTCGGAGTCCTTGCCGTTGCCGAAGGCGTTGTGCGCGTCGCCGAAGTTCATGTGCATCCGCATGTCGATGATGTTCATGCCGGAGAACTTCGAGTGGTCGGGCGCGTGGTAGGTGTTGCCGTCCAGGAAGGCGTTGGCGGACGTCGGCTGGTTGCCGGTGCCGAGCTGCTCCTCGTAGGTGTACTGGTCGAGGGCGGCCTGCACGTCGTCGGCGGTGTAGTCCTTGCGCTCCTTCCAGGTGTAGAACTGCGCGGAGTGGTTGACCGAGCCGCGGTTCCACTTGTCGTTGACGAACGCGGCGACCTCGCCGAAGACGAAGAAGTTCTGCGCCTTGGCCGGCCCCCAGTCCTGGGTGACGCGCTGCTGGATGGCCGGGAGGAAGCGCCGGTTCCAGGTGACCCGCGGGACGTGCACGGCGGTGTCGACCCGGAAGCCGTCGACGCCCATGTCGATGTACTTGTTGTACGCGCCGATCAGGTAGTTCTGCACCTCGGCGTTCTCGGTGTTGAAGTCGGCCAGGTCGTCGGCCAGCCAGCAGGAGCGGGAGTCCTCGCCCTCCCAGTTCCCGATCCAGCAGGTGTGGTAGTACTTCGACGGGAACATGCCCGAAGTCGGGCTCGGCCACTGGCAGTTGTAGATGGTGTAGCCCTCGGGGCTCTTGTACTGGGTCGGGTTGCCCCAGCCGACGCAGGTCTGCCCGGCGGGCTGGGTGGTCGACCACAGGTCGCCGTTGTAGTAGGACTTGCCGCTCTTCGGCTCGACGGTCAGGCCGTCGTACTCGAAGCCGTCCTGCTTCTCGTCGTAGTACCAGGACCACTGGGCGTCCCGGACGCCGTACACGGTCGGCACGTACAGGCCCTTGGCGCCCCAGCGGGAGCTGTGGTTGTAGACCACGTCCTGGTAGATCTTGATGCCCTTGGCGTGGGCGGCGTTGATCAGGTCCTGGTAGGAGGCGCCGGCCGACTCCAGCCGCGGGTCGACCTTGTAGAAGTCGTAGCCGTGGTAGCCGTGGTAGTCGTAGTCGGAGCGGTTCAGCACCACGGGGGTGATCCAGATCGCCGAGAAGCCGAGGCCCTTGACGTAGTCGAGCTTCTGCACCAGGCCCTTGAAGTCGCCGCGGAACATCGGGTCGTTGTTGGCCGCGTTGCCGGACTTCACGTCCTGGTTGCCGCCCCGGTCGTTGGACGTGTCGCCGTCGTAGAACCGGGCGGTGAGGACGAAGTAGATCGGGTCCTTGCGCGGGTCGGTGCCGATCATCTCGCCCGCCTTGGCGGCCGGCGGGGCGTCCCCGGTGGTGGCGACCGCGGCGGGCGAGGCGGCCGAGACGTTGCCCGCGGCGTCCACGGCCCGCACGGTGTACGTGTAGACGGTGCGCGGTTCGAGTCCGGTGTCGGAGTACACGGTGGAGCCGACGTTGACCACCGAGGAGCCCTTGCCGCCGCCGCTGCGGGTGACCTGGTAGCCCGTCACCTTGGTGTCGTCGGTGGACGGCTCCCAGGTCAGCACGATCGAGGTGTCGGTGGCGCTCGCGTTCACCGCCGACGGCACGCTCGGCGCGGTGGTGTCGGGGACGACCGCCGCGCACGGGTCGGCCGCGCCGCCCGTCACCTTGCCGTTCTGCACGGTCGAAACGCCCGCCGGGACGACGTAGTTGGCGCCGTTGTTGTTGTCCCAGGTGCCGTTGCCGTTGTTGAACGTGGCCGCCATGCCGGTCGCCCCGCCCAGCGACACCGTCCGCTTGTACCAGCCGGGGCAGGCGAGTTGCATGCCGACGCCGGGCACCGCCGTCCACGCGCCGCCCGCCGGGGCGTAGTGCAGGTTGACGATGTTCCAGCCGACCACGGCCGTCGAGTAGAAGACGGTGGCGCTGTTCCCGGCCGGCACGGTGGCGCTCGCCGACGGGGAGGGGGACGGGCTGCCGCTCGGGCTGCCGCTCGGAGTCGGACTCGGGCTCGGGCTCGAACTGGCGCTGGGACTGGGGCTGTTGGTGGCGGTGGCGCACGGGTCGCCGGTGCCGGTGACGCCGTCCTTGACGGTCACCGCGCCGGTGCCGAGGGTGTAGTTCTTGCCGCCGTTGTTGTCCCACGTCCCGGCGCCGTTGTTGAAGGTCGCGGCCAGGCCGTTCGCGGTGCCGAGGGCGACGGTCTTCTTCACCCAGTCGGTGCAGGCCGCCTCCATCGCGACGCCCGGCACGGTGGTCCAACTGCCGCCGTTGGGGGCGTAGTGCAGGTCGTAGGCGGACCAGGTGCGGGACTTGGTCCAGTAGTAGACCGTCGTGCTCGCACCGGCGCCGCCGGACCCGCTCGGGCTCGGGCTCGAACTCGGGCTCGCGGTACCGCCGTTGTCGGTGCCGCACGGGTCGCTGTGGGCGATCGTGCCGTCCTTGACGACCACGGTGCCGGTGCCGAGGGCGTAGTTCTTGCCGCCGTTGTTGTCCCAGGTGCCGGTGCCGTTGTTGAAGGTCGCCTGCAGGCCGGTGGCACTGCCCAGGTCGACGGTCTTCTTCACCCAGTCGGTGCAGGCCGCCTCCATGGCGGTGCCCGGCACGGTGGTCCAGTTGCCGCCGTCCGGGGCCCAATGCAGGTTGTAGGCCGACCAGTTGCGGGTCTTGGTCCAGTAGTAGACGGTGGCGGTGTTGCCGCCGGTGGCGGTGGTCGCCGCGGTCGCGGCAGTGCCGGGCGGGGCCGCGGACAGCAGGCCGGCGGTCAGGGCCGCCGCGGCCGTCAGGACGGCGGCGATGGGGCGCCGCCGGTGCCGAGATCTTCCGGTCAAGGGAGTGTCCCTCGGTCGTGGCCGCAGGCGGTGGGGACTGCCTCGCGGCAGGGAATGGGTGGGGGGAAGTCCTTGCGCAAGAGCATGCAAGAGCTTCCAGGAGGTTACTGAGGCATGACCCCCCTGTAAAGACTCCTTGACCTCGCCCGGAAGCTGACAGACCGCCAGAAATCCACCCCGTCGTGCGCAAAGTTTTTCCGCAAGAACCGGCCCGGGGAAGAGTCCGGGGCCTGCGGCGCGGCGCACCCTCGCGGCATCCACCGGCGTCGAGACCGAGGGGCATGTGCCACTACTGCGGGTGCCGCGAGATCCCGCTGATCAAGGACTTCGTCCGGGAGCACGAGGCGGCCACCGACCTGACCGGGGAGATCGCCCGCCTGCTGGCGGCGGGCGACCCGGTCGCGGCGGGCGCGCTGCTGGCGCCGCTGGCGACCGAGCTGGCCTCGCACTGGCGGGGCGAGGAGGACGGCCTGTTCCGGGTGATGCGCGCGGACCCGGAGTTCGCGGCGTACATCGACGCCCTGGAGGCCGAGCACCGGGGCCTCGCCGACCTCCTCGCCACGGTCGACCTGGCCTCCCCCGCCGACCGGTCGGCCCTGCTCGCCGCTTTCGACGAGTTGCACGCGCACATCGCCAAGGAGGAGGACGGCCTCTTCCCGGCCTCCCTGATCGCCCTGACCGCCGACGATTGGAACACCTCGATGGCCGCCTGGCGGTCCGCCCACCCGGGACGCCGGCCCTCCGCCCCGGGCTGACCCGCCACCCGCCCCACCGCCCGCCGGATCGACCGCCCGTCCCACCCCACGGGTCACTCCAGTGGGTCGCGGACCACTCCGGGCAGGTGCAGGACGGCTTGCAGGGCGATGTACAACTCGGCGGAGTCCAGGCGCCGTTCGAGGGTGCGGCCGGAGAGCTGCTCGATCCGGCGCAGGCGGTAGCGGATGGTGTTGGGGTGGCAGAACAGCACCTTGGCGGCCTTGTCGGCGGAGCCGTCGACGGCGAACCAGGTGGCCATCGTGGTGAGCAGTTGCTCGCGCTGGCTGTCGGGGAGCTCCATCACGGGGCCGAGCACCTGGTTGCCGATCCGGGAGGCGGTGGAGGGCGCGCTGGCGACCAGCATCGGCAGCGGGTTGGCGTCGAACAGGGTGACCGTCTCGTCGGGGCGGGCGGAGCTGGCGAGCGCGACCTGGGCCAGGTGCAGGGCCTGCGGGGTCTGGTCGAGCCGGGTGTAGCAGGGGCTGACGCCGACCCGGCGGGCGGTCCGGTCGCGCAGGGTGTCGACCAGCAGGTCGATCGCGGCGGCGGCGCGCATCGAGACGATGCCGATGTGCGCGTCGGGGGTGAGCCGCCAGGCCGAGCCCATCTCCTGTTCGCGCAGGGCGGGTTCGATGTCGGGCAGGGCCTGCCGGGCCAGGCCGGGGGCGTGCGCGACGACCACGGCGAAGGTGCCGTCGTACGGGAGGGTGAGCATGTCGGCGGCCTCCAGGACGGAGCCGGGGTTGCCCATGCCGCCGCGCAGCACCACGTCGACCAGGGCGGAGCGCTCCTGGTCGCGGCGGACCATCAGCAGGGCGGCGGTCTCGTTGAAGGCGTTCATCATGGCGGTGGTCGACTCCTCGTTGAACCGCCACACGTCGGTCGCCAGGTCCACCAACTCCTCGGCGCTGGCCAGGCCGTGGCGCAGCGACTCGGCGGCCATGCTCTCCCACAGGTGGGCGAAGCCGATCCGGAACGCGGACTGCACGGTGGCCAGCGGGACGCCCTGCTCGGCGCGCAGCCGTCCGGTGCGGCGGGGCGCCTCCAGTGAGAGGCCCTCCTCGTGGGCGAGTCGGCGCAGGGTGAACTCGATGTTGCTGCGGACGGATTCGGTGAGGTCCCCGGCGGGCAGCGGTCCCGCGGACCGGTACACGCTCATGTTGTCGCGGATGCGGCGGACCGTTTCGCCGGTGAGCGCGTCCAGGCGGTTCAGCAGGTGGCCGGCCAGTCGCGCGGCCGAGTCCACCGGCGCGTCGGAGAGTCGGGTTCCCATGCACCGAGCCTAGGCGGCGCGGGGCGGCGCGTTCACCCGGCGCGGGCGCGCGTCCGGGGCGGACGCGCGGTGGGGTGCCGGGACGGGCGGGGGCCGCACGGCCGTTCCAGGGGTGAGGCCCCCGGCGGGTGTTGACGGCGCGTCAGGCCGTTGGAGGGAAGGTTTTGTCGCGGCCCACAGACGGGGGCGGTGCCCCGCTGTTCGCCCGGACAGCGTTGGGGCCCGGAGGGGTTCCGGGGGCGCGCGGCGGCTCTAGTCTCCTGCTCAGACCGCCCGGAGCCGCCGGGCCGGACCGAGTGGGAAGGACGTCCGCGATGGAGGGCCCCGCCGAGCTCCGCCTCGACCTGGTGATGGATCTGCTGCTGTCGCCGGAGGAGGCGTTCCCCGTTCCGGCGCGGCTGGTGTACTCCCCCGACGACCCGTACGCGGTGCACGTCTCCTTCCACGTGGACTCGGAGCAGCCGATCGGCTGGTTCTTCGCCCGGGACCTGCTGGCGCAGGGCCTGCTGCGCCCGACCGGCCTGGGCGACGTGCGGATCTGGCCTGCCGCGGTGGACGGGCGCCGGATGGTCACCCTGATGCTCTGCGCCCCGGAGGGCGACGCCTTCCTGCAGGCCCCGGCCGCGCTGGTCGCCCCCTGGATCAGGCGGACGCTGCGCGCCGTCCCCCCGGGCGGCCCCGCCGAGCGCGACCGGGTCGACCGCGCCCTGGACGCCCTCTTCGCCGCCACCGGCCCGACCGACCCCGCCTTCTGACCCCCGCACACCGCCGACCACCGCGGGGCGCCGCGCCGGCGGGCGAGCAGGCGCCCCTCGCTCCCCCACCGCGTCAGCAGGCGAGCAGGCCCCTCCCTCCCCCACCCCTTCCGCCCGCCGCAGGCGACCGACCCCGCCACGTCAGCGGGCGAGCAGGCGCCCCTCCCTCCCCCCACCGCGTCAGCGGGCGAGGCGGCCGAGCAGGCCGGAGGCGGCGGTGATGCCGAGGGCGGTGGCGAGGGCCAGGACGCCGAAGTCGAGGGCGAGGTGGGAGGGGGTGCCGATGAGCAGGCCGCGCAGGGCGTCGACCTGGTAGCTGAGGGGGTTGGCGCGGCTGACGGCCTGGAGCCAGCCGGGCATCAGGTCGACGGGGTAGAGGGCGTTGGAGCCGAAGAACAGCGGCATCGTGATCGCCTGGCCGATGCCCATCAGCCGGTCGCGGGTGAGCACGATGCCCGCGATGGTCATCGACAGGCAGGCGAAGAAGGCGGAGCCGAGCACCACCGCCGCCGCGACGCCGAGCAGCCGCAGCGGGTTCCAGGTCATGCCGACGCCGAGCACCGCGGCCAGCACCACCACCACGGCCGCCTGGATCACTGCCTTCACCCCGGCCGCGAACGCCTTCCCGGTGACCAGCGCGGCCCGCGGGGTGGGCGTGACCAGCAGTTTGGTGAGCACCCCGGAGTCCCGCTCCCAGATGATCATGATGCCGTAGAAGATCGCGATGAACATCGCGGACTGCGCGATGATGCCCGGCGCCAGGTAGTCCAGGTACGGGATGCCGCCGGTCGGGATCGCCTTCAGCCGGGTGAAGGTCTCGCCGAAGATCAGCAGCCAGAGCGCGGGCTGGACGGCCCGGGTGTACAGCTCGGTGCGGTCGTGCCGGAGCTTCTGGAGCTCGACGGCGCACATGGCGACGACCCGGGCCGGTACCACCCGCCAGCCCGTGCGGGCCCGCGGCGGGACCAGTAGCAGACCCAACTCGGGCCCGGGGCCGCGGCGTTCAGCCGACTCGGCTTGCGGTGCGACGGGTGCGGCGGACATCCGAGAACTCCCCTCCCTTGGCGTCGTCGGCGAGCGTGCGGCCGGAGAAGTGCCGGAACACGTCGTCCAGGGTGGGCGCGTCCAGCTCCGGGTCCTCGGCCCGGACCTGCGCCTTCAGCTCCTCGGGCGTGCCGAGGGCGCGGATCCGGCCCCGGTCCATCAGGGCGATCCGGTCGCAGTACCGGTCGGCCTCGTCCATGTAGTGGGTGGTGACCAGCACCGTCATGCCGGTGGCCCGGCGCACCGCGTCGACCCGTTCCCAGACGCCCGCGCGGGCGATCGGGTCCAGGCCGATGGTCGGTTCGTCCAGCACCAGCAGCCGGGGCGCGCTGACCAGCGCCTGGGCCAGCTCCAGCCGGCGCACCATGCCGCCGGAGAACGTGCCGGCCATCCGGTCGGCGGCCTCGGTCAGGTCGACGGCGGCCAGCGCCTGGGAGACCCGTTCGGCCCGTTCGGAGCGCGGGACGTCGAAGACCCGGGCGAACAGCTCCACGTTCTCCCGCCCGGTCAGTCCGGCGTCCGCGGACAGCTGCTGCGGGACGTAGCCGAGCAGGCGGCGCACCTCGCCGCGCTCGCCCGCGCAGTCGTGGCCGAACACCTCGACCATGCCGCGGGCGGTCGGCAGCAGGGTGGTGATGGCCCGGATCGTGGTGGTCTTGCCCGCGCCGTTCGGCCCGAGCAGCCCGAACACCTCGCCGGCCCGCACCGTCAGGTCGACCGCGTCCACCGCCCGGGTGGGCTCGCCCTTCCCGCGGCCCCGGTGGAAGGTGTAGGTCAGCCCCCGGCACTGGACGGCGTCCTGCCGCTCCTCGCTCATTCCCGGCCCCCTTCCCGTTCCCGTTCCGCCGCCCCGCACTCGCCGACCGCCCCGGGCCCGTCGCTCTCCTCGGTGCGCAGCCCGGCCGCGAGCGAGCGCAGCGCGGGGAGGGCCGCGGCCAGCGCCGCCCGTTCGGCCGCCGGGAGCCCGGCCACCGCCGTGCCGACCAGCGCGGTGCGCCGGGCCCGCCAGGCGGCGAGCCGTTCGCCGGCCTCCTCGGTGGCGTACAGCAGCGCGGCCCGGCCGTCCGCGGGGTCGCTCTCCCGGCGCAGCAGCCCCTGCCCGACCAGCTGGTTGACCAGGGTGGACACCGAGTTCCCGGCCAGGAACAGCTCCGCCGCGGCGTCCGAGACCCGCAGGCCGGGGCTGTCCAGGACTAGCCGCAGCAGCTCGACCTGGGCGCCGCGCAGCCGGGGCTGCTCCAGCCCGGACCGCAGCCGGCGGCGGATCAGCCGCTGGACGCCGACCAGCAGCGCCGAGAACTCCTCCGGGTCCGGCCCGGCGGGGTCCGGCTTCGCGCGTTCGCTCACACCTCCGATTTTAGCTCTGAGTAAGAGGTACTGGTCGAGGGGTGCGCGGGCAAAGCTCTCCCCAAACACGCCGCAGGGCCGCCCCGGAACGGGACGGCCCTGCACGGTCGGACGGGGCGGCGGCGGCTCAGCAGTCCTTGAGCGCGGTGCAGACGGGCCTGCCGAGCGCGGCCAGCAGCGCGGCGTCGTCCTGCCCGCCCCACGGGACCTTCGGCGCGCCGCCCCTGGGCGCGTCGGTCCACACGTTCAGCTCGACCACCGCGCCACCGCTGGTGGTCAGGTACTCGTGGACCTCCACGGCGCCCGTGGCGGACTTGCCGCTGGGCAGCGTCACCACGGCCGCCAGCGTCTCGCTCCCGTCGGCGACGATCTTGACGGTGGCGCCCGGCGCGGTGCTCGCGCAGCCCTTCACCTCGTCCTTGAGCGCGTTCAGCAGGCCGAACGAGGACTGCTTGGCGGCGCTGCTCTTCGCCGCGCTGCCGAAGCTGACGATGCTCTCGGATCCGCTCCAGCCCTTGGCGCCGCCACCGTTCAGCTCGACCGAGTCGACCCCGGGGACGGTGTCCGCCCAGGCCGCGTCCCGCTTGGCCCGGCACATGTCCTCGATCATGAACCGGTCCTGCGGGCCGCCGCCCCGCGGCTGCCCGACCGCCCACCCGAGCTGCGCGTCCAGCGGCAGCGCGGCGGCCGGCAGCCACACCCCGGTCGGCAGCTTGGACGTGCCGCCCGAGGCGACCCGGCCGGGGCCCGTGCCCCGGGCCGGGGAGGACGCCCCGGCCGTCCCGGACGCCCCGGCCGCCGGGCTGCTCGCGGCGGGCGGCGGCGCGGCCGCCGAGGTGCCGCCGCCGGCGGGGGAGCCGCCCTCGGGGTCGCAGGCCGTGAGCAGGGCGACGGTGGACAGGCAGGCCGCGGTGACGGCGGCGAGGCGGAGCGGACGCACGAGAGGTTCCCCCGGTGGACGTGGACGAGACGGTCGGACGGCGGTTCAGTAGCCCCGGGGCGAGCGGTGCGGGTCGGCCTGCTGCACCTTGGACGCCAGGTCGTGCCCGTCCGACGACACGTGGTAGCGGCTCTGGATGTAGTTCATCGACGCGGCGACGTTCGCCACCGGGTCGTAGATGTCCGTCGAGGTGCCCTTGACGTGGTACGCCGCGAAGGTGCTCGGGATGGTCTGCCAGCCGCCGCGCGAGCTGTTCAGCGGCGCGCCGTCGGCCTGCTTGGCGCCGTGCGCGTTGGTGTCCCACAGGTTCACCTGCGAGGTGGGCGCGTTGTACGAGGACTCGCGCTTGGCGATGGTCAGCATGCCTTCCGTCCAGGCCTCGCGGGCCTTCGGGTCGGTGATGCCCATCGCGTCCAGCGCCTGCGCGATGTACTGGCGGCAGGCCGCCTCGCCGCTGCCGTACTTGCCCTTGCCGCCGTAGGTGACGTCGCCGGTGGCGATCTTGCCGGCCTGCGAGACCTCGGTCTTCGGGTCGTTGCCCTGGTGCTCGGGCTGGTTCGGGCTCTTCGGCCGGCCGTGGTGCTCGCCGCCGCCCGGCTTGTGCGAGCCGGTGCCGCCGCCGGGCTTGTGCTCCCCGCTGCTCTTGCCGGGGCTCTTCGGCTGGCCCTGGTGGCCCTCCTTGCCGGGCTTGCTGACGCCTTCGCGGGCCCGCTTCTCGGCCTCCTGGTACTGCTTCAGGACGGTGCCGAGCTTCCGGGTGTCCTCCTGCAGGTTCTCGGTGAGCTGCTTCTTGGTGGCCTCCAGGGCCGCCATCCGCTCCTTGATGGCGTCGACCCGTTCGCACACCTGCGCGATCACCGCGCCCGCGCCGAGCACGTTGCCGAGCAGCCCGGCCGAGACGTCGGTGGCCACGGCCTTGGCCATCGCCTCCTTGATCCGGCCGCTCTGCTTGTTGAGCTCACCCATCCGCTGCTGGATCTGCTGGAAGTCCTTCTGGATCTTCGCCAGTTCGCCCAGTTCGACGCCGAAACCCGCTGCCATGCTGTGTCTGCTCCCCCGTAGGACCTGACATCCGCTCAGGTCGGTTATCCCATCACACCGTGCCGGTACGCAACGACCCGCCCCCCGCCACCCCGCCGGGCACCCCGCAAACCTCCCGGCGCGGGCGGATCGTCGCGGCGGCGTCCGGACGGGCGCCGCGGGGGCCGCCGACGGTGCGCGGGCGGCCGCCGAGATGCCCGGCCGGGCCCGGCGGGCGATCATGGCAGGTGCGGACCGCCTCCCGGCGGCCCCGCGTTCGGTTCAGCGCTGTCGACCGGTTCGGCACCTGGGCGGCACCCGACCGGAAAGGCTGGGATTCGATGTTCCAACTCCTCTGGATTCTGCTGATCGGCTTCATTCTGGGCGTACTGGCCAAGCTGATCCTGCGCGGGCCGCAGGCGATCCCGTGGTGGCTGACGATGCTGCTCGGCGCGGCCGGTGCGCTGCTCGGCAACCTGATCGCCGGGTGGATCGGCGTCCGGCACACCGGCGGCATCGACTGGATCAGGCACTTCCTGCAGATCGGCTGCGCGGTCGCCCTGGTCGCGGTCGTCGCCCCCGCCTGGAGCAACTCCCGCACCAACAGGTGACCGGACGGCCACCCGCTCCGACCGCCGACCACGACCGCCCGCCGCGCCACCCGCGCGGCGGGCGGTCGCCGTTCCCCCCGTCCCTCCCCCGCGTCCCGCGGTCGGACCGCACTCCGCCCGGCCTTCCGCAACAGCACGGTCACCGGGCGGCCCGCCGTGTCACCGTCCGGTACCGATGCGGTCCGGAATCGGCGCATCCGCACCCGCAGACCCGGCCCGGGGCCCTAGCGTCCTGCTCCGTGCCTGTCGCACCACCGCCACGAACGCACCTGGGGGAACCCGCCGTGAACAGCCGTCAGCCTCTCGCCGCCCGCGCCCTGCTCGCCGCCGCCGCGCTCACCGCCACGCTCGCCCTCACCGCCTGCGACCCGGAGGGCGCCGGCGACGACGCCGCGACCGGCGCGGCCCCCACCGCCGCGACCTCCGCCCCGGCCTCCCCCGGCGCCCAGAGCCCCGCCACCAAGCCCCCGGCCTCCCCGGCGGCCGGCGGGAAGCGCAGCCTGGTCGACGCGAAGACGGCCGGCGGGCTGCCCCGGGCCACCGGGACGCAGCAGCTGTCCGACGTGCCCGTCGACCCGGGCGAGATGCGCGACTCGATGCGCCTGATCGAGGCCAACTTCCAGCACCCGGGGAAGACCTCGGCCCGCCCGGTGCTGTTCGCGGGCGTCGACAACGTCCCGGAGGAGCCGAGCAAGCGCCGCGAGCACCTCTGGCGCGGCCTGGTCGACTACGCGCTGGGCGAGGGCTCGACCGGCACCCCGGGCACTTCCGCCCCGTACCCGGCCGGTCCGCTCGGCGGCAACCTGGAGTGCTTCCCGCTGGGCGCGGACGCCCTCTGCGGCTGGGTCGACACCTCGACCGCGGCCGTCGCGCTCTTCCCCGCCACCGCCCCGGCCGACGCCGCCAAGCTGTTCGCCGCGATGCGCGCCGACCTGGAGCACTGACGCACCGTCAACTCTCTTCACTTCCAAGGGCATTGACGCCCGAGCGTCAATCCGGAAGGCTTCCGGACCGTCCCCGCGGCCGTCGGCGCCGCGGCCGGCCGCGAGGAGGCGCCGTGCGCTATTCGGGAGTTGCCTGGAGCGGGGTCGGCTTCGAGGTCGCCGTCCTGGACGGGGCCGGGCGGCCGGTCGGGCCCGCGGCCCGGTTCGCGGCCGGCGGACTGGGCTCGCTGACCGAGCACCTGCTGCGCCTGCAGGGGGAGTTCGCCCGGGCGGGCCAGCACCTGGTGACGGTGGTCGACTCGACCAACGGCATCGTGGACGGCGCGCTGACCGGCGCCGGACTGGCCGTCTACCGGGCCGACCCGTGGGTGCTGCCGGACCGGCCCGCGTTCGGGTCGGTCCCGGCGGCGGAGCTGGCGGGCGCCGCCGTACGCGACTTCGGCTCGGTGGTGCGACTCGTCCCCGGCGCCGGAACCCTGGCGGGGCGGGGCGCCGAACTGGCCGCGGACATCGACGCGAGCGCCGCCGACCTGGAGCGGATGCGCCGGGCCGGGCGCTGCCGCTGGGCCGACCCGTGCGCGCTGCCGCTGGTGGCACTGACCTTCGACGACGGCCCGAACCCGCCGTACACCGGCCGGGTCCTGGACGTGCTGGACCGCCACGGGGTGCCCGCGACCTTCTTCTGCGTCGGCCTGCACGCCCTCGCGCACCGGGCCGAACTGGAGCGGATGGCCGCCGCCGGCCACCAGATCGCCAACCACACCTGGTCGCACCCGTACCTGCCGGACCTGTCCCGGCCCGAGCTGCTCGCCCAACTGGAGCGCACCGACGAGGCGCTGGCCGCCGCGGTGGGCGGCGACGGGCCGCGGATGTTCCGCCCCCCGTACGGCGGCCGGACCCCGCGGGTGCTCGACTGGCTGCGCGCGTCGGACACCACCATGGTGCTCTGGGACGTCGACCCCGCCGACTGGTCGATGCCGGGCGCGGACGCCGTCACCGCGGCCGTCCTGGCGCAGGCCCGGCCCGGCGCGCTGATCCTGCTGCACGACGGGGGCGGCGACCGCTCGCAGACCGTCGCCGCCCTGCCCGCCGTCATCGAGGGCCTGCGCGACCGCGGCTACGGCTTCGCCCGGGTGGACGCCCTGCCCGGCGCCGGTGCCACCGGGAGCCCGGGACAGACCGTCCCCGGCAGCCCTAAGGTCTGACGTACCCGTCACCGTGCGCGGAACGGCGGGACGGCAGGACGGCAGGACCGCGGAGCGGCGGGTCAGGGGGCTGGACGTGGCGGAGGGCGACGGCGTCGGACCGGCGCGGGTCGGGATCGAGGCGGGCGGCGAACGGTCGGTGGCCGCCTGGTCGATCGACCGGGTCGACCAGAGCCGCCACTACTACGGCGCCCCCGGGGCCCCCGACCCGCTGGTGACGGTGTCGACGGCCGCCCCGCTCGGCATCCGCGACGCGGCGGCACCGCTGCGCGGCCGGGACGGGCTGCTGGCCGCCGTCGGGGCGAACCTGCGGGCGCCCGGCGCGGGACGGCTGGTGGTGCTGTCCGGGATGGGCGGCTGCGGCAAGACCTCGCTGGCGCTGGAGATCGCCGCCGGGCACCCCGGCCGGGTCTGGTGGGTGGACGCCCGCAGCGAATCCGTCCTGGAGGCGTCGCTGCGCGCGGTGGCCCGGCAGGCGGGCGCCGACCCCGGCCAACTCGCCCACGGCGACGCGGCGGACGTCCTGTGGTCGGCGCTCGGCCGCCTGCGCGACCCCTGGCTGCTGGTGGTGGACAACGCCGACGCCCCGGCCCTGCTCGACGGCCCCGGCCGGCTGGCCGCCGGCACCGGCTGGCTCCGCCCCACCACCGGCGCGGGCGCGGTCCTGGTCACCACCCGCGACGGCGCCCCCGCCACCTGGGGGCCCGGCGCCCGCCACCACCGGGTCGGCCCGCTCACCGAGGAGGTCGAGGGCGGGCCGGACGCCGCCGCCCAGATCCTGCTCGACCGCACCGGCCCCGCCGCCGGCTCCCCCGCCGAGGCCCGCGCCCTCGCCGCCCGCCTCGGCGGCCTCCCGCTCGCCCTCCACCTGGCCGGCACCTACCTCGCCCGGACCCTGGGCACCCCGCCCGCCTACCGCGCCGCCGACACCCCCGTCACCTTCGCCGCCTACCACTCCACCTGGAACACCGGCGGCCCCGCCACCCTCGACCACAGCCAGTCCCTGGCCCGCACCTGGTCGATGTCCGTGGCCCTGCTCGAAGAACGCGGCCACCCGCACGCCCGCGACCTCCTCGAACTGATCGCCTCCTTCGCCGACGCCGACCTCCCCTACACCCTCCTCCTCACCCCGGACCGCCTCCCCCACCTGGACGGCCCCACCCTCTGGGCCCACCTCACCGCCCTGGAGTCGGTCGGCTTCCTCACCTTCTCCACCACCGGCTCACTGCCCCTGCTGCGCATGCACCCCCTGGTCCGCGACGCCTCGCACACCCCGCCGACGGAGACGACGGTGCGGCTGCTGGTGGACGCGGTCCTCTCCGAGGAGACCGGTTACCCGGACGACCCCAGCACCTGGTCGATGTGGCAGGCGCTCGCTCCGCACGTCCTGGCGGCGTTCCACCACCCGCAGGGCCTCCGGACCGTCGAACTGGCGAAAGCAGCCCACTTCGTCACCAATTACCTGCACCAGGCCGGGCTCCTCCGACAGGCGCGGGCCGAGTTCGAAACCCTGCTCGCAACACGGCGCGAACTCCTCGGCGACGACCACTCCGACACCCTGACCACCCGCCACAACCTCGCCGGCACCATGCAGGCCCAGGGCCACCTGCAGCAGGCGCAAACCGAACTCGAAACCATCCTCGCCGTACGCCGTGAACTCCTCGGCGACGACCACCCCAGCACCCTGACCACCCGCCACAACCTCGCTTTCGTCCTCCAGGCCCAAGGGCACCTGCAGCAGGCCAGGACCGAGTTCGAAATCGTCCTCGCCATGGAACGGGAGATCCTCGGCGACGACCACCCCGACACCCTGACCACCCGCCACAGCCTGGCCAGCGTCCTCCAGGACCAGGGGCACTTGCCGCAGGCCAGGACCGAGTTCGAAATCGTCCTCGCCATGGAACGGGAAGTCCTCGGCGACGACCACCCCAGCACCCTGACCACCCGCCACAACCTCGCCGGCGTCCTCTACGACCAGGGCCACCTGCGGCAGGCGCAGATCGAACTCGAAGCCGTCCTCGCCGTGCGGCGCGAACTCCTCGGCGACAACCACCCGCACACCTTGACCGCCCGCCACAACCTCGCCCAGATCCTCTGGGACCGAGGCCACCGGCAGCAGGCAGGGGTCGACTTCGAGGCCGTCCTCGCAGCGAGGCGCGAACTCCTCGGTGACGACCATCCCCACACGGTCTTGACGCGCGACGCGCTGACACGACTGTCGGCGGAGCCGCGGCCCTGGTGGCGGCGTTTCTTCGGCTGAACTTCCTGTTCAGGGGGTGTCGCCCGCGTGGTCCCAGTGGCGGGGGTCGCCCTCGCGCGGGGTGTAGTGGGAGCGGCCGGTTCCGCCGTGGCGGCCGAGGTGGGTGGTGAGGGCGGTGCCGGCGGCGAGGGCGGCGGGGGGCCAGCCGGTGGTGTCGAGGAGGAGGCCGTCGAGGGGGCCGCCGACGAGTTCGCGGTAGTCGTGTCCGGGGCGGGGGCCCGGGTCCTCGTGGTCGGCGCCGTAGACCCGGCCGCGGAGCAGCTGTTCGTCGTGGTCGTGCATCTCGTCCATCGGGCCAGGCTGGCATCCGGGACCGACAGCGGCGGCGCGGCACCGGGTCGCGCAGGGCGGGGTGTCGAGCGCGTCGGGACCCGGGAGGGTTGCGGCGGCGGCACCGGCCCCGGTCACGACTCCCGCCGCCCGATCGGCCTTCCGCTCGACGGCTCGGTCAACACCACTACGGGGAAAGAGGATTGACGATCCGTCAGCAGGCGCAGGCGATGCCCGAGCGCGGGGCGGTCAGGTCGTCGACGGGGCGCTGCTCGGTGCCGTTCGCGGTGTCGTGGGCGAAGCCCTCCCGGACCCAGTACTCGAAGCCGCCGAGCATCTCCTTGACCCGGTAGCCGAGCCGGGCGAAGACCAGCGCCGCCCGGGTCGCGCCGTTGCAGCCGGGGCCCCAGCAGTAGGTGACCACGGTCAGCGCCGGGTCGATCAGCTGCGGCGCCAGTTCGGCGATCCGGCCGGTCGGGATGTGCAGCGCCCCGGGGATGCGGCCCTGGTCCCAGGCGGCGGCGCTGCGGGTGTCGACCAGCACGATGCCGGGCGCGCCGGAGGCGAGGTCGGCGCGGACGTCCGAGACGTCGGCCTCGAAGGCGAGCCGGGCCTCGAAGTGGGCGGCGGCGACGGCCGGTTCGGCGGCGGGGACGCTCAGGACGGCGCTGTCGATCGTGGCGGGGGCGGTGGCGGACATGCGGGTGCCTCGTCTCTGCGCTCGCGCGCTCTCGGGAGGGGGAGCCGGCCCGGGGTTTCCGTCCCGGCCGGCGTCGACACGTCCATTCTGGGCGGCCGGGCCCCGGCCCCACGAGTGGCGCGACCGCCCGCGACCGTCAAGATCCCGCCAGCCCTCCCGCCAGCCCTCCCGCCGGCCCTCCCGCCGACTCCCGCCAGCTCCCGCCGGGTCGGCCCGGCGCGCGGCCGCCGCCGTCCGGCTGCTAGAAATCCCTGGTGGACGATCACCCCGAGCCTCCGACCCGGCGCCTGTTCGTGGCCCTGGCCCCGCCCGACGCGGCCAAGGACGAGCTGGCCCGTGCCCTGCGGCCCGCCGGCGACGCCCACCCCCGGCTGCGCTGGAACCGGATCGAGGACTGGCACATCACGCTGGCCTTCCTCGGCGAACTGCCCAGCACCGCCGTCCCGCTGCTCCGCGGGGCGCTCTCCGGCACCGCCGCCGCCCGCCCGGCCCTGCGGCTGCGCCTGCACGGCGGCGGGCACTTCGACGACCGCCTGCTGTGGAGCGGCGTCGGCGGCGACCTCGACGGGCTGCACGACCTGGCCGCCGAGGTCCGGCGGCTGGTCAGGTCCTGCGGGATCGACTTCCTCGAACGGCCGCTGCGCCCGCACCTGACCCTGGCCCGGGCCCGCCGCGACGACCACGACTCCGTCCCGGCGGCGGCGGCCGTGCTGGCCGGCTTCACCGGCCGCGACTGGCACACCGCCCGGCTGCACCTGGTCGGCAGCAACATCGGCCGCGGCCCGGGCCCGATCCACTACCGCGACCTCACCGCCTGGCCCTTCGCCGCCCCCGCGGAGCAGTAACTCCCCTATAAGCAAAGGGAGTTCATCCGGCACGTTCCACCGGCCCGGGCGGTCCGGCCCCGCCCGGGCGACGCCGTCAACCCGACGGGCGGGCCGTCCTTCGTGCGGATGAACCGGGAGCCGGCGGGTTGTGGGGGCGGCGGTCGGGGGCAGAGAGTCGACCGTGGCCGTAACCGGCCGACCGTCCTCCGTTTCCGATTCCGATTCCGTGGAGCAAGTGATGTCCTCGACCCTCAAGCCCGGTGAAGCCCTCGCTGTCGACGAGGAGCTGCTGTCCGACAACGGTCGCTTCCGGCTCTCCCTCCAGTCCGACGGGAACCTGGTCCTGTCCGACCTCGGCACCGGGCAGCCGATCTGGGCCACCGCCACGGACGGCCGCGGCGCCACCACCGCGCAGATGCAGGACGACGGCAACTTCGTCCTCTACAGCGGCTCCGGCGAGGCCCTCTGGTCGACCGGCACGGACGGCAACGCCGACGCCTACCTCCGCCTCAACGACGACGGCAACGCGGTGGTCGGCGGCGACCGCACCCTGTGGGAGTCCGGCACCCGGGTCGCCGACGCCGCGCCGCGGGCGGCCGAGCCCGCGCCCGTCCAGGCCGCCGAGCCCGAGCCGCAGCCCGAGGCCGCCCAGCAGCAGACCTACACCGTCCAGGGCGGCGACAGCCTGTGGGCGATCGCCGACCGCTTCTACGGCGACGGCAGCCAGTACCAGCGGATCGCCGACGCCAACGGCATCTCCAACCCGGACCTGATCAACGCCGGCCAGACCCTGGTCATCCCCTGACCCGGCCGCACCCCGGCCCACCGGGCGGCCCGTCCTCGCGGCGGGCCGCCCGTCGGCCTTTCCGGCACCGCTCCCGTCAGGCCGCGCAGCCGAGCGCGGCCCCGTCGGCCCGCTCGGCGGCCGCCAGCCGGCGGATCAGCACGCCGCGGGCCCGGTTGACCCGGGAGCGGACGGTGCCGACCGGGCAGCCCGTCAACTCGGCCACCTCCTCGTAGGGCAGGCCGAGCAGCGCCGTCAGCACGAAGGCAGCGCGGCGCTCGGCGGGCAGCGCCGCCAGCAGTTCGCCGAGCGCCACCCCCTCCTCGAAGCCGGGCAGGCCGCTCGGCTGGGCCCGCTCGGCGGCGGACTGCCAGTCCTCGGTGTCCAGCAGCCGGGGCCGGCACGCCGCGAACCGGTACCGGTCGACGACGGTGCGGCGGGCGATGCTCAGCAGCCAGGTCCGGGCGGACGAGCGCCCCTCGAACCGGGGCAGGGCGCGCAGCGCCCGCAGGTAGGTGTCCTGGGTCAGGTCGTCGGCGGCCTGCGGGTCGCCGCTCAGGTGGGTGACGAACCGTCGGACGTCGGCGCGGGTGGCGCGGACGAACCGCTCCACCGCCGCCGGGTCGCCGCCGCGGGCGGCCAGCGCCCAGGCGGTCACGTCGCCGTCGTCCGCGCGCACCCGCACGGCGGCGGGGGGCGACGGGTGGGAGGCAGGGGTCATCTCCGGGTGTCCTCGCTCGGGAGACGGGAGCGGCCCCCGGGGCGGCCGTTCTCGAACCCCCGCCGTCGCCCGGGACAGCCCCACGACGGGGGGAGCCCTCACGACCGGAGGGCGGGCGGGGGTTCGAGGAGCGGCCCCGGGGTCGCGGGGCGGCCCCGGGCGCGCCGCACCGGCGCCGCGGTCGCAGGACGCGGGCGCGGTGACGGCCGGGGCGGCGCCCCGGGGGTGACGGACCGTCGGGAGACGGACCGTCAGGCGGCGGCGGACCGCGCCGGCGGGCCCCGGGTGGCGAGCGAGTGGACCAGCAGCCGCGCCGACGGCCGGAGGTGTCCGGCCCGGGGGCGGCGGCCGCGCGGCGGGTGCGGCGGGCGGACGGCGCCGAGCACCAGCAGGACGGGCGCGAACAGGCGGGCCGCGACGGCCCGGGCCAGGCCGTGCACGGCGCGCTCGCCCGCCGCCAGCCACAGGCCGAGCAGCAGCGCGGCCAGCAGGTGCGCGCCGAGCATTCCGAACCCGCCCGCGCCGCCGCCGTGCTGATGGCCCGCCAGCACCATCGCGTGCTGCGCCAGCCCCACCGGGCCAGGTGCGTCGTCGAGCGGGACGACGGCGAACCCGTCCGCGGGGGCGAGCCCGGCCGCCTCGGCCAGCTGCGCGGCCCGCTGCTCGCTCACGGGGCCGGTGCCGCACAGCAACTGCGCCCACTGGGCGGCGAGTCCGCCGGGCGCGGGCGCCGCGTCCCCGCCGAGCGAGAACAGCGCGTGCAGCACGGCCTGGACCCCGACGGTCAGACCGGTGACCGGCAGCGGCCCGCGCTCCCGACCGGCCGTCAGCCAGCCCAGCAGCCCGGCCCCGCCGAGCCCCGCGGCCAGCCCCCACCCCGGCACCGGGGTGCCGGAGGCCAGCACGTGCGCGACGGCCGCGAGCAGCACGCCGGCGGCCGCGAACACCGCGGCCCGTCCCGCTCGCCCCACCCGTCCCGGTCCCATGGCGGCCCATCGTCGCACCCTCCCCGCCCTCCGGAGGCCGTCCGTCGGCGAGTTCCACCCGACCTCGTGAATGTGACCTGCATCACATCACCTCTTCGGGAACCCGGCCCCGGCCCGGGCCGACCACTGCTCCGAACACACCCCCAGGACAGGAGAACCACCGCCGTGCGCGAACCCGCCCTCCCCCTCGCCACCTTCTGCGGCACCTGCGACTGCGGCTGCCCCCAGCTCTTCCTCGACCCCGACGCCCCCGAGGACCGGCGCGTCCGCCTCACCGACGACTTCGGCCAGCAGATCCAGATGAGCCTCGACCAGTTCGCCGACCTCGTCGCCCAGGCCAAGTCCGGCGCCCTCGACACCCTCACCCCCGCCTGAGCACCCTGACGGCAATTGTTCGGTTTGGCGGATTTTTTACCTTTCCGGCCCCGGCGCTGCTTGTCTCCACATTGCCCGGATCGAAAAAGTCGATCGAACGCCACAAAGGGCACAGCGCAGCGCCGGCAGGCCGTCGAGGCAGGCCGACGGCCTCCCGAACAAATCCCGATGTGGTGCACGTCACACCCTCGGGCAAAGTGGGCCTTGCTCGGCAAAGGGGGCGTTCCGTCGTTCTAACGGATTGCGTTTCCGGTGCCGTTTACGTGAATGTACTGAGCGTCCGCACGCCCGTACCGCTCGACGGTCGCGTGCACATTCCTTGCGGTGGCAGTCCGCGAACTCCGGCTGGGCCCGGCGATCCGATGGATGCGAACCACCATGCCGTCGAGCAGCTTTGATGTTTCATCGAATGCAGGAGCTTTGACTGTGAGCAGACGGTATCGCGGCGCTGCCGCGCTACGGATGGTGGGTCTGACCGGGGCGTTGGCCCTGGCGGGTGGGTTGGCGGTGCCGGTCGCGTTCGCGGCCGACGCGCAGCCGTTGCCCTCGGCCGCGGAGATCGCGGCGGTCGCGAAGCAGCGCGAGCAGCAGCGTCCGCAGTCGGAGACGGACCGGGCGCTGGCGCAGGCGAAGGCGACCGGGAAGAACGTTCCGATCGAGTCGTTGACGACGGAGTCGGGCGAGACGTCGGCGACGCCGGACGGGCACCTGCTGCTGACGGCGGCGCCGGAGCAGAAGCGGGTGAAGAAGGACGGGAAGTGGGCGGCGCTGGACGCCACCCTGGCCCGGGGCGCGGACGGCACGTTCGCGCCGAGGTCGGCGGTCGGCGGTGTGGTGCTGTCGGGCGGTGGGAGCGGTCCGCTGGCGACGCTGACCAGTGCGGACGGGAAGAAGCTCTCCATCTCGGCGCCGTTCGCGCTGCCGGCGCCGAGCGTGGACGCGGA
>NZ_JBIVNB010000002.1:0-37491 GCF_044753345.1 Kitasatospora sp. NPDC088391
GGCTCCCAGTAGACGACTGGGTTGATAGGCCGGATATGGAAGCCTCGTGAGGGGTGGAGTTGACCGGTACTAATAGGCCGAGGGCTTGTCCTCAGACGCTCGCGTTCACTGTGTGGTTCCCGGGTAGCGAACAGCTATCGCCGGTACGGAATCGATTTATCGATTTCGACAGGTAAGTAGGTAACACAAATTTCAACTGAAAAGTGTGTTCGCTGAATACCCGATAGGGTTTCGGTGGTCATAGCATGAGGGAAACGCCCGGTTACATTCCGAACCCGGAAGCTAAGCCTCATAGCGCCGATGGTACTGCAGGGGGGACCCTGTGGGAGAGTAGGACGCCGCCGAACAATTCTTCAATAGGCCGAGGCCCCAGCGATGAGCTGGGGCCTCGGCCTTTTTTTGTTGGGCTTTCAGCCGAACAGACGGCCGGCGGACGGCGGTCGGGCACCCGGACGCGGTGTCCGCCCGTGTGCCGGACAATGGACAAGACGGACGTTCCGGGCCCGGGTGAGGCCGGCGGCGTCCGGGATCGCGCGCTGGTGTCGATGGATCGGCAGTGGCGCCTCTAATGCTCGCAGTGTGCAGACAGGAGTCACCAGCATGTCGAACCCGCCCCAGGACCGGCCCGAGCGCCGAAACGACGGCGGCCGGGGGTACGAGCCCAGGTCGCGTGGAGGCTGGTCCAACGACCGTGGCCCGCGCCGTGACGATCGTGGCGAGGGTGGTGGCGGCGGCTACCGCGGCCGCGACGACCGCCCGCAAGGCGGCGGTGGTTACCGCGGCCGTGACGACCGTCCTTCGTACGGCGGCGGTGGCGACCGTCCGCAGGGTGGCGGCGGCTACCGCGGCCGCGATGACCGTCCCCAGGGCGGCGGCGGTTTCCGTGGCCGTGATGACCGTCCGCAGGGTGGCGACCGTGGTGGTTTCCGTGGCCGGGATGACCGTCCGCAGAGCGGCGGCGGCTACCGTCCGCGTGAGGACCGGCCGTCGTACGGTGACCGTCCCCAGGGCGGGTTCCGTCCGCGTGAGGACCGTCCGTCGTACGGGCGTGACCGCGACGACCGTCCCCAGGGCGGCGACCGTGGCGGGTTCCGTGGTCGGGACGACCGTCCCCAGGGCGGCGGGTTCCGTGGCCGCGACGACCGCCCGCAGGGTGGCTACCGCGGGCGCGACGACCGTCCGCAGAGTGGTGGCGGGTTCCGTCCGCGTGAGGACCGTCCGTCGTACGGTGACCGTGACCGTGGTGGGTTCGAGCGTCGGGACGACCGTCCCCAGGGCGGGTTCCGCAGCCGCGACGACCGCCCGCAGGGCGGCGGTGGCTACCGTGGCCGCGACGAGCGTCCGCAGGGTGGCGACCGTGGTGGTTTCCGTGGCCGGGATGACCGTCCGCAGAGCGGCGGCGGCTACCGTCCGCGTGAGGACCGGCCGTCGTACGGTGACCGTCCCCAGGGCGGGTTCCGTCCGCGTGAGGACCGTCCGTCGTACGGGCGTGACCGCGACGACCGTCCCCAGGGCGGCGACCGTGGCGGGTTCCGTCCGCGTGAGGACCGTCCGTCGTACGGTGACCGTGACCGTGGTGGGTTCGAGCGTCGGGACGACCGCCCCCAGGGTGGTTTCCGCAGCCGCGACGACCGCCCCCAGGGCGGCGGTGGCTTCCGCGGCCGCGACGAGCGTCCGTCGTACGGGCGTGACCGGGACGACCGTCCGCAGGGTGGCGGCTACCGGGGTCGGGACGACCGTCCCCAGGGTGGTTTCCGCGGGCGCGACGACCGGCCGCAGGGCGGTGGCGGGTTCCGTCCGCGTGAGGACCGTCCGTCGTACGGGCGTGACCGCGACGACCGTCCCCAGGGCGGCGGCGGTTACCGTGGCCGCGACGACCGTCCCCAGGGTGGCGGTGGCTACCGTGGCCGGGACGACCGTCCGCAGCGTGGCGGGTTCGAGCGTCGGGACGACCGGGGCGGGTACCGCGGGGGCCGGGACGACCGGGGCGGGTACGAGGAGCGGCGTCAGGAGCCGGTGAAGCGGCTGCCGATCCCGGACGACGTGACCGGGTTCGAGATCGACGCGGACGTGAAGCAGGACCTGAAGAGCCTGCCGAAGACGCTCGCGGACGACGTGGCGCGCAACCTGGTGATGGTGGCGCGGCTGCTCGACAGCGAGCCGGAGGAGGCCTACAACTACTCGCGGGTCGCGCTGCGGCTGGCGTCGCGGGTGGCGAGCGTCCGGGAGGCGGCCGGGTTCGCGTCGTACATGACGCAGCGGTACGCGGAGGCGCTGACCGAGTTCCGGGCCGCGAAGCGGATGACCGGGCGGGCCGACCTGTGGCCGGTGATGGCGGACTGCGAGCGCGGTCTGGGCCGTCCGGAGCGGGCGCTGGCGATGGCCGGTGAGCCCGAGGTGAAGCAGCTGGACAAGGCCGGCCAGGTCGAGATGCGGCTGGTCGCGGCCGGTGCGCGGGCCGACCTGGAGCAGTTCGACGCCGCCGTGGTGACGCTGCAGAGCCCGGAGCTGGCGTCCTCGGCGATCCACCCGTGGACGGCGCGGCTGCGCTACGCGTACGCCGACGCGCTGATCGCGGCGGGTCGGGCGGACGAGGCGCGCGAGTGGTTCGTGAAGGCCGTGGAGGCGGACACGGACGGTTCGACCAACGCCTCGGAGCGGCTGGCCGAGATCGACGGCATCGAGTTCACCGACGCGCTGGACGAGGACGCGGAGGACGCCGGGTCCGAGGGTGCCGAGGCGGTCGAGCCGGCCCGTCGGCAGATCGACAAGGACGACGTCGGCGACGGTCGGATGATCTTCGAGGACGAAGAGGACGTCGAGGAGTTCTACGACGAGGACGACGTCGAGGTCGACGAGGACTACGACGAGGACGAGCACAAGGAGCAGCCGAAGAAGGGCTGACCCGACGGGAAGGGCCCCGCTCCGGACGGAGCGGGGCCCTTTCGCGTTCCCGGGGCGTCTCGCGGGTCAGCCGAGTTCGAGGGAGCGCAGGACGAGTCCGGTGGCCGGTTTGGGTCCGAAGGAGGTCGACTTGCGGGGCATGGTGACGCCCTGTTCGGCGAGGCGGCGGACGACGCGTTCCTCGACGGGGTGGAGCAGGACGGCGGTGCCGCCGGTGCGGGTGGCCTCGCGGACGGCGGCCTCGGCGGAGTGCAGGTAGCCGATGTGCTCGGGGCTGTCGGGGACGTGCCAGGTGCGGTCGAGCAGGACGGCGTGCAGGACGGTGGCGTCGAGGCGGCGCCACTCCTCGGGGCGGTCGGCGCGGACGGTGGCGGCGAGGGTGCGCTCGTCGGGGCCGGTGAGGAGCAGGAAGCGGCCGTCGCCGGGGGTGAGGACGAAGGCGTTGCGCGGGCCGGTGCGGGCCTCGGCGAGGGCCTTGAGGGCGTCGGGGAGGCTGCCGGGGAGTTCGGTGACCCGCCAGACGTCGGGGTCGAGGGCGGCGAGCGCGGCGGGCAGCGGGAGGCGGTGCAGGACCCGGTGGATGGCGCGGACCCGCAGGGGGTAGCGGTCGGTGTCGACGAGCAGGACCAGGCCGCGGTCCCAGGGGCTGCGCGGGAGGTGGCGGTGCTCGCGCTGCAGGCGCAGGTACATCTCCCAGCGGTGGTGGCCGTCGGCGATCAGGGCGCGGCAGGTGGCGAGGTCGCGGGTGACGTCGGCGAGGTCGGCGGGGTCGGTGACGGCCCACAGGCGGTGGTCGGTGCCGTCGCTGGTGGTGGTGGCGAGCAGGGGCTCGCCGGCGGCGGTGCGTTCGACGACGTCGGCGGCGCGGCCCTTGCCGCGGTAGGTGAGCAGCAGCGGTTCGAGGTTGGCCCGGGTGGTGCGCATCAGGCCGACCCGGTCGGCGACGGGCTTGGGCATGACGTCCTCGTGCGGGAGGACGACGCCGGCCTCGGGGCCGCTGACGGCGAGGGCGCCGATCAGGCCGCGCTGGAGGGAGCCGGACGGGGTGCGCTGCTCGTAGACGTAGAGCGCGGGGCGCGGGTCGGCGGTGAGGACGCCCTGGCGCTGCCAGTCGCGGAGCAGGCGGGCGGCGTGCCGGTAGCGGGTGTCGCGGTCGGGGCGGTCGCCGGCGTCCTCGGGTTCGGGGCGGGGGAGGATCAGGCGGACGATGTTGTGCGGGTCGGCGGTCTCCAGGTCGAGGCGCCGTCCTGGGTCGACCACGTCGTAGGGCGGGGAGGTGACGGCGGCCAGGTCGCCGACCCGGCGCGGGTCGTAGCGCAGGCCGCGGAACGGTGAGAGGGACAGCCCTGCGGTGGCGACGTGCCCGGGGTCTCCGGGGCCGCCCGAGGGCTCGATGCCGCTTTCGGCACGAGGGGCGCTCATTCTGGGCATGTTAGTCGGGTAGTCCTTGTGGGGAGATCGGGTCGGGCTGGTCCGTCCGGATCACGGGTGGGCGGGTGAGCTGGGCGGACGGGAAGGCGGTGGGTGCGGATGGGTCGCGGGGAGCACGGGGGCGACAGCGCGGACGGGGCGGCGGCTGTTCCCGGGGACGGGGCGGACGGGGCGCCGGGCGGCGGGGTGTACGACTGGTTCCGGCGCGGGGTGCGGCTGCTGGAGGAGCGGCATCCGGCGGCGGCGGTGCAGTTGCTGGCGCGGGCGGCGGAGGCGGAGCCGGAGTCGGGGTCGATCCGGGAGGCGTTGGCGCGGGCGCAGTTCGACGCGGGGCAGTACCGGGCGGCGTTGGAGAGTTTCCGGGTGGTGGCGGTGGCCGATCCGTCGGACGACTACGCGCAGTTCGGGTGGGGGATGTCGGCGGCCCGGCTGGGGGACTTCGAGGTGTCGGCGGAGCACCTGGCGCTGGCGGTGGCGATGAGTCCGGGCAACGCGCACTACCGGGCGGCGCTGCGGCAGACCCGGGCGACGCTGGCGGCCCGGGCGGGCGCGTACGGGCCGCTGCTGCCGGGCGCGCCGGGCTACGTGGCGCCGCCGGACGGGCCGGAGGCGGCCTGAGGCCCCGTCCCGTCGGGGGCTCTAGGGTGGCGGGTGTTCGTTCGGTTCGAGGTGGCGAGGGTGGAGCAGCGATGACGGAGAGTGCCGCGGTGGTGCGGAGCGTGCCGGGGGCCTGTGCGGTGGCGCTGACGGAGGCGTACGACACGGCGCTGCTCGACCTGGACGGGGTGGTGTACGCGGGGCCGCACGCGATCGGGCACGCGGTGGAGTCGTTGGAGCGGGCCCGGGCGGCGGGGATGCGGTTGGCGTACGTCACGAACAACGCGTCGCGGCCGCCGCGGGTGGTGGCGGAGCACCTGACGGAGCTGGGGGTGCCGGCCGAGCCCGGGGACGTGATCAATTCGGCGCAGGCCGCGGCGCGGCTGGTGGCGGAGAAGGTTCCGGCGGGGTCGCGGGTGCTGGTGGTCGGCGGGGCGGGGCTGGTGGAGGCGCTGGAGGAGCGCGGGCTGGTGCCGGTGCGGTCGCTGGACGAGGACCCGGCGGCGGTGGTGCAGGGCTACGACCCGTCGGTGGGGTGGAAGGACCTGGCGGAGGCGTCGTACGCGGTGGGCCGGGGGCTGCCGTGGGTGGCGTCGAACACGGACCTGTCGATCCCGACGGCGCGGGGCATCGCGCCGGGCAACGGGACGCTGGTGGCGGCGGTGCGGGCGGCGACCGGGGCGGTGCCGGAGGTGGCGGGGAAGCCGCTGCCGCCGATGCACCGGGAGACGGTGCTGCGGACGGGGGCGGAGCGTCCGCTGGTGGTGGGCGACCGGTTGGACACCGACATCGAGGGCGCGTTCAACGGCGGGGTGGACTCGCTGCTGGTGTTCACGGGCGTGGCGACGCCGGAGGAGGTGCTGGCGGCGCCGCTGCGGCACCGGCCGACGTACCTGGCGGAGGACCTGCGGGGCCTGCTGGAGCCGCAGCCGGAGGTGGCGGCGCTGGGCGGCGGCCGGTTCGGTTGCGGCGGCTGGGAGGCGGGTGTGGACGGCGGGGCGCTGACCCTGGCGGGCGGGGGCGCGCGGATCGACGCGCTGCGGGCGCTGTGCGCGGCGGCCTGGACGTGCGCGGACGCGGCGGCGGACGGTGCGGTGCCGGAGTCGGCGAAGGCGCTGGCGGGGCTGCCCGCGGCGGGCTGACGGCCCGTCGGGCGGCCGGTGGGCGGCGGCGGTCGAGTCGCTGCCCCGGGCCGGTCCTCCGGTCGGGGTGCTCAGAGCAGGGTGCGCAGGCGGAGCAGGTCGCGGAAGCCGGCGTCGAGCTTGAGGCGGCCGGTGGCCCAGGCGGTGGGGAAGGGGAGGCGGCCGTCGACCAGGGCGACCAGGTCGTCGCCGGTGGTGGTGAGGCGGATGTCGGCCTTGGCGGCGGGCGGGCCGGGGTGGTCGGCGATGTCGGCGAGCCGTCCGGCGGTGAGGCGGCCGGTGAAGGTCAGGTCGAGGTCGGTGAGGTGGCAGCTGAGCGACCGGTCGAGTTCGGCGGCCTTGCGGACGTCGCCGCCCGCGGTGGCGAGGTTGCGGCTGAGCTGCTCCAGTGCGCGGTGGCACTCCTCGATGCTGGCCATGGGTGCGGCGTGCTCCTGTCGGTGGTCGTTCGGCGTTCCACGCTAGCGCAGCGGCGGACGGCGCCGGTCGGGAGAGGGTAGCGTCGGACCGGCAGTCGGTGGCGGTCGAGGAGGCGGGCGGATGCTGCGGGACGCGGTGCAGGGTGTGCGGGGTGTGGTGGTGGTTGCGGCGCAGGTGGCCGAGGAGGCCGGGCGCCGGGTGCTGGACGCGGCCGAGGGGCTGCTCCAGCTCGGTGGCGAACTGCCGCCCGCTGTCGAGCAGTTGAGGACGCTCGCCGGGGAGGCCGTGACGGCCGGACGGGCCGGGGTGGATCTGGTCGCGGGTGTGGCCCGGGGCGAGGCGGAGCGGGTGTTCGAGAAGGTCGGCGACCAGGTGGTGAAGGTCGGCGTGGTGCTGAGCTTCCTGGAGTCGAGGCTCCGCGAGGTGGACGACCCGGCGGCCGGGCCCGCGGAGCCCGGGCGGTCCGAGCCGGTGGCGGAGGACGGGCCGGAGCGCGCGGAGCCGGTGGTCCGGCCGGCGGCCCGCGCGCAGGGCCTGTTCGACGCGGGCTGGGACGAGGAGCCGGTGGCGCCGCCGGTGCCCGCAGAGGCGCCGCCGGTGCGCGGCCCGCGGGCGACGGCGCGGAAGGCGGCGGCCCGCAAGCAGGCGGCGGGTTCGGCGTCCGGGGTGAAGAAGGCGGCGGCGCGCAGGGCCCCGGCGGAGGCCGCCCCGGCGGCCCCGGTCCGGAAGGCCGCGGTGCGCAAGGGCGCGGCGGCGAAGCAGACGGCCGCGCAGCGCTCGGTGCCGCGACGGGCCCCGGCGGGCGAGGAGCAGGCGGCGACGCCGCGGACGGTGGCGCGGAAGGCGCCCGTGCGGCGGCCCGCGGCCCCGGCCCCTTCGGTGGGGGCCGACGCCTCGCCGAGCGCGCCGCTGCCGGTGAAGAAGGCGTCGGCGCGGAAGGGGGCCCCGGTGGCGGGTGCCCCGTCCGAGGGGGCTGCCCCGGCGAAGCGGCCCGCGGCGAAGAAGGCCCCGGCGGCGTCCGGGCGGAGGGCCCCGGGGGAGGAGGTTCCCGCGAAGAAGGCCGCCGCGAAGAAGGCCGCCGCGCCGAAGCCCGCGAAGAAGGCCGCCGCGAAGAAGGCGGCCCCGGGGGCGGGCGGCGGCGGTGAGTGAGGTGCCCTGGACGGGGGAGGCCGCGGTGGACGAGGCGCTGGCCCGGCTGGGGGAGTCGGACGGGGTGGGGGCGGAGCAGTGGGCCGGGGTGTACGAAGATGTCCATGCGCGGCTCGCCGCGACCCTCGCGGATCTGGACCGCGAGTGACGACACGCGATGGTGGGAGCTGACGTAGCAGTGGCAGTGGCACGACGCCGTCTGGACGCGGAGCTGGTGCGCCGCAAGCTGGCCAGGTCGCGGGAGCACGCGAGCGAGTTGATCGCGGCGGGCCGGGTGACGGTGGGCGGGGCGGTCGCGACGAAGCCGGCGACGCAGGTGGAGACCGCGGCGGCGGTGGTGGTCGCGAAGGACGACGCGGACCCGGACTACGTGTCGCGCGGCGGGCACAAGCTGGCGGGCGCGTTCGCGGCGTTCGGGCCGCAGGGCCTGGTGGTGGAGGGCCGGCGGGCGCTGGACGCGGGCGCGTCGACGGGCGGGTTCACGGACGTGCTGCTGCGCGCGGGCGCGGCGCACGTGCTGGCGGTGGACGTCGGCTACGGGCAGCTGGCCTGGTCGTTGCAGAGCGACGCGCGGGTGACGGTGATGGACCGGACGAACGTGCGGGAGCTGACGCCGGAGCTGATCGGCGGGGAGCTCGTCGACCTGGTGGTGGGCGACCTGTCGTTCATCTCGCTGGGCCTGGTGCTGCCCGCGTTGACGGGCTGCGCGGCGCCGGACGCGGACCTCGTGCTGATGGTGAAGCCGCAGTTCGAGATCGGCAAGGAGCGGCTGGGGTCGGGCGGGGTGGTGCGCTCGCCGGAGCTGCGGGCGGAGACGATCCGTCAGGTGGCCGGGCAGGCCCGGCAGTCGGGCCTGGGGGTGCGGGCGGTGACGGCGTCGCCGCTGCCGGGGCCGTCGGGGAACGTGGAGTACTTCCTGTGGCTGCGCCGGGACGCGGACCCGCTGGACCCGGCCGCCGCGGACCGGGCCGTGGCGGAGGGCCCCCAGTAGGGTACTTGGCAGGCGTCCGGGGGTTGCGCACACTGGCAGGCCGCGGTCGGGCCAGGGTGGCCGGGCCGGCAGAGGGAGAGGGCAGCGGGCAATGAGCGATCGACGTACGGTCTTCCTGATCGCGCACACCGGCCGGGAGGCGGCGCTGCGCAGCGTCGAGGGGCTGGTCGACGGACTGCTGCGGGCGGGGATCCGGATCCGGCTGCTGGAGGCCGAGGCGGTGGGCCTGGACCTGCCGGAGGGCGTGGAGCTGGTGCCGGGCGGGCACGGGGCGGCGGACGGCTGCGAGTTGATCCTGGTCGCGGGCGGTGACGGCACGCTGCTGCGGGGCGCGGAACTGGCCCGGGAGTCGGGGCTGCCGATGCTGGGGATCAACCTGGGCCGGGTGGGCTTCCTCGCGGAGGCGGAGCGCGACGACCTGGCGACGGTGGTCGAGCGGGTGGTGGCGGCCGACTACGAGGTCGAGGAGCGGATGACCGTCGACGTGCTGGTGCGCGCCAACGGCGACGTGCTGCACGAGGACTGGGCGCTGAACGAGGCGTCGGTGGAGAAGGCGTCCCGGGACCGGATGCTGGAGGTGGTCACCGAGGTGGACGGCCGTCCGGTGTCGACGTTCGGCTGCGACGGGGTGGTGCTGTCCACGCCGACGGGGTCGACGGCGTACGCGTTCTCGGGCGGCGGGCCGGTGGTGTGGCCGGAGGTGGAGGCGCTGCTGATGGTGCCGATCAGCGCGCACGCGCTGTTCGCGCGGCCGCTGGTGACGTCGCCGGACTCGGTGCTGGCGGTGGAGGTGCTGCCGAAGACGCCGCACGGGGTGCTGTGGTGCGACGGGCGCCGGTCGGCGGAGCTGCCGGCGGGCGCGCGGGTGGAGGTGCGGCGCGGCAAGACGCCGGTGCGGCTGGCGCGGCTGCACCGGGCGCCGTTCACGGACCGGCTGGTGGCGAAGTTCGCGCTGCCGGTGGTGGGGTGGCGCGGGCGGTCGGACAACTGCTGACCGGCGGCGTCCGGTTGACGCCGGGTCAGAGGTCGGCGATGGCCGGGTCGGTGCGGGAGAACCGTTCGGCGCGGGCGAGTTCGGCGGCCTCGGCGACCCGGCGCAGGGCCTCCTCGACCCGGTCGGCGGGCAGGGTGAGCGGCAGCCGCAGGTACTCCTCGAAGGCGCCGTCGACGCCGAATCCGGCGCCGGCGGCGATCCGGACGCCGAGGCGTTCGCCGGCCCGGGCGAGTGCGCTGGCGGAGGTGCCGGGGGTGGCGACCCACAGGGCGAGGCCGCCGGGCGGCGCGGCGGCCCGCCAGGCGGGGAAGTGCGCGGGCAGCAGGCGGGTGAACGCCTCGGCGGTGGCGCGCAGTTGGGCGTGCCGGTCGGCGCGGACGGCGGCCAGGTGCTCGGTCAGCAGGCGGGCCGCGACCAGCTGGTCGAGGACGGCCGTGCCGAGGTCGTAGAGGGCCCGGTCGACGGCCAGCCGCCGGATCAGGGAGGGCTGGGCGCGCAGCCAGCCGATCCGCAGGCCGGGCCAGAGCAGTTTGCCGGCCGAGCCGACGGTGATCACCTGGGCGTCCCGGTCGAGGGCGGCGAGCGGGCGGGGCAGGTCGGCGTCGGCGACGTCCCAGCCGAGTTCGGCGCAGGTCTCGTCGGTGACGACGGCGGTGCCGGCGGCCCGGGCGTGCGCGAGCAGGGCGCGGCGCTGGTCCTCGTCGATCAGGGCGCCGGTGGGGTTCTGGAAGTCGGGGACGGTGGAGGCGAGTTTCGGGGCGGCGCCGCGCAGCACCCGCTGCCACTGGGGGAGGTCCCAGCCGGCGGTCCCGTCGGCGCCGTCGGGGCCGACGGCGAACGGGACGGGGACCAGGCGGGCGCCGGAGCGCTGCAGGGCGCGCAGCGTGTTGACGTAGCTGGGGGCCTCGACGGCGACCCGGTCGCCGCGGCCCAGCAGGGCCTGGTGGACCAGGTGCAGGGCGCTCATCGCCCCGGTGGTGATCATCACCTGGTCGGGGCCGGTGGGCAGGCCGCGTTCGGTGAGGCGGCGGGCGACGGCCTCGCGGAGCACCGGCAGGCCGGTCGGGTAGTTGCCGTGCCCGCCGGTGTAGGCGGGGAGCTGGGCGACGGCGTACGCGGCGGCCTCGGCGAGCTGCGGCGGGGCGGTGGGCGCGGCCAGGCCGAGGTCGAGGACGTCGCCCCGGTCGGGGGAGACGGGGTGCAGGCCGTCGGCGGGCGGGCGGGTGCCCGCGGGCAGGGCGGTCCAGGAGCCGGCGCCGCGCCGGGAGCGCAGGAAGCCGTCGGTGCGCAGCGCCTCGTAGGCGGCGGCGACGGTGGTGCGGGACAGCCGCAGTTCGGCGGCGAGTTCGCGTTCGGAGGGCAGCCGGGTGCCGACCGGGAGGCGGCCGTCGGCGACGAGTCGGGAGACCCGGTCGGCGAGGGAGCGGTAGGCGGGGCGGCGGCCGTCCGCCGGGGGGAGCCGGTCGGCCAGGGCGTGCGGGGTCAGGGTGCTGTGCCACTCGGCCATCGAAATCGGTCCACCTGGATCGGATTGGCCCTGTCGGGCCGCCTTTTGGACTGTCCATAGTGGCGTGCAGTGCCGAGAGACGGCAAGCACGGCCCGAGAAGAGGTCCACCCGATGGCGCTCTCCCTTTCCCTGTCCGCCCCCCGCACCGACCTGCCGCGCCGCCTGGCGCAGCTGGCGGCCGGGCTGGTCCTGTACGGCGTCTCGATGGGCCTGGTGCTGCGCTCCTCGCTCGGCGGCAACCCGTGGGACGTGCTGCACCAGGGCCTGGCCCGGCACGTGGGCGGCTCGGTCGGCACCTGGGTGACGGTGGTCGGCGCGCTGGTGCTGCTGCTGTGGGTCCCGCTGCGGCAGCGGCCCGGCGTCGGCACGGTCGGCAACGTGCTGGTGCTGGGCGCGGCGATGGACGCCACGCTGGCGCTGCTGCCGCCCCCGCACGCGCTCGCGGTGCGGCTGCCGCTGCTGGCGGCCGGGATCGTCCTGAACGGCCTCGCCACCGGCCTGTACATCGGCGCCCGGCTCGGCCCGGGCCCGCGCGACGGCCTGATGACCGGCCTGCACCGCCGCACCGGCCGCTCCGTCCGGCTGATCCGCACCGGCATCGAGTTGACCGTGCTGGCCGTCGGCATCGCCCTCGGCGGGACCTTCGGCGTCGGCACCCTCGCCTACGCGCTGGCCATCGGCCCGCTGGTGCAGCTGTTCCTGCCGCGCCTGACCGTGCCGGTGCCCGAGCCGGCCGCCACGAGGGCGTGAAACCGGGGGCGGTCGTCGCAAAGCGACGGTGGAACCTCGTAAGGTCGACCCCGTGCTGGACGAGATGCGGATACGGGATCTGGGCGTCATCGACGACGCGGTGGTCGAACTCGCCCCCGGGTTCACCGCCGTCACCGGGGAGACCGGTGCGGGCAAGACCATGGTGGTGACCAGCCTCGGGCTGCTGCTCGGCGGCCGGGCCGACCCGGCGCTGGTGCGCAACGGCTCCGAACGGGCCGTGGTGGAGGGCCGGTTGAGCCTCGACCCGAAGTCGCCGGTGCTGGCCAGGGCGATCGAGGCCGGGGCCGAGCTCGACGACGGTGAGCTGCTGATCAGCCGCACCGTCTCCGCCGAGGGCCGCTCCCGCGCGCACGTCGGCGGCCGGGCCGTCCCGGTCGGCCTGCTCGCCGAGCTCGGCGAGGACCTGATCGCCGTGCACGGCCAGACCGACCAGCAGCGCCTGCTGCGCCCGTCCCGGCAGCGCGGCGCCCTCGACCGGTACGCGGGCGAGGCCGTCGCCGAGCCGCTGGGCCGCTACCGCGAGGTGTACCGGGAGCTGCGGGAGGTGTCCGCGACCCTGGAGGAGCTCACCACCCGGGCCCGCGAACGCGCCCAGGAGGCCGACCTGCTGCGCTTCGGCCTGGAGGAGATCGCCGCCGCCGAGCCGGTCGCCGGGGAGGACGCCGAACTCGCCGCCGAGGCCGAACGCCTCGGCCACGCCGACGCGCTGTCCTCCGCGGCGACGCTCGCGCACGCCGCGCTGGCCGGCGACCCCGCCGACCCGGAGGGCGTCGACGCGGGCACCCTGCTGGCCCAGGCCCGCCGCGCCGTCGACGCGGTCCGCCACCACGACGAGCGCCTGGCCGGTCTCGCCGACCGGCTCGGCGAGGTCGGCTACCTGCTCGCCGACGTGGCCGGCGACCTCGCCGGGTACGCCGACGACCTGGACGCCGACCCGGTGCGGCTGGCCGCGGTCGAGGACCGCCGCGCCGTCCTGGCCCACCTGGTGCGCAAGTACTCCGGCACCGAGGGCACCCTCGTCGAGGCGCTCGCCTGGGCCGAGACCGGCTCGGTGCGGCTGCTCGAACTCGACGGCGACGACGAGCGGATCGACGAACTCGGCGCCCGGGAGACCGAGTTGCGGGCCCGGCTGGCCGACCTGGCGGCCGAGGTGTCGCGGGCCAGGTCGGCGGCGGCCGACAAGTTCGCCGCCGCGGTCTCCGACGAGCTCGCCGAACTCGCCATGCCGCACGCCCGGGTGACCTTCGCGATCGGCCAGGTCGACGACCTGTCCGGGATCGAGATCGAGGGCCGCACCGTCTCGTACGGCCCGCACGGCGTCGACGAGGTCGAGGTGCTGCTCGCCCCGCACCCCGGCGCGCAGCCCCGCCCGATCGCCAAGGGTGCCTCCGGCGGCGAGCTGTCGCGCGTCATGCTGGCCGTCGAGGTGGTGTTCGCGGGGGCCGACCCGGTGCCGACCTACCTGTTCGACGAGGTCGACGCGGGCGTCGGCGGCAAGGCCGCGGTCGAGATCGGCCGCCGGCTGGCCAAACTCGCCCGCAGCGCCCAGGTCGTGGTGGTCACCCACCTCCCGCAGGTCGCCGCGTTCGCGGACCGGCACCTGATGGTGGAGAAGACCAACGACGGCACCGTCACCCGCAGCGGCGTCAAGACCCTCGACGACGAGCAGCGGGTACGCGAACTGTCCCGGATGCTGGCCGGGTTGGAGGACTCCGAGCTCGGCCGGGCGCACGCGGAGGAACTCCTCGCCGCCGCCCGGACCGCCCGCGCCCACTGACCCGGGCCGTACGGTGCCACCGCGTCGCCCCGGGCCCGACCGGCCCGGGGCGACGCGCCCGTCGCGGCGGGCGACTGTCCAAGAGCCCGACCGACCTGGCATCGTGGCGACCGGACACCAGCTGACAACGAGTCGGAGCGAGACAGACGTGGAGCATTCCGCCGCCCGGGCCGCCGCGGCCCCCCAGCTGCACGTGGTGCTCGTCCTTTCCGCCGCGACCGGCGGCATCGGCGCCCACGTGCGCTCCCTCACCCGGGGGCTGGTCGCGCACGGCGTCGCCGTCACGGTCTGCGCGCCCGAGGGCACCGACCGGCTGTTCGGCTTCTCCGCCGCGGGCGCCCGCCTGCACACCGTCGACATCACCCCCACCTCGGGGGCGCGCAGCGACGCCCTCGCCATCGGCGAGCTGCGCCGCGCCTTCACCGGCGCCGACGTGGTGCACGCGCACGGCCTGCGGGCCGGCCTGCTGGCCGACCTGGCGCTGCGCACCGCCGGCCGGTTCCCCGGCATCCGCCCGGAGACGCCGCTGGTGGTGACCTCGCACCACGCGCTGCTGACCACCGGCCTGGACCGCCGCCTGCAGCGGCTGATGGAGCGCCGGGTGGTGCGGGCCGCCGACCTGGTCCTCGGCGCCTCCTCCGACCTGGTGGCCCGGGCCCGCGAACTCGGCGCCACCGACGCCCGGCTGGGCCCGGTCGCGGCCCCGCCGATGCCGCCCGGCACGCTGGACCGGGCGCAGGCCCGGGCGGCGCTGCCCGGCGGCGACGACGGCCGCCCCGTGGTGCTGGCGATCGGCCGGCTGGTGATGCAGAAGTGCTTCGGGCTGCTGCTGGACGCCGTCCCGCACTTCGCCGCGCCCGGCGCCCCGGCGCCGCGGGTGCTGCTGGCCGGCGACGGCCCCGAGCGGCAGGCCCTGCGCGACCGGGTCGCCGCCGAGCAGCTGCCGGTCGAACTGCTCGGCTACCGCGCCGACATCCCCGACCTGCTGGCCGCCGCCGACGCCGTGGTGCTGTCCTCGCGCTGGGAGGCCCGCTCGCTGGTCGCCCAGGAGGCGATGCGGGCGGGCGTCCCGGTGGTGGCGACCGCCGTCGGCGGGGTGCCCGAACTGGTCGGCGACGCCGCGGTGCTGGTCCCGTTCGCGGACGCCCCGGCGCTCGGCGGCGCGGTCCGCGAACTGCTGGCCGACGGGCGGCACCGGGCCGAACTCGCCGCCGCGGGCCGGGCGCAGGCCCGGACCTGGCCGGACGAGGCGGCGACCGTCGCCCAGGTGCTGAGCATCTACGACGAGCTGGTGCAGCGCCGCCCCTGACGGCCGGTCAGTTCGCCAGGTCGATCCCGCCGGCGGCGGTCAGCCGCAGCGCCGTGTCGATCAGCGGGACGTGGCTGAACGCCTGCGGGAAGTTGCCGACCTGGCGGCGGGCCCGCGGGTCCCACTCCTCGGCGAGCAGCCCCAGGTCGTTGCGCAGCGCCAGCAGCCGGTCGAACAGCTCGCGGGCCTCGCCGACCCGGCCGATCATCGCCAGGTCGTCGGCCAGCCAGAACGAACAGGCCAGGAACGCGCCCTCGTGCCCGGACAGCCCGTCGACGTTGTTGCCCTGTTCGTCGTGGGTCGGGTAGCGCAGCACGAAGCCGTCCTCGGTGGACAGTTCGCGCTGGATCGCCTCGACGGTGCCGATCACCCGCTTGTCGTCCGGCGGCAGGAAGCCGACCTGCGGGATCAGCAGCAGCGAGGCGTCCAGCTCCTGGCCGCCGTAGTACTGGGTGAAGGTGTTGCGCCGCGGGTCGTAGCCCTTGGCGCAGACGTCGGCGTGGATCTCCGCGCGCAGCGCCGTCCAGCGTTCGACCAGGTCGGCGGGCTGCTCGTCGGCCTGCTCCAGCAGTTTCAGGGTGCGGTCGACGGCGACCCAGGCCATCACCTTGGAGTGCACGAAGTGCCGGCGCGGGCCGCGGACCTCCCAGATGCCCTCGTCGGGGTCGCGCCAGTGGTCCTCCAGGTACTCGATCAGGCGCAGTTGGAGCTGGTGGGCGTGGTCGTGCCGGGACAGGCCGGACATGGTGGCCAGGTGCAGGGCCTCGACGACCTCGCCGTACACGTCGAGCTGGAGCTGCCCGGCGGCGCCGTTGCCGACCCGGACCGGGCGGGAGCCCTCGTAGCCGGGCAGCCAGTCGAGCTCGGACTCGGTGAGTTCGCGCTCCCCGGCGATGCCGTACATGATCTGCAGGTTCTCCGGGTCGCCGGCGACCGCGCGCAGCAGCCACTCGCGCCAGGCCCGGGCCTCCTCGCGGTAGCCGGTGCGCAGCAGCGAGGAGAGCGTGATCGCGGCGTCCCGCAGCCAGGTGTAGCGGTAGTCCCAGTTGCGCTCGCCGCCGAGGTCCTCGGGCAGCGAGGTGGTGGGGGCGGCGACGATGCCGCCGGTGGGGGCGTAGGTGAGCGCCTTGAGGGTGATCAGCGAGCGGACCACGGCCTCCCGGTAGGGGCCGCGGTAGGTGCACTGGCCGACCCAGTCGCGCCAGAACCGCTCGGTGGAGGCGAGCGCGCCCTCGGCGTCCGGCGGGGCGGGCGCGGGCTCGTGCGAGGCCTTCCAGGTCAGGCCGAAGGCGATCCGCTCGCCCGCGGTGACGGTGAAGTCGGCGTAGGTGGTCAGGTCGCGGCCGTAGGTCTCGGCCTCGCCGTCCAGCCAGACCGAGTCCGGTCCGGCGACGGCGACGGTGCGGTGGCCGCCGTCGGGCTGCTCGACCCGGTGCACCCAGGGGACGATCCGGCCGTAGCTGAAGCGCATCCGCACCGCGGAGCGCATCCGGACCCGGCCGGAGACGCCCTCGACGATCCGGATCATCTGCGGCACGTCGGGGGTGCCGAGCAGGTGGCGGGGCGGCATGAAGTCGGTGACCCGCACGGTGCCGCCCTGGGTGTCCCACTCCTGCTCCAGGACCAGCGAGTCGCCCCGGTAGCGGCGCCGGTCGCACGGGACGGCGGGCGCGGCCGCGGTGTGCGGCAGCGGAGGCTCGCCGGGGCCGAGCAGGGTCGGGCGGGGCGGTGGCGGGGCGGGCCGGTCCTCGACCGGCAGGGCCGGGCCGATCCGCCAGAAGCCGTGCTCGTCGGTGCCGAGCAGGCCCGCGAACACGGCGGGCGAGTCGAAGCGCGGCAGGCACAGCCAGTCGACCGCGCCGTCCCGGCTGACCAGGGCGGCGGTCTGCATGTCGCCGATGAGCGCGTAGTCCTCGATGCGACCGGCCATGGTTCTCCGTTCCAGCGTGCCCCCGCGGCGGCGGCGCGCACGGGTCGGGCGAGGATGTCGACGTTTGAGCAGAATACGTGGATTCGGATGGTTCGGGCGGCAGCACGCGCCCCGGAGCGCGCCCCGCTCCGCCCCCTGCGGGCCGCCCTGACCTGCCCGGATGGGCCGTCCGATCGATTCGTCCGGGAACCGTCCACCCGGACGCGGGCGAGCACTCGCCGGGGCACTGATACGCTGGTATCCCGTGGAACTGGTGGGAACGAGGGCCGGGAGCCCCTCCACCGGCGTCACTCTCCGACACGCGACCCACGGGAGCCCCCTCTTGGCACAGCCCCATTCCGGCAAGTCGGCCAACGGCCGCGCCGTGACGACCAAGCACCTCTTCGTCACCGGGGGTGTCGCCTCCTCGCTGGGCAAGGGCCTCACCGCCTCCAGCCTCGGCGCCCTGCTCAAGGCCCGCGGCCTGCGGGTGACGATGCAGAAGCTCGACCCGTACCTCAACGTGGACCCGGGCACCATGAACCCGTTCCAGCACGGTGAGGTCTTCGTCACCGACGACGGCGCCGAGACCGACCTCGACATCGGCCACTACGAGCGCTTCCTCGACACCAACCTGCACGGTTCGGCGAACGTCACCACCGGCCAGGTCTACTCCACCGTGATCGCCAAGGAGCGGCGCGGCGAGTACCTCGGCGACACCGTCCAGGTCATCCCGCACATCACCAACGAGATCAAGTCCCGGATCCGCCGGATGGCGACCGAGGACGTCGACGTGGTGATCACCGAGGTCGGCGGCACCGTCGGCGACATCGAGTCGCTGCCGTTCCTGGAGGCGGTCCGCCAGGTCCGCCACGAGGTCGGCCGCGACAACGTGTTCTTCGTGCACGTCTCGCTGCTGCCGTACATCGGCCCGTCCGGCGAGCTGAAGACCAAGCCCACCCAGCACTCGGTGGCGGCGCTGCGCAACATCGGCATCCAGCCCGACGCGATCGTGCTGCGCGCCGACCGCGAGGTGCCGCAGGCCATCAAGCGCAAGATCTCGCTGATGTGCGACGTCGACGAGGAGGCCGTGGTCGCCGCGATCGACGCCAAGTCGATCTACGACATCCCGAAGGTGCTGCACGGCGAGGGCCTGGACGCGTACGTGGTGCGCCGCCTCGACCTGCCGTTCCGGGACGTGGACTGGACCACCTGGGACGACCTGCTGCGCCGGGTCCACGAGCCGCAGCACGAGGTCAAGGTCGCGCTGGTCGGCAAGTACATCGACCTGCCGGACGCCTACCTGTCGGTGACCGAGGCGCTGCGGGCCGGCGGCTTCGCCAACAACGCCCGGGTCCAGATCAAGTGGGTCACCTCGGACGACTGCGAGACCCCCGAGGGCGCGCAGGAGCAGCTCGGCGACGTCGACGCGATCTGCATCCCCGGCGGCTTCGGCGACCGGGGCGTGGACGGCAAGGTCGCGGCGATCACCTACGGCCGGGAGAACCGCATCCCGCTGCTGGGCCTGTGCCTGGGCCTGCAGTGCGTGGTCATCGAGGCGGCCCGGAACCTGGCCGGGCTGCCCGAGGCGAACTCCACCGAGTTCGACTCCGCCGCGAAGTACCCCGTGATCTCGACCATGGCCGAGCAGCTCGCCATCGTCGACGGCAAGGGCGACCTGGGCGGCACCATGCGCCTGGGCCTGTACCCGGCGAAGCTCGCCGAGGGCTCGATCGTGCGCGAGGTGTACGGCGGCGAGCAGTACGTCGAGGAGCGCCACCGCCACCGCTACGAGGTCAACAACGCCTACCGCGCCGACCTGGAGAAGACCGGCCTGCAGTTCTCCGGCCTCTCCCCGAAGGGCGACCTGGTCGAGTACGTCGAGTACCCGCGCGAGGTGCACCCCTACCTGGTCGCCACCCAGGCCCACCCCGAGCTGAAGTCCCGCCCGACCCGCCCGCACCCGCTGTTCGCGGGCCTGGTCGCCGCGGCGATCGAGCGCAAGGTCGGCTGACCCCGCTCCGTCCGAACCGCCCGTCCCGCACCCGCCGGGGCGGGCGGTTCGGCGTGTCGGGGCCCGCCCGTCCGGTAGATTGTGTCTAACTGACGAGAAGGGGTGTGGTGGCTGTGGCCGGGATTCGGGACGCCGCGGAGCATTGGGACGTCCGGGACGGGCGGACGCCGTTCGAGGGCAAGGTGACGGGCGTGCGCAGCGAGCAGGTCCGGATGCCGGACGGGAGCTGGGCCCAGCGCGACTACCAGCTGCACCCCGGCTCGGTCGCGGTCCTCGCCGTCGACGACGCCGGACGGGTCCTGACGCTGCGCCAGTACCGGCACCCCGTCCGGCAGCGGCTCTGGGAGCTGCCCGCGGGGCTGCTCGACGTGCCCGGCGAGAACCCGCTGCACGCGGCGCAGCGGGAGCTGTTCGAGGAGGCCCACTGCAAGGCCGGGCAGTGGCGGGTGCTGGTCGACTTCTACACCTCGCCCGGCGGCAGCGACGAGGCCGTCCGGCTGTTCCTCGCCACTGGGCTGTCCGAGGCCGACGGCGAGAAGTACGCCGCGCACGGCGAGGAGCTGGAGCTGGAGGCCGCCTGGGTGCCGCTCGGCGAACTGGTCGACAAGATCCTGGCGGGCGAGCTGCACAACCCGACCCTGACCACCGGGGCGCTGGCGCTGCACGCGGCGAACGGCCGCCCCGGCGGCCTGGAGGCGCTGCGCCCGGCGGACAGCCCGTGGGAGGCGCGCCCCTACTGAGGCGCGCCGCCCTGAAGTCCGCCGCCCCGAAGCCTGCCGCGCGGGCGCCGCGCCCTCCGCCACCGGGGTGATTCGGCGGTTGGTCATACCGGGGCGTCCCGGTGCGGCGGGGTGCTCGAACTACGCTTCGCGGACGGGGTTCGGTTCGCGACGGGTCGGGAGTGGCGCGGGTGGCGAGGAAGACGGCGGCGGTGGCCGAGGCGGCCGGGACCTTCGACGCGCTGCCCGCGGGCGGCCGTCCGTTCGCGGGGCGCGGGGCGGAGCTGGCGGCACTGACGGTGGCGGCCGGGCGGCCCGCGCAGGGCCGCGGCCGGCTGCTGGTGCTGGCCGGGCGGCCCGGCTCGGGGCGGACCGCGCTCGCGGTGCACTGGGCCCGGGCGGTGGCCGGCGACCACCCCGACGGACTGCTGTACGCGCGGATGTCCGCGCCCGACGGCACCCGGGTCGGCGCGGGCCGGGCCGCCCGGGTCCTGCTGGACCAGCTGGGGGAGCGGCCCGGCGCGGCGCTGCTGCCCGGCGCCGCCGAGGAGGACCCGGCCTGCGAGGCGCTGCGCGAGGCCCTGGCCCGGCGCCGGGCCCTGGTGCTGCTGGACGACGTCCGCGACGCCGGGCAGGTCTGGCCGCTGCTCGCGGAGAAGAGCGGGTCGCTGCTGCTGGCGACCACCTCCGGCCCGCTGATGGGCATCGAGGGCATCGACCCGGTGATCCTCGGCGGGATGGAGCACCGCGCGGCCGTGGACCTGCTGGGCGAACTGGTCGGCGGCACCCGGGTCTCCTGCGACCCGGTCGGCGCCGCCGACCTCGCCGAGGCGTGCGCCAACCGCCCCGCCGCGCTGCGGCTGGCCGCGGGCTGGCTGCGCGGCGAGCCCCGGCTGGCCGTCGCCGACGCCGCCGCCCGGCTGCGCCCCGCCCCGGCCGGGGAGGAGGCGCCGCCCCCGCCGCGGAAGGCCGCGGCCGGGACGGCGGGGGCTCCGGGGGCAGCGGTGGGCACGGTGCCGGCGGGGACGGTGCCGGTGGTGGAGGGCGACCCGCTGCGCGGGGCGTTCGAGCTGGCGTACCGGCGGCTGCCCGCGGCCCGGGCCCGGCTGCTGCGGCTGTGCACGCTCGCGCCGGGCCAGCAGGTGGACCTGCGGACGGCGTCGGCACTGGTGGGCTGCCCGGCCCCGGAGGCGGGCGCGGCGCTGGGGGCGCTGGCCGACCTGGAGCTGCTGGAGCGCGAACCCGCCGCCGCGGACGGCACCGAGCGGTTCCGGGTGCCGGGGCGGCTGTACGGGCGGCTGGTGGAGCTGCGCGGCGAGCTGGACCGCCCGGCCGAGGTGGAGCTGGCCCGGGCCCGGCTGCTGGAGCGGCTGGTGCGGCTGGTCGACTCGGCGCGGCTGCTGCTCGACCCGGCCGCCGGGCCGAACCCGGACCCGCTGCCGGGGCCGCTGCGGCTGCGGACCGCCGGGCAGGCGGCCGGCTGGCTGCTGGGCGAGCGGGAGCAGCTGCTGGCGGCGGTCGCGGACGCGGTCGGACAGGGCGACCTGGACGGTTCGGCGGGCCGGCTGGTGACGGCGCTGCTGCGGGCGCTGCCGCTGACCGGCGAGGCCGCCCCGGCGGACCTGCACGCCCTGCACGAGTCGGTGCTGAAGGTCGCCGAGCGGCAGGGCGCGCCGCGCCGGGCCGCGGCCGCGCTGCTGAACCTGGGCGACCTGCAGGCCGCGGCGGGCCGCTGGGAGCAGGCCGGGCAGCGCTACCGGCGGGCCGTCGAGCTGTCCCGGGGGGCGGGCGACGAGGCCGGCTGCGCCCGCGCGCTGGAGGGCGTGGGGCACGCCCACCGGGCGCTCGGCGAGCCGGTGCGCGCCGCCGACGCGTACGGGCGGGCGCTGGTGCTGCGGCAGGCGCTGGAGGACCGGCCGGCCGAGGCCCGGCTGCTGGTGCGGCTCGCGGAGGCGCACACCGCGCTGCGGCGCTTCGAGGAGGCGCTGCGGGAGTACCGGTCGGCGGCGGCGGTGCTGCGCCGGACCGGCGACGCGGCGGGGGAGCGGGAGGTCGGGGCGCTGGCGGCGCGGCTGCGCGAGCACCTCGGCCAGGAGGGTGTTCGTCCGCTTCCGGAGTAATGTCGTAGATGCGGAGTTCGACCCGCAATGTAGGGCCAGGAGGCATGCAAGCCTACGAACCTGCCAATGGTCGTGACCGAATTGGTCACTTTGGAAGGCTGACAGGCCACCTGGGCTTCATTATACTCGAACTCAGTCGCGCATAGATCCATGCACCGGACGTTCCGTTGTGCCTTCGTGCGCGCCGCCCGCCGGTCTTCCCCGGTCGGACTCCCCATGGCACAAGAGGACGTGTTAGCCGTGAAGGTCGGCATCCCCCGCGAGGTCAAGAACCACGAGTACCGCGTGGCCATCACGCCCGCCGGCGTGCATGAGCTGGTCCGCAACGGACACGAGGTCGTCATCGAGGACAACGCCGGTCTCGGCTCCTCGATCCCCAACGAGGAGTACGTCGCCGCCGGCGCGACCATCCTCCCCACCGCCGACGAGGTGTGGGCCGCGGCCGACATGATCCTCAAGGTGAAGGAGCCCATCGCGCAGGAGTACCACCGCCTGCGCAAGGGCCAGACCCTCTTCACCTACCTGCACCTGGCCGCCGACCGGGCCGGCACCGACGCGCTGGTCGCCTCCGGCACCACCGCCATCGCCTACGAGACGGTGCAGCTGTCCAACGGCGCGCTCCCGCTGCTCGCCCCGATGTCCGAGGTCGCGGGCCGGCTGGCCCCGCAGGTCGGCTCCTACCACCTGATGCGCCCGACCGGCGGCCGCGGCGTGCTGCCCGGCGGCGTGCCCGGCACCCACCCGGCGAAGGCGGTCGTCATCGGCGGCGGCGTCTCCGGCTGGCACGCGGCCACCATCGCCATCGGCATGGGCTACGACGTGACCCTGCTGGACCGCGACATCAACAAGCTGCGCGAGGCCGACAAGATCTTCGGCAACAAGATCAAGGCCATCATGTCCAACTCCTTCGAGCTGGAGAAGGCCGTCGTCGAGGCCGACCTGGTGATCGGCGCCGTGCTGATCCCGGGCGCCAAGGCCCCCAAGCTGGTCACCAACGAGCTGGTCTCCCGGATGAAGCCGGGCTCCGTGCTCGTCGACATCGCCATCGACCAGGGCGGCTGCTTCGAGGACTCGCACCCCACCACGCACGCCGAGCCGACCTTCGAGGTCCACAACTCGGTCTTCTACTGCGTGGCCAACATGCCGGGCGCCGTCCCCAACACCTCCACCTACGCGCTCACCAACGCCACCCTGCCGTACGTGGTGGAGCTGGCGAACCGCGGCTGGAAGGAGGCGCTGCGCCGGGACGCCGCGCTCGCCAAGGGCCTGAACGTGCACGAGGGCCAGATCACCTTCCCGGCCGTCGCCGAGGCCTTCGGCCTGGAGTCGGTCACCCTGGAGAGCGTGCTCGCCTGACGCCCCCTCACCCCGCTGTCGCCCCCGGCCGTCCCTCCCCTCGCGCCGGGGGCTTCGGCATGCCCGCCCGGGCCCGTACCGACACGCCGGTGACGCCGAGGTGTCCGGCGGCGGTCAATTCCGGTGCGCTTCGTCACCCGCTCTGTCGACAAGGACACCTGACGGGCCCTCACGGCCCGTGGCCCGCGCGGAAACGTTAGGGTCGTCTCTTGACACGGGGTGGGTGACAGTCCGACACATGGGGCCGACTACCGTGGATTGTGTTGCTGCGAATGCCCGAAACGGCCTAGAGTCGCAAACCGTTGGCATGCTGCCACGCTGACGAATCGACATAGAGTCCTGGACGTCCAAGGAGGTAAGACGACTTGTGAATGAGTCGACATTTGCTCCCGGGGGTGGTCAGCCAGGACTGGCGGAGCTCTCCGCCGGGCAGCCGAACGAGGAAGCCCGGCAGGCCACGGTGGGTGCGCAGGAGGTCGGCTCGGTCGCGGTCCGCACCTTCGAGGCGCGCCAGAGCGCGACGGGCGCCGCCGGTGACTACGACACCGACTTCGCGGCGTACGGTCTGGTCTACAACGAGCTCGGCTACGGCCCGTACGACGACCCGGACGCCGAGTACGAGCCGGACCCGGAGTACGCCGCCACCCTGGCGCCCGACGCGGCCCGCCAGCGCCGCGAGCGGGTCGGCCCGACCGGCCGCCCGCTGCCGTACTTCCCGATCCCCGCGCCGCTGGCCGAGCACGGCCCCGCGCAGATCATCGCGATGTGCAACCAGAAGGGCGGGGTCGGCAAGACCACCTCGACCATCAACCTGGGCGCCGCGCTGGCCGAGTACGGCCGCCGCGTCCTGCTGGTGGACTTCGACCCGCAGGGCGCCCTCTCGGTCGGCCTCGGCGTCAACCCGATGGAACTCGACGTCACCGTCTACAACCTGCTGATGGAGCGGGGCCTGACGGCCGACGAGGTGCTGCTGAAGACCGCCGTGCCCGGCATGGACCTGCTGCCGTCGAACATCGACCTGTCGGCCGCCGAGGTGCAGCTGGTCAGCGAGGTCGCCCGCGAGTCGGCGCTGGCCCGCGCGCTCAAGCCGCTGCTGCCCGACTACGACTACGTGATCATCGACTGCCAGCCCTCGCTGGGCCTGCTGACGGTCAACGCGCTGACCGCCGCGCACAGCGTGATCGTCCCGCTGGAGTGCGAGTTCTTCGCGCTGCGCGGGGTGGCGCTGCTCACCGAGACCATCGAGAAGGTCTGCGAGCGGCTCAACCCCGACCTGCGCCTGGACGGCATCCTGGCGACCATGTACGACTCCCGCACCGTGCACAGCCGCGAGGTGCTGGCCCGGGTCGTCGAGGCGTTCGGCGAGCACGTCTTCCACACCGTCATCGGACGGACCGTCAGGTTCCCGGAGACCACCGTGGCCGGCGAGCCGATCACCACGTACGCCACCAACTCGGTCGGCGCCGCCGCCTACCGCCAGCTCGCCAGGGAGGTGCTCGACCGGTGCCGCCCCGCCGAGTGAGCCTCCCGGGGGCCGACGAGCTGTTCCGATCGACCGGCGGAATGGCCCTGTCGCCCTCGCTCGCGCGCAACGGCAACGGCGCCGGCCCCGCCGTCCCCGCCCCGGCCGGGCAGGAGCCGCCCCGGGGCGGCGAGGCCCCCGCGAACGCCCGCCCCGCGGACGTCCCGGCCGCCCGGCCGGAGACCGACCCGGCGCGCCCCGAGGACGCCGCGGAGGGCCGCCGGCCGGCCTCCGCGACCGTGCGCGGCCGCGGCCGGGCCCGGCGGCCCTCCGGGCGGGAGCGGCACGACGAGAAGATCACCGTGTACGTCTCCGCCGAGGAGCTGATGGACCTGGAGCACGCCCGCCTGGTCCTGCGCGGCGAGCACGGCCTCGCCGTCGACCGCGGCCGGGTCGTCCGGGAGGCGATCTCGGTCGTCCTCGCCGACCTGGAGCAGCGCGGCGAGGCGTCGATCCTGGTGCGGCGGCTGCGCGGCCGCTGACCGCCGCCGGGCCGCGCCCGGGGTCTGCCAGAATGTGGCGTTATGGCGTTCCAGGTCCGTTTGGAGAACTTCGAGGGGCCGTTCGACCTGCTGCTCGGACTGATCGCCAAGCACAAGCTGGACGTCACCGAGGTCGCGCTGTCGAAGGTCACCGACGAGTTCGTCGCCCACATCCGGGCGATGGGCCCCGACTGGGACCTCGACGCGGCCACCGAGTTCCTGGTGGTCGCCGCGACCCTGCTCGACCTCAAGGCGGCCCGGCTGCTGCCCGCCGCCGAGGTCGAGGACGAGGAGGACCTGGCCCTGCTGGAGGCCCGCGACCTGCTGTTCGCGCGGCTGCTCCAGTACCGGGCCTACAAGCGGGTGGCCGGCCTGTTCGCGGAGCGCTGGGCCGCCGAGTCGCTGCGCCGCCCGCGCACCGTCGGCCTGGAGCCGCACCACGCGCAGCTGCTGCCCGAGGTGGTGCTGTCGATCGGCCCCGAGCGGTTCGCGGCCCTCGCCGCGAAGGCGTTCACGCCGAAGCCCGCGCCGGCCGTGTACGTCGACCACATCCACATGCCGCCGGTCAGCGTCCGCGAGCAGGCCGCGCTGGTGGCCGGGCGGCTGGCCGCGCTCGGCGAGGCCACCTTCGGGCGGCTGGTCGCCGACGCCGGGAACACCCTGGTGGTGGTGGCCCGGTTCCTGGCCCTGCTGGAGCTGTACCGGGAGCGGGCGCTCGCCTTCGAGCAGCCGGACGCGCTCGGGGAGCTGCTGGTGCGCTGGGTCGCCGAGGCCGACCGGCCGATCGAGGTCACCGACGAGTTCGACCGCCCCGCGGGCGGCCGGGAGGAAGGCGGAAGCGCATGACGGAGCCGCAGTCGCGCCGGACGCTCGGCCTGCCCGGGGCGCCCCGGCCGCAGGAGTGGCAGGAGTCCGCGTACCCCGAGGGCGAGCGGCCGGAGCCGGTCGAGCGGGTTCTCGCGCTGCCCGAGCCCGCGCAGTCCTTCGAGCAGTCGCTCGCCGAGCCGGTCGCCGAGCCGCTCGCCGAGCCGCTCGCCGAGCCGGTCGCAGGGCCTTCCGCGGGGCCGGACGGGGTGCCGCTGCGGGCCGCGCTGGAGGCGGTGCTGATGGTCGCCGACGAGCCCGTCGCGGAGGCCAGGCTGGCCCACGTGCTGGAGGCGCCGAAGGACGAAGTGGCGCTCGCGCTGCGACAGTTGGCGGGCGAGTACACGGCGCAGGGCCGCGGTTTCGAGCTCCGCCCCGTGGCCGGCGGCTGGCGTTTCTACAGCCGCGCGGAGTGCGCGGCGGCCGTCGACCGGTTCGTCCTGGACGGGCAACAGGCCAGGTTGACGCAGGCGGCGCTGGAGACGCTGGCGGTGGTTGCCTACCGGCAGCCGGTGTCGCGCGGGCGGGTTTCCGCGGTCCGTGGTGTGAACTGCGACGGCGTGATGCGTACCCTGGTACAGCGAGGACTGGTCGAAGAAGCCGGCACCGAGCCCGAGACCGGAGCGATCCTGTATCGGACGACGAACTACTTCCTGGAACGGATGGGGCTGCGCGGCCTGGACGAGCTGCCGGAGCTCGCGCCCTTCCTGCCCGAGGTCGACGACGTGGAAACGGAGTCCCTGGAGGGCACGATGATCGCGCAGGCGGTCGCCGCCGCACAGGAGGGGCCGAGGCCGAACCAGGCCGACCAGACGGAATACGACGTACGGACATTTGATGCGTAGCAGTGGTGGCAACGGCAGGAACAGCGGCGGCCAGGGCCGGGGCGGGCAGGGCGGCCGCGGCGGTCAGCAGGGCGGGGGCCGGGGCGGCTCCGGCTCCTACGGGGGCGGCAGCGGCGGCGGGCGCGGCGGGCAGTCCTCGCGCGGCGGCGGCGGCGGGTACGGCGGCTCGGGCTCGGGCGGGTACGGCGGCGGCCGCGGCGGTTCGGGCGGCGGCTACGGCGGCGGCTCCGGGTCGGGCTCCGGCTCGTACGGCGGCGACCGGCGCGGCGGCAGCGGCGGCGGTGGCGGCGGGGACCGGCGCGAGGAGCGCCGCTACCCGGACCGTCCGCTGCGGCCCGAGGAGCGCCGCTACGACCGCCCCGAGTTCGGCGGCGGCCCGAACGCGACGCCCGGGCGCGGCGCCTTCGGTTCGCGCAAGCCCGTGGCGGCCCCCCGGCCGCGCCGGGACGGGCAGGGCGCGCCCGGCGACCCGCGGCGCCAGCCGCAGCGCTCCCGGGAGCTGCAGGGCCGGATCGAGGACCGGGTGCTGGCCCGGCACGAGGGCCCCGGCAAGGAGGTCGGCGAGGACGGCGAGCGCCTGCAGAAGGTGCTGGCCCGGGCCGGCATGGGCAGCCGCCGCGCCTGCGAGGAGCTGATCGCGCAGGGCCGGGTCGCCGTCAACGGCGAGACCGTGCTGGAGCAGGGCCGCCGGGTCCACCCGGAGAACGACGAGATCAAGGTGGACGGCCTGACCGTCGCCACCCAGTCGTACCTGTTCTTCGCGCTCAACAAGCCGGCCGGCGTGGTCTCCACCATGGAGGACCCGGAGGGCCGGCAGTGCCTCGGCGACTACGTGACCAACCGGGAGACCCGGCTGTTCCACGTCGGTCGGCTGGACACCGAGACCGAGGGCATCATCCTGCTCACCAACCACGGCGAGCTGGCCCACCGCCTGACCCACCCCAAGTACGGCGTCACCAAGACGTACCTGGCGGCGATCCAGGGCCCGCTGCCGCGCGACCTCGGCAGGACGCTCGCCAAGGGCGTCGAGCTGGAGGACGGCTGGGCCCGCGCCGACAGCTTCCGGGTGGTCTCCAACCTCGGCAAGAACTACATGGTCGAGGTGACCCTGCACGAGGGCCGCAAGCACATCGTGCGGCGGCTGCTCGCCGAGGTCGGCTTCCCGGTCGACCGGCTGGTGCGCACCGCCTTCGGCCCGATCTCGCTGGGCGACCAGAAGTCGGGCTGGCTGCGCCGCCTGACCAACCCCGAGGTCGGCACGCTGATGAACGAGGTCGGTCTCTAGGGACCGTCGCACGAGGGCCCGTCCGCACCGCCGCGGACGGGCTCTCGGCGCGTTCACGTCAGGACTTTGCCGGGTCTTGACATGTGAGGCGTGCCGCACGGCCTTGCTATCGTCCGGTTCGGTGGCAGAAGATTGCCACCGAAGTTCGCCCCGGCGCGTGGCGGAAGTGCGCCACCGCGTTCAGGCCGCCGGGCGGCGGGGGAAGGAACCACCACCATGCTCGACGCATTCGCAGTGCTGGGCCTCGGCCGTCCCGACGGCCAGGTGTACGCCGCACTGGTCGTCGCACCGCAGTCGACCGCCCAGGAGCTCGCCGAGCACTGCGGCCTCACCCTGGAGCAGTGCCGGGACGCCCTGGACCGGCTCGCCGAGCAGGGCATGGCGACCCGCGCCCCGGTCGACCGGGAGCGCTACCTGTCGGTCGCCCCCGACGTCGCCATCGGCACCCTGATCGGCCACCGCGAGGCCGAACTGCGCAGCGCCCGCGCCGAGATGCACCGGCTGATGGACGCCTTCCGCGAGGCGTCCCGGTACACCGACCCGGCGCACTCGGTGGAGGTGCTGACCGGCGGCGAGGCGATCGCCCAGCGGCTGGAGCACCTGATCGAGACCAGCCAGTACCAGATCCGCGGCTTCGACTGCCCGCCGTACGTGCAGGACCCGACCGTCCAGCAGCCCCGGCAGCGGGCCAAGCTCAAGGCCGGGGTGCGGATCCGCACCGTCTTCGACAAGGAGGCGATCGCCTGGCCCGGGCGCCTGGAGCAGGAGATCCTCACCGGCGTCGAGGACGGCGAGGAGGCCCGGGTCCGGCCGGTGCTGCCGATGAAGATGATGATGGCCGACGACAAGATGGCGATCATCCCGATCAGCGTCGGCGACAGCGTCCTGGACGCCGCCTACGTGATCCACCCGTCCGCGCTGCTGCAGGCCCTGGACGCGCTGTTCGAGGCCGAGTGGGAGCGCGCCGTGCCGCTGCAGACCGTGCTCGGCGACGGCGAGGGCCCCGGCCCGGACTCCGACCACCTGAAGCTGCTCGGCCTGCTCGCGGCCGGCCTCACCGACGAGTCGATCGCCCGCTCGCTCGGCTGGAGCGCCCGCACCACCCAGCGCCGCCTGCAGGGCCTGATGCGCGAACTCGGCGCCACCACCCGCTTCCAGGCCGGCATGGCGGCCCGCGAACGCGGCTGGCTCTGAAGCGGCCCCGGGAACGACCCCGGGAACGCCCCCCCACGGGCCGCCGGGGGCGCTCCCGGCGGCCCGGTGAGGGTGCGTCAGCTCCAGGGCAGCAGCGCGGCCCAGCGCCCGTCCGGGCCGCGCTCCAGCCGCTCCAGGCCCACCACCGCGGTGCGGTTCAGCCGCCCGTAGACGTGCGGGAACAGCACGTCCTCCCGGACGCCGGGCGGCGGGCCGCCCGACGCCGCCTCCCACTTCACCATCGGCTCCACCAGGCGCTCCTCGATCAGCAGCGCCATCAGCGGGTCCGGCGTGTCCCGGAAGAACAGGTTGGCCACCGCCAGCGCCGTCCCCTCGTCGGGCGAGCAGTGCAGGAAGCCGTCGGTCAGCAGCGAGGCCGCGGTGTACGGCCGGCCCGGGTCGCGCAGCCAGTCGTCCAGCGGGGCGAGGTGGTAGATCATGCCTCCTTTTGTACCGGAGCGGACCCGCCCCGGCCCGGAGCGCGGCGGGGGCGGGTCACAGGCCCGCCACCTTCGCCGTCGCCGCGATCTCGTACACCAGCGTCACCGTGCGGCGCCCGCCCGGCGGCAGCGGCACCTCCCAGCGGGCGATGCCGTCGGCGTCCAGCTCGTCCGGCGGCGGCGAGCAGTGCTCCTTGCGCAGCCGCACCTGCACCGCCGACACCTCCGACACCGGAACCCGCTCACGGACCGTCACCACCCGCTCGGCGGCCTCCTCCGGCGCCGCCGCGTGCGACAGGTGCAGCCGCACCGTGCGCGTCACCAGCGTCCGCTGGCCGCCCAGGCCCGCGCCCTCCCGGCGCTCCTCCGCCTCCCGCACCACCCGCAGCCCGTCCGAGGACCCGAACGACAGCCGCACCGGCGCGCCCGCCGCCGCGAACTCCAGCGCGCCCCGGCCGACGTGGCCCGAACCGCGGACCAGGTCCACCGGGCCCGCCAGCAGCGCGTGCCCCGAGGCGTTGCGGAACGACACCACCTCCGTCACCGCCTCCGACAGCTCCGGCGCCGCCGCGAACTCGCTGCGCACCGCCGTCTCGAACGCGCTCACCGGCAGCCGGTGCGCCCGCCCGTCCGAGGGCACCGACACCGGCCCCTCGACCCGCAGCACCCGCACCTCGCCGCCGTCGTCCACCCCCGGCAGGCCCGGCTCCAGCGGCCCCGCGTCGGCCACCGCCCGCTCGCGCAGCTCGACCTCCACGGTCTTCTTCTCCTGCGCCGAACGCTCCCGCAGCACCAGCCGGTCCTCGGCCAGCGCCGGCGGCTCGCCCGCCAGCGCCGAGCGCGCCGTCGACAGCGTCAGCCGCACCCCCGACCAGTCCTCGCCGGTGCGCTGCCACACCACCGCCCCGGTCTCCAGCCGCAGCGTGCCGCCGACCAGCTCCGCCCGGTACGCCGGACGCCACAGCGCACACGCCGTCAGGTGCCCCACCCGGGCCAGGAACCGGCCCGGCGCCGCGCACTCCACCGACAGCTCCACGAACGCCAGCAGCTCGGCCGGCTCCTCCTCGACCCGGTCCAGCGCCTCCTCGGCCGCCGCCAGGTCCGCCACCAGCTCCACCGAACGCACCCGGGAGGCCCGCAGCCGCTCCCCGTACGACTCCCGCTCGGCGTCCACCCGGTCCAGCTCCCGGGACCAGCGGGCCTGCTCCGGCTCGCCCAGGCCCGCGGCCTCGCCGATCTCCCGCAGCAGGTCCGCCGCGAGCTGCCCGAGCAGCGCCAGCCGGGCCTGCAGCCGCTCCTGGCGGCGCTGCTCCGCCAGCAGCTCCCGCTCCAGGTCGTGCACCCGGCGGCGCAGCGCCGAGTCGTCCGGCCCCGGCGCGACCGGCGCCGGCGGCTGCCAGGACCGCACCAGCCGCACGTCCAGCACCTTCGCCGCGGCGGCCGGGCCGCCGTCCGCGTCCAGCAGCGCCGCGTGCAGCGAGCGGTCCACCGCCAGCGCCGACACCGGCCCCAGCCGCAGCCGGTGCACGCCCGCCGCCAGTTCCAGCCCCGCCGTCCGCTCCACCTGCGCCCGGTCCTCCAGGCAGGTGACCGCGGTCACCGGCAGGGTGATCGCCTCGTCGTCCACGTTCAGCTCCTCCGGTTCCCGCCGACCACGGCCCGGCCGGCCGGGATGCGCACCACATAACCGCCCGTCACTTCCGCCGAACCGCCCGGCGGCACCACCACCCGGCGGAGCCGGGCCGAGGCCGGCACCTCCGCGGACGGCTCCCGCGGCGGGGACCAGCCCGGCCGCTCCTCGATCCGCACCTCCGGGTCGCCCGACACCGGGACCCGCTCGCGGACCTCCACCGACGCCTCGTGCGGCAGCCGGTTCACCAGCTCGATCCGCACCGCGTGGTCCAGCACCGTCGTCGAGTTCAGCACCCCCGACGTCGACTCCCGCAGCTCGCTGTGCCGCGCCACCCGCACCTCCTCCGCCCGACCCAGGCCCAACTCCCGCACCCCGCCCGGCGCCAGCGTCGGCAGCCCCGTCGTCAGCAGGAAGTCGCCGTCCACCGACACCTCGACCGGACCGGCCAGCAGCGCGTGCGCCGTCGCGTTCGACAGCTCCAGCACCCCGTACACCGCCTCCTCCACCGACGGCACGCACACGTAGCTGCTCGCCACGCCGACCGTCAGCTCCGCCACCGCCACCGTGTGCCACACCCCGTCCGACGGGATGTCGGCCGGGGCCGCCGCGTCGTACCGGTGGTCGAACGACCCCGCCGACAGGCGCGGCGGCGCCCCGAACAGCGGCAGCGGCAGCCGGCCCACCTCCTCCGCCGCGCGCAGCGCCGCCCCGCCGCCGCCGCCACCGCCGCCCGGCCCGGCCGGCTCCGGGAACAGCCGGCCGCGCCGGAACGACGCCTCCTCCGGGCCCGCCAGCACCATCGCCGGATAGTCCAACTGGTCCTCCGACGGCAGCGGACCGGCCGGCGCCGACAGCTCCGGCTCCGGCTCCGCCCCGCCCAGCCGGGCCTCGTCCGCCAGGAACCCCGCCGGGGCGGCCGCCCCGTACGCCACCGGCGCGGGCGGCGGCACCGGCATCGGCATCGACGCCATCGGCGGCAGCGGCGGCGCGCCCGCGAACGACGGCGGGCCGCCCGGGCCCTGCGGCGCGAAGCCCGGCGCGGGCGGCTGCGCGCCGCCCGCCCGGGCCCGCTTCGCCGCCGGACGCGCCTGCGGCTGCGGGTGCGGCTGCGGCTGCGGCTTCGGGGCCCCGCCACCGGCCGTCGGACGCCCGGCCGCCGACACCGCCACCGGCCGCGCCGCCTCCGCGCGCGGCGCGGGCCGCGCCGACTGCGCGTCCTGCCAGCCGCCGAACAGCTCGTCCAGACCGGCCGGCTGCGCCCGCCACCCCGACGGCGCCACCGGCTCCTGCCGCCGCCCGATCCGCAGCGACCCCAGCTTCGGCAGCGCGTTCGACCTGGTCAGGTCCGCCGTCGACAGCGCCAGCCGGACCCCCGACCAGTCCTCGCCCGTCCGCTGCGCCACCGACGCCCGCAGCACCAGCCGCGCCGAACGCCCGCCCCGGCGGTGCGCCAGCCGGTACGTCGGCACCCACACCGCGCCCGGCACCGCGTACTCCACCTCCAGCTCCACCGGGCCCTCGCCGCGCACCGCCAGCACCGCCTGCGCCGCCGACTCCAGGCCGCCCGGCCGCTCGGCGTCCGACCGGGCCCGCGAGGCCGCGAACGCCACCTCGAAGGCGTGCTCGGCCTCCCGCACCCGCTGCGCCAGCTCCACCGCGCGCTCCTGCAGCACCGCCAGGCGCGCGTCCACGAACTCGGCCAGCGCCAGCACCGCGTCCGCCGGGGCCCGGCGCAGGCCCTCGTCCGCGCGCCGCGGCGGCGGCACCGGGCGCAGCCCCGCGACCTCCGCGATCCGCGCCTCCAGCCGCTGGTGACGCTCCGTCAGCCGGTCCCGCTCCTCGGCGAGGACCGCCAACTCCCGCTCCCAGCCCGGCCGGCCGTCCTCCGCCCGGAGCTCCTCCACCGGCTCCAGCCGGGCCTCGGCGACCCGCGCCCCGCCCGAGACCACCCGCACCCGCAGCGAACCCGCCGCCGCGAGCCGCGGCAGCCCCGCCACCCGCACCCGCCCGTCCGCCGGGACCACGCCCGCCGCCCGGCGGCGGCACACCGCGCCCACCGCGTGCACCACCACCGAGTCCAGCCTCGACTCCCACACCGCCTGCTGCCCCGCCACCTCGCCCCCTTCGCCACGGACCCGCACCCCGGACCCGGGCGCCCAGTCTGCACCCAACACCCGTCACCGGACGCGGATTTCCGCTGCGCGTCGGCCCCGGCCCCGGCGCGGGGCGGCATGCGGACGCCCGCTCCGGTGCGAGAGGATGCCGGTGCGAGAGGATGGGGCCGCCAGCCTCCGCCCGACCGGGAGACGAGAACCCGCCATGCGCACAGCCGCCGTCATCGGCACCGGACTGATCGGCACCTCCGCCGCGCTCGCCCTCACCCGCCGGGGCATAAGCGTGCACCTGGAGGACGCCGACCAGGACGCCGCCCGCACGGCCGCCTCGCTCGGCGCCGGCACCATCGAACCCGCCGACGGCCCCGTCGACCTCGCGGTCGTCGCCGTCCCCCCGGCCCTGGTCGGCAAGGTCCTCGCCGACGCGCAGCGGCGCGGCCTCGCCCGCGCCTACACCGACGTCGCCAGCGTCAAGGCCGGACCGCGCGGCGAGATCACCGCGCTCGGCCTCGACACCGTCCACTACATCGGCTCGCACCCGATGGCCGGCCGGGAGCGCTCCGGGCCGCTCGCCGCCACCGCCGACCTCTTCGAGGGCCGCCCCTGGGTGCTCACGCCCACCGCCGACACCGACACCGGCACCCTCAACGCCGCCCTCGAACTCGTCGCGCTGTGCGGCGCGATGCCGATCGTGATGGACGCCGCCGACCACGACCGCGCCGTCGCGCTCGTCTCGCACGCCCCCCAACTGCTCTCCTCGCTGCTCGCGGCCCGGCTCGAACACGCCGAGGAGACCGCCGTCCGGCTCTCCGGGCAGGGCGTGCGCGACGTCACCCGGATCGCCGCCTCCAACCCCGCGATGTGGGTCGACATCCTCTCCGCCAACGCGGGCGTCGTCGCCGACGTCCTGGACGACCTCGCCGCGGACCTCGCCGAGACGGTCGCCGCGCTGCGGGCCCTGCAGACCTCCGACGAGAGCGCCCGCCGGGCCGGCGCCGCCGGGATCGAGGCCGTCATGCGCCGCGGCAACACCGGGCAGGCCCGCATCCCCGGCAAGCACGGGGCGCCGCCCACCCGCTACGAGACCGTCACCGTCGTCCTCGGCGACCAGCCCGGCGAACTCGGCCGCCTCTTCGGCGAGGTCGGCGCCCTCGGCGTCAACATCGAGGACGTCACCATCGAGCACTCCACCGGCCAGCAGGTCGGCCACGTCCAGCTGGCCGTGGCCCCGACGGTCGTCCGCGCCCTCACCGCGGGCCTGCGCGAACGCGGCTGGGGCGTCCGCGACTGAAACCCGCTGCGCGGGGCCGGAGAAGTTTTTTTGGATGGGCCGGGGAGCCGCTGCGCGGGGCTCGGCGGGGGCGTTCGTGTCCTCGGGGCTCGCCGCGGGCGGGGAGTCCGCTGCGCGGGGCTTGGAGGGGCATTCGCGTTGTCACGGCTCGTCGTGGGCGGGTGCCCCGGTTGGGGGCGGCGGGGTGGCCCGGGGCCCGGCGGTGGGCGGGGCGGACGGGGGAGGGGGCGGGTCGATTAACCTTGGGGGGAGTTCCCTGCGCAGTGAGAGAAGAGGTTCGCCCCGTGGACAGTGTCGACCGAGCGTCGAGCGGCCCGGTCGTCGTCGCGATCGACGGACCGGCGGGGTCCGGGAAGTCCACCGTGTCGCGGGCCGTCGCCGCGCGGCTCGGGCTGAGCTTCCTGGACACCGGCGCGATGTACCGGGCGATGACCTGGTGGATGCTCGCCAACGGGGTGGACGTCGACGACGCGGAGGCGGTCGCGATCGCCTGCGGCAAGCCCGTCATCGTCTCCGGCACGGACGCGGCCGGCCCGACCATAACGGTCGACGGCCGGGACGTGTCCGGTCCGATCCGGGGCGCGGAGGTGACGGCGGCGGTCAGCGCCGTCGCGGCCGTGCCGGCCGTCCGGGCCCGGCTGGTGGAGCTGCAGCGCGGCTGCGCCGCGCACGCCGCCGCCGGCATCGTCGCCGAGGGCCGGGACATGGGCAGCGTGGTGTTCCCGGACGCCACGGTGAAGGTGTTCCTGACCGCCTCGGTGCGGGCTCGGGCCGACCGCCGGGCCGCCGAGCTGCGGGCCAAGGGCGTCGACGAGGCGACCATCGCCGAGATGGCGGCCGACCTGGCCCGCCGGGACGCCGCTGACTCCTCGCGGGAGACCGCGCCGCTGACCCAGGCCGCCGACGCGGTCCTGGTGGACACCAGCGAACTCACCCTCGACCAGGTGATCGGCACGATCACCGCCCTGGTCGAGGAGCGGGCCGGCCTGACCGCCGCCTGAACCACCGACCACAGACGGACAACGCTCCGACCGCGCGAGATCCGCGCGGTTCGCGCTGCCCACCGGGCAGGTACGCACGGCACGCCCCTGGGAAGGGCCGGGCCGGGAAACGGAAAACGGAACATGAGCAACGACACTTCCGCCCACCACGGCGAGCTCGGCGAGGCCGAGTACGCCGAGTTCATGGCGCTGGCCGCCGAGGAGGGCTTCGACGCCGACGAGGTGGACGCCGACCTGGACGGCCACGGCCCGATGCCGGTGCTGGCCATCGTCGGCCGCCCGAACGTCGGCAAGTCGACCCTGGTCAACCGCATCATCGGCCGCCGCGAGGCGGTCGTCGAGGACCGCCCGGGCGTGACCCGCGACCGGGTCAGCTACGAGGCGATGTGGGCCGGGCGCCGGTTCAAGGTCCTCGACACCGGCGGCTGGGAGCTGGACGTCCTCGGCATCGACGCGATGGTCGCCGGCCAGGCCGAGCTGGGCATCGAGCAGTCCGACGCGGTGCTGTTCGTGGTGGACGCCACCGTCGGCGCCACCGACACCGACGACGCGCTGGTCAAGCTGATCCGCCGTTCCGGCAAGCCCGTGGTGCTGTGCGCCAACAAGGTCGACGGCCCGTCCACCGAGGCCGAGGCGGCCTACCTGTGGTCGCTCGGCCTGGGCGAGCCGTACCCGGTGTCGGCGCTGCACGGCCGCGGCTCCGGCGACCTGCTGGACGCCGTGCTGAAGGTGCTGCCGGAGGCCCCGCCGCAGCTGTTCGGCGACGGCCTGGCCCCCGGCGGCCCGCGCCGGGTCGCGCTGATCGGCCGCCCGAACGTCGGCAAGTCCAGCCTGCTGAACAAGGTCGCGAACGAGGACCGGGTGGTGGTCAACGAGATCGCCGGCACCACCCGCGACCCGGTCGACGAGCTGATCGAACTCGGCGGCAAGACCTGGAAGTTCATCGACACTGCCGGTATCCGCCGCCGGGTCCACCTGACCTCCGGCGCCGACTTCTACGCCTCGCTGCGGACCTCCGCCGCGCTGGACAAGGCCGAGGTCGCGGTCGTCCTGGTCGACGCCAGCGAGACCCTCGCCGAGCAGGACACCCGGATCATCTCGATGGCCGTCGAGGCCGGGCGCGCCGTGGTCATCGCCTACAACAAGTGGGACCAGCTCGACGAGGAGCGCCGCTACTACCTGGAGCGCGAGATCGAGCGCGACCTGGTGCAGGTCCAGTGGGCGCCCCGGGTGAACGTCTCGGCGAAGACCGGGCGGCACATGGAGAAGCTCGTCCCGGCGATCGAGACCGCGCTGGCCGGCTGGGAGACCCGCATCCCGACCGCGCGCCTGAACGCCTTCCTGGGCGAGCTGGTGGCCGCCCACCCGCACCCGATCCGCGGCGGCAAGCAGCCGCGCGTCCTGTTCGGCACCCAGGCGGGCACCCGCCCGCCGCGGTTCGTGCTGTTCGCCTCGGGCTTCCTGGAGGCCGGCTACCGCCGCTTCATCGAGCGCCGCCTGCGCGAGGAGTTCGGCTTCGTCGGCACCCCGATCTCGATCTCGGTCCGGGTCCGGGAGAAGCGCAAGCGCAAGTGACCGGGAACGCGTGACGGCAGTGGGGGGGCGGGGCGGGGGGCCGCCCCCCCCCCGGGGTGTGGGGGGGGGGGGCCCCCCCCGCCCCCCCGGCGGCCCCGCCCCCCCCGGGGGGGCCCCCCCCCCGGGGGGGCCCC